>NZ_JAMOIL010000012.1 GCF_023656415.1 Nocardioides bruguierae
CCAGGATCAAACTCTCCATCGAAAACCCACACACAGTGTGAGATGATGCAAAATCAATCACTGACAGAAAGAACCTGACAAACTTGTCAGAATCATCGTCAAAGAAACCCACCCACCAACACAACCACCAACCGGCGATCATGCCGACGAGAGGGGCATAAACAAACTAATTCGTCGACTATCAATGACACACTGTTGAGTTCTCAAGAATCACACGCACCCGGCGCATCGCGTCTCCGCTCCGCTGCCGAGGCAACCTGCAGAAACTTACGGATTCGCTTTCCGAGTGTCAACTCGGCGCGTTTTCCGCTCGCTCCCGCTGCCGGACATGACGAACCGCTTCGTTCGAGGCTGGGCCTCCGAGGCGGCTCACCGGGCGTCCGGCGGCGAGAGAGAACATTACAGACCAGGGTGCACGACGACGAATCGGCGCGCACGTGTCAGGGAAGACGCAGGTCAGCGGCCTGCGAGCGGCTCGAGCGTCGGCGACGGCTCAGAGGAGTGCCGCGTCCGCCTCAGCCTGGCCGGAGTCCACGGCCTGGGCCACGTCCTTCAGACGGACGCCGGACTCCCCCAGCTGCCGGGCACCGAGCACCAGGGCCGTGAGCACCTGGGCCGCCCGCTCGTAGGTGAGTCCGTCGGGCGGGTGCACGTTGGAGATGCAGTTGCGCTCGGAGTCGCGGCGACCCACGCGCGGGTGGTGGGTCAGGTACAGGCCCAGGGAGTCGGCCACGCTCAGGCCGGGGCGCTCCCCGATGACGACGACCACCGCGGTGGCGCCGAGCCGCTGGCCGACGTGGTCCCCGATGCCGACTCGGGCCTGGTCCGCGAGGACCACCGGCCCCACCGACAGTCCGGCCCCGTGCAGCGCGTCGACGAGCGCCGCGGTGAGCGCCACGCCGTGCTGGTCCTGGGCCCGCGCCGACAGCCCGTCCGCCAGGACGAGCACCACGTCGTGAGTGCCGGCCTCCGGTGCGGGCAGGTGCTCGAGCGTCTCCGGTCGACGGCCCAGGTCGGGACGACGCAGGTACTCCGCCCGGTCCGCCGCCGCGCTGTGGACGTGCAGAACCTCGAGACCGCGAGCGCCGAGACCGGCCTCGATCGCCTCCGCGTCCCAGGGCAGGTGCACCGCGTCACGCGCCACCGCGTGGGCTCCGCGCAGGGCGAGCACCTCGTTGGTGGGCAGCGCGTCGCCGGCCCGACCGAGGCCGATGCGGGACCGCGTCGCGGTGCGCAGCGGCGACCAGAAGTCACCGGCCACCGGGGTCTCGCCGCTCATCGGCCGGCCACCAGGGCACGCAGCTGGCTCGACCCGGCGTCCAGCCGCGGCACGCGGCCGTCGTCCATGAGGCCCACGCGCTCGAGCCAGGCCTCGAACTCCGGGGCCGGCCGCAGGCCGAGGGTCTGGCGCACCTGGAGCACGTCGTGGAAGGAGAGGCTCTGGTAGCCGAGCATGAGGTCGTCGGCGCCCGGGACCGTGATCACGAAGCCGACGCCTGCGGCCGCCAGGAGCGTGAGCAGGGTGCTCATGTCGTCCGCGTCGGCCTCGGCGTGGTTGGTGTAGCAGACGTCGACGCCCATGGGCAGGCCGAGCAGGCTGCCGCAGGCGTTGTCCTCGAGCCCGGCCCGGATGATCTGCTTGCCGTCGTAGAGGTACTCCGGGCCGATGAAGCCGACGACCGTGTTGACCAGCAGCGGGTCGAACGCGCGGGCCACCGCGTAGGCGCGGACCTCCAGCGTCTGCTGGTCCACGGGGCGCCCGTCCACGCCGAGGTGGGCATCCGCGGAGAGCGCCGAGCCCTGCCCGGTCTCGAAGTACATGCACTGGGTGCCGACGGTGCCGCGGTCGAGCGCGAGGGCCGCCTGGTGCGCCTCGCCCAGCACCGCGAGGTCCACGCCGAAGCCCTTGTTCGCGGCCTCGGTGCCGGCGACCGACTGGAAGACCAGGTCGACGGGGGCGCCCTTCTCCATCAGCTCGATGGTGGTGGTGACGTGGGCCAGCACGCAGGACTGCGTCGGGATGTCGTAGCGCAGGCGGACGTCGTCGAGCAGGTGCAGCAGGTCGGCGGCGGCGCGCGGGGAGTCGGTGGCGGGGTTGATCCCGATGACGGCGTCGCCCGCACCGAGCAGCAGGCCGTCGAGCGTGGCCGCGGCGACACCGCGGGGGTCGTCGGTCGGGTGGTTCGGCTGCAGTCGCGTCGCCAGCCGGCCCGGCAGGCCGACGGTCGAGCGGAACGCCGCCGTCACGTCGGTGGCGCGGGCGAGGGAGACCAGGTCACCGTTGCTCATCAGCTTGCTCACCGCGGCGACCATCTCGGGGGTGAGCCCCGGGGCGAGCGCGGAGAGCCGCCGGCCGGCGTCGGGCAGGGCCGCCACCTCCAGCAGGTGGTCCCGCAGACCGCCGACGGTGAGGTGGGCGACCGGCGCGAACGCCTGCGCGTCGTGGGTGTCGAGGATGAGGCGGGTGACCTCGTCCGTCTCGTACGGCACCACCGGGGTGCTGAGGAAGGTCGTCAGGTCGATGTCGGCCAGGACCCCCTGCGCGGCCGCGCGCTCGGCGTCCGTCTCGGCGGCGCAGCCCGCCAGCTCGTCGCCCGAGCGGCGGGGGCTGGCCTTGGCCAGGACGTCGACGAGGTGGCCGAACCGGTAGGACCGGCCCGCCACCAGCGCGTGGTACGAGGTCACGACGTCGAGGCTAGCCCGCGGGGGTCACAGGCATGTTTCACGAGCGGTGACGTCGTCCACTGCGCCGACCTTCTCGGACCGCTCCAGGCCGAAGGCGGAGGCGCACGGGGCTCAGACGGCGCTGTCGGGGAACGCGATCACCGACAGGAAGCGGATCGGCAGCTCCACCAGCTCGACCGGGCCGTGGGCGCCCTCCCCGTCCAGCTGGAGCGAGTCGCCGGGGCTCATCCGGTAGACCGAGCGGCCGTGGGCGTAGTCCATGACGCCGTCGAGCATGTAGAGGAACTCGGTGCCGGGGTGCTGGAACATCGGGAAGGTCCCCGAGCTCGCGGTCAGCGTGACCAGCAGCGACTCCAGCCGCTTGTGCTCGCCACGCAGGGAGCCGACCAGCTCGTAGAGGTGGCCCTCCTTCGAGCCCGCCCGCACGATGCTGGCCCCCGTGCCGGAGGCGACGTAGGACGCCGGGCGCTCGGACTCGGTCCCGCGCAGGAGCGAGGTGACCGGGACGTCGAGGCCCACCGCGAGCCGGGAGAGCGTCGCGAGGCTGCAGGCCGTCTGGGCGTTCTCGATCTTCGACAGCATCGCCTTGGAGATGCCGACGCGCTCGGCGGTCTCCCCCACCGACAGGCCCGTCTGCTGGCGCAGGACGCGCACGTTGCGGGCGATGGCCTCGACCAGCTCGAGCTCGTCGAGCGGCGCGGCGGGGTCACGGTCCCGAGCCGTGCCGGCCCGGTTCCGCAGCAGGTCGGACTCCGGCTGCTTCCCCTCGGTGGCCATGGGTGAAGCATAGGAGACACCGGGTCGTGGCCGGCCCGGGCGGGGCCCACCCGCGGACGCAGCGCGCCGCCTCGTCCGTCGTGGCGCACGTCTCAGCGCATCTCCCCCGCACCCTTGTACGGGTACGGGCTGCGCAGCAGGTCGCCCTCGGCGAACCGGCTGAAGCGGAAGTCGGTCTCGGGGATGCGCGGGTCGGAGCTGACGCCGTCGACGACCAGGTCCGCCACCAGCCGACCCACGGCCGGGGAGATCTTGAACCCGTGCCCGGAGAAGCCGGCGGCGACGACGAGCCCGTCCTGCGGCATCCGCGAGATGACCGGGTTCCAGTCGGGCGTGACGTCGTAGCAGCCGGCGTAGCCGCCGGCGATGGAGGCGTCCTCCAGCCCCGGGAACCGGGTGCCGATCTTCTCCACCGCCACGTCGAGGATCTCCTCGGTCGGGCGGTTGGAGTAGTCGTCGGGATCGGCGTCGGCGAGCTCGGCCAGGTCGGAGTTGCCGAAGAGGATGTCCCCGCCGACCTCCGGCCGGACGTACTGGAGCGAGACCAGGTCGGAGAAGACCGGGACGGGCCCGAGGTCGAGGCCCGGGCTGACCATGACGATCTCCTCGCGGTGCACGCGGAGCGGCAGGTCGATGCCGAGCGGCGCGAGGAACGGGCGGGACCAGACGCCGGTGGCCACCACCACGGTGCCGCCGGCGACCCGGGTGCCGTCCGTCGTGACGGCGCCGGTGACCCGGTCCCCGTCGGTGACCAGCCCGGCCACCTCGACGCCCTGCTTGACCACGGCTCCGTGCGAGCGCGCGGCGGCCGCGAAGGCCTGCGCGGTCTGGTAGGCGTCGCCGTACCCGCCGCGCTTCTCGTGGCCGAACGCGGCGAAGGGCTCGAGGTCGGCGTGCGGCCACATCGCGGCCACCTCGCCGACGCCGATCTCGACGGTGTCGACGCCGACCGCCCGCTGGGCCGCGAGGCTGGCGCGCAGGGCGTCGACGTTGGG
Source organism: Nocardioides bruguierae (assembly GCF_023656415.1). GTDB lineage: Bacteria > Actinomycetota > Actinomycetes > Propionibacteriales > Nocardioidaceae > Nocardioides > Nocardioides bruguierae. The sequence goes on from NZ_JAMOIL010000012.1 coordinate 4,458, forward strand.
CTCGCCGACACCCACGACGTAGCCGGTCTGGCGGAACCCGATGTCGACGCCGAAGACCTCCTCGGCCTGCTCGAGCACCGTGAGGCTGTCGGCGGCCATCGCCGCGAGGGAGGAGACGCCGTAGTGGCACCGGACGATGCCGGAGGACTTGCCGGTCATGCCGGAGCCGACGGTGCCCTTCTCCAGCACCAGGACGTCGACGCCGCGCAGCGCCAGCTGCCAGGCCGCCGAGCAGCCCTCGAGGCCACCGCCGACGATGACGACCTCGGCGGAGGCGGGGAGCTCCGGGGACGCGGCCACCTCAGTACCCCGTCACGGGTGCGCCGGGGATCCACTCGGTGCCGGCGAGCGGCACGCGCGCCATGGCGGCCGACTCGACCGTGAGGGCCACGAGGTCCTCCGGCTCCAGGTGGGTGACGTGCGCCTTGCCGCAGGCGCGAGCGATGGTCTGCGCCTCCAGCGTCAGGACGCGCAGGTAGTTGGCCAGGCGCCGGCCGCCCTCGACCGGGTCGAGGTTCTTCTCCAGCTCGGGGTCCTGGGTGTTGATGCCGGCCGGGTCGCGGCCGTCCTGGAAGTCGTCGTAGAAGCCGGCGGCCGAGCCGATCTTGGCGTACTCGGCCTCGTGCTTGGGCGAGTTGTCGCCGAGCGCGATCAGCGCCGCGGTGCCGATCGCCACGGCGTCCGCGCCGAGGGCCAGGGCCTTGGCGACGTCGGCGCCCGTGCGGATGCCGCCGGAGACGATCAGCTGGACGCCGTCGGGGCGGCGGTGCACGCCGAGCTCCTGCAGCGCGCGGACGGCGGGGGCGATCGCGGCCAGCGTCGGGATGCCGACGTGCTCGATGAAGACCTCCTGCGTGGCGGCCGTGCCGCCCTGCATGCCGTCGAGGACGACGACGTCCGCGCCGGAGTGCACCGCGAGCTTCACGTCGTAGTAGGGCCGCGAGGCGCCGACCTTGACGTAGATCGGCTTCTCCCAGTCGGTGATCTCACGCAGCTCGTTGATCTTGATGGCGAGGTCGTCGGGGCCCGTCCAGTCGGGGTGCCGGCACGCCGAGCGCTGGTCGATGCCCGGCGGCAGGGTGCGCATCCCGGCGACGCGGTCGGAGATCTTCTGGCCCAGCAGCATCCCGCCGCCACCGGGCTTCGCGCCCTGGCCGAGCACGACCTCGATCGCGTCGGCCTTGCGCAGGTCGTCGGGGTTCATGCCGTAGCGCGAGGGCAGGTACTGGTAGACGAGGTGCTTGGACTGGCCGCGCTCCTCGGGGGTCATGCCCCCGTCGCCGGTCGTCGTGGACGTGCCGACCTCGGAGGCGCCGCGGCCCAGGGCGTCCTTGGCGTGGCCCGAGAGGGCGCCGAAGGACATGCCGGCGATGGTGACGGGGATGTCGAGGTGCAGCGGGTACTTGGCGTTGCGGGCGCCGAGGACGACGTCGGTGCCGCAGCTCTCGCGGTAGCCCTCGAGCGGGTAGCGGCTCATCGAGGCGCCGAGGAAGAGCAGGTCGTCGAAGTGCGGCAGCGCGCGCTTGGCGCCCCACCCGCGGATGTCGTAGAGGCCGGTCTCGGCAGCGTTGTCGATGGCGGCGATGGCGGCGCGGTCGAAGGTGGCCGACTCGCGCAGGGCCCAGCTGCTGGGGGTGCTCATGGTGGGTGTCTCCTGCCCGGCTCAGTACGCCGAGACGTTGTCGGAGTGGAAGTGGTAGAGGCTGCGCGCCGATCCGTAGCGGGTGTAGGTGGCCGGGTCGTCGTCGTAGCCGGCGGCCTTGAGCAGGCCCGTGAGCTCCTCGAGGTGCTCGGGCCCCATCTCCTTGGCGACGCAGTCGGCGCCGAGGCTCGCGACCTCGCCGCGCACGTAGATCCGGGTCTCGTAGAGCGAGTCGCCGAGGCCGTGGCCGGCGTTGCCGCGCACGACGAGCCGACCGGCCTGCGCCATGAAGGCGCTGTTGTGGCCGACGTTGCCGCCGACGACGACGTCCGCGCCCTTGAGGCTGATGGCGCAGCGCGCGGAGGCGTCCCCGTGGACGACGAGGAGGCCGCCGTGCGCCGTGGCCGCGGCCGACTGCGAGGCGTTGCCGGTGACGACGACCGAGCCGCTCATCATGTTCTCGGCGACGCCGGTGCCGGCGTTGCCCTCGATGACGACCTCGGCCTGCTGGTTCATGCCGGCCGCGTAGTAGCCGACGTGGCCGGCGACGGTGACCTTGACCGGGGCGTTCAGGCCGCAGGCGACGTTGTGCGCGCCGGCGGGGCCGGTGATGACGAAGTCACCGGACAGGCCCGGGGCGTGCAGGGCGGCGTTCACCTCGCGCAGCGGGGTCTCCCCCAGGTCGTAGGTGGTGCTGGTGGTGGTGCTGGTCAGCGTGTCCATGCGTAGACGACCTCCGGCTCGGGCTCCCAGATGCGGGCGTTCTCGACCCCGGGCAGGTCGGCGAGCGCCCGGTACTCGCTGGCCATGGCGACCCAGTCGTCGGTCTCGGCGATGACGGCCGGCTTGCAGGCGATCGCGTCGCGCAGCACCGCGAAGGAGTCGCGGTTGCTGACCAGCAGCGTGTAGAAGCCGTCCAGCGTGGTGCACAGCTCCTTGAGGGCGGTCTCCACGTCGCGGCCCTCGGCCAGCTGGTGGGCGACGAAGCGTGCGCCGACCTCGGTGTCGTTCTGGCTGTCGAACCTCACGCCGTTGCGCACCAGCTCGCGGCGCACGGTGGCGTGGTTGGAGAACGAGCCGTTGTGGACCATGCACTGGCCCGGCCCGACGGCGTAGGGGTGCGCGCCGGACGCGTCGACGGCCGACTCGGTGGCCATCCGCGTGTGGCCGACGCCCTGCCAGCCCTGCGCCTTCGCCAGGTCCCAGCCGTCGGCCAGGGCGCGCGGGTGACCGACGCCCTTGAGGACGGCGAGGTCGGCGCCGAACCCGGCGACCAGCGCGTCGGGGGCGGCGGCGCGGCACGCGGTGAGGAGGGCGTCCTCGTCGGCCTCGGCGGAGACCAGCAGCGTCTCGCCGACGGCGAGGACGTCGGCGGGGCCGCCGAGCGCGGCGGCGACCGCGTCACCGAGGGTCGCGGCGTCCGTGCCGGTCTCCAGCAGGGAGACGGTGGTGCGGCCGGGCGGCGACATCCGCGGGTCGCCGTAGACGGCGACGCCGGCGGAGTCGGCGCCCCGGTCCTGCATCTCGCACAGCATGGTGGTGAGCAGCTCGCCGAGGCGGGGCTGCAGCTCGGGGTTGCGCAGGTGCAACCCGACGATGCCGCACATGCGCGGCTCCTCTCGTCCGGGGGTCCGGGTCGTGGGTGGTCGGTGGGCCGCTCAGTAGGCGGTGAGGTAGCGGGCCGTCTCCCAGGGGCTGACCTGGGAGTGCCATGCGAAGAACTCCTCGCGCTTGGCCTCGGCGAAGTACGCGGCGACGGCGTGGCCCTCGCCGTGGGTGACGGCGGCGGAGTCGAGCGCGCCGGAGACGACCGGGTCGGCGTCGAGGGCGTCCACGGCGTGCAGCAGGGTGCGGGGCAGCGCGTCGCGCTGAGCGCCGTTGTCGCCGCCGACGGTGCCCGGGTCGAGCGACTTCTCGATGCCGTCGAGGCCGGCGCCCAGGGCGGCGGCGATCGCGAGGTAGGGGTTGGCCGAGCCGTCCCCGCCGCGCAGCTCGACGCGGTTGCCCTCGGGCACGCGGACGAAGTGGGTGCGGTCGTTGCCGCCGTAGGTGGGGAACCGCGGGGCCCAGGAGGCGCCCGAGGTGGTGGAGACGGCGCCGGTGCGCTTGTAGGAGTTCACGCTGGGGCCGAGCACCGCCTGCAGGGCCGAGGCGTGCTCGAGGATGCCGGCGGTGAAGGAGTAGGCCAGGTCGGAGAGACCGAGGCCGCGCGCGTCGTCGTCGGAGCTGAACGCCGCCTCGCCGTCCTTCCAGAGCGACAGGTGCAGGTGCAGCCCGGAGCCGGTGCGGTCGGCGAACGGCTTGGGCATGAAGGTCGCGACCATGTCGCGCTCCTCGGCCAGCATGGTGATGAGGTAGCGCAGCGTGACCACGCGGTCGGCGGTGGTCAGCGCGTCGGCGTAGGCGAAGTTCTGCTCGAACTGGCCGTTGCCGTCCTCGTGGTCGTTGGCGTAGTTCTCCCAGCCCAGCGTGTTCATCGCCCGGGAGACCGCCGCGAGGTGGTCGTACATCCGGGTGACGCCGCGGGCGTCGTAGCAGGGGCGGGCGGCGTTGTCGCCGGGGTCCGCGGTCACCAGGCCGCCGTCCTCGGTGCGCTTGAGCAGGAAGTACTCGACCTCGGCGCCGACGAAGGCGTCCAGGCCCTGGGTGCTGCCGAGCTTCTCCAGCATCGACTTGAGGATCACGCGCGGGGCGTAGGGCCACGGCTTGCCCTCCACGTGCGGGTCGCAGTGGACGATCGCCAGCCCCTCCTTCACGAAGGGGATCGGGGTGAAGGAGGAGACGTCCGGGATCGCCATGAGGTCGGGGTCCTTGGGCTCCTGGCCCATCGAGCCCACCGCGTAGCCGGCGAAGCCGACGCCCTCGGTGGCCAGCGCGTCCACGGCCTCGACCGGGACGAGCTTCGCGCACGGCTTGCCGTCCAGGTCGACGAAGAGCGCGAGGACGAACGTGGTGCCGGTCTGCTCGCAGAGCGTCGCGAGGTCCGTGGTCGCCGTGGGCAGCTCGGTCGAGGTCATGCGATCTCCTGGTGTGTCTACTTTGGTGAATCACCGTCTACGGATAGTAGACATGGTGGATGTGTCGGCCGCGTTAAAGCACGGTTCCGATTGCGGCTCCGCCGAGGGCGGGACGTGGCGCACCGCCCCCTCGGTCTCGCAACAGGACTTCGCCCTTCCTCGACCAGCGGGTGCAGCGGAAATGCCGCACCGCCCCCTCCCGGGGGCGGGAGGGGGCGGTGCGGGTGGAGCAGGTGGTGCCGCGGGTCAGTACGCGCGGGGCTCGCCCTCGACGGCGGGCCCCTTCTCCACGGGCTCGTGCTTGAGCATGGAGACGTAGGCGTGCTTCTCGTGGTTGATCATCACGACGAGGAAGCCCACGAAGAGGGCGACCGCGACGATGGTGAAGATGACGGGCCAGGCGGTGCCGGCCCCGGTGAAGACGGCAGCCGTGCCGCCCCAGGAGTCGATCGGGCTCATGCTTCTCAGACCTCCGCGTCGGACTTGAGGGTGGTGACCGGGATGCCCTCGGGGTAGGGGGTGGCCGGGACCTCGGAGAGGTCGAGGCCGGCGAGCTCGACCTCGGCCGGGATGCGCAGCATCTTGGCCTTCTTGAGGGCGAGCGAGATCAGGTAGCCGGGGATGAAGCCGAGGGCGGTGAGGACGAGCATGCCGCCGATCTGGCCCAGCGGGTTGATGGCGGGCATGCCCTCGAGGTTCGGGTAGCCCCAGAGGACGAAGCCGGAGACGACCAGGCCGTAGACCGCGCAGCCGCCGTGCACGGAGACCGCGCCCACCACGTCGTCGATGCCGAACTTCTCGATGAGCTTGCCGATCGAGGGGACGATCAGGCCGCCGACGACGGCGATGATGAAGGCCAGGGCCGGGTGGTAGAGGTCCATGCCCGGGGCCACCGAGATGACGCCGGCCAGGCCGCCGGAGATCGTCCAGAACGGCTCGCCCTTCGAGGAGACGTAGGCGCCCAGGATGCCGCCTGCCAGGCCCATCAGCGTGCTGAAGGCGATGGCGGAGAGGTTGGTCTCGTTGCCGAAGATCGAGAAGTAGCCGGTGTTGGTGTACACGACGCAGCCCATGAGGAAGCCGAAGAAGCCGACGAAGATCAGCATCAGGCCGAGCATGGTCAGCGGCAGGTTGTGCGGCGGGATGGTGATCGCCTTGCCGTCGATGAAGCGACCGGCGCGGGGGCCGAGGTTGATCAGCACGCCCAGGGTGAACGCACCCGCGATGAGGTGGACGCAGCCCGCGGCACCGAAGTCGTGCCAGCCCCACTCGGTGAGCAGCCAGCCCGAGCCGTGCCAGGCCCAGGCGGCGCCGATGATCCAGACGACGGAGCCGAGCACCGTGGTCAGGATGAGGAACGAGCTCGTGCGGATGCGCTCGAGCACCGCGCCGGACATGATCGAGCCGGTGGTGGCGGCGAAGAGGGCGAACGCGCCCCAGAAGATGCCGGTGACCGAGGTGGAGTTCGGGCCCATGTCGTCGCTCCAGGGGAGCGCAGCCGTGGCGGAGTCGATCGCACCGACGGGGAACGCGTAGAACGCGTTGTAGAACCACCAGCCGAAGAAGAAGAACGTCGCGATGACCACGGAGAAGGTCAGGAGGTTCTTCATCGCCGCGGCGAGCACGTTCTTGGAGCGCGAGGCGCCGACCTCGTAGGCGAGGAAGCCGGCGTGGATGCAGATCATCAGGGCGATCGACACCCAGTAGAAGAGGTCGGTGATGACCGCTTCCATGCTTGCGAGTGTGTCCTCGGGGGTCACAGGTCCTCCTGCAAAGGGGTAGTACGAGAGTGAACGTAGTCTCGTGGGGGGAAACCCAGGCTGGGTTGCCGCGGACGAACAGGTCTGTGACGACTGCGTGTCCGTGGCACCCCCCGCGTGACGGCGCCGTTGCCGTGACGTCGAGGTGACAGGACGGTCGTGACGACCGCCCGGAGGAGTGCGGGGCGGGCTCAGCCGGCGGCGCGCAACCACGCCACGGCGCGGTCGCGGTACTTGGCGATGCCCTTGTAGTCGGCCATGTCCTGGGGCAGCTCCTCCAGCACGTCGGCGGCGCGGGTGCGCCAGTGCTCGACGCGCGCGACCTCCTCCAGCGGGAGCATGTAGCTGCGGATCAGGAACATGACGGCGCCGGACTCGGGCAGCCGGATGAGGTGCTGCACCTCGGTGCGCAGGTGCACCAGGGCACCGAAGGCGGTGTCGTCGAGCAGCTGGATGCTCTCCCGGTCGGGGCCCCACTGGTCGTAGAGCTCGGTGGAGACGTCCAGGCGGCGGCCGATCGTGAGCGTCCAGTTCGTGCGTCGGTACACCTCGCCCGGCTGGAGCCGGGTGAGGAACGCCTGGGCGCGGGTGATGACGCCCTCGGCGTGCAGCCGCGGGACGGGTCCGTGGATCTCGAGGAAGCTCATGCCGACGTCGAACCCGAAGGACCAGTCGGCGGCGAAGGTGACGACGCCGGCGTCGCCGAACAGCTCGCCCTCGCGCTGGTCGAGCAGCACCACGTCCTCCTGGACCTGCTGCCCGATCCAGGCCAGCGGCTCCGCGGGGAGGGTCGACTCCAGCCCGTAGGTGAACGCGGTGTCGATCCCGAGCACGTCGTTGCGCCACCGGTAGCGGGGCCGGCTGCCGGTCTCGAGCAGCGTGAGCTCCATCGTGGCGGGGTTGGCGGCCGCCAGCTCGCGCATGAGGCAGAGCATCGCGTCCCAGCAGGCGACCCGCATGTGCGGCAGGACGGCGTGGCGAGACGGGTCCCGCTCCAGGATCTCGGCCCGCTCGGCCAGCTCGGCGGTGTACTCGACGTCCACGTCGACCACGCAGTCGCCCCACTGCCCGGCCGGCGTGACGACGGCGCTGCCGGCAGGCTCCACGTTGGTGGAGTACCGGTAGGTCGGGTTCGGGAAGGGGAACGGGAAGCCGGCGACCAGCGCCGCCCGGCGCTCGGGGTCGGCGGTGGTGAGGTCGAGGCCGTCGGTGGTCAGGCCGGTGCGGGGCAGGCTGGTGGTGGTCACAGGGTCACCTCGAGGTGGGCGGGTCGGTCGTCGGTGGGCAGGGCGCGCGAGACGCAGGCCATCAGGCAGTCGTTCGCAGCCTTGTCCTCGTCGGTGAGGTAGAGGTCGCGGTGCAGGACCGGGGTGCTTCCGGACGCCACGGGCACCCGGCACTCGCCGCACACGCCCTGGCGGCACAGGTTGGGCACCTCGTGCCCGGCCTCCTCGAGCGCCTCCAGCAGGCTGACGCCGGAGGGCACCTCGATCTCCTCCCCCGCGACGCCGACGGTGAACGGCGCGCCCGGGTCGAGGTCGGCGGCGCCGAACGCCTCCGCGTGCACGCGCTCGGCGGGCCAGCCCGCGGCGGCGGCCTCGAGGTGGACGAGGTCCATGAACCCGGTCGGCCCGCAGGTGTAGAGATGGGTGCCGAGCGGCTGGTCCCGCACGCGCTCGGCGAGCAGGGCGGCGAAGGTCGCGCGGTCGTGGACGACGGTGGCGGCGCCGCCGGTCAGTGCGACGACCTCGTCCACGTGGGCGCCCTCGCCCTCGCGGCAGACGTGGAGGAGCTCGACGTCGGCGTCCCACCGCACGTGGCTGCGCAGGTGGGAGAGCAGCGGCGTGATCCCGATGCCCGCGCCCACGAGCAGGTGCTTGGTGGCGTGCCGGACGGGGGCGAACAGGTTGCGCGGCGGCAGCGCCTCGACCTTGTCGCCGACGGCGAGCGTGTGCACCCAGGCCGAACCACCGGCAGCACCGTCGGCGGGGTCGCAGCGCAGCACCGAGATGCGGTACTCGGTCGGCTCGACCGTCTCGCCGGTCAGCGAGTAGGCGTTGGCCAGGGCCCGCTCGCGGCCGTCGCCGACGGGCACGTCGAGCACCAGGTGCGAGCCCGGGGCGTAGGAGGGCAGGGAGCCGCCGTCGATCGGCGCGAGGACGACCTCGCGGATCGAGGGGGTCAGCGCGGTGAGACCAGTGACGACCAGGGCGATGCGCTCGGCGCTCATGCCGTCACCCCCGCCGGCAGGGTCTCCGCGTCCACCTGGAAGCCGAGGTGCGCTCCGGTGCGGCGCGAGACGTGCGGGTAGACGACGAGGTCCTTGCGGCAGGACGGGCAGGTGACGACGTCCTCGAGGCCGGCCTCGGCGATCGTGGTGGCCGAGCAGTGCACGCACCACACGGCGCGGGTGGCGACCGAGGTGACGCCGACGGTGAGCTCGGAGTCCATCAGCGACGAGCCGAGCGCGGCGGCGCGGACGGCCAGGCAGTCGGTGGCGGACCCGGCGACGAGGACGCGGTGGCCGACCCGGGCACCCGCGAGGTCGGTCCGCATCGCGGCGATCGCGCCGGCGACGTCCTCGCTGGTGTGGACCTGGACCGGGGCGCCGACGGGCAGGGTGGGCAGCCAGGCGTCGACGATCGCGGCCGCGCCGGTGGCGTCGCTGCCCGTGCCGACCGCCAGCACTGTGAAGGCGGTGCCGGTGGCGTCCGGGGACTCGACCACGGGCTCGCGCGTCCACGGCGGGACGGAGGTGTAGTGCGGTGGGGCGGGGGTGCTCACGCGAGCTCCTTCTCCGAGGCGGTGCGGTCCGGGTCGGTGCGGTCGGGCGCGGTGAGCCAGGCCATCGCCGGCTCCCGGTAGTCGAGGAACCCCTTGTAGGCGGCGAGGTCCTCGGGCAGCTCCAGGACGACCTGCGCGAGCTGGCGGCGCCAGGCGGGGATCTGCCGGATCTCCTCGAGCGAGGTCATGTGGGTGCGGATGTTGAAGGTGACGGCACCCGTCATGGGCAGGCGGATGAAGTGCTCGACCTCGATCCGCAGCTGCAGTCGGGCCCAGTCCTCGTCGCGCACCAGCGCGGGGATGTCGGTGCCCCACTCCGGCAGCTCCTCGAGGCTGACGTCGAGCTTGCGCGAGCCGGACGCCGACAGCGTCCAGTTCACGCGGCGGTAGACCTGGTCCGCGGGCAGCCGGCGCAGGAACTGCTCGGCGCGGGAGGTGACGCCCTCGCGGGTCAGCCGGGGCACCGGGTTGTGGATCTCGGTCATCGTCATGCCGACGTCGAAGGAGACCGACCAGGCGGCCGCGAACGTCACCAGCCCGGCGTCGAAGCACAGGTGCCCGTCGCGCTCCTTGACGAGCAGCAGGTCGTCGGGGATCTCGCGACCGAGGAACGTCATCGGGTCGTACGGCAGCGTGCTCGCGTCGCCGACGACGAAGCGCTGGTCGGTGCCGAGCGCGTGGTTGCGCCAGTGGAAGACGTCGCCGTGCTCGCTCAGCTCCATCACGTGCGGGTAGGAGATCGCCAGGTCGCGCAGGTAGTAGACGAGCAGGTCCCAGCACGCCGGCCCCATGCCGGGCATGAGGCGGACGCGGTGCGGGTCCGCGTCCAGGATGCGCCGGCGATCGGCCATGATCGCGCCGTACTCCTCGCCACCGAGGTCGACGATGGTGCCGCCCCAGCTGCCGGCGGCGGTCTGCCGCACGAGCCGGGCGGGCTCCACGTTGACGGAGTACCGGAAGGCCTCGAGGTCGTCGGGGAACGGCCAGGGCAGCCGCGCGGTGTGCCCGCGGACGGGGAACGCCGCCGGGGTCTCGGGGGCCAGCGGGTTCTCGGGAGCCAGCGTCATCAGACCTCCACCTCGATCACGCCGCCCTCGCAGGCGGCCCGGGACACGCACGAGAGCAGCACGTCGCCGGCCTCGCGCTCGGCGTCGGAGAGGACGAGGTCGCGGTGCTCGACCTCGCCGGACCGGACGGGCACCACGCACTCGCCGCACACGCCCTGACGGCAGAGGTTGGGCACCGGACGACCAGCGGCCAGCAGCGCCTCGAGCAGGCTCGTGCCGGGCGGGACCTCGAGGCTCGTGCCGTCCGCGAGGACGGCGGAGAAGAGGACGCCCGGGTCCAGCTCGGGCGCGGCGAACCGCTCCAGGTGCACGCGGGACGCCGGCCAGCAGGCCCGCTCGGCGGCGGCCTCGTACGCCTCCAGGAACGACGGCGGACCGCAGGCGTAGGCGTGCGTGCCGAGCGGCTGGTCGGCGAGGCGCTCGGCCAGCAGGGCGGCGCTGGCCTCGCGGCCGACGACCTCGTGCAGCGTGATGCCCGGCTGCTCGGCCAGCGCGCGCAGCTCCTCGAGGTGGGCGCCGCGGCCGGGCCGGTAGGAGTAGAGGATCTCCGCGGAGCCGCCCCACCGGGCGACGGCGCGGGCGTGGGAGAGCACCGGGGTGACGCCGATGCCGGCCGCCACCAGCAGCGTGTGCCGCTGGTCGTGGCGCGGGGCGAAGGAGGAGCGCGGCCCCTCGACCTCGACCAGGTCGCCGACGGCCAACGCGTGCACGCGGGCGGAGCCGCCCGCGCCGCCGTCCTCGGGACGCTGGAGCAGCACCGAGATCTCGTAGGTGCGCGGCACGACCCCGTCGCCGGTGAGCGAGTAGGCGTTGCGCTGCTTCTCGCCGGCCGCGTCCGTGCCGACGGTGAGCACCAGGTGCGCGCCCGGCTCGTACGGCGTCAGCGGGACGCCGGCGGGGTCGACGAGCGTCACGTGCACCACGTCCTCGGCGACCGGCGCCACGGCCGCGACGCGCAGCGCGCGGGCCTGCGTGCGGTAGCCCGGGTGCAGGTGCGCCGGGTAGCGCTCGAGCGTGGCGCTCACGCCAGGTCCCGGGCGCGGGCGTCGGAGGCGAGGAAGGCGCCCAGGGCCGCGGAGTGGTGCGGGTGCACCTCGAGGTGGCGCGCGCAGCCGGGGCAGGCGACCTCGCCGCCGGGCTCGACGATCATCCGACGGGTCGCGCGGCAGTGCGCGCAGAAGACCGGCAACGGGCCGGTCCCGTCGTAGGCGTCCACCGCGAAGCAGCGCAGCTCGTCGGGGCCGGCCCCGGCGGCGCGGGCCGCGGACAGTGTCACGAGGACGTCGTGCCGGTCACCGGCCACGAGGACGCGGGCACCGGTGCGGAGCGAGGCGAGGGCCTCGTCCAGCACCTCGCGGCCGGCGACGGGGCCCTGCGGCAGCGCGAGCACGCGGACGGGCGCGGCCGCCGTGGCCTGCGCGGCCCAGCCGGCGGCCACGTCCGCGGTGCGCGGGTCGCTGCCGCAGGCCACCACGAGGTGCACGGTGGCGTGGGCGTCCAGCGGCTCCGGCTCCCGCAGCCAGCGGGGCACGCCGAGCGGCGGCTCGGCCACGGGGGCGGCCTCGGCGCCGGCCTCGATGACCGGGGCGTCGTCCACGAGCGTCATGGTCGGCTCCTGACCTGGTCGGGGTTCAGGTCAGAGCAGGGTGGAGTCGCGGTCGCCGACGTAGAAGGCGAGGGCGTAGGAGGGCGTGGAGAAGGCGATCCTGGAGCCCTTGGGGAAGAAGATCGCGTCGCGGGCCTTGGCGACCATCTCCTGACCGGTGTCGACGTTGCGCAGGAGGAACTCGCCCTCGACGACGATCTTCATCTCGTCGTAGCCGTAGTCGTAGACGAGCGGCTCGTCGGTGTGGTGCAGCTCGAAGTAGCCGCTGCACATGCGGCTGCCCTTGGGGTTCTCGTAGACGTCCCCGATGTAGCCCTTGTTGTCCGGGTGCTCCTCCATGAAGGGGAGGCCCTTCCAGGCGTCGGTGGTGACGCGGAACGGGGTGGTGCCGGTGCTCGCCTCGGTGGTGGCCTCGGTGGTCATGACTGGCTCCTGCTCCTCGGGCGGGCCCCGGGAGGTGGGGCCGCGGTGGCTGTGGAGCCATTCGATCCACGCCAGGTTTCCGGCGACCACCACCGCGTGTAAACGTCACATCACAGCAGACGCTGTTTCATCAGAGGAAACGCAGGCAGGGGGATCTCAGGACACCGGCGCCGCGCCCTCGGCGCCCGTCATGCCGTCCGTCACCGCCCCCTCAAACTGGCTGCGGTAGAGCCGGGCGTAGGCGCCGTCGGCGGCCACCAGCTCCTCGTGGGTGCCCTGCTCGACGATGTCGCCGTGCTCCATCACCAGGATGAGGTCGGCGTCGCGGATCGTCGAGAGCCGGTGCGCGATCACGAAGCTGGTGCGATCGGCACGCAACGCGGTCATCGCCTGCTGGAGCAGGAGCTCGGTGCGGGTGTCGACCGAGCTCGTCGCCTCGTCCAGGATCAGCAGCGCGGGGTCGGTGAGGAACGCGCGGGCGATCGTGACCAGCTGTCGCTCGCCGGCCGAGAGGCTGCCGCCGTTCTCGGTGACGACGGTGTCGTAGCCGTCGGGCAGCGCATGGACGAACCGGTCGACGAACGTCGCGCGTGCGGCCTCGAGCACCTGCTCCTCGGTGGCGCCCGGCCGCCCGTAGGCGATGTTGTCGCGGATCGTGCCCTCGAAGAGCCAGGTGTCCTGGAGCACCATGCCGATGCGCGAGCGCAGGTCGCGGCGCGGCACCGCGGCGACGTCCACGCCGTCGAGGGTGATCCGACCGGACCCGAGGTCGTAGAAGCGCATGACGAGGTTGACCAGCGTCGTCTTGCCGGCGCCGGTGGGGCCGACGATGGCGACCGTCTGGCCGGGGCGGGCGACGAGCGAGAGGTCGCGGACGAGCTCGCGGTCGGGCTCGTAGGAGAACCGCACGTGCTCGAAGCGAACCTCGCCGTGGGTGACGTCGCGCTCAGGCAGCGTCTCGTCGGTGCGCTCGGCGCTCTGCTCCTGCGCGTCCAGCAGCTCGAAGACCCGCTCGGCGCTGGCGACGCCGGACTGCAGCAGGTTGGCCATCGAGGCCACCGTGGTCAGCGGCTGGGAGAACTGGCGCGTGTACTGCACGAACGCCTGCACCTCGCCCAGGGTGAGCGCGCCGGAGGAGACGCGCAGCGCCCCGACGACCGCGACCACGACGTAGTTGAGGTTGCCGACGAACATCATCGTGGGCATCACCAGGCCCGAGATGAACTGCGCACGGAAGGAGACGTCGAACAGGCCGTCGTTGAGCTCGCCGAAGCGCTGCTCGACCTCCTTGGTCCGCCCGAAGACCTTGACCAGCGCCTGGCCCGAGAAGGCCTCCTCGACGTGGGCGTTGAGCTCGCCGGTGCGCGCCCACTGGGCCGAGAACTGCGTCTTCGAGCGCTTCATGATGACGCGGGTCAGCGCCAGCGAGACCGGCACGGAGACGAACGCGACCAGCGCCAGCAGCGGGCTGATCCACAGCATCATCGCCAGCACCGCGAGGAGCATGAGCAGGCTCTGGAGCAGCTGGCTCATCGTCTGCTGCAGCGTGGTGGAGACGTTGTCGATGTCGTTGGTGACCCGGGAGAGGATCTCGCCGCGTGCCGAACGGTCGACGTAGGACAGCGGCAGCCGGTGCAGCTTCTCCTCCACGTCCGCGCGCAGGGTGCGGATGGTGCGCTGCACGACGCCGTTGAGCACGAACCCGGCCAGCCACGAGAACAGCGAGCCGACGAGGTAGACGCCCAGCACCAGCAACAGCCACTCCCCCACGGCGCCGAAGTCGACGCCCTGGCCCGGCACGACGCCCTGGCCCTGGACGGCCTCGGGCAGAGCGCTGTCGGGCGTGCCGGCGGGGTACATGGCGCCGACGAAGCCGCGGAAGACGAGGTCGGTGGCGTGACCGAGCAGCCGCGGCCCGACGCTCATCAGCCCCACCGACACCGCGACCAGCACGACCACGCCGAGGGTCGCGGTGCGCTCGGGCCGCAGGCGGGCCAGCAGGCGGCGGGCGGACGGGCCGAAGGACTGCGCCTTGCCGCCCATGCCCATGCCGCCACCGGGACCCATCGGGCCGCCGCGCCCGCCGCCGGGCGGGCCCATGCGGACGGTGGCCTGGGCGGACGCCGGGCGGGCGGGCTGCTGGGTGCTCACGCTGCCTCCTGGGCGCTGCGCTGGGAGGAGACGATCTCCTGGTAGGTCTCGCAGGTCGCCACGAGCTCGTCGTGGGTGCCGCGTCCGACCACCCGACCGTGCTCGAGGACGACGATCACGTCGGCGTCGCGGATCGTGGAGACCCGCTGGGCGACCACGAGGACGAGCGCGTCGGTGGTGACCGGCCTCAGCGCGGCGCGCAGGCGGGCGTCGGTGGCGAGGTCGAGCGCGGAGAAGGAGTCGTCGAACAGGTAGACCGCGGGCCTGCGGACGACGGCCCGGGCGATCGCCAGCCGCTGCCGCTGACCGCCGGAGAAGTCGGTGCCGCCCTGGGTGACGGGCGCGTCGAGACCCTCGGGCAGCGCGGCCACGAAGTCGCGGGCCTGGGCGACCTCGAGGGCGGCCCACATCTCCTCCTCGGTCGCGTCGGGCTTGCCGTGGGCGAGGTTGGAGCGGACGGTGCCGGAGAAGAGGTAGGCCTGCTGCGGCACCAGGCCGAGCTCGGCCCACAGGGCCTCGGGGTCGAGGTCGCGGACGTCGACCCCGCCGACCCGCACGACTCCGCCGGTGGCGTCGAAGAGCCGCGGGACGAGGTTGAGCAACGTCGTCTTGCCGGCACCGGTCGACCCGATGACGGCGACGGTCTGCCCGGGGCGCCCGACCAGGTCGACCTCGTGCAGGACGGGCTCGTCGGCACCGGGGTAGCCGAACGTGACGGCCTCGAGGTCGACGTGGCCGCGCCTGCTCACGTCGGGCACCGTGGGTGCCGCCGGAGGACGCACGGAGGACTCGGTGGCCAGCACCTCGCTGATCCGGTCGGCGCACACGGCCGACCGCGGGATCTGCATGAAGAGGAACGTCGCCATCATGACGCTCATGAGGATCTGCATGAGGTAGGAGAGGAACGCGGTGAGGGCGCCGATCTCGGTCTCCCCCGCGTCCACCCGCAGGCCGCCGAACCAGATGACGGCGACGCTGGAGACGTTGACGACCACCATGGCGAGCGGGAAGAGCGTGGCCATCCAGCGGCCCGCCCGGATCGCGACGTCGGTGAGCGCGTCGTTGGCCACCTCGAACCGCTCGACCTCGCGGGGCTCGCGGACGAACGCCCGGACGACGCGGATGCCGCTGATCTGCTCGCGCAGCACCCGGTTCACCTTGTCGATGCGAACCTGCATCGCCCGGAAGCTCGGGACCATCCGGGAGATGACGAAGCCGACCGAGGCGAACAGGGCCGGCACGACGACCACGAGGATCCAGCCGAGGCCGAGGTCCTCGCGCAGCGCCATGACGATGCCGCCGACCATCATGATCGGGCTGGTGATGGCGATGGTCGCGCCCATCACCACGAGCATCTGCACCTGCTGCACGTCGTTGGTGGTGCGGGTCAGCAGGGAGGGCGCGCCGAAGCGTCCGAGCTCCTGGGCCGAGAAGGCCTGGACCCGGGCGAACTGCGCGCGGCGCAGGTCGCGACCCAGGGCCATCGCGGTGCGGGCACCCAGGTAGGCGGCCCCGATCGAGCAGACGATCTGCAGCACCGAGACGGCGAGCATGACGCCGCCGAGGCGCCAGATCGTGGCGGTCTGACCCAGGACGATGCCCTCGTCGATGATCCGGGCGTTGAGGCTGGGCTGGTAGAGCATCGCCAGCACGCCGACCAGCTGGAGCACGGCGACTCCGGCCAGCCACGCACGGTAGGGCGCGAGGTGCTCGCGCAGCAGTCGGACCAGCATCAGGGCATCTCCTGGGTGGGGGCGCCGGCGAGACAGCCGTGCAGCACGGTGTCGACGATCTGCTCGGGCGTGAGGAGGCGACCGTCGGCGATGAGGGCGTGGCTGCCGGCGAACGTCAGCAGCATGAGGCGGTGGACGAGGTCGTCGACCTCGACGGCCAGCGCGGCGGCGTCGGGCCCCACGAGGTCGGCGACGAGGCCGTTGCGCTCGTCGACCCACCGACGTGCGCCGTCCGTGTCGCGCATGGGCGGCTTGACCATGCCGACCTTCTGCATGAGGAAGAAGGTGGCCCGGTAGCGCTGCTGCAGGATGGAGACGGCGATGACGAGGCGGTCGCGCAGTGGCTGCTCGCGGTCGATCTCGGCGAGCCGCTCGGGCAGGGCGCCGGGCTCGAAGGCCTTGGCGATCGCGAGGTCGACGAGCTCCTCCTTGGAGTCGACGACGCGGAAGATCGTGCCCTCCGCGACGCCGGCGGCCTCGGCGATCTGCTTGGTGGTCACCGCGCGGCCGTGCTCGCGCAGGAGCCGCAGCGTGGCGGTGACGAGGGCGGCCTTCCGCTCCTCCGGCGCCATGGGTCGGGCGCGACGACGTGTCTCGGTCACCCGTCGAGAGTAGATGAGTGAGCGCTCACTCAGCAAGGAGTGAGTGAGGGCTCACTCAGTGATCAGGGTGCCAGGCGCTCCGTGCGCCACGCGCCGCCCTCGCGGCGGTAGACGAGCCGGTCGTGCAGCCGGGAGGGCCGCCCCTGCCAGAACTCCACGACGTCCGGGCGCACGAGGTAGCCGCCCCAGGACGCCGGCGGCGGCACGTCCTGGTCGGCGAACCGCTCCTCGGCGTCGGCGTAGGAGCGCTCGAGCTCGGCCCGGTCGGCCACGACGCTGGACTGGCGGCTGGCGTGGGCGCCCAGCTGGGAGCCGCGCGGGCGCACGGCGAAGTAGTCCTCCACCTCGGCGCGGGGCAGCGGCTCGGCGACGCCCTCGAACCGGACGTTGCGCTCCAGGTCGTGCCAGGGGAACAGCAGGGCCACGTGCGGGTTCGCGGCCAGCTCCTCGCCCTTGCGCGAGGCGTGGTTGGTGAAGAACACGAGCCCGCCCTCGCGGCGCTCCTTGAGCAGCACGGTGCGGGCGGACGGTCGCCCGCCGGCGTCCACCGTGGCGACGACCATGGCGTTGGGCTCCCCCAGCCCCGCCTCGAGCGCCTCGGCGAACCAGCGGTCGAAGAGGTCCAGCGGGTCCGGGGTCAGCTCGGACTCGTCGAGCCCGCGGGCCGCGTAGTCGTGCCGCAGGGAGCGCAGGTCCAGGTGCTGCTCGTTCACCCCTCCACGCTAGCCCTCGGAGGTCGAGGACGGCTCACTCCCACGGCCGGGACCCGGGGCCCTGGCGGACGTGGCGGGCGTCACTGTCATGATGCGCAGGACCGCACGTTCGACGAAGGAGTCGCCATGTCCGACATGCCGCAGGTGATGCACGGTCTCGAGGGAGTGATCGCGTTCGAGACGCAGATCGCCGAGCCGGACAAGGAGGGCTCGGCGCTGCGCTACCGCGGCGTCGACATCGAGGACCTCGTCGGTCGCGTGCCGTTCGAGCACATCTGGGGCCTGCTGGTCGACGGCTCGTTCACCCCGGGCCTGCCCGCGGCCGAGGCCGCCACGCTGCCGGTGCACACCGGCGACGTCCGGGTCGACGTGCAGGCTGCGATCGCCATGCTCGCGCCGCAGCTGGGCCTGGGCCAGACGTACGACATCAGCCCCGAGCAGACCCGCGAGGACCTCTCGCGCGCCGCCGTCATGGTGCTCTCCTACGCGGGCCAGTCCGCCCGCGGCGTGGGGCTGCCCGTGGTGCCTCAGCACGTGGTGGACGAGGGCACGACCCTGGCCGAGAAGTTCCTGCTCCGCTGGCGCGGCGAGATCGACCCCAAGCACGCCAAGGCGATCGACGCCTACTGGTCGAGCGCCGCCGAGCACGGCATGAACGCCTCCACCTTCACCGCCCGCGTCATCACCTCCACCGGCGCGGACGTGGCGGCAGCGCTCTCCGGCGCCGTCGGCGCGATGAGCGGCCCGCTGCACGGCGGCGCCCCTTCCCGCGTGCTCGGGATGATCGCGGACGTGGAGAAGTCGGGCGACGCCCGGGCCTACGTGAAGGGCATCCTCGACCGGGGCGAGCGGCTCATGGGTTTCGGCCACCGTGTCTACCGCGCCGAGGACCCGCGCGCCCGGGTGCTGCGCCGGACCGCGCGTGAGCTGGACGCCCCGCGGTACCAGGTCGCCGAGGCGCTGGAGCAGGCCGCCCTGGCCGAGCTGCGCGAGCGCCGCCCCGACCGGGTGCTGGAGACCAACGTGGAGTTCTGGGCCGCCATCGTGCTCGACTTCGCCCAGGTGCCCGCGCCGATGTTCACCTCGATGTTCACCTGCGCCCGCACCGGTGGCTGGTCGGCGCACATCCTCGAGCAGCGGACCACCGGGCGACTGATCCGGCCCTCCGCCGTCTACACCGGCCCCGCCGCGCGCGGCCCGGAGACCATCGAGGGCTGGGACGCCGCCTGGGGCTGAGCCGTCCTCGGCTCGCCGGGATCGTGACACGTTCGGACGCCCCACGGGGCTGATCTGCTGTCCGAACGTGCCACGACTCGTTCTCCACAGGCAGCCATGGCCCTCCGGTGGGCGACGTCGCCACGGGGCAGAAACACCCTGTGAGCATGTTCCAGCCACCACGACCGTGGCCGTCGCACGCCGTCGTGCAGCCCTGCCGGGTCGACCCAGCAGGGCTCGCCGGCCCCACCAAGGCGCAAGCGGCTGGTCGAGGCTGGCGTCGTGCCGGGCCTGGCCTGCACCTGCCGGCCGACACGCCCGAGACCCCGGCGCAGCGCATCGTCGACGTCGCCGCCCGGGCCCCGCACGGCATCCTCACCGGGTGGGCCGCCCTCCACGTCCTGGGGTCGGCGTTCCACGACGGAAAGGACCTCCATGGACGCCGACTACCGGTGCCCCTGATCTGCGTCGACGGTCACCGCCCCCGACAGGGGCAGGACGTGCTCCCCCTCCGGCACGCCGTCGCACCGAGCGAGGTGCTGACGGTGCACGGGCTCCGGGTGACCCACCCCGCCCGGGCTCTCCTGGACGAAGCGCGCCTGGTCCCGGACGTCCGGGAGCTCGTGGTGGGCGTGGACATGGCCCTCGCCGCCGGGGTCGTCCACCTCGCTGCCGTCGAGCGACGGGCGCTCGAAGCCCTGGGACCGGGCCCCGATCCGGGCCGCCGTCGCCTCCGCACGGCGGTGGCGCTCGCGGTGGAGGACTCGTGGTCCCCCGGCGAGACCCGCATGCGACTGGTCTGGGAGGTGGAGGCCGCCCTCCCACGCCCGCTGCGCAACCGCAGGATCGTGGACACGTCGGGTCGGGCGGTGGCCGTGGTCGACCTGCTCGACCCTCGGTCGGGCGCCGTGGGCGAGTACGACGGAGGTGAGCACCGCACGCCGGCGCGGCAGCGGCGGGACGTCCTCCGCGCCGACTCGCTCGCCAGGCTGGGGCTTCCGTCGGTCACCGCGGTGGCGGCCGACGTGCGGACACCGGTCGCCCGACGCCTGCTCGCCTCCCGCATCCTCGCCGCCGTGGCCCGCGGGCCCGGCCAGGAGGTCGTCGCCTCCTGCCACACGGGGCCGGGACGCCCCCGCTGGACCCCCGTCGCCCCCACGACGACGGGGTCGTGACACGTCTGGACGGTGAATCGAGCTGATCGACCGTCCGAACGTGTCACGACCCCGTCGGTGGAGAAGTGGGGCTCAGCCCTTCTTCGCGCGGGCGTCCGCCAGGGAGCCGATGCGCTTGACATAGAAGCTGGTGTTGCCGCGGGCGGCCTTCCACGACAGCGAGACGTGCACGTGGTCGCGGTGGCGCAGGGTGGCCGAGCACTTCTTCAGGTAGGCCTTCTTGCGCTCGGGGCAGGCCGAGTTCTGGTACCAGCGGGGCTCGAAGCCGCCGGAGGCGCTGTAGATGTGGTCGTCCCAGATGAAGTACATGATCCCCATGCGGCGGGCGAGGGCGTCGGCGTTGCCGCGGGGGTCCTTCTTGGTGAGGGCGCGGATGAACCGCTTGGCCTTGCGAGCGCCGGAGGTGGTGCGGGCATCGACCATCCAGTCGTAGGCGCGCCCCTCCTGGTGCTCGGAGTAGACGTCCTTGTCGCGCTTGCAGTCGCGCGAGATGCCTCCGGCGACGCCGCCGTAGTGCTTGACCGTCCAGGTCAGGGCGAACGTCGTGCCGCGCTTGGCCTTCGGCTTGCACTCGTCGGCGCCGTCGTAGCGGGCGTAGCCCTCGACCGGGGCGGCCGAGGCGGCCGGGGCGAGCACGAGCGTGCCGAGCACGAGGGCCAGTGCTGCGAGGAGCGCCGGCAGCAGGGCCCGCGCGGGCGCGGACGAGGGGGCAGGGGTGCGGTGGTGCATGGGGGTGTTCCTCCCGAGAACAGGTGCGTCGGCTCCGTCAGCCGGACTGGACCAGGCTAGGAAGCACGTTCGGGAACCGTCCCGGCTTTCTGAGGACTCGGGGTGAAGAACCCGTGCGGAACGCTCAGCCGGGAGTGGTCTCCAGGCCCACCGGCTGGTTCACGGTCAGCACCTCGAAGCGCCGGGTGCCGTCCGCGAGCGGCTCGCTGAGCAGCCCGTCCAGGCGCACGGGCACCCGCTCGACCAGCCCGTCCGGCCAGGCCTGCACGGCGTCCGCGTCGGCCACGAACCAGACCCAGCCCTGCCGGGCCCGGGCGTGGACGTCCAGCACCTCCCAGCCGAGGACCCAGGGCTCCTCGAGCACCTCCTCGAGGAACACGGCCACCTCGGGGCCGCCGCGGGCCTCCTCCCCGCCGGCGTCGCCGAAGACCGCGGCGTCGTCGGTGAAGCAGGCCATCGCGGCCGCCAGGTCGCGGCGCACCAGCGCCGCGGACAGGCGCCGGGTCGCCTCACGCACGGCCGTCTCGGGAGTCACGCCCCCTCAACGACACGGACGCGCCCGCGTCACGGACCGGTGCGGTCGGGACCCGGGCGGAGGCGAGGCCCCCTCAGCGGAAGACGCGGTCGACGCTGGTGAACGCACCGAGGTCGTGGTCGGCCTTGAAGTGCTCGTGGTCGGCCTTCACCCGGGCCAGGGCGGCCTCGGACCACGCCAGCAGGTCGGAGACGAACAGCTCCTCCGGCTCGATCGCCTCCAGCACGTCCGGCTCCACGTCGTGGTCGACCAGGCCCGCCTCGTCCGAGAGGGCGTGGCTCTGCGCCAGGGACGCCCCGCAGGTGCGGGCGTACTTGCGCCACTCCTTCTTGGAGAGGTCGTCGAGGTCGATGTCGCCGCGGTAGGGCGCGCGCTCGCGGACCATGAAGGACTTGCCGTCGAGCTCGATGGCGCCGTAGAAGCGGTCGCCGCGCACGAGGTGGACGCCCTGGGCGTGCGTGATGCGCTCGGCGCTGCCGTCCATGACGTACTCGGACGGCGGCGCGAGACCGGCCAGCGCCGAGCGGCGGGCCTGCTTGAACTCGATGATGAGGTCGTCGCTGCCGTCCGCGGCCGGGCCCTCGAGCAGCAGGTAGTAGCGCGGCAGGCCGAGGGAGGCGGTGCCCTGGCCGAGCCGCTGGCAGACGTCCTTCACCTTCAGCGCACCGGTCTCGCCGGAGAGCGCGCGGTCGGGCAGCTCGATGTCGTTGTCGGCGATGAACTGCTCGAAAAGGGCCTGGAACTCCTCGGTGCGCGAGGAGATCGGCACGTGCTCGTCGTCCGCGCGGAAGCGGCGGCGCTGCTCGTCGTGGTACTTGCGCGCCAGCCAGGCGTCGCGGCCCTCCTCGGTCTTGTCCTCGATGAGCTGCCGGATGACCTTGGGCGCGTTGTCCTGCCGCATCTGCCCCTGCTGCTCGGTGGCGTCGGTGGCGTAGCGGCGCATCGCGTCGACGTAGCCGCGGACGAACTCCTCGGCGACCCGGCGCTGCTTGTCCGCGTCCATGCCGCCCTCGGCCTCGGCGGCGATCATGAACCCGACCGCGCCACGCTTGAGGTCCCAGGTGAAGGGGGCGTAGAAGGCCTCGTCGAAGTCGTTGACCCCGAAGATCGGCACGTCGTCGGCGCTCGGCATGACGCCGAAGTTCTCGGGGTGGACGTCGCCGAGGGTGAGCACCGTCGGCATGAGCGCGTCCTCGCCGGCGAGGTCGCGGTAGAACAGCAGCGAGGTGCCCCGGAAGAAGCTGAAGACCGAGTCGTGCAGCTTGGCGAACTTCTCGCGGGCGTCGCTGTTGGGGCGGGCGATGCGGGTCTCGTGGTCCTCGCGGATCGTCTGGCGCACGTGGATGCGGCGCTCGTGGCCCGTCAGGTGACGCGGCAGGAAGACCATCTCACCGCGGGCCCGGGCGCGCGAGAGGTCGCGGAACGCCTCCACGCGGGACGCGGTGTCCGGCTTCGCCTCGGGCGTCACCACCGGCGCCTCGTCCGTGGGGTCGAGGTCGGAGTCGGTGTCCGCGTCACCCTCCTTGGCGGCCGCCGCGCGCATGTCCAGCGCCTCGGCGAGCTCCTTCTTGGACATCGAGTTGCGGCCGCTGATGTCGGCCTCGCGGGCCTGGTCCATCAGCTCGGCGCGGGTGTGGGCCTCGGGGTCGGTCTTCTCGGTCACATGGACAGCGGTACCCCCCGTCTCACCCGGAGGAACCCACCCCGGCGGGTAGGCAGGGCTCCCTGACTGCCACCTCAGCCCAGGCGCTTGCCCCGGTACACGCTCAGCGGGTCGTCGGCGTAGTGGCCGTACCCCGGCACGGGTGACCAGCCCGCGGAGTCGTAGAGCGCCACGGCCTCGGGCTGCTTCTGGCCGGTCTCCAGCACCATCGCCCGGACGCCGGCGGCGCCGGCGTCCTGCTCGAGGGTGGCGAGCACCCGGCGGGCCAGCCCCCGGCGCTGGGCGCGCGGGGCGACGTACATCCGCTTGACCTCCGCGACGTCGAGCCCGGCGAACCCGGCCCTCGCGGCCACGTCCGGCTGACGACGCCAGGCACCGGTGGCGACCGGGTCGCCGCCGAGGTAACCGACCAGGAACGAGCCGGTCGGCGGGACGAACATCGCCGGGTCGAGCGGCGTGGCGTCGGGGCCGCCGTAGCGCTCGACGTAGACGGCCTGCACCTCCTCGACCAGGCGCACCGCGTCCGGGTGGCCGTAGCCGACGCGGACGAGCACGAAGCCGTCGTCCCAGGTGGCGACGGTGTGCTCACGCGGGAAGGGGGTGCTGGTCACGACCCGATCATGACCGCCCGGCGCCGACGCGCGACACCCGGGTCAGGCCAGCGAGGTGCCGCAGGAGTCGCAGAACCGCGCTGCCTCGTCGTTGCGGGTGCCGCACTGGCGGCAGTACGGGCCGGTCGCCGACTCCTGCCGCTGGTCGACGTCCTGCCCGATGCCGAGCACGCCGCGTCCGTCGCTGAGGTAGGCGGCCGACTGCTTGACCGTCGGCATGGTCTCGCCGGCGACGTAGCGGGACTGCGCGCCCAGCGTCCCGAAGCTGAGGGCCGCGAGCCCGCCGATCGTCATGAACCCGCCGACGGCCAGGAGCCCCATCGCCGCGAAGCCACCCGGCGGGGTGAACCCCTCGTCGGCCTCGTCCACGAAGCCACCCTCGCTCCACTCCATGGACGGCTGCGCGCTCGTCATCCCGTTGGCGTCCGCCACGAAGCCCCACAGGCCGAGCCCGGCGACGCACAGGCCGACGACGAGCAGCAGCCCACCGACGACCCGCAAGGTCGTGCGCGTGCGGCCGGTCTGCGGCAGGGGGTGAGCGGTGCGGGTCATCGGGTCTCCTCGTCCTGGGGTGACGTCAACCTACCCCTGCGCGGGGCGGCCCACCCTCTGGGCCTCGCACGACCCGCGGGCCGGGCGGCTGGGATGATCGTCCTGCCCCACTGACGCGCGAGCCCGCACGAGAGGTTGCCCCGTGACCGTGCCCGATCTTCGGATCCCCACCGACCTGCTGCCCACCGACGGGCGGTTCGGCTCCGGTCCGTCCAAGATCCCGACGAGCCGCCTGCAGGCGCTCGCCGACACGGGCACCTCCCTCATGGGCACCTCGCACCGCCAGGCGCCGGTGAAGAACCTCGTCCGCCGCGTGCGCGAGGGCCTCACCGACCTGTTCGACCTGCCCGACGGCTACCAGGTGGTGCTCGGCAACGGCGGGTCCACCGCGTTCTGGGACGTCGCCACGCACGGCCTCGTCGAGACCCGCAGCCAGCACTGCACCTACGGCGAGTTCACCTCCAAGTTCGCCAAGGCGGCACAGATGGCGCCGTGGCTGGCGGAGCCGTCCCTGCGCAGGGCCGAGCCCGGCTCCCTGGCGACGCCGGTCGCCGAGACCGGCGTCGACGCCTACGCCTGGGCGCACAACGAGACCTCGACGGGCGTCATGGCCCCCGTCGTCCGGCCCGCGGGGGCGGACGACGACGCGCTGGTGCTCATCGACGCCACCTCCGGCGGCGGCGGGCTCCCGGTCGACATCTCCGCGACCGACGTCTACTACTTCGCGCCGCAGAAGGGCTTCAGCTCGGACGGCGGCCTGTGGATCGGCCTCTTCTCGCCCCGTGCCCTGGAGCGGGCGGCCCGGATCGCGGCGACCGACCGGCACGTGCCTGCGTTCTTCGACCTGCCGACGGCCATCTCGAACTCGGCCAAGGACCAGACCTACAACACCCCGGCCGTCTCCACGCTCTTCCTGCTCGCCGAGCAGCTGGACTGGATGAACGGCCACGGCGGCCTGGCCGGCATGGTCGAGCGGACCACCGCGTCGTCCTCGACGCTCTACTCGTGGGCCGAGGACCACGAGCGGCTCAGCCCGTTCGTCACCGACCCGGCGCACCGCTCGCTGGTCGTCGGCACGCTCGACCTGGCCGAGGGCCTCGACTTCGAGGACGTCCTCACCGTGCTGCGGGCCAACGGCGTCGTCGACTGCGACCCGTACCGCAAGCTCGGCCGCAACCAGCTGCGCGTGGCGATGTTCCCCTCCGTCGACCCGGCCGACGTCGCCGCGCTCACCCGCACGCTGGACTGGGTGCTCGAGCGGCTCTGACGCCACCTGGGTGGTCGAGCAGCACAGGTCGAGACGCCGGTCAGGACGCCAGCGCCAGCTGCTCGGGCCCACCGAGCAGCTCGAGCGTCGCCTTCTCCAGCGCGGCCTGCCGGTCGTCCGGCGTGAGGTGGTCGAGGTCGGCGGTGGTGAGGATCGTCCGGCCCTCCTCGTAGGCGTGCACGACGCGGGGGTCGACGTAGGAGGTCCGCGCGAGGGTCGGGGTGTTGCCGAGGAAGCCTGAGACGTCCTTCATCGCGGCGCTCACCGCGCGCTTGCGCGAGGCCGCGGTGGCACCCAGTTCGCCGTTCCCCGCCGCGTCCGCCAACCTGCTCGCGGCGAGCACGGTGGCGTGCCAGGTGCGGAAGTCCTTCGCGGAGGCGTGCAGACCCGTGGTCTCGCGGACGTAGGTGTTGACCAGGTCGGGCAGCAGCCCGTGCCAGCGGCGGCGCTCGGTGTAGGCGAGCAGCCGGGGGTCCTCGGCCGCCCGCCGGCGTCGCATCACGCCGAGCGCCTCGATCACGCCGACGTCGTCGATGACGATGCGGTGCTCGACGCCGGACTTGCCGATGAAGTGGAACTCCAGTCCCTCGCCCTTGCGACGCACGTGCCGGCGCTCCAGCGTGGTGAGTCCGAACGAGCCGTGGGCGTCGGCGTAGACGTCGTTGCCGATCCGGAAGCACCCCAGGTCGAGCAGGCGGACGGCGGCGGCGCAGCTGCGCTCCAGGGGCATCCCGCTGCCGCCCAGGTCGGTGAGCACCTGGGTGCGGGCCGAGGCGAGCGCGGCGCCGAACGTCAGCACCCGCTCGAACTTCTCCTCGTCGCGCTTGCGTCGCCACTCCGGGTGGTAGAGGTACTGGCGACGACCGGCCGCGTCGGTTCCGACCGCCTGCAGATGGCCGTGGGCGTGCGGGGTGATCCACACCTCCGCCCAGGCCGGCGGGATCACCAGCGCCTCGCACCGGTCACGGGCCTCGCCGGACAGCCGGCGGCCGTCGGCGTCCAGGTAGGTCCAGCCCTTGCCGGACCGGCGACGGGTCCAGCCCGGCTGGTCGGGAGAGGTCCGGCGCAGGCGCATGTCGCGAGGCTAGGCAGCCTCCGGGCCCGGGCGTCCCACCCCGGCGGGCTCGCCCGGACGGGTGCGGAGGTCTCGACGTGCGCTCGCAGGCTCGCTGCTCGACCACCGGGGCCTGGTCTCGCGAGGGTCGCAGCACGACCACCGGATGCGGTCGGGTGCGGCGATCTCGAGGCTCCTCGCCGGCGCTCGTCGCACCTCGATCACCGCAGGCGGCGGAGGCGGCGGAGGCGGCGCAGCAGGCCGCGGAGGCCCAGCACCGCGAGGCCGGCCAGCAGGAGCGCGGCAAGGGAGGTCAGGCCGGCGAGGATCCAGCTCGGCACGGTGTCGGGGACGGCGCGGGCCGGGTCCGCGGCGACCTCCGGGTCGAAGGCGTCGGGGTCGGGCAGGTCGCCGGGCTCCGCCTCGTCCGCGTCCGACCCGCCGGCGGTGCCGTCCCCCTCGTCCCCCCGCAGGATCGCCCGCACCCGCACGGGCGTCGCGACCCGCAGGACCTCGGTGCCGCGGCCCTCGGTGGAGACCAGGAGCCGGCCGCGGCGGTCGACCGCGATGCCCTCGCCCTGCTGCTGGTCGGGCATCGCCACCTCCGCCACCCGCCGCAGCGAGGGCCAGGCGTAGACGACGGAGGAGAAGTAGCCGCGCACCACCACGGAGCGTCCGTCGAGGCCGAAGGAGCCGTCGGTGGCGATGGGCAGCACCGGTCCGACCCGGGTCAGCTCGTTGGGACCGTCCGGGTCGAGGGTGGCGGGGGCGGCGTAGACCGACCCGCCGAGCAGCTCCTTGGAGACCACGAACAGCCGCCCCGTCCGCGGGTGGCGCAGCAGCGTCTCGGCGTCGCGCGCGCCGTCGGGGTAGACGAGGTCGTAGACCGTGGGCGAGACCGTGCGGTCACCCGCCCCCACCGGCACCCGCGCGACCTGGATCGAGTCGCGCACGGCGTTGTTGTCGCCGATGTCGCCGACCCACACGTGACCCCGCCCGGCCGGGGCCAGCGCCTCGACGTCGGTGGGGTCGTCGCTCCAGGTGGTGACACCGACCGTCTCCCCGGCGTCCTCGCCCCGGGCGGCCACGGTGAAGACCTGGCCGGAGTCCCCGGAGTCGTTGGTGGTGACCAGGTACCGGCCCGTGTCGACCAGGCCGGAGGACTCGATGATCCGCGGGTCGTCCCAGACCAGGACGACGCTCCCGCTGCCGTCGCCGGCGGCCCCGGCAGGCGGGGCCCCGGCCAGGCTGACGGGCAGGGCGAGGACCAGCCCCAGCAGCACGCACAGGCCCCCACGCAGGACGGCGGCGAAGAACGGCGCCGACACCCCGGACGCTGCCCGCCGGCCGGGCCCGCGACCGGGCCCGCGACCGGGCATCAGGTGCCCGCCGGCGTCCGACCCAGCAGCTCGGACAGCCGCGGGGTGATGCCCCACTCCCCCACGAGCTCGTCGTACTCCTTGACCACGCCGCCGCCCTTGACGGGCGCACCGGTGCGGACGGCGCGCAGCAGCGTGTTGCGCGGGGTGTGCTCGGACTCGACGAACTCCACGACGTCGACCCGGTAGCCCTCGATCCGCAGCAGCGAGGCGCGCAGCGCGTCGGTGAGGGTGTCGGCGAACCGCTCGCGCAGGATGCCGTGCCGGGTGAGCATCGCGTACGGGCCGGGCGTGCGGGCCTTGCGCAGCTGCGCCGCCACGTCGTGGTGGCAGCACGGGGCCGCGAGCACCACGGGCGCACCCCAGGACACGGCCCGCGAGAGCGCGTCGTCGGTGGCGGTGTCGCAGGCGTGCAGGGCGAGGACGACCTCGGGGGCCGGGTCGAGCGCGACGCCCTCGATCGAGCCGACCACGAACGACGCCTCGCCCTCGGGGATGCCCAGGCTGCGGGCCACCTCGCTGTTGTGGTCGGCGGACTGCTGCTTCACGTCCGCGCCCACCACGTGCACGGGCAGGCCGCGGACGTGGGTGAGGAACCGGTGCGCGGCGAAGGTGAGGTAGGCGTTGCCGCAGCCGAGGTCGACGATGCGCAGCGGGTCCTCGGGGGTCGGCGTGCGCAGGTGCTTCTTCTCCAGCGCCTCGCTGATCGTCGCGTCCAGCAGCCGCAGGAACTCCTCGACCTGCCGCAGCTTCGCGCGTCGGGTGGGCTTCACCCGCCCCTGCGCGTCGGTGATCCCGAGCGCGGCGAAGACGGGGTCGGACTCCTCCAGCAGCCGCTTCTTCTCCTGGTCGTGGCCGCGGTCGGGCTCGACCGCCTCGGTCCGCTCCGCCGAGTGCACCAGGGCCTCGCCCTTCTTCGTCACCCGCAGCTGGTGGCTGTGGGTGGTGGTCTCCACGTGCCAGTTGCCGAAGGGCTCGTCGAGCAGGTCGTCGAGGGCGTCCCGCGCGTCGGTGGACACCTCGCCGGCCGCGGAGCGCAGCAGGTGGTTGCTCGTGTGGGCCTGCCGGTCGTCGTAGGCGGTCACCTGGAGGTGCCGGCCGGCCTTGAGGTCGACGTAGCGCAGCTCGACGCGGCGCCAGCGGGGCACGTCGGAGCGACGCTTGCCGGACGCGACGGCGCGGACCAGCCGCTCGTCGGAGAGCAGGTCCTCGCGCAGCCGGTTCAGCGCGCGCAGCAGGGGCTCGGCCACGGTGCGGTTCCTCTCCGCTCGGCTCCGGGCACAGGCCCGTGGTGGTCGGTGCGACGGTACGTCGCACCGGCGGTCAGTTCACGATCGCCGCGACGAGCACCACCAGGAGCAGGGCGGCCAGCGCCGCCGGGATGACCCAGCGGCGGTACTTGGGGTTGTCCACGAACCTCATCGCGCCGCCCCGTCCGCCGCCGTGCGGGAGGGCAGCCGGGAGGCCAGCAGCTCGGCGAGGTGCAGCGCCCGCACGTCGGCGAGGTCGTCGAGCTGGACCTTGCAGGACATGCCGTCGGCGAGCACCACGGCCTCGGGGTGCGAGCGGACGGCGGGGAGCAGGTTGGTCTCCGCGACGGCCACCGATACCTCGTAGTGGCCCTCCTCCATGCCGAAGTTGCCGGCCAGGCCGCAGCAGCCGGAGACCTGCGTGACCTCGGCCCCGAGCCGCTCCAGCAGCGCGCGGTCGCGGCGCCAGCCGATGATCGCGTGGTGGTGGCAGTGCGGCTGCGCGACGACCTGCACGCCGGTGAGGTCGGGCAGGCCGAGGTCGCGGCCGTCGGCCTCGAGCCGCTCCACCAGCTCGGCGAAGGAGAGCACCCCGGCGGCGACGGTCCCGGCGCGCGGGTCCTCGGTCAGCTCCACTGCGTCCGAGCGGAGCGTCGCCAGGCACGAGGGCTCGAGCGCGACCACCGGGACGCCGGAGGAGACGTAGCGCTCCAGCGTCTCGACGGTGGAGGCGATGATCTTCTGCGCCGTGGTGAGCTGGCCGGTGGTGATCCAGGTGAGGCCGCAGCAGGCCCGCTCGTCGATCACCTTGACCCGCAGCCCGGCCGCCTCGAGCACGGCGATGGCCGCGTGCGCGGAGCCCGTCTGGAAGTGGTCGGTGAAGGAGTCGGCCCACACCCACACGTCGGGCACGCGTGCGTCGGCGGCCCGCGGCCCGCGGCGCTCGCCGGCGCGCACCGTGGTGGTGGCGAACGAGGGGATGGAGCGGCGCTGGTCGACGCCCGCGACCTTCTTGGCGACCTTGGCCAGCGGCCCCACCTTCAGGGAGGCGTTGGCCAGCCCGGCGACGGGCGCGACCAGGCGCGACCACAGCGGCAGCCGCCCGAGGGTCAGGTGGCTCATCGGCCTCCGCTCGGTGGCGCCCTCGCCGTCGTAGCGCTGGTGCAGCGCCTCGGACTTGTAGGTCGCCATGTCGACACCGGTCGGGCAGTCGCTCGCGCAGCCCTTGCAGGCCAGGCACAGGTCGAGCGCCTCGCCCACGGCCGGGTCGGAGAGCCCGTGCACGAGGGTGCCGTCGAGGGCCTCCTGGAGCACGCGGGAGCGACCGCGGGTGGAGTCCTTCTCGTCCCGGGTGGCCTGCCAGGAGGGGCACATGACCCCGCCCTTGGAGTCGGGTGCGACGCACTTGCCGACGCCGGTGCAGCGGTGCACGGCCTCGCCCATCGAGCCGCCGTCGTGGACGAAGCGGAGCAGCGGGCGCGGGGCGTGCACCGGCCGGGCCGGGCGCAGGTCGGCGTCCAGCGGCGCGGGGTCGACCAGGACGCCGGGGTTGAGCACGTTCTCGGGGTCCAGGGCGTGCTTGACGGCACCGAAGAGCCGCAGCGACTCCGCGTCGTACATCAGCGGCAGCAGCTCCGAGCGGGCGCGGCCGTCGCCGTGCTCGCCGGACAGCGACCCGCCGTGCTTGCCGAGCGTGGTGGCGCAGTCGAGGAGGAACTCCCGGAAGCGGCGCGGCCCGGCGGCGGGGTCGGTGTCGCGGTCGGAGAAGTCGAAGTCGATGCGCACGTGCACGCAGCCGTCGCCGAAGTGCCCGTAGGGGACGCCGTGCAGGTCGTGGGCCTCGAGCAGGGAGTCGAACTCGCGCAGCCAGGTGCCCAGCTTCTCCGGCGGCACCGCCGCGTCCTCCCAGCCGGAGAGCGCGCGCCGCTCCAGCGAGCGCGCGGCCAGGCCGGCGCCGTCCTCGCGGATGCGCCACAGGGCCGCGGCCTCCGCGTCGTCGGTGACCAGGCGGTGGCCCAGGGCGTCGGAGGCGGCGACCAGGGCGGACTCCAGGGACGGGTCGGTGAACTCCACGAAGAGCCAGCCGCCGCCGCGGGGCAGGTCGGGCACGTGCGAGCCGCCGGCGCGCACGAGGTCGACGATCCGGGCGTCCAGGCCCTCGCAGGCGGTGAGGCCGTGGTCGGCGGTGGAGCGACCGCCGACGGCGTCGGTGCTGGCGCCCGCGGCGCGCAGCAGCGCGGGGACGGCGTCGGCCGCCTCGGTCATCGAGGCGTAGCCGAAGACCAGCAGCCGGCGGGTGACCCGGTCGTCGACCAGGCGGACGGTCGCGCCGAGCACCACGCCGAGCGTGCCCTCGGAGCCGACGAGGAACTTCGCCACGTCGCGGCCGTTCTCGGGCAGCAGGTGCTCCAGCGAGTAGCCGCTGACCTGGCGGGTGAAGCGTCCGAACGAGGTGCGGACGTGGCCCAGCGAGGCGTCCACGATGCCGGCGAGCGCGTCGGCGCCCGCGCCCGTGCCGCCGGTCCACACCTCGCCGGTGCCGAAGGCGACGTCCATCGCGGTGACGTTGTCGGCGGTGCGGCCGTAGCCCAGGGCCCGGGAGCCGCACGCGTTGTTGCCGATCATCCCGCCGATGGTGCAGCGGGGGTGGGTCGAGGGGTCGGGGCCGAAGCGCAGCCCGTGCGGAGCCGCCGCGCGCTGGAGGACGGCGTGGGCGGTGCCCGGCTCCACGACGGCGGTGCGGGACTCGGGGTCGACCGCGAGCACCCGGTTGAGGTACTTGGCGGTGTCCACCACGATGCCGGGGCCGACGGCGTTGCCGGCGATCGAGGTGCCGGCGCCGCGCATCGTCAGGGGCACGCCGGTCTCCCGGGCGACGCTCAGCGCGCCCAGCAGCTCGTCGCGGTGCCGGGGGCGCACGACCACCTGCGGCGGCACCCGGTACAGCGAGGCGTCGCTCGAGTAGAGCGCCCGGGCGAGCGGGGAGTCGTCGACGTCGTCCAGGCCCGCGCCGCGCAGCGACGCGACGAGGTCGGGCGCCGCAGGAGCGGCCGCGGCGGGGCCGGGGGTGGTCCGGGGAGCGGGAGCAGCAGACGACACTCCCCCATTGTCGCGCGCGCCCCGGCAGGCGGTCACGCGGCGTCCACCGGCGGCACGGATCGGGCGAACCGCCCCGGCGCGGCGCGCGAGCGGCCTACCATCGCCAGGCACGCAGGACGGGCGTGCGCCCCCGCGACCGGGAGGGTCGCGCTCCCGCGGGCGGGACGGGCCGGAGGAGGACGCGGTGACGCGCACGTCCCTGCTCGACGGCCCGGAGGCCGAGCCTGCCGAGCCCGCGGACGCCCCCGACGACGCCCCGGCCCGCGGACCGCACGCGCGCTGGTACGCCGTCGGCGCGGCGCTCCTCGTGGTCGCGCTCGTGGCCGGGGTGCTGGTGGTGTGGCGCGGCGCCGACGACGCCGCCGGAGTGCTCGGTCTCGACCAGGACGTCGCCCCGCCGCGTCCGCAGGTGGTGGGGCGGACGCTCGTCGACGCCCGCACCGGCAGCCCGTGGGTGCCGCAGGGCGTCACCTGGACCGGCTTCGCCTCCGCCTGCGCCGAGGGCTGGGGCTACAGCCCGCTGGACCCGCTCGGCGACGACGGCCCGCGCGACCAGGCCGCGCTGCTGGCCTCGTGGGGCATCGACACGGTGCGGCTCACGCTCAACCTCGACTGCTGGTCGGCCACGTACCGCGGCGCCCCGGCCAGCGACGCCTTCCACGCCCGGACGGCGGAGGGCTACCGCGCCGCTGTCGCCACGTTCGTCGACGCGCTGCACGAGGCCGGCCTCGCCGTCGTCCTGGCCCTCGACACCCGCGCGGCCGGTGGGGCGACCACCGCGGTGCGCGAGGCGTGGCCCGACTCCTCCGCGTACGCGTTCTGGCAGAACCTGGCCGAGGACTTCGCCGACGACCCGTCGGTGATGTTCGAGCTGTGGGCGCACCCCGGCGGCGAGGACGGGGACGTGTCCTGGGCCGAGGACGGCGGCCGCTGGCGCGACGGCACGGGAGCGACCGGCGTGGGGATGAGCGACCTGCTGGGTGCCGTGCGCAGCCGCGGGGCGACCCAGCCGGTGCTGCTGCCGGGGCTGCGCGGGGAGGACCTGGGCTCGTGGCTCGGCGTCGCCCCCGCCGACGACCAGCTGGTCGCGACGTTCAGCCCGACCCCGGGCGGCGCCTGCGACGACGCGGCCTGCTGGCGCGGCACGGTGGCCGCCCTGGCCGAGGTGGTGCCGGTGCTCGCCACCGAGGTGAGCGCGGGCGAGGACGGCGCCGAGGTGCGCACCGCCCGGGCCTTCACCGCCTTCGCCCGGGACCGGGGCGTCGGGGTGCTGCTGGGCTGGTGGCGCGCGGGCACGGCGGACGCCGGCTCGCTGGTGACGGACGTCGACGGCACCCCCACCGCGTGGGGACGCCTGGGACGCGACCTGCTCGCCACCGCGTCCTGACCGTCCTGCCGGCCCTGGTGCTGCGAGCCCCGTCCGGGGCCGGTGCCGGGCAGGCGGGCGCTGCCGACGCCGGTCGCCCCCTTGTCGGCGACCCGTGCCGGCGGTGCCCCGCCCCGGCGGCCCGTGACGACGGCTGCGCGACGACGGGACCACCCTGACGCCCCTGCGGGCGGCCGGCCGGACCCCTCCGGGCCGGACTCCTGCTGAGGCGTCCGTCGCAGCGTAGGCCGGGGTCTGGACACCTCGGTGGCACCAGGGCGCGGATTACCCCATTTGCGGGACGTGCCATACCCCGGTCGGTATGTTGCTGCGCGAGCGACACCCACGTGGACCGAAATACCTGGTCAGCGGGGGTGCAGCGGTCTCCGTGCGACGTTGCCGGAGTGGTGGCTCGGAACACCCGTGACCGCGTAGCCGCTCAGGCTTCAGGTGTACCCGGAACCCTTGCTCGTGACCGGTCGGAAACACCCTCGACACGCGGTCTGACCTGCGATTCCGCGAAACCTGACAGCCCCTGTGCCGCTGTTACCGAAGCGTGGACCTGCTGTTGCCGGACGGGGCATCCGCGGTCACTACCTTCAGGTTGACGAAATCCTGGGGTCACCCCTCGCCTCAGGCATCGGAAAGGGTTTGGACCAGATGACTGTTCAGGTGACCAACAGCCAGCGGAAGCGGAAGTCCGTGGGCTCCGCATGGCTGGGCGTGCTCACGACGCTGCTCATCTTCGTGGCGTCCTTCGCGTTCTTCCTCATCGCCCCGATCGCGATGCTGCTCGGGGCCCTCCTCGTGCACACGCTGATCATGGCCAGGTCGAAGGCGAGGTCCGGCCGCACGTCGACCGCCGGCTCCGGCGTGGGCGCCGGGTTCGGGGCGGGTGCCCAGTGACCACCTCCATCCACCGCACCGGGAGCCGTCGTCTGACCGACGGCCTCGAGAGCGCCGCGGCCACCCTGCTGCCTGAGGGCATCTGCCGCACCTTCCGCGTCATGCCGTACGCCTCGCAGGACGGCGAGGTCCTCGTCGCCGCCGCGGACGCCGACGACGAGATCACCCTCCAGGTCGTCTCCGAGCGCATCGACGCCCCCGTCGTGCTCGTGCGGCACACCGCCAACGAGATCGTCGCCGCCATCGACGAGACCTACCCGCCCGTCGAGGACGAGCTGGAGACGGTCGAGGAGCGCCGCACGCGCGTCCAGATGGCCCAGATGCTCACCCGCAGCGGGCTGATCACCAACGAGCAGCTGCAGGACGCGATGCTCCAGCACGCGCGCAGCGGCGACGCCCTGGGCGAGATCCTGGTCGCGAACAGCGCCATCTCCGAGGACATCCTCGTGGCCGCGCTCTCCGAGATCCACCAGATGCAGCGCGTCGGCCTGCGCGACTTCACCCCCGACATGGAGGTGGCCCGCCGGCTGCCCGAGCCGATCGCCCAGCGCCACCAGGTGCTGCCGGTGGCGGACGCCGACGGCACGCTGCTCGTGGCCGTCCAGCGCCCCATGGACGCCGAGCTGCTCGAGGAGGTCGAGGAGGCCGTCCAGCAGCCGGTGCGCCAGCTGCTGGCCAACCGCGTCGACCTGGACGAGCTGATCCAGAAGGTCCACGGCGACCACTACTCCGAGCTGGCCACGTCCTTCCTGATGGAGAACGCGCCCGAGATCTCCGCGCACAAGGTGTTCTCCACGGGCCAGAAGGTCGTCGGCATCGGCTTCCTCGTGCTGGTCGCCGTGTTCATGGTCGTCAGCCCGATGAACACCCTGATCGCCCTGGTGGGCCTCGCGAGCGCCATCTACCTGGTCGTCTCGGTCTACAAGTTCCGCCTGACCCTGCGGGCCCTGGGCACGCACCTGGAGATCGAGGCCACGCCGGAGGAGATCGCGGCGCTGGACGAGCGGACGCTGCCGATCTACACGATCCTGGTGCCGCTCTACAAGGAGGGCAACATCGTCAAGCGCCTCGTGCGCGACATGAACGCCCTGGACTACCCGCGCACCCGCCTCGACGTGAAGCTCCTCTGCGAGGAGGACGACGTCGAGACGATCGACATGATCAAGAGCATGGAGCTGCCGCCGCACTTCCACTGCGTGGTGGTGCCGGACTCCCTGCCGAAGACCAAGCCCAAGGCCTGCAATTTCGGCCTCCAGGTGGCCCGCGGCAAGTACTGCGTCATCTTCGACGCCGAGGACCGGCCGGACCCCGACCAGCTGAAGAAGGCGATCATCGCCTTCCGGCAGACCGCGGACAACGTCGCCTGCGTGCAGGGCAAGCTGAACCACTTCAACCAGGACCAGAACCTGCTGACCGCGTGGTTCGCCAACGAGTACTCGATGCACTTCGAGCTCGTCCTGCCGGCCATGGGCGCCGCGGAGCAGCCGATCCCGCTGGGCGGCACCTCCAACCACTTCAAGACCTCGATCCTGCGCGAGCTGGGCGCCTGGGACCCCTTCAACGTCACGGAGGACGCCGACCTCGGCATCCGCCTGCACCGCGAGGGCTACCGCACGGCGATGATCGACTCCACGACGCTGGAGGAGGCCAACTCCTCGGTGCCGAACTGGATCCGCCAGCGCAGCCGCTGGAACAAGGGCTACTACCAGACGTGGCTGGTCCACATGCGCAACCCGATCGGCCTCATCGCCAAGATCGGCCTGAAGGACTTCATCTCCTTCAACCTGACGATGGGCTCGGCCTACGTCCTGCTGATGAACCCGATCTTCTGGTCGCTGACCACGCTGTTCGTGTTCACCCAGGCCAGCTTCATCCAGGCCCTGTTCCCCGGCCTGGTCTTCTACGTGGCCTCGGCGATGCTCTTCGTCGGCAACTTCGTCTTCATCTACCTCAACCTCGCCGGCTCGCTGCAGCGCGGTGAGTTCGGCATCACCAGGACCGCGCTGCTCTCGCCGCTGTACTGGGGCCTGATGAGCTGGGCGGCCTGGAAGGGCTTCCTCCAGCTCTTCACCAACCCCTTCTACTGGGAGAAGACCGAGCACGGCCTCGACGAGGAGGAGGTGCACTGATGAGCGCCACCGTGCAGCCGGCGATCGTCACGAACGCCGCCCGTCTCGCCGGGATCGTGCAGGCCGTCGGCCGCCGCTCCCTCGACGTCCCCCGCCGCCGGTGGGAGAGCGTCCTGGTCCTCGCCGTGACCACGATCGTCTACTCGTGGTTCGGCTTCCGCGTCGTCGCGCAGCAGCACGTCGTCAGCTACGAGGTGCTCGACCGCCTCAACCGCGCGCTGATGATCTGGCACAACAACCCGGCCAAGCTCTCCGCGATCGGCTTCGACTACCCGCCGCTGCAGACCCTCCTGGTCTCGCCCCTGGCGATCTACCGGTTCGGGGTCGACTTCCTGGCCGTCATCCCGGTGGCGTCCGCGTTCTTCGCGGGCCTGCTGATGATGTTCCTGAACACGATGATGCGCCGCACCGGCGTCCCGGCCATGCTCCGCATTGGCGGCCTGGCCGCGCTCGGCCTCAACCCGCTGTTCGCGCTGTACGCCTCCACCGGCGGGCCGCTCATGATGTGGCTGGCCTTCCTGCTGGCCTCGGTCGGCGCGGTCTACGCCTGGTACATCACCGCGGACGTCCGCTTCGTGATGATCGGCGGGCTGGGCTTCGCCGTCGCCGGCCTGGCCGGCTACACGACGCTGATGTACTTCCTGCTGGCCGCCATCGGCATCGGCGCCATCCTCGCCCACCTCGGCGCGGACGGCGACGAGGTCGAGGGCACGATGGTCGGCTTCGCGGCCCCGGCGATCTACGTGGTCGCCCTGTGGACCGGCTTCAACCTGCTGCTGCTGAAGAACCCGATCCACTGGATCACCTCCGCGGCCCCGACCAGCGACGCGATCGAGCAGTTCACCGTGCTCGGCCTGCTGCGCTGGACCGGCGAGCTGGTGCTCTACGGCGCCCCGCTGGCCATCGTGGTGCTTCCGGCCCTGTTCTTCGTCGGCCTGAGCAAGAACAACCCGTTCGCGGTGCTGCTCGGGCTCATGCTGACGCTCTCGGTGCTGACCCCGGCGATGACCGTGCTGCTCGGGCTCACCGACTCGCCGATGGCGATGGAGAACGCCGTCCCGATCCTGGTGATGTCCGTGATCGGCGCGCTGTGGCTGGCCCGCTCGGCCGGCGAGGGCGTGACCGCGATCAGCGGCCTCGTCGTCCTGGCGCTGGTGGCCAGCATCCCGTGGACGTTCCAGGGCATGCGCACCTACAAGTACCAGGCCCTCGAGATGGTCTTCACCGACGCGGTGCTGACCGGCGAGAGCCAGGAGGGCGCCACCACCCGCGGCGGCCAGACCGTCGCCCTGGACCCGTCCCTGGAGATGGGCCAGTTCATCCAGGACCTCGACGTCCCGGAGGGCGCGGTGCTCACCGACAACGCCGCCACCTACGCCGTGATGCTGTTCAGCGGCGAGCCGGAGCTGTTCCTCGACCGGATCGACCAGTCCGACGGCCCGTGGCTCGAGGCCGCCCGCGACCCCGCCGCCTCCGACGTCGACTGGCTGCTGGTCACCACCGACGGCGACGACCTGCTCACCGAGCAGTACTCCGAGGTCGGCTTCGAGGGCCTGACGCTCTACCACGAGAACGACGAGTACCGCCTGTACTCCGTCCCCGAGGGCTTCACCGGACTGACCACCGTCGGGAGCTGACATGATCGACAACCGCGCCCGCATCCAGCCGCCGCCGACCCTCGAGGACATCCTGTCCGTGGGTCGCGCGGACCGCATCGGTCAGGTCGACTTCACCCTGCGCCTCGCCCAGGCGAGGGAGCAGGCCGAGGCCGCCTCCGAGGTGGCCGACGCCGAGGTCGCCGAGCCCGCCGGGCCCGCCGGGTCCGTCGCGGTGGCGGCGCCCGTCGCCGGCCCCGTCACCAGTCCGGCCGACGGCCCGCTGCTCCACGCCCCCGACGTGGATCTCTTCGCCGCGCCCGTGGCGGTCCCCGCCCCCTCGCCCGAGGTGCCGCGCGAGGTGTCGGTCGACGCCGAGCCCGTGACGGTGCAGCGGCGCCGGGGTCGCGGACGAGGCGAGCGGACCGGGTCCGTGCAGGCTGCTGCCCCGGCCCCCGCGTCGAGCCCCGCGTCGAGCCCCGCGTCCGTCGTGGAGGACTCCGCGCGGGTGCTGTTCCAGGCCGCGCCGGTGGCCCGTCGGGCCGAGCCGGCCACGGTCGAGCCGGCTGGAACCGCGGCCGCCGAGCCGGTCGGGGCCGTCGAGCCGGTGGAGGCCGCGGCCGAGGCCGTCGAGGCCGTCGAGGCGCCCCGCAGCGGTGTCGTGCCGGAGGGTCTGGCGATCGCCGGGCCCGCCGACTTCCTGGAGGCGGCCACCTGGCCGGGGCCGGTGGCCGAGCACGTCGCGCCCGAGCCGGTCTCCGCCGTCGAGGAGGACCTCGTCTGGGCGCCCGCCGCCCGGGCCGCCCAGGAGTCGGTCGAGACGGTGAAGACGGAGGCCGACGTGTCCGTCGAGCCTGCTGCCGAGGTGTCCTTCGAGGCCGTCCCGGCCCCGGAGGCCGAGACCCTGGTCGCCGCGCCGGTCGCCGTGCCGGTGGTCGAGCGCCCGAGCCTCGCCGTGCGCGCCGCGCGCCGCCCGGTCCCGCGGCCGGAGCCGAAGTCGGTCGCGGTCGACCACGACGCCGAGGCCGAGCGCCGTGCGCTCGCCGAGGAGAACCGCCGTCAGGCGGTCGCGCGGGCCCAGAGCGTCGCGCACCCGTACCGTCCCGCGCCCCGTGCCGGGCGGCCCGTGGAGGCCGGCGACGTCAAGCCCCCGACGGCCGCGGCCCTGCGCCGCTCCGCCGCCCAGCGCACGGCCGCGCAGAAGACCGCCCAGCCCGCCCCCACCGAGGTGCAGGCGGAGGTCGAGCACGGCCCCGGCACGGACCAGCCGCGGCCCGCCCCCGCCGGCCCCCGAGCGCCCTGGCCCGCGGCCCCCGCCGGCACGGCACCGCGCGCCGCGGAGCGCCCCGCCACGTCCGCCCGCCCGGTGCCGCCGCGCGCCGCCGCCCGGACCGACGCGCAGGCGTTCCAGCAGCCGACCGAGCGTCCCGTGGGCGTCCCGGCGCCGGAGCACACGGTGTACGAGCAGCACAGGACCCACGAGGAGCACAGGGACCCGCGGCCCGCCGAGGAGACCGCACCCGCCGGACGCCTCCGCCCCGTGCCCAGCACCTGGGAGGACACCCGCCGCGCGGCCCAGCGTCCGCTGCCGGCGGACCCGTGGGGCGCCCTGCTCGACGAGACCGCCCGCACCCGGCCCGGCCAGGCCGACCCCTGGTGGTCCGTGGACGACGAGGCGGGCCACGACACGGGCCACAACACGGGCCACGACACGGGCCACGGGGCACGCGACGGCGCGTGGGAGGAGGCCGAGGACACCGGCTACGCCGCGTTCGACACCGACGCCCCCGAGGCCCCCGCGACGCCGGCCGCCCACCCGGCCCCGCCGGCCCCGGCCGCCCAGCAGCCGACCCGGGCCCACCACAGCGTGGTCGAGGCCCGCCAGGCCCAGCGCGAGGCGACCCGCGCGAGCCGCCAGGCCGCCGCGGAGGCGGCCGCCGCCGGCGAGGCGTTCGTCTCGGCGACCCTGGCCGGGCTGGGGATGGGCGAGACCTCCATCGACGTCAGCGTCGACGACGTGGCCCGCTCGGTCATCGCCCGCATGCAGGCGGCCCAGCAGGCCACCCAGCTCCACCTGGAGGCCATCGAGCTCGAGGCGGCACGCCGCTGCGAGCTGGTCACCGCGCAGGCCGAGCTCGACGCCGAGCTCATCCGCCTGAACGCCCGCCGGGAGGCGCACGCGCTCCTCAACGGCCCCCGCCGCGGACCCGTCCGCGGCCCGCGTCCCGACGACGCCACCCTGCGCCACCTCGGCGCGGTCTCCGCCCGGTTCGCCGAGCACCTGGAGCAGCTCGACCCCACCGACCTGGACGAGGAGCGATGAAGACCCTCACCCGCCCCGGCCGCCGCACCGGCGCCGCCGCCGCGATCGTGACCCTGGCCCTCGTCGCCGCCGCTTGCGGCGACGGCGACTCCGACACCGCTGCCTCCCCCGACGCCACCGTCACGGTGACCGCGGCGGCCAGCAGCGACGACTCCGACACCACGGGCGGCGACGCCACCACGGAGCAGCGCTTCTTCAACGACGCCTCCGTGTGGAACACCCGCGCCGACGACCTGGCGGTCGACCCCCGCAGCGACCGGATGCTCAGCCTGGCGATGACCCGCATCGGCTGGGAGGAGAAGCGCAACGGCCAGTTCGTGCGCGTCGTCAACGAGGTCACCGACCCGCTGTGGATCAACACCGTCGAGTGGACCGTCCCGGTCGTCGCCGGCGGCACGCCCACCGAGGTCACCTGCCGGCAGAAGACCTGCGGCGACGGGGACGACACCATCACGCTCGACATCCCCGAGGACGTCGACCCCTACCCGGAGTACGACGGCTGGTACACGATCCTGGACACCCAGAACTCGGTGGCCTACGACCTGTGGCGCGCACGCCGCGAGGACGACGGGTCGATCTCGTACCACTACATGAAGAAGTGGAACCTCGACGGCTCCGGCTGGCAGACCGCCGGCGAGGTCTCCGCTCGCGGCTCGGGCCTGCCGCTGTTCGCGGGCCTCATCCGGCCCGCCGAGCTGGAGACGGGCACGATCGACCACGCCCTCGCCATCGCGGTGCCGGCCCCGTCGTCCGACTTCTACGTCAGCCCCGCCTCGTCCACCGACGGCAACGGCCGCGCGGCCTCGCTGCCCATCGGTGCGCGCATCCGGCTCAAGGGCGACGTCACCTTCCGCGCCCCGCGCGACGCCGACGGCAACCGGATCACGCTCACCGCGGACCAGAAGCGGTACGCCGACGCGCTGGTCCTGGCGCTGCGCACCTACGGCGCGATCGTCGTCGAGCGGGCCGAGGTGCCCACGCTCTACGCCCAGCGCGACGTCACCGCCGACCTGCTGACCGGCCAGGAGCTCCAGGGCCTGACCCTGGACGACTTCGAGGTCACCACGGTCGGCAAGAAGTACCGCTACCCCACCCCCGAGAAGGTCGCGGAGTCCGCGGCCGGCACCGAGGGCGCCACCGCCTCCGCCACCGCGGACGCGTCCACCACCGAGTCCGCCGGGAGCAACTGATGCGCCGCCGCACGACCCGCACCGTCGCCGCCACCTCCGCCCTCCTGGCCGGCGCCGGCCTCCTCGGCGCGTGCTCGACCGACTCGGGCAGCACCGACCTCGTCGCCGACGCCCAGGCCACCGCCACCGTGACGGTCGCCCCGTCCACGCCCGTGAACCCCACCGAGGCCGCCTACGAGGCGCTCCCGACGCTGCCCGACCAGACGGTCACCGTGGAGGGCATCGACAACGGCCTGACGAACTTCGAGCGGCTGGCGTTCAACACCGACACCGGCGGCGAGAACGACACCGACACCATCGTCGACCGCAAGGTCAGCGACACCGACCTGGCCTTCCAGCGGCTCTGCTCGGGCCAGATCGACGTCGTCGACTCCTACACGACGCTCACCCAGGCCCAGTACGACGCCTGCGCGGCCAACGGCCTGGACCTGGTCCAGATCGAGGTCGCCGCCAACGCCCTCGTCGTGGCCATCAAGAACGAGACGGACGTCGGCGGCGACTGCGTCAGCCTCGAGCAGCTGGCCGAGATCTACCGGGCCGGCTCGCCGGTGACCAGCTGGGCCCAGGTCGGCGACAACTTCGACGACGTCGACCTCACCGCGCTGGGCGCCCCCTACGGCGACTCCCGCTTCACCTGGTTCGGCCAGGCGGTGCTCGACACGACCAACCCGGCGAGGGTCACCGTCCGCTCCGACTACGTCAGCTACGACACCGACCGCGAGACCCGGCTCAGCATCGTCGGCAACGACCGCGACGAGCGGCTCGCCTCGCAGGAGCGCACCTACACCCGGCAGCGCCAGCAGCTGGCCACCTACATCAAGCAGCAGACCGGCGTCGTCCGTGACGCCCGTGCCGAGCTGCGCACCGCCCGCTTCGAGGTGAAGAAGGGCATCCGCACCGGCCGCGACGCCGAGACCCGGGCCGCCGACCGCGCGCGCCTGGCGGAGGCCAAGCGCTCGCTGGCCAAGGCCGAGGCCTCCCTGCTCAGCCTCAAGGCCCAGGAGCGCACCGCGGCGCGGCAGCTCACGGTCAGCAAGGCCGCGCAGAAGCGGATCGACGCCCTGACCGGGCGCGTGGGCTACTTCGGGTTCTCCTACTACCAGGTCTTCGAGAACGAGCTCCGCCCGTTCGAGGTGACCCTCGACGGCACCGAGAACTGCGTGTTCCCGAGCCCGGTCACGATCACCAGCGGCGAGTACCCGCTGTCGCGGCCGTACCTGCTCACCACCACGCAGCGCTCCCTCGAGCGCGAGGAGGTGCAGGACTTCCTCCTGTACTACCTCGACAACGCCAAGGCCGACCTCCAGACCACCCAGCAGAACACGGGCCTGGACGAGGCGGGGCAGCTCGTCGTCGTCACCGACGACCAGATCGCCACCCAGCGCCGCTGGGTGACGGGCCGCGAGGAGCCGGAGTACCTCGAGCTCGAGGGCGACACCGTCACCACCGGGTCCGGGTCCGGTTCCGGCGACGGGGCCGCCGCGGACGCCACCAGCTCGGCGACGACCACCGCCTCGCCGTCCGCGACCGCGACGGGGTCGGCCGGCCAGTAGCCGACCCGCCCGACCGTGATGCACCACCGCTGCACCGACCACCCCCGACGCCGCCCCGCGGCGCCGGGGCTGGTCGCGCTCGTCCTAGCCGTCCTCCTGCCGCTCCTCGGCGGCCTGGGCGGCGGCGCCGCGGCAGGCGCCGACGGCACGCTCAGCCCCGCGGCGCAGGCCCACGCCTCGTCCGAGGCCACCACCGACGCCACCTCGGCGGCGAGCGCCACGGACGGCGCCTCCGCCCGCACCGCCGCGCGCCGCGACCTGCGCACCTCCACCCTGCTCGTGCGCTGGCGCGGCAACCGGGGCGAGCGACAGGACTCCGTGACCGTGCCCGGGATCGGCGTCCTGACCGCCGTGTGCCGGCCGAACAACACCATCCTGCGGCTGCGGCCCTACCACCGCAGCCCCGAGACGCAGATGTGGCTGGCCAAGCACCAGGACAAGCGCGGCAAGGACACCGTGGCGGTGAAGACCGTGCGGATCTACCGCTACGCCACCGCGGACGACGACGGCACCGGCGGCACCGGCAAGCAGTCCCACGAGGGCCTCAACCGGGCCACGCCCGTCGAGGGACGCTCCTCCGGCTTCGCCCACGGCGTCATCAGCCAGCGGCGTGGCCGCCAGGCCGCGGTCGGCCGGTCGAACACGCTGCCCGTCTCGTCCCTCTACCTGGAGTGGTACTGGGAGGGTTTTCGCCGCAAGGACGTGAAGCGGCAGTACTGCCGGGTCAAGGCCACCGTCACCACGCGCACCGACGAGGCGCTGGGTCTCTCCTGGCACGGCGAGGACGACGGCGCCCCGCGGCGGCAGGTGGTCGACCTCGGCGCCGCCGGCAGCGTCCGGTTCACCTGCCGCGAGTCCGTCGACGGCTCCGACCCGGTGCAGGAGGTCACCTTCTACCCCTCCGAGGAGACCGCGGCGGCCATCTCCGAGGCGCTGGCCGACGAGGACCCCGACACCGACGGCCCGTGGGTCGGCACCTACGTCGAGCGGATCGAGGCCGAGGGCGACGTGCGCGACCACGTGGTCGTCGAGGAGGCGGAGTACGACCCCGT
The DNA here is from genome assembly GCF_023656415.1 of Nocardioides bruguierae. Classification (GTDB taxonomy): domain Bacteria; phylum Actinomycetota; class Actinomycetes; order Propionibacteriales; family Nocardioidaceae; genus Nocardioides; species Nocardioides bruguierae. Next base: position 48,599 of record NZ_JAMOIL010000012.1, read on the forward strand.
CGCCGGGCTGGTGCCGCCCGTCCAGCTGCCCGAGAACGGCATGCTGCGGATCTGGTACTACGCGGACGGGGCCGTGCGGACGCTGATCGTCTCCAGCTACTGGATCGTCAACGACACCGACCCCGCCCTCAACCTGTGCGAGGTCGCGGCGGCCCGCTTCTGACCGGCGGCCCGGCGTCTGCTCAGGCGGGCCCGGCGTCGGCGCGCAGGGCCGCCAGCACCACGTCCAGCACCCCCACCTCGCCGTCGAGCACGTCGGTGACGGGGTGCCAGGCCGCCTCGTCGGTGGTGCCGTCCTCCTCGGCGACGGCGGGCTCGTCGCCGGAGGTGAGGGTGGCGGCGTAGACGAGGTGGACGCCGTGGAAGTCCTCGGTGCGCCCGCTCGGCGCGGTGCCGGTGAAGTGGGTGTCGTGCACCGTGAGCAGCCCCGCCGGCGCCACCTCCAGGCCGGTCTCCTCCCCCACCTCGCGCACCAGCGCCGCGGCCGGGTCCTCCCCGTGCTCGACACCGCCGCCCGGCAGCGTCCACGCACCCGGGTGCGCGCCGCGCGCGGACACGCGGGTCAGCAGCACCCGGTCGTCGCGGCGCAGCAGCGCGTAGGCCGAGAGCCGCTGGTGCCGGACGACGGCGTGGCCGGCGAGCGCCTCGCGCACCAGCGCGTCCACGGGCACGCGGCCGGCCAGCACGTCGGCGAGCGGCAGCCACGCCGCGTCCCGGGTGCTGCCCCCGACCTCGACCGTGCGCGGGGCGGGCGAGTCCCGGGGCACCCAGCCCTCGAAGACCATCCGCACGTGGTGGAAGTCCCTGCGCCGACCGTCGGCCCAGGTGGCGTCCGGCCGGTGCTGGCTGATCACCCGGTTCGTCTCCCCGACCGTCACCGACAGCCCGGTCTCCTCGTGGACCTCGCGGACCACGGCCTCGCGGGGGTGCTCGCCGTGCTCCACCCCGCCCCCGGGCAGCGTCCACAGGTCGTCGGGCCGGATGTGGCTCGCGACCAGGCTGAGCAGCACCTGCTCGTCGCGGACCACCAGGGCGTAGGCGGCCAGGCGCTGCGTCTGCGGCGGTGTCTGCCCCTGGTCGTCGGGCTCGTCGTGCTGCTGATCGCTCACGCGCCCAAACCTACGGGGCGCGGGCGTCAGCGCGTGCCCCACCCGCGGTCCACGACCCCGGGCGGACGACGGTCCAGCAGCGTGGCCTCGGCCGGGCCGAGCCCGCCGCCGCCCAGGTGGGCCGGGTAGGTCGGGTCGCTCTCGCCCGGCCGCGGCCGGTGCGAGGGCAGCCGCTGGAGCCGCGTGAGGGTGCCATCCAGCACGGCGCCGAGCGCCCGGGTGGTGGCCGCGTCGTCGGCGCCGGGTGCGAGGGGCTCCCCGAGCACGACGTCGACGACGGCGTGGCGGCGCGGACGCGGCAGCGCCGGCCGGTCCTCGGGGTGCCGCTTGACCGGCCACAGGCGCTGGGTGCCCCACAGCGTCAGCGGCACCAGCGGGGCGCCGGTGAGCCGCGCGAGCGCCGCGGCGCCCGGCATGAGCCGCTCGACGGTGTAGGAGTGGCCGAACCCGGCCTGCCCGAAGACGACGACCGCCTCGCCGTCGTCCAGGAGCCTGCGGGCGGCGAGCAGGGCGGCCGCCGGGGCGGCGAAGTCGACCGGCACGTGCCCCATCGTGTCCAGCGCCCGGCCCAGCGGTGCCCAGCCCCAGAACGAGCCCCGGCACAGGAAGCGGGCGTAGCGGCCGCGCTGGAGCAGCGCGTGGCCGGCGACGGCGAAGTCCGGGAACGCGTGGTGGTTGCCGGCGATCACCACCGGCCCACTGGTGGGCACGTGCTCGAGCCCGGTCCAGCGCTCCTGCACCGCCAGGGAGCCCAGCAGGCGGTGCCCGGTGCGGGTGACGGCGTCGTAGACCCGCTCACCGCCGCCGGCGCGGCCGCCGGCGACCGGGCAGGCGTCGGCGCGCACTGTGCGGCCCGCTCGTGTGGTCATCGCGCGGGCTCAGGAGAAGGGCGGACGGTCGTCGAGGCGGACGGAGCCCTTGCCGGCCACTCGCCACAGCCGGGCCGCGGCGTCGCGGTCCTCCTCGGTGACCAGGTTGCCCATCCAGCGCAGGGCCAGGGTCATCAGCGCCGTGGACCGCATGCCGGCCGGACCCATCCGCGGCAGCACCCACGGCACCGTCACGAAGCCGGCGAGGCGGCGGGCGATGGAGAAGGCCTCGCCGTAGTGCTCGCGCAGCAGCGCCGGCCAGGCCGACGCGAGCCCGTGGGCGTCGGGGCCCAGGTCGCCCAGCAGGGACGCCACGAACCGGCCCGTCTCCAGGCCGTAGTCGATGCCCTCGCCGTTGAGCGGGTTGACGCAGCCGGCGGCGTCGCCGATCAGCGCCCAGTTCGGGCCGGCGACGTTGCTGACCGCGCCGCCCATCGGCAGCAGGGCGGAGGTCGGCATCCGCAGCTCCTCACCGAGGCCGAACTCCGCCCGACGCTGCTCGGCGTAGAAGGCCATCAGCGGCTTGACCGCGATGTCGGCGGGCCGCTTGGCCGTGGCGAGCGTGCCGACGCCGAGGTTGACCTCCCCGGTGCCGAGCGGGAAGACCCAGCCGTAGCCGGAGAGCACCTGCCCCTGCTCGTCGCGCAGCTCCAGGTGGGAGCTGATCCAGGGGTCGTCGTGCTTCTCGCTGGTCACGTAGCTGCGCCCGGCCACGCCGTAGACGGTGTCGCGGTGCCACTCGCGGCCCAGCACCTTGCCCAGGGGCGAGCGGACACCGTCGGCCACCACCAGGCGACGGCAGGCGATCTCGAAGCGCTCGGCCTCGGCACGGCCGCCGTCCCCTCGTCGCTCGAGGACCACCGCGGCCACCCGGCTCCCGCTCATGCGGACGTCGACGGCGCGGGCGTCCTGGACGTCGACCGCGCCCGCGTCCACCGCCACCTGGCGCAGGCGGTCGTCGAGCTCGGTGCGCGGCACCGCGCTGCCCCAGTCGGGCAGGTGGCCGCCGGGCCACGGCAGGTGCAGGGTCTGGCCGAAGCCGTGCGCCCGCAGGCCCTGGTTCACGGTGCGCCCGCGGAGGAAGTCCTCGAGCCCCAGCTGCGCCAGCTCGTGCACGGCGCGCGGGGTCAGGCCGTCACCGCAGGTCTTGTCCCGCGGGAAGGTGGCCGCGTCAGCGAGCACCACGTCCACGCCGGCGCGGGCCAGCCAGGCCGCCGCCGCCGAGCCCGCCGGACCTGCCCCGACCACCAGCACGTCGGTCTCGGTGGGGCGGGCGGTCACGGCGGCGCTGCTCACGCCCCCGATTCTGGCAGGTGCCCCCAGTCGGGAGGTCATACGGGGCGGGACGTCAGACGGGGCGGACGTCCACTCCCTCGGATGGATGACGTCCGCGCCCGCACAGGGCTCCGGACGCGGAACGGCCCCGCCCCCACCGGAGTGGGAGCGGGGCCGCTCTGAGTGACGTCAGTTCTGGTAGGAGCCGAAGTCGAAGTCGTCCAGCGCGACGGCCTGGCCGCCGGTGCTGCCGAACTCGTAGTCGTAGGAGTCGTACCCGGTGACCGAGTAGGCCGAGGCACGCGCCTCCTCGGTGGGCTCCACCCGGACGTTGCGGTACCGCTCGAGGCCGGTACCCGCCGGGATCAGCTTGCCGATGATCACGTTCTCCTTCAGACCGCGCAGCGAGTCGCTGCGGCCGTTGATGGCCGCGTCGGTGAGCACGCGGGTGGTCTCCTGGAAGGAAGCCGCCGAGAGCCACGACTCGGTCGCCAGCGAGGCCTTGGTGATGCCCATGAGGACCGGACGGCCCGAGGCCGGCTTGCCGCCCTCGGAGACCACGCGACGGTTCTCCTCCTCGAAGAGGGTCCGGTCGACCAGGTCGCTCGGGAGCAGGTGGGTCTCGCCCGACTCGATGACCGTCACGCGCCGCAGCATCTGCCGCACGATGATCTCGATGTGCTTGTCGTGGATCGACACGCCCTGCGAGCGGTACACCTGCTGGACCTCGCCCACCAGGTGCTCCTGGGCCCGACGGACACCGAGGATGCGCAGGACGTCCTGCGGGTCCGGGGTACCGACGGTGAGCATCTGGCCGACGGAGACGTGGTCACCGTCGGAGACGAGCAGACGCACACGCTTGGAGACCGGGTACTCCTGGACCTCCGAGCCGTCGTCCGGGGTGACCAGGACCTTGCGGGCCTTGTCGGTCTCCTCGATCTCGACCCGACCGGCGGCCTCGGTGATCGGGGCACGGCCCTTGGGGGACCGGGCCTCGAACAGCTCGACGACGCGGGGCAGACCCTGCGTGATGTCGGACGCCGACGCGACACCACCGGTGTGGAAGGTACGCATGGTCAGCTGCGTGCCGGGCTCACCGATGGACTGGGCCGCGATGATGCCGACGGCCTCGCCGATGTCCACGAGCTTGCCGGTGGCCAGCGAGCGGCCGTAGCACTTCGCGCAGGTACCGGTGCGGGCCTCGCAGGTGAGGACGGAGCGGAGCTTGACGCTCTCCACGCCGGCCGCGATGAGCTCGTCGATCTTCACGTCGCCGAGGTCGCCGCCCGCCTCGACCAGCACCTCGCCGGTCTCGGGGTGGGTGATCTCGGTGGCCGAGCACCGGGCGTAGGCCGAGGTGTCGACGTTCTCCGTGGCGACCAGGGCCCCGGACTCGGTGCGCTCGGCGATGACCTTGGGCAGGCCGCGCTCGGTGCCGCAGTCCTCCTCGCGGATGATCACGTCCTGGCTGACGTCCACCAGACGACGGGTCAGGTAGCCCGAGTCCGCGGTACGCAGGGCGGTGTCGGCCAGACCCTTGCGAGCACCGTGAGTGGAGATGAAGTACTCCAGGACCGAGAGGCCCTCACGGAAGTTCGCCTTGATCGGGCGCGGGATGATCTCGCCCTTCGGGTTGGCCACCAGACCACGCATGGCGCCGACCTGACGGATCTGGTTCATGTTTCCGCTCGCACCGGAGTGGACCATGATGTAGATCGGGTTCGTCGGGTCGAAGGCCTTCTCCATCGCGTCACCGACGCGGCGGCTGGCCTCGGTCCAGATCTCCACGAGCTCCTGACGGCGCTCGTCGTCGGTCATCAGACCGCGCTCGAAGTCCTTCTGCACCTTCGCGGCCTGCTTCTCGTAGCCCGCGAGGATGCCCGGCTTGTCGTCCGGGGTCGTGACGTCGTCGATGGAGACGGTGACGCCGGAGAAGGTCGCCCAGCGGAAGCCGGCGTCCTTCAGCGCGTCCAGGGACGCCGCGACGACGACCTTGGGGTAGCGCTCCGCCAGGTCGTTGACGATCTGGCCCAGCTTCTTCTTGCCGACCTCGCCGTTGACGTACGGGTAGTCGATCGGGAGCAGGTCGTTGAACAGGATGCGGCCGAGCGTGGTCGGGAAGACCACCGCCTCGCCCAGCTGACCCTCGACGCCCTCCGGCGGCACCACGTCGTCCTGGCGGACCTTGATGGTGCTCTGCATGGAGATCTCGCCGCGGTCGAAGGCCATGACGGCCTCGGCCGGCGACGCGAAGGCGCGGCCGTCGCCCTTCTGCTCACCACGGTCGGAGGTGAGCCAGAACAGGCCGATGATCATGTCCTGCGAGGGCATGGTCACCGGACGGCCGTCCGACGGCTTGAGGATGTTGTTCGTCGACAGCATCAGGATGCGGGCCTCGGCCTGCGCCTCCGCGGAGAGCGGCAGGTGGACGGCCATCTGGTCACCGTCGAAGTCGGCGTTGAACGCGCCGCAGACGAGCGGGTGGATCTGGATGGCCTTGCCCTCGATCAGCTGCGGCTCGAAGGCCTGGATGCCGAGGCGGTGCAGCGTGGGCGCACGGTTCAGCAGCACCGGGTGCTCGGTGATGACCTCCTCGAGCACGTCCCACACCACGGGGCGGGCGCGCTCGACCATGCGCTTGGCCGACTTGATGTTCTGCGCGTGCGACAGGTCGACGAGGCGCTTCATCACGAACGGCTTGAACAGCTCCAGCGCCATCTGCTTGGGCAGACCGCACTGGTGCAGCTTCAGCTGCGGACCCGACACGATGACCGAGCGGCCCGAGTAGTCCACGCGCTTGCCGAGCAGGTTCTGACGGAAGCGACCCTGCTTGCCCTTGAGCATGTCGGACAGCGACTTCAGCGGCCGGTTGCCCGGGCCGGTGACGGGACGACCGCGGCGACCGTTGTCGAACAGCGAGTCGACGGCCTCCTGGAGCATCCGCTTCTCGTTGTTGACGATGATCTCGGGCGCACCGAGGTCGAGCAGCCGCTTGAGGCGGTTGTTGCGGTTGATCACGCGGCGGTACAGGTCGTTGAGGTCGGAGGTCGCGAAGCGGCCACCGTCCAGCTGCACCATCGGACGCAGGTCCGGCGGGATGACCGGGACGGCGTCGAGCACCATGCCGATCGGCTGGTTGCCGGTCTTGCGGAAGGCGTCGACGACCTTGAGGCGCTTGAGGGCGCGGACCTTCTTCTGGCCCTTGCCGGTCGCGATGGTCTCGCGGAGGTTCTCGACCTCGGCCGCGATGTCGAAGTCCTGGAGGCGCTTCTGGATCGCCGCGGCGCCCATGTGGCCCTCGAAGTACTTGCCGAACCAGTTCTTCATCTCCCGGTACAGCAGCTCATCGCCCATGAGGTCCTGGACCTTCAGGTTCTTGAAGGTGTCCCAGACCTCCTCGAGGCGGTCGAGCTCACGCTGCGCCCGGTCGCGGAGCTGCTTCATCTCGCGCTCGGCGCCGTCCTTGACCTTGCGCTTCTGGTCGGACTTCGCACCCTCGGCCTCGAGGGCCGCGAGGTCGGTCTCCAGCTTGGCGGCCCGGTCCTCGAGGGACTGGTCGCGCCGGCGCTCGAGACGCTCACGCTCCAGGCCGACCTTGCCCTCGAGGGAGGTCAGGTCGCGGTGACGGGCGTCCTCGTCGACGGAGGTGATCATGTAGGCCGCGAAGTAGATGACCTTCTCGAGGTCCTTCGGGGCCAGGTCGAGCAGGTACCCCAGGCGCGACGGGACGCCCTTGAAGTACCAGATGTGGGTCACGGGCGCGGCCAGCTCGATGTGGCCCATGCGCTCGCGACGCACCTTGGAACGGGTCACCTCGACGCCGCAGCGCTCGCAGATGATGCCCTTGAAGCGCACGCGCTTGTACTTGCCGCAGTAGCACTCCCAGTCCCGGGTGGGACCGAAGATCTTCTCGCAGAAGAGGCCGTCACGCTCGGGCTTGAGCGTGCGGTAGTTGATGGTCTCCGGCTTCTTGACCTCGCCGTGGCTCCACTGGCGGATCTCGTCGGCGGTGGCCAGGCCGATCCGGAGCTGGTCGAAGAAGTTCACGTCGAGCACGGTGGCTGATGTCCTTCGTTAGAACGGAATGTTGCTGGGTGAAGGGGACTGAGGGTGGTGCCGGGCGGGAGTCTCACCCGCCCGGCACCTCACCGGCTCAGACTTCCTCGACGCTGCTGGGCTCGCGGCGGGACAGGTCGATGCCGAGCTCCTCGGCGGCGCGGAAGACGTCCTCCTCCGCGTCACGGAGCTCGATCTGCGAGCCGTCCTGGCTGAGCACCTCGACGTTCAGGCAGAGCGACTGCATCTCCTTGACGAGAACCTTGAACGACTCCGGGATGCCGGAGTCCGGGATGTTCTCGCCCTTGACAATGGCCTCGTAGACCTTCACGCGGCCGGGCACGTCGTCCGACTTGATCGTGAGCAGCTCCTGGAGGGCGTAGGCGGCGCCGTACGCCTCCATCGCCCAGACCTCCATCTCGCCGAACCGCTGGCCACCGAACTGGGCCTTACCGCCCAGCGGCTGCTGCGTGATCATCGAGTACGGGCCGGTGCTGCGCGCGTGGATCTTGTCGTCCACCAGGTGGTGCAGCTTCAGGATGTACTTCATGCCCACCGCGACCGGCTCGGGGAACGGCTCGCCGGAGCGGCCGTCGTAGAGCTTGGCCTTGCCGGTCTCGTCGATCAGACGGTCGCCGTCCCGGTTCGGCAGCGTCGCGCCGAGCAGGCCGGTGATCTCGTCCTCGAGCGCGCCGTCGAAGACCGGGGTCGCGAGCTTGGTGTTCGGCTCGGAGGTCTCCAGGCCGATCCCACGCAGGCGCTGCTTCCAGGCGGCGTCGTCCGGGGCGCCGGACAGGTTCAGGTCCCAGCCCTGCCGGGCCAGCCAGCCCAGGTGGAGCTCGAGGATCTGACCGATGTTCATGCGTCGCGGCACGCCCAGCGGGTTCAGGATGACGTCGACCGGGGTGCCGTCCTCCATGAACGGCATGTCCTCGATCGGCAGGATCTTCGCGATGACGCCCTTGTTGCCGTGACGACCGGCGAGCTTGTCACCGACGGAGATCTTGCGCTTCTGGGCCACGTAGACGCGGACCAGCTGGTTGACGCCCGGGGGCAGCTCGTCGCCGGCCTCGCGGTCGAAGACGCGGACGCCGATGACGGTGCCGGACTCGCCGTGCGGGACCTTCATCGAGGTGTCGCGCACCTCGCGCGCCTTCTCGCCGAAGATCGCGCGGAGCAGGCGCTCCTCGGGGGTCAGCTCGGTCTCGCCCTTGGGGGTCACCTTGCCGACGAGGATGTCACCGGTGGAGACCTCGGCGCCGATGCGGATGATGCCGCGCTCGTCGAGGTCGGCCAGGCCCTCCTCGGAGACGTTCGGGATGTCCCGGGTGATCTCCTCGGGGCCGAGCTTGGTGTCGCGGGCGTCGACCTCGTGCTCCTCGATGTGGATCGAGGTGAGCAGGTCCTCCTGGACCAGCCGCTGCGAGAGGATGATCGCGTCCTCGTAGTTGTGGCCCTGCCAGGGCAGGAAGGCCACGAGGAGGTTGCGACCCAGCGCCATCTCGGCGTCGTCGGTGCAGGGGCCGTCGGCGATCGGCGAGCCGACCTCGACGCGGTCGCCCTCGGAGACCAGCGGGCGCTGGTTGATCGAGGTGCCCTGGTTGGAGCGACGGAACTTGGCCATCCGGTAGGAGGAGTAGGTGCCGTCGTCGTTGAGGGTCTCGACCAGGTCGGCCGACACCTCCTTGACGACTCCGGCGGCCTCGGCGGTGACGACGTCACCGGCGTCGACCGCGGCGCGGTACTCGATGCCCGTGCCGACCAGCGGCGCGTCGCTGCGGATCAGCGGGACGGCCTGACGCTGCATGTTGGCGCCCATGAGCGCACGGTTGGCGTCGTCGTGCTCGAGGAACGGGATGAGGGCGGTCGCGACCGACACCATCTGGCGCGGGGAGACGTCCATGTAGTCGACCTCGCCGGCCAGGAGCTCGGAGACCTCACCGTCGCGCTGACGGACCAGGACGCGCTCGTTGACGAAGCGCCCCTCCTCGTCCAGCACGGCGTTGGCCTGCGCGATGACGAAGTGGTCCTCGTCGTCCGCCGTCAGGTAGTCGACCTGGTCCGTGACCTGGCCGTCGACGACCTTGCGGTACGGGGTCTCGACGAAGCCGAACGGGTTGATCCGGCCGAAGGAGGCCAGCGAGCCGATCAGACCGATGTTCGGACCCTCAGGGGTCTCGATCGGGCACATGCGGCCGTAGTGCGACGGGTGGACGTCGCGGACCTCCATGCCGGCGCGGTCGCGGGACAGACCACCGGGCCCGAGCGCCGAGAGGCGACGCTTGTGCGTCAGGCCGGCGATCGGGTTGGTCTGGTCCATGAACTGCGAGAGCTGCGAGGTGCCGAAGAACTCCTTCAGCGCCGCGACCACGGGGCGGATGTTGATCAGCGACTGCGGCGTGATCGCCTCCACGTCCTGCGTGGTCATGCGCTCGCGGACGACGCGCTCCATGCGGGCCAGGCCCGTGCGGAGCTGGTTCTGGATCAGCTCGCCGACCGTGCGGATGCGACGGTTGCCGAAGTGGTCGATGTCGTCGGGCTCGATGCCGAGGGCGCCCTGGGGGGCCTCCAGCTCGGTGCGGCCGTCGTGGAGGGCGACGATGTAGCGGATCGCGGCCACGATGTCGTCGACCGTCAGCGTCTGCTGGTCGAACGCCTCGACCAGACCGAGCTTCTTGTTGATCTTGTGGCGGCCGACCTTCGCCAGGTCGTAGCGCTTGGGGTTGAAGTAGTAGTTGTTCAGCAGCGTCTGCGCGGCCTCGCGCGTCGGCGGCTCGCCCGGGCGGAGCTTGCGGTAGATGTCCAGCAGCGCCTCGTCCTGGTTGGACGTGTTGTCCTTCTCCAGGGTCAGCATCATGGACTCGTACTCGCCGAACTCCTCGCGGATCTGCTCGTTCGTCCAGCCGAGGGCCTTGAGCAGCACCGTGACGTTCTGCTTGCGCTTGCGGTCGAGGCGGACGCCGACGAGGTCGCGCTTGTCGACCTCGAACTCCAGCCACGCACCGCGGCTCGGGATGAGCTTCGCGGAGTAGATGTCCTTGTCGGACGTCTTGTCGGCGGCGCGCTCGAAGTAGACGCCCGGGCTGCGGACCAGCTGGGAGACGACGACGCGCTCGGTGCCGTTGATGACGAAGGTGCCCTTGTTGGTCATGAGCGGGAAGTCGCCCATGAAGACCGTCTGGCCCTTGATCTCACCGGTGTCGTTGTTGGTGAACTCGGCGGAGACGTAGAGCGGGGCGGAGTAGGTGAAGTCCTTCTCCTTGCACTCGTCGACGGTGTACTTCGGGTCGTAGAAGACCGGGTTGTCGAACGAGAGCGACATCGTCTCGTTGAAGTCCTCGATCGGAGAGATCTCCTCGAAGATCTCCTGGAGACCGGACTTCTCCGACACGTCCTCGCCTGCTTCGCGGCGGCGGTCGACCACCGACAGCCACTTCTCGTTGCCGATCAGCCAGTCGAAGCTGTCGGTCTGCAGGGCGAGGAGCTGGGGAAGAGCCAGGGGCTCGGAGATCTTTGCGAACGAGGTGCGACGGGAGTTACCAGAGGTGGCAGGCGCAGCCAAGAGTCATCCTTCGACAGGTCAGCTCATCGAATGGCGCCACCCCCCACTCAGAGAGCCACCGGGCAGGCTGTCGAGCATTTGAGGGCAGGCGCAAAGCGCAACAGTACCCGAACGCACGACGCCCCACAACATCGAGGAGGGGGCCCGGTAGCCCCGTCGGAAAGATGATGCGGGCACCGGGCACCCCGGTCAAGCAGTTCGGCCGAATGGGCGCGCCGTGTCCTGACCGGGCCGACGCCCCGCCGACCCCCCGCCGGCGGACCGCGAGGTCGGTCCGGCAGCCGGCTCGGAGGTCAGTCCGCCAGGGGTGTCGTGGTGATGTCGTCGACCAGCCACTGGCCGTCGTCGAGCACCATCGTCAGCGTCAGCTGGTCCTGGTAGACGTCCGGCTGCGTGGTCGAGGCGTTGGTGCGCTGCCGGTTGGCGAACACGAGCACCTGGACGCGGTCGTCGCCCACCCGCACCAGCGCGGAGTCCACGACCTCGACCGGCCCGACCACCGTCTGGGAGGTGGGGGCGTTCTCCTCCAGCACCGCGAACAGCTGGTCGTAGGTCTCGGTGTAGTCGGCGGTGAGGTAGGTCCGCGCCCGGGCGCCGTCCTCCTCCATCGTCCGGTAGTCGTAGGACAGGACGGGGCCCACGGCCCGCTCCGCCGCCGCCTGCGCGGCCTGGGCGTCGGCCTCGACCGTGCCCGCGTCGCCGGTGATGACGCGGTGGTGCGGCTGCGCCGCCACCGCGACCGTGCCGCCCACGCTGAGCGCCGCCAGCAGGGCGAGCACCGCCAGCAGCCAGGCCGGCACCAGCCGGCCCGACGCCGCGGACGCGGGCTCGGACGCCGGCTCGGAGGTGGGCTCGGAGGTGGGCTCGTGCACGGCCTGCGGCTCCGGTGGCGCCGCCTCGTCCAGCGAATCCACGGGCTCCCCCGCGGCCGGCGCGAGCGACGCGTCGTACGCGGCGCGGCGCTCGGGGTCCAGGAGCGTCTCGGCGGCCTCGGTGGCGAGCTTCGCCCGACGGTCGCCGGGGTCGAGCTCGGCCAGGGCCGCCCGCCAGGCGGCGCGCACGTCGTCCGCGCTCGCGCCCGGCTCCACGCCGAGGACGTCGTACCAGGTGGGCCCGCTCATCGGCCGCTCCCCCCGTCCGTGCTGCTCCCGTCCGTGCTGCTCCCGTCCGTGGGCCCGTCGGTGCCGGCCCCCTCGTCCGCGCTGCCGCCCGCACTGCCGGCCGCGCTGCCGTCGGTGGTGACGCCGGTGCCGGTGACCGGGCTGAAGGCGTCGACCAGCCACGCCCCGTCGACGAGCCGCAGGGTGACCTCGACCCGGTAGGTGGCGGGCTCGTCGGAGACCCGCTCGTCCCCGTCGCCGGGATAGGTGTTGGTGAACTCGCCGGCCACCAGCGCGGTGGCCTCGTCGTCGGCCAGCTCCGAGACACCGACGGCGTGGACGGTGGTGGTGCGACCCAGCCCCGCCTGGGCCACGGTGGCCTCGGCGATCTGCACCTGGTCGTCGAACTCGGCCGCGAAGCCGGGCGTGAGCAGCGAGGACACGCCGTCGCGGTAGTCGGGCATGGTGCCGTCGTCGGCGAGGTCCTCGGGGCCGTAGCTGTTGACCCGCGTCATCATCGTGCGGGCCACCTCGGCCACCTCGTCGCGGCGGACCTGGACCTCGTTGCGCCCGGTGACCAGCGAGGAGACCCGGTCGCCGAGGGGCTCGGTGTCGGGCGTCCTGGTCAGGAGCAGCCAGGTCAGGACCGCGCCCGAGCCGATGATCAGGAGCACGAGGTCGACGAGCAGGAAGCGGCGCACCAGCAGGGCGGCGCGGGTGGGCGCGGGCCGCTGCTCGGGGGGCTGCTGGTCGGGCTGCACGGTGAGGTCCTCCTCGGACGTGCGGGTGGGTGCGGTCCGGGTGGAGGCCCGGGAGCCGGTCTGGGTGGTGGTCATGGGCCGGTCACTCCCCCGCTGGTGTGGCGAGCGCGTCGAGCCAGAGCCAGGACGCGTCCCCGGCCAGGGTGGCGGGGGCCGGGGTGGCGGCGTTGGCGCCGCCCTGCGGCACACCGCCCCACGTGAGGTCGCCGGTCTCGGGGTCGTAGCTGGCCACGACGCTGTCGGGGTCGTAGGCGGCGGCGGGCCGGTTGAGGTTCTGCACGCCGCGCGCGTTGCTGGTGCCGGGCCCCTCGGTGCAGCGGGCCTTCGTGTTCATCGGCCGCTCGTCGCGGTCGCTCGGAGTGCGCTTCTGCGTGCTCTCGTAGCCCCGCTGGCACACCGGGTTGTCGGTGATGATCAGGCCGAAGTGGGCGTTGTAGAGCCCGCTGGTGGGGCTCTTGGACACGACGGTGAAGCCGCCCTCCACCACGTAGGGGTAGATGACCAGCAGCTGCTCGACCCCGTCGAGGTGCCGGGTCACGACCTGCCCGGTGGTCACCAGGTTGTTGATCAGGTCGCCCAGCTCCACGCGGTTGTCCTCGATCAGGGTGCGCAGGGCGCGGGCGGCGGGAGAGCCGGCCTTGAGCAGGCGGCGCAGGTCCGGGTCGGCCCCGGCCAGCGTCGAGGAGAACTGCGAGAGCCGGCGCGCGAAGGTGCGGATGTCCTGCTCGCTCCTCAGTTGGGTGCTCAGCACCGTGTTCGCGTCGCGGATCAGGTCGGTGGTCACCTGGAAGTTGGCGTCGGCGTCCTCGATGAAGGACGAGCCGGAGTCGATGAGCCGGGAGAGGTCCTCGCCGCTGCCGCCGAACGCGGCCCCGAGCTCGGTGACCGTGGTGCGCAGGGCGTCGCGGTCGACCGACTGCACGGTGCGGGCCACGTCGCCGAGCAGCTTCTCGGTCGCGATCGGGACGGCGGTGTCGGCGGTGTCGATCTCCGAGCCCTGCTCCAGGTACGGGTCGCTCTTCGTCTGCGGCTTGAGGTCGACGTACTGCTCACCGACGGCCGAGGCGTTCGCGACCACCGCCAGCGTGTCCGCCGGGATGGTGTCCCACTTCTTGTCGATCTGCAGGTGGACGTCGACGCCGTCGTCGGTGAGCACCAGGTCGTCGACCCGGCCGACGGCGACCCCGCGGTAGGTGACCTGGCCGCCGGCGAAGATGCCGCCGGAGGAGGCGAAGTGCGCCACGACCTCGTAGTCGGTGTCGCGGAAGAACCGGTCGAGCTGGGCGTAGGTGGCGCCCACGTAGGAGCAGCCGACCAGGGTGATCAGCGCGAAGACGAACAGCTGGATGCGGGTGCGGCGGGTGATCACCGGACCTCACCCCCGTCCCTGGTGTCTCGGGTGGTGTCCGGGCTGGTGTCGCTGGTCGTCCCCACCAGGCCGGGCACGAGCAGCGCCACGAGGTCGGCGTCGTAGAGGGCGGAGAGCTCGCCCATCGTGGGGCCGCGGTCGCCGACCGTCGTCCGTGCCGTGCCCGTCGACGAGCCCGTCGTGGAGCCCCGGGTCTGCTCGGGGGTGCGCAGCGCGTCGACGCCGGCCCGCCCGAGGCCGGGCAGCGAGATCGAGGGCAGCGGGAGCGGGAGACCGCCGCCGCCACTGCTGGACTCGCCGCCGCCGGGGTTCGGCAGGCCGGGCAGCTGGTTGAGCAGGGTGCACACGGCGACGTCCTTGTTGCGGGGGCGTGCGCACTCCTCGCGCAGCTCCAGCAGGAGGCGGGGGGTGGCGAGCACCCGCTGGCAGGCCTCGGAGGTCAGGTCCCCGGAGGCGAGGCACTCGGCGACGAGGTCGAGCACGACCGTCGGGTCGAGGTCCGAAGGGAGCAGCGTCGGCAGCTCGGTCGGGATGCCGTCGTCCAGGCCCAGGGAGAGGTCGATCTGCATCTCGATGGAGAGGTTGGTGTAGTCGCCCATGTGCAGGTTGCGCGCGACCTGCGGGTTGCGGCCGACGACCTCGTCCACGAAGGGGTAGGTGAGGAAGACGTTGAACGACTCCACCAGCGAGTCGCCGCTGTTCGCGAGCTCGGCCAGCACGGGCTGGAGCTGCTCGAGGGTGGCGGTGGTGGACTCCTGGGTGGAGCGGATGACGCGCACGCCGACGTCGCCGAGCCGGTTGAGCGACCGGAGCATCCTCACGAGGTCCTCGCGCTGGGAGTCCAGCGAGCGCAGGGCGGACGGCAGCTCCTCCAGCGCGGCGTCGATGGAGGGCTGCTGACGACGCACCGACCGGGCCAGGCGGTCGATCCGCTCGATCGCGTCCACGATGTCGGCCTTTTTGGTGTCCAGGGTGCGCATCAGCACCCGGATCTGCTCGAGCACGTCGCGGGTGGTGCCCTCGCGGCCCTCCAACGCCGTGTTCAGCTCGGTGGCGATCGTCTTCAGCTGGGCCACGCCGCCGCCGTTGAGCACCAGGCTCAGCGCGCCGAGCACCTCCTCGACCTCGGTGTTGCGCCCGGTGGCGTCCAGGCCGATGGCGGCGCCGTCCTCGAGGCTGCCGGTGCCGCCGCCGTCGGGGGCGTCGAGCTCGACGAACTTCTCGCCGAGCAGGCTGGTCTGGCGGATGCGGGCCACCGCGTCGGCGGGCAGCTCGGTGTCCTCGCGCAGCTCGAGGGTGACCAGGGCGGTCTCGCCGTCGTCGGCGAGCGCCACGTCGGTGACCTGGCCGACGGTGACGTCGTCGACCTTGACGGTCGACTTGGGCACGAGGTCCAGCACGTCGCGGAACTGGGCGGTGACGGTGATCGGGTCGTCGCCGACGTCCGGGCCGCCGGGCAGCGGGAGGGAGTAGACGTCGAAGCCGCTGCTGCAGGCCGAGAGGCCCAGCGGCAGGACGACGGCCAGCGCCGCCGCGCGCCAGAGGCGGGCCAGCCGACCGGGCCCACGGCGGGGCTGGCGTCGGGGCTGGCGTCGGGGCTGGGTGGCGCTCATTCGGTCACCGCCACGAGTCCGCCGAGCGTGGCGTCGGAGAGCACCGCGGCACCGCTCGTGCTGCCGCTGCGCCCGCGCAGCGCGTCCAGGGCACCGGGGCGCGGCAGCGCGCCCTCGAGGGCGTCGCACAGGCCACCGGTGTCGTCGACGGAGTTGGCGACGGTGCACAGCAGCAGCGCCGGGTCGTTGACCAGCTGGTCCTCGATCAGCGTGAGGTTCGCGTTGGTGTCGAGGGTGCCGGCCTGCGGGTTGTAGGTCAGGTACAGGTTGTTCAGCGCCAGCGGTGCGGCGTCGAGGGTCTCGTCGAGCGCGGCGCGCTGCTTCACCAGGACCTTGGCCACGCGGTTCAGCCCCTTCACGTCCTCGGTGAGGATCTCCCCGTTGTCGTCCACGAAGCGGCGCACCTGGGTGAGCGCCGTCGCGAGCGCGTCCAGCGCCGCGGCGAGGTCCTGCCGCTCGCCCGCGAGCAGGTCGGAGACGTCGGCCAGCGAGCTGTTGAACCGGCGCACGGTCGTGTCGTTGTCGGCGAGCGTCTCCAGGAACTGCCCCAGCTCGGCCGAGGCACCGAAGAGGTCGTCGGAGTTGTCGTCGAGGGTCTCGGTGAAGTCGGCGAAGTCGCTGAGCGTCTGCCGGAACGTCGCGCCCTGGCCGCCGAAGTTCTCGGCCGTCTGCACGAGCAGGTCGGAGAGGGCACCGTCGCTGTTCGCGCCTTCGGGGCCGAGCGCCACCGTCAGGTCGTCGAGCGACTGGTAGACCTGGTCCAGCTCGAGGGGGACGGCGGTGCGGTCTGTGCCGAGCTCGGCGCCGGACTCCAGCACCGCGCCGCCGGTGTAGGCGGGGGTGAGCTGCACGTAGCGGTCGCCGACCACCGACGGGGAGATGACGACGGCCTGGGCGTCCGCGGGGACGTCCAGCTCACCGTCGTAGCGCATGGTGACCACCACGTCCGTGCCGTCGGGGCGCACGGAGGTGATCTCCCCGACCGGGACGCCCAGCACCCGCACGTCGCTGCCCTCGTAGAGCTGGGCGGCGGAGGTGAAGCGGGCGGTCAGGGTCTTGCCGTCGTCGCCGTCCAGGAGGACGACGCCGACGGTGACGACCACGGCCAGCGCGACGAGCGCCAGGAGCACGGTGCGCACGGTGGTGAGGGCCCTCATCCGAGACCACCACCGTTCTGGAGCTCCGCGATCGGCGGGAAGTTCTGGATGTAGGTGTCGAACCAGGGGCCGTTGCCCAGCGTCGAGGCGAAGACGCGGTAGAACGGCGCCATCAGCCGGAGGCTGTTGTCGATGTTGTCCTCGTTCTTGTTGAGCACGTCGAGCACCGCGTCGAGGTTCTCCAGGGCGGGCTTCAGATCGGCGCGCGACTGCCGGATCAGCGTGGTCAGCTCCCGCGAGAGCCGCTGGGTGGAGACGAGCAGCCGGTGGATGGCCTGCCGCCGCTCGACCAGCGCCCGGAACAGGACGTCGGCGTCCTTCATCAGCGCGACGATGTCCTCGTCACGGGCGTCGAGCACGGTGGAGAGCCGGCGCAGGTTGACCAGCAGGCTGTTGATCTCGTCGTTCTTGGCCGCGATGTTCGCGCTGAGCGCCGAGACGCCGGCCAGGGCGCCGCGGAACTCCTCGGGGGTGTCGCGGGTCAGGTCGGCCAGGGTGCGCAGCGACTCGGTGAGCTGGCCGGTGTCGATCCGCTCGGCGGTGTCGGCGAGCCCGGTGAAGGCGTCGACGACGTCGAACGGGGAGGTCGTGCGCGAGACCGGGATGGTGCCGCCCTCCTCCATCCGGGGGCCGGCCTGCCCCGCCCTGGCGACGCTGGGCTCGACGGACAGGAACATGTCGCCGAGCAGCGTCTTCACGCGGATGGAGGCGCGGGCGTCGGTGTCGAAGGTGTCGTCGGTGCTGACCCGGAACCCGACGCGGACCTTGTCCCCGTCCAGCTCGATGGTGCGCACCTCGCCGACGCGGACGCCGGCGATGCGGACCTCGTCGTCGACCTTGAGGCCGCCGGCCTCGCTGAACTCGGCGTAGTAGGTCTGCCCGCCACCGATGAGGGGCAGGTCCTGGGCACGGAACGCGGCGACCAGCAGCAGCGCCAGCACGACGAGGCTGACGGCGCCGATCACCACGGGGTTGCGCTCGCGGAAGGGCTTCATCCGAGGTCGCACCTCGCAGACCCCGTCTCGTACTTCAGCGGGACGGTCTCGCCCCCGGGGATGGTCACGTCGGCCTCGAAGTGGCAGAGGTAGAAGTTGAACCAGGAGCCGTAGGTGGCGGTGCCGCCGATGGTGTTGAGCTTGACCGGCAGCACCTGGAGCGCGCGGTCGAGCTCCTCGGAGCCGTCGTCGATGTTCCGCGTGAGCCGGCGCAGCTGCTTGATGTCGGTGACCAGCGGGGCGCGCACGTCGGTGACGAGGCCGGCGGTCTCCTCGGAGAGCAGCGAGATCTGCGTCAGCGAGTCGAGGATCGGCTCGCGGTCGTTCTTCAGCCCGCGCACGAGCTGCTTGAACGTGATGATCAGGTCGGAGAGCTGGTCGTCGCGGTCGGCCAGGTGGTCCAGCGCCTGGTCGAGGTTCTCGATCAGGTCGGTGATGACCTCGTCGCGGTCGGCCAGCGTCTGGGTGACCGACGCCGTGTGGCCGAGCAGGCTCTCCAGCGTGCCGCCCTCCCCCTGGAAGACCTGGACGATCTCGTAGGAGAGCTGGTTGACGTCGGCCGGGCTCAGGGCCTGGAACAGCGGCTTGAAGCCGTTGAACAGCACGGTCAGGTCCAGCGCCGGGCGGGTCTGGGCGACCGCGATCACCGGGTCGCCGTCGACCTCCCCGAGGTCCACGGGGTCGGACGAGGGCCGCTGGTCGAGGCTGATGTAGCGCTGCCCGACCAGGTTGCGGTACCGGATCGTGGCGTGGGTGACGTCGGTGACGGGCACCTGCGTCTGGAGGTCGAAGGAGACCATCGCCATCCTGCCGTCCACGACCTCGATGTCGGTCACGGAGCCGACCTTGACGCCGGCGACGCGCACGTCGTCGCCGGCCACCACGCCGGTGGCGTCGGTGAACGTCGCGCGCACCGGCCGGGTCTCGGCGAAGGACAGGTTGCCGACCGTGATCACCAGCAGGCCCGTGGCCAGCGTGGTGACGAGGACGAAGATGCCGAGCTTGACCAGGTCGGCGGCGGTGCGGCCGTCGAGGAGCTTCATCGCAGCTCCACCTCCGCCCCGCGGGCCATCGGCGCCACCAGGAGGGCACCCAGGTCGGGCACGTCCTCGGCGGTCGTGCCGAGGGCCGGCGCGAGCAGCGAGTCGACCAGGGCCGTCTCGGCGTCACTGCCGGCGCGGCCCGCGTCCGTGCGGAAGAAGTAGCTGGGGGTCACGCGTGAGGTTCCCTTGCCGGTGGGCTCGTCGACGCCGTCGTCCATGTTCGGCTGGGCCCGGAGCGGGTTGTCCTGGTCGAACGGCGGGTTGGGCAGGTGCAGGCAGCTGGGGCCGCGGTCCTCGCCGAAGCGCGGGACGTCGGCGGCGGTGTAGCCGCGGGGCTGGTTCGGCAGCGTCTCGAGGGTGATGTGCAGCGTGTGGTTGCGGAAGGCCTCGGCCTGGATCTTGCCCGCGTTGACCAGGCCCTCCGTCAGGCAGCTGAACTCCGGGGCGTACTTGGCCAGGAGCCGCACCTGCGGCTCGGAGACCTCGCCGAGGCGGATCAGGTTCTGCTCGTTGTCCCGCAGGAAGGTGCGTGCCGAGCCGGAGAACGCGCTGACGTCGTTGAAGAGGGCGTTCAGCATCTCCTCGCGGTCGCGCAGCGTGGTGGTCGTGGTGACGGTGTCGTCGAGGATCTGCCCGACCTGGGGCAGCACGTCGGCGTAGAGGTCGGAGACCTCCGCGGTCAGGCGCAGGTCCTCCACCAGGGCCGGCAGCTGCGGGTTGAGCTTCTTCAGGTAGGCGTCGACCGTCTCGAGGTTCTCCCCGATGAGGTCGCCGCGACCCTCCAGCGCCGTCGCCAGCGCCGTGAGCGTGGCGTTGAGGTCGGCCGGGCGGACGGTGCGCAGCAGCGGGTAGAGGTCGTCGAGGACCTCCTCGACCTCGGTCGACAGGCGCGTCTGGGTGATCGTGTCGCCGGCCTGGATCGGCCGGGCCGGGTCGGCCGGGACCTCGAGCTTGACGTACTTCTCGCCGAACAGCGTCTTGGGCACGATGTAGGCGGAGACGTTGGACGGGATGGTCTCGGTGCTGTCGGGGAACAGCCCGAGCTCCACGTCCACGCCCTCGGAGGTGGCGTCGAAGGAGAGCACCTCGCCGACGATGACGCCGCGGATCTTCACGTCGCCGCGCCGCGGCAGCTGGAGCCCGGCGCTGGTGCTGCGCAGGGTGACGGTCGTGTAGTCGCGGAAGACGCCCGTGAACTGGGCGTAGGTGAGCCACACCGCCACCAGCAGCAGTGCGAGGAAGACGAGTCCGAGCGTGCGGACGTGACGCAGCAGCACGACTACCCTGCCAACCTGACCGTGGTCGTGGTGCCCCAGATCGCCATCGACAGCATGAGGTCGATGACGTTCACCGCGACGATGGAGGTGCGCACCGCGCGCCCCACGGCCACGCCCACGCCGGCCGGGCCGCCGCTGGCGGTGTAGCCGTAGTAGCAGTGGATGAGGATCACCGTCACCGCGAAGACGAGCACCTTGCCGAAGGACCAGAGCACGTCCTCGGGTGCCAGGAACTTGGTGAAGTTGTCGGCGTACGTGCCTGCTGACTGGCCGTAGATGCCGGTCACCGTCAGCCGGGTGGCGAAGTAGGACGAGAGCAGCCCCACGACGTACAGGGGGACGATCGCGATGAGACCACCGATGATGCGGGTGCTCACCAGGTACTGCATCGAGGGGATCGCCATCACCTCGACGGCGTCGATCTCCTCGGAGATGCGCATCGCGCCCAGCTGGGCGGTGAAGCCGCAGCCCACCGTGGCGGCCAGCGCGATGCCCGCGACCAACGGGGCGATCTCGCGGGTGTTGAAGTAGGCAGAGACGAAGCCGGCGAACCGGGCGGTGCCCAGCTGGTCGAGCGCGGCGTAGCCGGAGAGGCCGACCTGGGCGCCGGTGAAGAACGTCATCGAGACGATCACGCCGACGGTGCCGCCGATGACCGCCAGCGACCCCGAGCCGAGGGTGACCTCGGCCAGGATGCGCATGATCTCCTTGTAGTAGCGGCGCGCCGTGCGCGGGGTCGCCGCCAGGGCGCGCAGGTAGAACGCGAGCTGCCCACCGAGGTCGTCGAGGGCCCCGAGCGGCTTGGTGTAGATCGCCTTGAGGTCGGCCACGGCCCCTTCACCCGCCCTTCGGGGGGACGATCTGGAGGTAGACCGCGCTGAGGACGAAGTTGGCGATGAACAGCAGCAGGAACGTGATCACCACGGACTCGTTGACCGCGTCGCCCACGCCCTTGGGGCCACCCCCGGCGTTCATCCCCTTGTAGGAGGCGACCACGGCCGCGATGAGGCCGAAGATCAGCGCCTTGACCAGGCCGATCCAGATGTCCGGCAGCTGCGCGAGCGCGGTGAAGGAGGCGATGTAGGCGCCGGGCGTGCCGTCCTGGAGGACGACGTTGAAGACGTAGCCGCCGGCGACGCCGACCACCGAGACCAGGCCGTTGAGGAAGACGGCGACCAGCATGGTGGCCAGCACGCGGGGCACCACCAGGCGCTGGATCGGGTCGATGCCCAGCACCATCATCGCGTCCAGCTCCTCGCGGATCTTGCGGGCGCCGAGGTCGGCGGCGATGGCGGAGCCGCCGGCGCCGGCGATGAGGAGGGCGGTCGCGATCGGGGCGGCCTGCTGGACGACGGCGAGGACCGATGCGGAGCCGGTGAACGACTCGGCGCCGAACTGACGGATCAGGCCACCCACCTGGAGCGCGATGACCGCACCGAACGGGATGGCCACCAGGGCGGTCGGGATGATCGTCACCGACGCCACGAACCAGGCCTGCTGGATGAACTCGCGCAGCTGGAAGGGGCGCCGGAAGAGCCCACGCGCGACGTCGAGCGCGAAGGCGAAGAGGCTGCCCGCAGCCCCCACCGGGGCGAGCAGGCGGGCGGTGGTCGAGGCCATCGGTCCCTCAGGCCCCCGTCGCCATGGCCATGCCGGGCGAGAACGATCCGGGCGGCGGCGTCACCCCATTCTCGCGGCACCAGCCGCCGGGCTCGCGCTGGCTGCGCCGCGGGATGCCGTTGGAGGGCTCCAGCTGGAGCGGGATCGGCGGGAGGGGCGGCAGCTCCTGGTCCGCCTCGGCGGCGAGCTCGTCGGCGTCCTTCTCCTCGGACATGCCGATCGGGCCGACGCGCTGGGCGTTGAGGAACTGACGCACGACGGGTTCCTCGGAGGAGAGCAGCATCTCGCGCGGCCCGAACATGGCCAGGTGCTTGTGGTAGAGCAGGCCGATGTTGTCGGGCACCGTGCGCGCGGTGTTGATGTCGTGCGTGACGATCAGGAAGGTCGCGTCGATCTGGGCGTTGAGGTCGACGATGAGCTGGTTGAGGAACGCGGTGCGCACCGGGTCCAGGCCGGAGTCGGGCTCGTCGAAGAGCACGATCTCGGGGTCGAGGACGAGCGCGCGCGCCAGGCCGGCGCGCTTGCGCATGCCGCCGGAGATCTCGCCGGGCAGCTTGTCCTCCGAGCCGACGAGGCCGACCAGGTCCATCTTCTCCATGACGACCTGCCGGACCTCGGACTCCGACTTGCGCGTGTGCTCGCGCAGCGGGAAGGCGACGTTGTCGTAGAGGTTCATCGAGCCGAACATCGCGCCGTCCTGGAACAGCACACCGAACAGCTTGCGGATCTCGTAGAGCTCGCGCTCGGAGCAGGAGGCTATGTCCGTGCCCTCGATGACGATCGAGCCCCGGTCGGGCTTCAGCAGCCCGATCAGCGACTTCAGGAACACCGACTTGCCGGTGCCCGACGGGCCCAGCATCACGCAGATCTCCCCGGCCGGCACCGTCAGCGTGACGTCTCCCCAGATCAGCTGCCTGCCGAAGGACTTCGTCAGGTTCTCGACCTTGATCTCGACACCCATCGCGCGCCTCCCCTCCCGTGCGGCGGCACCGGGTGGCGCCGCTTCCTGACCTGCCAGTAACAACGGCGGGGTCGGCGCGAGGTTACGCACGAATGTCGCCCACGTCACGCTGGACGCGTGGTCGCGGTCACATCCGGTGGCAGGTCCGTCCTGCCGGTCGGCAGGGGCGGGGCCCCACCGGAGGGGTTTCGAGGAGGAGGCCGCGCCGGTCAAGACCGCCGGCCACTCTCGGCAGCGCTGTCACGGCCGCTGCCGGGAACGCCGCGAGGGCGGCCACCCCTGATCGGGATGACCGCCCTCGGCGGATCGTGCAGGTGCCCCGTGCGGGGCGGTGTCCCCCGGAGGGGACTCAGGTCACTTGAGGGTGACGGAGGCGCCAGCGGCCTCGAGGGACTCCTTGGCCTTCTCGGCCACGTCCTTGGCAGCGCCCTCGAGGACGGTCTTGGGCGCACCCTCGACGAGCTCCTTGGCCTCCTTCAGGCCGAGGGAGGTCAGGGCGCGCACCTCCTTGATGACGTTGATCTTCTTGTCACCGGCGGACTCGAGGACGACGTCGAACTCGTCCTTCTCCTCGGCGGCGGCCTCGCCACCGGCGGCACCGCCGGCAGCGGGGGCGGCGGCGACGGCGACCGGGGCGGCCGCGGTGACGCCGAAGGTGTCCTCGAACTCCTTCACGAACTCGGAGAGCTCGATGAGGGTCATCTCCTTGAACGCGTCGAGGAGCTCGGTGGTGCTCAGCTTCGCCATGGTGGCGTCCTTTCAGCTGTGGTCGGCGCCCGTCGCGGGCGTCGTCCGGGTTTCAGGTGGTGGTAGCCGTGGGTGACCCGGGAGGGTCACGCCTCGGCGGTGTCGCCCTCGTCGGAGGCCGCGGGGGCCTCGTCGGCGGGGGCCTCGGCAGCAGCCGGGGCCTCCTCGGCGGCGGCCGGCGTACCGGCACCACCTGCGAGGATCGAGGGGTCCTCCTGCGCCTTCGCCTCGAGCGCACCGGCGAGCCGGGCGGCCTGGGCGAGGGGGGCGTTGAGGAGGTAGACGGCCTGGGACAGCGACGCCAGCATGGCGCCCGCCATCTTGCCCAGGAGGACGTCGCGCGACTCGAGGTCGGCCAGCTTGGCCACCTCGGCAGCGTCGAGCGCCTGGCCGTCCATGACTCCACCCTTGATGACAAGGGTGGGGTTGGCCTTGGCAAAGTCACGCAGGCCCTTGGCAGCCTCGACCATGTCGCCCTTGATGAAGGCAACGGCGGTCGGGCCGGTCAGCAGGCCGTCGAAGCCGGAGAGCCCGGCCTCCTTCGCGGCCAGCTTGGTCAGCGTGTTCTTGACCACGGCGTACGTGGCGTTCTCGCCGAGGGAGCGGCGGAGGTCCTGCAGCTCCTTCACGGTGAGACCGCGGTACTCGGTCAGCACGGCGCCAGCGGACTCGTTGAACTGCTCAACGAGGTCCGAGACGGCCGCCTGCTTGTCTGCCCGCGCCATGGGTCTCCTTACATCGGTCGGAGAGCCACCGTGAACCCCGTGAAATGACGAACGCCCCGGGCGCAGGCCCAGGGCGTGGGAGCGGCACTCTCGTGCCCGCTCGGTGCTCTGTATCCTGCGCGGGTCGCTCGCTCTCGCGAGGCCTTCAGCCCTGCTGCTCGCGCATCAGGACGACCGGCGGTCTCTGGTTACGCGTTCCAAGGTAGGGGTGTCGGGCCGCCACGCAAAATCGTGGACGTCGGCGGTGTCCATCCCCCGCGCAGGGAGTGTGCCGGCACGGTACCGGCTGGCAGGATCGGCACCATGACCGACCGCACGCCGCTCGACCAGCTCTCCGCCGACGACCTGGCTGCCTTCCTCGCGAAGACCCAGGCCGACTACGCCGCCCTCAAAGATCGCGGGCTGAAGCTGGACCTCACGCGTGGCAAGCCGTCCGCGGAGCAGCTGGACCTCTCCAACGGCCTACTCTCGCTGCCCACCTCCACCACGGACGCCACCGGCACCGACGTGCGCAACTACGGCGGGCTCGAGGGTCTCCTCGGCCTGCGCGCCCTGTTCGCCGAGCTGCTCGGCGTCGAGCCGCAGCAGGTGATCGCGGGCGGCAACTCGAGCCTCGAGATGATGCACCGCACCGTCACGTCCCTGCTCCTGTGGGGTGCCGCCGGCGTCGACGCCCCGTGGAAGGACGCCGGCACGGTGAAGTTCATCTGCCCGGTGCCCGGCTACGACCGGCACTTCACGCTGCTGGCCGACCTCGGCATCGAGATGGTCACCGTGCCCATGCACGAGGACGGGCCGGACGTCGAGGCGGTCAAGGCGCTCGTCGCCGACGACCCGTCGGTCAAGGGCATGTGGCTCGTGCCGACCTACGCCAACCCGACCGGCTCGGTGTGCTCCGTCGAGGTCGCCACCGCGCTCATGTCGATGCCGACGGCCGCACCGGACTTCCGCATCCTGTGGGACAACGCCTACGCGCTGCACCACCTCACCGACGTGGAGGTCAAGAGCGCCGACGCGCTCGCGATCGCGGCGGCCAACGGCCACCCCGAGCGACCGATCGTGTTCGCCTCGACCTCCAAGATCACCTGGGCGGGCGCCGGCGTGGCCATGATGGCGATGTCGCCCGTGAACAAGGCCTGGTTCCTCACGCACCTGGGCATGGCCTCGATCGGGCCGGACAAGGTCAACCAGCTGCGCCACCTGGAGTTCTTCGGCGACGCCGAGGGCGTGCGCGCGCACATGCGCAAGCACCGCGACATCATCGCGCCGAAGTTCGCCGCCGTGCAGGACGCCCTCGAGGGCGCGCTCTCGGGTCTCGGCGTGGCCGAGTGGACCGAGCCGACCGGCGGCTACTTCGTCAACCTCGACGTCGTCGACGGCACCGCCACCCGCGTCGTCCAGCTCGCCAAGGAGGCCGGCATCTCGCTGACGCCCGCGGGCTCGGCGTTCCCGCACGGCCTGGACCCGCGCGACCGCAACATCCGCCTGGCTCCGACGTTCCCGCCGCTGGACCAGGTCGAGACCGCCATGGCCGGCGTCGCCACCTGCGTGGCGCTCGCCGCCGCGGAGAAGCTCAGCAGCTGAGCCGGGCGCTCCCGGACGCCGACCCCGGGACGTCATGCGGAGCGGACGCAGTGTCCCTCAGACGCATGACGTCCCGGGGTCTCGTGCGTCCGGAGGGTCTCCGCTTCGGGCTCAGCCGGGGTTGACCGCCACGACGACGTCGCGGTCGATGCCGGCGTCCACGCGGTGCCGGAACCCCTGCCAGGGGCCGTCGTCCAGGGGCTCGAGGCCGGCGTCGGCCAGGATCTCCAGCGCCTGCTCGCGGGGGGCGACGTGGGTGTTCCAGGCGATGCCGACCGCTCCCCCGGGCCGCAGCACGCGCCGCCAGCCGGGCAGCGCCTCGGTGAGCAGCTGGGCCGGGCCGCGGCTGCGGCCGCCGTCCGCACCGTGGGAGCCGTGCTTGACCCCGTACGGCGCGTCGGTGACCAGGACGTCGGCGGAGCCGGCCTTGAACACGTCGCCGGTGCGCCGGGTGTCGGCCTCGACGACCGCGAGCCGCTGGGTGCGCCCCGCCTTCCACGCCTCCTTGTCGGCCGCCACCTCGATCGCGAGCCGCCGCCCGAGCTTCTGCCCGTCGCGGCGCAGCGGGGAGACGTCCGCGGTGTGCTTGAGGCGCTTCGTGCGCAGCCAGGTCTTCAGGTAGGCCTCCTGCGCGTCGAAGGCCTTGCCGTCGGTGTCGAGCCCCTCGGCGTCGCACCCGTGCACGAGCGCCGCGTGCAGCGTGGTGCCGCGCCCGCACAGCGGGTCGAGCACGCGGGTGGCGCGCTTGCGCGGTGCCACGGACGCCGGCAGCAGCCCGTCCGGGGTGGCCGAGGCCCACACGGTGAGGTTGAGCAGGAGCCGGGTGAACAGCTCGTTGGTCTTGCCGACGTACTTCTGGATGGTCAGCAGGTCCTCGTCCAGGGTCCGCACCTGCGCGGGCTCGGCCGGCAGCAGGGCGGGGCCGAAGCCGGCGTCCTCCAGCTCGAAGAGGGCGTACCCGCCGGAGAGCAGCGAGAGGTGGGCGCGGGTGCGCTCGCTCAGCTCCACGTCGACGGTGCGGACCTGGAGGTACGGCAGCCCACCCATCTCGACCAGGCGCACGTCGTCGATCTCCTCGCGCAGCGCCGTGGCCGCCAGCACCTGCGCCTCGGCGAGGAGCAGGGCGGGGGTGGCGTCGGCGTACACGCGGTTGGCCGAGGGGCGGACGAGGACGGCCCAGGTGCTCATGCTGACTCCTGCGGGGTGGGGCGGGGGCGTGGCCGGTCGAGGGAGGGGGGAACGGCGACGGCCCGCCGGCCCCGGTGGGGGCGCGACGGGCCGTCGTCAGGCTTCGCTCACGAGGAGCAAGAGGGGGCTCAGGCCTCCTCGTCGCCCGCGATGTTGCGGGTGACGGAGGGGTCGACCTGGATGCCGGGGCCCATGGTGGTCGAGAAGGTGACCTTCTTGACGTAGCGGCCCTTGGAGGCGGACGGCTTGAGGCGGAGGACCTCCTCGAGCGCGGCGGCGTAGTTCTCGGCGAGCTGCTTCTCACCGAAGGACGCCTTGCCGATGATGAAGTGCAGGTTGGCGTGACGGTCCACGCGGAACTCGATCTTGCCGCCCTTGATGTCGGTCACGGCCTTGGCCGGGTCCGGGGTGACGGTGCCGACCTTGGGGTTCGGCATGAGGCCGCGGGGGCCGAGCACGCGGCCGAGGCGGCCGACCTTGCCCATGAGGTCCGGGGTCGCGACGACGGCGTCGAAGTCGAGGTAGCCGCCGGCCACCTTCTCGATCAGCTCGTCGCCACCGACCTCGTCGGCACCGGCGTCGAGGGCGGCCTGGGCCTTGTCACCGACGGCGAAGACGAGGACCTTGGCGGTCTTGCCGGTGCCGTGGGGCAGGTTGACGGTGCCGCGCACCATCTGGTCGGCCTTGCGGGGGTCGACGCCGAGACGCATCACGACGTCCACGGTCTCGTCGAACTTCTTCTTGGTGGAGCCCTTGGCGATCTGGATCGCGGCCAGGGGGGCGTGCAGGGCGTCGGTGTCGTAGGACTCGACGGCCGCGCGGTAGCTCTTGCTGCGCTGCATGGTCTGGTCTCTCTTCTTCTCGTTCCAGGTGTGGTCGTCGGGCCAGCGCGGCCCTGCCACAGGTGGGGTGCGGACGCGGCGTCGCGCTCAGGCGACGCGGGAGTGCGTCAGCGGGGTCCTCAGTCGGTGGTGACGCCCATGGAGCGGGCGGTGCCCTCGACGATCTTCATCGCGGCGTCGATGTCGTTCGCGTTGAGGTCGGGCAGCTTCGTCTGGGCGATCTCGCGCACCTGGTCCTTGGTCAGCTTGCCGACCTTCTCCTTGTGCGGGACCGAGGAGCCCTTCTGGAGACCAGCAGCCTTCTTGATGAGCTCCGCCGCCGGCGGGGTCTTCGTGATGAAGGTGAACGAGCGGTCCTCGTAGATGGTGATCTCGACCGGGATCACGTTGCCGCGCATGGACTCGGTCTGGGCGTTGTACGCCTTGCAGAAGTCCATGATGTTGACGCCGTGCGGACCGAGAGCGGTACCGACCGGCGGGGCCGGGGTCGCGGCACCGGCCTGCAGCTGCACCTTGACCAGTGCAGAGATCTTCTTCTTGGGAGGCATGATGCTTCCTTCTCTTTCTGTCTCGTGGTCATGACGAGGACGCCGTCGCGTCCTCTGCCACCTGCGCCCGTCACCGGACGCAGCGTTCATTGTGCGGCGAGGTGCCGCTCCGACCCAAACCGACGGGCTCCGGACCGGCGAGGCCCGCCACCCCGGTGGGGTGGCGGGCCCTTCGCTCGCAGGCTAGCGAGGCTTAGACGCGCTGGATCTGGCTGAAGGACAGCTCGACCGGGGTCTCGCGGCCGAAGATCTCCACGAGCGCCTTGACGCGCTGGGACTCGGCGTTGATCTCGGTGATCGTGGCGTGGAGCGTGGCGAACGGGCCGTCGACGACCATCACGGAGTCGGAGACCGCGAAGTCGGCGACCTCGATCGGCTTCTTGGCCGGCTGCGAGGCGGAGCCGCCACCGGAGGACGAGGCGCCGGCAGCGGCGGCCTCCGCCTCGGCGCGGGCCACGACGGCCGGGGCCAGCATGTCCTCGACCTCGGTCATGGTCAGCGGCACCGGCTGGTGCGAGGAGCCGACGAAGCCGGTGACCGACGGCGTGTGCCGGACGGCGGACCAGGACTCGTCGGTGAGGTCCATGCGAACGAGCACGTAGCCGGGCAGGACGGTCCGCTTGACCATCTTGCGCTGGCCGTTCTTGATCTCCGCGACCTCCTCGGTGGGGACCACGATCTCGTGGATGTAGTCCTCCATGTTGAGGGAGATGATGCGGTTCTCGAGGTTCTGCTTGACCCGGTTCTCCATGCCCGAGTACGTGTGCACCACGAACCAGTCGCCCGGCTTGGCCCACAGCTCGCGGCGGAACTCCTCGAGGGGGTCGCTCTCCTCGGCCTCGGCGGCCTCGTCCTGGCTGGCCTCGTCCTCGACGTCCGCGTCCTCGGCGAGGTCGGCGTCGACCTCGTCGAGGGCGTCCTCGTCGACGTCGGGCTCGTCAGCAGCCACGTCCTGCGGCTCGACCTCGGTCTCCTCGACCGGGTCGACCTGCTCCGACTCGTACTGCTCCGACACGTGATGCTCCATCAGCTCGACGGGACCGGGGCCTCCCCGGTCCGGGGTTTCCCGGCGTCCTGCCGGGTGCGGCGGCCCAACCGGTGGGCGGCACGCACGGCGTGCCGACCCGGGCGGGGCCAAGCCTAGGCGTCCCAGCGTAGAGCCAGGTGGCGCCGCGTGCGCCACCTCTCGCGGGGACTAGAACAGCTCGCCGCTGAACAGGGCGAAGGCCAGGCGGCCGAGGCCCAGGTCCAGCAGGGAGATGAAGGCCATCATGACGACCACGAACACCAGGACCACCACGAAGTAGGTGACCAGCTGCTCCTGGGTCGGCCAGACGACCTTCCGCAGCTCGGCGACGACCTGCCGGAGGAACGTCACCGGCCCGGTGCGCTCCACCTTCTCGCTACGGGTGTCCGACATGTCGTCACCTCTCGTCGTTCGTCGTCGTCTCTTTGCAGGGCACGAGGGACTTGAACCCCCAACCTTCGGTTTTGGAGACCGATGCTCTGCCAGTTGAGCTAGTGCCCTCCGATGCGTCCGGTCCCGGCGGCCGGCACGCCCGAGGACGTGACTGAGCCTGTGGAACGAACCACCGAACGAGGATACTACGGGTGCCGCTGCACCTCGTCCAAACGGGTCCCTCCTACGCTGGCGGCCATGGCCCCCGACTCCCGTGCACGCACCGTCACCGAGCGGCGTGACCTGCGGGCCCTGCCGAAGGCGCACCTGCACCTGCACTTCACCGGGTCCATGCGGCACACCACCCTGCTCGAGCTCGCCGAGCGCGACGGCGTCCGGCTGCCCGACGCGCTGGTGGAGGACTGGCCGCCCACGCTCTCCGCGGCCGACGAGAAGGGCTGGTTCCGCTTCCAGCGGCTCTACGACGTGGCCAGGGCGGTGCTGCGCACCGAGGACGACGTGCGCCGGCTGGTGCGCGAGGCGGCCGAGGACGACGCGGCGGACGGCGGGGTGTGGACCGAGATCCAGGTCGACCCCAGCGGCTACGCGGCCCGGTTCGGCGGCATCACCGCCATGACGGACCTGGTGCTCGACGCCGTGGCCGACGCCTCGCGCGCGACCGGGCTCGGGATGGCCGTCGTCATCGCCGCCAACCGCACCCGCCACCCCCTGGACGCCCGCACCCTGGCCCGGTTGGCGGCGCAGTACGCGGACCGCGGGGTCGTCGGCTTCGGCCTCTCCAACGACGAGCGCCGCGGCAGCACCCTCGACTTCGGCCCCGCCTTCGCCATCGCCGAGCGGGCGGGGCTGCTGCTCGTCCCGCACGGCGGCGAGCTGCGCGGCGCCGACCACGTGCGCACGTGCCTGGACGCCCTGCACCCCGGGCGCCTGGGCCACGGGGTGCGCTCGGTGGAGGACCCCGCGGTGCTCGACCGCGTGGTGGAGGCCGGGATCGCCCTCGAGGTCTGCCCCACCTCCAACGTCTCCCTCGGGGTCTACCCGGACCTGGCCTCCGTGCCGGTGCCGCGGCTCCTCGCCGCCGGCGCCACGGTGGCCCTGGGCGCGGACGACCCCCTGCTCTTCGGGCCCCGGCTGCTCGGCCAGTACGAGGCGGTGCGCGACGCGCACGGGCTGGACGACGACACGCTCGCCGAGCTGGCCCGGATGTCGCTGCGGGCCTCCCGGGCGCCCTCCGACGTGCTGGCGCGGGCGCTGGCCGACGTCGACGCGTGGTCCACGGGCCAGTGACCGGACGGGCCGGGGTCGCTGCCTGAGAGGATGGGCTCGTGAGCCAGGACCCGGAGGAGACCCAGCCCGTCCAGCGCGTCGACCTGACCAAGCCCGAGCAGCCCGAGCCGACGCCGGACCCGACCCCGGACCCGACGCAGGACCCGACCTCGGAGCCAGGGCCGTCGTCCGCGGCCGAGGACGAGCCGGACTGGGAGCCCCGCACCTGGCAGCCGCCGGCCTGGACCCCGCCGGGCTCCACCCCGGACCAGGCGACGGCGCCCGGCTGGGGCGTGGCCCCGCAGGCGTACCCGCCCCCGGAGCAGCAGGCACCGCCGGCACAGCCGACCCTGCCCCTCCCGCCGCACGCCGGTGGTGCCGGGGCGGCCACGCCGGTGCCCGCGCCGCAGGCCCCCCAGGGGTACCCGCCGGCCAGCGGGGCCCACGGGCAGCCGGCCTACGGGCAGCCCTACCAGCAGCCGTACCAGCAGCAGTACCAGCCGCAGGCCTACCCGCAGCCGGGGTACCCCTACGCCGCCGTGCCGCGGCACGGGCAGGCGATGCCGGCCCTGGTGCTGGGCATCGTGGGCCTCGCGCTCGGCCTCATGTGCGGCCTCGGCTTCCTGGCCTCGCCGGTCGCCTGGGTGCTCGGCGCCCGCGCACGCCGGGCCGTGCGGCGCGAGCCCGACCGCTGGGGCGGTACCGGGGAGGCCACCGCCGGCATGGTGCTCGGCATCATCGGCACCGTGTTCCTGGCCCTGGGCCTGCTCGCGATCGCCTTCTTCGTGGTGCTGGCGATCGCGGCGCCGACCTCGAGCGGCCCCTACACAGGCGTCTGAGGCCCGGACGCGGCGGCGCGGTGGCCGGCGCTCAGAGCGAGCAGCCGACCAGCACCGGCTCGTTGACCAGCTCGACCCCGTAGCGCTCGCGCACCCCGTCCCGCACCGCCCTGGCCAGGGCGAGCAGGTCGGCGGTGCGCGCGCCACCGCGGTTGGTGAGCGCCAGGGTGTGCTTGGTCGACAGCGACGCGGCGGCGTCCGGGGTGACCGCGTAGCCCTTGGCGAAGCCGGCGTGGTCGATCAGCCAGGCCGCCGACGTCTTCACCGTGCCGTCCGGCTGCGGGTAGGCGGGCGCGCCCTCGGGCACCTGCTCGGCGGCCAGCACGGGGTTGGTGAAGAACGAGCCGGCCGACCAGGTGTCGTGGTCGGCGGCGTCCAGCACCATGCCCTTGCCGGCCCGCAGGCCGAGGACGGCCTCGCGCACCTGGGCGATCGGGGCGCGCTGCCCCTGCTCGACACCGAGGGTGCGGGCCAGCTCGGCGTAGGCCACCGGCCCGCCGAGCGAGGCGGCGCGCAGCTGGAAGGTCACCGAGACGACGACGTAGCGGTCGGGCTCGGCCTTGAACCGCGACCACCGGTAGGCGAACCCGCAGTCGGCGCCCGCGAAGGTGCGCCAGGCGCGGTCGTGCCGGTCCCAGGTGCGGACCTGGGCGATGGTCTGGGCGACCTCCTGACCGTAGGCGCCGACGTTCTGGACGGGCGTGGCGCCGGTGGAGCCGGGGATGCCGGAGAGCGCCTCGATGCCGGCCCAGTCGCGGGCGACCGCGTGGGCCACGACGTCGTCCCAGGGCTCACCGGCGGCCACGGTCACCAGGGCACCACCGCAGCTGACCTCGCCGTCGTCCACGTCGGCGGTGATCCCGCGGGTGGCGACCTGCACCACGGTGCCGTCGAAGCCCTCGTCGGCGACGACGAGGTTGGAGCCGCCGCCGAGCAGCAGCAGGGGCTCGCCGGCGTCGTCGGCCGCGGTCACCGCGGCCACCAGCTCGTCGTCGGTCGTGGCGCGGACGAAGCGGCGGGCCGGGCCGCCCAGGCGCAGGGTGGTGTGCTCGGCCAGCCGGGTCGCGGCCGGGTCCTGGACCTCAGGCACGGACGACGGCCTTCGGCATGCCGAGGACCTTCTGCCCGCCACAGGTGACCTCGAGGGCGATCGTGACCAGGCCGTCCTCGACCTTCTTCACGGTGCCGCCGACGACCACCTCCACGCCTTCGTCGTCGTCGGGGACGACGACGGGGTTGGTGAACTTGCAGCCGAGCTCGACCACGTCGGCACCGTCGGTCCAGGTGGCGACCGCGCGGGCGGCCAGCGCCTGGGTGAACATGCCGTGGGCGATGACGCCGGGCAGGCCGACGCTGGTGGCGACGCGGTCGGACCAGTGGATGGGGTTGAAGTCGCCGCTGGCGCCCGCGTAGCGGACGAGGTGGGCGCGCGTGACCGGGTAGGTCTGCGGCTCCAGGACGGTGCCTGCCTCGAGGGCGCTCATGCCTGCTCCTCCTCGCCGGGGGCGCGGTGCACCAGCGTGGCGGTGGCCGTGCAGACCACGGCGCCGTCGGCGTCGGTGATCTCGCTGGAGGTGGTGATGATGTCGTTGCCGGCGATCTGGCGCAGGCCGGCGACGGACAGGGTGGCGCTCAGGACGTCGCCGACCGCGAGCGGCCGGGCGTAGGCGAACTTCTGCTCGCCGTGCACGATCCGGTGCAGCGCGACGCCCTCGGCGTCGAGGAAGTCGAACATGGCGTCGAAGGCCAGGACGATCGGGAAGGTCGCCGGGAGCGCACCGCCGCTCCAGGTACCGCCGGTGGCCTCGGCGAACGCGCGGACGCGCTCGTCGGTCACCGTGTACGGCCTGGACGCCGGGTAGGCACGCCCCACGAGGGAGGAGTCCACGGGCATGCGGCCGAGCCTAGTGCGCCGGGCGGGACGGGTTCGAAACGCAACGACCCGCCGGGCCGGAGCCGGGCGGGTCGCCGTGCGTCTGGTGCTGAGGTTCAGCGGGTCTCGCGGTGCGCGGTGTGCTTGCGGCAGCGCGGGCAGAACTTGTTCAGCTCGATCCGGTCGGGGTTGTTCCGACGGTTCTTCTTGGTGATGTAGTTCCGCTCCTTGCAGTCAACGCAGGCGAGCGTGATCTTGGGGCGAACGTCAGAGCTCTTGGAGGCCACGGGGAAGTCCTTGGTTGATCGAGGAAGTGCGGATGAGTCAGTGGTAGCGGGGGCGGGACTCGAACCCGCGACACCACGATTATGAGCCGTGTGCTCTAACCACCTGAGCTACCCCGCCACAGGGGACGAGGTTGGACACCAGCGTAAGCCTGCGTCCAACCTCGATCCCAGAGCCCCTTTACGGAATCGAACCGTAGACCTTCTCCTTACCATGGAGACGCTCTGCCGACTGAGCTAAAGGGGCAACGGGAAAGAAGATTACACATGCCCGCCCGCGTTGCGAAATCGGCGTGACGTTCATGCGCCGTGCGTGTGTCTGCCCAGGTCAGAGGGCCCACAGCGACATCATGCCCCGCCGCCGAGCACGAGCGCCAGGACCGGCAGGAGCAGGCTGGTGACCACCGCCGTCAGGCCCATCGAGAGCCCGGAGAACGCGCCGGTCACCTCGTCGTCCCCCAGCACCCGGGCGGTGCCGATGCCGTGCGAGGCGGCGCCCACGGCCAGGCCGCGCGCCCGGGCGTCGCGGACCCGCAGCCAGGTGAGGACCGTCGGGCCCGCCACCGCGCCGAGGATGCCGGCGAGGATGGTCAGGGCCGCGGTGAGGGCCGGCACTCCCCCGACCGTCTCCGACAGCGGGATCGAGACCGCGGCGGTCGTCGCCTTCGGGGTCATCGTCCAGGCCAGCCGCTCGGAGCCACCGAGCAGCGTGACCAGGCCCCAGGCGCTCGTCATGGAGACCACCGACCCGACGACGATCGAGGTCACGAGGGGGACGGCGTAGCCCCGCAGCCGGTGCAGCTGGCGATGCAGCGGCACCGCCAGGGCGACCGTGGCGGGCCCCAGCAGGAAGCTGATCGCCGCCGTGCCGTCGTCGAAGACGTCCAGGTCGGTGCCGGTGAGCAGCAGCAGCGCGCCCAGCACCAGCACCGCCACCAGCACCGGCTGGGCCAGCGGGTGGCGGCCGGTGCGGTCCCGCAGCCAGCAGCCGCCGCGGTAGGCGAGCAGCGTCGCGAACAGCCAGGTCAGGGGCTGGTCCAGGAGCCAGGTCACGCGGCTCCCCCGCCCTGCCCCCGGCGAGCGGAGCGACGGCCCAGGAGCTGGGCCAGGAGACCGACCGCGACCAGGCCCGCGAGCCAGGAGCCGACCAGGCCGGCCAGCACGGGCACGGCGTCCGCGCGCAGCAGCCCCAGGTAGGCCACCACCCCGACACCGGCGGGCACGAAGAACAGCTGGAGGTGGGCCAGCAGCGCGTCGGCCGCGACGTGCACGCTGCCCTCGCCACGCCCGGCGGGCGAGCCGTCCTCGCTCGGGTGCCGCAGGCGCAGGACGAGGAGGAGCAGCAGCATCCCCACGACCGGGCCGGGGACCGGCAGGTCGGTGAGGTGGACGAGCAGGGTGCCGACGAGCTGGCACCCCAGCAGCCAGGTGAGACCGGTCAGGAAGGGCACGTCGACGGAGTCTGGCACCGGTGCGCCCGCGTGCTGCTCCCCCGGGTCTCCCAGGCCTCAGGAGCCCGTGCCGCGTGCGTGGCAGCCGACCAGGTGCGGGTCGAAGATGCCGATCGCCTCCATCAGCGCGTACATCGTGGTGGGTCCGACGAAGGAGAACCCCCGCTTCTTCAACGCCTTCGACATCGCCACCGACTCCGCCGACGTGGTGCCCAGCTCCTCGGTGGTGGCCGGAGCCGGTGGCGTCGGCGGCGCGAAGGAGTGCAGCAGCGTCTCGAGCCCGCCGTCCTCGCGCAGCGCCACGGTCGCCGCGGCGTTGCGGCGGGCGGCCTCGATCTTGGCCCGGTTGCGGACGATGCCCGGGTCGCCCATCAGCCGCTCGACGTCGTCGTCGGTGAAGGCCGCGACCGTGTCCGCGTCGAAGTCCGCGAAGACCTCCCGGAACCGTCCACGCTTGGTCAGGATCGTGGACCAGGACAGGCCGGCCTGGAAGCCCTCCAGCACCAGCCGCTCCAGGTGGGCGGCCTCGCCGTGGACCGGGTGGCCCCACTCGTGGTCGTGGTACTCGCGCATCGGGCCCGGCCCGCCTGCCCAGGGGCAGCGGACCAGCCCGTCGTCTCCGGTGATCGGTTCCATGCGCTCAGCCTGGCACCGGGCGGCGACGGTGGACCTCTCGCCGGGCTCGGGTGTGGACGGCGGCGTCGCCGAGACCGCCTGTGGACGGTGGGTGGCCCGGCGCGGGGTGGTCGCCCACGCCAGCGGTGGTCAGTGGCGCTCGCGCAGGCGGGTGCCGGGGAGGGCCGGGGACGGGAGCGGGCGGCGGTGGTCGCCCTCGACCGTGCCGAACCGGCCGGGTGCGACGTCCTGGGAGTCCGCGACGACCCGGCCGGCGTCGGCCGCGGCCGCGTCACCGTCGCCGGCGACCTGCCCCTGCCAGTCGGCGCGGTAGGCCGCGACCTCCTCGTGGCTGCGGCCCACGAAGTTCCAGAACATGACGATGGCCTCGCCGAACGGCTCGCCGCCGAGCACCAGCAGGCGGGCGCCCTCGCCCCCGGCCTCGAGCCGCGCCGAGGCGCGCCCGGGCGCCAGGTAGCCCAGCTCCCCGGGGGCCAGCGGGCCCTCGGCGACGGTGAGGCTGCCGGCGTCCAGGAGGAGGGCGTGCTCGAAGGTCGGCTCCAGCGGCAGGTCGAGACCGACCCCGGGCGCCAGCGTCAGCTCCGCCCCCAGCAGGGGCGTGGCGGTGGGCAACGGCGAGGACGAGCCCAGCAGCGAGCCGAGGAACACGCGCGCCTCCCAGCCCTCGCCCGCCACGGGGTCGGGGACGTGGTGCTCGAACCGGGGCTCGCCGTGCCGGGCGTCCTCGGGCAGCGCCAGCCACAGCTGCGCGCCGTGCAGCACGGTCGTCGCGGCGGTCGAGACCTCGGAGTGGGAGATGCCGCGCCCGGCGGTCATCAGGTTCAGCTCGCCCGGCCGCACCAACGCGTGCGTGCCCACCGAGTCCCGGTGCTCGATCTCGCCCGTGAACAGCCAGGAGACCGTCGCCAGGCCGGTGTGCGGGTGCGGCGCGACCACCATGCCCCCGGTCTCGGCCACGTCGTCCGGGCCGTAGTGGTCGCAGAAGCACCACGCCCCGACGAGGGTGCGGCCCCGCTGGGGCAGCGTTCGGCGCACCGTCATGGCCCGCGGGCCGCCCAGCGGCACCTCGCGCGGCGCCAGGACCTCCAGCGCGTCCGGGTGCGGGCCCGCCGCGCAGTCGACCTCGTCGGGGTGCGGGTCGGGGTTGGTCATCGCTGCTCCCGGGGTCTCGTCGGCCGCCAGGTCAGGCGGTGGGGACCACCCAGCCCGCGTCGGAGCCGACGACGCCGGTGGGCGCGTCGACGCGCTCGAGGCGGACGATGACGGACTTGGAGGTCGGGCAGTTGGACTCCAGCGCCGTCGACCCGAGCGGGACGAGCGGGTTGGTCTCCGGGTAGTAGGCCGCCGCGCAGCCGCGCGGCTGGTCGTAGGCCACGACCCGGAACCACGGAGCGCGGCGCTCGGAGGCCTCGCCGGTCTCGGTGTCGGTCCACTCCGAGACCAGGTCGACCCAGCCACCGACCTCCAGGCCGAGGTCGGCCGCGTCGTCCGGGTGGACCATCACGACCCGTCGTCCGCCCTTGATCCCGCGGTAGCGGTCGTCGAGGCCGTAGATGGTGGTGTTGAACTGGTCGTGGCTGCGCAGCGTCTGGAGCAGCAGCCGCCCCTCGGGCACGTGCAGCACGTCGATCGGGCTGGCCGCGAACGTCGCCTTGCCTGCCTCGGTCGGGAACGTGCGGGTGTCGCGCGGGCCGTGGGGCAGGACGAAGCCGCCCGGCGCGTCCACCTTCTCGGCGTAGGCCGCGGCGCCGGGGACGACCTGGGCGATGAGGCGGCGGATCTCGGTGTAGTCCGCGCGCAGCCGGGGCCAGTCGACGACGTGGTCCTCGCCCAGGCAGGCCGTCGCCAGCAGGCAGACGATGTCGACCTCGCTGCGCAGGTGGGGGCTGGCCGGCTCCAGCGGGCCGTGCGAGGCGTGCACGGCGGACATCGAGTCCTCGACGGTGACGCGCTGGACGACGCCGCCGGTGAGGTCCTTCTCGGAGCGGCCCATCGTGGGCAGGATCAGCGCCTGCCGAGCGTGCACCACGTGGCTGCGGTTGAGCTTGGTGGAGACGTGCACCGTGAGCTGCGCGCCGCGGAACGCCTCCTCGGTGACGGCGGTGTCGGGGGCGGCGGAGACGAAGTTGCCGCCCATCCCGAGGAAGACCTTGGCCCGGCCCTCGGCCATCGCCCTGATCGAGTCGACGGTGTCGAGGCCGTGCTCGCGGGGGCTGGTGATGCCGGTGGCCGCGTCGAGGGCGTCGAGGAAGGAGCCGGGCATCTTCTCCCAGATGCCCATGGTGCGGTCGCCCTGCACGTTGGAGTGCCCGCGGACGGGGCACAGGCCCGCGCCGGGCTTGCCGATGTCGCCGCGCAGGAACGCGACGTTGGCGATCTCGCGGACGGTCGCGACGGCGTTGCGGTGCTGCGTGACACCCATGGCCCAGCAGTAGATGGTGGCCGAGGAGCCGGCGATCATCCGCGCGGCCTCGGTGACCTGCTCGCGGCTCAGGCCGGTCGCGCGGAGCACCGCGTCCCAGTCGAGCGAGCCGAGGTGGTCGCGGTACTCCTCGTAGCCGGCCGTGTGCCGCGCGAGGAAGTCGTGGTCGAGCGCGTCCCACTCCACGAGCAGGGCGCCGATCGCCTGGAAGAGCGCGAGGTCGCCGTTGACCCGGACGGGCAGGTGCAGGTCGGCGATCTCGGTGCCGGGGCCGACCATGCCGCGCGGGGTCTGCGGGTTGCGGAACTTGACCAGGCCCGTCTCCTTGAGCGGGTTGATCGCGATGATCTTCGCGCCGTTCTTCTTGGCCTCCTCCAGCGCCGAGAGCATCCGCGGGTGGTTGGTGCCCGGGTTCTGGCCGGCCACGACGATGACGTCGGCGCGGTAGAGGTCCTCCAGGGAGACCGAGCCCTTGCCGACCCCGATCGCCTGGGCCAGGCCGACCGAGGTCGACTCGTGGCACATGTTCGAGCAGTCGGGCAGGTTGTTGGTGCCCAGCGAGCGGACCATCAGCTGGTAGGCGAACGCGGCCTCGTTGGAGACACGGCCCGAGGTGTAGAAGATCGCCTCGTCCGGCGAGCCGAGCCCGGCCATGGTCTCGGCGAACATCGCCGCCGCGTCGTCCCACGAGATCGGCACGTAGTGCGAGGCGCCCTCGCGCAGCACCATCGGGTGCGTGATCCGGCCCTGCTGGCCCAGCCAGTAGTCGGTGCGCTCGGCCAGCTCGGCGACCGGGTGGGCGGCGAAGAACTCGGGCGTGACCCGACGCTTCGTGGCCTCCTCGGTGACGGCCTTCGCGCCGTTCTCGCAGAACTCGGCCGCGTGCCGGTGGCCCGGCGCGGGGTCGGGCCAGGCGCAGCCCTGGCAGTCGAAGCCCTCGACCTGGTTGAGCCGGAGCAGGGTGCCGGCCGTGCGGCGCACGCCCATCTGCTCCAGGCCCCGCTTCATCGCGACGCCGACCGCGACCGGTCCGGCGGCGGAGTGCATCCCGTCGCTGAGGGTCAGGTCGCCCTCGTCCACGTCGTCGACAGGAGCCTCACGGTGCCAGAAAGCCATGTCTCGCATCCTTGCCTGTCACGTGCTGCTCCACCAGCACCACCCGGGCGAGGCGCCACGCGAGCCGGTGCCCGGGTCCGGATGCTCAGGTCCAAGCGCTCAGGGCGCGTCGACCAGCCGCAGCCGCACGTGCGCGAGGTCGCCGGGCTCCAGGCCCTCCGCGCGGCGCACCGCCTTCTTCAGCGGCAGGACGAAGCCGTCGCTGCCCGGGAACACCGACGTCGACCAGGCGCTCCGGCCGACCTCGACCTGCACGCGCACGGACCCGAAGCCACGGCGCGGCCCGGACAGCAGGCACACCTCCTCCCCCACGTCCTCGGGCAGGGTGCAGAAGGCCCACGTGCCGGGCGCGGGCTCGCCGCCGGCGTCCGCCCCCGCGGGCACGTGCAGCCACACCGGCGCGGCGAACTCCCAGGCGGTCACGGGGTCCAGGGTGCCCCGCACCGCCGACAGCCGCACACGACAGGCACATCCGACAGGCACATCCGACAGGCACCGTCCGCCTGCTGGTCGACGGGCGTTCACGCACGGGCCCGAGGATGCGGCCCGTGCGCATCGCCCAGCTCGCCAACTTCGTCGGCCCCGCCTCGGGGGGCATGCGGACGGCGATCACCGCGCTGGGGCGCGGCTACGTCGAGGCCGGCGCCGAGCGGCTGCTGGTCGTGCCCGGCCCCACCGACACCGTCACCGAGGGGCCCGACGGCACGGTCGTGCAGGTGCGCGCCCCGCGCGTCTACTCGGGCTACCGGCTCGTGGTGGAGCCCTGGCGGGTCGTCGACGTGCTCGAGCGCTTCGGCCCCACCTCGATCGAGGTCAACGACAAGCTCACGCTGCTGCTGGTGGCGCGCTGGGCGCGGCGACGGGGCGTGGGCACCGTGCTCTTCAGCCACGAGCGGCTCGACGACATGGTCGCGATGCTGACCCGGATGGACCCCACCCGGCACCCGGTCGCCCTGCTCAACAAGGTGCTGGTGCGCAGCTTCGACCGCCTCGTGGTGACCTCCGACTACGCCGAGCGGGAGTTCCGCACCGCCGCCGGCGCCGTCGGGTGCCCGGTCACGCGCGTGCCGCTGGGCGTCGACCTGGCGACCTTCCGTCCGCCGGCGACCCCGGTCCCCACCCGCGAGCCGCACCCGGGCGGTGGCCCGCTGCGGCTCGCGCTCGTCGGCCGGCTCTCGCGGGAGAAGTCGCCCCACCTCGCCGTCGGCGCGGCCGTGGAGCTGCACCGCCGGGGCGTGCCCGTCCGGCTCGACGTCTACGGCGACGGCCCGCACCGGCCCGAGCTGGAGGAGCTCGCCGGCGGCGCTCCCGTCGTCTTCCACGGGTTCGTCACCGCGCGCGAGGAGCTGGCCGCCCGCATCGGGGAGGCGGACGTGGCCCTCTCGGTGTGCCCGGGCGAGACGTTCGGCCTGGCCGTGCTGGAGGCGCTCGCCTGCGGCACGCCGGTGGTCACCGCCGACACCGGCGGTGCCGGGGAGCTCGTCGACGCCGCCTCCGGCCGCCGGGCCGCGCCCACCCCGACCGCCGTGGCCGACGCGGTGCTCGACCTGGCCCGCCGCCCTCGGGAGCTCACCCGGGTCGCGGCCCGCCGCCGTGCCGAGCAGTTCACCTGGGCCGCGTCCGTGCAGGCGATGCTCGAGGTGCACGCCGGCGCCGGCGGGCTCGTGCGCCAGCCCGCCTGAGGCGGTCCGGCGCCGACCACAGCACGGGTCACGACACGGGTCGGGCACGGGTCGGGCACGGGTCGGGCACGGTCCTGCCACGGCCGCCCCGTCCGCGCCCCGCGCCGCTCCGGAGAACCTAGGGTGGCGCCGTGCCCACGCTCGATCCCGCCCTCGCCGCCCTGCGCGAGGCGTTCGCGCGCGGCGAGGCCGTCGGCCTGGCGACCGTGGTGCGCACCTTCTCCTCCGCCCCGCGGCCGGTCGGTGCGCGGCTGGTGCTGACCCCGGGCGCGGACCCCGCGGACGACACCGTCACCGGCTCCGTCTCCGGCGGGTGCGTGGAGGCGGCCGTCTACCACCTGGCGCACGAGGCGCTGGCCGGCGCGGGCCCGCGGGTGCAGCGCTACGGGGTCAGCGACGACGACGCGTTCGCGGTCGGGCTCACCTGCGGCGGCACGATCGACGTGCTGGTCGAGGCCGTCTCACCGGGCACCGCCCCGGAGCTGGCTCACCTGCTGGCGCAGGTCGCCGCCGAGAGGCCGGCCGCCCTGGCCGTGGTGGTCGAGCACCCGGACCCGGGGCTGGTGGGTCGCAGGCTCGTGGTCTCGGAGGCCGGCGTGCACGGCTCCCTGGGGCTGGGCGCACGCGCGGACGCGGCGGTCGCCGACGACGTCCGCGGCGCCCTCGCGGCCGGACGCGGCGGCACGCTGGGCTACGGCCCGGCCGCCGAGCGGCTCGGCGAGGGGATGACGGTGCTCGTCGACGTGCACGCGGCCCCGCCGCGGCTGCTCGTCTACGGCGCGATCGACCTGGCCGACGCGCTCGCCGAGGCGGGGTCGTTCCTCGGCTTCCGGGTGACGGTCACGGACGCACGCCCGCTGTTCGCCACCACCGCCCGGTTCCCGCACGCCGACGAGGTGGTGCGCGCCCAGCCGCACGAGCACCTCGCGGCCGAGGCGGCCGCGGGTCGGGTGGACCCCCGCACCGTGGTCGTGGTGCTCACCCACGACCCGCGGTTCGACGTGCCGCTGCTGGCGGTGGCGCTGCGGCTGCCCGACCACGTCCGCCCCGCCTTCGTGGGTGTGATGGGGTCGCGCCGCACCCACGCCGACCGGCTGGCCCGGCTGCACGAGGCGGGCCTGAGCAGCACCGAGACGGCGCTGCTCTCCTCCCCCGTCGGCCTCGACCTGGGCGGGCGCACCCCCGCCGAGACGGCCCTGTCGGTGCTCGGCGAGGTGGTGGCGACGCGGCACGGGGCCAGCGGCCGCCCCCTCGGGGAGACCACCGGCGCCCTGCACCGCCCGGACGCCCCGCTCCCCGTCCCGAGTCGGCAGTAGCGCTCGTCCCACGGCTCGCGGGCCGTGAGAGCTGCTGCCGACTCGGCGGGCAGCCAGGTCAGCGCAGGGCGGCGGCCTCGCGGGCCAGCGACTCCACGCGGGCCCAGTCACCGGCGGCGAGCGCGTCGGCCGGCGTCAGCCACGAGCCGCCGACGCAGCCCACGTTGGGCAGCGACAGGTAGGACGGCGCGGACGCGGCGGTGATGCCGCCGGTGGGGCAGAACCGGGCGCCGGCCACCGGGGACGAGATCGACTTCAGGTAGGGCGCTCCGCCGGAGGCCTCGGCCGGGAAGAACTTCATCTCGCTGATGCCGGCCTCGAGCACGGCCAGGACCTCGGAGACGGTGGCGGTGCCGGGCAGGAAGGGCAGCCCGGTCTCGAGCATCCCGTCGAGCAGGCGCGGGGTGGCGCCCGGGGAGACCAGGAAGGTCGCGCCGGCGGCGGCGGCCTCCTTGGCCTGCTGCGGCGTGGTGACGGTGCCCGCGCCCAGGGTGATCTCGGGGACCTCGGCGGCGATCGCGCGGATGGCCTCGAGGGCCACCGGGGTGCGCAGGGTCAGCTCGATGACGGGCAGGCCACCGGCCACCAGCGCCCGGGCCAGCGGCACGGCGTGCGCGACGTCCTCGACCACCACGACGGGGACGACCGGGACGAGGTCGAGCAGGGACTCAGGCGTGCTGGGCAACGGGGATCTCCTCGATCGAGTGCTGGGCGGTGACGGCCGGGAAGACGCTGGCCCCCTGGTCGGCCGGGCCGACCGTAGCGCG
Source organism: Nocardioides bruguierae (assembly GCF_023656415.1). Taxonomy (GTDB): domain Bacteria; phylum Actinomycetota; class Actinomycetes; order Propionibacteriales; family Nocardioidaceae; genus Nocardioides; species Nocardioides bruguierae. The sequence continues at coordinate 92,072 of NZ_JAMOIL010000012.1, forward strand.
GAACGCGCCGAACAGCTCCCGGCCCGTGCCCACGAACTCGGCGGCGCTCGGCGCGGCGCCGGTGGACGGGCGGTCGAGCACCGCGTCGGCGTCCGCCACCGTGAGGGTGCCCGCAACGCCGTCGACGGTGACGAGGTCGCCGTCGACGATCTTCGCGATGGCCCCGCCGAGGGCGGCCTCGGGCGTGACGTGGATGGCCGCGGGGACCTTGCCCGAGGCCCCGGACATGCGGCCGTCGGTGACGATCGCGACGTGCTGGCCGCGGTCCTGGAGGACGCCCAGCAGCGGGGTGAGCTTGTGCAGCTCCGGCATGCCGATCGCGGCCGGGCCCTGGTAGCGCAGCACGGCGACGAAGTCGCGGCCGTCCAGCTCGCCACGGTCGAAGGCGGCGATGAAGTCGGCCTGGTCGTCCATGACGATCGCCGGCGCGGTGACCACCCGGTGCTCGGGCGAGACCGCCGAGGTCTTGATCACCGCGGTGCCGATCGGGCCGGAGAGGACGCGGAGGCCGCCGTCGGCCTGGAAGGGCTCCTCGACCGGGCGCAGCACCGCCGCGTCGAGGGACGCCGTCGGCCCCTCGACCCAGCTCAGCGAGCCGTCCTCGGCCAGGCGCGGCTCCATCGTGTAGCGGCGCAGGCCGGGGCCGGCGACCGTCTCGACGTCCTCGTGCAGCAGGCCCGCGTCGAGCAGGGTGCGCACCAGGAAGGCGGTGCCACCGGCGGCGGCGAAGTGGTTCACGTCCGCGGAGCCGTTGGGGTAGATGCGGGTCAGCAGCGGGACGACGGCGGAGAGGTCGGAGAGGTCGTCCCAGGTGAGCTCGACGCCGGCCGCGCGGGCGATCGCCACCAGGTGCATCGTGTGGTTGGTCGAGCCGCCGGAGGCCAGCAGCGCCACGCAGGCGTTGACGATCGTCCGCTCGGAGACGACGTCGGCCAGGCGGGCCACGGGCTCACCGGCCTGGACGTCGGCGGCCAGCCGGGTCACCCGGGCCGAGACCGCGTCGGTCAGCGCCGAGCGCAGCGGGGTGCCGGGGTTGACGAACGAGGCACCGGGCAGGTGCAGGCCCATGAGCTCGACCAGCAGCTGGTTGGAGTTCGCCGTGCCGTAGAAGGTGCAGGTGCCTGCGGAGTGGTAGCTGGCGGCCTCGGCCTCCAGCAGCTCCTCGCGGGTGGCCTTGCCCTCGGCGAAGCGCTGCCGCGTCCGCGCCTTCTCCTTGTTCGGCAGGCCGGAGGTCATCGGGCCCGCCGGCACCAGCGCGGTGGGCAGGTGGCCGAAGGAGAGCGCGCCGATGAGCAGCCCCGGCACGATCTTGTCGCAGACGCCGAGCATGAGAGTGGCGTCGAACATGTCGTGCGAGAGCCCGATGGCGGTGGCCATCGCGATGACGTCGCGGGAGTACAGCGACATCTGCATGCCGGCGCGGCCCTGGGTGATGCCGTCGCACATGGCGGGCACGCCGCCGGCGACCTGGGCGATGCCGCCGGCGCGGATGACGGCCTTCTTGATCTGCGGCGGGTAGTCCACGAACGGCTGGTGCGCGGAGAGCATGTCGTTGTAGCTGGTGACGATCGCCAGGTTCGGCTTCACCGTGCCGCGCAGGTCGATCTTCTCCACCGGCTCGGACGCGGCGAAGCCGTGGGCCAGGTTGGCGCAGGCCAGCCGGGTGCGGGCCGGGCCGGCGGTGCCGGCGGCGTCGGTGCGGGCCAGGTAGGTGGCCCGGGCGGTGGCGCTGCGGGCCACGAGCCGCTCGGTGACCTGCGCGATCACCGGGTGCAGGGGGACGGCGTCGGCCTCGGGCCGCGGGACGGGAGCGCCCTGGTTGCTGGGAGTGGTCACTGGTCGGGCTCCTGCCAGGATCGGCCGTCGCGCTCGAGCAGCGCGGCGGAGGCGTAGGGGCCGGAGGTGCCGGCCGGGTACCGCTTGGGGGCCTCGTGGGAGGCGGCCCAGGTCTCGAGGATCGGCGCCACCCAGGTCCAGGCGGCCTCCACCTCGTCGCGGCGCATGAACAGCGTCGGGTCGCCGCGCACGACGTCCATGAGCAGCCGCTCGTAGGCGTCGGGCGAGCGCTCGGCGAAGGTGGTCGCGTACGAGAGGTCCAGGGAGACCGGGCGCAGGCGGATGCCGCCGGGGCCGGGCTCCTTGGCCGTGACGAGCAGCTGCATGCCCTCGTCGGGCTGGACGCGGATGTGCAGCCGGTTGCCGACGACCGGGCCCGTGGCGTGGGGGAACATCTCGTGCGGCGGCTGCTTGAAGACCACGACGATCTCGGAGTAGCGGGTGCTCATCCGCTTGCCGGTGCGCAGGTAGAAGGGGACGCCGGCCCAGCGCCAGTTCTGCACCTCGGCCCGCAGCGCCACGAAGGTCTCGGTGCGCGAGCCGCCCTCCGGCACGTGCTCGCCGAGGTCCTCGTTGTAGCCGGCCGCCGGGGCGCCGTCGACCAGGCCCGCGCCGTACTGGCCGCGCACGGTGAGGCGGTCGACGTCCGCCGGGGTCAGCGGCCGCAGCGCCTGGAGCACCTTGAGCTTCTCGTCGCGGACGTTCTCGCGGCCGACGAAGGTCGGCGGCTCCATGGCAACGAGGCAGAGCAGCTGGAGCAGGTGGTTCTGCAGCATGTCGCGCATGGCGCCCGCGTGGTCGTAGTACCCGCCGCGGGTGCCGACGCCGACGGTCTCGGCCGCGGTGATCTGCACGTGGTCGACCCAGCGGGAGGACCACAGCGGCTCGAGGAAGGTGTTGGCGAAGCGCGTGACCAGCAGGTTCTGCACCGACTCCTTGCCGAGGTAGTGGTCGATGCGGAAGATCTGCTTCTCGTCGAAGACGTCGCCCACGGCGTCGTTGACCTCGCGGGAGCTCTCCAGGTCGTGGCCGATGGGCTTCTCCATCACCACGCGGGCGCGCTCGTCGGCGAGGCCGAGGTCGGCCAGCCGGTTGCAGGTGGGGCCGAAGATGACCGGCGCGACCGCGAGGTAGAAGACGCGGATGGTCTCCTCCTCGTGCGGACGGTCCTTGAGCAGGGCGTGCAGCAGGTGCCAGCCCTCGGGGTCGTGGGCGTCGAGGCACAGGTGGTGCAGGCGGCCCAGGAGCCGCTCGACGACGGTCTCGTCCAGCCGCTCGGGCTCGACGAAGCGGTGCAGGGCGGCGCGGACCTCGGCGCGGTAGCCGTCGTCGTCCAGCTCGGAGCGCGAGACGCCGATGATCCGGGTGTCGGCGGGCAGGTGGCCCTCGAGGTCGCGGGAGTACAGGGCCGGCAGCAGCTTGCGCATCGCGAGGTCGCCGGTGCCGCCGAAGACGGTGAAGTCGCAGGACGTCGGCAGCTTGGCCGCGCCGCGGGCGCCGGCGGCCGTGCCGGTCGCGGGGGCGCCGAACGCGGCCGAGGAGCCGAACGCGGCCGAGGTGCCGGAGGCGGGAGCGGGGGTCGCCGGGCGGACCGGGACGTGGACGGTGGCGGCCGGGTCGGACGACGTGGAGCCGCCGACGACGCCGCTGGTCGGGGGGACCGGCGTCTGGGAGATGTGGGCCATGAGCAGAACCATGGCACGGTTTTGGATCGATACAAACCGACTTACGTCGAAATCCGGCAAAAGTCTGTGGAACACTGGGCGACGATGACCATCACGACGCTCCCCACGAGCGCCTCCGGGACCACGGCCGGCGCGCTCCTCCACCTGGTCCGTACCGGTCGCGCCACCACGCGTGGCGAGCTGAGCCGCGTCACCGGCCTCTCCCGCTCCTCGGTCGCCTCGCGGCTCGCGACGCTGATCGACGCGGGCCTGCTGCACGAGGGCGAGGAGCAGCCCTCCACCGGCGGTCGCCCCGCCGGCGCGCTGCACCTCGACCCCGACCACAGCGTGGTGCTGGCCGTCGCCGTCGGCCGCTCGCGCAGCCAGGTGGGCGTCTTCGACCTCGCCGGCCGCGAGATCGCCGGCGACACCCGCGACCACGAGCCCGGCACCAGCCCCGAGAAGCTGATGCCCGACGTGGTCGAGCGGCTGGCCGCCGTCCTGGCGCCCGTGGACCTGCCCGTCTCCGGCGTCGGCATGAGCCTGCCCGGCGCGGTCGACCCCATCGGCCTGACCAGCGTCGACACCCCCGTCGTGCGCGGGTGGGACGGCGTGCCGCTGGAGCCGTGGCTGCGCAAGGTCACCAGCGCGCCGCTGCACCTCGACAACGACACCTCCGTGCTCACCCGCTCCGAGCTCTTCGGCCGGGTGCCGGCCGCCCGCACGATGCTCGTGCTCAAGGCCTCCACCGGTCTCGCCCTCGGCGTGGTCGCCGACGGCCGTCTCGTCGGCGAGGGCCGCGGCCTGACCGGCGAGCTCGGCCACACGCGGGTCGACGCCGCCGGCGACCTGCCCTGCCGCTGCGGCGCCACCGGCTGCCTGGAGACCCTCGCCGGCGGCTGGGCCCTGGTCGCCCGGCTCCAGGAGGAGGGCCTCGAGGCCCGGCACGTGCGCGACCTCGTGCAGCTCGCGCTCGACGGCGAGCCCACCGCCCGCCGGCTCATCCGCGAGGGCGGCCGGCACATCGGCGAGGTGCTCAGCGTGGCCGTCAACCTGCTGCACCCCGAGGTCGTCGTCGTGGGCGGGGACCTCGGCGGCGCGTTCGACCTGTTCACCGCCGGCCTGCGCGAGTCGCTCTACGCCGACGGCCACCCCGGCGCCACCCGCGCGCTGCGGTTCCTGCCCGCCACCCACGGCGAGGCCGCCGGGCTGCACGGCTGCGCCGCGCTCGCCATCGACCGCGCCCTGGCGCCCGACGCCGTCGACGCGCTGCTGCGCGAGCGCGCGTGACCCGCCCCGCCCCCGCCCCCACGACGACCCCGGGGCTCGAGGACGACGGCGTGCGGCTGCGCCGCCTCGTCCCGCTGCTCGTGGCGCTGGTGATGATCACCCCCGTCGCCACCGACGCCTACCTGCCCGGCCTCCCCCGGCTCTCGGCCGACCTCGGCACCACGGACGCCGGCGGCCAGCTCAGCCTGACCGCGTTCATGGTCGGCGCCTCGCTCGGCCAGCTGTTCGCGGGTGCGCTGTCCGACGGCTCCGGCCGGCGCAGGCTGCTGGTCGGCGGCACCGTGGTGTTCGCCGTGGCCGGTGTGCTCGCCGCGCTCTCCCCGAGCATCGAGGTGCTGCTGGCCGCGCGGCTGCTCCAGGGGCTCGGCGGCGCCTGCGGCATGGTGCTGGCCCGCGCCGTCGTCCTGGACGTGACCGAGGGCCCCGACACCGCCCGCGTGGTCACCACGATGATGGCGATCGTCATGCTCGCCCCCGCGCTGGCACCGGTGGCCGGCGGCTTCCTGCTGGACGTGGTCGGCTGGCGCGGACTGCTGGGCCTCATCGCCGCCGGCGGCCTCGTGCTGGCCGTGCTGGCCTGGCGCCGGGTGCCCGAGACGCTGCCGGTGCACCGACGCCAGCCGGGCGGCCTCGGCTCGGTGTGGCGCAACGGCCGCGTGGTGCTCGGGCGGCTCGTCTACCGGCGCTACCTGCTCACCCAGGTCCTGGCCTTCACCGCCATGTTCACCTGGGTCTCGAACTCCGCGCTCGTGCTGCAGGAGGACCTCGGCCTGAGCCCGCGGCAGTACTCCCTGGTCTTCGGCGCGTGCGCACTGGGCATGGCGGGCTTCGCGTTCGGGTCGGTGCGGCTGTTCACCCGCACCCGCGTGGGCCACCGCGCCCTCAGCGCCGCCGGGCTCGTGCTCTCGCTGCTCGGCGTGACGACCCTGCTGGTGCTCGCGCTGCTCGACGCCCCGCTGCCGCTGCTGCTGGTGGCGCTGTGGGTGGGCGTCGCGCCGTCGTCGATGTCGATGAGCAACGCGGCGGTGCTGGCCGCCGAGCAGATCCGCGACTACGCGGGCACCGGCTCGGCCTGGCAGGGCGCCCTGCCGTTCCTGTGCGGGGCGCTGGTGGCACCCGTGCTGGGCGCGCTGGGCGCCGCCACGCTCGTGCCGCTGGCCGCGGTGATGCTCGTCTTCCTGCTGGCCTCCGGCGGCATGCTGGGGCTCGCGGTGCGCGCCGAACGGGCGAGGGCCGCGACCGCCTGACGTGCGTAGCGTGGAGGTCGTGACCCTCGAGCCCCCCACGACCAGCAGCGCCGCCCCCGCCGTCCGCGGGCTCGTCGACGACGCCACCGCCTCCGCCGGCCTGCTCGGCGGCATCATCGCCACCCGCGCCGTGCCCGACACCGAGCTCCCGGGCGTCGCCGACGCCGCTCCCGGGCCGGGCGCGGACGCCATGCCGCCGGTGCTCGTCGTGCTGACCGCGGGCGCCGGTCAGGTGGCCGGGCCCGCGCGCCTTGTCGACAAGCGCGGCATCGTCACCGCCGGCCTCCAGGTGGCCCTGCGCGACGAGGCCGACCCGGTCGGCAACGCCCGCCGGGTGGCCGCGGCCGTCGACGCCGCCCGGGGCGAGGGGCTGCTGCTCGACGCCGACGGCGAGGACCTGCCCGTCTGGGTCACGCTGCCGCCCACCGAGGCCACCCACGGCTGGCTGGCCGCGGCCGACGAGATCGCCATGAGCGACCTGCGGGTCGCCCTGCCCACGGACGCCGGGCTGCCGGCGTCCGTGCTGCCGGGCTGGATCGACGCCTGCCTCGACCGCGAGCTGCGGTTCCGCTGCACCGGCGGCCTGCCGGCCGCGCTGCCCGCCGAGGGCCGCCCCGGCTGGCTCTCCGTGCTGGCCGGCACCGCCGTGGCGTGGGACGGCGGGTCCGGCGACGAGGTCGCCGAGGCACTGACCAGCACCGACGCCGACACCCTGCGCGGCGTCGACCTCGAGCGCGCGCGGCGTTGGTTCGTGTCCTTCACCAGCACCGCGCCCGCCGTCGTGGCGCAGGACGCCGCGACGCTGGGCCTGCTGGGCTGACGCCGGGCCTCGAGGGCTGACGCCGGGTCTGCCCGGCTGACGCTCAGCCCGCCCGAGCGGCCGACTGCTCCTCGAGCGCCGACCGTGCGGGCACACCGGTGATCTCCGGCCAGTGCGCGGCGGCGATCCGCTCCACCCGGGCGCGGGCCCGGGGCGTCATGAGCAGCACCGGGAACAGCACGGCGATGGTCATGGAGCCGAGCACGATCGCCGAGTAGGCACCGTGCAACGAGGAGTCCATCGGCGCGACGAGCCCCGCCACCACGCTGAGCGCCACGAGGCCGGTGGTGGAGACCCGCGAGAGCCGCAGGGTCGCCAGGAACGGTGGCAGCCACAGCAGGTACCAGAGGTGCACCACCGGGCTGAGCACGACGGTGGCCCCCAGCACGAGGGCCGCGCTCGCGACGGCCGACGCCGGGTCGCCGGTCGGGCGGCGCAGCGCCACCCACGCCACGACCGCCAGGGTCAGCACCGTCCCGACCTGGCGGACGAGGGTCAGGCCCGTGGCGTCGGCCCACTCGACGCCCAGCAGCCGCAGGCCGGTGCCGACCACCGCGTCCACGGCCCCGCCCACCAGCGTGGTGAGCGAGAGCGGCGTGTTCACGCTGGCGGGCACCGACAGCTGCGCGACCCAGCCCGCGCCGGTGCCGAGCACGAGGCCCTGGAGCACCAGCAGCGTCAGCGACACCGCGGCGACCTGGACGAGCCGGCGCAGCCGCGCCACCAGCCGTGCGCCCGCGGGCAGGGAGACGAGGACGACGGCCACGCACACGAGCCCGCCCGGGCCCTTGACCCCCGCGGCCAGCGAGCCCAGCACCGCGCCCCACACCCAGCCCGCGCGTCCGCGCTCCACGGTGACGACGAGCGCGGCCGCCATCAGCCCGGCCACCAGCAGGTCGTTGTGCAGCCCGCCCACGCCGTTCGCCAGCATCAGCGGCGAGCACAGGACGAGACCGGAGGCCAGCGCCGGGTTCAGCCGGCTCCACCGGGCCATCCGCGGCACCGCCCAGGCGAGCAGGACGAGCCCGACCAGCGCGAGCACGCGGTGGCCCATCACCAGCGCCCAGGGGCTCTCGGTCTGCCCCGCCAGGAGGTCGCCCCAGGCCAGTGGCACGGGGCCGTACGGGGTGGCCGTGCCCATCCAGCGGGGGTCGACGGCCTGGATGATCGGCCCCTCCATCACCCCGGGCCCGACCTCGTAGGGGTCCTGGCCCAGGTGCACGAGCATCCCCTGCGCGGCGTACGACCAGCCGTCGCGGGAGAACAGCGGGGGCGCCAGCAGCAGCGGCACGCTCCACAGCAGGGTCGCGGTGCGCACGAGCGAGAGCGCGTCGCCCGCCTCGTCCTCCTCGGCGACGGCGACGCTGCGGCACAGCGAGAGCCACGCGCCGGCGAGCAGGCCCATGCCGACGAGCACCACGAGGACGCCCAGCAGGCGCCCGGGCATCGCCTCGCGCAGCGCCACCAGCGCCTGCACCTCCAGCAGCGGCGTGGAGCGCGGCAGCGTCGAGACCACCAGCCCGCCCAGCAGCACCAGCACGGAGCCGACGAGGCCGCGGGCCAGCAGCCGGGCCGGGAGGACAGGGACCACGCGGCGACGCTAGGCAGGCCCGGTGGACGCGCGACCCCGCGCCGGTGACGGGGCGGTGAACGATCCTCAGCCGCCGTAGCGGGAGGTGACGAACGCGGCCAGCCGGTCGGCCAGGGCCGAGAGCCCGGCCTGCGCGGGGGCGCGGGAGTCCCAGGCCACGACGAGCCGGATGGTGAGCCGCCCGGCGTCGCCCGCGCCGGCGGGCAGCCGCACCGCCAGCGGCACGAGGTCGTGCCGGGCGTCGTCGGAGACCACCGCCACGCCGCGTCCGGCGGCCGCCAGGGCCTGGGCGATGGGCCCGCTCGCGGCCTCCAGGACGCCGGCGGGCGCCGGTGCGCCGGCGGCGGTCAGCGCGGCCTCGAGCGCCTCGCGGGAGGTGAAGGGCCGCGGGAGGAGCACGAGGCGGCGCTCCACCAGCTCGGACAGGGGCACCTGCACGCGGCCGGCCCACGGGTCGCCGGGGCGCACGTAGGCCCAGACCGGGAGCGTCGCGAGCGGCCGCCAACGCGCCGGGGCGGCGGGCGGGCGGGTGCCGATGGCGAGGTCGGCGCCGGCGGCGAGCATGTCGGCGGGCAGCCGGGAGTCCTCGGGGCGCACGTCGAGCACCGGGTCGTCCGCGCCCAGGGTGGCCACGAACGGGGAGACGACGTCGGTGAGGGTCACGTTCGGGGCGGCCACGACCACCCGGTCGAGGCCGCCGCGGGCGTGCACGGCCGTCTGCTCCTCGACCCGGCCGGCCAGCGCGAGCAGCTCGCGCAGCGCGGGCAGGAGCGCGAGGCAGGCGCGGGTGGGCCGCAGCGGCCCGGACCCCCGCTCGAAGAGCGTGACGCCGAGGTCGGCCTCGAGCTGGCGCAGCTGGCGCGAGAGCGAGGGCTGGCTGACGTGCACCGCCTCCGCGGCCGCGGAGACCCCGCCGGCGTCCACCACCGCCACGGCGTAGGCGACGTGCCGCAGCTCCATCCGACCTCCTCGCGCCATGCCCGAGAGGCATGACGTGCCGCCAGCATAGGTCTTGGACGCGCATAGTGCCGCGGGACCACGATGGACGGGAGCCACCACCGACCTCCAGGAGCCACCCCATGACCACCACGCCGACCGCCCCCGCCCCGACCGTCAACGGCGTCCCGCAGGAGCGGAAGGTCGTGACCGCGATCCCCGGTCCGCGCTCGGTGGAGCTGGCCGCCCGCAAGTCCGACGCCGTGGCCGCGGCCGTCGGCACGACGATGCCGGTCTACGCGACCCAGGCCGCCGGCGGCGTGGTCGTGGACGTGGACGGCAACCACCTCGTCGACCTCGGCTCCGGCATCGCCGTGACCACCGTCGGCGTGAGCGACCCGCGCGTGGTCGCGGCCGTGCAGGCCCAGGCCGCCGCGTTCACCCACACCTGCTTCATGGTGACCCCCTACGAGGGCTACGTGGCCGTGGCCGAGCGGCTCAACGCCCTGGCCCCCGGCGACTTCGCCAAGCGCTCCGCGCTGTTCAACTCCGGCGCCGAGGCCGTGGAGAACGCGGTGAAGGTCGCGCGCTCCTACACCGGCAAGGACGCGGTCGTCGTCTTCGACCACGCCTACCACGGCCGCACCAACCTCACGATGGCGATGACCGCCAAGAACATGCCCTACAAGCACGGCTTCGGGCCGTTCGCGGGCGAGGTCTACCGCGCGCCCCTCTCCTACCCCTACCGCGACGGCCTGAGCGGGGACGAGGCGGCCACGCGCGCGATCTCGATGATCGAGTCGCAGGTCGGCGCCGCCAACCTGGCGTGCGTCGTGATCGAGCCGATCCAGGGCGAGGGCGGCTTCATCGAGCCGGCCGCCGGGTTCCTCCCGGCGCTGCAGGCCTGGTGCCGCGCCAACGGCGTCGTCTTCGTCGCCGACGAGGTGCAGACCGGGTTCGCCCGCACCGGCCACTACTTCGCCAGCGAGGCCGAGGGCCTCGAGCCCGACCTGCTGGTGACGGCCAAGGGCATCGCGGGCGGCATGCCGCTCTCCGCCCTCACCGGCCGGGCCGAGATCATGGACGCCGCGCACGCCGGCGGCCTCGGCGGCACCTACGGCGGCAACCCGGTCGCCTGCGCCGCGGCGCTCGCGGTCATGGACGCGATCGAGGCCGACGGCCTGGTCGCGCGAGCCCGGGAGATCGGCGACCTGCTCGGTGGCCGGCTGCGCGACCTCGCCGCCCGCGACGCACGCGTCGGCCAGGTGCGCGGGCGCGGCGCGATGATCGCCGTCGAGCTGGTCGAGGCGGGCACCACGAACCCGGACGCTGCCCTGGCCAAGGCCGTCGCCGCCGCCGCGCACGCCGAGGGCGTCGTCGTCCTCACCTGCGGCACCTACGGCAACGTGCTGCGCTTCCTGCCGCCGCTGGCGATCAGCGACGCGCTGCTCACCGACGCCGTCGACGTCCTCGAGCGCGCCTTCGCCGGCGCCTGAGACGCCCGACCGGACCTTCCGCCACCCCTCCGCACAGAGCAGGCTGACCCCATGAGCACCTTCCCCGTCGAGAACCCGGCCACCCGCGAGGTCATCGGGCACGTGCCCGACCACGGCCCCGAGGAGGCACGCGCCGCCGTCGACCGGGCCCACGCGGCCTTCGGCGAGTGGTCGCGCACGACGCCGCGGCACCGCTCCGACGTCCTGCGCAAGGCCTTCGAGCTGATGCTGCGCGACAAGGACCGCCTCGCCGAGATGATGGCGGCCGAGAACGGCAAGTCGCTCTCGGACGCGGCCGGCGAGGTCGTCTACGCCGCCGAGTTCTTCCGCTGGTTCTCCGAGGAGGCGGTGCGGCCCGGCGGCGACTACGGCGAGTCCCCCGCCGGCGGCACCCGCACGATCGTGACCCACCGCCCGGTCGGCGTGGCCGCGCTCGTGACCCCGTGGAACTTCCCCGCGGCCATGGCCACCCGCAAGATCGGCCCCGCCCTGGCGGCCGGCTGCACCTGCGTCCTCAAGCCCGCCGCGGAGACCCCGTTCACGGCCATCGCGGTCAAGGAGCTGCTGGTCGAGGCCGGCATGCCCGAGGACGCGGTGCAGATCGTCACCACCACCGACGCGGGCTCCGCGGTCTCCACGTGGCTGGAGGACGAGCGGGTCCGCAAGATCAGCTTCACCGGCTCCACCCGGGTCGGTCAGCTGCTGCTGGGCCAGGCCGCCGAGCGCGTCGTCAACGCGTCCATGGAGCTCGGCGGCAACGCCCCGCTCGTGGTCACGCAGGACGCCGACCTGGACGAGGCCGTCACGGGCGCGATGCTCGCCAAGTTCCGCAACGGCGGCCAGGCCTGCACCGCGGCCAACCGGTTCTACGTGCACGCCGACGTGGCCGAGGAGTTCACCGCCAAGTTCGTCGAGGCGGTCTCGCAGCTGAAGGTCGCCCCGGCGGCCGAGGGCGGCGACATCGGCCCGCTGATCACCGCCGCCGCGGTGGAGAAGGTGACCAAGGCCGTCGACGGGGCGATCGCGGACGGCGCGACCGTCGCCTACCGCGCCGAGGTGCCCACCGGCGAGGGCCACTGGTACCCGGCCACGGTGCTCACCGGGGTCGACCAGCACGCCGCCGTCCTGGCCGAGGAGATCTTCGGCCCCGTCGCGCCCATCACCACCTGGACGAGCGACGAGGAGGTGCTCGCGCTGGTCAACGGCACCGAGTACGGCCTCGCCTCGTACCTGTTCTGCGGCGACCTCAAGCGTGCGCTGCAGCTGGCCGAGCGGGTCGAGGCCGGGATGGTCGGCATCAACCGCGGCCTGGTCTCCGACCCCTCCGCCCCCTTCGGCGGCGTCAAGCAGTCCGGCCTCGGCCGCGAGGGCGCCCGCGAGGGCCTGCTGGAGTTCACCGAGCCCCAGTACTTCTCCGTCGCCTGGTCCTGACCCACGTCCCTGCCCCACCCCTGCCACCGCCGAGTCGGCAGTAACTTGCTGCCGACTGGGCTTGGTCAGGGGCGGGTCAGGGGCGGGTCAGGAGCGGGACGACGGCCCGCAGCGAGGCGACGGAGCACAGCGTCCAGGTGCAGACCAGGGTCGCGAGCGCCAGCCAGCCGTAGGCGGTCACGACCGACCCGACCGCGCCACCTCCGGCGCCGGTCAGCGCCGCACCGAGCAGGTGCGAGCCGAGGGCGAGGGTGCCGATCGGGAAGGTGAGGGCCCACCAGCCGGGGGTGAACGGCATCCGGCCGAGGAACCCGCGCGCGGTCACGAGCGCCGCCCAGACCACGAGGGGCAGCCCGAGCGCGAGCACGACGAGGCCGTAGCCGTCCGCCACCCGCTGTGCCTCGAGCGCGGCCGGCGCGGTGAGGAACCGGCCGGACTGCGCGGCGATCACCTGCGCGGCGGCCGTGGACTGCCCCACGATGCCGAGCGGGATCCAGGCCGCGGCGGAGGCCGCCGGCGGCAGCGGGGCGACCCGCCAGTGGTGGGCGTAGGCGACGCCGAAGACGACGAGGCCGAGGGCCAGCGCCAGGGCGAAGCAGGCCGCCGCCGCGAGCAGCAGCAGGAACTGCCCGCCGGCCCCGGGCACGTGCGGCACCAGCAACGCCCCGGTCGTCGCCGAGACCATCGGCGGCACGATCGGCAGCCCCCACACCGGCGTCGGCACGAGGGCCGTCTGCCGCACCAGCACCGCGCCGAACCCGAGCGCGGTGGCCACGCCGAGCAGCGTGCCGAGGGTCCACAGCACCGCGTCCACGACCACGGCCGCGGTGCCTGCCGCCGGCGCCAGCACCGGCAGCACGGTGAGCGTGGCGGCACCCACGGCGAGCAGCCCCATCGAGACCGTGCCCCACAGCGGCAGCACGGCCGGGTCCCGCACGGTCGCGACGAACGCGCCCGGGTGCCGCACGGAGCGGACGGCGAACCCACCGACGAGCACCGTCAGCACCAGCCAGCCGGCCACCATCATCGGTACCGCCAGCGTGGTGAGCACCCCGCCGACGTCCGTGCCGCCGAGGCTGCCCCCGGCCCCGTAGGTGCCGAGCAGGGTGGCCAGGATGCCCGTGCCCATGGACGCGGGGAACCAGGCGGGCCCGACGGGCGGCAGCGGCAGGCGGGCCGGGCGCGGGCGGGGCGCGTCGGCCGACGGCGGGACGGGTCCGCGGTGGTGCAGGGGGGCGGCGGTGCTGGACATGCCTCCAGGCTGCTCCCGGCCGCGGGCCACCAGAAGTACCCGTTTCCCGCCGACTCCACAGGCATCGCCTGTGGGTCGGCCAGGCGGACGTGGCAGGGTCGGCGTCGTGTTCTACACCCCGGACTCCCGCGACCGCGGCCGCCTGCCGCACGACCCGTTCAAGGCGATCGTCGCCCCGCGCCCCATCGGCTGGATCGGCACCCGCAGCGCCACGGGCGCCGACAACCTCGCGCCCTACAGCTTCTTCAACGGCGTCAACCACGCCCCGCCGATGGTCATGTTCAGCTCGACGGGCATGAAGGACTCCGCGACCAACGCGCTGGACACCCGCGTCTTCACCTGGAGCCTGGCCACCGAGGCGCTGGCCGAGCAGATGAACGCCTCCTGCGCACCGCTGCCGCACGGCACCAGCGAGTTCGAGGCCGTCGGGATCGAGGCGGCCCAGGGCCGGGTCGTCGACGCGCCGTTCGTCGCCGCCAGCCCCGCCGCGCTGGAGTGCGTCGTCGTGCACGACGCCCGGCTGCGCGACACGGACGGCGCCGAGTGCGACCAGTGGCTGGTGGTCGGCCAGGTCGTCGGCGTCCACCTCGACGAGGGCCACCTGACCTCCGACGGCCGCTTCGACACCCGCCGGGCGCGGCCGCTGATGCGCGCGGGCTACCTCGACGAGTACCTCGTGGCCGACACCGAGCTGCGGATGAGCCGGCCGCACTGAGGCCTCCGGGCGAGGACCACCCGACGGACACCTTGACCTCGAGCGAGGTCGAGGTCCTACCGTGCGAGAGCACCCCCGCACCCTGAACCGCCCCTGGAGGACCCTCATGCCGCGCCCCGCCGCACCCCACGCCACGACCCGTCGGGAGGTGGTCCGGTGAGCGCCTCCGCGGAGTCCTTCAAGGCGGCCTTCCGTCGGCACCCGGCCGGGGTCGCGATCGTGGTCGGCGAGGGCGAGGACGGCCCCGTCGGCATCACCGCCTCCAGCGTCGCCTCCGTCAGCGCGCACCCGCCCATCCTGTCGTTCTCGCTCTCCCGCAGCGGCTCCTCGGCACAGGCGATCGCGGGCAGCCCGCGGGTGGCGGTCATGCTGCTCACCGCGGACCACCGTCCGCTGGCCGAGTCCTTCGCGCGCAGCGGTGGCGACCGGTTCACCCCCGACCAGCCGTGGCTCACCTCCCCCGACGCCCTCCCGGTCGTGGACGGGGCGGCAGCCGTCCTGCACGGCCGGGTCAGCCGGGTGGTGCCCGCCGGCGACTCGTGGCTGGTGCTGGTGGCCGTCGACGACGTCGTCCTGGCTCAGCGGGACACGGAGCACGACACGGACGGGACGAGCGGCGGGGACGCGCTGCAGCCACTGGTCTACGCCGACCGACGCTGGTGGACCCCCGCCGAGCTCCGCCGGCCCGACCCGGCGACCGGCCCGTGACCGCGCCGGCACCGCCCGCTCCCCCGCCCGGGCCGCACGACGCCGACGAGCTGCTGACGATCGGGGAGGTCAGCCGTCGCAGCGGCATCCCCGTCACCGCCCTGCGCTTCTACGAGGACGAGGGCCTCATCGCCTCCGAGCGCACCGCCGGCAACCAGCGCCGCTACGCGAGGCACGCCCTGCGCCGCATCGCCCTGATCAGCGTCGCCAAGCGCCTGGGCATCCCGCTCGCCGACGTCCGCCTGGCCTTCGAGGGGCTGCCGGCCGACACGCCCCCCAGCCAGGAGGACTGGCGCCGCGCGTCGCGGGAGTGGCGCCGGGTGCTCCAGGAGCGCCGGGACGCGCTCGACCGGCTCACGACCCAGCTGACCGGGTGCATCGGCTGTGGCTGCCTGTCCATGAAGGCGTGCGGGCTCATCAACCCCGACGACGTCCTCGGCGAGGACGGCAGCGGGCCGCGCCGCCTCTGAACCCCGCCCTCCCCCGGCGCCACCCCATCCCCTCGGAGCGCCGGACGACAGCGGCGCAAAGAGGGCGTAACACGAGCGCCCTGCACAGGCTCTGACCTGCGGCGACGCTCCCCCAGCGTGACGACGACCACCCGGTCGGAGACCTTGACCTCGACCGCACTGGAGGTTCTAGGGTCGAGGGACTCGCACCCCGACACGAAGGACCTTCATGTTCCGCCAGATCCTGGCCCCCACGGTGGCCGTCTCCGCTCACTGCGACCTGCCCTGCGGCGTCTACGACCCCGCCCAGGCCCGCATCGAGGCCGAGTCCGTCAAGGCCGTCATCGCCAAGGCCAACGACTCCTCCGACCCCGACTTCCGCACCCGCGCCGTGCTCATCAAGGAGCAGCGCTCCGAGCTCGTCAAGCACCACCTCTGGGTGCTGTGGACCGACTACTTCAAGCCCCCGCACTTCGAGAAGTACCCCCAGCTCCACACCCTCTTCAACGAGGCCACCAAGCTGGCCGGCGCCACCGGCACCAAGGGCACCATGGACGCCGAGGCCGCCGACTCCCTCCTCGCCAAGATCGACGAGATCGCCGAGATCTTCTGGGAGACCAAGAAGGCCTGAGGCCCTCCCTCCCCTGCTCGACTCGCTCCCGCCAGGCTCGGTGGGGGCGGGTCGTCGTCTTTTTACCCGCGTCGTCCCGCACGGGTGAGAGGACAGGCGACGCACAGGGGAACCGGGAGAGGGACAGACACCCACTCCCCTGAAGGAGGGCTCGTGCCCACCATCGCCATCATCGGCGCCGGCGCCAACCTCGGCGCCGCCGTGACCCGTCGCTTCGCCAAGGAGGGCTTCTCCGTCGCCCTCGTCTCGCGCCACCTGGGGCGCGTGCAGGACCTCGCCGCCGACCTGGCGGACGAGACCGGTGCCGCCGTGCGCGGCTACTCCGCCGACGTCACCGACCGCGACGCGCTGCGCGCCGCGCTCCAGCAGGCCTCTGCGGACCTCGGGCCGGTCGAGGTGCTCCAGTACAGCCCGCTGCCCGCCAAGGAGTTCCTCCGCCCGGTCCTGGAGACCACGGTCGAGGACCTGCAGCCCGCGCTCGACTTCTCCGTGCACGGCCTGCTCACCGCCGTCCACCAGGTGCAGCAGCACATGCGCGTGCTCGGCGGCGGCACCGTCCTGCTGGTCAACGGCGGCAGCGCCGTGCGTCCGGTCGCCCACTTCGCCGGCACCTCGGTCTCGTTCGCGGCCGAGTCCGCGCTGGGCCAGATGTTCCACGACGCCCTCAAGGACGACGGCATCCACGTCGGCCAGCTGATCATCCCGGGCGCCATCGAGGAGGGTCACCCGAACAAGGACCCGGAGGTGCTCGCCGAGAAGTTGTGGACCATCCACAGCGAGAAGGGCGAGTTCCGCACCTTCGCCCAGGGCCTGGACGACTGAGTCCCGCCCCGAGGTGAACAGGAACGGCCCCGCACACCGTGAGGTGTGCGGGGCCGTCTGGGCTCCGTCAGGCGAAGATCAGTCGTTCTGGGGGAAGCCCAGGTTGAGGCCGCCGTGGCTCGGGTCCAGCCAGCGCTGGGTGACGACCTTGCCGCGGGTGAAGAAGTGCACGCCCTCGGTGCCGTGGGCGTGGGTGTCGCCGAAGAGCGAGTTCTTCCAGCCGCCGAAGGAGTAGTAGGCCACCGGGACCGGGACCGGGACGTTGATGCCGATCATGCCGACCTCGACCTCGTTCTGGAACTTGCGAGCCGCACCACCGTCGTTGGTGAAGATCGCGGTGCCGTTGCCGTAGGCGTTGGCGTTGATCATCGCCAGGCCCTCGTCGTAGCTGTCGACGCGCAGGACGGCGAGCACCGGGCCGAAGATCTCCTCGGTGTAGATGCTCATGTCGGTGGTGACGTGGTCGAACAGCGTCGGCGCCACGAAGAAGCCGTTGTCGCCGTCGGCGTCGAAGTCACCCGAGCGGCCGTCGCAGACCAGCTTCGCGCCGGCCTCCTCGCCCTCGTTGATGAAGCCGACGATGCGGTCGCGCGACTGCGAGGTCACGATCGGGCCCATGTCGCAGGAGCGGGTGCCGTCACCGGTCTTGAGGGTGGCGACGCGCTCGGCGATCTTGGCGACGAGCTCGTCGGCGACGGGCTCGACGACCACGAGGGCCGAGATGGCCATGCAGCGCTCGCCGGCGGAGCCGAAGCCCGCGTTGACGGCGGCGTCGGCGGCCAGGTCGAGGTCGGCGTCGGGGAGGACCAGCATGTGGTTCTTCGCGCCGCCGAGGGCCTGGACCCGCTTGCCGTGCGCGGTGCCGGTCTCGTAGACGTACTTCGCGATCGGCGTGGAGCCGACGAAGGAGATCGACTTGACGTCGGGGTGGGTCAGCAGGGCGTCGACCGACTCCTTGTCACCGTTGACGACGTTCAGGACGCCGTCGGGCAGGCCGGCCTCGGTCCACAGCGCGGCCATGGCCAGCGTGGCGGACGGGTCCTTCTCGGAGGGCTTGATGATGACGGCGTTGCCGGTGGCGATCGCGATCGGCACGAACCACAGCGGCACCATGGCCGGGAAGTTGAACGGCGAGATGACGCCGACGACGCCGAGCGGCTGGCGCAGCGAGTAGACGTCCACCGCGGTGGAGGCGTTCTCGGTGTGGCCACCCTTGAGCAGGTGCGGGATGCCGCAGGCGAACTCGGCGACCTCCATGCCGCGCAGGACCTCGCCCAGCGCGTCGGAGAGCACCTTGCCGTGCTCGGCGGTGATGAGCGCGGCGATCTTCTCCTTGTCGCGGTTCAGCAGCTCGCGGAACTTGAACAGCACGGCGGAGCGGCGGGCCAGCGACAGCGAGCCCCAGGACTCGAACGCCTTGTTCGCGATGCCGACGACGTCGGAGACCAGGTCGGCCGACGCGAGGTCGAGGACACCGGTCTGCTCGCCGGTGGCGGGGTTGAACACCGGGCTGGTGCGCTCGGCGGTGCCCTCCCAGGGCTTGCCGGCGATGAGGTGGGTGATGCGAGCGGGCGTGCTCATGGTTCTCCTCGTGGAGGTTGCGGGTGCTGGTGGTGCAGGAGGGGGCGGTGTGCCCGCCGTGGTTGGTGTCGCGGGACCGGCCGGGGACGAGATCCGGCCGGCCCCGCGAGACGGGGGCTGGATCAGCCGGCCGGAGCGACGAACTGCCGCTGCTTGGCCTGGTGCTCCAGGTAGCGCTGGTAGGCGTCCTTGGTGGACTCCAGCTCGGAGGTCTGGCTCACCGGCACGTCCCACCAGCTCTCGCTGTCGGGGGCGTAGACCAGCGGGTCGGTCTGGACGTGGATGACCACCGGGCCGTCGGCCGGCATCTCCTTGGCCTCGCGGACCGCCTTGGCGAACTCGTCGGGGCTGGAGACCTCGAGCACCGTGGCGCCGAGGCTGCGGGCGTTCTCGGCCAGGTCGATCGGCAGCTTCTCGCCGTCCAGGCGACCGGCGTCGCCGCGGAAGCGGTACTTGGTGCCGAAGCGCTGCGAGCCGAGCTCCTCCGAGAGGGAGCCGATCGAGTGGAAGCCGTGGTTCTGGACCAGGACGATGATGACCTTGATCCGCTCCTGGACGGCGGTCACGAGCTCGGTCGGCATCATCAGGTAGCCGCCGTCGCCGAGCATCGCGAACACGTCGCGGGACTCGTCGGCCAGGCGGATGCCCAGCGAGGCCGGCAGCTCGTAGCCCATGCAGGAGTAGCCGTACTCGACGTGGTACGCCTTGCGCTCGCGCACGCGCCACTGCTTGTGCAGGTCGCCCGGCATGGAGCCGGCGGCGCACAGGACGACGTCGCGCGGGTCGGTGAGCTCGTTGACCATGCCGAGCACGTTGCCCTGGGTCAGCAGGCCCGGGGCGAGCGCGTCGGTGACCTCCGCGGAGGGGTGGTAGGACGCCTCGACGGCCGCGTCCCACGCCGCCCAGGCCTCGGCCTGCTCGGTGAGGTAGGCGTCCTCGACGCTCCAGCCCTCAAGCGCGGCCTGCAGGTCGGTCAGCGCCTCCTTCGCGTCCGCGAGGACGGTGAGGCCGGCCTGCTTGACGGCGTCGATCTGGGCCACGTTGATGTTCACGAACCGCACGCCGTCGTTCTGGAACGCGGTGCGCGAGGCGGTGGTGAAGTCGCTCCAGCGGGTGCCGATGCCGATGACGAGGTCCGCCTGGGCGGCCATCGCGTTGGCGGCGGTGGTGCCGGTCGAGCCGACCGCGCCCATGAGGCGCGGGTGGCCGTGCAGGAGCGAGCCCTTGCCGGCCTGGGTCTCGCCGACCGGGATGCCGGTGGCCTCGGTGAAGGACGCCAGGGCCTCCTCGGCCACCGAGTAGTGCACGCCACCGCCGGCGACGATCATCGGACGCTTGGCGGCCTTGATCAGCTCGGCGGCCGCCGTGATCCGGGAGACCTCGGCACGCGGCACGGCCACGTGCCAGGTGCGGTCCTCGAACATCTCGACCGGCCAGTCGAAGGCCTCGGCCTGGACGTCCTGCGGCAGCGCCAGGGTGACGGCACCGGTGGCGGCCGGGTCGGTGAGCACGCGCATCGCCGACATCAGCGCCGAGGGCAGCTGCTCGGGGCGGGTGACGCGGTCGAAGAACGCCGACAGCGGGCGGAAGGCGTCGTTGACGGTGACGTCGCCGGCGTAGGGCGCCTCGAGCTCCTGCAGCACCGGGGAGGAGCGGCGGGTCGAGAACGTGCCGGAGGCCAGCAGCAGCACCGGGATGCGGTTGATGGTGGCCAGCGCGGCCGAGGTGAGCATGTTGGTCGAGCCGGGGCCGACGGACGCGGTGCAGGCCCAGGTCTGCAGCCGGTCCTTCTGCTTGGCGTAGGCGACCGAGGTGTGCACCATCGACTGCTCGTTGCGGGCCAGGACGTAGGGCAGGCCCGGCTCCTCGCCGGCGTCCAGGGCCACCTCCTCCATCTGGAGCAGGGCCTGGCCGATGCCGGCCACGTTGCCGTGGCCGAAGATGCCGAAGCAGCCGGCGAACAGCTTCTGCCGCTCCCCGTCACGCTCGGAGTACTGGTGCGCCAGGAACTCGACGGTCGCCTGGGCGACGGTCAGGCGCACGGTCCCGCCCGGGGTGTACCCGGTCGTGGGCTGCGGAACGGTCTCGCTCATCACTTTCCTCCGAAGGGCAGGCGCGGGTCGAGGGGCTGGTCGCCCCAGGTCTCGCGCACCCAGCCGTGGCTGGGGTCGTCGCAGATCAGCCAGGACCGCTCCTCGCCGGGGCCGGCCATGACGTTCAGGTAGTACAGGTCGTAGCCGGGCGCGGCCATCGCCGGGCCGTGCCAGCCGTGGGGCACCAGGACGACGTCGCCGGTGCGGACCTCGGCGAGGACGTCGATCGGCCGCTCGTCGGTGCCGTACACGCGCTGGTAGCCGATCGGGTCCTTGTCGCCGCGGATGGCGGTGCCGGCGGCCTCGCCCTCGACCTGGGTCTCGAAGTAGTAGATCTCCTCGAGGACGGTCTCCTCGCCGGGGCGGTGCTCGTCGTGCTTGTGCGGCGGGTAGCTCGACCAGTTGCCGGCGGGCGTGAGCACCTCGCAGGCGATGATCGACTCGGCCTCGAGCACGCCGGGGATGCCGAAGTTGCGCACCTCGCGCGAGCAGATGCCCGCTCCACGCATCTCGACGGGCACGTTCGCGGCCGGCAGGTGCACGAAGGGACGCTCCGTCGCGGCGGCGGTCTTCGTGCGGGCGGCGCAGACGGCCACGCGCACGGTCTCGTCACCGGTCTGGCCGGCGGCCGACAGCTCCAGGGTGGAGCCGGCGGGCACGTAGGCCACGTCGGTGGAGGAGGCGAAGACGGAGGGTCGGCCGACCAGGGTCGCCTCGCTCTTCTCGCCCGCGGCGCTGGTGGAGACCACGCCGACGGAGCCGCCGGAGAGCGGCACCACGACGAGCTCCCAGCCCTCGGCCTCGAGGGTGTGCTGGCCACCCTCGCCCAGGGTCACGACCTTGAGGCCGGTGTGCGCCCAGCCCTCGACGCGGTCGTCGACGACGACGTCGCAGCCGTCCGCGGCCGCGGCGCCGAGCGGGAGCACCCAGGCGTCGTTGCCGGCGCTCATCCGTGCACCATCTTCGCCGCGATGTCGACCGCGCCGGCGACGTCGCCGTCCGGCGGGTAGAGCAGCGTGCGGCCGATGATCAGGCCACGCACGGTGTCGATCTCGAGGGCCTTCTGCCAGGAGGCGTAGGCCTCCTCCGGGTCGCCCTTGGGCTCGCCGCCGAGCAGCAGGGACGGCATGGTGGTGCTCTCCATGACGCGCTCGATCTCGTCGACCACGGGCAGCTTGAGCCAGGTGTAGGCGCTGGTGGCGCCCAGGCCCTCGGCGATCGCGATGGACTTGATGACGTTGTCCGGGTCCAGCAGGTTCTTCACCTTGCCGGTCTCGGCGTCACGGGTGGAGATGAAGGGCTCCAGCATCGCCATCTTGCCGGCCGCGGCCAGCTCGTCGATGGCCACGGCGGAGCGCTCGAGCATCGCCACGGTGCCGGCGTCCTCGTAGCAGATGCGGTTGAGCATCTTGCCGCCGTCGAAGCCGCGCTGGACGATCTCGGACACGGTGTGCCCGGTCATCCGGTCGTCGAACTCGAAGCCGGCGCCCATGAGGCCGCCGCGGTTCATCGAGCCGAAGACGAGCTTGCCCTCGAGCGCACCCATGAGCAGCAGGTCGTCGAGGATGTCGGCGGTGCCGAGCACGCCGTCGACGCCGGGGCGCTCCAGCGAGGTGGCGAGGCGCTCGAGCAGGTCGCGACGGTTGGACATCGCGTTGCCGTCGCCGCGCACGGAGAGGGCTCCGCGGGCGGGGTGGTCGGCGGCCACGATCATCATCTGGCCGTCGTCGCCCAGCAGGGGGCGGCGCTTGCGCGCGGCCCAGGCCTCGGCGATGCGGTGCGGCTCGCGGGCGCGGATCTCGGTGAGGTCGATCATGAGGGTCAGCCCTTCGTGGAGGGGATGAGGGTCTTCATGGCCTCGAGCACCTCGGCCTCGTCCGGCATGGCCGTCGAGCACTCGAGCTTGCCGACCACGACGGCCCCGGCGACGTTGCAGAACTGGAGGATGCGGGTGAGGTCCCAGCCGGCCAGCAGGCCGTGGCACAGGGCACCACCGAAGGCGTCGCCGGCACCGAGGCCGTTGACGACGTCGACGTAGACCGGCGGCACCTCGACGCGCTCGTCCTTGGTCGCCGCGAGGACGCCCTTGGGGCCCTGCTTGACGATGGCGAGCTCGACGCCGCGCTCGAGGAGGGCGTCAGCGGCACGCTGGGGCTCGGTCTCGCCGACGGCGACCTCGCACTCCTCCTTGTTGCCGATGGCGACGGTGACGTGCTCGAGCGCCTTGCCGACCTGCTCGCTGGCGAGCTCGGGGCTCTCCCAGAACATCGGGCGGTAGTCCAGGTCGAGGATGGTGAGCGGGCTGCGGCCGCGGGCCTCCCAGGCGACGAAGTGCGCACCGCGCGAGGGCTCCTGGGAGAGGCCGGTGACGGTGGCCCAGAAGATCTTGGCGTCCTTGACCGCGTCCATCGGCACGTCCGAGGCCTCGAGCATGAGGTCCGGGGCGATGGGGTGGCGGTAGAAGTACAGCGGGAAGTCGTCCGGCGGGAAGATCTCGCAGAACGTGACCGGGGTCGGCGGGCCGAAGGGCACCGCGGGGCCGGTGGTGATGAAGGCGGGGTCGACGCCGAGGCGCTCGGACTCCAGCTTCACGAAGCGGCCGAAGGCGTCGTCCCCGGTGCGGGTGACGAGGGCGGCCTTGCGGCCGTACCGCGCCGCCGCGACGGCGACGTTGGTCGCGCTGCCGCCGAGGAACTTCTCGAAGGTCTTGACCTCCTCGAGGCCCACGCCGTGGTCGAGGGGGTAGATGTCGACTCCGGTGCGGCCGATCGACACGAGGTCGTAGGCCTGGTCGTTCGCTGTCACGACGTGACTCCGTTCTGGGTAGAGCGCGGCCCGGTCTCACTCACGGGCACGTCCGGAGACAGGGACTCCGGGGGACGTGACACCAGGTTCGCGTGTGAGGCTCGTCTCGTCAAGAGATTGTCCTAACAACTTCACTTTAGACCTGACATGGCACGACGCCAACCCCGGGTCGGGGGTCGGGCACGAGGTCGGACGAGGCCCGCCCCGGAGCCCTCGGGACGGACGGCTCAGCGCGCGACGAGCGTCGTGGAGAAGCTGTACCGGTCGGGGTGGTACGCGTGCCGGCCGAGCTCGATGGCCCGGCCGGTGTGGTCGTAGGTGAGCCGCTCCATGGTCAGCACCGGGGCGCCCGGCTCCATCTCCAGCAGCGAGGCCTCATCCGGGGTGCACGCCCGGGCGCCGATGCGCTGCTGGGCGATGCGGATGCCGACGCCACGCGAGCGCAGCAGCTGGTAGAGGCCGGCACCCTCGAGCGAGGCCGGGAGCAGGTCGGCGAACTCACCGGGCAGGTGGTTGTCGAGCACGGCGACGGGCACGCCGTCGGCCATGCGGCGGCGACGGATGTGCAGGACGGGGTCGCCCGCCGGGAGGCTCAGCCGCGCCGCCACGTCCTCGTCCGCCTCGAGCACCTCGTGGTCGAGCAGCGTCGTGGTCGCGCTGATGCCGGCCTGGCTCAGGTCCTCGAAGAGGCTGGTGAGCTCGACCGAGCGCTCGACCTGGCCCTGCACCACCTGGGTGCCGATGCCGCGCTGGCGCACGAGCAGGCCCTTGTCGACGAGGTCCTGGATGGCGCGGCGGATCGTGGGGCGCGAGATCTGCAGCCGCTCGGCGATCGCCATCTCGCTCTCGATCCGGCCGCCGGCGGGGATGACGCCGCTGCGGATCGCCGACTCCAGCCGGCTCGCGACCTGGGAGTACATGGGCAGGGGGCTCGTGCGGTCGAGGTCCGCGAAGAGCTCCTCGGGCCAGTGGGCCTCCTCGAGGGCCATGTCAGCCTCCTCGTCGCGGGGTCGGACGCCCCACGCAGGTTAATTGTCTCAACATTATGCCCACATGGTCGCAGATGGGCCGGAACCGCGACAGGGCGGCATCGTCGCAGTTCAGCGGCCTGCGACCGGGCCGGATCGGGTCACGTCGATGTCTGACAGGTCGCCCACAGGGGGGAAGCAGGACGAGATGGAGGTCACTAGCACGTGCTAGTGTGCCCGGCGCCACGTCAGATGACCTACGACATCCCTGGAGACGAAAGGTTCACCATGGCCAGCTCCAGCGCTCCTGCGCATACGTCCGACACCCCGTCCAACCTCCCACCGGACACCCCCGGCCCGCACGTCTCGCGGCTCCGGCTCATCACGGTGGTGGCCACGTTCGGCGGTCTGCTCTTCGGCTACGACACCGGTGTCATCAACGGCGCCCTCGAGCCGATGACCGAGCAGCTCGGACTCACCTCGACCACCGAGGGCATCGTCGTCAGCATCCTGATCTTCGGCGCCGCGATCGGCGCCCTGCTCGGCGGCCGCCTCTCCGACAGCTTCGGCCGTCGGCACAACATCATCTGGCTCGCCGGCCTCTTCATCGTCGGCACCATCGGCTGCTCGCTCTCCCCCAGCTGGGAGGTCCTGACCGTCTTCCGCTTCATCCTCGGCCTGGCCGTCGGTGGCGCCTCCACCACGGTGCCGGTCTACCTCGCCGAGGTCTCGCCCTACGAGCGCCGCGGCTCCCTGGTGACCCGCAACGAGGTCATGATCGTCCTCGGTCAGTTCCTCGCGTTCATCATCAACGCGATCATCTTCCAGATCTGGGGCGGCGAGGAGCACGTCTGGCGCTGGATGCTCGTCGTGGCCGTGCTGCCCGCCTTCGCGCTGCTGTTCGGCATGCTGCGCATGCCCGAGAGCCCGCGCTGGCTCTCCGGCCGCGGCCGTGACGACGAGGCCCGCGAGGTCCTCCACCAGGTCCGTTCCCCCGAGCGCGCCGACGCGGAGATGGACGAGGTCCACGCGCTCATCGAGGAGGAGCAGGAGGCCCAGACCGGCGGCTGGTCCGACCTGGCCGTCCCGTGGGTGCGCCGCCTGATCTTCATCGGCATCGGCCTGGGCATCGTCCAGCAGGTCACCGGCATCAACTCGATCATGTACTACGGCACGCAGCTGCTGCAGGACGCCGGCTTCTCCGCCGAGGCCGCGATCATCGCGAACACCCTCAACGGTCTCGCCAGCCTGCTGGGCATCACCGTCGGCATCCTGCTGATCAACAAGATCGACCGCCGCAGGATGCTGCTCGGCGGCTACGGCCTCATCATCTTCTTCCACCTCGCGGTGGGCCTCGCGGGCAACTTCCTGCCCGAGAACGACTTCAAGCCCTACGCCATCCTCGTGCTGGTCGCGCTGTTCGTGTTCTTCATGCAGGGCACGCTCGGCCCGCTCGTGTGGCTGATGCTCGCCGAGATCTTCCCGCTGAAGATCCGCTCCTTCGCCATGGGCACCTGCGTGTTCGTCCTCTGGATCACCAACGCGCTCGTCGCCTTCGCCTTCCCGCAGGTCGTCTCGGCCCTCGGCATCGGCCCGACCTTCTTCATCTTCGCGGGCATCGGCGTCCTCTCCACCATCTTCATCTACTTCTTCGTCCCCGAGACCCGGGGCAAGACGCTCGAGCAGTTCGAGGCGGAGATGAGCGCCTGACCGGCGCCGATCCCCACCGACGACACGAAAGAAGGCACGCATGTCCATCCTCGTTGCCGTGACCGACAGCCCCGAGGGCAGCAAGGCGCTCGTCGCCGCTGCCGATGAGGCCCAGCTGCTCGGCCAGAAGCTCTACGTCCTCAACCTCGCCCTGCGATCCCTGGCCGACCTCCCGGTCGTGGACGCCGGCGTGGAGATCATCAACCGCAAGGGCCGCGGCGACCGCGACCCCGTGCACGCCGTGCTCGACGAGATCGAGAACCTCAAGATCGACCGTCTCGTCATCGGCATCAAGCGCCGCTCGGCCGTCGGCAAGGCCCTCCTGGGCTCCGTCAGCCAGCGCCTGCTGCTCGAGTGCCCCGTGCCCGTCGTCGCCGTCAAGGTCGACGCCTGAGGCTCAGCACCTGCTCCACCCACACGAACCCGGTCCCGCTTCGGCGGGGCCGGTTTTGTGTTGATCTGGCGCCCTCCGGGCGCATGTTCGCGCGCTTATACCCCTGTTCTTCGCTCCGAGCCCTCGGCACCGACGCTCGCAGGCTCGCGGTCGGCACCTCGCCATCGTCACAGCAGAACAGGCGTCGCGCGCGAACGCTTCACAAGTCCGGAAAACACTGATCCCCCAGAGGCACAGGGGTGTGCCTCTGGGGGATCGGTCAGGCTGCGTCGCCGGAGGCGACCGATGAATCAGCCCCAGCGCTTGATGTGCTTGTCGATCTCGCTGCGCATGTGGTGGGTGGACGCGTCGCGGCGGTCCTCCCACGCGAACACGCACGAGGTGAGGATCGCGTCGTCGTCCTGGGCGAACTTCATGGTGCCGAGCTTGGAGAAGAAGGCGTCCCAGTCCAGCTCGCCCTGGCCGATGTCGAGGTGCTGGTGCACGCGCACGGCGTTGCCGGGAGGGTTGGTGATGTAGCGCAGGCCCGAGGACGCGGTGTGGTCGAAGACGTCCGCGAGGTGCACGTGGGTCAGCAGGTCACCGGCGTAGTCCATGATGTCGACCATCTCCTGCGCGGAGTGGGCACCGTGGTGGAACGTGTGCGGGCAGCAGTACAGGTAGGAGACCAGCGGCGAGTTGATGCCGCGGATCATGTCGATCGAGGTCTTGGCGTCCTCGACGAAGTCGTCGGGGTGCGGCTCCAGGCGCAGGCGCATGCCCTCGCGCTCGAAGACCGGCAGGAGCTCCTCCATCGAGCGCCAGAACTGGCCCTCGGAGGTCTCGGCGTCCTCCGGGCGGCCGTTGAACTCGGAGTTCATGATGTCGCAGCCCAGCTCGGTGGTGAGCTCGATGGCACGCTTCCAGTAGCGGACGGCGGCCTGGCGCTGGATCTCGTCCGGGCCGGACCAGCGGTAGAGCGGGAGGTGGCAGGCGATCTTCACGCCGGCGGCGTCCAGGGCCTTCTTGAAGCCCTTGACGGTGTCGTCGTTGGCGCGGGCGTGGAGGAAGAACGGGGTGAAGTCCTCGCGGGGCGAGAGCTCGATGTACTCGAAGCCGAGGTCGGCGACGACGCCGGGCAGCTGCGTCAGCGGCACGTCGCGGTACATGTACGGGTCAAGCGCGATCTTCATCTGGGTCTGTCTCTCCGTGTCGGTGGTGCTGCGGGGCGACGTCCGCGGCCGGCGGGCCGGCCGCGACGTGACGGTGCCGCCGACCGCGACCCGGGGCTGGCACGGCCCGGGAGGCGGTCGACGGCGGAGGCCGCCCGCGAGAGGTGGCGCGGGCGACCGGGACGCCTGCGAGGACAGGCGTACGTGCGTGGGGCTCAGGCGTAGAGCGCGGGCTTCTCGACCAGGTCGACGCCGACGCGCTCGCCGGTCTGCAGGGCCTGGACGCCGGCGGCGCACACGGCGGTGGCGGCGTAGCCGTCCCAGCTGCTGGGGCCGGTGAGGGGCTCGCCGGACGAGACCTGGGCGACCCACTCGGTGAACTCGGTGTCGAAGGCCGAGCGGAAGCGGGCCTGGAAGTCACCGGGCACCTGCACGGAGACGGCGCCGTTGGCGCGCACGGCGGTGAGGCCGCGGTCGGCCAGGGCCACGGTGCCGTCCTCGCCGATGACCTCACCGCGGATGTCGTAGCCGTAGCGGATGTTGACGGAGGTCTCGACGTGGATGATCGCGCCCGTCGAGGTCTCGACGGTCATGAGCAGCGGGTCCTGCAGGTCGTCGCCGCCCTCACGGTCCAGGCCGTGGCGGTTGGAACGGGGCGCGATGACGCGGATGCCGGTGATCTCGGCGTCCAGCAGCCAGCGGGCCACGTCGAAGTCGTGCACGGCGGTGTCGACGATCGCCATCTCGCGGGTGTAGATCGCGGGCACGTCGGGGTTGCGGTGGCCGGACATGAACACCAGCGGGGCGCCGATGACGCCCAAGGCGATCGTCGCCTTCATCTCGCGGTAGGCGGCGTCGTAGCGGCGCATGTAGCCGACCTGGACGAGGCGGGAGCCGTGGGCGACCTCGGCCTCGATGATGCGCAGGGTGGCCTCGGCGGTGGTGGCCAGCGGCTTCTCGCAGAAGACGTGCTTGCCGGCGGCGATGGAGGCGAGCACGAACTCCTCGTGCG
Organism: Nocardioides bruguierae; assembly: GCF_023656415.1. Classification (GTDB taxonomy): domain Bacteria; phylum Actinomycetota; class Actinomycetes; order Propionibacteriales; family Nocardioidaceae; genus Nocardioides; species Nocardioides bruguierae. The sequence goes on from NZ_JAMOIL010000012.1 coordinate 120,674, forward strand.
TGGGGCCCCAGGAGGTCACGACGATCGCGTCGACGTCGTCGGCGTTGATCACGGAGTGGCCGTCGGGGTGGACCGTGATCCCGTCGTACTGGGAGGCCACCTCCTTGGCCAGGGTCTCGTTGTGGTCGGTGATCGCGGTGACGGTCGCGCCGGGGACGAGCCCGTGCAGCCGCTCCACGTGCTGCTGGCCGATCATGCCGGTGCCGATGACGCCGATGCGCAGGGTCATGGGGTGTCTCTTCCTCGAGGGGTCCGGGCCGGCCCGGACGGTGGGGTCTGTGGGGAGGGTGTGCTGCGTGCCGGAGCGGCAGGTCAGCGGATGCCGCGCCAGCGGCGGACGGGGCCGAGGCCGCAGCCGGCGTAGTAGCCGGCCGTGCGGGCACCGATCGGGAACGGGACGTGCGGCTCGACCGGGTAGAGGTCCTGCTCGATGATCGTGAAGATCTCGCGGTCCAGGACGCCCAGGGAGTCGAGGAAGGTGGGCATGTGCGGCTCCCCGGCCCACGGCTCGCACATGACGCCGTGCTGCACCGCGTCCGAGAGCGGGAGCTTCTCCTTGATGACCATGGCCCGCACCTCGGGGTCCACGGACTTCAGGTGCACGTAGGTGATCCGCTCGGGGAACTTCTCCACGATGTCGACGTTGTCGCCGTCGCAGTAGGCGACGTGGCCGGTGTCGAGGCAGAGGTTGACCAGCTCGGGGTTCGTGTCGGTCAGGAACTTCTCGATGCGGTCCTGGGTGTCGACGTGGGTGTCCGCGTGCGGGTGGAAGACGAGCTTCACCCCGTAGGACTCGTACAGGTAGGCGGCCAGCTCGTCGGTGCCGGTGACGAGGTTCTTCCACTGCTCGAGGTCGAGCTCGGCGCCCTCGGTGGCGGTGCCGGTGTGCTGGTCGGTGTACTGCTCGGGCAGGTGCACGAGGTACTCGGCGCCCACGGCCTGGAGCAGGGCGGCCTCCTGGCCGAACTCCTTCTTGGCCTTCTCGAGCGCCTCGGCGCCCTTGTGCAGCCCGGCGAAGACGGTGCCACCGGAGACGGTGAGGTCGCGCTTGGCGAGCTCGTCCTTCAGCTGCGCGGGGTCCTGCGGCATGAAGCCCTGCGGGCCCAGCTCGGTGTAGGCGTAGCCCGTGGCCGCGATCTCGTCGAGGTACTGCTCCCAGCCGACCTGATGGTCGTCGCGGGCGAACCACACGCCCCACGAGTCGGGGGCGGTGCCGAGCTTGAGCTTCGAGAGGTCGGACATGCGGTGCTACTCCCTTGCAGCGCTTGCGGGGCGGCCGTGACACAGGCAACGTGAGGCCGACCACGTGTGGTGGTGGGCACAATGGGACTAGCACGTGCTAGTTCGTGTCAAGTGGGCGCGGCGCCCCAGTTTTTCACCCTCCCACGACGGGTGAGGGCGGACGCCGGCGTCCGGCTGCGTCGTCGCAGGTCAACGCCCCTGTTCACCCCACCTGGGGCGGGGTGGTCGTCGCGGGGCACGACGCAGGACTCAGGAATTTCCCAGCTGTCAACCCCGACGGGGCTCCGCCGAGCTGCTCCGCGCGATGAACGTGGTGGGCACCACGAGCTCGCCGGTGCGTCGCACGGTGCCGGGCTCCGCCTCGATGCGGCGGACCGCCACGTCCACCGCGGCGCGCGCGAGCATCTCCGGGTCCTGCCGGGAGGTGGTGAGGTCGATGGCGCTCAGCCGCGACATCGGGTTGTCGTCGAAGCCGACCAGCGAGACGTCCTGGGGCACCCGCACGCCGTTGCGGGCCAGCGTGAGCAGCAGCCCGATCGCGGCGGAGTCGTTGGGCACGAGGACGGCGGTGGGCAGCCGCGGCCGCTCGAGCAGCGCCAGGCCGGCGGCCGCGCCGGCCTCCTCGAAGTAGTCGTCGTCGCGGTAGTCGCCGGGCACCGTCACGAGGTCGACCTCGCGACCCAGGTCGCGCACCGCGGACTCGTAGCCGCGGCGGCGCAGCGGTCCGTCCGGCATCGAGTCGAGGGTGACGAAGGCGATCTCCTCGTGGCCGAGCGAGACCAGGTGCTCCACGGCCGCACGCATGCCCTCGTCACCGGCGGAGCGGATGACGTCGTAGTCGCCGTTGCGGGCACCGCTGCCGACGGAGACGACCGGCACGAGCACCCGGTCGACGAGGCGGGCCATGAGGCCCTCCTCCAGCGGCGCACCGATGAGCAGGAGCGCGGCACAGCGGTGGCCGACCAGCTCCTCCACCGAGGCCTCGAGCCCGCGCGTGTCGGTGAGGGCGGAGAGCACCACGTCGTACCCGTGCTTGGCGGCCAGCGGGTAGATGGCCTCGACGATCTCGTGCTCGGCCGCGTGGGCCGGCACGAACAGCACCCCGAGCGTCCAGCTGCGGGTCTGGCGCAGCGTGCGGGCACCCGTGTGCGGCGCGAAGCCCAGCTCACGGGCCGCCTCGCGGACCCGCGCCCGGGTCTCCTCGCTGGCCCCGGGGGCGTCGCGCATGACGATGGAGACCAGCTGGCGGGAGATGCCCAGATGGCGCGCCACGTCCGCCATCGTGGGCGGCTTGCCCACCGCGCCGGACCGGTTCTCGCTCACCTGGCTCCCCCTCGCCGGTTCGTCCTGGGCAGCCACCCTAGGCCAGGGGCCACGGCCAGGTGTCGCAGGTCTCATGTCACGTGCTAGTCACGTGCGCCGGTCCGTACCAGCAGGCGGGCTCTGCGGGCGCCCGATGGGCGGGGTCAGAGGGTCACGAGCAGCAGGACGCCGGCCACCAGGCTGAGCACGAGCGCGATCCACTCGAACGAGCGCTGGTCGAGCCGGTGGATCACCTTCACGCCCACCCAGGCGCCGACGGCGAGCGCGGGGACGAGCGCGAGGTCGAGCACCAGCGAGCCGGCGTCGATCAGGTCGAGGTTGGCACTGAACGGCACCTTCATCAGGTTCACGACGAGGTAGAAGTAGGCGCTGGTGCCGAGCATCTGGAGCTTCGGCATGCCCGCGGCGATCAGGTACATCGCCATGATCGGACCGGCGGCGTTGGCCGTCATCGTGGCGAAGCCGGCCACGAAGCCCGCGCCCACGGCGAACGCCCAGTGCTGGCCCAGGCGCGACTCCGGGTTGGCCCGCTTGGCCCACAGCTGCACGAGGACCAGCACCACGATGATGGTGCCGATGGTCGCCTTCATGACCTGGTCGTCGACGACGCCGATGAACAGCCAGCCGGCCACCAGGCCGGGCACGACGGCCGGCAGCACCTTGAGCAGGACCGTCAGCGAGCCGCTGCGCCGGTAGGTGCTGACCGCGATCACGTCGCCGGCCACGAGCAGCGGCAGCACGGCGCCGGAGGAGGCGCGGGCCGGGAGCGCGAGGGCGAACAGGGCGGAGGAGACCGCACCCACCCCGCCCGCGGCGGTCTTGGCGAAGCCGACCAGGAAGGCCGCGACCAGGAGGAGCACCCAGTCCAGCGGCGACAGGGTCGGCATCAGGGAGGTCAGCACGGGGCTCCTCGGCTCGGGTCGGGCCCGACGCCGGCGACGTCAGGCCGATCCAGTCTGGAGCACGTGCCACACGTGCGTGTGCCGGGGGTCACGGAGCGGACCCCCGGCACGGGGGCGAGCGGTCAGAGCTCGCCGGTGAGGAACTGCGCGCGCCCCATCCCGAAGGACCAGTCGGCGCGGGTGTTCTCGGAGACGTTCACCATGAGGTCCTCCGGGCGGACGCCGGCCTTGAGCTCGAGACGCTCGGCCAGCGCGGCGTAGAGCGCCTGCTTCTGCTCGGCGGAGCGGCCCTGCTGGAGCACCGAGATGACGACGACACCGTCGGTGCGCTCGAGGCCGAGCCCGGTGTCCTCCAGGATGATCCGCCCGGGCTTGTGCTCGGTGACCACCTGGTAGCGGTCGCGCGGCGGGGCCGCGAACACCTCCTCCATGCACTCCTGCACGGCGTCGGCGATGGTGTGGATCTGCTCGAGGGTGCGCCCCTCGACGAGGTCGATACGAACGAACGGCATGGGTTGAGCATATGTCATGACATATGTACAAACTAGGTCATCTAGGTCACCCGCCCCGACGGAATACGCGGTCCCGACCCCGGGACCCGCCGGCGGCTAGGGTGCAGCCACCTGTCCGACATCCGACCGGTTCCCGCCCAGCCTGGGCACGAACCCACCCGAGAGGTGCCGCCCGTGCCACGCGAGTCCCTGGTCAGCGTCGTCGCCAACGGGCTCCTCTCGCGCATGGTCTCCGGGGACCTCCCGGCCGGCACGCTGCTCCCCTCGGAGCTCGTGATCGGCGAGGAGTACGAGGTCTCCCGCCTGACCGCCCGCGAGGCCATCAAGCAGCTCGCCGCCATGAACGTGGTGCGCACCGAGCGCGGCCGGGGCAGCTTCGTGAACGAGGTCGACCGCTGGACGTCGATCGAGGCGGTCGCCCGGGCCGCGACGGCCAGCGGCGGCGCGCGCGCCATGTCGCTGCAGGTCCTCGAGATGCGGCGGATGATCGAGGTCGGGGCCGCCGAGCTCGCCGGCCCCCGCGTCACCGACGAGGACGTGGCGGCCCTGCGCGCCCACCTGGACGCCATGCGCGCAGCCCACCTCAGCAGCGACGTCGACTCCTTCGTCGAGCACGACCTGGCCTTCCACGACGTGCTGCTGCACGCCTCGGGCAACCTGCTGGTCCCGGTCATGTTCGACCCGGTGCGGCGCCTGCTCGCGCAGACGCGGCTGGAGACCTCCGAGGTGCCGGAGATCCAGGCGCACGCGCTCGTCCACCACGAGAACGTGCTGGTCGCCGCCGAGGCGCGCGACGCAGAGGCCTGCCGCGCGGCCATGGCCGGGCACATGCAGCAGACGCTGGACGACCTGCACACCTACGTCCTGAAGGACTGAGGCACCGCCCCTCCGACCCCCGTCGCGGGGGCCGTCAGTCGCGCCCGGACACCGACTGACAGGGCCGCTGGAACGTTTCAGGACGTGTGACGGCCGTCTCGTGATGTGGACCATGCCTTCACGTTGACGCGACTCAGGTCACACACTTACTGTCAGATGTCTGACATCAGAGAACTAGCCCGGAAGTAGCTCCCCCATGACCACCATCACGCAGGTCCTGGCCGGTCACGCACCGTCGCCCACGACCAGCGCCGCCGAGGTCGAGGCGAAGGCCGCGAAGGCCCCCGTCCTCGTCGTCCTCGACGACGACCCCACCGGCACCCAGCCCGTCGCCGGGCTGCCCGTGCTGACCCGCTGGACCGAGGCCGACCTGGCCTGGGCCCTCGAGCAGCAGGTCCCGGCCGTCTACGTGCTCACGAACACCCGCAGCCTCGACCCGGCCGAGGCGGCGCAGCGCAACCGCGAGGTCGCCCGCTCGGCCCGCGCCGCGGCGGCCGCCGCCGGCGTCGAGGTCACGTTCGTCTCGCGTGGCGACTCCACCCTGCGTGGCCACTTCCCGCTGGAGACCGACACCCTCGTCGAGGAGGTCGCCGCCGACGTCACCACCGCGAGCGGCAGCACCGTCGCCGGGCACCAGGTCGACGCCGTCCTGCTCGTCCCCGCCTTCCCGGACGCCGGCCGCGTGACCGTCGACGGCGTGCACTACTGGGTGACCAACGGCGAGGCCGTGCCGGTCGGCGAGACCGAGTTCGCCAAGGACGCCACGTTCGGCTACTCCTCCTCCGACCTGCGCGACTGGGTCGCCGAGGTGACGCAGGGCCGGTACGCCGCGGCCGACGTGCTCAACGTCGACCTGCGCACCATCCGCGAGGGCGGCCCCGAGGCCGTCGCCGAGGTCCTCGAGCAGGCGACCGGCGGCCTCCCCGTCGCCGTCGACGCCGTGACCGAGGAGGACCTGCGGGTCGTCGCCCTCGGCGTCCTGCTCGCCCAGGAGCACGGCCACACCTTCGTGCACCGCGTCGGGCCGACCTTCGTCCGCGCGCTGATCGGCCTCGAGCCGCCGGCCCCGCTGGACCCCGAGACCGTCTACGGCGCCGAGGGCGGTGCCGCGACCGGCGGCCTCGTCGTCATCGGCAGCCACGTCGCCCTCACCACCCGCCAGCTCGCCGACCTGCGCGCCAGCGACGTCGAGCAGGAGGTCGTCGAGCTCGAGGTCCCGCTCGTGCTGGACCCCGCGCAGTCGCAGGCCCACGTCGCCGACGTCGTGGCCCGGGTGAAGAAGGGGCTGCAGTCCGGCACCGTCGTCCTGCACACCTCGCGCACCCTCGTCCGCGTCGAGGACGGGGCCAAGAGCCTCGACATCTCCCGCACCGTCTCGGCCGCCCTGGTCGGGGTCGTGCGCACCGTCGTCGACGAGGGCGTGGGCGGCGAGGCCGGCACGGCCGGCCCGCGCTTCGTCATCGCCAAGGGAGGCATCACCTCCTCCGACACCGCGACCGAGGGTCTCGGCATGAGCCGCGCCATGGTCCGCGGCCCGATGCTCCCCGGCATCGTCTCGCTGTGGCAGCCCATGGACGGGCCCGGCCTCGGCACCCCCTACGTCGTCTTCGCCGGCAACGTCGGCAACGACGACTCCCTGACCCACGTCGTCCGCACCCTGTCCGAAGGAGCCACCCGATGACCGCCACCGCCGTCACCCCCGAGACCAGCACCCCCACCGAGGGTCTGTCCGTCTGCGTCCTGGGCCTGGGTGCCATGGGTCTGCCGATGGCGCAGAACCTGACGACGGTCGCGACGGTCCACGGCTTCGACCCCGCCGCGGCGCGCGCCGAGCTCGCCGCCTCCTCCGGCATCACCGTGCACCCCGACGCCCGCTCCGCGGCGGCCCCGGCCGACGTCGTGCTGCTCGCCGTGCGTGACGGTGCCCAGCTCTCCGAGAGCCTGTTCGGCGAGAACGGCATCGCCGAGGTGCTGTCGGCCGGCTCCGTGGTGCTCATGACCAGCACCGTCGGCATGGGCGTCGTCGTCGAGGCCGCCGAGAAGCTGGCCGAGCTGGGCATCGGCCTGGTCGACGCCCCGCTGTCCGGTGGTCCGGCCCGCGCCGGCGCCGGCGACCTGCTCGTGGTCGTGGGCGGCACCCCGTCCGACCGCGAGAAGGCCCAGCCGGTGCTGGACGCCATGTCCTCCACGCTCGTCGTGGTCGGCGACAAGGCCGGCGACGGCCAGGCCATGAAGACCGTCAACCAGCTGCTCTGCGGCGTCCACATCGCTGCCGCCGCCGAGGCGCTGGCGCTGGCCGACAAGCTGGGCCTCGACCTGCAGCGCACCCTCGACGGCCTCCAGGCCGGTGCCGCCGCCAGCTTCATGCTCGGCAACCGCGGCCCCCGGATGCTCCAGGCCTGGGACGAGGACGGTGCCGAGGTGCTCAGCCGCCTCGACATCTTCGTCAAGGACCTCGGCATCGTCGGCAAGGCGGCCCGCGAGCACCACCTCGCCGCCCCGGTCGCCGTCGCCGCCGAGCAGCTCTTCCTCCTCGGCGAGGCCCAGGGCCTCGGGCTGGCCGACGACTCGGCCGTCATCAAGACCCTCGCCCCGCAGCGTCCCGCTCAGGACTGACGTTGCTCCGATAGTGCGCGACGACAAGCACCGGTTCGCGCCCGTTCCGGGTGCTTCTCGTCGCGCACTATCCGCCTGACCCCCCGCTCCCCGCCGGCTGGCGCTCCCTGTTGCCCGCCGGTTGCTGTGCCCTGCGCACGCACGCAACACACTGCTGTCCATGCGGCCTCGGCCGTCCACTCTCGAAGGAGACCACCCATGGGTACGACCGGTCTGCTCATCACCGCCATCGTGGCGGTGGCGGTGCTGCTCGTCGCGATCATCCGGCTCAAGCTGCCGGCGTTCCTCGCACTCCTCGGCGTCAGCGTGCTCACCGCGCTCGTCGTCGGCATCCCGCTCGGTGACGTCGTCACCACGATCGTGGAAGGCATGGGCGGCACGCTCGGCAACGTCGCCCTCCTCGTCGGTCTGGGCACCATGCTCGGCAAGCTCATCGAGGTCTCGGGCGGCGCCCGCTCGCTGGCCGACACGTTCACCTCGACGTTCGGCGAGGCCAAGATCATCGCGGCGCTGACCGCGGTGGCCTTCCTGCTGGCGATCCCGGTCTTCTTCGACGTCGGGTTCATCGTCCTGATCCCGATCATCTACGGCTTCGCCGTGGCGCTCGGCGCCGACCCGGTCAAGGTCGGTCTGCCCGTCGGCGGCATCATGCTCGCCATCCACGTGACCGTGCCCCCGCACCCGGGCGTGGTCGGCGGCGCCGCGATCGTGGACGCCGACCTCGGCTGGATCACCATCTTCGGCCTGGTCATCTGCATCCCGCTGGCGTTCCTGAGCTACTACGTCGCCGGCGTGCTGAACAAGCGCGACATCGCGATGCTCCCCGAGACCGCGCGTACCTTCGCGTCGTTCCGCGAGTCGATGCTGGCCTCGGGCACCGGTGCCACCGGCACCCCCGCCGCGGAGGAGAACGAGTCCGCCGTGGCCAAGGCGGCCCGCGAGAACCCGGCCGGCTCCGGCTCGGTGATGTTCTTCATCCTGCTCCCGATCGTGATGATCATGGCCGGCACCATCGGTGGGCTCATGGTCACCGAGGGCTCCACCGCCGACACCGTGCTCGGCTTCGTCGGCGCCCCGGCCGTCGCCCTGCTCGTGACGACCTTCATCGCCTACTACGTGCTCGGCACCCGCCGCGGCGTCAGCTCCGCCGACCTGGGCTCCGCTCTGGACGCGGGCCTCGCCCCGGCCGCGATCATCATCCTCGTCACCGGCGCCGGCGGCGTCTTCGGCAAGGTGCTGACCGTCTCCGGCATCGGCACCGCCCTGGCCGACTCGCTGTCCGCCACCGGCATGCCGCTGCTGCTCGCCCTGTTCCTGGTCGCCGTGGTCCTCCGCGTCTCCCAGGGCTCGGCCACGGTCGCCATCGTCACCACCCTCGGCCTGCTCACCACGGCGGTCGTGGGCGGCGACTACACCACCGTGCAGGTCGCCCTGCTCGTCCTGGCCACCGGCTTCGGCGCGCTCGGCTTCTCCCACGTCACCGACTCCGGCTTCTGGGTGGTCACCCGGTTCCTCGGTCTCTCGGTGGCCGACGGCCTGCGCACCTGGACCGTGCTGACCTCGGTCCTCGGCATCGCCGGCTTCCTGCTCACCGCCGTCTGCTTCGGCATCGTCTCCGCGGTGGGTCTGTGACGGCTCACGCCACCGCTCCCGCGACCACCCCGGCCGACCTGGCCGGGGTGGTCTCGGCGCGTCTGGCCGCGGGCGGCGCGGTGACGGCGGTGGCCTGCTACGACTTCTCCACCGCGCTGGCGACGGTCACGGCCGCCGAGGAGCGCAGGCGGCCGGTCATCCTCCTCGTGCCGCCCGTGGTGGCCGCCGAGGCGACCGGCCTGCGCCTGGTCCGTGCGCTGCGCGGGCTCGCCGACGGCGCGAGCGTGCCCGTCGTCGTCCAGCTGGACCACGCGCGGGACCCCGACCTCATCGAGGCCACGGTGGACGCCGGCGCGCACGCCGTGCTCGCCGACGGCTCGCACCTCTCCCTGGACGAGAACGCCGCCTTCGTCGCCTCGGTCATCGCGCGGCTGCCCGAGGGCACCTGCGTGGAGGCCGAGCTCGGCGCCCTGGCCGGCGACGAGGACCGCACCGACAAGGTCTCCCACGTGCCCACCGGCATGACGGACCCGGCCGACGTCGCGGTGTTCCTGGAGCGCTCCGGCGCGCACCTGCTCGCGGTCTCCATCGGCAACGCGCACGGCAACTACGTGGGCGACCCGCACCTGGACTGGGAGCTGCTGGCCCGCATCCGCGAGGTCAGCGACGCCGCCGGCGTCCCGCTGGTGCTGCACGGCGCGTCGGGCCTCCCCCGCGCCGACCTCGCCGCCGCGCCCCGACGCGGCATCGGCAAGGTCAACGTCAACACCGAGGTGCGCCAGGAGCTGCTCGCCAAGCTCGGCTCGGCCGTGCCGGCGGCGGTCTCCTCCGGCGCCAACGTGCGCGGTCTCGTGGCCGCGTGGCGCGGGCAGGTCGGCGAGACGGTCGGCGGGTTCCTGGACCTGCTCGACCCCTGATCGGCCTCTCCCAGCAAGCAGGACAGCAGAGCGCCCCCGCTCCGGTCACCAGACCGGGGCGGGGGCGCTGTCGTTCCTTCCGCGAGCCTCAGAGGTCCAGCACGAGCCGGTCCGAGCAGGCGCGGGAGACGCAGAGCATCATGCAGTCCTGCGCGGCCCGCTCGGCGGGCTCGAGCACCGAGTCGCGGTGCTCCACCTCGCCCTCCAGCACCCGGGTCTCGCAGGTGCCGCAGGTGCCCTCCGCGCAGGAGGAGAGGACGTCGACGCCCGCCTCGTGCACCACGTCGAGCGCGCTGCGGTCGGCCGGCACGTGCAGGGTGACGCCGGTGCGGACGAGCTGCACCTCGAACGGCCGAGCGGGACCCAGGTCGGCGTCCTCGCGCGGCGCGAACCGCTCCAGGTGCAGCGAGCCCGAGGGCCAGTGGGCGCAGCTCTCCTCCACCGCGTCGAGCAGAGGGCCGGGGCCGCAGACGTAGACCTGGGTGTCGGCCAGCGGCGTGCCGAGCAGCTCGGCGAGCGGCAGGTGGCCGTCGGTGTCCTGCGGGACGAGGCGCACCTTGTCGCCGTGCACGGCCAGCTCGTCGAGGAACGCCATGGACGCCTTCGTCCGACCGCCGTAGACGAGCTGCCACTCGGCGCCGGCCGCCTCGGCGGCGGCGATCATCGGCAGGATCGGGGTGATGCCGATGCCGCCGGCGAGGAACAGGTACCGCGGCGAGGGGCTGAGCGCGAAGTGGTTGCGCGGGCCGCGGACGACCAGCCGGTCGCCGACGGAGACGCCCTCGTGCAGGTGCGCCGAGCCGCCGCGGCTGGCGGGCTCACGGAGCACGCCGATCCGGTAGCGGCCGCGGTCCTCGACGTCACCGCACAGCGAGTACTGGCGCACGGGCGCGTCGCCGGCGACGACGTCCACGTGGGCACCCGGGGCCCACGACGGCAGCCGGCCGTCGACGGAGTCGGCGCGCAGGGTGATCGCCACGACGCCGTCCGCCGCCTCGACCTTCTCCTCCACGACCACGGCGTGCTCGGTGAGCGCGGTCGAGGCGGTCTCCTCGCGCTTGCCGTCGAGCGCCTGGGTCTCGGCGGCGGGCGGGGTGAAGGTGACCGGCAGGTGCTGCCAGCAGTACATGTTGACGGAGCTGGGGTAGAAGGTCGGGGCGCCGTCGAGCTCGTAGTCGCCGAGCACGGGCAGCGCCTCCTCCAGCGCGATCCGCACCTCCAGGCGCGCGAGCGGCGCACCGAGGCAGCCGTGCACGCCCTCGCCGAAGCCCACGTGCTTGATCAGGCCGCGGGTGACGTCGTAGCGGTCGGCGTCGGGGAACCGGCGCTCGTCGCGGTTGGCGGCACCGGTCACCAGCGCCACGCGGGAGCCCTGCGGGATCACCTGACCGTGCAGGTGCACGTCGCGCGAGGTGGTGCGGGCGGTGAGCTGGAGCGGGGTCGCCCAGCGCACGGCCTCCTCGATCGCCTGCGGGATGAGCGTGGGGTCGGCGCGGACCAGCTCGCGCTGGTCGGGGTTCTCGGCCAGCAGCTTGAGCGTGGTGGCGGTGAGGCCGGCGGTGGACTCCACGCCGCCGAGGAACAGCACCATCATCAGCCCGAGCACCTCGGAGGCCGGGTCGATGTCCTCGGGCGCGAAGGGGACGCCGTCGATCTCGGCGTGCGCGATGAGGCTGACCAGGTCGTCGGCCGGGCGCTCCTTGCGCTCCTGGAGGAGGTCGCGGAAGTACTGGGTGATGGCGGCGGTGTCGACCACGGCGGCGTCGGTGAGGTGCGGGGTGCCGGGCACGCGGCCCTTGAGGCCGTGGACCCAGCCCTCGAGCCGCTCGCGCTCCTCGCCCGTGGCGATCGGGAGGCCCATGAGCGTGAAGAACACGTCGAACGGCATCGGCCAGGCCAGCTCGGCGGCGAGGTCGGCGCTCCCCCGCTCGCGCCACTGGGCGACGAGGTTGCGCACCACCTGGCGGATCGGCTCCTCCAGCCCGCCGATGCGGCGCGGGGTGAACCAGGGCTGCACGATCGCGCGGATCTTGTCGTGGCGCGGGTTGTCGGTGTTGGGCAGCGACCCCGGGCCGAGCTGCATGTGCGCGGTGTCGTCGAGGTCCATGCCCTCGAAGCTGCGGAAGGTGTCGGCGTCCAGGATCGCAGTGCGCACGTCCTCGAACCGCGAGAGGGCGTACCAGCCCCAGCGCTCGCTGTGGAAGACCGGCGCCGCGTCGCGCATCCACGCGTACGTCGGGAACGGGTCGTCGTAGAAGCCGGGGGCGAACGGGTTGTACTCGGGCACCACAGTGGTCATGGCGAGGTCCTTCTCGGGTCGGACGCAGGGCCGCGGGAGGTCTCGCGGGCAGCTCGCGTCGGGGCCGTCGGGGCACGTGGCCCCGGTCGCAGCACAGGAGTGTGCGGGTCGGCGAGAACCGCGGTCAATGGTTTCCGCGCATTTTTCTAAAGCGCTTTAGTCAATCCATGGAAATGACCGCGCTTGCCCCCTGCGGCCGAGGCGGCTAGACCTACGCCATGCCCGACGTCCCGCCCGCGACCCCGGAGGCCCGCCCCCGTCGTCCCGCCCGCCGCGTGACGCTCGCCGACGTGGCCCGCGCCGCGGACGTCTCCCCCACCCTGGTCTCGCTGGTCCTGCGTGACCGGCCCGGCGCCAGCCCCGCCACTCGCGAGCGGGTGCTGGCCGCGGCCGCCGACCTCGGCTACCGCCCGGACCTGCGGGCGCGCTCGCTGGCCAGCCTCGACTCGCAGATGCTGGGCGTGCTCTTCGGCCAGGAGGGCCACTTCCACCTCGAGCTGCTCGAGGCCCTCTACGGGGCGGCCGAGCAGGTGCGCTGGGGCCTCGCCCTCGGGTTCAGCACCCCCACCCGGGACGAGGCCACGGCACTCACCTCGCTCCAGGACCTGCGCTTCGACGCGCTCGTCATGCTCGGCCCGCAGGTCGCCGAGCCCCGGCTCGCCGGCCAGCTGCCGCTGGTCGTGCTCGGCTGGGAGGTCGCCCATCCGGAGGTCGACGTGGTCCGCTCGGACGACGACGCCGCCATGAGCCTGGCGCTCGAGCACCTGCACGACCTCGGCCACCGCCGGATCGCCCACCTGCGCGGCGGCCCTGGGCTCGTGGCCGCCTCGCGCGCGGCCGCCCTGGCGCGGGCCGCCGACAGGCACGAGGACGTGACCCTCGAGGTCGTCGAGTGCGCCGGGCAGGACCAGATGGACGGCTTCCTCGCGATGACCGAGATGCTCGCGGACGCCGACACCCTGCCGACGGCGGTCGTGGCGTACAGCGACGACGTGGCCGCCGGCGCGCTGACCGCCCTCAACCGGGCCGGCGTCCGCGTCCCCGAGCAGGTCTCCCTCGTCGGCCACGACGACAGCCGCCTGGCCGGCGCGGAGGTCCTGGGCATCACGACGCTGCGCCAGGACCCGCGCACCCTGGCCGACCTGGCGGTGCGCCGCCTCGTGGCCCGCGCGGGCGGCGAGGACGTGGGCGAGCGCGTGCAGCTCGTGGCGCCGACCCTCGTCCAGCGACGCACCACCGGCCCGGCGCCGGCCTGAGGTCTGCACCTGGGCAAGGTTTCCGCGCCTCGGACTAGCACGTGCTAGCCACGAAGCGTACGCTGTGTGGCACGTCACCTTCTCCGGCCCGGCCCCCGTGCGGGCCCGGCCTCATGGGGACGTGCCCCACACCCACCCGAAGCCGGTCCCCGGCGTCCTCACAGCGGAGGAAGTCCATGCGCTACGGCGTCTACAACGCGATCCTGCACGACCGGAGCCTCCCCGAGGCCCTGGAGGTCATCTCGTCGGTCGGCCTGACCGGCATCGAGATCAACACCGGCGGCTTCCTGCCCCCGGTGCACGTGCCGAACATCGACGAGATCCTCACCAGCGACACCGCGCGCGACGACTTCCTCGGGATCTTCGAGGGCACCGGCGTGGAGATCGCCGGCCTCAACTGCAACGGCAACCCGCTGCACCCCACCAAGGCCATCGGCGACAAGCACTCCGAGGACGTGCGCCGCTCGATCAAGCTGGCCGCGCGCCTGGGCCAGACCCGCGTCGTGACCATGTCGGGCCTGCCCGGCGGCGAGCCCGGCTCGACCCGCCCCAACTGGATCGTCAACGCCTGGAACTCGGCCGCCCTCGACGTCCTGGACTACCAGTTCGACGTCGCCGCCGCGTTCTGGAAGGAGACCGACCGACTCGCCGCCGACCTCGGCGTCAAGGTCGCTCTCGAGCTGCACCCGCAGAACGTCGTCTTCAACCCGCGCGACATCCGCCGCCTCGTCGAGATGACCGGCGCGACCCACGTGGGCGTCGAGCTGGACGCCTCGCACCTGTTCTGGCAGCAGATGGACCCGGTGGCCGTCACCGCCGACCTGGGCGAGCTCGTCTTCCACGCCGCCGCCAAGGACGTCCGCGTGAACACCGAGCGCGCCGCGCTCTACGGCGTGCTGGACAACGGCTTCCGCAAGCTCGACCCGTCCGAGGACCGCGTGAACCTCGGCGGCGACGAGTGGGCCAACGAGTGGCCGAAGGACTCCGCGTGGGACTTCGTGGCCCTCGGCCGCGGCCACGACGCCGACTTCTGGTCGCGCTGGCTCGTCGAGCTCAACAAGATCGACCCCGACATGTGCGTGAACATCGAGCACGAGGACACCTCGCTCGGCCGCGTCGAGGGCCTCACCGAGGCCGCCGGCGTCCTGTTCGAGGCCGCCGAGAAGGTCGGCCTGCGCTGACCCCTCCCGCGTGGATCAGCCACTGATCCGCCCCACGAGACCCTCCCTCGGAGCCCTTCAGGGGAGGTGAACGCACACGGGCCCGCTGCCACCGGCAGCGGGCCCGTGCTGCGTCCCGGACGTGCACACCTCGCCCGACCGTGCTGTAATGAGACTCGTTCTCATTCTCATGAACGGAGGAGCGCTGTGCGCACACCCCTGCTCGTCGTCACCGGCGTCGACGCCACGGCCATGGACGCCGCGGTGCTGGCGCTCTCGCTGGACCTGCCCGGTGCCGTCGTGGTCCGGCACCGCATCGACCCCGCCACCCAGGTGCTCACCCGCACCGTCTCCGACGCCTCCGGCCACCTCGAGACCGCGCACGTCGAGCTCGAGCACGCCTGCGTCGACTGCGCCCTGCGCGAGGACGTCCTGCCCACCATCGAGCACCTCGCTCGCGCCGGCCGGTGGGACGCGGTCGTCTCCTGCCTGCCCGTGGCCAGCGAGGCCGACCAGGTCAGCGCCGTCCTCGAGCACGACACCCGGCTCGCCCGCCACGTCCGGCTCGCGAGCGTCGTGGCGGCCCTCGGGGGCGAGGTGGACGCCGGCGGGGAGGACGTCGTCGAGGACCTGCTCTGCGACGACGACCTGGCCGACCGCGGCCTGCAGACCGGCCCCGACGACGACCGTGGCCTGGGCGAGGTCGCCTGCGCCCAGGTCGAGCTGGCCGACGTCACGGTGCTGACCGGCGGGTCCGGGCCGCAGCTCGCCGCCCTCGTCGGTGCCCTGGCCCGACCAGAGGCCATGCTCGTGACCGGCTGCGCGGAGCTCGACGCCGGTGCCCTGCTCGCCGGGCGGCACGACCACGAGGCCGCGGTCGCGTGGATGCTGCCCACCGACGACGAGCCGCTGGCCGAGCCGTCCACCGAGCAGACCGGCGAGGCGCGGGCCTGGCGCCGCGTCCTCGTCTCCCACCGCCCGTTCCACCCGGAGCGGCTCGTCGACGACATCGAGTCGCTGGGCCGTGGCCGGTGGCGTGCCCGCGGCTGCTTCTGGGTCGCCACCCGACCCGGCGACCTCGGCGAGTGGAGCGGCGCCGGCGGCCAGCTGAGCATCGGCACCTGGCAGCGCTGGGGCGCCCGCACCCCGCTCACCCGGCTCGTCTACACCGGCGTCGGCGAGCCGCCCGCCGGCCTCGAGGAGGCGTTCGAGCGGATGCTCGTGACCCCCGAGGAGGGCCTGCTCGGCACCGGCTCCTGGCGGGTCGCCGAGGACGGTCTCGAGCCGTGGCTCGGCGAGATCACCGACGTCGCCTGACCCCACTTCCCCGACCCCTTCCCATCGAGAGGAGCACGCCATGGCCGTGCCCAAGCGCCGCACGTCGCGCAGCAACACCCGCCACCGCCGGTCCGCCTGGAAGGCGACCGCCCCCGACCTGGTGCCCGTCGTCGTCGACGGCGAGGTGCACCGCGTGCCCCGGCCGCTCGTGCGTGCCGTGCAGCGCGGCCTGGTCCAGCTGCCGGGGAACGCCCGATGAGCGCGCCGCGCGGGGCCCGCAAGCCGCGGACCACCACCCGCACCCGCCGCTCGCAGCCGCTCCTGGCACCCACCGTCGCCCACGTCGACTACAAGGACACCGACCTGCTGCGGACGTTCGTCTCCGACCGCGGCAAGATCCGCAGCCGCCGCGTCACCGGCATCACCCCGCGCCAGCAGCGGATGGTCACCCGGGCGATCAAGAACGCCCGCGAGGTCGCGCTGCTCCCCTACACCTCTGCGCGCCGCTGAGCGCTCCCGCTCCCCGTCCCCGAAGGCTCCGAAGGAGACCCGATGAAGGTCCGCAACTCCCTGCGCTCGCTGAAGAAGCAGCCCGGCTCCCAGGTCGTGCGCCGCCGCGGCCGCACGTACGTCATCAACAAGCAGAACCCCCGGCTCAAGGCCCGCCAGGGCTGAGGCCCCCGTCCGTCCACGAGAGGACCGCATGTCCCGCACCTGCATGGTCACCGGCACCACGCCGCAGTTCGGCCACCACGTCTCGCACAGCCACCGCCGCACCAACCGACGCTTCGACGTCAACGTCCAGAAGAAGCGCTACTGGGTGCCCAGCCTGGGCCGACGCGTGACGCTCACGCTCAGCGCCCGCGGCATCACGGTGGTCGACGCCCGCGGCATCGAGGCCGTCGTCGCCGACCTGCAGCGGCGAGGAGTGAGGATCTGATGGCCAAGACCTCGAAGATCGCCGCCAACGAGCGCCGCAAGCGCACCGTCGCGCGGTACGCCGAGCGACGCGCCGCCCTCAAGGAGGCGGTGCGGACGGCGTCCACCGCCGAGGCCCGGGAGGCCGCCGTGCGCGCCCTCTCGAGGCTGCCCCGCGACGCGAGCCCCGTGCGCGTGCGCAACCGCGACCAGGTCGACGGACGCCCCCGCGGCTACGTCGGCAAGGTCGGGCTCTCCCGCCTCAACCTGCGCTCGATGGCGCACCGCGGGGAGCTGCCCGGGATCACCAAGTCCTCCTGGTGACCCGCCCCTGATCCCGCCGAGTCGGCAGCACGTTGCTGCCGACTCGGCCTGTGACCGGCGGGGTGGGGTGCTGCTCGTGGTGGTGCTCGAGCCCCCTCCCCGTCCACCCGTCCGGCCCGTCGACGCCTCCTCGGAAGGTGTCGGCGGGCCGGCGTGCGTCCGGAGAAGGATCAGTGCGTGCTCACGCCGCGCTCGCTGCGCGGCGCTCGCGCTGGGCGAGCACGGTGTCCAGGCCCCAGGCCGCGTAGGCCAGGACGAGGAGGACGAAGCCGGCGACGCAGATGCCGGTCCAGCCGCCCGCGTCCCAGGCCGCCACACCGATCGCCGAGCCGAGCGTGGCGCCGAGGAAGTACCCGGTCATGTAGATCGAGGTGATCCGGGCGCGGGCCGCGTCGTCGAGGGACTGGATGACGCCCTGGTTGGCCACGTGGGTGCCCTGGAGACCGAGGTCCAGCAGCACCATCGCCACCACGAAGACCACGATGGACGTGGCGCCCCAGGTCGAGAACAGCACCCAGGCGAGGCCGAGGGAGCTGATGGTCGCGAGGCCGAGCCAGCGGTCCCAGCCGCGGTCGACGCCGCGTCCGATGGGCGTGGCCGCCACCGCGCCTGCCACGCCCACCAGGCCGATCAGCCCGATGACTCCGTCGGAGAGGTCGAACGGGTCGCGCGAGAGGTGCAGCGACATCGTCGCGAAGACCGCGCTGGCGCCCGCGAAGGTGAGACCGCCCATGAGCGTGCGGCTGACCAGGCGCGGGAAGCGCACCAGCAGCGGGGGCATGGAGCGGAGCACCGCCAGGTACCGCGGGGTGGGCCCGTCGTGCCCGCCCTCGGGCGCGAGCGCGCGGACGCCGAGCAGGGCCAGGACGGCGAGGACGGCCGCCACCCGGTACACGGTCTGCCAGCCGCCCACCTCGGAGAGGATGCCTGCCACGCTGCGTCCGAGCAGGATGCCGAGCAGCATCCCGCTCATGACCGTGCCCACGGTGCCGGCCCGCTGGCCGGGCGGCGCCAGCGAGGCCGAGAACGCCACCAGCACCTGGGAGGTGACCGCGCCGAACGCCGTGAGCACCAGCCCGGCCAGGAAGGTCGGGTAGGTGGGGGCGAAGCCCTGCGCCACCAGCCCGAGGGCGACCAGCGCGAGCAGGACGGTCGCCAGGCGACGCCGTCGGAGCAGGTCGCCCGAGGGCACGATGAGCAGCAAACCGAGCGAGTAGCAGACCTGCGCCACGGTGACCGACGTGGCGGCCGCGGAGTCGGAGACCCCGAAGCCGCGCGCGATCGAGTCGACCAGCGGCTGGTTGTAGTAGTTGGTCGAGGCGGTCACGCCCGCGACCCCGGCGAAGAGCCAGATCGTGGCGCGCCGGGCGCCGCCGGGGTCGGCGGCGGGGTTGCCCCCAGGCTGCCGTGGGTGCGACTGCTGGTGCCGCTGGGCCACGCCCACGCTGCGGATCCCTTCCGAGACGGGAGCGTCGGCTCAGAAGAGCTGGCGCAGGTTCGTGCGGGCCAGGTCGATGATCTCGTCGCCGCGACCGGACATGACGGTGCGCAGCGCGTAGAGCGTGAAGCCCTTGACCTGCTCGGCGGTGACCGTCGGCGGCATCGACATCTCCTGCCGGTCGGTGACCACGTCGATCAGCGAGGGCCCCCGGTGCGCGAGCGCCTCCTTCACGGCGGCCTCCACGTCCTCGGACTCCTCGACCCGGACGCCGTGCAGGCCGATCGCACGCGCGACCTGGGCGAAGTCGGGGTTGTCGAGCTCGGTCGCGAAGTTCACGAACCCGGCCGCCTTCATCTCCAGCTCGACGAAGTTGAGCGAGGAGTTGTTGTAGACGACGACGGTGACGTCCAGGTCCAGCTGCTTCAGCGTCAACAGCTCGCCCATGAGCATGGCGAGGCCGCCGTCGCCGGCGAGCGCGACGACCTGGCGGCCGGGGTGCGAGGCGGCCACGCCGATGGCCTGCGGCAGCGCGTTGGCCATGGTGCCGTGACTGAAGGACCCGATGAGCCGGCGACGTCCGTTCATCGTGAGGTACCGCGAGGCCCAGGTGACCGGGGAGCCGACGTCGGGGATGAAGACGGCGTCGTCGCTCGCGTGGGTGTCGATGACGCGGGTGAGGTACTGCGGGTGGATCTTGCGGCCCGGTTTGGTGGGGCTGGCCAGGTCGTCCAGCTGCGCCCGGGTCTTCCTGTAGTGGGCGAGGGCGTCCTCGAGGTGCCCGCGGTCGGTCTTGCGGGTCAGCCGCGACAGCAGGCCCCGGGCGGTCTCGGCCACGTCGCCGACGATGCCGAGGTCGATGGTGGTGCGCCGGCCGAGCTGCTCGCCCCTGATGTCGACCTGGATCGTCCTGGCGTGCTCGGGGAAGAACTGGGTGTAGGGGAAGTCGGTACCCAGCATCAGCAGGGTGTCGGACTCCTCCATCGCCTTGTAGCCCGAGGAGAACCCGAGCAGGCCGGTCAGGCCCACGTCGAAGGGGTTGTCGTGCTCGAGGTGCTCCTTGCCGCGCAGGGCGTGGACGACCGGTGCGCCGAGGGTGTCGGCGAGGGCCACCACCTCGTCGTGGGCGTCGGCGCACCCGGCGCCGGCCAGGATCGTGACGCGCTTGCCCGCGTCGAGCAGACGAGCCGCCTCGGCCAGCTGGTCGTCCTGCGGGACGACGCGGGGCCGGGTGGTGGTGATGGTGGAGACCGTGGTGTCGGCGGCCTCGGCCAGCGCCACGTCGCCGGGGACGACGAGGACGGCGACGCCCTGCTTCTCCACGGCGGTCTGCATCGCGATGCGCAGCAGACGCGGCATCTGGGCGGGGCTGGCGACGTACTCGGAGTAGACGCTGCACTCGCGGAACAGGTCCTGCGGGTGGGTCTCCTGGAAGTAGTTGGTGCCGATCTCCGCGGTGGGGATGTGGGCGGCGATGGCGACCACCGGCACGCGGGACCGGTTGGCGTCGTAGAGGCCGTTGATCAGGTGCAGGTTGCCGGGCCCGCAGGACCCGGCGCAGACCGCGATGTTGCCGGTCGTGGCGGCCTCGGCGGACGCCGCGAACGCCGCCGCCTCCTCGTGCCGCGTGTGCATCCAGCGGATGCCGGAGCCACGCAGGGCGTCGGTGAAGCCGTTGAGGGAGTCACCGGGGACGCCGTAGACGCGCGTGACGCCGTTGGCCTCGAGGGTGTCGACGATGTTCTGGGCGACGGTGGTCATGCCCTGCCAGTACCCACGCGACCGGCGGATCGACACTGATCTTCCCGTCACACGTCGAGAAGATCAGTGTCGTCCGCGCTTCGCGCTCAGCGGACCCCGCGGACCATCAGGACGGCGAGCCCGCCGAGCACGCCGAAGGCGGCCCCGCCGAGGAACAGGCCGGGGTACCCGACGCCGGCGACCACGGCCGGCGCCACGACCGGGACGAGCGACTGCGGCAGCGCCTGCGCGATGTTGATGACGCCGAGGTCCTTGCCCGCCTGGCCGTCGTCGGGCAGCACGTCGGAGACCAGCGCCAGGTCGACGGCGAGGAACGCGCCCATGCCCATGCCGAGCACGAGCTCGGCGACGAGCAGGACCGTGAGCGTGCCGGCGGTGGCCATGATGCCGAGGCCGAGGGCCGCGACCACGGCGCTGGCCAGGACGAACGGCTTGCGGCGGCCGGTGCGGTCGGAGAGCCAGCCGAAGAAGAACGTGGTGAGCAGGATGCCCAGCGCATTGAGCAAGGTGCCCTGGAAGACCTTGGTCGCGGCCTCGGCGACGGAGTAGCCGAGCTCGTCGATGACGAAGTAGGTCAGGTAGCTCGTCGCGGTGAACTGGGTCGTGATGAGGCAGAAGCGCGCCACCCACGCCCAGCCGAGGTCCGGGTGCTTGCGCGGGTCGAAGACGAACGAGGCGAAGATGCTGACGATGCTCAGCCGATCCGTCGGCGGCTCGGCGCGGCGCACGTCCTTGATCGGGAGCACCGCCAGCACCAGGACGACGAGGCCGATGAGGCTGGGCAGCAGGCTCTGGGTCAGGCCGATCGCGAAGAGCTGGACGAAGTAGGTGCCGATCACCGCACTGCCGTTCTGCGCGAGGCTGATCAGCGAGGCCACCTTGCCGCGCGCGCCCTGGCTGACCTGGTCGGGCAGCATCGCGACGAGCGGGGCCAGGGCCAGGTTGAAGCCGAGCTGGCTGATCGACCAGCCCAGCACGACCGCCCACACGCCGGGGGCGAACGCGATGACCACGATGCCCACGTAGGAGATGACGGCGCCGGCGAAGATCCACGGCTTGCGCTGGCCGAGCCGGCTCGTGGTGCGGTCGGAGAGTCGTCCGGCGATCGGGTTCACCACGAAGGCGACGAACGCGCCGATGCCGAGCACCAGGCTGAGGTTCGCGGCCGACGAGGTCGCGTCGAGCGTCGTCAGCCGCAGCGCCAGGGACACCAGCAGGGGCGCGACGATGGCGATCATCAGGCCGAGCATCGCGACCGGGATGGCGACGATGGCCACGTTGTCACGCTGTCGCTGCTCCGCGGTGAGGTCGGCGGTCGCGGGTGCGACCGTGCCTTCCGTTGACGCTGCGCTCATGTCTTCTCCAGGAGGTCCTCAGTGTGCGGGCATCACGTGACCCCGTGCACAACAGTTGTAGTGATGGGGACCATACCCCGAAACCTCCAAGTGGAGATTTTCGTCTCCTCTAAGGTCTCGCTGTGAGTTCCGACGGGTCCGTGACAGGTGACGACGAGGCAGTGCGCACCGCCGGCCGCGGCCGTCGCGGCCCCTACGCCAAGAGCGAGTCGCGTCGCGAGGAGATCCTCGACCGGGCCATCGAGGTCTTCGCCGAGCGCGGTGTCGACGGCACCTCGATGCGCGCCATCGGGGAGGCGGTCGGGGTCTCGCACGCGGCCCTGAAGCACTACTTCCCGTCGCGCGAGGCGCTGCTCGTCGAGGTCCTGCGCCGCCGTGAGGCCAGGCTGGTCGAGGACGTCACCGCCCGGGCCGGGGACGACTTCACCTCACTGCGTCTCCTGGCCGACGCCACCGTGCGCAACGCGGCCGAGCCGGGGTTCGTGGCCCTGCACACGGCCATGCTGGCCACCGGCGTGCTCGACCCTGACGGGGAGGCCGGCGAGCACCTGGTGGCGCGTTACCGGGAGGCCCGCGGGCGGATCGCCGACGACCTCGCCACCGGAGTCATGGCCGGTCGACCGATCACAGAGGTCGCCGACGTGGCGGCCCTCCTGCTCGCCGCCTCGGACGGCCTCCAGGCGCAGTGGCTGCTCGAGGGCGGCACGAACGGGGACGTCGACCTCGTCCGCTCCTACGGGCTGCTCATCGACCTCATCGGCACCCGCCGAGGTGCGCAGGGCTGACCGTGGCCCGAGTTCCGCTCGGCGCCATACCCGCTGTTCCCGGCGCATCTGCCTCGGCGGCCAACGACTGGTGGCGGTGCGCCCGTGCGCGATCGTTGACGTGACCGCAACGCAGCCCACAGCCCCACGACACGCAGGAACCGCAGGCTCGGGGCATGGAGGCCGCTCAGATCTGGGACACCGCGGACCGTCCCCACGCGGACCGGTTCGGCTACTGGCACGACGCTCTGTGCCAGGCCTTCGTCCCCCTCGTGCCGCAGCTGACGCACTCGGCCGGGACGTTCTCGGGCAGGGTCGAGCGGCGCGTGGTCGGCGACCTCGATCTGGCGGTGCTCGGCTCCAGCGGCCAGCGGGTGGCTCACGGCCCGCGGCAGGTCGCCTCGACCGAGGGCGAGCACTTCTTCGTGAACCTCCAGCTCCTGGGGACGTGCGAGTCCGAGCAGGACGGCTCACGCAGCGTGACCTCCCCTGGCCTCGCAGCCGTCGTCGACACCACGCGGCCCTACCACTTGGCGCAGGAGGAGGAGTGGCGGACGCTCTCGTTCAAGGTTCCCCGGGAGCGGCTCGAGGAGCAGCTGGCCAGCCGCCCTCCTGCGCTGGCCCGGGCGCTGCGGTCACCGTCCACCGCCGACGTCCTGCGGACCTTGATGACGGCGCTGTGGGACTGCGACCCCGACTCTCCCGCAGTCCCGGGTCTCACCGACGCCTTCTGCGCGAGCGTGGCCGCGGCGATGCTCGACGCCCAGCCCCCGCCCCCGTCCAGCCGGGATGCCCGCCGGGCCCTGGTGCTCAGGCACGTGCAGGCCCGCGTGGGCGATCCCGGCCTGTCGGTGGCGAGCGTGTGTCGAGACCTCGGTTTCTCCCCCCGGACCCTGCACGCCGCCTTCGACGGCAGCGGCGAATCGTTCGCCCGTGCGGTGCGGCGGGTCCGCCTGGAGCGGGCGGCCCGCCTGCTCGCCCACCCAAGGACCCTCACCGTCACCAGGGTTGCCGGCGCGGTCGGCTTCGTCGACACCTCAGCCTTCTCGCGGGCATACCGCCGCGAGCGCGGCGAGACGCCATCGCAGACGCAGGCTCGCGCACGAACGGCACGGGAGCAGCGCACGCAGTGACATGCGGGCCGCCGGCCCCGGAACGACGCTGGACACTCCCCGATCCCGCCCGGCAGCCCGGGCCTCGTCACAGGAGCTCGTCATGGTCTCGTTCACCCTCACCCCC
Source organism: Nocardioides bruguierae (assembly GCF_023656415.1). Classification (GTDB taxonomy): domain Bacteria; phylum Actinomycetota; class Actinomycetes; order Propionibacteriales; family Nocardioidaceae; genus Nocardioides; species Nocardioides bruguierae. The sequence goes on from NZ_JAMOIL010000012.1 coordinate 144,447, forward strand.
GAGCAGCTGGCGCTCAAGGACGCTGCCCGCGCCTTCGCCCAAGGCCACCTCCGCAACCTCGTCACCGCACAGGCCGCCGAGACCGATCCTCTCGCCCGCGCGCTGCTGGCGCGGCCCGTGGTCGAGGAGGCCGTCCGCGCAGGCTTCCTGAAGGGCTTCGTCCCCGAGGCTGCGGGCGGTGCTGCGGGCGGAGGGATCGAAGCCGCGATCCTCGTCGAGGAGTGGGCCGTGGAGTCCCCCGACTTCGTGATCACGCTGGCCGGACCTCTCATCGCCCTGATGCCGCTCTACGAGGCCGGCACCCCCGAGCAGGTCGCCCGCTTCGTGGCGCCGTTCCTGGCGGACGAGGGTGCCCCTCTGGCAGCCATGGCGTTCTCCGAGCCCGGCGGGACTGCGAACTTTGCGGCCGCCTCCCCCGGAGGGACGCAGACGACCGCTGTCCCCGACGGCGCCCACTACGTGGTCAACGGCCGCAAGGCCTGGGCCTCGACCCTGTCGGGGTGGGACGGCAACGGTCCCGACGTCATGACCATCGTGTGCCGCGCCCCGGGGGGCGTCTCGCTGCTGGTGGCGACACCCAATGAGCTGGCTGGACACATCGAGGTCGAGGAGCACTACGACCTACCCGGCCTGCGGGGCTGCTTGACCTCGCGGATCGCTCTGCACGACGTCCGCATTCCCCGCTCGCACCTCATCGGCACCGAGGGAGACGGGGTCGCGCTGACCCGCAACGCGTTCATCCCCAGCGGCGCCTCCATCGGGGTCTTCGCGACGGCCGCCATGCGACGCGCCTTCGAGCACGCCCACAGGTTCGCGACCACTGACACGCGGGGCGGCGCAGTCCCGGTGATCGAGCACCAGGCCGTGGCGGACCTGCTCAGCGACAGCAAGGGACGGCTCGAAGCCACCCGACTGCTCGCCTGGCGTGCGTTGGACGCGGTCATGTCCCAGGATCCGTCGGCTGCCGAGTGGGCCCTTCACTCCAAGGTGCTCGGGTCGGAGACCGGCCTCCAAGTGGTCACCGACCTCGCCAAGGCGGTCGGCATGGCGTCCTACGACCTGAACCACCCGCTGCACCGCGCCCTCCAGGACGCCCTCGCCTACCCGATCATCGAGGGTGGCAACGTGGGCGTGCGTCGGCGCCAGCTGCAGGAGCTCCTCGCTGCGGAAGGCTATGAGCCGCTCGCGGCTTCCGGCTTGGTGTGACGTCACGGACCGGTCAGCCGAACAGGACTGAACGACCAAGGCCGGGCGGTCGGTCACCCGGCGTCGTCCGCCAGCATCCGGTAGACGTCCCGGCGGGCCTTGTCGAGGAGCACGCGGACGGCCTCCTGCTGCTCGGGCGTGCCGTGCCGGCCAACCTCCTTGACCGCGCCGTGCAGCCGCTCCAGCTCGGTGCGCAGGTCGGGGCCGTCCTGGGTGAACGCGGCGAACGGGTCGTCCCCGGACTCGGCGAGCTGCTCGGCGGCGGTGCGTCCGGCGTCCGTCAGGGCGACCGTCTTGCGCCCCTGCTCACGGGTGACCACCGCGAGGCCGTCGGCCTCGAGCGAGCCGATGGTCGGGTAGACGACCCCGGGGCTCGGTCGCCAGGCGCCGTCCGTGCGGTCGGCGGCCGCCTGCATGAGCTGGTAGCCGTGCATCGGCTCCTCCAGCAGGAGCAGCAGGACGGCGGCGCGGACGTCGCCGCGGGAGGCGCGGCCGCGGCCGCGACCGCCCGGGTGACCGTGCCCTCGGCGTCCGTGTCGGCCGGGAGGTCCGTGCTGCGCCTCCGCTCCCTCGCGCTCCGACGGGCGAGGTCGTCCGTCGTGGTGCCGTTCGTCGTCGCGCACTACCTCTCCCTCCTCGCGCCAGCCGGGTCCGCGACCATACCGCGAGGGACCGTGAGGCCCAGGCCCCCTCATCGCGTTGCTCCTTCGTCGTCGGCCTGGGCGCGCTTCCAGTCGCGGAACCCGTCCTCGGTGCGACCCTCACGCCAGTACCCGGAGATGGAGGCCGCCCTACGGTCGACGCCGCGCTCCCCGATCAAGTAGGGGCGCAGCCTCTTCATCGTGGCCTCGGCCTCGCCGTGGACGAAAGCGTCCACCACGCCCTCCGGCCAGTCCATCTCGCGGACCGCCTCGAGGAGGTCGCCACCCGCCGCTCGGTGCACGAACCCGACCTGCACGCCCGCCGGCAGCGGACGCCCGAGCGCAGCCGCGAGGTCAGGCTCGTGCGCCTCGTCCTGGACGAGGATGAGGACCCGCGCGACCGCAGCATCGGGGAGCACGTCGAGGGCGGACAGCACAGCAGGCAGGGCGGCCTCGTCGCCGACGAGGAGGTACCAGTCGGCGGAGGGGTCGGGGCGGTAGCCGCCGCCGGGCCCCTTGGCCAGCAGCACGTCGCCCGGCTCGGCCGCCGCGGCCCACGGACCGGCGACCCCCTCGTCACCGTGCAGCACGAAGTCGATGGCCAGCGTGCCGGCCTCGACGTCGGGGAACAGCGCCGTGTAGGTGCGGACGACCGGCAGCTCCTCGTCCGGGACAGTGCCGCGGGCCGCACGGAGGTCCAGGTCGGCGAACCGGGTCGGGTCGCCACCGTCCCGCGCGAAGACCAGCTTCACGTAGCGGTCGGTGGCGTCGCTGCTGGCGAACGCCGACAGGTCCTCGCTGTGGAACCAGACCCGACGCAAGCCCGGGACCAGCGACTCGGTGCGGGTGACGGTCAGGCGGGTCGAGCCGCCACGTCCAGGTCGCTCGCCGCGTGGAGGTCGGGCGGCGCGCGCGGGTCGCGGGCCATCCTCACGGGGCGCAGCGGCCAGGTCCGTGACCTCCGTCGCCAGCACCCCGTGCAGGGCCCGACGGGTCTCGGCGAGCAGGGCGACGGCGGCATCGCGCTGCGCGTCGCTGCCGCCGCGGCCGATCTGGCGGACCAGGTGGTGGAGCTCGCCGAGCTCGTCACGCAGGGAGCTGTCGGCGCCTCCGCGAGGGCCTCCGGGGCCTCCGGGGCCTCGGCGCCCTCGGGGGCCGCGGTCATCGGGCCGTCCTCGGTCGCGGCGACGGCCAGAGGTCGGGGTGGGGGTCTCGTCGGCGTGTCCGGGAACGTCGCGGTGGTGATGCTTCGTCATACGTAACTCCTCTATCTCGATGCGTCGACGATATATCGCGATAAGGGCCCTGGCTATTCCTCTCCGGCACCACCTCCGGACGCCGCAGGGCCCCCGACGGCGTTCCGTCGGGGGCCCTGCTGCCTGTGCGAGGTTTGCCGGACCGGTCAGCCCGCGGTGAGCACCCGCGCAGACTCCCGCTCGGCGGCGGAGTTGAGCACGCCGGCACGCGAGCCGCCCAGCTTCGCGGCGATGTGCTCATGGACGCTGACGGGCGCGTACAGGGGTGGGTGCTCGGCGTCGACGAAGCCCGGCAGCGGACCGACCAGCTTCTCCGCGTCGCCGTCGAGGAAGAAGGCGGCCGAGCGTCGACGCTCGATGGTGCCGTCCACGATCGGCGGCTTCACCCGGTGCAGCGTGGAGGGCCACTGCTCGTTGGTCAGCCGGGTGGTGGGGTCGCCCAGGTTCACCAGCAGCGCTCCCGGCGCGGGCGAGACGTCGTGCCAGGCGCCGTCGTGCAGCACCTGCAGCCCGCGGACCCGGTCGGCCCACAGCACCGTCACGATGCCGAAGTCGGTGTGCTCGCCCATGCCGAGCAGGTCCTCGTCCAGCTCCACCTCGGTGCCGACGTCCAGGGCGTAGTTGTTCATCCGCAGCAGCTCGATCGGGTGGTCGAGCAAGCCGCCGAGCACCTCGGGCGCCAGGCCCAGCGCGCCGCTGAAGACCTCGACCAGGGCGCGGGCCACGCGGCCGGCCTCGGTGCGCCAGGCGTCCACCGCCTCGCGGAAGCCGGGGACGGCGGGCCAGGTGTTCTCCGCGTAGTGCCCGGCCACCCCGAGGGCGGCAAGGTCGGCGTGGCCGTGCTCGGCGGCGGTGGCACCGACGTTGAACGCCTCGAAGAAGTCCTTCATCCGGGTCTCGGACTGCACGCCCGCGCTCAGCGCCAGGCTCTCGGAGCGGGGCGGGGTGTAGCCGCGGTTCTCGTGCGCCGGCCGGACCACGGCCTTCTTCGCCTCGAGGTCCTGGCCGAAGAAGGCGTCCAGCGCGGCGGCGAACGCGTCCTCGACCGCTGGGGGGACGCCGTGCCCGGCCACCTGCACGAAGCCGACCTCGCGGCAGGCGGCGTCCATGGCGGCGGCGCAGGCGGCCCGCTCGGCCGCGGTGCCGGCGGCGACGTAGGGCGTGATGTCGACGGTGGGCACGACCGGGCTCATGTGCTCACCGTAGGCGGCGCGGGCCTGGCCGCGGCGCGGGTCCGAGTCTCACCGGCCGTCCGCCCGGGGGCCGTCGGCGGGGGCCGCGCTAGCGTCACGCCTGCTCCGCTCGACGTCGAGGAACCCGGTGAGAACCCGGGGCGGTCGCGCCACTGTGAACGGAAACCTCCGTGAGCCAGACCCTCAGGGCGGAGCACCGACGCGGGACGCGACATCCCGGGAGAGGGGCCCTCCTGTGCCCACCATCCAGACCACGACCGCCGGCAGCCTGCCTCGTTCGCAGGCCCTCCTCGAGGCCGCCGGCGCACGCACCTTCGCCGAGGACGGCTTCACCTGGGAGCCCTCCGCCGACTACGACGCGCTGCTCACGCAGGCCGTCGCGGAGGTGGTGAGCCGCCAGCGCGACGCGGGCATCACGCTCGTCGGCGACGGCGAGTACGGCAAGACCATGGCCAGTGCCCTCGACTACGGCGCCTGGTGGTCCTACTCCTTCCAGCGGGTGGCCGGGCTCGCCCTCACCGGCACCGACCTGTTCAGCCAGCCGCGCGTGCGTTCCGGCCCCGGCGACGTCCGCCTGACCTCGTTCGTCGACCGGCGTGACCGGCACCTGTTCCCCGGCGCCTACGCCGACCCCGCCTCCGGCGTCTCCGAGGGCTCGCCCGCCACCGCGTTCCCCACGACCACCGGGCCGCTGGCCTACCGCGGCCAGGACGCCACGGATGCCGACGTCCGCCGCCTGACCGAGGCGCTCGCCCCCGGCGAGCGGGGCTTCCTCACCGCCATCGCGCCCGGCAGCGCCGCGCGGGTGTGGAACACGCACTACGGCTCCGACGAGGAGCACGTGTGGGCCTGGGCCGAGGTGCTGAAGGAGGAGTACCGGCGGATCACGGACGCCGGCCTCGTCCTGCAGCTGGACGACCCCTCGCTCGCGGAGAGCTGGGACCAGGTGAACCCCGAGCCGAGCGTCGAGGACTACCGGGCCTTCACCCGCGTCCGCGTGGACGCGCTCAACCACGCGATCGAGGGCCTGCCCCGCGAGCAGGTGCGCCTGCACCTGTGCTGGGGGTCGTGGCACGGTCCGCACGTAACCGACCTGCCGCTCGCCGCGATCCTGCCCGAGGTGCTGCGGGCCCGGGTCGGCTCGCTCTCCTTCGAGGCGGCCAACAGCCGGCACGAGCACGAGTGGACGCTCTGGCAGGAGGTCGACGTGCCCGACGACCTGGTGCTCGTGCCCGGCGTCGTCGGGCACGCCACCAACGTGGTGGAGCACCCCGACCTGGTCGCGCAGCGGATCGGCCGGTTCGTCGACGCCGTGGGCCACGAGCGGGTGATCGCCTCCACCGACTGCGGGCTCGGCGGCCGGGTGCACCCCGAGATCGCCTAGGCCAAGGTCGAGGCGCTCGGCGAGGGCGCCCGCCGCGCCGGCCTCAGCCGGGCACGTCGAACGTCAGCACCGCGACGGGGTTGGTGAACTCCCCCGTCCGCAGCGAGACCTCCACGTCCCACTCGCCCGCCGTCGGCACCGTCACCTGCCCCGCGTAGGTGCCGGTGCTGACGGGGGTCAGCGGGACGAGGCCGAGGTCCGGGCCCTCCCCGTCCCCGCCCAGCAGGCGCACCCGCGGCGGCTCCAGCCCCTCGGTCGGGACGCCGGCGGCGTCGGTGACCCGGATGGTGACCGTCACCGGCCCGACCGCCCGCGGGCTGAGCTCCACGGCCACCGCGAGGTCCTCGCCCCCGCTGTTCTCCAGCACGCCGGTGACGGGGCCGGTCGCGGCGGCCGCCGCGGGCTCGACGATCTCCGGCACCTGGTCGACCAGCACCGCGGTGAGGCCGAGCACCCCCACCAGCAGCACGGCCTCGGCCACGGCCACGCGCAGCACCGGCCGCGTGCGTGCGCCGCGCTCCCGGCGGGACGCCGCGCGCAGCCGCGGCACCAGCACGAACCGGTTCCACGCAGCGAGCGCGACCACGACGACCGCCACGGCCACCTTCACGAGCAGGACCCGGCCCCACGACGTCCCGAGCAGCGCGCTCCACCCGTCGACGACCAGCCAGGCGCCCAGCGTGCCGGTCACGGCCACCAGGGCGAGCAGCCCGCCGGCGAGCACGGAGAAGCGCCCCAGCACGGTGGCCGCCTCGTCCTGCTCGTCCGGCGCCGACAGCGCGAGCACGAGAGCCACGAGCCCGCCCAGCCAGGCGGCGCCGGCGAGCAGGTGCACCGCGTCCGCGGCGATCGCCACCGCCTGCGGGGAGGCGGCGCGGGTGTGGCCGGAGAGGGCGGGAGCGACCACGGCGAGGCCACCCATCGCCAGGGCGGCACGCGCAGCGGTCGCCCCGGCATCGCGCCGCAGCAGGACGGTCAGCGCCAGGAGGCCGACGAGCACGAGCGCCAGGACCAGCCACTCCGAGCGCGGCCACGCGGCCCAGGCCGCCGGGTCGGCCAGCGCGGAGGCGTCCCCGCCGACCTGGTAGAGCACGCTGAGCGGCACGGTCGCCAGCCAGCCGAGCGCGCCGACCACGACGGCGGCCCGGGTCGCCCGGAGCACCCGCCGACGCGCCTGCGTCATGCCGGCGGGGAGCAGGAGGACGAGCCCCGCGGCGAGACCGCCCGCGGCCAGCAGGCCCAGGTAGCCGAGCCACCGGGCCGGCGCCAGGAGGACCGGCGGGTCGGTGGAGGCGTCCACCTCGACCGGCGGGGGCGTCACGTCCGGGCTGGGCTCCCCCACGGAGAAGGTCAGCGACCCGGCCACGGGGTGGGTGTCGAGGGAGATGATCCGCCAGACCACGACCACGGTGCCCTCGACCGGAGCGTCGATCCGCACCTCGAGGCGGTCGCCGACCGCCTCCGCCTCAGCCGCCAGGGGTACGCCGGAGGCGTCGAAGACCTGCACGCCACCGGGCGGCAGGGAGACGGGCTCGGTGAAGTCGAAGCCGATCACCTCGGGCGACGCCTCGGTGCGGCGGTCGTGCAGGTGCGGCGGGAAGGTGTTCCACACCGAGCCGTCGGCGATGACGGTGACGCCGAACTGGAGGACGGCGGTCTGCAGCTCCTGCCCCCAGGCGTAGCGGTAGAGGTGGCGCTCGTTGGCGCCGGACTTGCTGCCCAGGGCCACCGGCTCGACCTCGTCGTGCTTCAGCGCGGTGGTCGGGTACGTGGCGTGCGCCGGGGCGGAGACGAAGTAGAAGGCGGCGTCGGCCCCGGCGAAGGAGACCTCGCTGCCGCGGCCCACGTAGAGGCCGTCGAGGTGCTCGAGCTCGTGCTTGTCGCCGTCGACCAGCACGTGGCCGGCCTGGCCGACGTTGATGATGCCGAGCTCGCGGCGCTCGAGGTGGCTCTCGACGCCGAGGACGTCGCTGAAGGCCGGCAGGTCGAGCTGGCCGGTGCCGGGCACCGCGCCGCCGAGGACCATCCGGTCGTCGTGGGTGTAGGTGGCGGTGACCCGTCCCTCGACGAAGAGGTCCTCGACGAGGAAGTCTCGTCGCAGGTCCGCCGTCGTGGCGGTCTCGGCCCCGGCCGGCGAGGTTGAATGTCGCACCTGGATCACGGGCGCTCCTTGGGTCTCATGACGTCGATTTCGTGAACCGCGTTCGTATTCGTGAACTGAGTTCAACCTAGGATGTGTTTCACGTCACGGTCAATAGGTGGGAGTGAGTTTCTGTATGTGAACGAAGGGCGTACTGTGTGCCCGAACAGGCACTCCTCGTTCCTCTTGGGTAAAAGGCGGGCACGACATGACGCAGACCAGCGCAGACAGCACTCCCTCGACCGTGAAGTCGGCCGCGCGGGCGCTCGACCTGCTCGACGAGATCGCGCTCCGCGGCCCCGGCACGCAGCTCCAGCTGTCCTCGCGCATGGGCATCCCCAAGAGCAGCCTGCACGCGCTCGTGCGCACGATGGTGGTGAAGGGGTGGCTCGAGACCGACCCCACCGGCACCGTCTACAAGCTGGGCATGCACTGCCTCGTCGCCAGCTCCGCCTACCTCGACGGGGATGCGGTGCTCGCCCGGGCGGCCCCGATCCTGGACGAGGTCGCCGCTGCGACGCAGGAGACGGTGCACCTGGGCCGGCTCGACGGTGACCACGTCATCTACACCGGCAAGCGGGAGTCGGTGCACCCGCTGCGGATGCACTCCGCCGTCGGCCGCCGGCTGCCCGCGTACTCCACCGCGCTGGGCCGCGCGATCCTCGCCGAGATGCCGGTCGAGCAGCGCGCGGCGCTGGTGCCCACCGACATCAAGGCGATGACCCCCCACACCACCGTCACCAAGGACGAGGTGCTGGAGATCATCGACACCGCCGCGGTGCAGGGCTACGCCACGGAGTCCGAGGAGTCCTGCCTCGGCGTGCGCTGCTTCGGCGTGACGCTCCCCTTCACCCGCCACGCCACGGACGCGATGAGCGTCTCCGTGCCGATCAGCCGGCTCGGCGACGGCCGGCAGGACATGATCATCGAGACCCTGCTCGCCGCCCGCGCGAAGCTCGCCGCCACCGCCGACTGGTCCGCCTCGGTCTGAGGCTCAGCTCCGAGGCTGGTCCCCCAGGGCGTCGCGCAGCGTGCGCAGCGCGCTCTCCAGGGCGGCCTGCTGGTCGTCGTCCAGCGCCGCCAGCAGGTCCCGGACGTCGGCGACGTGACCGGGCAGCGCGTCGAGCAGGGTCCGCGTGCCGGCGTCCGTGATCTCCGCCAGCACCGAGCGGCGGTCGGACTCGCTGCGCACCCGCCGCACGAGGCCGTCACGCTCCAGCCGGTCGATCATCCGGGTCACGCCACCGGTGGTGACGGCCAGCTCGCGGCCCAGCGCGGAGAGCGGCTTGGCGCCGCCGCTGCGGTGCAGCCGGACCAGCACCTCGTAGGTCGAGGCGGTGATGTCGCTGTCGCGGCGCAGCTGGGCGTCGACCCGGGTCGCGAGACCGGCCGCCACCTCCAGCAGCAGCCCCACCCGGGTCACGGCCTCGTCCATCACGGGCGCGTCCACCACCGGGTCGGTCTCGCTCACGCGACCCAGCGTCTCATCCGCGGCGTCCCTCGCGATGCTCAGGCCGCGCGGCGCCGCAGCAGCGCGACCCCGGCGGGCACCAGCGACACGGCCACGAGGCCCAGGGTCACGAGGTCGACGTGGTCGGCCACGAACCGCACCTCACCGAGGTACCAGCCGGCGGCCAGGAGCAGCACGACCCAGAGCAGGCCGCCGAGCACGTTGTAGACCGTGAACCGGCGCCGAGGCATCGCGAGGGCACCGGCGACGACCGGGGTGAAGGTGCGCACGAGCGGCACGAAGCGGGCCAGGACGACGGCCTTGTGCCCGTGCTCGAGGAAGAACCGGTGGGCGGCGTCGATGTGGTGCCCCGAGAGCCACCGCGGCCGGTGCCCGCCGTCCTCGCGGGAGACCAGCAGCCGGCTCCCCCACCGCTGCCCGATGAGGTAGCCGACCTGGTCGCCCAGCGCCGCACCGAGCCACGCGGCGCCCGCGAAGACCCAGATCGAGGCGCTGAGCACCCCGGACGAGGCGAGCACGGCCACGGCGAAGAGCAGCGAGTCGCCCGGGAGGAAGAAGCCGACCAGCAGGCCCGTCTCGGCGAAGAGCACCGCGCCCACGAGCAGCGGGGCCCAGAGTCCGAGGGAGGCGAGCAGCGGGTCGAGGTAGGCCATCACACTTTCACGGTTTCCCGTCCCGCCTGCACCGAACCTGACCGCCGCTCCCCCGGCGGGGTGGGTTCGCGCTCAGGCCAGGCGGTGCCGCGTGGCGTGCATGAGGAGTCCGCCGAGCACCACCACGACGCCCGAGGCGACGAGCAGCGGCGTCACCCCGGCCGCGTCGAGGAGCAGACCACCGAGCGCGGTGCCCAGGGCGATGGCCAGCTGGAAGACGGCGACGTAGAGGCCGCCGGCGGACTCGATGCGGGTCGGCTCCGCCCGGGCGGTGAGCGTCTGGGTGGAGGTCGCGATGCCGCCGAAGCCGAGGCCCCAGACCGCCACGGCGACCAGCGCGAGCGGGACCGAGCCCGTGCCCAGCGCCCCGGCCACGGCGAGCAGGACGACGGCGGCGCAGATGACGCCGGGCACCACCAGGAGCAGCAGCGGCAGGCGCCGGTCGATCACCACGCCGACGGCGGCGTTGCCGAGCAGCCCGCCAGCGCCGTAGAGCACCAGCGCCAGAGCGACGAGGCCGGTGTTCATCCCGCCCACGGCGTCGATCGCGGGACGCACGAAGGTGTAGCTGCCGAAGTGGCCGGCCACGAGCAGGCCGACACCGGCCAGCCCGAGCAGCAGCACCGGGGAGCGCAGCGTGCCGAGCAGGGCCGCGGCGCCGGCCCCGGGCGAGGCGGGCACCGACGGCACCAGCACCGCGATCGCCGCCAGCGCCACGAGGCCGAGGGCGGCGACGCCCCAGAACACCGGCCGCCAACCGGCGGCCGAGGAGAGCAGCGCACCGAGCGGCACCGAGAGGACGAGCGAGGCCGAGAGCCCCAGGTTGACGATCGACATGGCGCGGCCCAGCCGGGCGGCCGAGACCAGGCGGGCGCAGACGCCGATGGCCAGCGCCCAGCTGCCGGCGATCGCGGCCCCGAGCAGCAGCCGGGCGACGACCACCACGGCGTAGGCCGGCGCCACCGCGGTGAGGACGTTGGCGAGCACGGCCACGGCGAGCAGGCCGAGCAGCAGGACGCGGCGGTCGGTCCGGGGGAAGAGCAGGGTGATGCCCGGCCCGGCGAGCATGCCGACCAGGGCGGTGGCCGTGACCACCTGGCCGGCGACGCCCTCGGAGACGCCGAAGTCGTCGGCCATCGCGGGCAGCAGGCTCGCCGGCAGGAACTCGCTGGTGACGAGGCTGAAGATCGCCAGGGCCAGGGCGCCCACCGCCGCCCACTCCCGGGCACCGGGGGCGCCGACCTCGCTCCTGGCCGCGCCCGTGGGCGTGCCGCCGGCGGTCTGGTCGGTGAGGCTCATCGTCCTGCTCTCGTCGCGGGGCCGGGCGACCCGGGACGGGCCGACCGCGTGCGACAACTGTCGGGCAGGAGCAGGTGTTCCCGGCGCGCGTCTCACCGGACGGCCCCTGCAGGAGCAACCTCGGCACACCCCGCCACCCGCGGCGAAGCCGCTCGCGAGACGACCTCGAGGCCTAGGCGCCCGCGGCCACCTCGACCAGGTGCACCTCTACCCCGGCTGCCCGGTAGGCCGCGACCGCGTGCGGGTCTGCGTCAGCGGTCGTGACGAGGTGCATGACGTCCGTGGGATCGCCGAACCGGAAGGTCGACACGGTGACGAGCTTGTCCGGGCCCGCGACGAGCACGGTCCGGGTGGCCGCCGCGAGGCAGGCTCGCTTCAGCCTGGCGTCCTCGAAGGTGACGGACGTGAGTCCGTGGTCCGGCGCGGCCGAGCAGGCTCCGAGCACCGCGACGTCGACGTGCAGAGCCTGCACCGCCTCGAGAGCGGCTCCACCGGCGAACGCCAGCGTGTCCGTCTCGACTGCACCTCCTGGCACCACCACGCTCACCCCGGGCACCGCGGCCAGCGCCGCGGCGGCGTGCAGGGACAGCGCGAGCGCGGTCAACGGTCGGCCGGTGAGCGACCGGGCCACTGCCAAGCAGGTGGTGCCGTTGTCGACCACCAGCGACTCGTGGTCCTCGACCAGTGCCGCCGCGGCGGCTCCGAGCGCCTCCTTGCGCACCTGGTCGGCGTCGTAGCGAGTGCTGAACGGCATCGGCCGCCCCCGTTTGGCGGGCCGCCGAGCACCTCCGTGGGGTCGGCTCAGCACGCCGTGCCCCTCGAGCTCACGCAGGTCGCGGCGGATGGTCACGGCCGGGGCTCCGGTCAGGGCAACGAGGTCGTCGACGGTCATCACCTCCGCGCCACCGATCGCTCTGATGATCGCTTTGTGGCGAAGTGATCGTTGCACGCGATCATTCAAGGTCGTGCTCCTGCTGGGCACCGAGACCGACGCACCGCCGGGCATCGCGGGCCTCGGTCTGAGCGTCGTGCTCGGGGCGCAGTTCGTCGGTCGCATGCTGGGGGACCCCCTCACCGACCGCTTCGGCCGCGAGCGCGTCGCCGCAGCGGGCGGGCTGCTCGTCGCGGGCGGTTCGCTGGCGGTCGTGCTGACTCCGGCCTACCCCGTGGCGTTCGCGGGCTTCGCCCTCGCGGGCCTCGGCTGCGCCACGCTCGTGCCCGCAGCGTTCGCGGCCGCCGGACGTGTGCCCGGACTGCCCCAAGGCACCGGTATCGCCGTCGTCGGCTGGTTGATGCGGCTGGGTTTCCTCCTGACGTCCCCTGCCGTGGGCCTGCTCTCCGACGCGACCAGGAGCCGACCGGGCACGAACGAACAGGCCCCGCACCCAGTGGGTGCGGGGCCTGTCCTTTTCTTCGCCGGACCGGGGAGCCCTTCCTAGTCCGCCGTCAGGGTGAACGCCTCGCGGAAGCGCTCGAGTGCCACCGTGGAGTCACCGGAGGCGAACGCCTCCATGCCCACGACGCCGCGGTAGCCGGCGTCGTGGAGGGCCGCCGCGACGGCCGGGTAGCGGATCTCGCCCGTGAACGGCTCGCACCGTCCGGGCACGTCGGCGACCTGCACCTCACCGAGGTACGGGGCGCTCTCGCGCACGCGCTCGATGAGGTTCCCCTCGCCGATCTGCGCGTGGTAGAGGTCCAGGTTCATCCGCAGGTGCGGGGAGTCGACCGCCGCCACGAGGGCGTGGGTGTCCTCGGCCAGCGCGAACGGCGTGCCGGGGTGGTCGACGGGCAGGTTGAGGTTCTCCAGGCAGAAGACCACGTCCTCGCGCTCGCCGAGGGCGGCGATGCGGGCCAGCGTCTTCTCCGCGGCCATCCACATGGCGCCGGTGACGTGCTCGATCGGCTTGATCGGCAGGCCCTTGTCGTCCAGGCCCGTGCCGTGGAGGTTGAGGTTCGGGACGCCGGTGCGCGCGCCGAGCCGGCGGGCGGCCGCGATGGACTCCTCGGCCGTCTTCAGCAGCGCGTCGGCGCCGTCGGGGTCGATGAGGTCGCCCTCCACGTAGCCGGTCATGGAGGTGAACCGGGCCTCGGTGGCGGCCAGGGCGTCCAGGTCCTTGCCGGGCCAGCCCCAGATCTCCACGGCCAGGCCGAAGTCCCGGATCCTCTCGACCCGCTCGAGGAACGGCAGGTCGGTGAAGACCATCTCGGCGCAGGCGGCGAGGACGAAGCCCTCGCCGTGCTCGGCGGACGTCATCAGCCCCACCGCTTCACGTGCTTGTCGATCTCGCTGCGCATGAAGCGGGTCGACTCCTCGCGGCGGTCCTCCCACGCGAAGACGCAGGAGGTGAGGATCGCGTCGTCGTTCTGCGCGAAGCCCATCGTGCCGAGCTTGGCGAAGAACGCGTCGAAGTCGACCTCGCCCTGCCCCATGTCGAGGTGCTGGTGCACGCGCACGGAGTTGCCGGGCGGGTTGGTGATGTAGCGCAGGCCGGACGACGCGGTGTGGTCGAAGCAGTCGGCCAGGTGCACGTGGGTCAGCAGGTCGCCCGCGTACTCCATGATGTCCACCATCTCCTCCGCGGTGTGTGCGCCATGGTGGAACGTGTGCGGCGTGCAGTACAGGTAGGAGACGAGGTTCGAGTTGATCCCGCGGATCATGTCGATCGAGGTCTTCGCGTCCTCGACGAAGTCGTCGGGGTGCGGCTCCAGGCGCAGGTGCACGCCCTCGCGCTCGAAGACCGGCAGGAGCTCCTCCATCGAGCGCCAGAACTGACCCTCGCTGGTCTCGGCGTCCTCCGGGCGGCCGTTGAACTCCGAGTTCATGATGTGGCAGTCCAGCTCGACGGTCAGCTCGATCGCCCGCTTCCAGTAGCGGACGGCGGCCTGGCGCTGGATCTCGTCCGGGCCCGCCCAGCGGTACAGCGGCAGGTGGCAGGCCAGCTTCACGCCGGCGGCGTCCAAGGCCTTCTTGAAGCCCTTCACCGTGTCGTCGTTCGCGCGGGCGTGCAGGAAGAACGGGGTGAAGTCCTCGCGGGGGGACAGCTCGATGTACTCGAAACCCAGGTCGGCGACGACGCCGGGCAGCTGCGTCAGCGGGACCTCGCGGAACATGTAGGGGTCGAGGGCGATCTTCATGGGGGTGCAGTCCTTCGCGTCGGTGCGGGGAGGGCGGGCGGGGACGGGCCGGGCCGGACAGGCTGGCGCGTCAGGCGTAGAAGGCGGGGCGGTCGGCGTAGTCGACCTCGACCCGCTCCCCCGCCTCCAGGGCCCGGACGCCGGCGGCGCAGGCGGCCGCGACCAGGTAGCCGTCCCAGGCGGTGGGGCCGTCGATGGTGCCGGTCTTGGCGGCGTTCACCCACGACTGGATCTCGTGCTCGAAGGCGGGCGCGAACCGGGTCTTGAAGGTGGTGTGCTCGGCGCCGGAGAAGCGGCCGTCGCGCCACACGGTGGTGCCGGAGGTCCGACCGATCTCGGCGATCCCGTCGGCGAAGACCGCCTCGGTCTTCACCTGGTAGCCGAAGCGGACGCTCACGTTCATCTCGACGTCGGCGACGACTCCGCTGGCGGTCTCGAGCAGCACCAGGATCGGCTCGTCGAGGTGGGCGGCGTTGTTCGGGTTCCGCTTGAGGTGCTTGACCTCGACCGAGGTGACGGGCGAGTGGGTGAGGTAGCGGACGATGTCGAACTCGTGCACGACCGAGTCGTTGATGAGCATCTGCTGGGTGTAGCTGTCGGGCACGTCGGGGTTGCGGTGCGCGCAGCGCAGGGCGAGCAGGTCGCCCATCCCGCCGTCCGCGATCATCTTCCGCAGCTCCATGTAGCCGGCGTCGTAGCGCCGCATGAACCCGACCTGGATCAGCTTGCGGCCGCCGGCGGCCTCGACCTGCACGACCTCCAGCGCGGAGGCGGCGTCGGGCGTCAGCGGCTTCTCGCACAGCGTCGGCAGACCCGCCTCGATGACGGCCAGGAGATCGGGCTGGTGGAACGTGCCCGGGGTGGCGATCAGCACCGCGTCCATCGCGTCGGCGGCGATGGCGTCGGCCAGGCTGGAGAAGCAGCGGGCGCCCGGCGCGTCGGCCGCGGCGGCCTCGGCGCGCGAGGTGTCGGGGTCGATGACCGCCGAGACGACGGCGCCGGCGATGCGGTCACGGATGCGGAGGACGTGGTCGGCTCCCATGAGGCCGGTGCCCACGACGGCGATGCGGAGGTCGGACATGACGATCCTTGCTGGGGAGGTGCTGCGGCGAGCAGGGGGGGCGGAGCGGGCAGGCCCCGACCGGACGAGTGGTCGGGGCCGGCCGCGTGTTCCTCGGGAGGGACGACTCAGTCGTGGATCGAGTCGCCGCTGCCGGTGAGGCTGGCGAGCTCGGCCTCGAGCTCGGCCATGGCCTCGCCACCGGCCATCAGGTCGGTGATCTCCTCGCGGGTGCGCTGACCCTTGGCGAAGTCGTCGGCCTTCTCGCCGCGGATCAGGACGGCGAAGTGGTCGCCGACCGTCAGCGCGTGGGAGACGTTGTGCGTCACCAGGACGACGGCGATGCCACGGTGCTTGGCCTGCATGATGATGCGGAGGACGTGGGCGGCCTCCTTCACGCCGAGCGCCGCGGTGGGCTCGTCGAGGATCAGGACCTTGGCGCCGAAGTACACCGCACGGGCGATGGCGGAGACCTGACGCTCACCACCGGAGAGGCTGCCGACGAAGCGGTCGCCGTCGGTGACGCGGGTGATGCCCATCTCCTGCATCTGCTCCACGACGACCTTGTTCGCGAACTTCTTGTCGAAGTACTTGAACGGGCCCCAGCCCTTGGTGGGCTCCACGCCGGTGAAGAAGGAGCGGCCCAGGCTCATCAGCGGGAAGGTGCCGCCGAACTGGTGGACGGTGGAGATGCCGGCCGCCGTGGCGTCACGGGGGCTCTTGAACTGGACGGGCTTGCCGTTGATCTTCACGGTGCCGGAGGTCGGCTCGTGGAAGCCGGAGAGCACCTTGATCAGCGTCGACTTGCCGGCGCCGTTGTCACCGAGCAGGCAGAGCACCTGGCCGGCGTGGATGTCGAGGGAGACGTCGGAGAGGGCCTCGTAGCTACCGAAGATCTTCGAGACGTTCTCGATGGCCATGTACGGGGTGGACTCAGACATTGGTCGCCTTCTTCTCCGTCGCGGTGGTGGTGGCGGTCGCGGTGGCGGCATGACCGCCTCCGCCGCCAGGTGCCGGCTTCTTCTTGTCCTTGGGCTTCGCGGCGGACATCGCCAGCTTGCGGAAGGTGTTGTTCGAGAGGACCGCGATCAGCAGCAGCATGCCGAGGATCAGCGCGGACCAGTCGGAGTCCCAGCCGGTGTAGTAGATGCCCTGGTAGACGATGGCGAAGGTCATCGTGCCGAAGAGGACGCCGATCGGGGAGCCGAAGCCACCGGTGAGGAGCACGCCGCCGACGACGACCGCGATGATCGAGTTGAAGACGTAGGACTGGCCGGCGGAGACCTGGGCGCTGGAGTACAGGGCGACCTGGATGACACCGAGCAGGGCGGAGCCGAAGCCGGAGCCGATGTAGAGCATGACGGTGGTGCGGTCGACCGGGACACCGGCGGCGCGGGCGGAGACCTCGTCGCCACCGATCGCGTAGACCCAGTTGCCGAAGCGGGTGCGGTAGACGATCCAGGAGACGACCAGGACCATCGCGAGGGCGAAGAGGACGGCGGTCTCGAACTGGTCGAACATCAGGCCACCGAAGATGTTCTTCACGCCCTCGTCCACCTGCACCGACACGAGCACGGTGCCGGTGGTGAGGCGGGTGACGCCGTAGACGATGCCCTGGATGGAGAACATCGTGGCGAGGGTGACGATGAAGGACGGCAGCTTGACCTTCGTGACCAGGAGGCCGTTGACGAGGCCGAGCAGGGCGCCGACGGCGAGGCCGGCGATGACGCCGATCCAGGACGGCAGCCCGTAGTAGCCGGAGAGGATCGCGAAGGTCATGGCGCCTGCGGCGAGCACCGAGCCGACCGAGAGGTCGAGGTGGCCGGCGATCATGACGAGCGCGACGGGCAGGGAGATGAGGGCGAGCTCGGCGGCGACGTTGACCCACGTCGCGGTGCCGGCGAAGCCGAGGAAGTTCGGGCGACCGAACCAGGAGAAGAACAGGAAGACGAAGATCGTGCCCATGAGCGCGGAGAACTCCGGGCGCCGGGCCATCGAACGCAGATTGAACACTGGGGTGGGCTCCTTCAAGGGTGGGTCGGGGCGGGCTCGCGCAGGACGCGGGCCCGCCCCCACGATCTGCTGAGCGCGGGCCGGTCTTGACGCCGGCGCCGATCTGGTCGACGTTGTCGGCGGTCACCAGGGCCGGGCCGGTCAGGATGATGTTCGTGGCCGGGAGGATGCCGTACTGGTCGTACTGCCAGGCGGCGGAGACGGCCAGGAAGCCCTGGAGCCAGCCCTGCTGGTCCACGGCGAACAGCTGGGAGCCGTCGCTGATGCGGTTGAGGATGTTCTCGGAGATGTCGAACGAGCCGGCGAGGGCGTCGCTGCCGGCCTGCTGGATACCAGCAGCCGCGGCGTCGGCGTCAGCCGAGGAGATCGTCATGACGCCGTCGATGCTGGGGTCCTGCGAGAGGGCGCCCTTGACCGCGTTGGAGATGGCGGCCGCGTCACCGAAGGACTTGCCGGGGAGGACCAGCTGGTCGGCGGTGCCGCCGTTGGCCTCCATGCCGTCCTTGGTGCCGTCGCAACGGGCCTCGATGTTGACCGAGCCGGGCGAGGTGTTCACGCAGATGACGTTGGTGGCGCCGTTCTCGGCCAGGTACTCGCCCGCGGCCTTGCCGGCCTCGTACTCGTCGGTGCCGAAGTAGCCCAGGGCACCGGTGTTCTCGACCTCGGACTCGCCACCGGCGTTGTAGAGGACGACGGAGAGGCCGGAGTCCATGGCGTCGGCGATGGCCGGGTTCTCGGCGTCCGGCACCCAGTCCGGGAGGGCCAGCGAGGTGCAGCCGTTGGAGACGGCCTGCTGGATCAGCTTCACCATGTCCGGGCCGATGTTCTCGTAGGTCGGCAGCGGCATCCAGGTGTAGTCGGTGCCGGCGTCCTGGACGGCCAGGGAGGCGGCGTCCGCGCCGTTCTTGACGACTGCGAAGAACGCGTCCGCGCCGCCGATGATGCACACGCTCTTGCCGCTGCTCTCCGAGGAGGCCGCGGAGGCGGTGCCCGAGTTGGAGGAGGAGGCGTCCGAGGTGTCGGAACCGCCGCACGCGGCGAGAGCCAGCGTGGCCGCCGCGAGGACGGTACCGGCCTTCGCCAGCTTGCCGGCCTTGGTCAGTGCGTTCATTCCTGCATCCCTTCTGAAAGGTCCTGCGCTCCCTCTTTGGAGTCGCGAGGTCTGGGGTGGCACTCGGAGGCGGGAGCCCTGCCCGAGTGCCGGTGAGGTGGAGGTGAGTGGTGCCAGACGGGGTCAGCGGACCCCGGCGTCGGCGGTGGCCTCGAGGAGCACGGCGTGGGTGGGCCGGATGCTGGACGACCCGAGACCGGCGCCGGCCGAGGACCCCGTGGTGAGGGTTCGGCGGTGCAGGCTCGCGATGTCGACGCCCAGCTTCATCTGATGCTCCTGAGAGGTCCCGCGGCGAGACGCCGAGACTCGACGTATCCGCATTCCGGTGACTGGCGACCGCTACGAGGTCGTTGGAGCAATTGAAGCCATGTGATCGGCCTCACGTCAACACTTTGTCGTGACATGCCAACAAAATTGTTTCCAGCATGTGTAGGGCTGAGCAGCGGCGACGCTGAAATGTCGCCGTAACGCTTGCGTGACCCCGCAGTGACCCCTCACAGTGACGCCCTAATGTCAGGCCAAAGGAGGCGCGGCGTGGTCCAGATCTCAGCTCGGCGAGGGGCGTGGCACACGTGTGCGCCCGGTTCTGACCCCATCGGCAGGCCGGCGGCCCACCCATGACGGAGCAGCCTGTTTCCCGGAAACCGCCTCGGACCTGGGATGATGGAGACGTGAGCGACCAGGGGGAGCCGACGCAGACGGCCGTGCTGCCACCGTTGGTGCTGGACCGCAACAGCCCCGTGCCGCTCCACTTCCAGGTGTCCCAGCACCTCGAGCAGGTGATCACCTCCGGGCAGATCCCGCCGGGCACTTTGTTCACGAGCGAGATCGAGCTGGGAGAAAGACTGGGCGTCTCCCGCCCCACGATGCGCCGCGCGATGCAGCAGCTGGTGGACAAGGGACTCGTCGTGCGACGCCGCGGCATCGGCACCCGGGTCGTGCGCCCCAAGGTGAAGCGCCCGATGGAGCTGACCAGCCTCTTCGACGACCTCAAGTCCGGTGGCCAGTCCCCCACGACCCAGGTGCTGGCCCTCGAGGAGATCGACTCCGACGAGGCCCTGGCCGCCAAGCTGGAGGTCAAGCCGGGCGAGCCGGTGGTCCGCGTCGTCCGCCTGCGCAGCGCCGCCGGTCGGCCGATCGCGAAGATGACCAACTACCTGCCCACCGGTCTGGTCGACTTCGACGCCGAGACCCTCGAGGAGCAGGGCCTCTACGCCCTGCTGCGGGCCCGCGGCGTGCAGATGCACATGGCCACGCAGGTGGTCGGCGCTCGCCAGGCGACCGCCTCGGAGTCGCGGCTGCTCGACGAGCCGCGCGGCTCGGCGCTGCTCACGATGGAACGCACCACCTACGACGACCACGGCACGGTCGTCGAGTACGGCAGCCACGTCTACGCCGCCAGTCGCTACACGTTCGAGACGAGCCTGATGCGGTCCTGACCGACCGCTGGACCCGCTCCCACAGCAGGCCCACACGCCGGCCCACACGCAGGCCCCGTTCCCGCGAAGGGACGGGGCCTGCGTGCATCCTGACAAGGCTCTTGCCAGGCAGTATGAGCCTTTGCTAATCATTAGCCATGACTGATGCAGCACGGGCGCTGGACGCGATCGGCACGCCGGCACGCCGGCGCATCCTGGAGCTGGTCGCCCCGCACGAGCGCAGCGTCCGCGAGCTCACCGACGAGCTCGACATGACCCAGTCGGCGGTCTCCCAGCACCTCAAGGTGTTGCGCGACGCCGGGCTCGTCGCCGTCCGTGCGGAGGGCACCCGCCGGCTCTACCGGGTCGACCTCGACCAGCTGGCGCAGGTCCGTGCGTGGGTGGACGGGTTCTGGGACGACGTCCTCGCCGCCTTCGCCCAGCACGTCACCGACACCAGCCCCGGGGCCGACACCGGGACCAACACCGAGGAGCACCGATGAGCACCGCGCCCGTCCTGCGCAGCATCTCCGTCCCCGCCTCCCCCGCCCGCGCCTTCGAGGTCTTCACCGAGCAGATCGGCGCCTGGTGGCCGATCGCCACCCACGGGCTCTTCGGCGGCGAGTGCGGCTGGGTGGGCTTCGAGGACGGGCTGCTCGTCGAGCGCGCCCTCGACGGCCGCAGCACCACGTGGGGCGAGGTGCTGGCCTGGACGCCGGGGCAGCTGCTGGCCTTCTCCTGGCACCCGGGCCGCGAGGCCGACGACGCCTCGGAGGTGGAGGTGCGGTTCCTCGCCGACGGCGACGGCACCCGCGTCGAGCTGGAGCACCGCGGGTGGGAACGGTTCGGCGAGCAGGCCGACGAGCGCCGCCGCACCTACGTCGGGCCCGGGGCCTGGGGCTTCGTGCTCGAGCACTTCGCGGACGTGGCGGACGGCCCGGCCGCGCCCGTGCCCGGTCTCGCGGAGCTGGAGGCGGCGTACGAGACGTTCTTCGCGGCCGCGCTGGCCGGTCCGTTCGGGCCGGCACCGGCCGAGGGCGAGTGGGACGCCGCGTCCACCGTGGCCCACGTGACCCTCAACGACCAGGCGATGATCGCCGTCGCGAACGCGCTCGTGCACCAGCGCGAGGCGCGGTTCGAGAACGTCGTCAGCCAGGACCCGGCCGTGCTCGCCGCCCACGTCGCCCGCTTCGCCGACCTGGACGCCCTCGTGGCGCACGGTCGCGCGGTGGCGACGCTCGCGTGCGTCGCCGCGGCCCGGCTGGACCCCGCCCAGCGCGAGACCGCCGTCCACTGCCGCCTGCTGCACGACGGCGAGGTGGTGCTCGACCAGCCGATGCCGTGGGGCGCCGTCGCGCTCGACACCCAGGCCTCCCGGCACCTCCCCGCCCACGTGCAGCAGCTCGAGAACCTCCGCACCGACCGGTGATCGAGCAGGCCGCTGGCCGAGGAAGGACGAAGTCCTGTCGCGAGACCGAGACCCACCGGTGACCGAGGTGCGAGGAGCGCAAGCGACGAGCCACGAGATCCCCGCACCCGACCACGACCTCAGCCCACAGGCAGCGCCGCGTAGAGCTCGGTGTCGACAGGCTCCAGCCACTCGTTACTGACGCCTTCACCAGGCGTGATGAACGCCAGGTGCGAGAACCACGACCCCGCCTTGGCACCGTGCCAGTGCTTGGTGCCGGCGGGCACGCGGACGACGGTGCCGGGCACCATGCTGATCGGCTCCTCGCCCTCCAGCTGGGCCCAGCCGCTGCCGGCGGTGCACATCAGGACCTGGTCGCCCGCGCCGTCGACGCCGTGGTGGACGTGCCAGTGGTTGATGCACCCCGGCTCGAAGGTCACGTTCGAGACCACGACGCTGCTGTCGGTGCTGACCGGCGCGAGGTAGCTCCGGCCGGTGAAGTACTGGGCGAAGGCGTCGTTGGGCTCGCCGGTGGCGAAGGGCTGGTCGAACGCGGGCATGTCTCTCCTCGGTGCGGGTCGGTGCGTACGTGCCCATGGTTGCCCGAGGCAAGCAGACCGCCGAGGGTCTGTCAGGACCCCTCTCCTGGTTCCCGACCTCGGGTACGCGCCTTCCGTGGGCGTAGAGCCGCTTTCTTCAGGAGAGCCCGGGAGCCGCGGCAACGCCGCTGCGCACGACGGGCTCGGTCTCGCTCGAGGTGGCGACTCCCTCGGGCCGACCCTCAGCCGAGGCGGTCACCCGCACCGACATCCGGGCTCCTACGTCCTCCACCGTCGGGCGGTAGAGACGACCGGTCGCGCCGGCCACCTCGACCCCGTCACGCAGCCACTGGAACGAGATGGCGACGTCGGCGTCCCAGGCACCCGGGGAGGCGACCAAGCGTGCCCCGGTGCGGGCGGCACCGTGGATGGTCGGGTCGGTCGTGGCGACCGGCGCCATCACCGGGTCGACCGCGCACACCGAGGTGAGCCGGTCGAGGTCCGCCGTGGTCTCGGCGGTCGGCGAGAGGACGTGGCAGCCGGCCCCGACCTCGACCTCGGCGTAGCCGCCGGCCGCCACGACCTCGCGCGGCGACCCGTCGACGTAGACGGTCGTCGCGCCTCGCGCTTCCGTCGGCAGACTCACGCTCGCCTGTGTGTTGCCGGGGACCGACACGACGAGGGTGGTGCCGTCCTCCCGCTGCTCGAAGGCGCTGCCCACGCTGCCGCGGACGGTGGGGGTCTTGATCGTGCCCCACTCGAGGTCTCCGGGGTGCGGCTCGATCCTGATGGTCTCGTAGCCCGCCGTGGCCGGCTGGATGCCGAACAACCCGGAGGGGATGTTGAAGGCGGGCGAGGCAGCCCACGGGTGGGAGTAGCTGGTGTTGGACTTCAGCGAGATGTCCCAGGCCTCCATCGTCGCGCCGGCACCTGCCTCGATCATGTTCATCCAGCTGCGGGTGCCGTCGGCGGTGAGCAGGTCGAGAGCGGTCTGACCGTCGTCGCCGTCGTAGAGCCCCTTGATCAGGAAGGCGGCGCAGTAGACGCTGCAGGCCATCCCACGGGACTTCACGTACTGGGCCACCGTGGCCTGCTGGTCGTCGGCCGGCACGCCGAACGCGAGGGCGAACGCGCTGGCGTGGACCGAGGCGTGCCCGGTGAGGTTGCCGGAGGCGTCCGCGCCGTCGTCGTAGGCCCCGGTATCGGGGTCGTAGAAGGTCGCGTTGATGGCGTCCCGCAGGTCGGCCGCCTGGGCCGAGTAGTCGGCGGCCTCGTCGTCCTTGCCGATGGCGGCGGCCATCTCGGACATGTCCACGAGGGTGCGGTACGTGATGGCGTTGATGACGGTGTTGTACTGCCGAAACACGTAGCCGTCGCGCTCGCTCGTCGGCCAGTCGACGATGTCGCAGTCGGTGACGGAGTTGCAGCCGTTGCTGCCGGAGGTCTTGCGGACCAGGCCGGTGCTCTCCTCGATCCACTTCGACGGGAGCTTGGTCTTGAGGTTCTCGTAGTAGTCCTCGACCTGCTCGGTGTTGCCGGTCTGGCGCCAGGCGTCGTGGACGGCCAGGACGACATAGGCCGGCCACTCGGTGGGCCAGGTCCGGTTGGTCTTGAAGTAGTTCATGGAGTAGCGGCCCAGCGACAGGTCGTCCATGAGGTAGAGCGAGGACATGAGCTGCAGGTAGGCGTCGGCCTCGTAGTTGGTGCGTTCCCGCTCCCAGGAGTCGGTGTAGAAGTTGAGGTTCGTGGCCTCGATGGTGTTCTTCGACAGGGCGTAGACCTGGCCGAGGGCGTCGTCGGAGGACGCGAACGCCGAGGCGTCCTCGTCGAAGGGGTAGACCAGGGCGAGCGCCTTGACGGAGTCCGTCGTCAGCGGCTCGGGCGAGCCGATCACCTGGACGTAACGGAACGTCCGCATGCCCCAGGTCTCCACGTGCTGCGCGCCGTCACGCAGGGTCGGGGTGTCCAGGTAGGTGTTGCCCGCCGACGTCCGATAGCGGACGGAGCCGTCGTCGTTCAGCACCTGTCCGAACCGGACCTGCACCTCCCTGCCGGCGACCCCCTCTGCGACGTCCCAGGCGATCCCGCCCATCCAGGTGCGGCCGAAGTCGATGACCTGGCTGCCGTCCTCGAGCGTGGTGACGGAGGAGGCGTCGCGCAGCTGCTCGGTCACCTTGGCCATGGGCGCGGCCTGCAGGTCCGCGATGTCCGAGCGCTCCTCGGCGGGCTTCCACGCGCTCGCGTCGAATCCCGGCTGGTCGTAGCCGGTCGGGAACAGTCGCGCGTCGAGGTTCTCGCGCGGGGCGCTGAAGTAGCTGGTGCCGTAGCTGCCGGGCGAGCGGAACACACGGCCCGCCGAGAAGGACTGCCAGTCCGCCCCCGTGCCGACGACCTGCCGGGTGCCGTCGGTGTAGACGATCTCGAGCCGGCCCAGGAACCGGGCGTTCGCACTGCTGCTGTTCGCCACGACAGAGACCGTCGACGTCGTACCGGGCTCGAGCAGCGAGGTCACGTCGAACCCGTCGAAGCGGGTCTCGCCACCCACCGGGGCCGTGGGGCCGAGGCCGACGAAGGTGCCGTCGACGGCAGCCTTGAAGACGTACTGCTTGGAGGCCCGCCACTCGGTACCGGTGGCGAAGAGGGTCGCCCAGGCGATGGGCTTGTCCGCCACGTCGACGTCCTTGCGGAACATCGCCCAGTCGTTGCCGTACCCGGCGAGCCCGCAGTCGGCGGAGACGGGGATGCTCAGCCGCCCGCCGCTGACGGTGCCACAGGCGAACGGGTTCGTAGCGCTGAGGTCGTCGGAGAACAGGACCTCGCCGGTCGCGCTGGTGACGGTGACGTCGTCGAGCAGGCCGGTCTCGGTGCGGCCCGTGCGCACGCCGACGATGCCCGAGCCGAACGCGGAGTCCGTGCGCTGGTCGACCTGCACGCCGTCGATGGAGGTGGTGATCGTGGACCCGGCCACTTCGATCGCGATGTCGGCCTCGGTGCCGACCTGGAGGGTGCCGGCCGGGAGGTCGACCGCGGACCCGAGGGTCGCGTAGCTGCCGTTGGTCTGCTTGTGCGGCACCAGGCGGTTGTCGCCACGGAACTGCCACATGTACGCGTTGTTGCCACTGACGCGGAACTTGATGCCCACGGCGACCGCAGTCACGGTCAGCTTCCCGGTCATCGTGTAGTCCGTCCAGCCGGTGGTGGGGGAGGGCGTCCAGATCGGGGTCGCCGCGTCCCAGGTGGCACCGGGGCTGGTGCCGAACCAGGACGGCTCGGCCCAGTCGAGGGCGGTGTCGGAACCGCCCCAGACCCGCACCGACCAGAAGTAGCGCTGCGAGGACGACAGCTCGTCGCCGCCGTAGGCCACGTCGGTCTGCTCCGCGGAGGCCACCTTGCCCGAGTCCCACACGTCGCCGTTGCCGGCGGCTGCCAGCTCGGGAGTCGTGGCAACGACGATCCGGTAGGCCGACTGGCGCGGGAGCGAGGTCAGCGTCCACGAGAAGGCGGGCGAAGCGAGGTCCTCGAGATCCGCCGGACGGTCCAGCCCGTCGACCTTCAGGCCGGTCGCCGCTGCGTCCCCGACGGACGGCCTTGAAACGTTGTCACCACTCGAAGCCGGCGAAGCCACGGCAATGCCGGTCGAGGCCGGTACTGCCAGTAGGGACGCCGTCGCCAGCGCCACCGCCGTCCTACGTACGACACCACGTCGTGTCGACTCCCACCTGCGCACGGGTGCATCCGATCTGTAGAGGGTCCTTGGCGCCCGCGAAGAAGAAACTAAGCATTCCTCTCACGTGACGGGCGTCACGCACGCTAAGTGAAAGGATTCACTTCGACAAGGACGTGACCGAAAGCGGACATCCCCGGTCCTGGCAGTGACGTTCCTCGGAGCCCCGCACGCAGGTCCCGGCGACGTGACCGGCCTGGCCAGGCGCAGACCAGGCGCAGACCAGGCGCAGACCAGGCGAGGGTGACGAGTCCGTTCTGGCCGAGGAGGCCCAGGGCGGCCACAGGACCAGCGGAACGCAGCGTGCGGCCGGCCGACTAAGACCGCATCTAAGGCTTTCCCCGATGCGCCCGGCGCCTCCCCCGTCGAACAATGCAGCCAGACGCATCGAGACAGGAGGGGCAGACCCATTTTCCGCGTGGGTTAACGTTCAAGAGATGACGTTGAACCATGTGCGCCGCGGAAGCGGCAGCCCGTTGTTGCTCGTGCACGGTCTGGGCGCTGGATGGCGATCTTGGTCCCCGATCATCGACGAGCTGGCCGAGAGCCGTGAGGTCATCGCCGTCGACCTGCCGGGTTTCGGCGAGTCGCCTCCTTTGACCGGCGAGGTCTCCGTCGCCACCCTGACCGACTCCGTCGCAGAATTCATCCGCGAACAGGGTCTGGACGGGGTGTCGACGGTCGGTCAGTCGATGGGTGGCCGGATGGTGCTCGAGCTCGCACGGCGAGGCGTCGGCGGCGACACCGTGGCATTGGACCCGGGTGGTTTCTGGAGCGACCGCGAGCTCGCCGTCTTCGCGGCCACGCTTCGGCCCTCGATCGCTCTGGTCCGGACGCTGCGAGGCACGCTGCCAGCACTGCTGGGTAACCCCGTGGGAACGACGCTGCTGTTGGCGCAGCTGTCGGCGCGGCCCTGGGCACTCTCGCGCGAGACCGTGCTGCCGGATGTGCGCGGGCTGGCTGAGTCCCCGTCAACTGGCGCGGCCTTGGACGCCCTGACCAAGGGGCCCAAGCAGCAGGGTGCGCCGGCCGGCACCGTGCCCGGCCGGGTCACGATCGGTTGGGGTCGTCGTGACCTGGTGACCGTGCCGAGGCAGGCCGCACGTGCGACGCAGCTGTTCCCGGACGCGGTGCTGCACTGGTTCGAGCGGTGTGGCCACTTCCCACAATGGGACGCACCGCATGAGGCAACCCGACTGATCCTTGACCGCACCAGGTGAGGTCGGTCGCGCTGCCCGGCCCACGAGGGCGCATGTCGCCCTAGCCGCATCCCCAAGCGGGACGCGCGAACCTGGGCGTCACAGCGCCGCGAAGCGGCCATGTCCTATCGCCGCAAAGATGAGCCTGACCCGGTTTACCGGACACGGTTGTTGTGGTGATCATGCCGCCGTTTCGGCGGTCGCGTGAAGGGTTTCGTACTCGACGGGGCTGAGCATGCCGAGGCTGGTGTGCCTGCGGCGTGGGTTGCACCAAGCCTCGATCCATTCGAATATCGCCGTGGCGGGCTGCTCCTGGGTGTCCCATCGCCTGGTATCGAGGAGCTCGCGTGGCATGGTCGACCTGAACGATTCGATCATCGTGTTGTCGACGCTTATCTGACACAGATCGCCGCACACAGCCGATCACCGTCAGGCACAGCCGGACACGACGAAAGAGCCCCCGACCGGCGTTTCCGCTGGTCAGGGGCTCTTTGTTCTGCTGGTGGCAGATCCAGGATTCGAACCTGGGAAGCTTTCGCGACGGATTTACAGACCCCGACTCCCCCGCCGGGCACCAGCACGAACACGCGAATGCCCAGACCGCGGGCACAGATAGGGCACGAGAACGGCGGGCATGACGATCGACCTCAGGCGGCGCGCCAAACCACGTCACCAATCCGTACAGCAGACCCTCGTGGTCGGTACCGACCTGTTGCGGGCTTTGTTGAGAATCTACCCAGCTTGGTGGGGTAGGGAGTTCTTCCTCCCGCTGCTGCTGTCCATGATCTTCACCTTCGGGGCGGCGTCGCTGGTCAACGACGACGCCTCGCAGACATTCGTGCCACGGCTGGTGTCAGGGCGAGATTTGCAGGCAAGCTAGGCACCGAATGACCCGGCCCGCTGCGATGGCCTGGTCACAGAGCGCCACGACACCAAGCAGACGACAAGACCGCCCAGCCCCACAGCAAGTGCGAGAAGCCCGTAGAGCTGTGGGTCGATGTCCGCTCGGTCATCGATGTTCCGCATCGCCTGCGCCGCGAGCCAGCCCACCACGATGGCGGCGAACCCGACGAGCACGAGTGGGACCGCCACGCACCAAAAGTGCATGGTGAACAGTTGGCTCCTTGACGCGCCGAGCACCCGCAGGGCGCGCATCCGCGGGCTACGCTCCTGCGCCTCGCCGAGCGACACGACAAGCAGGGAGAGAAACCCGAGCAGGAGACTGACGACCGCACCGATCGTTAGCCACTCCACCTGATCGGGATACTCCTGGGTGTCGGGGTTATGCCGGTCGAGAGCACCAAGGTCGAGCTGGAGCGTCGGCTCGAGGGAGGACAGCGCGGCGAGGACCGAGGTCACCTCGGTTGCTGGTGCGAGCAGGAAGAAGGTGGCGCCGTCGGTTTGCCGCGCTTGGGGCGCGACGTCGGTAGACACAAGGAGCGCGCCGGCAAAGGCGTCGGGCATTCCTGGTAGGTCGAGCGTTGCCGTGGGGGCAGGTACCCGGACTCTGTCGCCTGAGGGCAGGGTCAGCTCGTCGCCGATCTCGTGACGCCGATCTGCGGCTGGCGCCTCGCCCAACCACATCGGGCCGTGAGTTGCGGGACAGTCTGAATTGTCCCGGCGACCGGTGAGCACGCGCAGTCGTTCGCACGAGGAAAAGACGACGCTTACGAACCCACCGTCCGCCTTCACGGAGCTCAGTTCGGTAGCTCCGGTCATGCGCCTGAGGCTGGAGACCTCC
This sequence comes from Nocardioides bruguierae, assembly GCF_023656415.1. GTDB lineage: Bacteria > Actinomycetota > Actinomycetes > Propionibacteriales > Nocardioidaceae > Nocardioides > Nocardioides bruguierae. The sequence goes on from NZ_JAMOIL010000012.1 coordinate 173,038, forward strand.
TCCAGCGTGAGCGCGCCGGAAAGGTCGGTCGCCACGACCGGTACCTTTCCCTGTGCTTCCAGCCGCTGCGACCAGTCCTGCGCTGAGCCGCCGTTGAGCACGGAGGCGAACGATTGGCTGCCGAGCAGCAATACGATGATCACGCTCAGGACACTCGCCAACCGCAGCGCCGTGGTGACGCGATCGGATGCCATCCGCCGGCCGACCAACCGAGGCGCGGTTGTGTGCTCAAGGCGTGCGGCGAGCGCGGCCATCACCAACGCGGGCCCTGCGACGGCGATGCCGACGGCGGACAGCACGATGCCGACCCAGAGAGCTAGTGGCGTCAGGGCGCCGTCGAGTGATGCCGCCGAGGGCAGCGCCAGCAGCATGAACCCGGCCGCCAGGGCCGCCGACCCGAGGCGCGGCACTGCGTTCTTTCGCGGCTTGACTCGTGTGCGCCGGTCCAATCCGAGCGTTCGGCGATCGCTCGACACCGCGTAGCAGACAAGGAGCAGCAGGGGTGCGCAGACGACCATGTACGTCGTGAGGGAGAGTTGCGCGTCCGAGGAGAAGAACCCGAAGGTTGTGCCCGGGAGCGTCGTGGCTCCGCGGGTGCTGACCCAATGGAGGACGCCGGCAAAGATCGTGGACGGCAGGCAGATGCTGGCTGCCTCCACGAAGTGCAGGAGGTGGATCCGCCACCTCGGGTACCCGATCAGGTGCAGCGCGGCCGCCCGCTGCTCGCGGCGCGACGCGGCGAGCCGGGAGATGATAACCACGAAGAAGGCGGCCGGGATCCACACCAGGGCAAAGACGTAGGCGGTGACGCTGAGGTTCAGCACTGTCTGGGGATCGCGCTCGGCCACACTTGGCGCCGGCTTCCCGCCGAATCCGTCGACCTTTATCAGCAGGTTCCGCTCGGCGTCGACACCCAGGATCGCACGCAGCTCGTGCGGCTGGACAAGCCCGGCCGGACTGATCTCGCCAACGAGTCGCTCTGAACTGAACAGGGCTCCGACTGTCGGGTCCGACGACATGAGGTCGACCAGGTCGGGAGAGGCGTAGAACTCGTCCGGGCCTGGCATCGCGGGCACGCCCGGCGCAACCAACTGCGAGCTTCCGGCCGTGTAGTACTCCCGCCTAATCCCGTAGCCGTCCCACCGCCGCGCATTCGTCGTACGCGGGTCGACGATGCGCAGGTCGTCCGCGTCACCCGCCGCCTGAGCTGGGTCCACCATCACCGCGATGTCGGTCGCCCGGTCGTCCTGGCGGACGGCCACCTGTAGGGCAGATACCGAGGTAAGACCCAGCAACACGATCGCCGCCATGCCGACGGCCAACAGCAACGCCGGCAACCCGGCGCTTGGGCCGCGGAGCGCTACCCTGTGGACCAGCCAGGCCGCGACTCGGACGTCACGCATGGGCGGCCGGCTGGGCGTGCTGCACGGGGACCAGTTGACCGTCCTGAAGAAGCAGCCGCCGGTCACACAATGCCGCGACGGCAGGGTCGTGGGTGACGATGCAAACAGCTGCACCCTCCTCCTTGGCCAGGCCCAGGAGAAGACCAAGGGCGTCACGGGCAGCCGCCTGATCAAGTGCGGACGTCGGCTCATCCGCCAGGATGATCGAGGGTCGGCCGAGTACGGCACGAGCTACAGCCGCTCGCTGCAACTGCCCAACCGACACCTCCGAGGGACGCCTTGCGCCAAGGCCCTCGACGCCCAGCCGCGCAAGTAGCTCATCTGCGGCCTCGGCATAGTCGGCGACGCGAGTCGAGCGGTCGCCCAGCATCGACGGCAGGCAGACGTTCTCCGTCAGCGTCAGCTCAGGGAGAAACTCGTCGCTCTGGAACACGATTCCGATCTCTCGCAGACGCGTAGCAGCCCACCGACGAGCAGAGGGCTCTTGCCGCACTCCGGCGATCCAGATCTCGCCATCGTGGGGCTTGACCAGCCCTGCCAGAGCGCCCAGCAAGGTCGACTTCCCCGAACCGCTGGGACCGCTGATGGCGACCGTCTCCGCCGCCGCGATCTCCAAGTCAATGCCGCCCAGCACGGGAACACCCCCCCGAGACACGGCGAGATCACGCACCTTCACCACCACATCAGCAAGCATGTACTCGATCTCTCTTTGAGGTGAACCCGTGCCGGACCATCCTGAGCTGGACTCAGGAAACGCCGTACTTCTTTCCGCTGCAGTCGTCGGGGTACAAGTTGTGCTGCTGGCAGACGTTCAGGCTGACAGTCTTGCCCTCAGCCCAACTGAAGTTGAGGCTCTGCAGGTTCCCGCTCTTGCCCAGGTTCCAGCGCCCGCTGCCGCTGGGGCCCGTCCAGTCGACGTAGCTGTCCGGCTCGTAGCCCTTACCGTGGTAGACCTCGCCGTACGCCTTGAAGTTTGCCTGGGCGTCGTGATCACCTGAGTTCCACGTCCACGGGATATCCTGAGACGCCAACGCCGGTCCTGTCACGGTGGCGGCGGCCACGAATGCTGCCGCGGCTGCGATCTTATTGAACTTAATCACTTGCTGCTCCCTCTGTCCTTGTGGCGCGACCGACTCATGGGGAACATGCAATCGAACCCCCGAGAATTGAAAATGACCCCTGCCACGATCAATGGTTCGTACCCGCTCCAGAGCCGTCCCAAGGGTTTGAGACCAGCCACTGGAAACTGGTTGCGCTGAACAGACCACGAACCTCGATGCATTGTCAATAGTCTGGCCTTGAATAACTTGGATGCGGGCATTGAGGCGCCCTCCCGTGTCTCGCAAACCCCGAAAAGGCGCTTCAACTCAGTCCGCGGCAGCACGGCCTCGGCGTCCCGCTGGGTGTCGTATTCGGAAAGCGGCGTCGTCGAATCGAGCGAACAAGGCCCCGCGAGAGCGGCCGCGGCCTTTCCAGTCGAAATTCAGGCCCCGCCATAGGCGCAGCCTCACGAAACTGCGGACCATGACGAACCGGGTGTCTAGCCACGGTGGCCAGCGGTCGTTCTTGGGACGGTTGGCCGACACGTACCAAGATAGAACCCATGTTCGATGCAGGCGCGGCGGTCAGTCGTAAGGTCGGATACGTCCATAACGGCCGCCGACCGATCGTGCAGCGCACCGGCCAAGGCAAGGTCGGAGTGGACGAGCAGCGTGTGACCGTGACGCCTGCGACCTTCATCCGCCCAGACGACCATGTCTCAGTCGACGGCGCCGAAGAGCTGCGCCGCTTCTTGGGGATTGACGGCTCTTCGGATCTAAGCGTGGGTAGGTGCTCCTCCCTAGTGATGCTCGAGGCGGGCTGCGGCTCGGCGTGCTGGCGCAGAAGATGTCGAGGTCTTCAGGATCAGGAGTGACCAAGCACCTGAATAGCTGAAGACCTCGAACATGACGCACTGTACGTGCGGCGACGGGCACCGGTGGTGTCCGCGCGCCAATCTCCTGCAGGGCGACGATGGCCTCCACGTCCTCGACGTCGACCGCTCCCTGGACCGTGTGGTGGTAACGGTGGAGTCCGACTCCGACCTGGCCGAGCGCCCGGACTGTGGGCTCGTCGCGATCGGCCACGGCCGCCGCGTCCACGACCTGGCCGATGCTCCGTGTTTCGGCGTTCCCTTGGCCCTGCGTTGGCTCAAGACCCGTGACGCAGCCTTGGATCGCCGGGATCGATCAGGCAGCACTCGACCCGTTCCGCGGCTACGCCAACGCGATCCGTGATGAGCTGCCCGATGCCGTCGCCGTCCTGGACGCCCTCCACCACAAGCAGGGGTCGTCAAGTTGGGCATCGGGGTCGTCGACGAGGTGCGCCCGGCGGGTGCAGCAGGACACGCTGGGCCGGCAGGGTTACGAGGACGATCCGCTGCATAAATCCGGCGACTGCTGTGCCACGGCGAGGAATACCTGACCCCACGTCAGCGCACCCGCCTGGACGTGGCCTTGAGCGCGGGCGACCCCGCCTAGGAGGTCACCATCGCCTGGCACTGTTAGCAGCTCGGCGCGATCTACCGCCCCCAGCCTGGCTGCGAGGCGCAGACTGGCCGCGAAGGTCATCGCGATCTTCCCGTCGTGCCCCATCCGAGAGGTCGCAGGCCTGGGCCGGACACTGGGTGCCTGGCGGGCCCCAGGTCTTGGCTTACTTCACCACCACCGGCGGCGTCAGCAACGGCGGCACCGAAGCCATCAACCTCATCATCGAGAAGATCCGCCGACTCGCCCACGGCTTCCGCAACTTCGACCACTACCGGCTACGCATCCTCCTCGCCGCAGCCGGAGACAGGCCCTACCGACGAGCACCTACCCACGCTTAGATCCGAAGAGCCTGCAAAGCGGCAAGCCATGGAGCAGGCGCGTCCCGAGCTCGACCGGGTCCGCCGGATGCTGCACACCGGCGTCGGGTCGCTCAGCTATCGGCAGGCCGCCCGGATCCGGGCCCCTATTCGCTGACAACCGGCACGTCGAGATCGAAGCGACGTGGAATGTCTACCTTGGAATAATTACCGCCCACCGCAACGAGGAGCGTCGTCAGGGGTACGAGATCATGACCCCAACTCATCGCCTCGCTGGCCAGCGGTGTCCCGAAGGCGCCTCCCTCGCTCATCACACTCGGGCGAACTTTGGACAAACGAGCCGACGACAACCAAGCCTGCTTCGACCACCCAAGCTCCAGAAACGGACCGACCGGGGCCGTCAACGGCCGCCTCGAACACCTCCTCGGCTCGGCCCTGGGATTCGCAACCTGACCTGACCCACTACATCGCCAGTAGCCTCCTCGAGGCCGGTGGCTTCGGGCCCCGCCTACACCCTCATCTGTGAAGAGCCCCATACGTCCGGGCATCTAAACGGCAGATCACTCTTTCCGCGGGGGGACCATTTCACCTGAGCCTCAGGCAACGAGCCTGGAGAAAACGGAAGAAGCCGCCGCCACGCATCACGCCATCGGCGCTATACGCCCTTAGACGGCAGCTTCAGCCAGATCCTGCGCCAGGCCCTAAATTCTGAGCAGGACGCTACTTGAGGACCGCGACGTTATGGACCTTGGTCGGCAGCTCGACCGTGGCCATAAAGCGGTCCTCGGACGTGGACCAGACGCCCAGAACGTTACCGTTGGCGAGCAGCGCAGTGGAGGAATCGGAACCCCACCCACGAAAGGCCCAGCCTCTTGGCCCATGACCGGCGAGACCAGCGCCGGCAAGAAATGCTGGGCGCCTACTGCATGCTGCATTGGTGGTGTCATAGTAGACCCCCAAGCGATGAGTTCCTGGGAAGACGCTCACGCCAGCAGCGCAAGGCAAGTCACGAATAGCTACAGGGTCCAGACCATCTGTCACACGCCACAACGAGGCATGGTCCGTGAAGGCGTGCTTTAGAACGTACATGCTTTGCACATTCGTCCATGTCGGCGCAGACAGGTAACGCCGCCTAAAGATTGAGCCCTTGGTCCACGACTCACCACTACGCCGAACCGCGTACCCGCCCTCGAGGTCAACAGCCGAAACACCGCCTCCTGGGATGGGAGAACCAACGTCTAAGCCCGCCCGCGGACCAGCCAGGGTGACGAACCGTCCATGCTCCAGAGCCCAGATCTGCTGTGGACCGGGCAAGCCCGTCGACCGATCCCGCTCACCTGAAACAACTACTCGTCCTGAAGATCCGTTCAGCGCAGTAATCCACGGCACGTTCGCCCCACCAACGAGAGAAAGTCCGTCATTGCCAATGATCCCGAGGGCGCCGTGCGCAGATTGGTCCCCCAAGTAGACAACAAGTTCACGCGAATTCACCGCACGGAGGAAATCGGAATAACCCCGATTCCCGATGGCCTCTGAATGGATCTCCCCATCCCCGGCACCCTGCGGCGGAGGCGTGACGCAGCCCCCAGCTAATAGTCCCAAACCGGCCATCATGAGCAGGCAAGGCAGCGCCAATCTCTTGACGCTAGAGAGTTTACGCCAACCAAGTTTCATTGCCGTCACCACTTATTTCAAAAGCAGCCAGTATCAAAAAATAGAACACTCTTGACTCGCCCTCCGTCGAACTCGTACAGGGCATGCCGAATGTTCACCTTCTGATCGCGCGGGCCGAGGCTGAATGCACTCTTTCGCCACCCGGCATAGACCCAGTTCGACTCTGCGCCTGCCCAGTCGGGGCCCTCAATTGAAGCACCGCTCTTGGGGGTGCAGCTACCCTCGCCCACACCACCAACATAGACGCCACCATCATCGGCCGCAATATCAGCCTTGACGCTTGCAGCTTCGCCGGCCTGAAGTTGGAAGGCTAGGCCCACCTTCATGGTTCCCTCGTCAATCTTCTTGCCATGCTTTTCACCAAGAAGAGTGTCCTTTGAGTTGTAGGGTCTCACCTGGACCGAAATAAACTTGGCCATTCGGCGCCAGGAATCATTCTGGCCACGGACCACCGAGCAAGTTTCATACTGAGTAGTCCAGCCTGTGTCCAGCTGGCGGGCGCGATAGGCGCGTGAAGTCATGGTAGTTGTCTGAATGTTCGCCCTACCCTTCACGAACTTTGCCGTGTGGCTGACCACAGGGAGACGTTGGACATTCCTTCCCTTCGTCCGGGCAACACACGGATACTGAGTCCTCCCAGCCTCGGATACGCCGCGCTCGTCGGTCAGTGGGTCATCCGACGATGTGTCGTCAGTCGGCGCGGCATAAACCTGAGCCGACGAGTCGGATGGTGATTGAGCGATCACCTGTCCGTTGGCGTCCAATGTCTTGATCTCCGACTGATCGGCGACATTTGTCGTGGGGTTGCCGTCAGCGTCCTCGCCGTTTTGGATTCCGTACGACTGCGTCTCATACGTGGAGCTTTCCGTACTGCCAGCCGGCGTCTCCGGATCAGTGTAGATCACGTCGAGGACTGGTTTCGTCGATTCCCCGGCGGCATTCGAGGCGAAATTCAGAACGTTGCTTACGGGCTCATCCTGAACCAACACCAGCCCGTCGTTGTCGAACTCTCCCTCAGCCCAAGTCTGAACAATGTGACTAATGTCGAACTGCCTGTACCCCGTACCCGCACCCGTTAGGTTGACAGCACTCCCAAATGAACTCATTTGGGGATCTCCCGCCGACCAGCTCACAGTTCCGGAAGTATTCCAAGAGGCATACCCGTTGTATTCATCACCGGCCCGCACGAGCACGTAGTCTGCGCGCTGCGAGTTCAGACTCTGGCTCCCCTCAAGGTAGAGGGATGCCACCGCAGAGTCGATCTTGGCCTCTTGTGGAATAGCCGATGTATCAAAACTGATTAGTCCGCGATACGCCTCGGAAGCTGAAGCCTGTCCGACTTTGATGTAAGGGTTTTGACAGAAGTGACTGTCGGGGTATTTGCTAGTGATGTAACAGTCTCGTTCGTCGCCCGCCAACAGGCTGGGGTCGATAGTCACAGGGAATGCCCTGTCCTGGCTCTGCAGCCATGCCATGCTTGGGGATACCGTAAGTATCCAAGAGCCGGGACCATCGGACTTTAGCTCATAATCGACATCTTCGGACACAGCCCTCGGTGAAGCGGAATCCCACATGATGGGCGCCGGAATCGTCATGAAGACATCATTGCGGCCATCAAGGATTTCGATACTATTAGCGGCCTCATCAATTCTCGAGGTCGCATCTTCCGGGCCAGTCAGTTGGTAAACATGCTTTAGCGAGTCCGTGGACGGGGGCGAGTCGAGGACGATCTCTTCCTTGACGCCCTGGGGAACTACCGTGTACTTCGTGGTAGTCGCTTGTAACTGCTGCAGAGCTGCCGTTCACTTGGTAGTCAGCATCCGTCCCGTCGGCTCCCGAGAGCGTCATGCGCATCCAACCACCACTGCCGGACACCCGAAGCGACCCCTTAGCAGGGTCTTCGGGCAGCATGACAGTCACCGGGCCGGCAGCGTTAACGGACCCCCCCCCCCCCCCTGCCGACGCTCTAGGCTCGTGTCAATGTCTGCCCATTGCCCACTTGAGTCGATATAGTTAGTTGGCGTCTGTGTGATCGAAGCCAGCACAGTTCCGTCGGAAAGCCGGGTAACGTCAGTAAACGAATTGACGGGAACGGGCAATGAAACATCCTGCCATCCGCCACCATCTTCCACTTTCGGCGCAACCGCGCCTGCGGCAGAAATTGTCAGCCCGCTTCCAATAAGACTTGCGATAGCCAGGAATCCCGTGGCGCGGATATAGTTTGGCAAGATCCCTTTTCTCTCTTGTCAGGTTGCCTGAAGTGCCTGACGCATCGTGCACCATGACGCCACGTTCAGCAGCCCCTTACGCCTTTCGTGCTCCAGATCACAATCGTCCGCGCGTCCTGCCCTGGACAGATCATGCTTTGGGCGGGCGATCGCGCACCTGGCCGAGTCCTGCCGGCGATCGACAACCTCGGGTAGATCCCTCACGCAGGTCATCGGAGCACTTACTGGGTGTGTCCCTATTGGGGACGGCAGCTTCCGGATCTGCCCAGAGTCGGGTGCTGGTCACGGTGCCGAGGGAACTGTCCACCACGGACTGCGACCGCTCATGCCGCGAGTAGCGCGGACGTGCCGATGAGCGGTCGTGCTTCACGGCGGAGATACGGTGAGTTCGGACGACAATTGAGGAGGCCTCATGTCCGGCTACCCCGTCCTGCTTCACACCGCAATCGACGCGCAGGACTGTAGAGGCTTGGCCGAGTTCTACCGCGAGTTGCTCGGTCTGCATTACCGGGATGGCGAAGACCCACCGACCGACGGCAGCCCCGATGACGCGGACTGGCTGGTCTTGCTCGACGACGGCGGAAACCGCGTGGTGACCGTGCAGGCGAAGGAGGAAACCACGCCCCCGACGTGGCCATCCGAGGAAGTCCCAATGCAGATGCACATGGACTTCCAAGTCCCCACAGTCGAGGACCTGGAGCGGCATCGCGAGCATGCGGAGGCTCTTGGCGCTCGTGTGCTGTACGACCGCTCAAAGGACGAGGGCGAACCCCTCTATGTGCTCGCGGATCCAGCCGGGCATCCCTTCTGTCTCCTCGTCCAGTAGGACCGAGCCACGCGCACTCACATGCCGCGATGAGTGCGGTCCGCGTGAGCGCTCAGGCAGCGAGGCCAGCTGGCGCGGGGCGTGCTCGTTCTCGAGAAAGGTGGCGCAATGTGGTGGCGATGCAGGCCACCTGGAGCCAGCCTGTCGCCGAGGTGGTCGTGTTCTCGAACGACTTTGCTAGCCGGCGAGAGCGTCCGAGGCGCCCGTGGGCGACCTCGACGCGCCAGGCGTGCCGAATGGGGCGGAAGACCGGCTGCTTGTCGTCCCACCCGACCCGGCGAACCTCGAGGTCGTGCTCTCGGCTGAGGCCCCGCGCGGCGACGGCAGTGACCCCGCGGTCCACCAAGACCAGCTCGAGCCGGTCGGTGACGCCCTGCTGGGTCAGGTTGTCCAACATGAGGTCGCTGGCCCGGTTCTCGTGGGTCGAGGCGGGCACCACCAGCGCGGCCACTGGAAGGCCCGTCACGTCAACCGCCACGACGCGCTTCGCGCCCTTGGTGCGGCCATAGGGGCCGCCTCGGTCGTGAAACGTGAAACCTCCATTGGAGGCGCCGCGGGCCAGGTGGGTGTCGATGACGACCATCGAGGGCGTCTGTTCCGCCCTTCCGTCGTGTCGGCGCGCGGCTGCGTGAAGCACCGTCAGGGCCTGCGCCCAGGTGCCGTTGCGCGACCAGCGGCGGAACTGCGACCAGACCCGCGTCCACGGGCCGAACTGAGCCGCCCTGGGTCTTCTGGAGACTCGGGTTATTGGATTCCGACCAAGGTCTGGCCGGTCCTGGTGGCAGCGTAGAACGTCGCTTCGAACTCTGCTGGCGGGACGTCGTCGAGGTAGCCGTGCAGGCGGTCGTTGTTGTGCCAGTGGACCCACGAGAGGGTCTCGAGCTCGACGTCCTCGACGGTCTTCCAGGGCCTGCCGTCGCGGGCGGGACCGCGGATGAGTTCGGCCTTGTAGTAGCCGTTGACCGTCTCGGTCAGGGCATTGTCGTACGAATCCCCGACGGTCCCGATCGAGGGCACGGCGCCGATCTCGGCGAGCCGTTCGCCGTATCGCACGGACGTGAATTGAC
>NZ_JAMOIL010000013.1 GCF_023656415.1 Nocardioides bruguierae
GGCGGCCGCCGCCCGGCCCGCCACGCCCCGGGCGGCCGCGGCCCCCGTCGAGCGGGCCGTCGGCGGGACTGGTGTCGAAGGTGTCGTCGTTCATCTGTGGTTCCTCGTTCTCGTGGTGTCGCTCCCTTCGGAACGATCTGTTGGCGATATATCGCGACTGTACGCCGATGATCGGCCGCTGCCAAGAGGTGCGGGTGAGCACCGCGGAGCGGGCGCCTCCTCTACGCTGCTCGGACCGCACGGACCACCGACGCAGAGGCAGGGCCATGACCGACTGGGGGGCGCTGTACGCCGCCGTGGTGGCCGCGGTCGCCGACCTCGCCACCGAGATGCTCGAGGAGCAGGGGCCGGACGCGCTCGAGGTCGTCGTCCCGGCGACGCCCGCCTGGCGTGCGCGCGACGTGCTCGCCCACCTCGCCGGCGTGGCCGCCGACAACGTCTCCGGCGACGAGGCGGACATGGCCGGTGCGCCGAGCCCCGCCTGGACGGCCCGGCAGGTCGCCACGCGCGCCGAGGCCCCGGTGGCCGCGCACCTCGCCGAGCTGCGCGGCCACGTGCCCGCCGTCCGGGCCCTCGTGGCCGACGCGTCGCGGCCCGCCGTCGTGTGGGACGTCTGCGTCCACCACGCCGACCTCTGCGAGGCCCTCGGGACGGGGCGGCCCGACCCGGCGCTGTGGCGGCCGGTCGCGCACGCGGTGGCCCCCGGCCTGCTGAGCACCGTGACGGCGCGCGTCACCGTGGGCGCTGCCGTCTACGGGGCCGGCGGACCCGAGGACCCCGTGCTCGCCCTGGACGAGTACGAGCTGTTCCGGGGCGCGTTCTCCCGCCGCTCCCGCCGGCAGATGGCCGGCTGGCTCGACGGGCTGCTCGACACCGACGCGCTGGACGCCCTGTGCATCTTCGGCCCGCGCGACGACGACCAGCCGCTGCCCGTGGCCGCGCCGGCCTGAGCCACGCCCCGTACGGGTCCGCACGACGGGAGCACGACCGCGCCCTGCGAGGACGACCGTCCCGGGCGCAGCCCCGGCCGGGGACCCGTGCGCGGATGTTGCCCGTTGGCGGGACGTCGACGCCGCCTCGTCCCTACCCTGGTGCGGTGCCCCTCCCCGACCGGCGTGCACGCCGGGTGGGGCCCTCGTCCCGGACGACCCTCCTCGGGCTCGTCGGGCTCACCGCCGCCGCGGTGCTGCTCGGCCTCCTCCCGACCGGGTCCGCCGGTGCGCAGGCCCCCGCCGCGACGACCGCCACCACCGCCCTGAACACCGCCCCTAACACCGCCCAGAACACCGGCCTGAACACCGGAACCAGCACCGGGCTCAGCAGCCTGAGCACCGACACGAGCACCGCCGCCCGCAAGGACCCCCGCCGCCGGCTCGGCCTGTTCGTCGACGACCACATGCCCGTGCACGGCCAGGGCCGGCGCTACCGCGGCATCGCCAAGTTCGCGCAGGCCTTGTGGCTCTCCCACGACTACTACGCCACCCGCGAGATCAAGGGCGTCGCCCGCGCCTACCTGCGACGGGCCAAGGACGCCGGCAAGACCCCGATCCTGGTCGTCTACTCGCTGCCGAACCGTGACTGCGGGGGCTGGTCCAGCGGTGGCGCCAGCGGCAAGCGGCCCTACAAGCGGTGGGTCAGCAAGCTGGCCGAGGGCATCAAGGGCAGCAAGCCGCTGCTGGTGCTGGAGCCCGACGCGCTGCCGTTCTACGGCCAGCACAGCTGCGAGGGCACCAAGCCCTGGCCGGAGCTGATGCGTTTTGCCACCAAGCGGCTCTCCGCGGCCGGCGCCTGGGTCTACCTCGACGCCGGGCACTCCGGCTGGACCCCGTACAAGAAGCGGGCGCGGCTGCTCAAGCGCGCGGGCGTCCAGTACGCCCGAGGCTTCTCCACCAACGTCTCCAACTTCCGCCCCACCGGCGACGAGAAGCGCTACGCCCGCTTCCTGGTGCGGCGACTGAAGGCCCTCGGGGTCACGGGCGTGCACTACGTCGTGGACACCTCGCGCAACGGCGCGAAGGACCCGGTGGACGGTGACGTCATCAACCCGACGTGGGCGCGGATCGGCGCCGGGCCGCGGCTGCTGTTCCGCCGCGCGTTCGACGGGCGGCTGTGGGTCAAGCACCCGGGCGAGTCCGACGGCGAGGTCAACGGCGGCAACGCGTCCGGGTCCTGGTGCGACCTGCTCGCCGACCGCCTGATGGGCCGGAGCAAGGTCCGCAACTACTGCTGAGCCCCCGGCAGCCCTGCACAGGTGGACTCAGCAGGAGGGCTCAGGCACCACGAGCGGCGGCCCGGTCGGGCTGCCGCTCGTCGTGGTCGTGGGGGAGGTGGTGCTCAGGGGTGGTGGTGCTCAGGGTGCTGCTGGTGGGGGTGGTGCCGAGGTCGGTCAGACGTCGTCGTCGGTGGACGGTACGGGGGCCGTCTCCGCGCGCAGGTTCATCAGGTCGAGCGCCGACAGCAGCTCGTCCACGCTGTCGTAGACCTCGGACGCCTTCTCGAGGAGCACGGTGCTCCACGTCGGCTCGTCGATGAAGACGTTGCCGCCGAAGTAGGCCCCGATGGCCTCGGCAGCGCTGTCATTGCTCATGCTCATGACAGCAATATGACAGGTCAGAGGCCATTTGGGGACACCCAACCCACAATTGCGGCGACCAGGGTCACACCACGGGGTGAGGCCCCGGGCACCAGCAGGGTGGTGGGAGGAACGACCGTACGGGGTTCTGTGGAGGGAGAGGAGGGGGCGGTGCAGACGTCCTCACCGTCCTGACCCACCACCGACAGAAGGTACCCACATGTCCGAGCAGCAGCAGTCCGGCGACGCGCTGCGACCCCACGTCCTCGTGCTCTTCGGGGCGACGGGGGACCTGGCCGCCCGCAAGCTCTTCCCCGGCCTCTACCACCTCGCCGCGGCCGGTCGGCTGCCGCAGGAGTACGCGATCATCGGCTCGGGCCGGCACTCCCCCGGCACCGACGAGGAGTTCCGGGACCAGATCCGCTCGGCCCTGGAGGAGTTCGTCGACGACCTGGACGGCGGCGTGGCCGACGACCTGCTCGGCCGGCTGTCCTTCCAGACCTCCGACGCCGACGACGGCGCCGACCTCGCGAAGGCCGTGCGGGCCGCCGAGGAGCAGATGGCGGACGACGTCGGCGAGGTCCGCCGCCTCGTCTACATGTCCATCCCGCCGGCCGCGATGAAGCCGATGATCGCGATGCTGGGCCGCGAGGAGATCACCGAGCGCGGCCGCCTCGTGGTGGAGAAGCCGTTCGGGCTCGACCTGGACTCCTCCCGCGAGCTCGACGCCGCCCTCAAGGAGGTCGCCGACGAGGAGCAGGTCTTCCGCATCGACCACTTCCTCGGCAAGGAGGCCGTGCAGAACCTGCTCGCCGTGCGGTTCGCCAACGGGCTGTTCGAGCCCGCCTGGAACCACGAGACCGTCTCCTCGGTGCAGATCGACGTGCCCGAGGAGCTCGGGCTCGAGGGTCGGGCCTCCTTCTACGAGGGCACCGGTGCCCTGCGCGACATGATCTCCACCCACCTCTCCCAGCTGCTCGGCTTCGTCGCGCTGGAGGACCCGGGCGAGTTCGACGCCGACGCGCTGCGCGACGCCAAGTCCGCCGTGTTCGCCGCGATGCGCCCGCTCGACCCCTCCCGGGCCGTCTTCGGCCAGTTCGAGGGGTACCGCGACGAGGAGGGCGTCGACCCGGACAGCCAGGTGGAGACGATGGTCGCCATCGAGGCGTTCGTCGACAACGACCGCTGGCAGGGCGTGCCGTTCTACCTGCGCACCGGCAAGGCCATGGCCAGCGGCCAGCGGGTCATCACGCTGCGGTTCAAGACCCCCGACACCGAGATCTTCGCCGGCCGCACCGCCTGCAACGAGATCCAGTTCGACCTCTCCGACAACCCGAAGATGCGCGTCGCGCTCCAGACGAAGAACCCCGGCCCCGACATGACCCTCGGCCGCTCCTTCATGACCCTCGACATGGGCCAGCAGGAGCACGACGAGGAGCCCCTCGAGGCCTACGAGCGCCTCCTGCTGGACGTGCTGCGCGGCGACCGCACCCTCTTCACCCGCGCCGACGAGGTCGACCGCATCTGGCAGGTCGCGCAGCCCCTGCTCGACGACCGCCCCCAGGTGCAGCCCTACGCCCAGGGCTCGTGGGGCCCCCAGGCCGCGCTCGACCTGCCGGAGGGTGGCTGGAGCTTGCACTGATCGGTCGCCTCCGGCGACATGTCGCGAGTCCGGGAGAGCACGATCCCCAGAGGTACACCTCCTGTGCCTCTGGGGATCAGTGCGTTCTCCGGGCTACCTCCCGTCCTCGCGGAGCACCGCACCCCGCGCACCGCGGACGGTGAGCACCGCGCTGGTGCCGGCGACGACACCCAGGACGACGGCCGCCACGACGGCGAGCAGCACGAGCCGGACGACGTCGACCCCGCTGGTCAGGGCCGGCGTGGAGAGGGTGTCGACGTAGCCGAGGACGAGGGTCCGCAGCACCACGACCTGGGCGAGCGTGCCCGCGAGCAGGCCGGCCACCGCGGTGCCGCCGAGCACGACGCCCAGCTCGAGCAGGACCGCCCGCGCCACCGCGCGGCGCGGCACGCCGACGACGCGCAGCGCTGCCGCGTCCCGCCGCCGGGCCGGTAGCTGCACGGCGGTGGAGACGGCGAGCGAGGCCAGGGCCATGACCAGCACGAGCAGCGCGACCACGGCGTAGAGCCGCAGCGCCAGCGCGTACGGCGTCGAGTCGAGGCCGGCCTTCACCTCGGCGTAGGTGGTGTCCTCGGTGACGCCGGCGCGCAGCAGCGCCCGACGCAGCGGCGCGGGCAGGCCGTCGCGGGCGAGCACGTAGGTCTGGGTGCCCTGGTCGTAGAGCGACCGGTCGAGGGTGAGGGTGTCGACGTCGACCAGCCGGCCGACGGGGCCCAGCAACGGCACCGAGCTCGCCTCGAGCACGCCGGTGGAGTAGATGTCCCCGCGGGTGCGGATGGCCTGCGCGTCGTCCCCCATGGCGGGGGCGTCGACGCCCGCGACCACGGGCAGCGCGGCGCCCAGGCCGCCGGTGGAGAGCTGCACGATGGCCGTGTCCTCGCCGGTGTCGACGTCGACGGTGAGGGCGTCGTCGGTGACCTCCACGCCCTCGACGACCTCGGGGCTGGAGGCATCTGCGGAGACACCCCAGTCGGCCGGTCCCAGCCAGTCCGCGACCGGCTCGCCGTCGGCGGTGAGGCCGCTGAGCGTGAGGCTCCCGGTGAGCCGGGTGGGGCGGGCCACCGTGGTGCCGATGGTGACGCCCTCGAGGCGGCAGCCTCGGGCGCAGCCCTCCAGGTCGAGGTCGAGGCGGGTCGTCTCGCCCGTGGGCAGCGGCAGGGAGTACACCGTGTGGCCGTCGCCGCCGTCGGAGACGAGGTCGAGGCGCACCACGACGGGCTCCTCGGAGGTCAGGTCGTTGGTGACGTCCACGCCGAGGCTGGTGCCAGCGACCTCAGGGATCTCGCCGGGCGGGCGCAGCAGGTCGCTGACCTCCTCGGCGTCGGTGCCGGGGGTCCAGGAGTCCGGCCACCGGCCCACGGCGGCCAGCCGGTCGGTGTCGAGCACGGCGTAGGACTCCGAGGTCGTGTAGAAGGCCCCGGCGGCCATGAGCCACTCGCCGTCGGGGTCGAGCCGACGCGTGAGCGCGACCGTCTCCTCCAGGCCCAGCTGGGAGGTCCACACCTGGTCCGCCGGGGCGCGGGTGGCGGCGACGCTGGAGCGCCACTCGGCCGCGCTCTGGTCCACGCCCGCGCCGAACACGCCGATCGCGACGGCCGCGGTGAGCGGCAGGATCACCAGCGTGCCCTCGCGCCGGCGGCTCAGGGTGCGGGCCGCGACCCAGCCGGCCACCGAGCGCCCGTGCGGACGACGGCGGGTCACCCAGCGCGCCAGCACCTGCGTCAGCCGGCTGGCGGCGAGGCCCGCCACGGACGCGAGCAGCACGGGCAGCACCAGGTCGACCAGGTCGGGGTCCGAGCTCCCGGAGGTGAGCCGGCTGACGACGGCGGCCACCGCGAGCGCGACGAGCACCAGCTGCGCCAGCACGGCCGAGCGCCGGCTCGCGCCGGGGCGGCGCACCCCGGCCAGCTGCTCGTCGAGGCCGGTGCGCAGCACGAGCCGCACCGCCAGTGCGGCCACGGCCACGGAGCCCACGACCACGGCCAGCCCGGCGGCCACGGAGGACACCGGCACGCGCAGCGGCAGCCCGGGCACCAGCCAGGCGCGCTGGAGCGCGACCGTGGTCGCGACACCCAGCGCGACGCCGATCGGCACCGCCAGGCCGAGCAGCGTGAGCGGCTCGGCCAGGCCCAGGCGCCACAGGCCGCGGCGCGGGAGGCCGCGCAGGGTGGCCAGGGCCATCTCCGGGGTGCGCAGGTCGGCCGCGGCGGTCAGCAGTCGCAGCAGCAGCGCGAGCGCGACGAGCACGAGGGAGAGGACGGCCGGGGCGATCGAGGCCGCGGCGGTGCCCTGCTCGTCGGTGATGTCGGCGATCACCGTGGCGACGTCGTTGATGCCGGTCGGGGTGAGGGTGCCGGCGGCGACCGCGACGCCGGTGACGCTGTCGTCCGACCCGTGGCCCTCGGAGACCGCCTCGATCGCGGGCAGGTCGTCGACGGTGAGGTCGGCGGGCGGGTCGAGGCGCGCGTCGACCCGGACGGTCCAGGGGTGGCCCAGCCAGCCGAGCCGGTCGAACGCGGCCGGCACCGTGACGAAGGGGGCGGGTCGGTAGGGCTGCGGGGCGGCGCCCATCTCGGTCGGCGGGGCGGAGGAGAACCGGGAGACGTCGAACCAGAAATCAGCCTCGTCCGCGCCGGGGGCCGCGTAGGTGCCGACGACCCGCACCTCGCCCGCGTACCCGGGCAGGCGCACCCGGTCGCCGATCCCCAGCCCGGTGCGGGCGGCGTCGCCGGCCAGCAGGAGCACCTCGTCGCTGTCGGCGGGGCAGTCGCCGGTCACCTGCAGGTGGTCGCAGGCGTCGGCGGCCGCCAGGAGCGTCACCTCGCCGCCCAGGGCCTCGAACGGGCCGCTGACGAGGCTGGTGCGCGGGGCTGCGTAGGCGGCGTCCGCGCCGGCGTCCTCGATCAGCGCCTGCGCGGCGTCGGCGGCCGCGGCCTGCGCCTGGACGGGATCGGTGCCCGCGTCCCCGCCCGGGCTGAGCTGCCAGGTCAGGCCGGTGAGCGGGGTGGCCGCCTCGGCGAGGCTGCGCACGAGGTAGGAGGAGGTGACGGCGCCGGCGAAGGCCGGGCCGAGCACCGCGGAGGCCACGGCGACCGCGGTCAGCAGCACGGTGCCCAGGGAGAGCAGGCCGCGCGAGCGCAGACCGCGCCAGAGCGTGCCGGCCTGGACGGGCAGGCGGGCCATCAGCGGGCCTCCTCGCGGAGCAGGCCCGGCCGCGTGGAGACCGCCCCGACGGAGCGGCCGCGGCCGACGACCGCGACGACCACCACGGCCACGACGGCGGCGAGGACGACGAGCGGGCCGGTGGTCACCCCCGGCTCGAGGGCGAGCCCGTGGTCCGGCACCCGGACGAGGCCGAGGGAGGGCAGCAGCAGGGCCGCCGAGAGCGCGGTGCCCAGGGCCGCGCCGGCGGCCCCCAGGACGAGCAGGCCCGCGACCTCGCGCCGCACCGAGTCGCGCAGCGTGGCGATCGGGACGCCCGCGACGCGCAGGGCCGCCACGTCCCGCACCCACCCGCGCCGCTCGCGCACGACCGCGGTGGTGAGCACCAGCACGGCGGCGAGCAGGCAGAAGGCGGCGATGAGCAGGTAGACGCGTGCCTGCACGGCGCCGGTACCGGCCTCCACGTCGGCCCGGACGTCGGCGAGGGTCCGCGGCTGGGCGCCCAGCGCGTCGGCCACCTGCGTGAGCAGGTCGTCGGAGGTGCCGGCCGCCGCCACCACGCTCAGCTGGGCCAGCGGCACCGTCGGCGAGGCGCCCTCGAGGGCGCGTGGCAGGTCCATCAGCAGGCCGTCGGCACCGACCAGCGGGAGCGCCGGCGCGGACGCGACGACCACCGCGTCCAGGTCGTCGCCGCCCGGGGACTCGGCCACCGGGTCGTCGCCGAAGGTCTCCCCGTCCTCGACCTGCGTCGAGGTGAGGCCGCTGGTGGAGGCCAGGGCGGTGTCGGTGGCGACGACGGGCACAGCGCCCTCGGCTGTGAGCGGCACCGCGGTCAGCGGGTCGCGCGTCGCGGTGGCCAGCAGGCCGTCCGAGGTGACCGTCGGCGGGGCGTGCACCTCGCCCTCCTCTACGTGGTCGGGGCGGCGCAGCACGCCGCCGCGCTCGAAGGTGATGCCCGTCGTCGAGGCGCCCAGGCGCGTGGCAAGGAGGTCGCCGGCCTGCTCGTCCTCGTCCGCGGCACCCGGGGCCGTGACCCGCAGGTCGCGCAGGAGCCACGGGAGCGTGGAGGTGCCGTCGGGGCGGGCCAGGGTGACCGAGGTGAGGGTGCAGCCGTCGGTGCAGGCCACCCGCCGGGTCAGGGTCAGCGGCTCGCCGCTCCTCGGCAGCCGTCCGGCCAGCATCACGGTGAGGCCGCGCCCGTCGGGACGGGCCAGCTCCACGACGACCTCGGGCCGTACCCGGCCGCGGCTGCGGGCGCTCACGCCGGAGACGGTGGCGGTCAGCCGGGTGCCCTGCACGAGGGTGGTGGACTCGCTGCCGCCCAGCACGTCGCCGAGGTCGGCGACGCCGGCGGCGGGGGTGGAGTCGTAGAAGTCGCCGAGCACGGCGCCGGCGCGGGCGCTGTCCCAGTACACCCGCCGCGCGGGGGCCGAGCCGGTGCCGGGCACGGTGACGACGGGCAGCAGGGAGGTGCCGGCGGGGTCCAGCCTGCGGGTGAGCGCGAGCAGCGCGGCGGCGTCCAGGTCCACGTCGTCGCTCGCGCGCACCACGACCGGCCCGCCGGCCTCGAGGCGGGCGGTGTCCTCCACCCACGCGTCGACGTCGGACGCGGCGCTCACGGCCAGGCCCGCGACGACCGCGGCGGCCACCAGCACGCGGACGGCCGCGGCCGCGTCGGCGGTACGGGCCAGGCGGCGGGTGGCGACGTAGCCCGCGAGGCCGGCGTCGCGGCGGCGGACCAGCGCACGGGCGCCGGCGCGCAGGAGCACGAGGACGAGGCCACCGACCGCGAGCCCGACCAGCGCCGGGCCGGCCAGGACCACGAGGTCGGGCTCGCCCGTCCCGCTGCCGCTGCCCGTGCCGTCCTGGCCGGCGACCACGGCCCGGTAGCAGGCGAGCGCGCCCGCGACCACGACGAGCACCTGCCCGAAGGCGGCGGCCGCACCGGCGGCGGCGTGCCGCGGGCGTCCGCCGACCTGGTCGGCCAACGGCTCGCGCAACGCGGAGACCATGCCGACACCCACCGCGACCAGGCCGGCCAGCAGCACGACCACGGCCGCGACCAGCGCCCCGACGAGCACCCGGGCGGTGAGGACGACGGAGGCCGGCTCGCTCGTCCACGCGGGCACGGCCACCAGCGCGACCCCGAGCCCGGCGACGACGCCCAGCGCACCGCCCAGCAGGAGCACCAGCAGCGGCTCGGCGCTCAGCAGCGCGACCAGCGGGGCGCCCTCGTGGCCGCGGAGACGGGCCAGGGCGATCTCGCCGCGCCGCGCCACGGCCAGCTCGCGGCCGGTGGTGGGCAGGGCGACCGCGCCCAGCACGAGCAGGGGCAGCGCGAGCGCGCGGGAGGTGCCGGTGGCGCCGGCGACGCCGAGCACGGAGACGACCCCGGCCACGACCACCACCGTGAGGCCGAGCAGCGGCAGCAGGGTCCCCCGGCGGGACCACGCACCGCGCAGCGTGCGCGTCACGGTGCTCCCGGCGGACGGCGGAACGCGGCGTGGTCGTCGTCGGTCTCCGGCTCCGCAGCGGCGGCCGGTGCCTCGGGGACCGGTGCGCCCTCGACGGGCGGGACCTCACCGGGGGCAGCCTCGTCCGTGTCGGTCGCGGGGGTGTCCGTCGCGGGGGTGTCCGTCGCGGAGGTGTCCTGGGTGGAGCGGTCCTGGGGCGCCTCGGCTGCCTCGTCGAGCACCACCCGGCCGTCGTCCAGGGCGACGTGGCCGTCGCAGGCCTCGACCACGGCCGGGTCGTGCGTGGCGACCACGACGACCGCGCCCCGGTCGGCCTCGCGGCGCAGCTCGGCGAGCACGTGGCCGCGGTTGGTCTCGTCCAGCTCGCTGGTGGGCTCGTCGGCCAGCAGGACCGCGGCACCGACCGCGAGCCCGCGGGCCAGGGCGACGCGCTGCATCTGCCCGCCGGAGAGCTCCTCGACCTGCCGGGCACCCAGGTCGGCGATACCGAACCGGGCCAGCGCGGCCAGGGCCTGCTCGTCCGCCGCCTCGGGCGCCACCCCGCGGGCGCGCAGCGCCACGGAGACGTTCTCGGCCGCCGAGAGCACGGGCACCAGGCCGTAGACCTGGAGCACGAAGGCCACGTCCGGACGCGGGTCGCCGGTGCCCGTCCAGGTGGGCTCGGCGCCGTGGGTGGCGGAGCCGGCGGTGGGACGCAGCAGCCCGCCGGCCACGGAGAGCAGCGTGGTCTTGCCCGAGCCGCTGGGCCCGGAGAGCGCGGTCATGGAGCCGGCCGGGAAGCGGACCTCGACGTCGGCGAGCAGCGTGCGGCGGCCGGCCTCGTGGGTCACGCCGGTGACGACCAGGTCGGCCGGGGCCGCGACGGGCTGCTCGGCCAGCGGGCTGCCGGAGGCGCCCTCGGTCTTCTGCTCGGCGTTCTTCTGATCGGCGGTCTGCTCGGGGGTGGTGGGCTCGGTGGTGCTCACGGGTGCCTCCGGTCGTTCTGGAGCGTCTCCGAGATCCCGCCACCGGCCCCGCCGGCGTCCGGGCCCCGTCCACGGTCCGGGCCCTGGTCCTGGTCGCCCGCCCCGCGGGAGACGACGAGCCGGTCCACGTCCTCCGGCTCGATCCGCACCAGCGTGCCGGCGGGCCACTCCTCGGCCAGGTGCGTGGGCAGGTGGACGACGCCCTCGGCGCCGACCACCACGTACTCGGCGCCCGCGTGGCCCTCGGAACCGACGCGGCCGCCCTTCATCGTGACGGTGCGGGGGAACGTGTCGGCGACCTCGGGGGCGTGGGTGACCACGACGACGGTGGTGCCGAGCTCGTCGCCGAGGTCGTGCAGGAGCGCGACCACGGCGTCGCGGTCGGCGTGGCTGAGCTGGCTGGTCGGCTCGTCGGCGAGGAGCAGCTGCGGGCCGCAGGCCACCGCGCAGGCCAGCGCGAGCCGTTGCCGCTGGCCGCCGGAGAGCGTGGTGACCACCTGGTCCGCCACCTCCTCCAGCCCCACGCGTGCGAGCAGCTCGCGCTCGGGCACCGCCTCCTTGCGCTCGGCCCGGGTCAGCGCGAGCCGCGCGAAGCCGACGTTCTGCCGCGCCGTGGCGTAGGGCAGCAGGTTGCGGGTGGCGCCCTGGAGCATCGTGGAGACCCGACGCGAGCGCAGCGCCGCGAGCTCCGGCTCGGGCATCCGCGAGATCTCGTGCTCGCCGAGGAAGATCCGCCCCGCGCTGGGCTTCTGGATGCCGCCGAGCAGGGTGAGCAGCGTCGACTTGCCCGAGCCCGAGGGCCCCAGGAACGCGACCCGCTCGCCCGGCCGGATCACCAGGTCGACGCCGGAGAGCGCGACGACGTCGTGCCCCTCGAAGGTGCGGTAGAGGTGGACGACGCCGGAGCAGCGCACGCCGAGGCCACCGGGGTGCTCGCCGGCCGTGCTGGGGCGCGACGCGTCGTCGTGACGCAGCAGGTCCTGGGCGGGTCCGCCGGCAGGGGGCACGGAAAGCTCCTCTGGCTCTGGGGGTGACGGCGGCGATGGTCCGGCACCCGGGCCCGGCCACCGTAGACCGTCCTGCCGACCCTGCCGAAGCCCCTGTGCGGGGTCGTGCTCCTTCCGTGACCTCGGCGCGCGGTCTCCACCGGTGCGCCCGGCCGCCCCGTCCCGCTGCTCCGGCGGCGCTGGGAGTGACCCGTGCCGCAGCCGCGCGACGGCCCGCAGGACGGATGCCGAGGTCCACCACCTGCAGTGGCACAGTGCGGCGGTGAGCACCCGTCTCCGCGCCGCGCTGGCCGACACCCGCCCGCTGGCCGAGCCGCACTTCCGGCGGCTGTGGACGGCCAACATCGTCACCGTCGTGGGCGCCCAGCTGACGATCGTGGCGGTGCCCGCGCAGATCTACGCCGACACCGGCTCGTCCGCCTACGTGGGCCTGACCGGCGTGTTCGGGCTGGTGCCCCTGGTGGTCTTCGGCCTCTACGGCGGCGCCCTGGCCGACGTCTTCGACCGGCGCGCGATCCTGCGGGTCACCACGGTGGGGCTCATCGTCACCAGCGGGCTGTTCGCCGCCCAGGCGTTCGCCGGCTCCACCAACGTGTGGCTGCTGCTGAGCCTGTTCGCGGTGCAGCAGGCGTTCTTCGCGGTCAACCAGCCCACGCGCAGCGCGATCCTCCCTCGGCTGCTGCCGGCCGAGCAGCTGCCCGCGGCCAACTCGCTCAACATGACGGTGATGCAGGCCGGTGCGATCGCGGGGCCGCTGGTCGCCGGCGTCCTCATCCCCTTCACCGGGTTCGCCTGGCTCTACGCCGTCGACACCGTCTTCCTCTTCGCCACCCTCTGGGCGGTGCTGCGGCTGCCGTCCCTGGCCGTGGAGGGCGGGGCCGCGCAGGCCCCCGGCATCCGGGCGGTCGTGGACGGGTTCGCCTACCTGCGCCACCAGCCGGTGCTGCTGATGTCCTTCGTGGTCGACCTGGTCGCGATGGTCTTCGGCATGCCGCGCGCGCTGTTCCCCGAGATCGCGCACGTCGACTTCGGCGGCCCGGACGAGGGCGGGATCGTCTTCGCGCTGCTGTTCGCGGCCATCCCCGCCGGCGCCGTGCTGGGCGGCGTGTTCAGCGGCTGGGTGTCCCGGGTGGAGCGGCAGGGCCTCGCGGTGCTCGTCTGCATCGCCGTCTGGGGCGCCTCGATGACCGGCTTCGGCCTCGCGGTGTGGGCCGCCACCGGCGCCGGCTCGCACGTGGCGCTGCTGGTCGCCCTGCTGATGCTCGTGGTCGGCGGGGCCGCCGACATGGCCTCGGCCGCCTTCCGGACCTCGATGCTCCAGAGCGCGGCGGAGGACTCCGTCCGCGGCCGGCTCCAGGGCGTCTTCATCGTCGTGGTCGCGGGCGGGCCGCGCGTGGCCGACACGGCGCACGGCGTCGCGGCCGCCTCCGTCGGGGCCGCCGCGGCCGCCGCCGGCGGTGGCGTGCTCGTGGTGGTCGGGATCGTCGTGGCCGCGCTGCTGGTGCCGTCCTTCGTGCGCTACCGGGTCACGCGCACGGTCTGAGCGGCCGCGCCGCCCTCACGCGTCGAGCAGGCCGCGCAGGTAGCCGGCCTGGCCGGCGTGCTGGGCGTCGTCGTCCACGACGCTGACCAGCCGCACCCCGAGGGTCACCGGCGGGTCCCACCGGGTGTCGACGACGGCGTCGAGGTCGGCCGGCGAGAGCGTCGCCAGGAAGGCCGTGGTGGCCTCCGTGACGGCGGAGAGGTAGGCCAGGAGGTCCGCGGCCGAGGCCCGGACGGCGGCCACCTGCTCGGCCGTGTGGCCGTACCCGGTGTCCGCGCGCTCGACCCCGGCCCCGAAGCCGGGCAGCAGCCGGTCGGCGAAGCCCTGCGCCTCCCACACCTGCGGGGTGCCCGCCACGTCCGCGACGTGGTCGTCCTGGACGCGGGTCAGGTGCCAGACCAGCCACGCGATCGAGTTCGCCCCCGGCGACGGCTGCCACGCGAGCTGGTCGTCGGTGAGGCCCTCGACCGCGGCGGTCACCGACTCCAGGGAGCGGGAGAAGGCGTCGGTCAGCAGGTCGCTCGGGGTCATGCCCCCGACGCTAGCCCGCCCCGTTCACCCCCTCGGCTGCGCGCGGCGGGGGTCCCCTCGGGCGTGCCGGGACGGCCCGGCTGGCAGCATGGAGGGGTGATGGCAGCGACGCCCGAGCACCCGTCCGAGCAGCACCCCGACCAGCACCACGAGCCCCTCGAGGGGCTGCACGAGCCCCTGCTCCGGGTGGCCGTGCGGCTGCTGGGCACGCGCACCGAGGCGGAGCCGGTGGTCACCGAGGTCGGCCGCCGCGCCGCCGACGCCGACCCGGCCGAGGTCTTCGACCTCGCCACCTGGGCACGCACCGAGGTCGCTCGGGCCTGCCTGCGGCTGCTGCTGGAGCGCTCGCCGGGGCGCCGCGCCGCCGACGCCTCGCTGGAGCCGGCCGCGCTGGTCGGCCCCGAGGACCTCGCGGACCTCTACCTCGACGTCCCCGACGACCCGGCCGCCGCCCGGCCCCACGCGCTCACCCTCACCGCGTCCGCCCGCGAGCTGCTCGCGCACCTGCGGCCGGCCGAGCGGGTCGCGTTCGTCCTCCACGACCTCTTCGGCGACCACTTCGAGGACGTGGCGGGCGTGCTGGGTCGCACGCCCATGGCGTGCCGCCAGCTGGCCGACCGCGCGCGCCGCCGGCTCGCCGAGCTGCGCCGGGCCGCCGACGCCGGCATCGAGCGGCTCGACCGGGACGCGGCCGACCGGGCCGAGGACCTCGCCCTCGACGCCGTGGTGACGGCCGCCCTTGCCGCCCCCGCGGGGCTGGAGCCGCTGCTCTCCCCGGCGGTCGTGCTGCGCGCCGACCCGGCCGCCGCCGACCCGGACGGACCGCTGACCGGGCTGCTCGACGCCGCCTACCTGAGCGGCCCCGCCGCCGTGGCCGCCGCCCTCTCCCCGCTGCTCGCCGACGCGGTGGCCGCGCGGCTGGACGGCTACCCCGCCGTCGTCCGCCGGGACGACGGGGGCGTGCGCGCGGTCGTCGGCCTGGCCCTGGACGCGGCGGGGCGGGTGCGCGAGGTGGACGTGCTCGCCGACCCCGACGTCCTGGCCGTCACCGACCTCTCCTGACACTCCTCCCACCCACCCGGCTCCGCCCCACAGGGTCCGCAGGACGGCGGGGTGAACCGACCCGGCGCGCCCGCTGGGAGCCTGGGCCGGTGCGCCTGCCCAACCCCCTCGACCCCGTCTCCCAGCTGCTCGACCTGCTGCCCCGCGTGGTCGGTCTCGTGCCGACCGTCGAGGGCCTGCTGGACCGGATCGAGTCCACCAGGCTGGCCGCCGAGGAGCTGATCGCCCGGATCGAGACGACCCGCCGCAGCGGCGAGGACCTGCTCGTCGGTGCCGCCGGTCAGGTCGCCCGCATCGAGGCGCTGGTCGACTCCCTGGAGCCGCGGCTGACCGAGCTCGGCCCCGTGCTGGACCGGCTGGTGCCCATCGCCCGCGAGCTGGCCGACACCACCTCTCCCGACGAGGTGGCCGCCCTGGTGAAGCTCGTCGACCAGCTGCCCGAGGTGGCCGACAAGATGGAGAGCGAGGTGCTGCCGGTGCTGAGCACGCTGGGCACCGTCGCGCCCGACGTGCACGACCTCCTCGGCGTCGCGCGCGAGCTCAACGAGGTGCTGGAGAAGGTGCCGGGCGTCAGCCGCGCCAAGAAGAAGATCGACGCCGAGCAAGCCGAGCGCGGCATCGCCTGACCTGCGGCGGGAGAAATCTGTGTAGCCGCTGTCGGAGGGCGTGCCTAGGGTGCCGAGCGTGGCCGGGGCGTCCGGTCGCGACTCCTTCCCCGCTCACCACGCGAGGTGCCCATGACCGCCATGATCTCCGCCCGCGGGCTCACCAAGCGCTTCAAGGACGTCGAGGCCCTCTCCGGCCTCGACCTGGACGTGCCCGAGGGCACCGTCCTCGCGCTCCTGGGCCCCAACGGTGCAGGCAAGACCACCTCGGTGCGCTGCCTGACCACCCTCCTGCGCCCGGACTCGGGCACCGCCACGGTCGCCGGCGCCGATGTGCTCGCCGACCCCGACCTCGTCCGCTCGCGGATCGGCCTCTCCGGCCAGTACGCCGCCGTCGACGAGCACCTGACCGGGTTCGAGAACCTCGTGATGGTCGGGCGGCTCTACGGCCTGGGGCGTCAGCGCTCGCGCGAGCGCGCCCAGGAGCTGCTCGAGCGGTTCGACCTCACGGACGCCGGCGGGCGACCGTCGAAGACCTACTCCGGCGGCATGCGTCGTCGCCTCGACCTGGCCGGGGCGCTCGTGGCCTCGCCGCCGGTGCTCGTCCTCGACGAGCCGACCACCGGGCTGGACCCGCGCTCGCGGCTGCAGATGTGGGACGTCATCCGCGACCTCGTGGCCGGGGGCGCCACGCTGCTGCTCACCACGCAGTACCTGGAGGAGGCCGACCGGCTCGCCGACGACATCGTCGTCATCGACCACGGCCGCGAGATCGCCCGCGGCACCGCCGACGAGCTCAAGGCCCGCACCGGTGGCGAACGGGTCGAGATCGTGCTCGCCGACGGGTCGCACGCCGAGGCCGTCCGGTCGGTGCTGGCCACCGTGGCGGTCGGCGAGGTCGGCGTCGAGGAGAACGGTCGCGAGCTGACGGCCGCCGTGGAGGGCGGCGTCCTCGCCCTCCAGCGGGTGCTCACCGGCGTCCAGGAGCTACCGGGCGTGGAGGTCCTCGACGTGGGGCTGCGCCGCCCCACGCTGGACGACGTCTTCCTCACCCTCACCGGCCACGCGGCCGAGACCGACACCAGCGACGAGACCGCGGAGGCCACCCGATGAGCACCACCGAGAAGGCGTCCCTCGCCCGCGCCGGCCGCGGCCCGCTGGGGGCGCTGGAGGACGGCTGGGTCGTGGCCCAGCGCAACCTGGTCAAGATCAAGCGGGTGCCCGAGGTGCTCGTCTTCGTGCTGATCAGTCCGATCATGTTCGTGCTGCTCTTCGCGTTCGTCTTCGGCGGCGCGATCGACCCCGGCGACGGCAGCAACTACCGCGAGTTCCTGATCGGCGGCATCTTCGCCCAGACCGTGGTCTTCGGGGCCACGTTCACCGGCGCCGGCCTGGCCGAGGACATGCAGAAGGGCATCATCGACCGTTTCCGGTCGCTGCCGATGTCGCCCTCGGCGGTGCTCGTCGGCCGCACCACCTCCGACGTCGTCTACAACGTGCTGAGCCTGATCATCATGGCGCTCACGGGGCTGCTCATCGGGTGGCGCGTGCGCGAGGGCGTGCTCGACATGCTGGCCGGCTTCGGGCTGCTCCTGCTGTTCGCGTACGCGGTGAGCTGGGTGATGGCCTACGTCGGCCTGCTGGTGCCCAGCGTCGAGGTGATCAACAACGCCAGCTTCATCGTGATCATGCCGCTGACGTTCGTCTCCAACGCGTTCGTGCCCCTGGAGTCCTTCAGCGGCGTGCTGCGCCAGTTCGTGCTCTGGAACCCCGTCTCCGCGCTCACGCAGGCCAGCCGCGAGCTGTTCGGCAACACCAGCCCGGCCTCGGCGCCG
This sequence comes from Nocardioides bruguierae, assembly GCF_023656415.1. Classification (GTDB taxonomy): domain Bacteria; phylum Actinomycetota; class Actinomycetes; order Propionibacteriales; family Nocardioidaceae; genus Nocardioides; species Nocardioides bruguierae. Next base: position 17,399 of record NZ_JAMOIL010000013.1, read on the forward strand.
GACGCCTGGTCGATGCAGCACCCGGTGCTCTACACGCTGCTGTGGGTGGTGCTGATCCTCGTGGTCTTCGTGCCGCTCTCGGTCAACCGGTACCGCCGCGCGACGTCCCGCTGACCCGGGCCCCGACCCGGCCCTGCCCGGCCCCGGTGCCGCTCCGGCCGGGGCCGGGTCGGTGCCCCGGGCCTGTGGAGAAGGTCCCGCGCGCGGGGCCGCGCTGCGCGATGATGGAGGTCCACGCGGCGTGCGCCGCCGGAGCCGAGGAGGCAGGTCGTGACCACGGACCCGACAGCACCTCCGACCGGACCGTCGGGGCGAGCCTCGAGCGACGGCGGCCACCGACGACTCTCCGACCCGTCCCGGTGCCCGGACTGCGGCGCTCGGCTCGGCCCCGCGCCGCGGCAGTGCCCCGCCTGCGCGCTGCCGCTGGACACCACTGACGCCACGACACTGCTCGACGCGCTCGGGCGGGCCGACGCGGCCCTCGACCGGATGCGGGCCGAGCGCGACCGCCGCGCCGAGGCTGCGGCCGCAGCGGCCGCAGCGGCCGCCGCAGCAGCGTCCCCTGCTGCTCCGACGGACCCCGCGGCCTGGTCCCCGCCACTGCCCCGGCCGACCCCGGTCGCCGCCACGGACGTGGCGACCCCTCCCCCGTCTGCGGCCCCTGCGGCCCCTGCGGCCGCTCCACCCCGGACCGGGCTCACCGGGGCCACCGTCCCACGCCTGCTGTTCACGCTGGCCGTGGTGAGCCTGCTGCTCGGCGCCGCGATCTTCATGGCGGTCACCTGGACGCGCCTCGGGGTGGGCGCCCAGACGGCGCTGCTCCTGCTCGTCACCGCGCTCGCCGCCACGGGCGCGCACCTGGCGGTGCGGGCGCGGCTCCGCGGTGCGGCGGAGTCGGCCGCGCTCGTGGCGGCCGGCCTCGCCGGGCTGGACGCGTTCGGTGCCCGAGCGGCCGGGTGGCTGGGCGCGGACCCCGACCCGGGGCTCGTGACTGCCCTCGTGGGGGCGGCGTTCGCGGTCGTCCCGGCGCTCCTGCTCCTCCTCCAGCGCAGGGCCGGGTCCGTGGAGCGTCCGCGGCCGCCCCTGCCGCCGCTGGTCACCTCGCAGGTGATGCTGGGGCTCGGCACCGTGCTCGCGGCGTTCGGGCTCGCGATCGCGGCCGGGGGCGCCCGCAGTCGCGCCGGCGCCGACGACGTCGCCGTGCTCACCGCCGCGCTCTGGGTGCTCGCCCTGGCCGTGCCGGTCCTGACGCTGCTGGGCCGGACCCTGCGGGCCAGGCTCGTGGTGACGGCCGTCGTGCTCGTCGCCGGGGCGGCGCCGGCCTCCGCCTCCCTGCTGACCGAGGCCCTCGTCGCCCTCGTGGACGACGGCGACTGGTACCCCGGCATCGCCGCACGCCTGCTCCTCGCCGCGCTCGGCTGGGCCCTCCTGGTGCCCCACGCGTCGACCCGGTCCACCAGCGCTGGGACCGGGCAGCTGCGGGAGTGGGGTCGCGCGGCGTCCTCCCTCGTCGCGCTCGCGCTCGGGGTGCTCGGCCTCGTCGGGCCCGCCCTCACCGCGCGGCCCGAGACCACCGTGCTCGTGGCCACCGTGGTCGCGCTCGTGCTGACGGTGCTCGCCGCCCTGGCTCCCTCCCCGGCTCGCGACCCGTGGCGCCGCGCCGGCCGCGGCCTCGGCCTGGGTGTCGGCGGCGGTGCCGCGCTGGTGCTGGCGGGCCTGGTAGCGCTACCGGCCGTCTGGTTCACGTCGCTGCCGAGCCCCTGGGAGTCCTCGGCGCTGGTCAGCCTCGACCCCACCACCGACGGCCGGGGCGCCGACCTGCCCGACCTGGCCTGGCTGGTCGCGGCGCTGCTCCTCGTCCCGCTCGTCCTCGTGCCCGTCCTCGTCCGGCTCGCGCTGCCCCGCCGGCCCGAGCGAGCCACTCCCCGGGCCCTGCGCCCCACCGGCTGGGTGCTCGCCGTCACTGGCACCGCGTGGCTGCTGCTGCTCGGCACCGACCTGGTCGTCGTGGTGGTGGCCTGGGCGCTGCTGGGTGTGGTCCTGGCCGTCCGCCTCCCGGCGGACCCCGCACGGGTGCTGCCGGCCACCGGCGCGGCAGTGGTCTGCGCGGGGGTCGGCGTCGGTCTGGGCTCGCCCTCGGCCGGCGCGAGCCTCGTGGCACTGGTCGCCCTGGCGCTGGTCACCGTGCTGCTCCTGCCCGGGGACGCCCTGGCCGCCGCCCTCGGCGTCACGCGCGCCGGGCTGCGAGGCACGCTGCTCGCGGCGCTGCTGCTCGAGGCGGTGGTGGGCACCCAGGCCCTGGCGCGCGTGGTCGCACCGCTGCCCGAGCGCACTGCTGCGGAGGGTCGGGCCGGCGACGCGCTGCTCGTCGCCCCGGGAGTGCTGGGCGCCGGGCTCGTGGTGGTCGGCGTGGCCGCGGTGCTGCGCAACCTCCCGGTGCCCCTGGTCGTCAGCGCGGCCGCCGTGCCGGCGCTGACCGGTGCCGCGCTCGGCACCGCCCTCGACGGGCGGGCCGACCCGCTGGTCGGCGCCCTCCTCGCGGCCGCCGCGGCTGCGGTCGTGGGCGGCGCCGGCACCGCGCTGGACGCGTCCGCGCCACCGCCGGTCGGGCAGCGCGGGGCGGCCAGCGTGGTCGTCCTCCTCGCCGCGCTGGTCACGCTGGCGAACCTGCTCGTCGGGCTCGTGGACCTGCTCGGCCAGGAGTGGCTGAGCCGGCCGGCCACCGAGGAGGTCGGGGGGTTCGCCACGGCCGCGGCACGGGCCACGGCGCCCGTCCCTCTCGTCGCGGCCGCTCTCGCGCTGCTCCCGTGGCTGCCCCTCCTGCGCGCGTCGGGTCCCCTCGGGGAGCGGGCCCGCACCGGGACGCGCCGCGCCCTCGCCTGGGGCGCGCTGGTCCTCGGCGCCGGCGCCCTCCTCGGTGGGGGCGTGCCGCGGTGGCTGCCCGTCCTGCTCCTGGCCGTGCTCGCCGCCGGACTCCTGCTCGCGCTGCCGCTGCGGCGGGTCACCCCGCTCAGCGGAGCGATGGCGGGCGGGCTCGCCGTGCTGGCGACGCTCGGCGCGCTGCCCTCCCACGGCCTGGCGGCGGTGACCCTGGTGCTCCTGGCCGCCGCGGCGCTCGCCGCCGGACTCCTCGCGACCCGCACCGCACCGGCCGCGGGCACGCTGCTGCCGGGCGTCCTCGCCGCCGGCGCCTGGGCCGCGGCCGCGACCGCCGTGCCGGTGCTCGTGACGCTGCCCGGCGGCCCCGGTCTCCGGGTGAGCGGGCCGGTGCTGCTGCTCGGGGCGGCGCTGCTCGTGGTGGTCGCCGCGGTGCGGCGCCGTGAGCCCGTTCCCTTCCTCGAGGTCGTCGTGGCCGCCTCCGTCCCGGTGGGGACACTCATGACCGTGAGCGTGGTCGCCGAGCCACGTGCCGCGCTCGCCCTCCAGCTGGTCGCGGGCGGCGCGGTGGTGGCCGGCCACGCCGCCGCGCAGCCGACCCGCCGCTGGGCCGGCTGGGTGGCCTCGGCGCTGGTCACCGCGGGCACCTGGCTGCTCCTGCACCGCTCGGGCGTGCGGACGCCGGAGGCGTACACGCTGCCGCTGGCCGCCGGGCTGCTCCTGCACGGCGCCTGGCTCCTGCTCCGCGACCCGGCGGTCTCGACCCGCCGGGCCCTCACCGCCGGGCTGTGGCTGGCCCTGCTGCCCAGCCTGTGGCTCAGCCTGCGCGAGCCGCTCAGCACCCGCGCCCTGCTGCTGGGCCTGGCCTGCCTGGCGCTGGTGCTCGTCGGGGTCCGGCTGCGGCTGTCCCAACCCGTGCTGGCCGGGGCGGTGGTGGGCCTCGTCCTGCTCGGGCGCGAGGCGACGCCCTGGCTCACCGCCGGGCCCCGGTGGGTGCCGTTCGTGCTCGCCGGCCTGGTGCTCGGGGCCGTGGCGCTGACCTGGGAGGCGCGGCTGGCCGACGTGCGCCGCGCGGCCGCCTACGTGGGCAGGCTGCGCTGACGCCGCGCCGGGGCCACGAGGGGCACCACCCGGCTCAGAGGGCCCGTCAGACGGACCAGAGGTCGGGGTGCTCCGCGACCCACGCCTCGGCGTCGCGCTTGCCCAGGGCCGCGGCGGCGTCGAAGAAGTCGGTGTCGAAGAGCAGGTAGGAGAGCAGCTCTCCCTGGAGCGGGGAGTCGCTGCCGAGCAGCCGGTGCACCATCTGCAGGTCGGGGTCGGCGGCGGTCCCCCGCAGGGAGCCGTGGTTGGCGCGGTAGACCTCCATCGCCACGTCGGCCAGCTCGTCGCCCCGCTCGGGCGCGAGGGCGACGTGCGGCAGCGGGCGCAGCGGCGCCAGCCCCTGACGCTCCCGGTAGCCGGCGAGCGCGGTCGCGACCTCCTCGTCCGCCAGCATCGCGTTCGTCTCGCGCACGCGGCGGACGTCCTGGCGCAGCGGGTCGTCCATGACGGCGCCGAGCAGCGTCGCCCCGCCGTCGCCGAGGTCCACGGGGCGCTGGTCGGCGGTGGTGTCGGCCGCCGGCGGGCGCATGCTCCCGGTGCCCACGGCCACCACGGCGTCCGCCCCGAGCTCCAGGACCGGGACGAGCGGGTTGCGGCGGCGGGTAGCACCGTCGACGTACCAGCCCTCGGCCTCGGCCGGCTCGCGCACCCGCACCGAGGGGAACAGGACGGGGATCGCGGACGAGGCGAGCAGGTGCTCGACGCCCAGCCGGGCCGGCACGTACGCCCGGTTGTGCGCCTCGTCCAGGGCGGGGAGCGCCTCCGGGCCACCGACCGCGGCGGGCGCGGTCTGGGCGAAGAGGGTGACGCGGCCGGTGCGGACGGCGGTGGCTGTGACGGCGAGCGCGGAGACGAGCCCGCTCTCGACGTTCTCGTTCACCCGGTCCCAGTCGATGGAGCGGCCCAGGGTCCGCGCCAGCGGCTGGGTGCCCAGGAAGCCGCGCAGCCGGAAGCCGCTGAGCCCCACGGTCTCGGAGGCGTAGCGGAGCAGCACCTCGGGGGCCTGGCGCCAGATCGGTCGCATCACGTTCTTCTTCACCGCGCCCTCCAGCACGGTGCGCAGGCCCTGGGCCTGCTCGTCGGCCGGCAGGTGGGCCACGCCGGCGAGCGCCGCGCTGAGCAGCGCACCGGCGCTGGTGCCGATGAGGACCGTGGGCCTCAGGTCGCGGCGCTCGAGCTCGGGGAGCAGCACCTCGAGGGCCCCGACCTGGTAGGCCGAGCGGGCTCCGCCGGCGTCGAGGACGAGGGCGACCTTGCGCTGCGCGGGGTCGGTCGCGGGCTTCGTGGGCACGCCCCGACGCTAGGGCGCGGCGGCCGCGGGCGGCCTCACCCGAGGGCAGGGGCCGGACGGCCCGGCCGGGCCCGGGCAGAGGTCCCGGTCCAGGGGGGACGCCTCCCCTGACACCCGGGACCGGCTCGTCCTAGCGTCGAAGCACGACCACTACCACCAGGACCAGAGCCCACGGAGGCCATCATGAGCAGCGTCTCGATCGACAACCCCGTCGCCCCGCTCAGCGAGGAGGAGTGCTGGGCGCGACTGCGGTCCCAGGAGATCGGCCGCCTCGGCTACCGGCTCGTCGACGAGATCCACGTCGTGCCGGTCAACTACGTGGTCGTCGACTCACGGCCGGCCATCCGCACGGACGCCGGCAACAAGCTGCTCTCCGCCGCCCTGGAGTACGAGGTCGCGCTGGAGATCGACGGCTGGGGCGAGGAGCTCGGCTGGTCCGTGCTGCTGCGCGGCCGGGCGCACATCGTCGGCGAGGCGCGAGCCGAGCAGTACGCCGAGCTGGAGCAGGTGCCCTGGGTGCCCTCCCCCAAGTGGGACGTCATCGAGATCGAGCCCGCGGTCGTCACCGGCCGTGAGGTCTTCCTCACCAAGGGCCGGGTCCCGAGCGCCTGAGCACCCGTCACCTGCGCGAACGGGTGTCCTCCGGTCCCACGGTCCCGGGACCATCGGCCCCGGCGCAGGGGCCTGGTGCGTCGATAACGTCTGCGTCACCACCCTTCCCCACTGACGCCGACGGGCTCCGCCCACCGGCCGACGCCTCTCCCCCTGGAGGCCCGCCATGCGCTCCACCCACGCCTGCCACCAGCTCGACGACGCCCAGTGCTGGGCCGTGCTGCTCGAGCACGACCACGGACTGACGACGCTGCCCGGCACCACCGGCACCGGCACGGCGGTCGTCCCGGTCGGCTACGCCCCGCTCGCCCCCGGTGTGCTCGCCGTGCGCTGCCCCGACCCCGACCTCGCCGACGGCGCCCGTCTCGGTGCCCGCGTCACCCTCGAGCTCAGCGGCGCCGGCCGCTCCTCGTCGTGGACGGTGCTGGTCAGCGGGGTGCTGCGCGAGCTGGAGCCCGACGAGACCGGCCGCTGGAGCGACGACGTGCCCAGCCGCGGCCCGGTCGTGACCCTGCACGTGGACGCGGTGGGCGGCTGCGAGGCGCTGCTCGCCCAGCGGGGCCACGAGGTCCTGCGGCCCGCCTCCTGACCCCGCCTCCTGACTCTGCCTCCTGACGCCCGTCCTGGTCCGCCCCGCGGGTCTTCGTCGGGCCCGACCGGTCCGGACCGGTGCTCGCACCCGGCTGGACAACCGCCAGGACGCCCCGGACAGCGTGCGACGCGGCACGCACACGATTACGTCGTCCTCTACCTGCGCGAATGACCAAGGTCTTGGGACCTGGGTCACGTGCGGAGGGTCGAAGGTCCCGACGGATGCACCCCGATCGGTGTGAAGAGCCTGTTCAGATACCTAGGCTGGTGTCTCAGCAGCATCCGTCGCACCGGTTTCCCCCCACCCGCGAGCACGGCCCCGGCACGACTCGACCTCGGAACCGTCGACGGCACCCCCCACCCACCCTCGCTTCCCCGGAGGGCCCGTGACCACGTGCCACACCTTCACCACCGCGCAGTGCTGGACGACGCTGCGTGAGCACTCCTACGCCCGCCTCAGCCTCGTCGCGTCCGTCTCCTGCGTGGTCGGCTTCGCCGTCGTCGACGCCGGCCTGGTCGCCGTCCGCTCGTGCGAGGCCCGACTGAGACAGGCCGCCGAGCGGGGCGAGCCCGCCAGGCTCGAGGTCAGCTGGTCGGGGCCCGTCTCCGGCTGGCTCGTCGTCGCCGAGGGCCGGCTGAGGCCGGCCGGTGAGGCGGAGCGAGGACGCTGGGGCGACGTGCCGGCCAGCGGTGCACCGGTCGCCCTCCAGGTCACCCGGGTGCGCGGCGTCGACTCGCTCGCGCTGGGCTCCCGGGACGAGGACCGGGCGCCCGGGGTGGACCGGACGGAACGGAGGCAGGACGCGCCGGGCGACGACACGCCCCCGGCGCTCGCCCGACTGCTGCCCGCCCCCGTCCGCCTGCGCCGCCTGCGCCGCGTGGGCTGAGCGCCGGCGCGAGCTGAGCGGCTGGGCCGCCTGGCGCGAGGCTCAGCTGCCCCCGGCGTCCCCGCCGTAGACCGGCGTCGAGCCCTGCGAGGGGTGCGCCGGCGCGTCGGCGACGTCGTGGATGGGCTGCTCGGGCAGCTTCTTGAGCTTGGTGCGGCGCTTGCGGCGCGTCGGGATCATCGACCGCATCTCCTCGAGCTTGCCGAAGCAGAGCAGGCGGTCGCCGGCCTCGAGCACGTGACCCGCGTGCGGGTTCGGGATCACCTGGGTGCCCTGGTGCAGCGTGAGCGCGGTGATGTCGCGCTCGCGCAGGCCGGAGTCGCCGAGGCTCTTGCCGACGAGGTCGGACGCCTCGCCGACCTGGATCTCCGCGACGCCGTAGCCGGTGGAGACCGTGAGGCGCTGGCGCACGTCGATCTCGGGGAAGGCGACCTGGTTGTCGATGTAGTCGATGATCGCGCCGGCCACGTCGAGGTTGGTGGCGCGCTCGATGCCCTCCAGGCCCGGGGAGGAGTTGACCTCCATCACCAGCGGACCGTCGTTGCCCTCGAGCATGTCGACACCGGCGACGCGCAGGCCCATGATCTGGGCCGCGCGCACGGCCACCTTCTCGAACTCGGGGTCCAGCTTCACGGCCTCCACCGAGCCGCCGCGGTGGACGTTGGAGCGGAACTCGTCGCCCTGGGCCACGCGCCGCATCGCGGCCACGACACGGTCGCCGACGACGAGGGCGCGGATGTCGCGACCCTTGGACTCCTTCACGAACCGCTGGATCAGCACGTTCTGTCGGGTCGACTGGAGCGTCTCGATGATCGCCTCGGCGACCTTCAGCTCCGGCGCCAGGATGACGCCGATGCCCTGGGTGCCCTCGAGCAGCTTGATCACGACCGGGGCGCCGCCGACCCGCTCGATCGCGGGGATCACGTCGGCGCGGTCGCGCACGAACGTGGTGGCCGGCATGCCGATCTGGTGCCGGGAGAGGATCTGGGTCGCACGCAGCTTGTCGCGGCTGTTCGCGATGCCCCACGACGTGTTGGGCGTGTAGACGTCCATCTGCTCGAACTGCCGCACGACCGCGGTGCCGAAGTAGGTCACCGAGTTGCCGATGCGCGGCAGGATCGCGTCGTAGGTGGAGAGCGGCTTGCCGCGGAACTGGAGGTCGGGCTCGTCGCCGGCCAGGTCGATGCCGAAGCGCAGCGTGTTGAGCACCTTGACCGTGTGCCCCCGGTCCGCGGCGGCGGTGCGCAGGCGCTGCGTGCTGTACGAGCGCGGGGCACGGGACAGGATGGCGAGCTTCAAAGGGATCCCCCGATGGATGGCCTGGGTCGGCTGGGTGGTCAAGTGGCAGGGTGGGTGTCGTTCAGCGGGCGTCCCGGGCGCCCGTCGCGAGCCGGAGAGGAACACCAGGGTGACCGAAGCCGTGCACACGGACGAGAGCGACCTCGAGGACGAGGGCGGACCTGCCGAGACCCCACCTTCCTACACGGTGGCGGGATGGCGCGAGTGGGTCGCCCTTCCGGGCTGCGAGGTCGCGTGGGTCAAGGCCAAGCTCGACACGGGTGCACGCTCGTCCGCGATCCACGCCTTCGACCTGGAGGAGATCGAGAAGGACGGGGCGCGCTGGGTGCGCTTCACCATCCACCCCTGGCAGGCCTCCGACGAGGACGCCGTGGTCGTCGAGCGGCCGGTGCTGGACGTGCGCGAGGTCCGCTCCTCCTCCGGCCACGCCGACGAGCGCTTCGTCGTCCCCATGGACGTCACCCTCATGGGCCGGACCGTCACCACCGAGATGACCCTGTCGCGCCGCGACGAGATGGGCTTCCGCATGCTGATCGGCCGCGAGGGCCTGCGCCAGGGCTACGTCGTCGACCCCGCGCAGTCCTACTTGGGCGGCAAGCCGCCGCTGGCCACGCGGAGGCGCAACCGCGGCCGCTGACTACCGGTCGTCGAGGTGCGAGGAGCCCCGGCGACGAGCCACGAGACGCCCGCACCCGGCCACCCACCTCGACCAGCGCAGGACCGGTCGTCGAGGTGCGAGGAGCCCCGGCGACGAGCCACGAGACGCCCGCACCCGGCCACCCACCTCGACCAGCGCAAGACCGGTCGTCGAGGTGCGAGGAGCCCCGGCGACGAGCCACGAGACGCCCGCACCCGGGCACCCACCTCGCCCTCATCAGTCACGATGAAAGACTGACCCGGTGCGTCCTTCCTTCGAGATCGGCCCGGTGCGGGTGCGTGCCGGCCGCACGCAGTCCGTCTCGCTGCCCATCACCCGCCTCGTCACGGGCGCGGACGTCGACCTGCCGGTGCGCGTGGTCCACGGCCGCGAGGACGGCCCGACCGTCTGGATCGACGCCGCCATCCACGGCGACGAGGCCGTCGGCGTCGAGGTGGTGCGCCAGGTGCTGGCCGGTCTCGACGCGAAGACGATGCGCGGCACGCTCATCGCGGTGCCGATCGTCAACGTCCTCGGCTTCTCCAACGGCGACCGCTACCTGCCCGACCGCCGCGACCTGAACCGCTCCTTCCCCGGGGCGGCGCGCGGCTCGCTGGCCTCCCAGATCGCGCACCTGATGATGACCGAGGTCGTGGCCAAGTGCGAGGTCGGCATCGACCTGCACACCGGCTCGGACCGGCGCACCAACCTGCCGCAGATCCGCGCCGACCTCGAGGACCCCCGGACCCGGGAGCTGGCCAGCGCGTTCGCCGCGCCGGTGATGATGCACGCCCGCCTGCGCGACGGCTCGCTGCGCTTCGCGGCGCGCGAGCGCGGGGCCACGGTGCTGCTCTACGAGGCGGGCGAGGCCTGGCGCATGGACCCCTGGGCCGTGGACGCCGGCGTGCTCGGCGTCCGGCGGGTCCTGGCCGCCCTGGGGATGACCGACCCGGTCGAGGAGGAGCCGCCCGCCGCGTCCGCCGTGTCCTGGCGCTCGGGCTGGGTGCGCGCCCGCGGCACGGGGATGCTGCACCTGGAGGCCCAGCTCGGCGACCGGGTCACCAAGGGCGACCGCCTGGGCGGGCTCTTCGACTCCTTCGGCAAGCGCGTGCGGCTGGTGCGCGCCGACCGCGACGGCATCGTCATCGGGCGCACGGAGGCACCGCTGGTCAACAGCGGCGACGCCGTCATCCACCTGGCGGAGGTGGAGGAGCCGGCGACGCCGGAGGGCGAGCACGGGGTGCCGCACGCCTCCGACTGCTGAGGCCTGCTGAGGCCTGCTCGGTACCCGGACCGCTCAGCCCGCCACGACGCCGACGGCGAGCACCGCGCTGGTCTCCAGCCGGAGCGTCCCGTCGACGAGGAGGTCGGCCACGTGCCGGTCGTGCGCGGCCCGCATCGCCTGCTGCACCTCGGGCGTCTGCGCGCGCAGCGTGACGCCGATGCCGCCGACACCGCCGGCTGCCCCGCGCCACAGCGTGTCGGGCGGGCAGGCATGGGTCCAGGCCACCTCGCGGGCCCGGACGTCGACCAGGCCGGCGCCGGCCAGCAGGTCGGCGAGGCCCTCGACGGTCCGCGAGAAGTCCCTGTCGGCGGGCAGCCGCACCCCGGGTGGTCGCACGGCGCCGGCCTCAGCCAGCACCTGCTCCCACAGCCGCCCCTGGACGTTGGCGCCGCTGGGCCAGATGGTGACCACGACGCGACCGCCGCTGCGGGTCACGCGGGTCAGGTCGGCGACGGCGGCCCGGGGGTCGTCCAGGTGGTTGACCACGAACACGGACGCTGCCGCGTCCACCGCGTCGTCGGACAGCGGGAGGGCGGGCAGTGCACCCTCGACGAGCCCGAGGGAGGCGTCGGCCAGGGCCCGCATGGCCGGGTCGGGCTCGACGGCGACCACCTGCGCGTCCGCGGCGGCCAGGCGGTGCGTGAGGGTGCCGGTGCCGGCCCCGGCGTCCAGGACGCGACGCCCCGCCACGTCCCCGAGCGCAGCCAGGACAGCGGGGTGCACCCCCGCGCACAGCGGCGCGAACGTCTCGGCGTAGGCCGCTGCGACCCCGGGGTCGTTCCATCCACCGCTCACGGGCGGGCAGTGTGCCAGCCCGGGGGCCGGAGCGTCGTCAGCGCGTGCTGACGAGCTGCGCGCCGCTGCCCGAGGAGTCCGTGTCTGAGGAGTCCGTGCTGCCGTCCACGCGGATGGGACCCAGGACGATGATCGAGGCCACCGTGGTGACCACCGTGGTGCGGTAGGCCATCCTCCCCACGCCCGCGCGGCGGCGGGGCGGCTGGGAGCGGTCTCTGTCTCGTCCGGGCGTGCGCATGGTCGGTCACCTCGTCGTCGGGGCATCAGGGGTCGTGCGCGGCACCGCGTCGTTGCGCCGAGATTGCGCCGCTACTCCCTAATGTCACCGTTTGGTAACGGTCCTACACCCCCCGCCCGGTTGGAACCGGTTCCTGAAACGGACCCATCCGCCGACCGGCCCGCCCCGAACGCGCAGGATGGACGGCGTGAGCGACGAGCAGCCCCCGCAGACGAACCCGCAGACCGACCCGCACTCCGACCCGCACTCCGACCCCCGTGACCTGCGCCGCAGCGACTTCGGCGAGCACCGGACGGTCGCGCTGCGCTGGGCCGACACCGACCGCTACGGCCACGTGAACAACGCCGTGCACTACGAGCTGATGGACACCGCGGTGAACGCCTGGCTCTGGGAGACCAACGGGCTCACTCCCGAGGCACTGGACGCCGTGGGCGTCGTGGTGGAGACCGGCATGGGCTACTTCGCCGAGATCCACTTCCCCGGCTCCGTGGAGCTGGGCCTGCGGATCGAGAAGGTCGGCCGGTCCTCGGTGCGTTACCGCTGCGGCATCTTCCTGCCCGGGGTCGAGGAGCCCGCGGGGGTCGGTCACTTCCAGCAGGTCTACATCGACAAGCGCACGCGGCGCCCCGTCCCCGTCCCCGAGGAGGTGCGCCGCGTGCTGGGTCCGATCACCGTCTCCTGACGAAGGTCCAGGTCAGGCCGTGAACGTGTGCGTGCCCGGGCCGACCGCGACCGGCTCCCCGCCGGGCAGCAGCACCGTGCCCGTGGTGCCCGTCGGCAGCGTGGCCTCCACGTGCAGCGCGCCTCCGTCGTCCAGGTGCCAGGCCACCGACGCCCGGCCGTAGGGCGTGAGGTGAGCGGCGGAGGCGTGGGTGAGGCCGCCGCCGGGGCGGGGCTCGACCCGGATCTCCCGCCAGCCGGGGGCCGCCGGAGCCAGGCCTGCGACGCGGCGGTGCAGCCAGTCCGCCACGGCGCCGAGCGCGTAGTGGTTGAAGGACGTCATCTCGCCGGGGTTCACGGTGCCGTCGGGCAGCATCGAGTCCCACCGCTCCCAGATCGTGGTCGCCCCCATGGAGACCGCGTAGAGCCAGGACGGGCAGCCGCGCTCGAGCAGCAGGTCGTAGGCGGCGGCGTCCTGGCCGGTGCGGGAGAGGGCCTCGGTGACCAGCGGCGTCCCCGCGAAGCCGGTGGCGATGCGGTTCTCCGCCTTGGCCACGAGGGCCGCGAGCCGCTCGCCCGCGGCGGGCAGGTCCGCCTCGTCGAGCAGGTCGAAGCAGATGGCCAGCGCCAGCGCGGTCTGGGTGTCCTCGGTCAGGGTGCCGTCCTCGGCGCGCCACCGGCCGAGGAACGCCTCGCGCACCCGGCCCGCCAGCGATCGGTAGTGCCCGGCCACGTCCTCGAGCCCGAGGACGTCGGCGGTGTCGGCGAGGCGTCGCGCGGACTGGGCGAAGAAGGCGGTGGCCACCAGCGCCGGGTCGGTCACCGCGGCGGCCGGGTCCTCCGGCGGGGCGGCCGGGTCGAGCCAGTCGCCGAGCTGCTGGCCGCCCTCGGTCCACAGGTGCGTGGGGCCGGCGAGCCGGTCGACCAGGTCGACCCACCTGCGGCCCGACTCCAGCTGACGCGCCAGCAGGTCGGTGTCGCCGGTGGCGGTGAACAGGTCCCACGGGGTCAGCACGGCCGCGTCGCCCCAGACGGCGCCGGGCTTCGGCGGCGTCCACTGCGGGGTGGTGTCGATGTAGGGCACGTACCAGGGCACGTTGCCGTCCGGCTCCTGCTCGGCGGCCAGGTCGCGCAGCCACCCGGCGAGCATGCCGGTGCAGCGGTAGAGGAACGCGGCGGTGGGCGCGAAGGCCTGGATGTCGCCGGTCCAGCCGAGCCGCTCGTCGCGCTGCGGGCAGTCGGTGGGCACCTCGAGCGTGTTGCCGCGCATCGACCACACGACGTTGGCGTGCAGCCGGTTCACGTCGGGCTCGGAGCAGGCGAACTCGCCGGCCGCCTCCATGCCCGTGTGCAGGACGCGGGCCACGACGGCGTCCTGGATCGTCTCGGGCGTGCCGCCGGGCCAGCCGGTGACCTCGGCGTAGCGGAAGCCGTGGAAGGTGAACCGCGGCTCCCAGGTCTCCTCCCCGCCGGCGAGCACGAGGGTGTCGGTGGCGTCTGCGAAGCGGAGCGGGCGCGTGTAGAGCTCGCCGTCCTGGAGGACCTCGGCGTGCCGCAGCCGCACCTGCTCGCCGGAGGCACCGGCCACGGTGATCCGCAGCCGCCCGACCAGGTTCTGGCCGAAGTCGAGGAGCACCGCGCCGGACGGGGCGGTCCAGGCGGCGACCGGGGCGACCTCGTGGGCGCAGCGGACCGAGGGCCCGTCGGGGGCCACGAGGGTGGCGGGGTCGCGCTCGAGCACGCGGACGCCGCCCGTCGGCTCGGTCGGCCAGCCGGCCGTGCTCCAGGCCGGGTCGGCCGCGCGCGCGTCGTGGGTCTCGCCGTCGTAGAGCGAGGTGGCGGTGATCGGGGCGTCGTGCACGGCCCAGGACTCGTCGGTGCCGAGCGTGACGGTGGTGCCGTCGGTCAGCGTGACCTCGAGCTGGGCCAGCAGGCCGAGGGTGTCGCCGTAGCGCTGGGCGCGGCCGCCGTGGAAGCCGAGGCGGCCGCGGTACCAGCCGTCGGCCAGCCAGGCGCCGACCGCGTTGGCCCCCTCGTGCAGGTGCTCGGTCACGTCGTAGGTCAGGTAGCGCAGCCGGCTGGGGTAGCTCGTCCAGCCGGGGGCGAAGGCGTCCTCGCCGACCCGGCGGCCGTTCAGCTCCACCTCGGTGACGCCGTGGGCCGTCACGTAGAGCCGCGCCGACGCCACCGGGGCGGGCAGGTCCAGCTCTCGACGCAGGCGGACGACGCCGGTGACCGGCACCTCGGCGAGGGGGCCGACCATCACCGCGGACCAGTCGCCGGGCTCCAGCAGACCGGTCTCGACGTGGGTCCAGCCCGACCAGTCGCTGGGGTCGGCGTGCTCGCCCCACACACGGACCCGCACCCGGACCGCCTCGCGGCTGCCCAGCGGGGCGAACGGCCACGGCCGCAGCACGCTGTCGTCGTCCTCGACCCACCCGGAGGTGGTGGTGACGCCGCCGGCGTCCATCTCCACCTCGTAGCTGCGCTGGCGCCAGGAGGCGTCGGCGTCGACGACGAAGGAGAGCCGGGGCCGGGTCTCGCCGATGCCGAGGGCCTCGCGGTGGTGCTCGACGGTGGGCGCGCTGACCAGCGGGGAGGTCATGGGGGTGCCTTTCGTGGACGTGCCGGCGCGGGCCCGAGAGGCCGCCGGACGCGGAGAGGGGGGTGCTGCGGGTGCTGCCGGGTGCGGTGAGGTGCCGGGCTCAGCCCTTGACGGCCCCGCCGGCCATGCCCTTCATGACCTTCTGGTTCAGGAAGAGGTAGAGCGCGAGGGTGCCGAAGACGTTGATGCAGATGGCGGCGAACAGCGGCCCGTACTGGGTCTGGCCGAACTCGCCGGTGAAGTTGAGCAGGCCGGCCTGGATGGTGCGCAGGTCGTCGCTGCTGGTGAAGGTGAGCGCGATGAGCAGGTCGTTCCAGATGAAGAAGAACTGCACCAGCGCCACGGTGACCACGGCGTTGCGGACCATCGGGAAGCCGACGAGGAAGAACGCCTTGTAGATGGAGGCGCCGTCGAGCACGGCCGCCTCGAAGATCTCGCGTGGCACCGCACGGAAGTAGGTGGCCATCATGAACACGGTCAGCGGGAGGCCGATCGCGCAGTAGGTGATGAACAGCGGCCACAGGGTGCCGGTGATGCCGATCTCGAAGTACGCGGTGAACAGCGGCAGCAGGATCATCTGCGCCGGCACCATGATCCCGAGCAGGAACATCAGCAGCACGGTGTTGCGGCCCTTCCAGACCATCACCTCCAGCGCGAAGCCCGCCGCCGTGCCGGCCAGGACGATCACGGCGAGCGCCGGGAAGACCGTGATGACGGAGTTGCGGACGTAGGTCGCGAGGTTGCCGTCGGTCCAGGCGCTGGCGTAGTTGCTCCACACCCACTCCTGGGGCAGCGACCAGGCGCTGTTGTTGAGGAACTCCTCCTGCGTCTTGAGCGAGCCGAAGAACATCCACACCAACGGGTAGACGACGGCCACGAACATGATCGCGACGAGCAGCCGGGCGGGCAGCTGGGTGACGAACGAGCGCATGATCAGGCCTCCGTGACGTCGCGCCGCGCGGAGCGGAAGACGAAGATCGTGAACAGCAGCGACAGGATGGTGAGCAGCAGCGCGATCGAGGCGCCGTAGCCGTAGTCGCCGTAGCTGAACGACGTGCGGAACATGTAGAGCGTGAGCGGCGCGGTCTCCGTGCCGGGTCCGCCGTTGGTGAGGGCGACGATCGAGTCGAAGACCTTCAGCGTGCCGTTGATCGAGAAGATCAGCGAGGAGAGCAGCACCGGCATCGACAGCGGGATGATGATGTGCCGGATCATCTGGAAGGTGCTGGCGCCCTCCATCCGCGCGGACTCCATGACGTCCTCGGGGATGTCGACCAGGCCGGTGTAGAGCAGGACGGCGTAGAAGCCGGCCGAGCGCCACAGGTCCATCAGGATGATCACCCAGAAGGCGCTCATCCCGGAGCCGAAGAAGTCCATCGGCTCCGAGCCCAGTGCCAGGAGCATCTCGTTGACCGGGCCGGTGTTCGGCGCGATCTCGAAGAACTTCTGGAACATCAGGGCCACCGCGACCGTGGGCAGCACGATCGGGAAGAACAGCAGCGTGCGGATCAGCGAGGACGCCCGCTTGAGCACGAACACGTACAGCAGGGCCAGGCCGTAGCCGAGCGCCACCTGCGTGGTGGTGAGCACGAGGGCGTACTTGATGGTGAAGACCAGCGACTGGTGCACCTGCTCGTCGCCCCACAGCCGCGTGAGGTTGTCGACGCCGACGTAGCTGAAGCCGGTGATGGCGTTGCCGTCGAACAGCGAGTACCCGAGCGAGACGAGCACCGGGATCATCATCACCAGCGTGTAGACCAGCATGGCCGGCCCGAGGAGGACCAGGACCGCCTTCCGGTCGCCGAGGACGCGTTCCACTTCAACCTGCTCTCTCCGGGTCGCCGCCCGTGGGCGGCAGGGTCAGGGGGGCCGGGCGTCGGGGGTGCCCGGCGGGTGCCGGTCCCCCGGGGGCACGCCCGGGGGACCAGCCTGTCGTCACTCGCTGTCGAGCGCCGACTGGACGGTGGACATGAAGTCCTCGGCCGAGGTGTTGCCGGAGACGAACGAGGCCGCGTTGGTCTGGCCGACGTTGGTGGCCTGGGCCCCGAAGAGGGCCTCGAACCAGAGCACGGAACTGTCGGCGGCCGCGACCTGGTCGGAGACCTCCCGGGTCAGCGGGTCGAGCTCCACGTCGGAGTTCACGGTGAAGCCGGAGACCATGTCCTGCACCTCGAGCGCGGCGGCGCCCCAGTTCTCGGAGATGCAGGTCAGCCAGTCGCCGACCTCGGAGTTGTACTGCTTGGCCGAGAAGGTCATCGGCAGGCCCACGTTCGCGGGCGTCTGCTCGGCCGACCCGGCGCCGCCCTCGACGTCGGGGAACGGGAAGTAGCCGATGCTGTCGTTGCCGATCTTGTTGAGGTCCTCGTCGGAGAAGTTCGAGAGCACCCAGCTGCCCATGTAGAGCATGCCGGCGTCGCCGCTCATGAACGTGTTGACGGCGGTGTCGTAGTCGATGGAGCCGAGGCCCTGGCCGAACCAGCCCTGCTCGCCGAGGTCGGCGACGGCCTGCGCGCCGCCCACGTACTCGGGGTCGGTCAGCGCCGCGTCACCGTCGGCCACGGCCTGGAGGGCGTCGGGGCCGAGCTCGCGGAAGAGGTAGCCGGAGACCAGGCGGGTCAGCGGCCAGCCCTGCTCACCGGAGGCGGAGAACGGCTGGACGCCGGCGGCGTCGAGCTGCTCGGCGGCGTCGACCATCTCGTCCCAGGTGGTCGGCACGGCGATGCCCAGCTCGTCGAAGAGCTCGGTGTTGTACCAGAAACCCTCGATGTTGTACTGGTACGGCAGGACGTTGAAGCCGCCGTAGAGGGTCTCGATCGTGGAGATCGCCGCCGGCGAGATGTCGTCGATGACGCCGAGGTCGGTGAGCGTCTCGTCGAAGTCGAGCAGCTGACCCGCCTCGTCCAGCGTCTTGACGAGCTCGGGGGTGTTGCCCGCGGCGAAGGAGACGGGCAGCGCGTCCTGCCCGGCGAGCAGCTGGAGCTGCTGGTCGAGCTGGGTCTGCGGGATGGTCTCGATCTCGAGCGGGAGCGCGTCGTTCTCGGCGGAGCACTGGTCCGCGGCGAGCGACTCCAGCACCGGCGGGATGTTGGTGTTCTCGCTGTTGATCAGGAACGAGAACGCCTCCGGGTCGCCCTCGCCGGACGCGGAGTCCGAGCTGCCGCCACAGGCGGCGAGCGTGGTCAGCGAGGCGACGGCGAGGCCGACCCCGACGATCGTGGACCGGCGGCGCCGGCGAGTTCCCCAGG
This sequence comes from Nocardioides bruguierae, assembly GCF_023656415.1. Lineage (GTDB taxonomy): Bacteria > Actinomycetota > Actinomycetes > Propionibacteriales > Nocardioidaceae > Nocardioides > Nocardioides bruguierae. The sequence continues at coordinate 35,522 of NZ_JAMOIL010000013.1, forward strand.
TGTTCACAAGCTTCTCCCTTGATCGCTCGCGCTCTGGATTGAAGCGCTTCAATATTCGTGACCGTAGCCACACGGCCGACGTGGTGTCAACCACATCTCGCGAACTCGTCGGGCGGTGGGGCCTTCGGGCTAGAGTCCGGGGTCCAACGGCACCGGCCTGCGCCGCAGGGCCGGGCGAGGCGCCCGGGAGGCCGGTCGCAGGGGCCGTCAGCAGAGCGAGAACACGCAGGTGAGAGGGGGTGGAGGAGCTGGCCGAGAGCAACGGGCGCCGCAGCGTCCGCATGGCCGACGTCGCCGCCCACGCGGGCGTCGCGCTGGGCACCGTCAGCCACGTCCTCAACCACCCCGAGAAGGTCTCCCCGCACACGCTGGAACGAGTCCGCCGCTCCATCGACGAGCTCGGTTTCGTGCCCAACTCGCGGGCCCGCGCGCTGGCCGCCGGCACCAGCTCGATGATCGCCTTCATCGTCATCGACCTGGGCAACTCGTTCTTCCTCGACATGGCCCGCGGGGCCGAGCTCGAGGCGCAGGAACGCGGTCTGAACCTCGTCCTCGCCAACTGCGACATGAACACCGACAAGGAGCTCGTCTACCTGTCGCTGTTCGACGCCGAGCGCATGGCCGGGGTGCTCATCGCACCGCTGCCGAGCAGCGCGGACGACCAGTGGCGACTCCAGGAGTGGCAGAGCGACGTGGTGGCGCTCAACGTGGACGCCTCGGGGCGCGGCTGCTGCGTCACCACCGACGACGAGCTCGGGGGCTACCTGGCCGCGCAGCACCTGATCGAGGCCGGGTGCCGGCGGCTGCTGTTCACCGGTGGTCCGTTCTCGCTGCTGCCCATCGCGGACCGGTACCGGGGCGCGCAGAGGGCCGTCGCCGAGGCGGACGGGGTGAGCCTGGAGCTGCTCCGCACCCTCCAGACCAAGCCGGCCGACGGCCGCAAGGTCGGCGACGCGCTGGCCGCGCGCGCGGCGGACGCGCGCCCGGACGGGGTGCTGGCGGCCACCGACCTCATCGCCTTCGGCATCATCGAGGCGCTCGGCGTGCAAGGGGTCTCGGTGCCCGACGACGTGAAGGTCATCGGCTACGACAACAACCGCCAGGCGTGGGAGTCCACGGTGCCGATCTCGACCATGGCGCAGCCGGGCGAGGAGATGGGCCGGCACGCGGTGCGGCTCCTCGTGGACGAGATCCGCAACCCCGGCTCGCACGAGCACGAGCACGTGCGGCTCACGCCGACGCTGATCGCCCGGGAGAGCACCGGCACCTGAGCCGTGCTGCGGCCGGCGTCCCGTCTGGACGGGGTGAGGCGCCGCGTCCGCACGCTCTGGGAGCCTGCCCGCGTGAGCGAGCCCCAGGTCGGCGTCCCCGTCGTCGTCGTGAACCCGATCAAGGTCGAGGACCTCGAGGAGGTGCGCTCCTGCCTGGCCGCCGTGGCCGCCGAGCTCGGCGTGCCCGAGCCGCGCCTGGTGGAGACCACCGAGGACGACCCCGGCTTCGGCCAGACCCGCGACGCCGTCGACTCCGGCGCCTCCGTGGTCTGCGCGCTGGGCGGGGACGGCACCGTGCGCGCCGTTGCCCAGGAGCTGGCCGGCAGCGGCGTGCCGCTCGGTCTGCTGCCCGGTGGCACCGGCAACCTGCTCGCCCGCAACCTCGACCTGCCCGTGACCTCCCTGGGGGACGCGGCCCGGGTGGCGCTCGGCTCCTCGACCCGCACCATCGACCTGGGCTGGCTGGTCGCCGACCCGGCGCCCGGCCAGTCACCCGACCTCGCCGACCCGCAGCCGCCGGCACCGGCCGACAACGTGCACGCGTTCGCGGTGATGGCGGGCCTCGGCTTCGACGCCCACGTCATGGACGACGCCCCGGAGGACGTGAAGGCCAAGGCCGGCTGGGCCGCCTACGTGGCCAGCGGCGCCCAGCACCTCATCGACGATCCCTTCGACCTGGAGGTCTGGCTCGACGGCGGCGAGCCGTCGCACGTCGAGGCCCGCACCGTGGTCGTCGGCTCCTGCGGCGAGCTCACCGGAGGCGTGGTGCTGCTCCCCGACGCCGAGGTGGACGACGGCTGCCTCGACGTGGCCGTGCTGACGCCGAAGGGCCTCTTCGACTGGGTCGGCACCGCCGCCCGCGTGCTCGTGGGCCACAGGAAGGACGGTCCGTCGCTGGAGCGCTCGCGGGCCAAGGTCGTGCACCTGCGCACCCCGTCGCCGCAGCCCTGCGAGGTGGACGGCGACGTGCTCGGCGAGGCCACCGAGACGGTGTTCGTCGTCCAGCCGGGCGCACTGGTCGTCCGCGCCTGACCCCTGCCGGCCGGAGGTTGAGGAAGGACGAAGTCCTGTGCCGGCCGGAGGTTGAGGAAGGACGAAGTCCTGTCTCGAGACCACCGGCTCCTGACGATCCTCGAGACCGCCGAACCCTAGATCTCGGCCAGCCAGGGATGCTCGGGGTCGAGGAACGACAGCGTCTCGTGCAGCCACGCCCGGGCGGTGCTGCCGAGCAGCGGGAGGGCGGCGCGCAGGTCGGCCTCGTCCTGCGGTCGTCGGCCGGGCGCCTTGTAGAGCAGCTGGATCTCGGGGCGTAGGTAGGGAACACCGTCCACGCTGGTCAGCGCCTCGGCCATGGGCATGCGGATGCGCTCGTCTCGCCGGTAGACCCACTCCCGCGCGCTGCCCGGCCCGACGAGCACGTCGTACTCCCAGGGGTGCCGCGCGCTGGGGCGTGTCCAGAGCTGGACGCACCCGTCGGGCAGCACCTCGGCGGCGGTGCCGTCCGGGCGGTCGTCCGGCAGCAGGGGCGCCAGCGCACCGCTGGTCGCGCTCCAGCAGTCCAGCCGCCCGGCCACGTGCCGTCGGAACAGAGGTAGCTCGTCACCGAGGACGGCCAGGTCGAGGTCGTGGTGGCCGCGGTGCGGGCCGGTGAGCGCCTCGACCGCGTACCCGCCGGCGACCCACCAGGTGCCCGGGTAGCCGGTCATCAGGGCCACGGCGTCCGTCGGGGTGCGACCGGCCCAGTCGCCGTAGAGCGCGGTGAAGGCGTCGTCCGAGAGGTCGTTGACGCCCATGTGGCAACCCTACGGCGGCCGGGCCGCCCCACGCTCAGCGCTCGACGGCTGCGTCGACGGCCAGGAGGTCGTTCTCGAAGCCGGCCCCGGGCGTGACGCCACCCAGCTCACGGACGCGGACGGCCACCCCGGTGGCCACGTCGACGGCGACGTCGAAGGCCTCGGGGTAGGCGCGCTCCTGCCAGTCGTGCGGGACGTTCTCCTCGCCCTCGGAGAACAGGCCCGCCACGCTGGGCAGCAGCTCGCAGCAGTCCCCTCCGCAGCGGGGCAGGTAGCCGTCGTGCGGCCGCAGCGTCGCGGCCCAGGTGGGCCTGCCGTCCCGCTGCTCGACCCGGACGTCGCTCATCTCCACGCCCGCCGCGAGCTCCACGGGGTCGAGCATCGCCACCCAGCGGAAGCTCCCGACCAGCGGGTCGTCGTAGTCGACCCAGCGTGGTCCCACCCGGCCCGGGCGCGTCAGCACCAGGCCGTCGTCGCGTCGTTCGGGCTCGACCTCCTGGGGCGAGAGCCCCGGACCGGGCTCGATGGCCGGCGCACCGGCGCCGATGGACATCGTCACCCGGCTGTAGGGCACCCCCGTCTCGACGCCGGACGCGTCACCGCGGACCCAGCGCGTCCACCCCGGCCGCACGACCCACGCCTCGGTGTCACCCCCGGGACGCTCCTTGCCACCCACCTCACGGTGGACGAGGTGCAGCGTCGTCCAGCGCCACGGCGAGGACCGACACAGTGCGCGGAGGTCGTCCGCGGTCGGATGGGCCGGCAGGGCGGTCATGACTCGAGGGTGACCGGAGGGCGGGCCCGGCGCCACTGGTTTCACGTGCAACCAACCACCGCTCGCCACACCGTCACGGTGCCTGGGGTCAGAGAGCCTGGACGCGCTCCACCGGGCGGCGCTTCGGCATCAGCGTGCGGAGGAACAGGGCCAACGCCTGCCACCCGACGTAGAGGCCGGTACCGAGCGCCGCGCCCCACACCAGGACGGGACCGCCGAAGCCGTCGATCTGACCCAGCAGCACGGCCCAGAGCAGCGCGCTCGCGAGACCGGGCAGCGCCCAGACGAGCGTCGCCTGCCGGATCGTCATCGTCTCCCTCCGGTAGGCGCGGGCGAGGAAAGTGGACGCGGCGAGCACGTACGGGACGCCGAGCAACAGCAGCGGCCAGGCTCCCAGAGGGACGAGCAGCGCCAGGCCGAGCCCGCCGGCCACCAGGTTGCTGATCAGGATGTCGCGTCGCACCGAGCACCTCCGAGCACCGCCCGGAGCGTCCGGTCGGGCATGCCTGACACTACTCCCGCCGCACGGTCTCGGCTCCCAGAAGTGCAGGTCAGCCGTGTCTGGTCGGTCTCAGTGCGCCATGTCGACGAAGCGGGAGTAGTGACCCTGGAAGGCCACGACGATGTCGCGGGTCGCGCCGTTGCGGTGCTTGGCCACGATCAGGTCCGCCTCGCCGGGGCGCTGCGACTCCTTCTCGTAGACGTCGTCGCGGTGCAGCAGGATCACCATGTCGGCGTCCTGCTCGATGCTGTTGTGGAGAGCGATGCCGTTGGCGACGAAGTTGTGGACCCCCAGCACGGTCGCGTCGTACACGTCCTCCTCACCCATCGGCTCGACGGAAGCGATCTCGTCCCAGTAGACGTCGTTGGTGGCGAGGACCTCGAGGTCGGAGCTGTCGAGGACCTCGGCCACGCGTACCATGCGCTGCCTGCTCGGGGCGTGCTTCCACATCGTGGAGCCGCCGAACGACGTACCCATGGCAGCAGCGAACTCGCGGTGCGTCATGCTCCGCTCCTGGAGCAGCGTCCGGACGTCGTCCCAGACCTGGGTCGGGACGGTGTCGAGATTCGTGTTGGGTCGGACGTCGCGGATGGCGGCTGCCACCCGAGCGACAGCCTCGGAGCGGGCGCCGTGCACCCCGATCTCGTCCAGGAAGCGGAGCTGGTTCTCCACCCCGACGACGTGGACGTGCCACGAGTCGCGGTACCCGTCCTTGCGCACCCGCTTGAGCCGGGTGAACACGTTGTACCGGGCCAGCAGCCTGGCGACGTCGTCCGCCAGCCGCCTGCTGGTGCTGGCGTAGTAGACACGCCCCATCTGCCGCTTCTCGTCGAGGTGCACGCACCCGTCGGTGGCCCACAGGTGGCGCAGGAACAGACGGACTTGTTCCTTGGGCAGGCCGAACACCCACGTCGGGACGAACTTCTCGTGACTGCGCAGGCCGAAGAGGCCGTCCTCGTCGAGCCAGGCCGCGATCGGGTTCCTTCGTCCACGAGCCAATCGGTACGGCGCCGGGAGTCGAAGCGTGGTCACCCGCGCCGCCGGGTAGTCGTCCCGGACAGCGGTGATGCCGAAGCGCCGGCTCGCCGCTTCGGTGACGGCGGCAAGGTTCGCCTCGTCGATGCTGGCGTAGCGGATCGGCTGCCGCCGCACGAACGAACCGTCGCCCAGCAGGTGCGCCAGCACGACGATCTCGTCGGGGTCCCGCGGGGTGATCTCCAGCGGCGGGGGCACGTGCCGTACGGAGCCCACGCGCGAACCGACCGTCAGTTCAGCGAGCGGCACCCAACCGTCGTAGGTCAGGAACGGGTGGTTGCCGGTGGCTCGCACGCGCCGACCGGAGGACAGAGTGACCTCGAACGTCTGCTTGCGACCGCTGGGGAACGCGTGGGTGAGCGTGCGCGGTACCAGCTTGAGGCGGTCGTCCAACGCCCACACGGGGACGTCCGTCGCCTCCGCGCCCATCAGCTCACCGAGGGTGATCTCGCTGTTGTCGTCGGCTCGCAGCAACCGGGTGTCCGCGGTCAGGCATCCCGACTCACGCAGGTCGGACATCATCGGGCGCTTGTCGCCTCGCTGCTCGGGTCCACGGTTCAGCTGGGAGAGCGCGATGATCGGCACCTCGAGCTCCTTGGCGAGGAGCTTGATCTGACGGGAGAACTCCGAGACCTCGAGCTGGCGGGACTCGACCTTCTTGCCCGAGCTCATCAGCTGCAGGTAGTCGATCACGATGAGCTTGAGGTCGTGCTGCTGCTTGAGGCGCCGGGCCTTCGCCCGGATCTCCATCATCGTCATGTTCGGGGAGTCGTCGATGAAGACCGGCGAGCTGGAGACCTCGCCCATCTTGCGGGCCAGCTTCTGCCAGTCGTCGTCGGTCATGTTGCCGTTGCGGATGTGGTTCAGCGGCACCTTCGCCTCGGCGGAGAGCAGACGCATGGTGATCTCCGAGCGCGTCATCTCCAGGCTGAAGAAGACGCTGGCGAGCCCGTTGTGGATGGACGCGGCCCGCACCAGGTCGAGGGCGAACGTCGACTTACCCATGGCGGGTCGCGCCGCGACGATGATCATCTGACCGCCGTGCAGGCCGTTGGTGAGGTCGTCGAAGTCGGCGAAGCCCGTCGGCACGCCGTACACGCCGGCCTCGCGGTTGCCGATGGCCTCGATCTCGTCGAGGACGCCGTCCATGATGTCGGCGAGGGGCACGTAGTCCTCGCCGTTGCGCTTGTCGGCGATCTTGTAGACCTCGGCCTGGGCCTCGTCCACGATCGAGTCGACCTCGCCCTCGCCGGCGTAGCCGATCTGGACGATCTTGGTGCCGGCGTCCACGAGCTTCCGCAGGATCGCCTTCTCCCGCACGATCTCCGCGTAGTAGCCCGCGTTGGCCGCGATCGGCACGTTGGCCGAGAGCGTGTGCAGGTACGGGGCGCCGCCGATCTTCTGCAGCTCGCCGCGGCGCTGCAGCTCGTGGGCGACGGTGATCATGTCGGCGGGCTCGCTGCGCCCGTAGAGGTCGATGATCGCGTCGAAGATCGACTCGTGCGCCGGGCGGTAGAAGTCGGTGCCGCGGATGATCTCGCCGACCTCGGAGATGGCCTCCTTGGAGATCAGCATCGAGCCCAGGACGGACTGCTCCGCCGCCATGTCCTGCGGCGGCGTGCGGTCGCCGCCGCCGGACGTCGGACGCTGCCCCGCCTCGTAGGAGACGGGGCCGTCCCCCCAGTCCTCGAAGGGCGGCTCGCCGCTGCTCCGCTGGGTCTCCTCGGCGATGCTCATGCGGTTCCCGGCTCCCGTCCGTGAGGCGTCGACGTCCCTGCTCCGCCAGGCTAGGTCGCTGCTCCGACACTGCGGTGGACGCAGGGGCGGACGCGCGGCGCCGGGACGGTCGGCTGCTCCGGGTGAGCACCACCCGGAGACGTCATCCGGCGGGACGTTACGACCTCGGGGGCGGCCCGTAAAAGCTGGTTCTCCACAGGTCCTGTGGAGAACGTGGGGATGGCTGGGGAGTCCCTGTTGATCACTGCCCACAGGCTGGGGAGAACTCTGTGGAGCCTCGTCCCCAAATGTGGTGAACGGACGCTCTGACCTGCGGTTTCACAGGACACCGATCTGTGTGGAAAAGAATTTGTGGCCGCGAGCGTTCACTCGTCCGACACGTGGACGCCCCCGTGCAGCCATGTCGACAAAGCTCCCCGACGCACGTTTTCCACCGATCGGCAGGAGTTTTCCACCGTTCCGGGCAGATTCTTCATCGGCCTCTCAGGAAACCGCAGGTGGGGACCCTCCCGGGGGTGTGCCTCACCCCCAGGGCTCACCGCTGGAGGGCGTCCGGCGTCGCGGTCGGAGACGCTGACTAGCCTGGTCCGGTGCCGAGCGAGACGACCCCCAGCGCTGCGCCGTCCACCCGTCGCGAGGTCGACCGGGAGATCCTCCGCCTGGCCTGGCCGGCGTTCCTCGCGCTCGTCGCCGAACCGCTGTTCCTGCTCGGCGACGCGGCCGTCGTCGGGCGCCTGGGCACCACCCCGCTGGCCGGGCTGGGCATCGCCTCGGGCCTCCTCCAGACTGTCGTCGGCGTCTGTGTCTTCCTCGCCTACGGCACGACCGCGTCGGTCTCGCGCCGCCTCGGTGCCGGGGACCGGCGGGGCGCGCTCGCCCAGGGCGTCGACGGGCTCTGGCTGGCCGTGCTCATCGGCGTGGTGGCCACCGTGGTCGCCATCCCCCTCGCCCCGTTCCTCGTCGGTCTCTTCGACCCCACCGCGGCCACCGGAGACCAGGCCGTCGCCTACCTGCGCCCGGCGCTCCTGGGCACGACGCCCTTGCTGCTGATGCTGGCGGCCACCGGCGTGCTGCGCGGTCTCCAGGACACCAGGACGCCCCTCGTCGTCGCCGTGGTCGCCAACGTCGCCAACCTCGTGCTCAACGTGCTCCTCGTGCACGGCCTCGGCTGGGGCATCGCGGGCTCCGCGTGGGGCTCGGTGCTCGCCCAGGCCGGTGCCGCCGCCGCCCTCGTGGTGGTCGTGGCGCGCGGTGCCCGCCGCGAGGGCGCCCCCCTCCGCCCGGACGCCGGCGGGGTGCTCGCGGCCGCCCGGGCCGGTGCCCCCCTCGTGGTGCGCACGCTGACCCTGCGCGCCGCGCTCCTCGCCACGACGGCAGCGGTCACGCTGGGCGCCACCGGCAACGCCCTCGACGTCGACCTCGCCGCCCACCAGCTGGCCATGACGCTGTGGACGTTCCTCGCCTTCGTGCTGGACGCGGTGGCCATCGCCGCCCAGGCCCTCACGGGCCGCAGCCTCGGCGCCGGTGACCTGGCAGGCACCCGGGCACTCACCCGCCGGATGATCGGCTGGGGGCTCGTCGGCGGGGTCGCCACGGGCGCCCTGCTCGCCGCGGCCAGCCCGTTCCTCGGCCCGCTCTTCACCCCCGACCCGGCCGTCGCCGACCGGCTCGTGCCGGTGCTGCTCGTCGCCGCCGTCCTCCAGCCCCTCGCCGGCGTCGTGTTCGTGCTCGACGGCGTGCTCATCGGCGCCGGGGACGGCTCCTACCTCGCCTGGGGCGGGCTCGCGGTGCTCGTCGTCTACCTGCCCGCTGTGCTGCTGGCCGGCCACCTCGCCGGGCTCGTCGCCGTCTGGGCGGCCTTCAGCGTCGTCTTCATGGGTGCGCGGGCCGTCGTCCTGCTCCTGCGCAACCGCTCGGGCGCCTGGATGGTCACGGGCGCCTGAGCAGCAGCCCTCCGGACGCGGACGAGGGCCGGACCCCTCGCGGGGCCCGACCCTCGTCGGATGCTGCTGCGTCGAGCGACGCGTCAGGCCTTGACGACCTCGACGGTCACCGTGGCGGCGACCTCCTCGTGGAGGCGGACGGTCACGGTGTGAGCGCCCAGCGACTTGATCGGGTTCTTGATCGCGATCGTGCGCTTGTCCACCGACTCGCCGGAGGCCGCGCCCAGGGCGTCGGCGATCTCGGCGGGGGTGACGGAGCCGAAGAGACGACCCTCGGCACCGGCCTTGACGGACACCGTGGCCTGAGCGGCCTCGAGCTTGCCCTTGACCTCGACCGCGTGGTCGAGGTCGCGGACGGCGCGGGCGCCGCGGGCGGCCTTGATGGACTCGACGGTCTTCTCAGCACCGCGGGTCCAGCGGATGGCCACGCCACGGGGGACGAGGTAGTTGCGGCCGTAGCCGTCCTTGACCTCGACGACGTCGCCGGGGCCACCGAGACCGGTGACCTCCTGGGTGAGGATGAGCTTCATGTCTCAGGCTCCTTCTCAGCGACCGGTCGAGGTGTAGGGCAGCAGGGCCACCTCACGGGCGTTCTTGACGGCGGTCGCCACGTCGCGCTGGTGCTGGACGCAGTTACCGGTCACCCGGCGAGCGCGGATCTTGCCGCGGTCGGAGATGAACTTGCGGAGCAGGGTGGTGTCCTTGTAGTCGACACCGCCCGTCTTCTCCTTGCAGAACTGGCAAACCTTCTTCTTGGGCTTGCGCATCACTGCCTTGGCCATTGTGGTGCTTCCTTTCTAGAAGCCCGCCCCGGAGTGGCTACCGGGTCGGAATGGTTGAGGTTGATGAGCTGGGTACTGCTGGTGGACGGGCCCCGTCAGAACGGGGGCTCGTCCTGACCGACGCCGGGAGCGCCCCACGGGTCGCCACCGCCGGAGCGGGACGAACCGCCGCCGCCACCGCCCCAGGAGTCGCCTCCGCCGCCACCGCGCTGCGGTGCCGGGGTGGCCCAGGGGTCGTTGGCCTGCTGGGCAGGCGCGGAGGACTGCTGGCCGCCACCGGAGTAGCCGCCACCCCCACCGCCGCGGGACATGCGGGCGACCTTGGCCGTCGCGTTGCGCAGCGACGGGCCGACCTCCTCGACGTCCATCTCGAAGACCGTGCGCTTCTCACCCTCGCGGGTCTCGTAGGAGCGCTGCTTCAGCCGGCCGTGAACGATGACGCGCATGCCCTTCTGGAGGGACTCGGCGACGTTCTCGGCGGCCTGCCGCCAGATCGCGCAGGAGAGGAACAGGCTCTCGCCGTCCTCCCACTCGTTGGTCTGCCGGTTGAACGTGCGGGGCGTCGACGCCACCCGGAAGTTCGCCACGGCCGCCCCAGACGGGGTGAAGCGCAGCTCCGGGTCGTCGACGAGGTTCCCGATCACGGTGATGACGGTCTCGCCTGCCATGGATTCTCCCAACGCGCCGACGTGAGTGCGTCGGCAACTGGTCGTGTGTGCCGGTCGCGGTGCGAGGACGATCCTGCCCTGTCGCACCGACACCCGGCGAAGGTCTTCCACAACCGTCCGTCACGTCGTCGCCGACGAGCGGCGCCGCGGACGGACGGAGAGGCTCAGTGAGCCTCGGGGCGGAGGACCTTGGTACGCAGGATGCTCTCGTTCAGGGTGAACTGACGGTCGAGCTCCTTGACCGTCGCGGGCTCGGCCTTGAGCGAGATGACCGCGTAGATCGCCTCGGAGTTCTTCTTGATCTCGTACGAGAGCCGGCGGCGGCCCCACACGTCGATCGACTCCACGGAACCACCGTCGTTGGTGACGACGGAGAGGTACTTCTCCAGCGACGGCTGGATGGTGCGCTCGTCGAGGCTCGGCTCGAGGATGACCATCACTTCATAGGCACGCACAGCGTCTCCTCCTCCTCTGGACTCAGCGGCCACGGTCTCTCCGTGGCAGGAGGGCTTGCGATCCCCGGCAGCGGCCGCACGGCCGACAGCGGGGTTCCTCGCGCTCGCACTTCCGTCGGTGGAGGCTCACGTGAGGACAGTGCAGGCTACCAGCGGGCGCGCGCCGCCCACGATTCCACGGGACGGGCTCCCCGACGCGCCCCGACGCGGCGCCCACGCGGGTCGTCCGACTGATCCTGCCTGATCAGGGGTACAACCACCCCGTGACCAGTGCCACCACCCCTCCCGCCGACGAGAAGCGGCCCACCACGCCCGTGGCCGGCTCCGTCCTGGCGGGTCGGCTCGTGCTGCGCGACCCGGTCGGCGAGGGCTCCCTCGGCCCCGTCTGGCGGGCCTTCGACCTCGAGGTCGGACGCTGGGTCGCCGCCGCTCCCCTGGAGCCCGCCGAGGTCGGCCGGGCGATCGTCGAGCACCCCCACGTGCTCGGCCTGCTCGACCACGTCCGCACCCCGGAGGGCCCCTGGGCCACGGCGCCGCTGGTCGGTGGGGGCACCGCCACCCAGCTCCTGGCCGACCACGGCCCGCTGCCGACACCGTTCGTGGCCGTGCTGCTCGACCAGCTCCTCGACGCCCTGGTGGCCGTGCACGCGGCCGGGCTGGTGCACCGCGACGTCACCACCACCAACCTGCTGCTGCGGCCCACCGGCTCGGGGCGTCCGCACCTGCTCCTCGCCGACTTCGGCCTCGCCACCCGCGCCCACGGCCGTGGGCGCATCCTGCTCGGCACCCCCGGCTACGCCAGCCCCGAGCAGGACGACGGCGCGCCACCGCACCCGCGGGCCGACCTGTACTCCGCGGGGGTCGTGGCACGCGAGCTGCTCACGGGGGCACCGCCGCCCGGCCACGGCTCGGAGCCGCCGCAGCCCACCGTGGCGGGCCCGCTGGCCGACCTGGTCGCCGAGCTGACCGCCGAGGACCCCGACGAACGTCCCCTCTCGGCCCGCGAGGCCCGGTCGATGCTCCAGGCGGCCGGGGTGCCGCCGTCCGCCCCGTGGGCCGAGGACCTCCGACCGCCGTGGGTGCCCGACCGGCTCGGGCCCGACCCCGAGCCGCCCGGCGAGGTGGCCGTGGCCGGGTCGCCCCGCGCGCAGGAGGACCGGGACGAGGCCGGCCACCGGCACCGCTGGTGGGTCCGCTGGCTCGTGGGCGGCGAGGGGAGCGACGAGCAGCCCGGGTGACGGTGCCGTCTCCTACGCTTCGGGCCATGAGCACCACCGCACCCACCGGGCCCCTGCTGGGCGCCCACGTCGACCAGACCGACCCGATCGCCGAGGCCGCCGCGCGCGGCACCACGCTGGTGCAGATGTTCCTGGGCGACCCGCAGTCCTACAAGGGCCCCGTCGTGGAGTACCCCGGCGGCGCCGAGGCGCTCCGGGCGGCCGCGCAGGAGGCCGGCGTGCAGGTGGTGGTGCACGCCCCCTACATCGTCAACGTGGCCACCACGAACAACCGGATCCGCATCCCCAGCCGCAAGCTGCTCCAGCAGCACGTGGACGCCGCGGCCGAGATCGGGGCGATCGGTGTCGTGGTGCACGGCGGGCACGTGAACAAGACCGACGACCCGGCGAAGGGCTTCGACAACTGGCGCAAGGCGATCGAGGCCACCGACCTCAAGGTCCCGGTCTGGATCGAGAACACCGCCGGCGGCGACCACGCCATGGCCCGGCGGCTCGACCGCATCGCGGGCGTGTGGGAGGCGGTCAGCAAGGCCGAGGGGTTCGAGCAGGTCGGCTTCTGCCTCGACACCTGCCACGCGCACGCCGGCGGCATCGAGCTGGGCGACGTGGTCGAGCAGGTGAAGGCGCTGACCGGCCGCATCGACCTGGTGCACTGCAACGACTCGCGCGACGAGTTCGACTCCGGCGCCGACCGGCACGCCAACGTCGGGGCCGGGGCCATCGGTGCCGACGTGCTCGCCGACGTGCTGCGGGCCGCCGGCGCCCCCGTCGTCCTCGAGACCCCGGGCGGCGCCGCCGAGCACCTGGCGGACTTCGAGGCCCTGCGCGCCCGGCTGTAACGTCACCGCCGTGCCCGCCGAGACCCTTCCCCCGCCGACGCTGCGCGTCGCCGAGATCGACCCCGCGGACCACCTCGCCTTCCTCGAGTCCCGCCCCGCGGCCAGCTTCCTCCAGACCCCGGCCTGGGGCCGGGTCAAGGCGGAGTGGCGCCGCGAGTCCGTCGGGTTCCTCGAGCAGGGCCCGGACGGCGGCGAGCGACTCGTCGGCGTCGCGCTGGTCCTCTACCGGCAGCTGCCCAAGGTGCGCCGCTACCTGGCCTACGTGCCGGAGGGGCCCGTCCTCGACGACTGGGACCGCGACCTGCGCTCGGTGCTGCCGCCCCTGGCCGCGCACCTGAAGGGTCGCGGCGCGTTCGCCGTGCGGATCGGCCCGCCGGTGGTGCTCTCGCGCTGGGACGCCAAGCAGGTCAAGGAGGGCGTCGCGGACGAGGCGGTGCGCCGCCTGCACGACATGGCACCGAGCGAGCGCAGCGCCGAGGGCGCCCGCGTGGTCTCCCAGCTCACCGAGCTGGGCTGGCGCGCGCAGGTGGCCGAGGGCGGCTTCGCGGCGGGCCAGCCGCAGTACGTGTTCCAGGTGCCGCTGACCCGCGCCGACGGCACCCCCCGCACCGAGGACGAGGTCCTCAAGGGCATGAACCAGCTGTGGCGGCGCAACATCAAGAAGGCCGACAAGCTGGGCGTCGAGGTCGCCTGCACCTCCGGGGTCGCCGAGACCCTCGAGGCCCTGGCCGACTTCCACCAGCTCTACGTGCACACGGCCGAGCGCGACCACTTCACCCCGCGTCCCCTTTCCTACTTCCGCACCATGGTCGAGGCGCTGGCCGGCGAGGGCGAGGCGCTCGGGCAGGACGACCGGCTGCGGATCTGGACCGCCCGGCACGAGGGCGACCTGGTCGCCTCCACGATCTCGGTGCGGGTCGGCACCCACGCCTGGTACTCCTACGGCGCCTCCTCCACCGAGAAGCGCGACGTGCGCGGCTCCAACGCGATCCAGTGGGCGATGATCCGCGACGCGCTCGCCCACGGCGCCCACGTCTACGACCTGCGCGGCATCACCGACACCCTGGACGCCGACGACAGCCACGTCGGCCTGATCCAGTTCAAGGTCGGCACCGGCGGTGAGGCCGTGGAGCTGGCCGGCGAGTGGGACCTGCCGCTGAACCCGCTGCTCTACAAGGCGTTCGACCTCTACATGGGTCGGCGGTGACCCTGCCGTGAGCCTCTCCCTCACCGTCGACGGCGCCCGCTGGCGCACGCACCTGCTCGACGTCGCCGCGGCGCTGCCCGGGCTCGTGCCCGTGGCCAAGGGCAACGGCTACGGCTTCGGCCTCGGCCGGCTCGCCCGCCGGGCCCAGTGGCTGCACGAGCGCGCCGTCGCGGGCGACACCGGCAGCGCCGGCACCCCGCTGGACCCGGGCGTCGCGGACACCCTGGCCGTGGGTACCTACGAGGAGCTGGGCGAGGTCGCCTCCCGCTTCGACGGCGACCTGCTCGTGCTCACCCCCTGGCGCCCGTTCGGTGCCGCGCTGGACGTGCTCGAGCACGAGCGCCTCGGCCGCCGCGTCATCCACACCCTGGGTCGCCTCGAGGACGTCGAGGACCTGCTCACCCGCCGTCCCGACGCCCGCGTCGTGCTCGAGCGGAGCACCACCATGCTGCGCCACGGGTTCAGCGCCCGCGACCTGTGGGAGGCCTCCGCCGCCCTGCGTCGCCACCCCGCGGCCCGGCTGGAAGGCGTGGCGCTGCACCTGCCGCTCGCCCAGGGCGACCACTTCTCCCAGGTCAACCGCCTGCTCACCGACGTCGTCGGCGCGGACCTGCCCGGGGCGGCCGACGGGCACGCCGGCGCCCACCGCGTGTGGGTCAGCCACCTCACCGACTCCGAGCTCGGGCGGCTGCGGCACGACTGGCCCGACCTCACCTTCCGCCCCCGCACCGGCACCCGGCTGTGGCTCGGCGACCGCGACGCCCTGCGCGTGCGCGCGCACGTCCTCGACGTGCACCCGCTCGAGCGCGGCGACGTCTACGGCTACCGCGGTCGCACGGCGCCCCGCTCCGGCCACCTGCTCGTCGTCTCCGGCGGCACCGCCCACGGCATCGGGCTGGAGGCGCCCACCGGCTCCCTCGACCTGCGCGGCCGCGCAGGCACCCTGGCCCGCGGCGGGCTGGACGCGCTCGGCCTGGTGCGCAGCCCGTTCAGCATCGACGGCACGCAGCGGCTCTTCGCGGAGCCGCCGCACATGCAGGCCTCCATGCTGTTCGTGCCCACCGGTTCCCGCGTCCCGGCGGTGGGCGACACCGTCGACGTGCGGGTCCGGTTCACCACCACGTCCTTCGACGAGGTCGTGATCGAGGGCTGAGGCCCTGACCCTCTGACGCCCGGCCCGCCCGGCCTCAGGCCCGGACGGGCAGCCGCGAGCGCAGCCGTGGCGCGGCGAGCCGGCCGGCCACGGGCCCGCGCACCGGGTCGTGGCGCGGGCTGAGCACGTCGCGGACGACGAGGCTGACGAGGTAGACCTCGCCCAGCACCCGCAGCACGATCGCGAGCCAGTAGAAGCCGGCGTCACCGCCGCCCGCGGGGGCCAGGAAGCCGCCGAGGTACCACCAGACGAAGGCGAAGTAGAGCACCTCGGTGCCCTGCCACACGACCTGGTCGCGCCACCGCGGCCGGGCCAGCGCCGCCAGCGGCAGCAGCCAGAGCACGTACTGGGGCGAGTAGACCTTGTTGACCAGCAGGAAGCCGGCCACCAGCAGGAACCCGAGCTGGGCCAGGCGGGGCGGCTCGGGCGCCACCAGCCCGAGCACCAGCACGCCCACGCACCAGGCCGCGAAGAAGACCAGCGAGACGTCGTTGATCAGGCCGATGTCGATCGTCGTGCCCGAGGCCTGCTGCGCGACCAGCCAGAGGGAGCCGAGGTCGGCGCCCCGGTCGTCGTTGAAGGACCAGAAGACGGTCCAGGGGCCGGTGCCGCCGAGCAGGGCCGGCACCTGGGCCACGACCCAGGCCGCGACCGCGGCCAGCGTGGTCAGCCCGAAGCCGGCCAGGTCGCGCCGGGGCACCGCGGCCGGGTCGATCGTGCCGCGGGGGCCGGGGCGCCGGTCGCGTCGCAGGGCGAGCACCAGCACCGCGCCGAGCAGGAACAGCGGGTACAGCTTGGTCGCCGTGCCCAGCCCGATCATCAGGCCGGTGAGCACCGGTCGGCCCCGCGCGTGCGCCCACAGCGCGCCGGCGACGAGCACGACCGCCACGAGGTCCCAGTTGACCAGCGCCGTGAGCAGCAGGGCAGGGCTCGCGGCCATGAACACCGCGTCCCACGGCCGCCCCGGGGAGACCCCGGCCAGCAGCCACACCGCCAGGAGCGTCAGCAGCGCGAACCCGGCCGCGTTGACGATGACGTAGCCGCGGATCTCCCGCTGCACGTCGAGGTCGCCGAAGAGCTGGTCCACGGAGAGCGCTGACCGGGCGTCCAGGTCCGGTACGTCGCCGGTGGCCCCGGCCAGCCACTGCGCGGCCACGGCCGTGCCCCAGGCCCAGTAGGAGATCCCGACCGGGTACTCCATCACCTGCGGGTAGCGGTCGCGGACGTCCTCGTCGGTCGAGTACGGCCAGGCCAGCTCCGCGAGGCCGCGTCCGGTGTAGAGGTAGGGCAGGTCCGAGTAGCACATGTGCGTGTAGCGCGTCGTGCCGTCGGTCCAGGTGTTCTCGTAGCAGGGCGCCTTCTGCAGCATCCCCAGCGCGAAGGTGATCGCGGTGATCGCGAGCAGCACGCGCACCGGCGTCCACCAGGGGTGCCGCCCGGCCCGCGAGCCGACCGGGCCCCCGAGGGCCTCGCTCAGCCGCCCGGCGACGGGGTCGTCCTGGGTGGGGTGGACGTGCGCGTCGCCGCGCTCCTGGCTACCGGGCACGGGGCCCACCCCACCAGAGACGCTCACGCGGTGCCAGTGCTCATGCGGCCGCACCCGTGCGGCCACCGGTGCGCCGGCGGCCGGAGCGGCGGCGCTGACGACGACGGCGCTCGGCCGTCGTCCGCCCCTGCTGGCCCGCGGCCGAGGCGCTGCCGCTCGGCTGCGTGGTCTGCGAGGGGCTGGACGAGGCGCTGGAGCCGTCGCTGGGGCACAGGACGAGGCCGCACGAGTCGCTCGCGGTCGGGTCCGTGGGGCTGGGCGAGGACGTGGGCGTCTCGCTGGCCGTCGCCGACGGGGTCTGCGTCGGCGTGGGGGTCTCGCTCGCGCTCTCGGACGGGGACTCGCTGGGCGACTCGCTGGCCGACTCGGACTCCGTCGGGGTCGGCGCGGAGGTGGTGGGCTCGTGGCCCTCGGGCGCGTCGCCGTCGACGTAGGCGGGCTCCGGGAAGTCCTCGACCTCGACGCCCTCCATCAGCCGCTCCATGACCGCCTCCCAGGTGGAGGCCGGGTAGGCGGAGCCGAAGTAGGAGGGCAGCCAGCCGTCCAGCTGGTCGTCGCCGTCACCGCGGACGTACATGACGGCCGTGGCCATGTTCGGGGTCATGCCCACGAACCACGCGGAGGAGACCTGGTCCTTGTCGTTGGTGGCCGTGCCGGTCTTGCCGCCGACCGGGCGGCCCAGCGCCAGGGCGGTGCGGCCGGTGCCGTTGTTGACGACCTGCTGCATGGCGTAGGCGGTGTCGGCGGCGACGTCCGCGCTCATGGCACGCGTGGTGTCGTCGGCGTCGTAGCGGTAGTCGACGCTGCCGTCGGCGAGCTCGACCTTCTGCACGACGTGCACGTTCGCCCGGACGCCGCCGTTGGCGATGGTCGCGTAGGCGTTGGCCATGTTGATCGCGCTGATCCGCGCCTTGCCCAGCGTCAGGAGCGTGTCGTCGCTGTTGAAGTCGCGGCTGGTGCTCGGCATGCCGGGGTAGCGCTGGTCGGCCTCGTTCGGCGGGATGCCCATCTTCTCGGCCATCCGGTAGATCTTCTGCGGGCCGTTGTCCATCGCGGCGGACATGTCGACGAAGGCGGTGTTGACCGACTGCTCGAGGGCGTAGATCGCGTTGATGGCCGAGCCGTAGTCGTTGCCCAGGCCGTCGTAGCCGGTGCCCTCGTTGCGCACCTCGAGGCCGTCGGGGAACTCGAACGGGCTGTTGCCGTCGAAGGTGTCCTTCAGCGAGAAGCCCTGGCTCAGCGCCGTGGCGAGGGTGATCGGCTTCATCGTGGAGCCGACCATGCCGCCGGCGGTGGCCCAGTTGATCTGGGACTCCAGGTAGTCCTGGCCGCCGTAGAAGCCGCGCAGCGCGCCGGTGCCGGGCTCGACGCTGGCGACCGCGACGTGCAGCTTCTTGTTCTTCTTCATGCCCTCCGGCTTGGCCTCGCGCACCCCGCGCTCGGCGGCGCGCATGGCCTTCTGCGTGAGGGTGGTGGTGACCCGCAGGCCGCCGCCGTCGATCTGGTCCTCGGTGTAGCCGAGCTGGAGCAGCTCCTTCTTCACCAGGGTGAGCATGTGGCCGCGCTGGCCGCCGTAGGTGCTCTCGCCCTCGATCTTCGGGAAGGCGGGCAGTCGCTTCTTGGCCTGGTCGGCCTGCTGCTGGGTGATGGAGCCGAGCTTGGCCATCGAGTTCAGCGTGTACTCGTAGCGGCCGATCAGCGCCTGCCGGTTCTCCTTGCCGTTGGCGGGGTCGAACCGGGTCGGGTTGTTGATCACCGAGGCGAGCACGGCGGACTCGCGCAGCGTCAGGTCCGCCGCGTCCTTGGCGAAGAAGGCCTGGGCGGCCGCCTGCACGCCGTAGGCGCCGCGACCGAAGTAGATGGTGTTGAGGTAGTTGGCCAGCAGCTCGGACTTGCTGACCTGGCGCTGCAGCTTCAGCGCGAGCAGGGCCTCCTTCAGCTTGCGGCTGTAGGACTGCTCCTGGGTCAGGTACATGATCTTGATGTACTGCTGGGTGATCGTGGACGCGCCCTGGGTGTCGTTGCCGGCCGCGTTGTTGACCACCGCGCGCAGGATGCCCTTGAAGTCGATGCCCGAGTCGGTCCAGAAGGTCTGGTTCTCGGCCGCGACCACCGCGTCCTTCATGTTCTGCGGCATCTCGTCGTAGGAGATCGAGGTGCGGTCCTGGGTGGCGAACTGACCGATCTGCGAGGAGCCGTCGGCGTAGTAGACGAACGACGTCTGCGTCTCGAAGTCCTCGTTCGGGTCGGGCAGCTCGGTGACCTGGTAGAGGTAGACGAGCGAGCCGACGCCGACCAGCGCCAGCACCAGCCCGGCCACGAGGCCCCACTTGACGACGCTCAGCAGGCGCCGCTTCCACGAGCGCTTCGGCTTCGGCGGCTTCGGCGCCTTGGTGACCGGGGGCCCCTCGGCCCGTCGCTTGCCACTCACTTCGTCGTGCTCCGTCGTTCGGGGACAGGGTGGGTCGGGGCCGGGAGCGGCCCCGAGGACGCTCCAGAACGGGCGCGCCTCGCCGGGGCGCTGACCCCGGACCGTCGTTCAGGGTACGCACACGCACCCGGGACTCCCCCCTCCGCGAGGGCGACGAGCCTCACGTCCGCGGAGCCTGCGGATCTCGGCAGATTCTCAGGACGGGTGACTAGCGCCACACGGATATATCAATACGATACGTCGTGTGACACGCCGTGCGGAGACCATCGAGCTGGCGGTCCTCGGGCTGCTGCACGAGGGCCCGATGCACGGCTACGAGCTGCGCAAGCGGCTCAACCTCATGCTGGGCTGGGGTCGCGTCCTCTCCTACGGGTCGCTCTACCCCACGCTCAAGAAGATGCTGCGCACCGGCCTCATCGAGGAGGCCGAGCTCGGGAGCGTCCGCCCGAGCCGCCGACCCCGCATCACGTACCAGCTCACGGACGACGGCCATCACAGGTTCGAGCACCTGATGACCGAGGTAGGACCGACCGCCTGGGAGGACGAGACCTTTGGCGTGCGGTTCGCATTCTTCGGCCGGACGGACATGGAGAGCCGACTGCGGGTCCTCGAGGGACGACGCAGCCGGCTCCAGGAGCGCCTGCACCGCGTGCAGGCCGACCTCGCGCGCACCCAGAAGGAGGTCGACCGCTACGCGGCCGAGCTCCAGCGGCACGGCGTGGAGTCGGTCGAGCGCGAGGTGGACTGGCTCTCCCGGCTCATCGACGCCGAGCGGCGCGGTGGGCAGCCCGGACCCGTGGATGGCGCCCACCTGCCGGCGGGCACCCCGGACGGGGGCCCGCCGGACCGCACCTGAGAAAGGACACCCACATGGGTTCTGTTCGCGTCGCCATCGCGGGAGTCGGCAACTGTGCCAGCTCCCTCGTCCAGGGCGTGACCTACTACGCCGACGCCGACCCGCGGACCACGGTCCCGGGCCTCATGCACGTCGAGCTCGGCCCGTACCACGTCGGTGACGTGGAGTTCGTGGCTGCGTTCGACGTCGACGACCTCAAGGTCGGCAAGGACCTCTCGGAGGCCATCGGCGCCTCGCAGAACAACACGATCACCTTCGCGCAGGTGCCGACCCTCGGCGTCGAGGTGCAGCGCGGCCCGACCATGGACGGCCTGGGCAAGTACTACCGCCAGACCATCGACGAGTCGCCGGCCGAGCCGGTCGACGTCGTGCAGGCGCTGAAGGACTCCGGTGCCGACGTCCTCGTCTCCTACCTGCCCGTGGGCTCGGAGGAGGCCGACAAGTTCTACGCCCAGTGCGCCATCGACGCGGGTGTCGCGTTCGTCAACGCGCTGCCCGTGTTCATCGCCTCCGACCCGGTGTGGGCCAAGAAGTTCACGGACGCGGGGGTGCCGATCGTCGGCGACGACATCAAGTCCCAGGTCGGCGCCACCATCACCCACCGCGTGATGGCGAAGCTGTTCGAGGACCGTGGCGTCGCGCTGGACCGCA
Organism: Nocardioides bruguierae; assembly: GCF_023656415.1. Taxonomy (GTDB): domain Bacteria; phylum Actinomycetota; class Actinomycetes; order Propionibacteriales; family Nocardioidaceae; genus Nocardioides; species Nocardioides bruguierae. The sequence continues at coordinate 56,404 of NZ_JAMOIL010000013.1, forward strand.
CCTACCAGCTCAACGTGGGCGGCAACATGGACTTCAAGAACATGCTCGAGCGCGAGCGCCTGGAGTCGAAGAAGACCTCCAAGACCCAGGCGGTCACCTCGAACCTCACCGGCGAGCTGGCCGGCAAGATCAGCGACCGCAACGTCCACATCGGCCCCTCGGACCACGTGGAGTGGCTCGACGACCGCAAGTGGGCCTACGTGCGCCTGGAGGGTCGGGCGTTCGGCGACGTGCCGCTGAACCTGGAGTACAAGCTGGAGGTCTGGGACTCCCCGAACTCCGCCGGCATCATCATCGACGCCGTGCGCGCCGCGAAGATCGCCAAGGACCGCGGCATCGGCGGCCCGATCGTCTCGGCGTCCTCGTACCTGATGAAGTCGCCCCCGGTGCAGCTGCCGGACGACGAGGGACGCCGTCGGGTCGAGGCGTTCATCGCGGACGCCGATTAGGTAGTACTGCCCGTCATGCCCCGCCGGCCCGGACCGGTGGCCTCGAGACAGGACCTCGTCCTCCTCGACCTCCGGTCCGGGCTCACGCCCCAGCTCGGGCCTTCCGCTCAGTGAGAGCATGAGGGCATGGCCGGCAACACCTCGACCCCCGGCGCCACGGTCACCTCCCGCGTGATGGCGCTGCTGGGCGCGTTCGACGAGCACCACCGCCGGCTGGGGCTGACCGAGCTCGCCCGGCGTGCCGGGGTGCCGGTGCCCACCGCGCACCGGCTCGTCGGGGAGCTCACCGCGCACGGGGCGCTCGCCCGGGACGCCGAGGGCCGGTACACGATCGGCCGGCGGGTCTGGGACCTCGGGCACCTCGCCCCCGTGCAGTCGGGCCTCGTCGAGACCGCCTCGCCGTTCCTGCACGACCTGTACGCCGCCACGCTCGTCACCGTCCACCTGGCGGTGCGCGACGGCGAGGAGTGCCTCTACCTCGACCGGCTGCGCGGCCACGCCTCGGTGCCGGTGGTCAGCCAGGTCGGCTCGCGGCTGCCGCTGCACGCCACCGGCGTGGGCAAGGTGCTGCTCGCCCACGCGCCGGCCGAGGTGCAGGAGCGGGTGCTCGCCCGGCCGCTGCGCCGCTCCACGCCGCACACGGTGGTCAACGCGCGGGTCCTGCGCACGCAGCTGGAGGCCGTCGTCCGGGACGGGTGGGCGACCACGTCCGAGGAGATGACGCTCGGGGCGGCCTCCGTCGCCGTGCCCGTGCTCCGCCGCACGGAGGAGGGTCCCGACGTCGTCGCCGCCCTCGGGGTGGTCGTGCCGCCCAAGCGGCTCCAGCGCAGCCGGCTGGTGGCGGGGCTCCAGGTGGCCGCGCAGGGCATCGGCCGCGCGCTCGGCCCGGGCTGAGGCTCAGCCCCGCGCGGCCCACCAGGCGAGCAGCTTCTCCCGGGCGACCTCGGGCTCCTGCGGGCCCTCTTCCATGCGCAGCTCGAGGAGCCACGTGTAGGCCTCGCCGACCTCGCGGCCGGGTGCGATGCCCAGGATCTCCATGATCTGGTTGCCGTCGAGGTCGGGGCGGATCGAGTCCAGCTCCTCGCGCTCGCGCAGGTCGGCGATGCGCCGCTCCAGGTCGTCGTACGTGCGCTGGAGCCGCTCGGCCTTGCGCTTGTTGCGCGTGGTCGAGTCGGCGCGGGTCAGCACGTGCAGACGCTCCAGCTGGTCGCCGGCGTCGCGGACGTAGCGGCGCACCGCGGAGTCGGTCCACTCACCGGTGCCGTAGCCGTGGAACCGCAGGTGCTGCTCGACGAGCTGGCTGACCTGCTCGGTCTCCTCGTTGGAGAACCGCAGTGCCTTCATCCGCTTGCGGGTCATCTTGGCGCCGACGACGTCGTGGTGGTGGAACGTCACCGAGCCGTCGTCCAGGAACTTGCGGGTGCGCGGCTTGCCGACGTCGTGCATGAGCGCGGCGAAGCGCGCGACGAAGTCGGGGCCCTCGAGCCGCTCGGCCTCCAGGTCGATCGCCTGCTCGAGCACGGTGAGGGTGTGCTCGTAGACGTCCTTGTGCCGGTGGTGCTCGTCGCGCTCCAGCGCCAGCGCCGGCAGCTCGGGCAGGACGCGCTCGGCCAGCCCGGTCTGCACGAGCAGCGTGAGGCCGCGCCGCGGCCAGCGGGCGCACACCAGCTTCACCAGCTCGTCGCGGACCCGCTCGGCGGAAATGATCTCGATCCGGTCGGCCATCGCGGTCATCGCGGCGACGACCTCGGGAGCGACGTCGAAGCCGAGCTGGGCGGCGAACCGGGCCGCGCGCATCATCCGCAGCGGGTCGTCGGAGAAGGACGCCTCGGGGGTGCCGGGGGTGCGCAGCAGGCCCTGGGCCAGGTCGAGCACGCCGCCGAAGGGGTCCTCGACGGTGCGCGCGGGCAGCCGCACGGCCATCGCGTTGACGGTGAAGTCACGGCGGCCGAGGTCGCCGGCGAGGCTGTCGCCGAAGTCGACGTCGGGCTTGCGGGACGACGGGTCGTAGGACTCCGAGCGGTAGGTGGTGACCTCGATCTGGAAGTCGCCCTTGCGGCAGCCGATCGTGCCGAACTCGCGGCCCACGTCCCACATGCCCTCGGCCCAGCCCTTGAGCACCCGCTCGGTCTCCTCGGGGCGTGCCGAGGTGGTGAGGTCGAGGTCGTTGTGGCGGCGGCCGAGCATGGCGTCGCGCACCGGACCACCGACGAGGGCGATCTCGTGGCCGGCCTCGGTGAACAGGCGACCCAGGTCGTCGATCACCGGGCCCAGCCGGTCCAGCTCCGCCGTCACGGCGCGCTGCACCTCGACGATGCTCACGGGGGTGGGGTCGGTCTCCGGCACGGCGGACCACTCTAGTGAAGACACCGCCCGCACGCCGCATGCGCGAGCACCCGCCCCGGTGCGGGTGGTCGCACGGGCCCGTCCTCCGTCCCGGGTGACGATCCTCTCCCCGCCTGGCGGGGCTGGGCGTCAGGGCGTGCCCGCCCCTCTATCCTGCGCACGTGCCTCGCCTGCCCGGACCCGTCGTCGCGCCCCTGCCCGGGCGCCCCGACCGGCGACGTCCGGCAGGGCGACGTCCGGACGCGCAGCGGGTGGTGAGGCTGCTCGTCGGGCTGGTGCTGGCCCTCACCGTCCTGCCCGTGCTGGGCGTCGCCGCGGCCGACGAGGCCGCCGAGCCGCTCACCCTCACCCTCGACGAGGTCTCCCCGCAGATCCCGGCCCGCGGGTCGGTGCGGGTCTCCGGCACGATCACGAACACCGACGACGTCACCTGGACGACGATCAACCTCTACCCGTTCGTGGGCACCGAGCCGATCACGACCGCCTCCGGCCTGGCCGCGGCCTCGGAGACCGCGCTCGACGAGGTCGTCGGCGAGCGGGAGGCCAGCCAGGGGCCGTACCAGGTGATCGACCGGCTCGACCCGGGCGACACCGCCTCCTACTCCTTCCGGGTGCCCGTGCGCCGCCTCGCGCTGACCGGCCAGGGCGTCTACTGGTTCGGGGTGCACGCCCTGGGCCAGGACGACGTCGGTCGCGACGACGTGGCCGACGGCCGGGTGCGCACCTTCCTGCCACGCGTGGTCGACGACACCGCCTCGGTGCCGGTGGCCGTCGTGCTCCAGCTGCGCCGCCGCGTCCGCTACGAGACCGACGGCTCCGTGGCCCGGCTCGACACCTGGACCAGCTCGCTGGACCCGGACGGCCGCCTCGGCCGGCTGCTACGGATGGCCGAGGGGGCCGGCTCCAGCGGCGTGACCTGGGTGGTCGACCCGGCCGTCACCGACGCCCTCACCCGCCTCGCCGCCGGCAACCCTCCGCGCTCGACCGCCCCCACCCTCACCCCCGAGGAGCTGGACGACGCGACGGCGAGCCCGGACGCCTCCGCGAGCCCCACCCCCGCGCAGCCGCAGCCCACGGACGAGGACGACGTCGCCCAGGAGGAGCCCTCGGGCACCGCCTCCCCCTCCGACGAGGACAGCGCGCCCGAGGAGGAGGAGCCCGAGCTGGACGCGGCCACCCAGGCCGCCGCCGACGCCGCGGCCGACTACCTCGCCCGGCTCCAGGTGCTCGCCGACCAAGGGCAGGAGTTCCTGTCGCTGCCCTACGGCGACCTGGACGTGGCGGCCGCCGCCCTGCGCGGACGACCCGGCAACCGGACCGTCGCCGACCCGCGGCAGAGCACCACGGCCGACCCCTCGGCCTCGGCGTCCCCCTCGGCCTCGGCGTCCCCCTCTGCCTCCGCCTCCGCCTCCGCCAGCTCTTCCTCCAGCGCCACCGGCACCCCCCAGCCCGGGGAGACGGTGACGGTGGAGCCCGACGAGGACGCCACCGACGAGCCGACCGACGAGCCGGCGGCCCGCACCGCCGCCTCCTACGTCCCCACGACGGGGCAGGACTGGTTCGACGCCGCCCGCTTCCGCGCCGGCAACCTGCTGGCCGGCACCACCACCCGGACGATGCCGGTGGTGGCGCCCCCCGGCGGCTACCTCTCGGGCCGCGCCCTGCGACTGCTCGGCAACCGCGAGACCGTGCTGCTGACCGACGACGCGGTGCGCGACGAGGGCCTGCGCACCGACGGCGTCGCGCCCACCACCGTCTCGGTCGCCGGCAACCGGGTGGTGCTCAGCGCCTCGGCGGTGCTGGACGGCGGCCCCGACTCCGACGACCGGCCCTCCACCCTCTCGCTGCGCCAGCGGCTGCTCTCCGAGGCGGCCGTGCGCTCCGCGACGGTCGCCGGGGAGGACAGCGACGCCGTGCAGCCGCTGGTCGTCGTGCTGCCCGCGTGGTTCACCCCGGAGGACCCGGACACGTTCCTCGCCCAGCTCGACCTCTCCTGGACCGACCCCGACGCCCTCACCGAGGCCACCGCGGGCGGCGGCGGCACCGCGCTGCGGCGCAACGCGCTGGTCTACGGCCGCGCCGCCGCGTCCGCCCAGATCGAGGCCGGCGTCTTCACCTACGCCCAGCGGCTGGCGGCCGCCGGCGCCGGGCTCCAGGACCTGCTGACCTACAACGACCAGGTGGGCTCCGACGTCCTGGACGAGGCGCTCACCGACCTCGGTTACGGCTGGCGCCGCCGACAGACCGCCATCAGCCGCGCCGCCTTCGCCAGCACCGTCGGGCTGCGCAGCAGCATCGGCGGCGTCACCATCAGCGCGCCACCGGGCGTGACCCTCTCCAGCGCCACGGGCAGGTTCTCGGCCACCGTGGAGAACACGTTGGACGAGGCGGTCACCGTGCAGGTCACGGCGTCGACCGACGCCGACCTCGCCGTCGACCAGCCCGACGCGGTGACCGTGGCCGCCGGTGGCTCGGCGACGATCCTGCTCGACGCCACCGCGGTCACCCAGGGCGTGCACGCCGTGCGGCTGGTGCTGGTCGACGCGGCCGGCACCCCCACGGGCGCCACGGTCACGGTGCCGGTGCGGGCCGCGGCCGTCAGCGACGTCATCTGGCTGGTGATGGGCTCGGGCGTCGTGCTGCTCTTCGGCGCGATCGCGGGCCGCCTGTTCCGCCGCGTCCGCCGTGCCCGGGCCACCGCCCGCGAGGCGCGCACGGCCGGGGCCGCCCCGGCCGGTACGGACCACGCGGACCAGGACCAGCAGGACCAGCAGGACGGACACGCATGAGCGACCCACAGGAGCCGACCCGCGACCAGGATCGCCGCTCGCTCCTCTCCAGCTCGGCGGTGATGGCCGCCGGCACGACGTTCTCCCGGCTCTCCGGCCTGATCCGCTCGGTGCTGCTCGCCGCGGCCCTGGGCAACCTGGCGCACGCCGACGCGTTCAACGTGGCGAACACCGTGCCGAACATGCTCTACATCCTGCTGGCCGGCGGCGTGTTCAACGCCGTGCTCGTGCCGCAGCTGGTGCGGGCGATGAAGAACGACGCGGACCGGGGCGAGGCCTACACCAACCGGATCATGACGCTGGCCGTGCTGTTCCTGGGCGCGGTGACCGTGGCCCTGGTGGTGGCCGCGCCGTGGGTGGTGGCGCTGTACTCGGACCCGGACTGGCCCCCCGCCGTGACCGAGGCGACCGTCGACCTGGCGCGCTACTGCCTGCCCCAGGTCTTCTTCTACGGCATGTTCGTGCTGGTCGGTCAGGTGCTCAACGCCCGCGGCCGGTTCGGGCCGATGATGTGGGCCCCGATCGCCAACAACGTGGTCTCGGTGGCGGTGCTGCTCACCTACCTGGTGGTCTTCGGCGCCGCGGACGAGGCCGAGCAGGTGGGCGGCTACAGCACCGGTCAGGAGGTGCTGCTGGGCGTCGGGTCGACCCTCGGCATCGCCGTCCAGCTGCTGGTGCTCCTGCCCTACCTGCGGGCGGCGGGCTTCACCTGGCGTCCGCGCTTCGACTTCCGCGGCTCCGGCCTCGGCCACACCCTGCGCCTCGGCATCTGGACCGTCGGCTTCGTCATCGTCAACCAGGCGGCGTACACCGTGGTGGTGCGGCTGGCGACGTCCGGCACGGCCGGCGGCACGACGGAGGGCACGGGGTACTCGGTGTACTCCGCGGCCTTCCTCATCGTGATGGTGCCGCACTCGGTGGTGACGGTCTCGCTGGCCACGGCCGTGCTGCCCCGGCTCTCGGCCCGGGCGGAGGACGGCGACCGCGCCGGCGTCGCCGACGTCCTCTCCTCGGTGATGCGCACGTCCCTGGCGATCATCGTGCCGTTCGCGTTCCTGCTGCCGGCGCTGGCCGACCCGCTCGCCCGGGTGCTGCTGGGCTGGGGCGCCGCGGAGGGCACCGTGGAGAACTACGTGCCCACGATCGCCGTGTTCGGGCCGGGCATCGCGCTGTTCACGCTGCACTACCTCGTCCTGCGCGGGTTCTACGCACTCGAGATGACGCGGACCGTGTTCTGGATCCAGTGCGTCGTCGGCGCGGTCAACGTCGCCGTCGCCGTCGCCCTGGTGAGCGCCACCGGCGTCGAGGCCACCGCGCCCTCGCTCGCCATCGCCTACGCCTGCGCGTACGCCGCGGGCTCCGCGGTCTCCTTCGTCGTCCTCGGGCGACGCCTGGGCGGCCTGGGTGGACGACGGCTCGTCGGCTACGGCCTGCACCTGGTGCTGCTCAGCGCGGTGACCGCGGGCGTCGGGTGGGGCGTGGCACGCCTCGTCGGCGTGGGGCTGGACGACCGGCTGCCCGACAAGCTGGCGGCCCTGGCCGAGCTGGCCGCCGTGGGTGTCGCCGCCGTCGTGGTGTACCTGGTGCTGGCTCGCCTCACCCGCCTGCGCGAGGTCGCCGAGGTGCTCGACACGGTCGGCGTCGGCCGGGTGCTCGCCAAGCTCCGGCGTTGACCCGCCACGCGCCCTGCCCACCTCGTACGGTGGCCCCACCGGGCCTACGATGAGGCCCACGTGACCGGTGCCGTGCACGGAGGTACCGGTCGCAGCCCGCGACCACCCCCACGGCGAACGGAGCGCAGCGTGCCCCTGTCCAACCGCCCCGGCGACGAGCTGGTCGGGCGGTACCGCCTCGTGGACCTGCTCAGCGAGAGCAGGGGCGGTCGGTTCTGGCGGGCGCACGACCGGGTGCTGGAGCGACAGGTCGCGGTGCACGTCATCAGCGAGGACGACGACCGCGCCGACGCGCTGCTCGACGCTGCCCGACGCTCGGCCACCGTGCTCGACCCCCACATCCTGCGGGTGCTCGACGCCGCCCGCGCCGACGGCCTCTGCTTCGTGGTCAACGAGTGGGGCAGCGGCACGTCGCTGGACACGATGCTCTCCGCCGGCGGCCCGCTGCCGCCGCGCCAGGCCGCCTGGCTGGCCGGCGAGGTCGCCCGGGCCACCCGCACCGCGCACCGCGCCGGGGTGCCGCACGGGCGCCTGGTGCCCGAGAGCGTGCTGGTCGACTCCTCCGGCTCGGTGCGGATCATCGGCTGGTGCGTCGACGCGGCGCTGCACGGCCGCGGCGCCGGCTCCACCGAGGACGACCTCGCCGACCTGGCCGGCCTGCTCTACGCCGGGCTCACCGCCCGCTGGGGCGGCCCCTCCTCCTCGTCCGTGCCCGCAGCGCCCCGCGACCACGACCGGGTGCTGCGCCCGCGGCAGGTCCGCGCCGGCATCCCGCGACCCCTCGACAGCCTCTGCGACGCCCTGCTCAACCCCGACGGGGACGAGGCCCGCAGCGCCGAAGACGTGGTGGAGGAGCTGGAGGACTTCGTCGGCGACGACACCGGCCTGCGGCGCTCCATCATCGGCCGGCTGGTGACCCCCGAGCCCCGCGTCTCCCTGCCCGCCGTGCCGGACTTCTCCGTGCGCGAGACCGCCGTCGAGCAGCCCACCCAGGCCTGGACGCCACCCGCGGACCTGAGCGCCCCCTCCGACGACTCCGAGGACACCGGCGACACGGGCGCGGTCGCGGCCGCCGGGGCTGCTGCTGGGGCCGGGGCTGCTGCTGTGGCCGCCGGAGCGCACGCGGCGGCCGTCGGGGACAGCGACGACCAGCCCGACGACCAGCCCGACGACCAGCCCGACGACCAGCCCGACGACCCGGGCGAGGACCTCAGCGGGGGCCAGGGCGAGGCCGCGACCGCCGAGCACGCCGCTGTCCCGGCCGCGGACGACCCCCTCTTCGGCGACGTCCCGCCCGCGAGCGGCGAGGTCCCCGACGACGCCGACGCCGACGCCGACGACGCCGAGAGCACTCCCGGGGACGAGGCGGACGACCCGGCCGAGGACGAGCCCGACCTGGGGCCCGCCACCGTGGCCACCCTCCCGCCGCAGCCGGCGGCCGCCGCGGGCGAGGAAACGGGCGAGGAGACGGGCGGCCAGGGCCACCACCGCCCCGCGCCCGGCCCGCCCCCCGAGCCGCTGGCGCCCGTGCCCGCGCGCCCCCTGTTCGCTCCCGACCCCGAGGACGGTGGGCCCGCCCGCCGCACCCGCCACCCCGCGCCCACCGGCCCCGAGCCGGACCCCGAGTATTGGCCGTGGGAGACGGGCACCGGCACGGTGCCGCCGATGCTCCCGCCCGAGGACGAGGACGTCCCGCCGCCGCGCAGCCCGGGTCGGCGGACCCTCACGGTCGCCGCCGTCCTGCTCGTGCTGCTGGGGCTCTTCGTCGCGCTCACCGTGGCGTGGAACGTCGGTCGGGGCCGCACCCCGCTCGGCGCCGAGCCGACCACGCAGGAGACCTCGGCCTCGGCGACCGACGGCACCTCCGCCTCCGCCGAGCCCACGCCCCTGACCGGGCTGACCGCCACGGACCTGGACCCCCTGGCCGACCCGCCCGAGGAGAACCCGGAGCTCGCGCCGAACGCGGTCGACGGCGACGCCTCCACCTCCTGGGTCACCTCCACCTACATCCAGGACCTGGGGCCGTCGGGCCTCAAGACCGGCGTGGGCCTCGTGGTCGACCTCCAGGACGTGACGAGCCTCGACAGCGTCCGGGTGCAGCTGCGGGGCCGTCCCACCGGCTTCTCGCTCTACCTGACCGACGACGAGGTCACCACCGACCCCGCCGCCGTCGACGGCCTGGAGCCGGTCGCCTCGCGCGGCCGGGCCGGCACCGACGTCACCGTCGACCTGGACGGGGCACAGGGCCGCTACCTCACCCTGTGGCTCACCTCGCTGCCCAGCGTCGACGGCGGCTTCCGCGGCGAGGTCCGCGAGATCACCGTGCTGGCGGCCGAGGACGGCTCGTGAGCCACCCGGACGCGCCCGGCGACGTCCACCTCGAGGAGCTCGACGACAAGGAGCTCGTGCGTCGCCACGTGGCCGGCGAGCCCGGGGCCTTCGGCGAGCTGTTCCGCCGGCACCGCGACCGCCTGTGGGCCGTCGCCCTGCGCACCTGCGGCAACCCCGAGGACGCCGCGGACGGCCTCCAGGACGGCATGGTGGCCGCCTACCGCCGCGCCGGCAGCTACCAGGGCCGGGCCGCCGTCACCACCTGGCTGCACCGCGTCGTCGTCAACGCCTGCCTCGACCGGCTCCGCGCCCAGCAGGTCCGCCGGGCCGAGCCGCTGCCCGACGTCCTGCCCGTGCACCTGGAGGAGTACGGCCCCCGCGGTGCCGACGGGCCGCCGTCGCCGGACCCGGCCGCGGAGGTCGTGCGCGGCGAGACGCGACGGGCGGTGCTCGAGGCGCTCGCCGAGCTGCCCCTGGAGCAGCGGGCCGCCCTCGTCCTCGTGGACATGGAGGGCCACTCCGTGGCCGAGGCCGCCGACATCCTGCGCTGCGCCGTGGGCACCGTGAAGTCGCGCTGCTCCCGCGGGCGCGCCCGCCTCGCCGTGCTCCTGGCCGACCTGCTCGAGGACGCCGAGACACCCGTCACGCCCCCGCCGGGGAACCCCGAGGGGCGGCGGGCCGTCCCACCCGTGGAGCCACGCGGCCCACCCACCGCCTGACCCCCCCTTCTGACCACCCCGCTGACCACCCCGCTGACCACCCCGCTGACCACCCCGCTGACCACCCCGGCTGACCATCACCTCGAGAGGAGCCCCGTGACCACCCCGAACTCGCGCGAGCGCGACGACCAGGTGCGCGCGCTCCTCGCCGGCGTCCGCGAGGACGAGGGCACCCCCACCGAGGTCGCCTCCCGGCTGGACGACGTGCTGGCCCGGCTCGAGGCCGGGGAGGACGTGCCCGGCCCCGCCTCGCCCGCGTCCGTCGTGGAGCTGGCCGCGGTGCGCCGCCGCCGGGTCGTCCGGCTGCTCGCCGGTGCTGCCGCGGTCGTGGTGCTCGGCGTCGGCGTCGGCAACGGGATCCAGTACCTGTCGGGCGGCACCTCGGGCAACGACTCCGCCTCGTCGGCGGCCTCCTCCCTCACGCAGGGCGACGCCGCGGACTCCTCCGCCGGCCGCACCAGCGAGGACGACGGCGGCGGCGCCGCCGAGAGCGGGAACGACACCTTCTCCGACCAGTCCGGCTCCGACCAGTCGGGCCGGCTGCAGGTGCCGGTGAAGCAGGTCCTCTCGCTCGACGGCACCCTCCAGCCCGTCTCCGAGGCCGCGTTCGCGGACGACGCGCGCCACCTGCGCTCGCGCCTGCGCGCCGGCGAGGGCACCGCGGCGGCCGGCGCCGGGCTCGGCGCCGACTGGCAGGCCTGCACGCCCGCCGACTGGGGCCGGGGCCGACTCCTGGCCGTCGAGTACGACGGCCGCGCCGCCGTCCTCGCCTACCGCCCGTCGGAGGGCGAGACGCAGGTGGTCGACGTGCTCCAGTGCGGGTCCGGCGACGTCCTGCGCTCCGCCACCCTCACCGGCCGCTGAGCGTGACGTCCACCCCCGGCACCGCGGACCGGGGTGGGGGAATGGCGCTCGCCTACGATGCGTTCGCAACGATGCACCGAGCATCAGAGGCACCGACCGGCGAGGGACGAGTCCCCCGGTCGTCGAGAGCCCCACGGGGGCTGGAACGAGGAGCGATCCAGGCATGACCCTGAACGAGCAGGAGACGGCCGCGCAGGACACGGCTGTCCGCAACGTCATCATCATCGGCTCGGGTCCGTCCGGGTACACCGCAGCCGTCTACGCGGCCCGCGCGAACCTGAGCCCGCTGGTCTTCGAGGGCTCCGTCACCGCCGGTGGCGCACTCATGAACACCACCGAGGTCGAGAACTTCCCCGGCTTCCGCGACGGCATCATGGGCCCGGCCCTGATGGACGAGATGCGTGCCCAGGCCGAGCGCTTCGGCGCCGAGTTGGTGGCCGACGACGTGGTCGAGGTCGACCTCACCGGTGACGTGAAGGTCGTCAAGACCGCCACCGACACCCACCTGGCGCACTCCGTCATCCTCGCCACCGGCTCCGGCTACCGGAAGCTCGGCCTGGAGAAGGAGAACACCCTCTCGGGCCGCGGCGTCTCCTGGTGCGCGACCTGCGACGGCTTCTTCTTCCGCGACCAGCACATCGCCGTCGTCGGCGGCGGCGACTCCGCCGTCGAGGAGGCCACCTTCCTCACGCGCTTCGCCTCGAAGGTCTCCATGATCGTGCGTCGCGACGAGCTCCGCGCCTCCAAGATCATGCAGGAGCGGGCCTTCAACGACCCCAAGCTCGAGATCGTCTGGAACTCGGCCGTCAGCGACATCCACGGCGAGGACAAGGTCTCCGGCATCACGCTGACCGACACCGTCACCGGCCAGACCCGCGACCTGGACGCCACCGGCCTCTTCGTCGCCATCGGCCACGACCCGCGCAGCGAGCTGCTGAAGGGCCAGGTCGACCTCGACAGCGAGGGCTACGTCCTGGTCAAGCACCCCTCTACCGCGACCAACCTCGCCGGCGTCTTCGCCTGCGGCGACCTCGTCGACCACCACTACCGCCAGGCGATCACCGCGGCCGGCACGGGCTGCTCCGCGGCCCTGGACGCCGAGCGCTTCCTCGCCGAGCTCGAGACCACCGCCACGTCCCCCGCCGACGCCGAGGCCCGCGCCGAGGCCGAGCTGGGGGTCTGAGACCCGCACCGGGGTCCCCACCAGGGGCTTCCCCCCCGGCGGTCGCGGCGGAACAATCGAGGGCCCCGACCGTGTTGAACCCACATCCGACGCCGCGTGAGCAGCGTCGCCCAGGCGCACACCGCTGCGCGACCAGACCAGAAAGGGACATCCTCGTGGCCAAGATGGATGCAGTCACCGACGCCGAGTTCGACACCTCGGTCCTCCTGTCCGAGAAGCCCGTCCTCGTCGACTTCTGGGCCGAGTGGTGCGGCCCGTGCCGCCAGGTCTCCCCGATCCTGGAGGAGCTGAACGGCGAGCACGGCGACAAGGTCACCTTCCTCAAGATGAACGTGGACGAGAACCCGGTCACCCCGGCCTCCTACCGCGTCACCGGCATCCCGACCATCAACGTCTACTCCAAGGGCGAGGTCGTGAAGTCCATCGTGGGTGCCCGCCCCAAGGCCGTGCTGCTCAAGGAGCTCGCCGAGTTCATCTGAGTCCCCGCCCTCCCCGGAGGGCCGCGCTCAGTCCGCGTCCCCGTCGTCCCTGCGGACGGCGGGGACGCGCCGTTCCGGAGCCGGGGCCGGAGCCGGGCGCACGACCCCGGCGAGCCTGCCCAGTGCCGCCTCCACCTCCTCGCGCCAGGTCAGCGCGGTGCGCAGGTCCATCCGCATCCGCGGCGCGACCGGGTGCGGTCGCACGGTGCGGAAGCCCACCCGGGCCAGGAACTCCGCCGGCGCCGCGCAGCCCGGCGCGCTGCCGTGCGAGCCGAACGCCTCCAGGGCCCGCACGCCACGACCGACGAGGTCGCGGGCCGCCTGCTGCACGAGCATCCGCCCGAGTCCCCCGCCGCGGTGGTCGGGGTGCACCCAGAGGCCGGCCAGGAGCACCGCGTCCTCGCCCGCGGGAGCCGTCGGGAAGGCGCCGGCGCCCGGCAGGTGCCCGGCCGGGGCGTAGAGCACGTGGGCCACCTCGACGCCGTCGACCAGCAGCACCCTCCCGCAGGAGCCCCACTCCCGGAGGCGCTCGGAGACGAGCGCCTGCTTCTCCTCGGCCCGCTCGTCCTCGGCAACCCGGTCGCGACGCACCGGGTCGAGCTCCCAGAACAGGCACCGGGCGCAGGGCGAGCCGGTGGCCTCCAACCGGTCCAGCGTGAGCGGGACTCCTCGTCGTGCCACGTGCCACCTCCGTGTGGGCCGCGACTGACCAGCACCTGACCGGCGCGTGCGATGGCGGGCCTCATCCTTCATGCTAGGGGGACCATGGAGTCCACGCCTGCCCGCACCAGCACCCGCCTCGACTCGTTCGTCGACCGGTACGCCGCCCGCACCAGCGGGATGACGGCGTCCGAGATCCGTGCGCTCTTCGCCGTGGCCTCCCGCCCGGAGGTGGTCTCCCTCGCCGGCGGCATGCCGAACATCTCCGGCCTGCCGCTCGACGTCGTGGGCGACGCCATCGGCAACCTGGTCGCCGAGCACGGTGCCGTGGCGATGCAGTACGGCTCCGGCCAGGGCGTCCCGTTCCTGCGCGAGCAGATCACCGACGTGATGCGCCTGGAGGGCATCGAGGCGCACCCGGACGACGTCGTGGTGACCGTGGGCTCGCAGCAGGCCGTCGACCTGGTGACCCGCATCTTCTGCGACCCGGGCGACGTGGTGATCTGCGAGGCGCCGTCCTACGTGGGAGCCCTCGGCGTCTTCCGCGCGTACCAGGCCGACGTGGTGCACGCCGAGATGGACGCCCAGGGGCTGGTGCCCGAGGCCCTCGAGCAGGCCATCGCCTCCTGCAAGCGCGCCGGGCGCAAGATCAAGTTCCTCTACACGATCCCCAACTTCCACAACCCGGCCGGCGTGACGCTGAGCGCGGAGCGTCGCACGCGGATCATCGAGATCTGCCGCCGCGAGGGCGTCCTCGTCCTGGAGGACAACCCCTACGGCCTCCTCGGCTTCGACGAGGCCCCCATGCGGGCCATGCGGGCCGACGACCCGGACAACGTCATCTACCTGGGCTCCTTCTCGAAGACCTTCGCGCCGGGCTTCCGGGTCGGCTGGGCGCTCTGCCCGCCGCCGGTGCGCGAGAAGATGGTGCTCGCGCAGGAGTCCGCGACGCTGTGCCCGCCGCAGTTCTCGCAGATGGCGGTCTCGGCCTACCTCTCCAACCACGACTGGCAGGGCCAGATCAAGCAGTTCCGCGAGATGTACCGCGAGCGTCGGGACGCGATGATCTCCAGCCTCGCCGACCTCATGCCGGCCGGGACCCACTGGAACGTCCCGGACGGCGGGTTCTACGTGTGGCTCACGCTGCCCGACGGGGTGGACGCCAAGGCCATGCTCCCGCGCGCCGTGACCGCACGCGTGGCCTACGTGCCCGGCACCGCGTTCTTCGCCGACGGCTTCGGCTCCCGCTCGATGCGGCTCTCCTTCTGCTACCCCACGCCGGAACGGATCCGCGAGGGCGTCCGGCGGCTCGCCGGCGTGGTCGAGGCGGAGCTGGAGCTGCGCACGATGTTCGGCGCCACCATCTCCGCCCCAGGCCTCTCCACCGGGTACGACAACCCGAGCGTCGACCTGTCCTGAGGTCGTCCCGGGCCCGCCCGCGGTCGTCGGGGTGCCCGCGCGGGTTCCCGCGGATGTGGGAGAGTCACCGCATGCGTGACATCACCTACCCCGCGATCATCGTCGCCGCCAAGACGGCGTTCAGGCTGCTGGGTCAGCGGTTCCAGATGACCGGCACGGAGAACGTGCCCCGGGAGGGCGGCGTCATGCTGGCCTACAACCACATCGGCTACGTGGACTTCGTCTACGGCGGCCTGGGGGCCAACCCCTCCGGGCGCCTCGTGCGGTTCATGGCGAAGCGCGAGATCTTCGACCACCCGGTCGGCGGGCCCCTCATGCGCTCCTTCCACCACATCGAGGTCGACCGCGCCGAGGGGCAGGGCTCCTACCTCAAGGCCGTCGACTACCTGCGCAAGGGCGAGGCCGTGGGCATCTTCCCCGAGGCCACCATCTCGCGCTCCTTCGAGCTGAAGGAGTTCAAGAGCGGCGTGGTGCGGATCGCCGCCGCCGCCGGTGTCCCGATCGTCCCCGTCATCCTGTGGGGCACGCAGCGGATGATGACCAAGGGTCACCCGAAGGACTTCTCCCGGGGCAAGACCATCGCGATCCGCGTGGGCGAGCCGATCGCCACGACCGGGGACCACGACGCCGACCGCGCCGCCCTGCACGCGGCCATGGCGCAGATGCTCGAGGACGCGATCGCGGCCTACCCGGCCGACGAGCAGCCTCCGGGTTCCTGGTGGCTGCCGGCACGTCTCGGGGGCTCCGCACCCACGCCGGACGAGGCGGAGAAGCTCGACCAGGCGGAGAAGAGAGAGAGAGCAGCCCGTCGCGCGGCCAAGCGCGCGAAGAAGTAGCGCTCAGATCGCTTCCTGACGAACTCCCAGGACGCTGGAAGGGGCCCGATCCGCACGGATCGGGCCCCTTTCCTGTCGCTAGGCCGACAAACTGCTTTGTCGACTTATCGTCTTGTCTCTTAGTTGCTGGATGGATCTGTGGACTCCTGGTCGGTGTCCAGGATGCCGAGGATGCGCTGCAGGTCCTCCATCGAGGCGAACTCCACGGTGATCTTGCCCTTGTGCTTGCCGAGGTCGACCTTGACCCGGGTCTCGAACCGGTCGCTCAGCCGGTCGGCGATCTCCGTGAGGCCAGGTGCCTGCGGCTTGCGTCGAGCCGTGCGGCGCGGGGCGTCCTCGTCGCCGGATCCCAGCGCCACGATCTCCTCTAGGCCGCGCACGCTGATGCCCTCGGCGACCACGCGCTGGGCCAGCCGGTCCTGGGAGTCCGCGTCGCCCACCGCGAGCAAAGAGCGGGCGTGCCCCGCCGACAGGACGCCGGCCGCCACCCGTCGCTGCACCGCGGGGCTCAGCCGCAGCAGGCGCAGGGTGTTGCTGATCTGCGGGCGCGACCGACCGATCTGCTGCGCCAGCTCCTCGTGGGTGCATCCGAAGTCCTCGAGCAGCTGGGCGTAGGCCGACGCCTCCTCCAGCGGGTTGAGCTGCGAGCGGTGCAGGTTCTCCAGGAGCGCGTCCCGCAGCATGGCGGTGTCGTCGGTCTGCCGGACGATCGCCGGGATGACCTCCAGGCCCGCCTCCTGCGCCGCCCGCCACCGCCGCTCGCCCATGACCAGCTCGTACCCGTCACCAGCGTCGCGGACGACGACGGGCTGGAGCAGCCCGATCTCGCGCAGCGAGTGCACCAGCTCGGCCATCGCGTCCTCGTCGAAGACCTGGCGCGGCTGGTGGGCGTTCGGCCGGATGCGCTCCACCGGGAGCTCGGCGAAGTACGCACCCTCGACCGGCGCCAGCGACGTCGTGTCGGGGGACCCGGACTCGCCGGATGCCGACCGGGAGGACGAGTCCGCCGCGGTCCGACCTGCTACAGGAGAGCTGGTCGCACCCGACGCGTCGTGCTGGCCGGCATCCTCCGCGGCAGGCGGTGCGGTCGGGATGAGTGATCCGAGGCCCCGACCCAGGCCACGACGCGTGCCTGGGCGCTGACCGCCGCTCATCGCTCGACCCCGCGGAACGCGAACTCGCGAGCCGCCTCCAGGTAGGAGAGCGCGCCCGGAGAGGCCGGGTCGTAGGTCATGACGGTCTGCGCGTAGGAGGGTGCCTCGGAGACGCGGACGGAGCGGGGGATCGTCGTGCCGAGCACCTGGTCGCCGAAGTGTGCCCGGACCTCGTCGGCGACACCGGAGCTCAGGCGCGTGCGTGCGTCGTACATGGTGATGAGGATGGCGGAGATCCTCAGGTGCTGGTTGAGGTTCGCTCGCACCAGCTCGACGGTCTCCAGCAGCTGACCGAGCCCCTCCAGGGCGTAGTACTCCGCCTGGATGGGGATGAGCATCTCCTCGCCGGCGACCAGGGCGTTCAACGTGAGCAGGCCCAGCGACGGCGGGCAGTCGACGATGACGTAGTCGTACCGGTCCTCGCCCGCCTCCGCGCCGCCCACCCAGGGGTGCGCCTGGATCGCCTTGCGCAGACGGCTCTCGCGCGCGACGACCGACACGAGCTCGATCTCCGCGCCCGCCAGGTCGATCGTGGCCGGGCAGACCCACAGGAGGTCGTGCTCCGGGCTCTGGGTGACGACTTCCTCGAGGGGGACACCGTCCACGAGCATGTCGTACGTCGAGGGCGTGCCCCGACGGTGGTCCACGTTCAGGGCGGTGGAGGCGTTGCCCTGCGGGTCGAGGTCGATGACCAGCACCCGCTGTCCGAGCTGAGCCAGGGACGCGGCCAGGTTCACCGACGACGTGGTCTTGCCGACGCCGCCCTTCTGGTTCGCGATCACCACGACGCGCGTCCCGCGAGGCCGTTCGACCGGGGGCCGCGAGCCCGCCTGCCCTCGGGCGAGCAGCGTGCTCTCCGCGGCGCGGGCGAGGGGCGTGTCCTCGTCCGCCATGGCGACGTCGTAGCCGGCCATGTCGGCTGCGGTCCTCACGCGGTAGCCGGTGGGCGTTTCACGTGAAACGTCGGCCTCCGTCGCTTGCTCGGCACCGACCTCGTCGGGCCCCTGACCACTCTCGCCCTGTGGAAAAATCTCACTCACCTGTGGAATCTCACGCTCAGGGTGCTTCTCGCACCGGTGGATAACTCCCGAGACAGCTGCCGTGGTCACCGACCCT
This sequence comes from Nocardioides bruguierae, assembly GCF_023656415.1. Taxonomy (GTDB): domain Bacteria; phylum Actinomycetota; class Actinomycetes; order Propionibacteriales; family Nocardioidaceae; genus Nocardioides; species Nocardioides bruguierae. The sequence goes on from NZ_JAMOIL010000013.1 coordinate 74,422, forward strand.
GACGGCCCCGCTTGCGACGACGAGACGTGTCCTGGCGGCGCTTCGCTCCTCCGACGGAGCCCCGAGGGGGCCACGTTACCGACCCGGGATCGGCCCAGGGAACTCGGCACAGCGTCGTGGGGGTGTCGAGGACGTCCTCACCCACGACCAGCACCTCCGGTCGACCCCAGCCGGCGCGCTCGAGAGCGGGGCGGGCCTCCACGATCTCGTCGTCGACCGAGGAACCCTTCATCGCCAGGACGTGCCCCTGTGGCCGCACCAGCGGCATGCACCACTCCAGCAGCGTGGTCAGCCCTGCCACAGCACGAGAGGTGACCACGTCGAAGCCACCGAGGTGCACCGCACTGTCCGCACGGCCACGGTGCACCGTGACGTTGGGGAGCCCCAGCTCGTCGACGACCTCCTGCAGGAACGTCGTGCGACGGAGGAGCGGCTCGATCAGGGTCACGGAGAGATCAGGCCGCCGGATGGCCAGCACCATGCCCGGCAGGCCGGCACCGGTGCCCACGTCGGCCACGTCGACGCCCTCCGCGATGGCATCGGCGACGACAGCCGAGTTCAGGAGGTGCCGCTCCCACAGACGTGGGGCCTCACGCGGACCGATCAGGCCGCGCACCACCCCGTCCGTGGCCAGCAGCCCCGCGTAGCGCTCTGCCAGCGCCACTCGCTCGATGCCGAACACCCCCTGCGCCGCAGCGGGCACAGGGGGTGTTTCACGTGAAACCTCAGCGGGCTCGACGTCACTCAGGGCGGATCACCACGTACCGACGGGGCTCCACGCCCTCGGACTCGGACACCAGACCAGCGGCGGCCACGACGTCGTGCACGACCTTCCGCTCGAAGGGGCTCATGGGCTCCAGCCGCACGGCCTCGCCGGACGACTTCGCCTCCTCCACGGCCGCGGCACCCTGCGCCTCCAGCACCTCGCGACGACGGGCACGGTGACCCGCGACGTCCAGCATGAGGCGGGAGCGCTCGCCGGTCGACCGCAACACGGCCAGGCGCGTCAGCTCCTGGAGAGCCTCCAGCACCTCGCCGTCCTTGCCCACGAGCTGACCCAGGTCGCCGCCGATGATCGACACGGCAGCGCGATCGCCCTCGACGTCCATGTCCAGGTCGCCGTCGAGGTCGGCGATGTCGAGGAGCTCCTCGAGGTAGTCAGCGGCGATCTCGCCCTCGTTCTCGAGTGCCTCGACGCGGCTCTTCTGGTCGCTCATCGGGACCCTCCGTCCTTCTTCTCGACACCGGCGTCTCCGGTGCTCTTCGCCTGGTTGCCCTGCTTGGACTGGTTGGACTGGTTGGACTGGTGGGGCTGGCCCTTGCGGCGCTGGTCCCGCGACTGGCGCTTGGGCTGCTGCCGCTGGGCCGGCCGACGCTCCTCGGTGGTCTCCTCGGCGGTGGGAGCGGCCGTGGCCACCCCACCTCCGTGGCGCGCTGCCTTGGCCGCGTCCCGCTTCTCCTTGGCCGCGAACGCCGGAGTCCCCGGCGCGGGGTTGTTGCGGATGACGTAGAACTGCTGGCCCATCGTCCACAGGTTCGACGTGGTCCAGTACAGGAGCACGCCGATCGGGAAGGCCACGCCACCGACACCGAAGGCCACGGGCAGGATGTAGAGCAGCATCTTCTGCTGCTGGGCGTACGGCCCGCTCATGGCGTCGGCCGGCATGTTCTTGCTCATCAGCTGACGCTGGGTGACGAACGTGGTCGCCGTCATCGCGAGCACCAGGAACAGCGCGAGCAGCATGACGCCCAGCTGGCCACCGTCCGCGCGCCACACGCCCGCGCCCCAGAAACTCTCGGCCAGGGGGATGCGCCCGAAGATCATCGCCGAGCCGAAGGACTCCGCCATGTTCTCGTTGAGGAAGCCGTGCGGGGTGGAGTCCCGCGCCGCCTCGTTCAGCAGGTGGAACAGGGTGATGAAGATGGGCATCTGCACGAGCAGCGGCAGGCAGGCGGCGAACGGGTTGGTACCGGTGTCCCGGTACAGGTTCATCGTCTCCGCGGCCAGCTTCTCGCGGTCGTGCTTGTACTTCTCCTGCAGCGCTCGCACCTTGGGCTGCAGCAGCTGCATGTTGCGGCTCGACTTGATCTGCTTCACGAAGAGCGGGATCAGCAGCGCGCGGATCACGACCGTGAGGCCGATGATCGACAACGCCCAGGTCGAGCCACCGTCGGGGTCCATCCCGAGGGTGGTGAAGAGCTTGTGCCAACCCACCAGCACGGCCGAGATGGCGTAGTACAGCGGCGTGGCGATCAGGCTCAGCAGGTCACCGAGTGCACCCACGGGTCAGACTCCTTGCTCGTGCGGCGCGGCGTCGTCTGCGCCGCGGTACGTGGTCATGGTGCCGGACGCCTCCGCGTCCACCGGCACCGGTGGGCCGTCGACGTGCCCCGGGACGGGGTCGTAGCCGCCGGGGGCCCAGGGATGACAGCGGGCCAGCCTGCGTGCCCCCAGCCACGACCCCTTCACCGAGCCGTGCAGCTGCACGGCCTCCAGCGTGTAGGCCGAGCAGGAGGGGTAGTACCGGCACACCTGCCCGTAGATCGGGCTGATGAACAGGCGGTAGCCCCGCAGCAGGACGATCAGCACGTACTTCACGACATCACCCGATCAAGGCAACCTGCGAGGTCCGCGCCGAGTTCCGCCGACGAGGCCGATGCCGCGGCGGGCAGCGCCCGCACCACCAACGTGCAACGGCCCGGGAGCAGAGAGATCTGCTCCCGGGCCAGATGACGAAGCCGGCGCTTCACCCGGTTGCGGACGACAGCGACGCCCACCGCCTTGCTGACGACCAGGCCCACCCGGGACTCCCCGGGCAGCCCGCCGTCCTCGGCGAGGTGGACGACCAGCGTCCGCGACCCCGCCCGACGACCACAACGCACCGCCTCGCGGAAGGAGGCGGAGTCGGTCAGCCGGTTGGGGGCGGCGAGCACCGGAGGGTGCCCGCGACTCAGACGGCCAGGCTCTTGCGGCCCTTGCGGCGGCGACCGTTCAGGATCGCGCGACCGGCACGGGTCCGCATGCGGAGGCGGAAGCCGTGGACCTTGTGGCGACGACGGTTGTTCGGCTGGAAGGTGCGCTTGCTCATCGTGAGCTCCTCGTTGTTGGACGTCGGCGGCGTGGTCTCCCCACACCAGGGCCGTCACCCGACCCGATCGGCAGCGCCCCGGCCACGGCGTGCGAGAGTGCTCGCACCCCGTCCCAGGGTTCCCGGACCGCCCTTCGGCCGGCACCGCCCACCCACGCGAGGGCCCGTCTGGTGCGGACCAGCCCCGTGGACATGCGGCACCCGTCGACCTCGGGTGACCGGCCAACGGTACGCGCGGCGCGAGACCAGGGTCAAACCACGCGCGACCCCCCGCCGCACCCCTGTGGATGACGGCTTGCCCGCACCTCCACCACGGGGCTACGTTCGCCCGCATCCCCCACGGCCTGCCGGCCCCGGACCCGTCCGGGGTTCTCACGGTTCGTGGGACGTACCGCCACCGCGCACCTATCCTCTGACCTGCAACGCACCAGCCGAGGCCAACACGCGGCGGCACTCGGGCGCCTCGCCACGAGTGCCCGGCGGGCATTTCCCACAACCTGTGGACAACGTTGTGGAACACGCATCCTCAGGAAGGCCCCACCTCACCGTGACGGACGAGCCCAGCACCTCGCTCTCGGACGCCTGGAGCGCCGTGCTCGCCGACCTGCAGCCGAACCAGCGCGCGTGGCTGACGGCCTCCGAGCCGGTGACGCTGCACGGCACCACCGCCATTGTCGCGGTGCCCAACGACTTCACCCGGCAGCAGCTCGAGGGGCGTCTGCGCGCCCAGCTCGAGGACGCGCTCTCGGTCACCTACGGCACCGAGATCCGCCTCGCCGTCACGGTCAATCCCGACCTCGACGCCGCGGAGAGCCCCGCGCCCGCGCCGGTGGCGGACCTCGCCCCCGTGGACGCCCCGCCGCCTGCACCCCGGGTCGACGCCCAGGTCACCCTGCCGCCGCCGAGCACCGGCCCGGCGGCGGCACCGCCGGCCCCCGAGAAGGACCGCGGAGCCCCCGAGACCCGGCTGAACCCGAAGTACACCTTCGAGACGTTCGTCATCGGCTCGTCCAACCGGTTCCCGCACGCCGCCGCGGTGGCGGTGGCCGAGGCACCGGGCAAGGCCTACAACCCCCTGCTGGTCTACGGCGACTCCGGGCTGGGCAAGACCCACCTCCTGCACGCCATCGGCCACTACGTGCGCTCGCTCTACACGACCGCCCGCGTGCGCTACGTGTCCAGCGAGGAGTTCACCAACGAGTTCATCAACGCGATCCGCGACGACCGGCAGGACCGGTTCAAGCGTCGGTACCGCGACGTGGACGTGCTCCTGATCGACGACATCCAGTTCCTGGAGGGCAAGACCCAGACCCAGGAGGAGTTCTTCCACACCTTCAACACGCTGCACAACGCCAACAAGCAGATCGTGCTCACCTCGGACCGGCCCCCCAAGCGCCTGGAGGCGCTGGAGGACCGCCTGCGCAACCGGTTCGAGTGGGGCCTGATCACCGACGTGCAGCCGCCGGACCTCGAGACGCGCATCGCCATCCTCCGCAAGAAGGCCGCGATGGACCGGCTCACGGCCCCGCCGGACGTGCTGGAGTTCATCGCCTCGAAGATCCAGACGAACATCCGCGAGCTCGAGGGTGCCCTCATCCGCGTCACGGCCTTCGCGAACCTCAACCGCCAGGAGGTCGACATGACCCTGGCCGAGATCGTGCTGAAGGACCTGATCCCCGACGGCGGCGAGCCCGAGATCACCGCCGGGCTGATCATCGCCCAGACCGCCGCGTACTTCGGCCTGAGCATCGACGAGCTCACCGGCCCCAGCCGGGGCCGGCACCTCGTGATGGCGCGCCAGATCGCCATGTACCTGTGCCGCGAGCTCACGGACCTGTCGCTGCCCAAGATCGGCGCCGAGTTCGGCAACCGCGACCACACGACGGTCATGTACGCCGACCGCAAGATCAACCAGCTGCTCGCGGAGCGCCGCGCGGTCTTCAACCAGGTCAGCGAGCTGACCAACCGCGTGAAGATGCAGGCCCGCCAGGCCTGAGCCCGCGACGGCGCCTCAGCCGTCCAGGTGCGCCAGGAGCCGGCCGAGGTCCGCGCGCAGTCGCTCCGCCTCGTCCCGCTCCAGGCCCATCGCCCCCGCCAGCCGCAGGGGGACGTCGGCCACCTGCTCCCGCAGCGCCCAGCCCTCCTGCGTGCACGAGACCAGCACCCGCCGCTCGTCGGCCGGGTCGCGCCGGCGCACGATCCGTCCCGCCGCCTCCAGGCGCTTCAGCAGCGGTGTGAGCGTCCCTGAGTCCAGGCGCAGGCGCGCCCCGAGCGCGGAGACGGACACGGGGGAGCCGGCGTCCCACAGCGCCAGCATCGTCAGGTACTGCGGGTAGGTCAGCCCCGACGGCTCCAGCAGGTCGGCGTACGTCCTGGTCACCGCGCGCGTCGCCGCGTAGAGCGGGAAGCAGAGCTGGGCGTCGAGCGCGAGCTGCGGGTGCTGTGGAGCCACGCCACCAGGGTAGCCGCTTGACAATTAGATTGTGCGCAATAAAGTTGCGGACATGGAAACTGTGTACACCGCCACCGCACTCGCCACCGGCGACGGCCGCAACGGCCACGTCGCCTCCTCCGACGGCGTCGTCGACACCGACGTCCGCATCCCGAAGGAGATGGGTGGCCCCGGCGGCGCCACCAACCCCGAGCAGCTCTTCGCCGCCGGCTACGCGGCCTGCTTCCACTCCGCGCTCAAGATGGTCGCCCGCGGCACGGGCGCGGACCTGGGGGAGACCGAGGTCGTCGCCGACGTCTCCATCGGGACGCTCGAGGGCGGCGGCTTCGGCCTCGCCGTCGGGCTCGAGGTCACGATCCCCCGCCTCGACCGCGACCAGGCCCAGCAGCTGGTCGAGCAGGCCCACCAGGTCTGCCCGTACTCCAACGCGACCCGCGGCAACGTCGAGGTCACGCTCACGGTCGCCTGACCGCACAGCAGCACCCAGGGCCGGTCACGGCCCGTCTCGAGGCCCCCGACGCCGGATCGGTGTCGGGGGCCTTCGCCGTCCGGAGGCTCCCGACGACCCGCCTCGGACCCTGTGGAGAACCGGCCCGCCGGAGATGAACTACACGGTGGTGACTTGAGGATCCCGTGGCAGAGCCCTCCACACGGACGAGGATCCCCACACGGACGCCAGGATCCCCACGACGTCCTCCACACCCCCTGTGCACCTCGATCGAGCGTGGCGACCAGGCATTACCCACGTCGTCCACAGGATCCACCGGACCTATGACCACTCTGGATCCATCACCGACTCGATTCCCGGTGCACTTCTGCACCGACCCCTTCCTGGGGACAAACCCTCTCCGGGCCCGGCGGCTACCTCCCGGAACCACCTGGCCCACCCCGACCCCTCGCTGTCGAAGGTGGCAGGTTGCTGCCACACCGGGGCAGCCGCACGACCACCACCAGGATCACAAAAATCCGTGGGATCACCCGCGGCGTGCCGGTGCGCCGACGCGCGTGGCAGGATTCGACTTCCGCGAGGCCGCGCCCGCCGCCGGCCCACCACGAGGAGAGGGACGCCAACAGTGAAGTTCCGCGTCGAACGCGACGTGCTCGCCGACGCCGTCGCCTGGGCGGCACGCAGCCTGCCCGCACGGCCGAGCGTCCCCGTCCTCGCAGGTCTGCTGATCCAGGCCGGCGACTCCGGCCTCGTCCTCTCCGCCTTCGACTACGAGACCTCTGCCCGCGCGACGCTCGCGGCCGACGTCTCCGAGGACGGTCGGGCCCTGGTCAGCGGTCGTCTGCTCGCCGACATCTGCCGCAGCCTCCCCGGCAAGCCGGTGGAGATGACCCTCGAGGGCTCTCGCGTCTCCCTCACCTGCGGCAGCGCGCGGTTCAGCCTCCAGACCATGCCGGTCGAGGACTACCCGACCCTCCCGGAGATGCCCACCGCCACGGGCACCGTCGACAGCGGTCTGTTCGCCCACGCCGTCGCCCAGGCCGTCACGGCGGCCGGCAAGGACGACATGCTCCCGGTGCTCACCGGCGTCCGGCTCGAGATCGACGGCTCCAGCATCTCGCTGCTGGCCACCGACCGCTTCCGCCTCAGCCACCGCGAGCTGGGCTGGAACCCGAACACCCCCGACGCCACGGTCGCGGCCCTCGTCCCCGCCAAGGTGCTGGCCGACACGGCCAAGTCCCTGAGCGCGGGCGACGAGATCACCATCGCCCTGTCCGCCGGCAACGGCGGCGAGGGGATCATCGGCTTCGAGGGCGCGGCGGCCGGCGGCGTGCGCCGCACGACGACCCGCCTGCTGGACGGCGAGTTCCCGAAGGTGCGCAGCCTGTTCCCGAACGAGCACCTCACGGTGGCCAAGGTCGACAAGGCCTCGCTGGTCGAGTCGGTGCGCCGCGTCTCGCTGGTGGCCGAGCGCAACACCGCCGTGCAGCTCGCCTTCGTCGACGGCGTGCTCACCCTCGACGCCGGCTCCGGCGACGAGGCGCAGGCCTCCGAGTCGGTCGAGGCCGACATCGACGGCGACGAGCTGACCACCGGCTTCAACCCGCAGTACCTGCTCGACGGGCTCACCGCGATCGACGAGCCCGTCGTCGAGCTGGCGTTCACCCAGGCCTCCAAGCCCGTGGTGATCTCCGGCACGACGGACGAGGCGGAGGGGCCCGGCTTCCGGTACCTGCTCATGCCTCGCCGTCTGCTCTCCTGACGACGTGGATACCGTGGGGTCGTCGGACGGCACCCGCGGCACCCACCGGGAACCGCAGGACCGTCCCGAGCAGACCCGGCAGCAGACCCGGCAGTGACTGACAACGAGGAGCGCGTGCATGGACATCGGACTGGTCGGCCTCGGCAAGATGGGTGGCAACATGCGCACCCGGCTCCGCCAGGCGGGGCACACCGTGGTCGGTTTCGACTTCGACCCGGCCCTGCGGGACGTGGACAGCCTCGAGGCGCTCGTGGAGGCGCTGCCCAGCCCCAAGGTCGTGTGGGTGATGGTCCCGCACGGCAAGCCGACGCACGACACGGTCTCCCAGCTCGGTGAGCTGCTCTCCGAGGGCGACGTGGTCGTCGACGGCGGCAACTCCAAGTGGACCGACGACGCCCGGCACGCCGCCGAGCTCGGCGAGAAGGGCATCGGCTTCGTCGACTGCGGCGTCTCCGGCGGCGTCTGGGGCCTGGAGAACGGCTACGCCCTGATGTGCGGCGGCTCGAACGAGGACGTGGCCAAGGTCCAGCCGGCCTTCGACTCCCTCAAGCCGACCGACGGCGGCTTCGTGCACGCCGGCCGCAAGCCGGGCGCCGGCCACTTCGCCAAGATGGTCCACAACGGCATCGAGTACGCGATGATGCAGTCCTACGCCGAGGGCTGGGAGCTGCTCGAGGCGGTCGACCTCGTCGAGGACGTGCCGGCCACGTTCGACTCCTGGCGCAGCGGCACCGTCATCCGGTCCTGGCTCCTGGACCTGCTCACCAACGCGCTCCAGGACGACGAGCACCTCGAGGCGCTGCGCGGCTACGCGGACGACTCCGGCGAGGGCCGGTGGACGGTCGAGGCCGCCATCGACAACGCCGTGCCGATGAACGTCATCGCCGCCTCGCTCTTCGCCCGGTTCACCTCCCGCCAGGAGGACAGCCCCGCGATGAAGGCCATCGCCGCCATGCGCAACCAGTTCGGCGGCCACGCCGTCCACTCCGGCGCGAAGGGCTGAGGGAGCCCCGCTCCCCCGGCCCCACTCACGCCCCGCGCCCCGAGCCCCGCACCCCGGTCGCCATGCACGTCTCCCACCTGACCCTGCACCAGTTCCGCTCCTACGAGCAGGTGGACGTCGCGCTGGAGGCCGGGGTCACGGCGTTCGTGGGGCGCAACGGCCAGGGCAAGACCAACCTGGTCGAGGCGATCGACTACCTCTCGCGGCTCTCGTCCCACCGGGTCGCCGGCGACGCCCCGCTGATCCGCGCGGGCGCCGACCGGGCCCTGGTCCGGGCCGCTGTCGTCCGGGACGGGCGGACCGCCGTGCTCGAGGTGCAGCTCAACCCCGGCAAGTCCAACCTCGCGAAGGTCAACCGGTCCGCCCTCCCCCGTGCCCGCGACCTCGTCGGCCTGGTCCGCACGGTCGTCTTCTCCCCCGAGGACCTGGCGCTGGTCAAGGGCGACCCCGGCGAGCGCCGCCGGTTCCTCGACGACCTGCTGGTGCTGCGGGCACTGCGGCTGGCCGGCGTCCGCAGCGACTACGACCGGGTGCTCAAGCAGCGCTCCTCCCTGCTCAAGACCGCCGGCGCTGCCCGTCGCGGGTCGTCCTCCTCCGAGGGGGCGCTGGCGACCCTCTCGGTGTGGGACTCCCACCTGGCCCGCACCGGCGCCGAGCTGCTGGCCGAGCGGCTGCGCCTGGTCGAGGAGCTCTCCCCCTACGTCGGCCGCGCCTACCAGTCCGTGGCGCGCGGCGCCGGACGCGACGACGCCCGGATCGAGTACCGCCCTTCCTTCGAGCTGCCGCCGGCGCACGACCAGGAGACGCTGGAGAAGACGATCCTCGTGGAGCTCGAGGCGCGCCGCCGCGACGAGCTGGAGCGCGGCGTCTGCCTCGTCGGCCCGCACCGCGACGACCTGCTGCTCACCATCGGCTCGGACGACGGCCCGCGACTGCCCGTCAAGGGCTACGCCAGCCACGGGGAGTCGTGGTCGTTCGCGCTCGCGCTGCGCCTGGCCTCCTTCGACCTCCTGCGGGACGACGGCGACGACCCGATCCTCGTGCTCGACGACGTCTTCGCCGAGCTGGACGCCGGCCGGCGCACCCAGCTGGCCGAGCTGGTGGCCGGCGCCGAGCAGGTGCTGGTGACGGCCGCCGTGGCCGAGGACGTGCCCCCGGCGCTCGCGGGTGCGCGCTTCGCGGTCGCCGGTGGCGAGGTCTCCCGTGTCGAGTGAGTCGCCCCGTCCCGAGGGGGACGGGGAGGACACGGGTGCCACGGACGGTGGGCCGCAGGAGGTGGCGTCGGACGCCGCCGAGCTCCCCGAGCCGCGCACCGGCCCCGAGGAGGAGCCGCACGACGACGCGGGGCTGGACCTGGCCCGCCGCATCGCGCGCGCCACGGCCGCCGGGGGGCTGCCGCCGGACAAGCGGTCACGCCGCCGTCGTCCTCGTGGTGACGCCCCGAGGAAGGCGCGGGGGGACGACCGGGACCCGCAGCTGCTCGAGGGCTCCCTCTCCCGGCTGGTGGCCGACCACGGGTGGGCGCTGGACCTGCGGGTGCACGGCGTCTTCGCCCGCTGGCCGGACCTGGTGGGCGAGGAGATCGCCGGCCACTGCACGCCCGAGTCCTTCACCGAGGGACGTCTCCTGGTGCGCACCGACTCCACCGCCTGGGCCACCCAGCTGAAGCTGCTCGCCCCCCGGGTGCTGGCGCGGCTCAACGAGGACCTCGGGCCCGGCACCGTGACGTTCCTGGACGTGCAGGGCCCCCACGCCCCGTCCTGGACGAAGGGGCCCCGCCGGGTCAAGGGCCGCGGCCCTCGCGACACCTACGGCTGAGCGAGATCCCGGGGTGGACCGCGGGCCGCGCCCTGTGGACGGCAAGTGGCCCTCTCTGCCGATCTGCGGGCCTCGCGTCCGTATCCGGGGCCGTTCCCACCCCCGTTCGGCGCTCTGAGCGCCCGTTCCGGGGCGATGAGAGGGGTCCGGCGGACGATTCATCCCCCGCGGCGGCGAGGGGGACGTGGCTCAGAGGCGCTCAGCCGCTAGACTGAGCCCGGGTCACGACTGCGTGACCCTTCGTCTTGCGTCAGGCCCGACACCCCCCGGTCGGCGCCGACCCCCGGGAAGAGGTAGCAGTGACCGAGCAGGCCGGAAACCCCGCCACCGACGGTGACGGGAACGTCCCCGAGATCACCACCGACATCGCCACCGGCATCCCCGCCGGCGCCGACCCCGAGGTCGCCTACGACGCGTCGGCGATCACCGTGCTCGAGGGCCTCGAGGCGGTCCGCAAGCGCCCCGGCATGTACATCGGGTCCACCGGTGAGCGCGGCCTGCACCACCTCATCTGGGAGATCGTCGACAACGCGGTGGACGAGGCCCTGGCCGGGCACTGCGACCGCATCGTCATCACCCTCACCGAGGACGGCGCGATCCGCGTCGAGGACAACGGCCGCGGCATCCCGACCGACACCGCCCCCGGCCAGGAGCTGCCGGCGCTGACGCTGGCGCTGACCGTCCTGCACGCCGGCGGCAAGTTCGGCGGCGGCGGCTACAAGGTCTCCGGCGGTCTGCACGGCGTGGGCGTCTCCGTCGTCAACGCGCTCTCGAGCCGGGTCGTGGCCGAGGTCAAGAACCGAGGCCACCTGTGGCGCCAGACCTTCACGCTGGGCGACCCCGACGGGCCGCTGCAGGAGGTGCGCCCCATGGAGGACGGTGAGGCCACCGGCACCACCGTCAGCTTCTGGGCCTCCCCCGACATCTTCGAGACCACCACCTACAACCTCGAGACGATCACCTCGCGCATCCGCGAGATGGCCTTCCTCAACAAGGGCCTGGAGATCGTCGTCCGCGACGAGCGCCCCGAGGGCGTGGCCGTCGCCGAGGTCGTCGAGGGCGAGCCCGTGGAGGACGCGGTGGAGACCGACGCCCCGGTGCGCGGCGAGGGCGGCGCGCTCGAGCAGGTCTTCAAGTTCGACCGCGGCCTGGTCGACTACGTCGAGCACCTGAACAAGCGCAAGACGATCGCGACGCCGTCGGTGATCTCCTTCGAGGCCGAGACCCCGGCCTCGGTGAAGAACCACATGAGCGTCGAGATCGCGATGCAGTGGAACACCTCGTTCGCCGAGTCGGTCCACACCTTCGCCAACACGATCAACACCCACGAGGGCGGCACCCACGAGGAGGGCTTCCGTGCGGCCCTCACCTCGCTGGTCAACAGCAAGGGCGAGGACTGGGGCCTGATCAAGAAGAAGGAGGACCGGGTGTCGGGCGACGACATCCGCGAGGGCCTCACCGCGATCATCTCCGTGAAGATGGCCGAGCCGCAGTTCGAGGGCCAGACCAAGACCAAGCTCGGCAACACCGAGGCCAAGGGCTTCACCCAGCGCGTCGTCCACGACGAGTTCGGTGCGTGGATGGAGGCCAACCCCCAGGAGGGCAAGGACATCGTCCGCAAGGCCCAGGCCGCCGCGATGGCGCGCATCGCCGCCCGCAAGGCGCGCGACCTGGCCCGCTCCCGCAAGGGCTTCGGCACCGGCGGCTCCCTGCCGGGCAAGCTCGCCGACTGCCAGTCGCGCAACCCCGCCGAGTGCGAGGTCTTCATCGTCGAGGGTGACTCCGCCGGCGGCTCGGCCAAGTCGGGCCGCGACCCGCGCATCCAGGCGATCCTCCCGATCCGCGGCAAGATCCTGAACGTCGAGAAGGCGCGGCTGGACAAGGTCCTGGGCAACCAGGAGGTCCAGGCGATCATCTCGGCGCTGGGCACGGGGATCCAGGAGGAGTTCGACCTGGAGAAGCTGCGCTACCACAAGGTCGTCCTCATGGCGGACGCCGACGTGGACGGCCACCACATCAACACGCTGCTGCTCACCCTGCTGTTCCGCTTCATGCGGCCGCTGATCAAGGAGGGCTACGTCTACATGGCGCAGCCCCCGCTGTACCGCCTGCGCTGGAGCAAGCCGGCCGAGCACGAGTTCGTCTACTCCGACGCCGAGCGCGACGCGCTGCTGCGCGCCGGTGCCGAGGCGGGCAAGAAGCTGCCCAAGGAGAACCCGGTGCAGCGCTACAAGGGTCTGGGCGAGATGAACGCCGACGAGCTGTGGGAGACCACGATGGACCCGGACAACCGGCTCCTGCTCCAGGTCACCCTCGACGACGCCGCCCACGCGGACGAGATCTTCTCGATCCTCATGGGCGAGGACGTCGACCAGCGGCGCTCCTTCATCCAGCGCAACGCCAAGGACGTCCGATTCCTGGATATCTAGGTCTCTAAACCCAGTCCTAGATACCGGTAGAACGAACCAGAGAGATCGAGACACGTGACTGAGACCCCCACCGACGGCGTCACCCCCACCCCGGGGCCCGGCGGGCGCATCGAGCGCGTCGAGCTGCAGACGTCCATGCAGCGCTCCTACATCGACTACGCGATGGCGGTCATCGTCGGCCGCGCGCTGCCCGACGTGCGTGACGGCCTCAAGCCGGTGCACCGCCGCGTCCTCTACGCGATGTTCGACGGCGGCTACCGCCCGACCGCCGGCTTCTCCAAGTGCTCCCGCGTCGTCGGTGACGTCATGGGTCAGTACCACCCGCACGGCGACTCGGCGATCTACGACACCCTCGTGCGCCTGGCCCAGCCGTGGGTCATGCGTGCACCCCTGATCAACGGTCAGGGCAACTTCGGCTCGCCGGGCAACGACCCGGCCGCCGCCATGCGGTACACCGAGTGCCGGATGGCGCCGCTGGCGCTGGAGATGGTCCGCGACATCGAGCAGGACACCGTCGAGTTCGGCCCGAACTACGACGGCCGCTCCTCCGAGCCGCTGGTGCTCCCCTCACGCTTCCCGAACCTGCTGGTCAACGGCTCCGCGGGCATCGCGGTCGGCATGGCGACCAACATCCCTCCGCACAACCTGCGCGAGGTCGCCTCCGGCGCCATCTGGGCGCTGGAGAACCCCGAGGCGACCCGGGAGGAGCTCCAGGCGGCGCTGCTGGAGCGGATCAAGGGCCCCGACTTCCCCAACGCCGCGCTCATCGTGGGCCGGCAGGGCATCGAGCAGACCTACAAGACCGGGCGCGGCTCGATCACCCAGCGCGCCGTGGTCGAGGTCGACGAGGACAGCAAGGGCCGCACCTCGCTGGTCATCACCGAGCTGCCGTACATGGTCAACCCCGACAACCTGGCCGAGAAGATCGCCGACCTGGCGCTCTCGGGCAAGGTCCAGGGCATCGCCGACGTCCGTGACGACACCTCCTCGCGCACCGGCCAGCGCCTCGTGGTCGTCCTCAAGCGCGACGCCGTGGCCCGCGTGGTGCTGAACAACCTGTTCAAGCACACCGAGCTCCAGACCAACTTCAGCGCCAACATGCTGGCGCTGGTCGACGGGGTGCCGCGCACCCTGACCATCGACCAGTTCATCTCGCACTGGGTCGAGCACCAGGTCGACGTCATCCAGCGGCGCACCCGCTTCCGCCTGAACAAGGCCGAGGAGGACGCGCACATCCAGCGCGGCCTGGTCAAGGCGCTGGACGCGCTCGACGAGGTCATCGCCCTCATCCGCCGCTCCCCCGACGTCGCCGAGGCCCGCACCGGGCTGATCCAGCTGCTGGAGATCGACGAGATCCAGGCGGACGCCATCCTCGCGATGCAGCTGCGCCGCCTGGCGGCCCTGGAGCGTCAGAAGATCATCGATGAGCTGGCCCGGCTCGAGGAGATCATCGCGGACCTGCGCGACATCCTCGCCAACCCGACGCGTCAGCGCACGATCATCGCCGACGAGCTCACCGAGATCACCGACAAGTTCGGGGACGACCGGCGCACGCAGATCGTGGCCGCGGCCGAGGGCGACATCTCGATGGAGGATCTGATCCCCGACGAGGAGGTCGTCGTCTCCATCACCCGCGGTGGCTACGCCAAGCGCACCCAGCGGCACGCCTACCGCGTGCAGAAGCGCGGCGGCAAGGGCGTGCGCGGCGCGACCCTGCGCGGCGACGACGTCGTCGAGCACTTCATCGCCACCACGAACCACCACTGGCTGCTGTTCTTCACCACCGCCGGTCGTGTCTACCGCACCAAGGTCTACAACCTGCCCGAGGCGGCCCGGGACGCGAAGGGCGGCCACGTCGCCGGCCTGCTCTCGTTCCAGCCGGACGAGCAGATCGCCCAGGTGCTGGCCATCCGCGACTACGAGCAGGCGCCGTTCCTGGTGCTCGCCACCCGCGCGGGCCTGGTGAAGAAGACCCGCCTGGGCGACTACAACTCCCCCCGTCAGGCCGGCGTCATCGCGATCAACTTCCGCGAGGACGACGACGCCCTGATCGGCGCGGAGCTCGCCTCGGGCGAGGACGACATCCTGCTCGTCTCCCGCCACGGCCAGGCGATCCGGTTCCGGGCCGAGGACAGCCAGCTCCGCCCGATGGGCCGCGCCACCTCCGGCGTCACGGGCATGAAGTTCCGCGACGACGACTCGCTGCTCTCCCTGTCGGTCATCCGTGCCGCGCAGGTGGCGGCCGAGGAGGCCGCGGGCCTGGCGGAGACCACCGAGGACTCCGCCGACGTGGAGGTCAGCTCCGAGGCCGTGGAGGAGGTGAAGGCGCAGTTCGTCTTCACCATCACCGACGGCGGCTTCGCCAAGCGCAGCCGCATCTCGGAGTATCGCCTGCAGTCCCGCGGCGGCCTGGGCATCAAGGCGATGGCCCTGACGAACGCCGACCGCGGTGGCCTCGTCGGCGCCTTCATCGTGGAGGACGGCGACGAGATCATGTCGATCACGGCCACCGGCCAGGTCGTCCGCTCCCCCATCGACGCGGCCTTCCGCGCCACCGGTCGCTCCACGCAGGGCGTGAAGTTCGTCAACCTCAAGCGCAACGACTCCGTGGCCGTCGTGGCCCGCTCGGTCGAGGCAAAGGAGGAGCCCGCCGAGGACGAGGTGGAGGGTGCCCCCGAAGGGGTGGACCCGGCCACGGACTCGGGTGCCACGGCAGAGGGTGCAACAATCGCAGAGGGTGAAACGTCGCAGCAGGTGAGCGGCGACGAGCCCGCGACCGACACGGCCCCCGCGGCCACCGACGAGCACGACGAGGATGACGACTGATGACGGAGCGTCCCACCCAGGAGCGAACCGCCCCCGCCGAGCAGACGGCGGCGTTCGGCAACGGGCTGACCTCGTCCCGCCCGGCGGAGAAGCCGAAGAAGACGGCCGCGCCGGCGAAGGACACCGTCAGCGTCGCCCCGTCGCGTCGCGCCCGCCTGCGCCTGACCCGCGTGGACCCGTGGTCGGTGATGAAGACCGCGTTCCTGCTCTCCATCGCCGCCGGCATCGTCACCGTGGTGGCCGTGCTGATGGTGTGGAGCGTGCTCGGCGGCGCCGGCGTGTGGGACTCGATCAACCAGACCGTCGCGGACGTCGTCGGTGAGGACTCGATGGGCGGCTTCGACATCGAGGCCTACCTCGGCACCTCCCGCGTCGTCGGCTTCACGATGGTGATCGCCGCGATCGACGTCGTGCTGCTCACGGCCATCGCGACCCTCGGCGCGTTCCTCTACAACATGGCGGCCGCGCTGCTCGGCGGCATCGAGATCACCCTCGCCGAGGACCGCTGAGCCGCACCCCCACCCGCACGTCGATCCCGGGTGCCGCCGCGTTTTGTGGCGTCAGCGGCACCTCGGGTATCGTCCACTCTCGGTTCAGGGCACGACATCGTGCCTGATCCGGGCGGTCGTGAGAGCGACCGACGGGCCTATAGCTCAGACGGTTAGAGCGCTTCCCTGATAAGGAAGAGGTCACAGGTTCAAGTCCTGTTAGGCCCACCCAGCACCACCATCTCTGGCCCGCGACGCTCGGCAGGAGCAGCCATGAAGAAGATCCTCCTCGTGGCCCTGGCCGCTGCCGCGGCCGTCGTCGCGAAGAAGCAGCTCGACCGCACCAAGGCCGAGCAGGCGCTCTGGGCCGAAGCCACGGACGACGTCACGTCCCACTGACCCACGCGGTCAGTCCAGCACTTTCCCACCGCGGCCCCGGCCGCACGGGGCCTTGGCGCAATTGGTAGCGCACCTGCTTTGCAAGCAGGGGGTTAGGGGTTCGAGTCCCCTAGGCTCCACCAGCTCCCTCACCGATCGGCCGGCAGGGCTGATCAACCGAGCGCCAGCGCCACCGGCGCGGCGAGCGCCGAGAACCGGGCGATCCGCCCGACGAGCACGAGGGCTCCGAACTCCCAGCGCGGCTGCGCCGTGGCACCGGCCGCGACGCTGACCACCATGAGGGGTGGCAGGCCGACCGTGGCCGCGGTCAGCACCAGCGGCGCCCGGGTGGCGCGGTGTCCGAGGCGGGCCGCCACGTGGGTGGCCCACCGCGAGGACGGTCGCCGGCGGTGCCGGGCCAGGATCGCCGAGCCGCGCCGGGTCGCCTCGAAGAGCCCGACCTTGGCCAGGGTCTGCCCCACGGCGAGCGCCAGCACCAGCCCGGTGGTCACCGACGCGCCGTGCCGACCGGCGGCGACCGCGAACAGCTCGGCGTTCGCGACGGGCACGAACGCCGAGAGGGCACCGAAGCCCAGCGCGCCGAGCAGTGTCAGCACAGCGGTGCCGCCGCGGTCGCGAGGATGGTCATGCCCGGGAGATCGGCACCGCCGCGCAAGCGTTGACGTCCCTCACGAGAACTTTACCGACACGCCCCGGCGTGTCGCGGCGTGTCGTGGTGGCGCTGGGGCGCCGCTGGTCTAGCGTTCTTGCAACGGCTGCGGCCGGCCTGGGGAAGGGCCGTCCGTGGCCGTTTCCACGTCCGGACGCGGTGTGCCCGCCTCGTCCGCCCGTCCCCGGCGCACGGCGCGGGCCGGGTGAGGACGAGGAGCAGGGACGGTCGTCGGCCACCGCCGTGTCGTGGTGGCACGCAGGACGGCGGTGCGGGGAGCGCTCAGTCCTGGCTGCGGATGCGCTCGAGGAACGTGAGCACCTCGCCCTGGAGGCCGTGGGCGCTGTTGGTCATGCCGTCGTGGCCGTCGACCACGCCCGACATCGAGTCGACCATCCCGGTCATGTCGGAGACGGTCGCGATCACGGTGCCGATCACCTCCACGGCGTGCGCGGTGCGGCCCTGGATCTCGGTGACCTGCTCGGTGACCTGCTGGGTCGCCTTCGAGGTCTCCGTGGCCAGCTCCTTGACCTCGGCCGCGACCACGGCGAAGCCCTTGCCGGCCTCACCGACCCGGGCCGCCTCGATGGTGGCGTTGAGGGCGAGCAGGCGCGTCTGGCTGGCGATCGTGTCGATCAGCTTGGCGACGGACTCGATCTCCTGCACGGCACGGTTGAGGGAGTCGATGGTCTCGCGGGCCACCTCGGTCTGGTCGGCCACGCCCTGGGCGTTGCCGGTGAGCTGCCGGGTCGCGTCGGAGAGGCCGGAGGCCGCGTCGGCCACCCGGCTGGTCACGCCGACGACGGCCTGCTCGAAGCCGTCCGCCAACGCCATCCGCTCGGCGGTGGCGGCGGCCACGACCTGGGCCGTGGAGCGGATCAGGTCGCCGCCCTCGTTGATCTGGCGGGCGCCCTCGCGCAGCGAGCCGGGCATGCCCTGCTCCAGGAACCGGCGGGGGTTGCCGGGGTCCGTGGCGGCGAGCAGCGAGGCGCCGGCCTCGCGGACGAACGCGTCGAACAGGTCCAGCACGCGGTTGACGGCCCAGCGGGCCTCCTGCATCTCGGGCTCCTGGCACCCGCGCCCGGTCACGCGGGCCTCGAGGTCGCCCTCGCCGACGCGGCGGCAGACCTCGTCGATCTCGGCGACGAACGTCATCGCCGCCCGGCAGGAGTCACTGTTGCGTCCGGGGGTGGACGGGGCGGAGCGCTCACGGCGCAGCACCAGGTCGATCGCGGTCATGTCAGGCTCCGGTCAGGGTGGGGTCGGTGATGTGCCAGATCAGCTCGTCGTAGCTCAGGCCCTGGGCCTCGAGCTCCGCCTGGAGGGCGGAGTAGCCCGCCTCGGCCTGCGCGCGGGCGCCGCCGGCGCCGGCCTCGGCGGCCAGCAGCCGGTCGTACAGGGGGCGGACGCGGCCGAGCGCGGCCTGGCTGGGCGCACGCCGGCTGGAGTGGAAGCCGACGATCACGCCGCCCGGCCCGAAGCTGGGCGTGACGTGCGCGAAGACCCAGTAGTAGCCGCCGTCCGCGGTCTTGTTCACCACGTAGGCGAAGACCTCGCGGCCCGCCTCCAGGCGGTCCCACAGGAGACGGAAGACGGCCCGCGGCATCGCGGGGTGGCGGACGACGTTGTGGGGCTCGCCGATGAGCGACTTCTCGGTGTAGCCGCTGACCTTGAGGAAGGTGTCGTTGACGTAGGTGAGCCGACCCTGACGGTCGGTCTTGGAGACGATGAGCTCCTCGGTGCCGAGGCGCGCCTCGCGACCGGACAGCAGGGTGGCGGTGGTCATGCATGCTCCTTCGGGCCTCGGCGGCCCGGGGTGAGGAAAACGTGAAGCCGCGAGGTGAGCGCTGGCAACTGGGGCCCTTGGTCCCGCAAACGTGTGCGTCCTGGGGTTGGCACGAACGGGCCGTGAGCTCTGACAAGGGCCCCTGACGCATCGGCCGTGGCGGCGGGCACCTGATCGGTTTTCGCCGCCCCTGGGCGCGCTCCGTACCCTGGTGGGCGTGGCACCGGCGCTCGCTCCCCGCTTCTGGGGCCTGCACGCGCTGGGCACCGTGGTCGTCCTGGCCACGCTCGCGCTGTCGTGGTGGCAGTGGGGCGCCTTCCAGAACGAGCGCACCGTCGCGGCCCGCGACCTCACC
The DNA here is from genome assembly GCF_023656415.1 of Nocardioides bruguierae. GTDB lineage: Bacteria > Actinomycetota > Actinomycetes > Propionibacteriales > Nocardioidaceae > Nocardioides > Nocardioides bruguierae. The sequence goes on from NZ_JAMOIL010000013.1 coordinate 93,926, forward strand.
CAGGCACCCGTGGTGCCCCTGGACGACGTGATGGGCCCCGACGACGCCTTCCCCGCCCCCGACGTGGGCCGCCCCGTCACCCTCACCGGCACCTGGGTGCCCGAGGGCACCGTCTACGTGGAGGGCCGCGAGCACGACGGTGAGCAGGGCTACTGGGTCGTCACCCCCCTCGCGGTCTCGGACGACGGCGACGCCGACGCGCCCGCGATGGAGGTCGTGCGCGGGTGGAGCCCGACGGTGGAGGGGGCGCCGGCCGCCCCCGAGGGCACCGCGACCGTGGTCGGCTGGCTCCAGCCCACCGACGGCACCGGCGCGACCGACCCGGACCGCACCGACGACGTGGTCCCCCAGGTCCGCATCGCCGACCTCATCCAGCACGTCGACCAGGACCTCTACTCCGGCTACGTCGTCGCCGACCTCGACGCGACCGGCACCGAGAACGACGGCACCACCGACCTGGCCGCCGCCGACCTCACGCAGCTGCCCGACGTCTCCGGCGACATCGGCCTGCGCAACCTGCTCTACGCCGTCCAGTGGCCCGCGTTCGGGGTGTTCGCGATCATCGTCTGGGTCCGGCTGGCCCGGGACATGCTCGCCGCCGAGCGGCGGGGCCGGGACGAGGACGACGACAGCCCGGACGACAGGCCGGACGACGGCCAGGACGACGGCGGGCCCGAGGCTCCCCGGGAGGGCCGTCCGGGGGTCACCCCGGTACCGTCGGGGCCGTGAACGACGACCTGCGCACCCCCCTCACGGCCTACCGCACCATGGCCTGGATCGTCGGGGTGCTCCTCGTCGTCCTGGTGCTCGTGGGGCTGCCGCTGCACTACGGCTACCTGGTCTCCGACGCGCCGTGGCTGGCCAAGGGTCTGGACGGGGTCGACGGGTCCGGCGGCGCCGGGTGGCGGCTCGGCTCCGACATCTCGCGCTACCTGGGCGTCGCGCACGGCTGGCTCTACATGATCTTCCTGGCGTGCGCCTTCTGGCTCTCCCGCAAGGCCCGCTGGAGCGGTGGGTTCACCATCGTCACGCTGCTGTGCGGCACGGTGCCGCTGCTGTCCTTCTGGGCCGAGCACCGCGCCACGCGGGTGACCCGCGAGACCGCCCCCGCCTGAGTCGCAGCCCCACCACGCACGAACGGCCGGCCCGCCACCGCGTGAGCGGGGCGGGCCGGCCGTGCTGGGTGACCCGTGCGACCCGGTGCGACCGGGCCGGGGTCACTTCTGCTCGTCGCCCTCGGTGATCTCGACGACCTCGGCGGGCTCGTCCGGCGTCGTGGCCTCGACCGGGGTGTCGGCGGCGTCGGCGGCGGCCTCGTCGGGCGAGGCACCGGCCGGGTCCTCCACCGGCTCCTCGGCCGGGGACTCCTCGGCCACCGGGGCGGCGGGGGCCATCGGCGCGGCCGGCGCCGGGGTGGGCACCGGAGCCGGGCTCGACTGCCAGCCGGCGTCCTGGTCCGAGCCGTTCAGCTTCTTCCAGGCCAGCGCAGCACCGCCGGCGGCACCCGCGAGCAGCAGGGCAACGACGACCTTCTTGCCGCGCCGCTTCTTCGGCTGCTCGCCCTTGAGCTCGGCGACCTTGGTGTTGGCGAGGTCGCCCAGCTCCACGGCCTTGGCCTGCGCGGCCTCGGCCGCGGTGGCGCCGTAGGCGACCGCCTTCGCCTTGGCGTCGGCCAGGTAGGGCGCCGCGGCCTCGGAGGCCTTGTCGTAGTACTCGTGCCCGAGCACCACGGCGCGGTCCTTGGCGTCGAGCAGGTAGGGCGTGGCCTTCTCCCGGGCCTCGACCAGGTACGGCGTGGCCTTGTCCTTGGCGTCGTGCAGGTACGGGCCGGCCTTGGTGCGCGCCTCGGTCAGGTAGGGCGTGGCCTTGTCCCGCGCCTCGGTCAGGTACGGGGTGGCCTTGTCCTTGGCGTCGCTCAGGTACGGCGCGGCCAGCTTGTTGGCCTCGGCGTACAGGGAGCGGGCCTCGTCGCGCGCGGTGGCCATCGCGGCCTCGACCTGCGGACGCACCTCCTCCACGACCTGGCTGACGTAGTCGCCGGCCTGCTCCACGAGGGTCTTCTTCTTCCGCAGACGCATCCGCGTCACTTCCTCTCCACAGGTTCTCGTCCATCGAACCATGCCCGCGACGGTTCGTCTCGAACCTCGCCCCCCTGGACGTGCTCTGCCCGGACGTAGGGGTGCCGCGGGGCTCCGCGGGCCCCTCGACCTCGGCAGAGGTTGCGGCGCATGGAAAGATCGAAGCGCGACGGGGCGCCCCGTCGTACACCCCGAAGTGTCCCGTTCCGCGAAAGGCGCCTCATGGCTGACCTCCAGGCCGTCCTCAAGACCAACAAGGGCGACATCACCATCACCCTGTTCCCGAACCACGCCCCGGCGACGGTCGAGAACTTCACCGGTCTGGCGACCGGCACCAAGGAGTACTCGACCCCCAACGGCCGCACCGGCCCGTTCTACGACGGCCTCGGCTTCCACCGGGTCATCTCCGGCTTCATGATCCAGGGCGGCTGCCCGCTCGGCACCGGCACCGGTGGCCCCGGCTTCCAGTTCAAGGACGAGATCCACCCCGAGCTCGCCTTCACCAAGCCCTACCTGCTCGCGATGGCGAACGCCGGCCCCGGCACCAACGGCTCGCAGTTCTTCATCACGGTCGCCCCCACCACGTGGCTGACCGGCAAGCACACCATCTTCGGCGAGGTCGCCGACCAGGCCTCCCGCGACGTCGTGGACGCCATCGGCACCACGAAGACCGGCCCGGGCGACCGTCCGGTCGAGCCGCTCGTCATCGAGTCCGTCGAGATCCTCGGCGCCTGATCGCGCCCGGCGCACCCCGGACGAGGCACGCATGAGCACCACCCCGCCCGAGGGTGCACCCCCGCACGACCCCCGTGACGGCTCCACCGGCGGGGTGCCGGTCTGCTACCGGCACCCCGACCGGGAGTCGCACATCCGCTGCCAGCGCTGCGAGCGGCCGATCTGCCCCGACTGCATGAGTCCCGCCTCCGTGGGCTTCCAGTGCCCCGAGTGCGTGCTCGAGGGGCGGCGGACGCAGCGCCAGGCCCGCTCCACCTACGGCGGGCTCGTGCCGACGAAGGCCGGCCGCGTCTCCTTCGTCCTGCTGGCGATCAACGTGGCCGTCTGGGCGCTGGTCCTGGCCACCGGCTCCGGCTCGTTCTGGCTGGTCGACCTGCTGGGCCTGCGGCCCCAGGGGCTGTGCCAGGCCGGTCAGGCCGGCTACGACATCGCCCAGGGCGTCTGCGACCGCGCCGGCGGCACCTGGCTCCCCGGCTTCGCCGACGGCGCCTGGTGGCAGCTGATCACCTCGGCGTTCCTGCACGTGCAGCTGCTGCACATCGGCTTCAACATGTTCGCCCTCTACATCCTGGGGCCCCAGCTCGAGCGGATGCTGGGCAGCGCCCGGTTCCTCGCGCTGTACCTGGTCTCGGCCCTGGCCGGCTCCGCGCTCGTGGTGTGGCTGTCGAACCCGTACCAGACCACCCTCGGCGCCTCCGGCGCGATCTTCGGCCTCATGGGCGCGCTGCTGCTCGTGGCCTGGAAGCAGGGGCTGGCCTACCAGCAGATCCTCATCTGGATCGGGCTGAACTTCGTCATCACGTTCGTGGGCAGCGGCAACATCTCCTGGCAGGGGCACCTCGGCGGCTTCGTCGGCGGCCTCGCCTGCGCCGCCGTCCTCGTCTTCACCCCGCGCGGGCCGCGGCGTCCCGCGCTCCAGTGGGCGGGCCTCGTCCTCATCGGCGTCGTGGCCCTGGCTGCCGCCGGCGTGGGGGCCCTGGCCGCCTGAGCCGCCCCCGCCCGTCGATCGGTCGCACACCGGCCTCCACGAGGGCCCCGCCGCACGTCGGCGGGGCCCTGCGGCGTCCGGAGACCCTCAGGCCTGCGTGGACCGGGCCGACCAGGGGTAGTGAGCAGGGGAGAGGACACGCGGTTCTCCACAGCTGTGAAAGAACATGTGGAGAACTACACCGCTGTAGTTCTCCACACCGTTGTGCACAGATGTGGACGACCTCTCCCCGGATCCGCCCCCGCGCCTGTGGATGAGCGGCACCCGGACAGCCCGTGACATGCACCGACGCCCGCCACCGCGGTGCGGTGACGGGCGTCAGTGGTCAGCAGGTCAGGCCAGGTGGGGGAGGCTCACTCCCAGCGCGTGGCGAAGGCGAAGCCGACGCCCATGAACGCGATGCCGACGGCCAGGTTCGACTGCGCCAGGTCGTTCATCACCGGCACGGAGCCCAGGTGGTCGGCGGCGAGCACGTAGAACGCGCAGATCCACAGCAGGCCGGCCACGAAGCAGAAGAGCATCCCGACCACGACGCCGCGGCCGCGGCCGAGCGGGGTGCTGGGGTGGGCCGAGACCACGAGGCCGAGGAAGAACAGGCCGAAGCCGATGACGTAGTTCCAGCGGTCCAGGTCGCCGACGATCGCCGGGCTGCCGTCGGGCCGCACGCGCCAGTAGTAGGCGACGATCCAGGCGATGCCGGCGAGGACGAGGGCGATCGCGACCAGGAAGCGGACGCTCAGCAGGCGGCCGCCGGACTGCTCCAGGCCGTCGCGGGACTTCAGCTTCACGGGGGTGCTCCTCGGTGCGGGGTCGCGGCTGCGACCGTGGGGACGTCTCACCGGGCGCGCGCCCGGACGCGCGTTACCTTAGTCGCCGTGAGTCCCAGATCCCATGTGAGGCCCCGGCACAGCCGCTGGTGGCGCGTGGGCACCCCCGTCATGGTGCTGCTGTGCGGCGGCCTGTTCGCCGTCAGCGCCGTCAACAGCGACGGCACGGACCTGCGGGCCGGCCGCTACACCGACCTGGCCTCGCTGGTGCAGGCCGAGGCCGACTCCTACGAGGAGCTGCGCTCGCGCGCCGCCGACCTCGACGCCCAGGTCTCCACGCTCACCGACGCCGTGGACGACTCCGCGGTCAAGCGGGCGCAGCGGCAGGCGAGCCGGCTGGAGGACCCCGCGGGCCTGGTCGCCCACGAGGGCAGCGGGCTGCGGGTGGTGCTCTCGGACTCCCCGCTCACCGCGGACGACACCGAGGAGCCCCTCAACTACCTGATCGTCCACCAGCAGGACATCCAGACGGTCGTGAACGCGATGTGGCGCGGTGGCGCGGAGGCCGTGACGGTGCAGGGGCAGCGGATCATCTCCACCACCGGCATCAAGTGCGAGGGCAACTCCGTCACCCTGCACGGGGTGCCCTACCCCCAGCCCTACGTGATCGAGGCCGTCGGCGACCCGGTGCAGCTCCAGGCGTCGGTGGACGGCGACTCCTACCTGGCCCTGTACCGCGCCCAGTCGGCCCAGGAGGACATCCAGGTCGGGTGGGAGATGTCGGTCGAGGACGACGTCACCGCGCCGGCCTACGACGGCCTGCTCGACCTCTCCTACGCGCAGGTCATCGGCTGACCGGGTCGACCGAGCCGGCCGGGCGGGCCCGCCCTCAGCCCTGTCCTCAGCCCTGTCCTCAGCCGCGGCCTCAGCCCCGGCCGGCCGCCCGCGACAGCAGCGCCGAGGGGCTCTCGGTCGCCGAGTCCGAGGGCGCCGGGGTGCCCGACTCCGACGGGGTCTCGGTGGGGCTCTCGGTGGGCGACTCGGTCGGCTCGGTGTAGGTCGAGACGACGATGAGGACGTCGGAGTCCTGGTCCAGCTTGGTGCCGGCCGCGGGGAACTGGTCGACGACCGTGCCGGCGGGCTCGGTGGAGGTCGGGTCCTCGCGCACCACGGGGTTGAACCCGCGCTGCTGGATCTTCTGCCGTGCCACGTCCCGCTGGTCGCCGGTCACCTCCGGCACCGCCTTGGGGCCGCGGGAGACGTAGAGGGTGACGGACGAGCCGTCCTCCACCTCGGTGCCGGCCGCGGGCTGCTGCTCGATCACGGTGCCGACGGGCTGGTCGGAGTCCTGCCGACGGATCGTCGCCTCGAGCCCGGCGGTGTCGAGGGTCGCCTCCGCCTGGCTGCGGGTGTAGTTGGTGACGTCGGGGACGGCCACCTCGGCCTTGCCGATGGAGATGGTCAGCACCACGACGGTGCCCTCGGAGACGAAGGTGTCCGGCTCGGGGTCCTGGGAGATGACCCGGCCCTCGGCGCGGTTGCTGTTCTCGTAGACCGGGTCGCCGACGGTGAGGCCCTCGTCCACGAGGGCCACGGTGGCGGCGTCCTGGCTCTGGCCCACCACGTCGGGCACGGCGACGCCGGGGTCCGCGGCGGGGAACAGGCGCGGCCACAGCACCACGCCCGCGACCACGAGGGCCACCAGCAGCAGCGCGATGGTGATCAGCAGGCCGACCGGGCCGCGGCGCTCCTCCTCGTCCTCGGGGGACGGGGTGGGGGCGGGCTCGGGGACGGGGCGCGGCGCCGCGTGGGCACCGCCGGTCGGCGGCACGGGCGGCACGGGGACAGTGGTGGTGACGGGGCGGCCGTCGAGGTAGCGCTCGATGTCGGTGCGCATGGCGGCGGCGGACTGGTAGCGGTCCTCCACGCGCTTGGCCAGGGCGCGCATGACGATCGCGTCCAGCTCGGGCGGCAGGTCGGTGTCGTGGTCCGAGGGGGGCTGGGCCTGCTCGCGCACGTGCTGGTAGGCCACGGCCACCGGGGAGTCGCCGACGAACGGCGGACGGCCGGTGAGGAGCTCGTAGAGGAGGCAGCCGGCGGAGTAGACGTCCGAGCGGGAGTCGACGTTCTCGCCGCGCGCCTGCTCGGGGGAGAGGTACTGCGCGGTGCCGACGACGGCCGCGGTCTGGGTCATCGTCGAGGAGGCGTCGGAGATGGCGCGGGCGATGCCGAAGTCCATCACCTTCACGTCGCCCGACGGGGTCAGCATGACGTTGCCGGGCTTGATGTCGCGGTGGATGATCCCCGCGCGGTGGCTGTAGTCGAGCGCCGACAGCACGCCGCTGGTGATCTCCAGGGCGCGCTCGGGCAGGATCTTGCGGCCCTCGCGCAGCACGTCGCGCAGCGTCCGGCCGGCCACGTACTCCATCACGATGTAGGGCTGGGAGACGCCGCTGCCGTCCGCGGCCATCTCCTCGCCGGTGTCGTAGACGGCGACGATGGTGGGGTGGTTCAGGGACGCCGCGGACTGCGCCTCGCGGCGGAAGCGCGCCTGGAACGTGGCGTCCGAGGCGAGGTCGGTGCGCAGGCGCTTGACGGCGACGACGCGACCCAGCCGGGTGTCCATCCCCTTGCGCACCTCGGCCATGCCGCCGCGGCCGAGCAGCTCGCTCAGCTCGTAGCGACCGCCGACCATGTGGGGCCTGCTCGTGGGCTGGTCGTTCATCACGAACCTCCGTCCTGGGCGCCGACCGTGGCGCCGGACGTGCTGGTCTGGGTCGAGGCCGACGTGGAGGCGGCCGCGCCCGAGGTGCTGTCCGTCGCGGCCTGGCTGCTGGCCGGGGCGCTCGAGGTGGTCTCGGTCGGCGTCGCCGACTCGCTGGGGGTCTCGGTCACCGTCTCGGTCTCGGTGGGCGCCTGCGTCGTCGGGGCCGGGCCGTAGAACTGCACGGTGACGCTGTCGCCCTCCTCCAGGGTGCCGGTCGGGTCGACGGAGGTCACCTGGTCCTCGGTGCCGGAGCCGTCGTTGTCGACCTGGTCGAGCTGGACCAGCAGGCCCAGGTCCTCCAGCTCGGACTGCACGGCCTGGACGTCGCGGCCCACGTAGTCGTCGGCGTCGATGCTGACCGTGGCGGCGGCCGAGGTCTCCTCGGACGGGCTCGCGCTGCGGGTGCGGGTGCGGGACGCGCTGGCGCTCGCCGAGGTGGACTCGGCGCTCGCCCCGGTGTCGGACTCGTCGTCGCCGCCGGAGAGCAGCGCGAACGCGCCCACCGCCAGGAGGGCGATGGCCAGGACGGCGGCCACGGCGATCAGCGCCCAGGGGCGCTTGCGCTCGGCCTTGCGGGAGCCGGCGGTGTCGGTGGCTCCGGTGGCGGGGACGGCGCCGGTGGGGTCGCCCGGAGTCGAGCCGGGGGTGGCACCGAACACCTGGGTGCCGGGCTCGTCGGCCGCTGCCGCGCCCGCCCCGAGCGCCGCACCGGCCGCCGCGCCCGCGGCGAGGCCCGCCCCGCCGGCCACCATCGTGGCGGCGGTGGACGGACCGCCGAGCGCGCCTGCGCCGGCCGGGGAGTCGTTCAGGGGGTCGCGCAGGGCGGCGGCGAAGGCCGAGCCCTCGGGGTAGCGGTCTGCCGGGTCCTTGCTCAGGGCCCGCTGGACGACGGCGGCCAGCGGTGCCGGCACGGAGTCGGGCAGGTCGGGCACCGGCTGGTTCAGGTGCGCCAGCGCCGTGGCCACGGGGGAGCCGGCGTCGAACGGCCGCTCGCCGGCGAGGCACTCGAACGCCACCACGCCCAGCGCGTACACGTCGGACGCCGGCGTGGCCGTCGTCCCGCGGGCCTGCTCGGGCGAGAGGTACTGCGGCGTCCCCAGCACCTGGCCGGTCTGGGTGATGCCCACCGCGTCCGCGGCGCGGGCGATGCCGAAGTCGGTGACCTTGACCTTGCGCTCGGGGGTGATGAGCAGGTTGGCGGGCTTCACGTCGCGGTGGACGATGCCGGCCGCGTGCGCGGCGGCCAGGGCCTCGGCGGTCTGGGCCATGAGGTCGGCGACGACCTCGGGCTCCATCGGCTCCCCCGAGCGCAGCAGCGCCGAGAGCGGCTGGCCGTCGACCAGCTCCATCACGAGGTAGGGGCGCGGGATGCCGGAGCCGTCGGTGGCCGGGGCCTCGCCGAAGTCGTAGACGCCCGCGATGCCCGGGTGGTGCAGCACCGCGGCGTTGCGCGCCTCGGTCTCGAAGCGGCTGCGGAAGGTGGCGTCGTCGGCGTACTCGGTCTTGAGCAGCTTTACCGCGACGGGGCGGCCCAGCGTGGTGTCGGTGCCGCGCCAGACCTCGCCCATGCCGCCGGTCGCGATCCGGGAGGTCAGCGAGTAGCGGCCGGCGCCGTCGGCGAAGCGCTCGGGCTGCCCGGGGTTCTCCGGGGTGCCGGGGGTCTCGGGGGGCTGGCTGCTCACTTGATCACCGCTTCCATGACGGCCTTCGCGATGGGGCCGCCGAGCAGGCCGCCCGCGATCTCGCCGCGGGACAGGCCGGGGGCGTCCTGGATCATCACCGCGACGGCCACGGTCGGGTTCTCCGCCGGGGCGAAGGAGACGAACCACGCGTACGGCGAGGAGTCGGTGCCGCTCTGCGCGGTACCGGTCTTGCCGGCCACGCTGATGCCGGTGATGGCGGCGGGGCTGGCGGTGCCGTTGTCGACGGTCGAGACCATCATGTCGGTGAGCTGGTCAGCGGTGTCGGAGCTGACCGCCTGCGACAGGGTCTCGGGGTCCGTGGTCTCGATGGACTCGAAGTCGGGGGACTGCACCTCGTCCACCAGGTAGGGCTTCATCACCTCGCCGCCGTTGGCGATGCCGGCCGCGACCATCGCCATCTGCAGCGGCGTGGCACGCACCTCGAACTGGCCGATGCCGCTCTGGCCGGTCTGCGGCTCGTCGGCGTCGTCGGGGAAGACGGAGGTGGCCTGGGGCGAGAGGTCGGTGAAGTACTGCTGGTTGAACCCGAACGCCTCGGCCTGCGCCGACAGCTTGTCGACGCCCAGCTCCACGGCCATCCGGGCGAACGTGGTGTTGCAGGAGTTCTCCAGCGCCTGGGTGAACGGGATGAGGTCGGTGCCGCAGTCGCGGCCCTCGTTGTCGATCAGGCCCGTGTCGCCGGTGGTCTGGGGCAGCTGGTAGGTCGCGCCGCCGGGCACGTCGTCGTCCTCGGTGTAGAGGCCGTCCTCGATGGCGGCGGCGGCGGTGACCAGCTTGAACGTGGAGCCCGGGGGCAGCGTCGTCTGCACCGCGCGGTTGACCAGCGGGGAGGAGTCGCCCCCCTGCTGGAGCCGGTCGGCCGTGCGCTGCACCTTCGTCAGGTCGTGGTCGGCCAGCGCGTTCGCGTTGAACGACGGCAGGCTGACCATGGCCAGGATCTTGCCGGTGCGCGGCTCGAGCGCGACCACGGCGCCCTCGCCGTCGTCCCCGACGACGTCCAGCAGCCCGTCGTAGGCGGCCTGCTGAGCGCGGGCGTTGATCGTGAGCTTCACGTTGCCGCCGACCGACTCCTGGTTGGAGAGCAGGTCGACCAGGCGGGTGACGAAGAGGCGGTCGTCGCTGCCGGAGAGGACGTCGTCCTGGGTCTGCTCGACGAACTGCTGGCAGGAGGAGCAGGTGCCGGACTGGGCGTTGAAGTAGTTGTACCAACCCGTCAGCGGGGCGTAGAGCGGCGAGTCGGAGTAGGTCCGCTGGTACTCGTAGCGGTCGTCGGAGGGCTCCGAGGTGGCGATCGGGTCGTTGCCGACGAGGATCGCGCCGCGGGGCTGGGAGAACTCGGCGTCGACCGCGCGCCGGTTGTCGGCGCGGGAGTCGAGGCTGTCGGCGCGCCAGTACTGCAGGTAGGTCACGTTCAGCAGCAGCGCCAGGAACAGGACCAGGGCGAAGACGGAAATGGTGCGGATCGGCTTGTTCATCGCAGGCGCACCACCTGGGTGGCGTCGTCGTCCTCGTTCTCGTCGTCGGACAGGTCGGGCAGGGGACGGCGGGCCTGGTCGGAGACCCGCAGCAGCAGGGCGACGATCACCCAGTTGGCCACGAGCGAGGAGCCGCCGTAGGAGAGGAAGGGCGTGGTGAGGCCGGTGAGCGGGATCAGGCCGGTCACGCCGCCGACGACCACGAAGACCTGGAGCGCGAAGACGGAGCCGAGGCCGGCGGCCAGCAGCTTGCCGAAGCCGTCGCGGCTGATCAGCGCGATCCGCAGCGCCCGCTCCACGATGAGCCCGTAGATCAGCAGCACCGCGATCATCGCGGTCAGGCCGAGCTCCTCGCCGATGGAGGACATGATGAAGTCGGAGTAGGCGAACGGCACCCGGGTCGGGTCGCCCTCGCCGAAGCCGCGGCCGATCAGCCCGCCCCAGGCCATGCCGAACTGCGCCTCGACCGGCTGGAAGCCGGTGTCGTTGGTGCCCTCGCCGTAGTAGGCGAACGGGTCGAGCCAGACGTCGACGCGGGTCTTGACGTGGGAGACGAACAGGAACGCCAGCACCGCGCCGGTGAGGAACATGCCGCCGCCCACCACGAGCCAGCCGGGGCGCTCGGTGGCGAGGTAGAGCATCGCCAGGAACAGGCCGAAGAACAGCAGGCTGGAGCCCAGGTCGCGCTGGCCGACGAGGATCATCATGCTGATCCCCCACATCACCAGGATGGGGCCGAAGTCGCGGCCGCGGGGGAGGTCCAGGAAGAGCACCCGGCGCCCGGCCAGGGCCAGCGCGTCCTTGTGCAGCACCAGGTAGCCCGCGAACGCGATGACGAGCAGCACCTTGGCCACCTCGCCGGGCTGGAAGCTGAACGGCCCGACCGCGATCCAGATGCGGGCACCGTTCACCTCGCGCCCGAGCACGGGCAGCATCGGCAGCAGGAGCAGGACGACGGCGGCGAGGGCGCTGGTGTAGGTGAACCGGGCGAGGATGCGGTGGTCACGCAGCAGCACCAGCGTGAGGCAGAACAGCACCACGCCCAGGGTCATCCAGGTCAGCTGCTTGGCCGCGAACCCGGCGGTGCGGTCGGCGGCCTCGTAGGAGAGGTCGAGCCGGTGGATGACCGCCAGGCCGAGGCCGTTGAGCGCGGCCACCAGCGGCAGCAGCACCGGGTCGGCGTAGGGCGCCACGAGGCGGACGACGACGTGCGAGCCGAGCACCAGGGCGACCAGCCAGCCGCCGTAGCCCAGCATGTCCGCGGGGATCTCGCCCTGCATGCCGATGCCGACGGCGGCGTAGGCGCCGAGGCCGACGGCCAGCGCGAGGAGCAGCAGGAACAGCTCCGCGCCCCGGCGCTGCCGGTGCACGAAGCCGAAGGCCGCCGCGCTGCCGCTGCGGTCGTTGGTGGTGGCGCTCACGAGGCGTCCTCGGCGGGCGCGCCCGGACCCATGGTCTCGGCCAGGTTCTCCACGATGGTGCGCGCGTCGGTCAGGTCGTCGGCCGACAGGCCGCCCCGGACCCGCTCGGCGTTGAAGTCCGAGAGCCGGTCGACCTCCACGTTGGTCTCCTCGTAGGGCTGGGAGAGGGCGATGCCGGGCAGCGAGGCGTTGATGCCCTGGTAGATGACCACCACCCCGTCGTCCTGGCCCACGTAGTACTGCTCCTGGCTCCACGAGTAGAGCGCGGCCACCCCGACCCACACGACCCCCACGAGGACGAGGGCGGCCAGGATGCGGCGCAGCCAGCCCAGGCGGCGTGGCGGACGCGGGGCGTAGCGCGCGGCCTCGGCGTCGAGCGGGTCGGTGCGGTAGGCGTGGACGTCGGCGGGCAGGTCGGGCAGCGGGGCGTCGATCGGCTCGATCTCGCCGGTGTCGCCGGAGCGGTGCCCGCGGAAGAGGCCCGTGCCGAGGCCGCCGGCCAGGCCGCCGCGCGTGGAGCGGCGGCGCAGCTCGCTGGCCGCGCCCACCAGCATCGGCATGAGGTCGTCCAGCTCCGGGCGCTCGGCGGCCTGCTCGGGGGTCAGGACGTCGGCCACCACGCAGGTGACGTTGTCGCTGCTGCCGGCCTCGAGGCTGGCGCGGACCAGCTCGACGGCCGCGAAGTCCGGCGTGCCGGTGCGCAGGATGTCGGCCAGCCGGCTGTCCTCGAGGTAGCCGCTGGCGCCGTCGGAGCAGACCAGCAGCCGGTCGCCCGGCTCCAGCTCGACGAGGAACAGGTCGGGCTCGGCCTCGTGCACGCCGTCGAGGGCGCGCAGGATCACGTTGCGGTGCGGGTGCACGCGCGCCTCGTCCTCGGTGATGCGGCCCTCGTCGATGAGGGTCTGGACGAAGGTGTGGTCCTGGGTGATCTGGGAGAGCCGGCCCTCGCGCAGCAGGTAGGCGCGGCTGTCGCCCACGTGCCCGACCGCGGCGAGGTTGCCGGAGACGTGCAGGACGGTGGCCGTCGTCGAGGTGCCGGAGATCTCCGGGTCGTCGTCGACGGCGCGGCCGATACGGGCCGCGGCCTGCTGGATGCCCGCCGCCGTGCGCGTGAGCAGCTGCTGACCGCCCACGTCGGGCGGGGTGTCGGAGTCCAGGCGCCGCAGCTGGCTGACGGCCGTGGACGAGGCGATGTCACCGCGCGCCGCGCCGCCGACGCCGTCGCACACGGTGAGCAGGTGCGGGCCGGCGTAGCCGGAGTCCTGGTTGTCCTTGCGGACCCGCCCCACGTCCGAGATCGCCGACCAGTGCAGGCGCAGGTCGGTGCGCCCGCCGGCGTCGCCGGGGGTGTGCGCGTCGGAGCCGGTGGGCGCGTCGCTCACTTGCGCAGCTCCAGGATGGTCTTGCCGATCCTGACCTGCGTCCCGAGCGTGATGGTGGTGGGCTGGGTGATCCGCACGGTGCCGATGTAGGTGCCGTTGGTGGAGCCGAGGTCCTCGACGAACCACTGGTCCTCCGAGGCCGCCACGCGGGCGTGCCGGGTGGAGACGTAGTCGTCGTCCAGGCGGATGGCGGCGTCCGTGCCGCGGCCGATGAGCAGCGGGGCGTCGGCCAGCTCGGCGCGCTCGCCGACGTTGCTGCCGGCGGTCACGATCAGGTGGGTCGGGGAGCCGCGGCGCTGCGTCGGCGGCTTCGCCTTCTTCTTGCGCTCACGGCCCTTGGCCCCGGCCTTGTCGGGCTCGGGCACGCGCGCGCCGAACATGTCGGAGCGCACCACCGAGATGGCGGAGAGCACGAAGATCCACAGCACGGCCAGGTAGCCGATGCGGATCAGCAGCAGGGTCAGCTCAGACACCGGCGTCCTCCTCGTGGACCACGCGCACGCGCAGGGTGGTGCTGCCGACGCGCACCTCGGTGCCGTCGTCGGCCACCGCGCGGCCCATCTTCTGGCCGTTGACGGTCATGCCGTTGGTCGAGCCCAGGTCGATCACGTCGATGTGCAGGCCGGCACGGCCCTGCTCGACGCGGAACTCCACGTGCCGGCGCGAGACGCCCGGGTCGTTGATGCGGACGTCGGCCTCGTTGCCGCGCCCGACGACCAGGCCGGGCGTCGTCAGCGGGTGCTGGGTGCCGTTGACCTCGAGCAGCGCGCGGGCGCGTCCGACCATCGTCGGGGTCGCCTGGCTGGTCACCTTCGCCTCGGCGCGCGAGCGCACCCGGAAGCGACCGGTGGTCAGGTCCTCGGCGAGCTCGAAGTCGATCGTGACCGGGCCGGGGAAGGAGTAGGAGTTCAGCTCCGCGTGCTCGGTGACCTGCTGCGTGAGGTCCTCGGCCATCGCGGAGTCGTAGGGGGCCAGGCGCTCGAGGTCGCTGGCGGCCAGCTCCACGACGAAGCTGTTCGGCACCAGGCGGCGCTGGCGGGAGAGGATCTGGGCGTTGTTGTCGCACTCGCGCTGGAGGGCGGCCGCGATCTCGACGGGCTGCACCGCCGAGCGGAACGCGCGGGCGAAGGCGCCGGAGATGACCTCCTCGAGTCGACGCTCGAAGCGCTGTAGTCCGCTCACGCGTCTCCTCCGTTCTCGTCCTGGCTGCTCGTGGGCTGCTCGTGTCGGCTGCTGGTGCTGCCTGCTGGTGCTCGCTGCCGCGGGGCGCTCGGCCCCGCCTGCACGTGGGCAGGCTGGCAGTCGGGGCGGTCCCCGGATCGTGGCGATCGTAACGAAGCGGCCTGAGTGCAGCAGCCTCGCCGCGTCGGCGGTGACCATTCCTCGTGCGCGCGAGGCTGCCCTCACCCCGTCGGTTCCGGGCCCCGGTCGGGCCGAGCCTGCTGCTCGGCGCCGCTCGACGGACGGCGGTCGGACGGCGGGGTCGCGCCGGTTTGGGTGCCTGAGCAGGGCTGCCGTATGGTTCATCTCGGTTCACGCGCGAGTGGCGGAATAGGCAGACGCGCACGGTTCAGGTCCGTGTGTCCGAAAGGACGTGGGGGTTCAACTCCCCCCTCGCGCACCGTGAGCAGCAGGCCTCGGTCGATCAGACCGGGGCCTGCTGTCATTTCTCCCCCTGCCCGCCGGCCGTGGCCCGGCGCCCCGGCCGGTGGCAGCATCGGGGGCGTGGACGAGGAGCACGGCGCCGAGACCGACCCCCGCACCGACCCCCGCACCGGCGCTGGGCTCGGCGTCTCGGTGAGCCGGCGGGTGCACGAGGGCGAGCGGCCGGGCTACGTGGTGCGCGACGAGCCGCTCGGTCCCCACGACTCCGGCTGGCAGCTCCTCGTGGGCGACGAGACGCCGGCCGAGCTCGACGACCCGTTCGCGATCGCGGTGCTCCCGCTGGCCGAGGTGGCCCGCCGGTGGCCGGCCCTGGCCGCGGTGCTGCGCGACGGGCCGCTGGGCGGGGAGTGGGTCCGCGACGCCGCGTCCGGGCGCTACGTCCCCCGCCCGGGTGAGGCCTGAGGCTTGCTCCGCCTGATGTGACGCGACACAAGATGTAGATGGTTACATCGCTGTGATTCGCGTATATGGTGGTGCTTGCAGCTGGTTCGACGCCTCAACCCAGGGGCGTCGTCGCAAGAGGGAACCCGGTTCGACTCCGGGACTGCCCCGCAGCGGTGAGTGGGAACGACCTCCGTCTCCTGGAACGACAGGAAGCACTGGGACCACCGATCACGGTCCTGGGAAGCGACGGACAGTAGGGAGGAGCGCGAGCTCCTGCGCCCACGAGTCCGAAGACCTGCCAGTGCCCACCACCAGGTGGGGTCCGCGACCTCGAGGGAGGGTCAGGGGATCGAACCAGCACTGCGCGGCTCGGCAGCTCTTCGCCACCCGCCGGCGCTGCCGACGTCCTCACCGCCTCCTCCGCAGCGGATGCACCGGAACACATCCGACATCCAGCGCCGGCCGAGGGGGCCGGTGGAGGAGGGCACCGCCCATGATCGACACCACGGGTCTGCGCATCCGGACCGAGAAGTCCGCCTACGTCTTCGACTACCCGATGGCCGAGGAGCTGGCGAAGAAGCAGCGCAGCATCTTCTGGACCGCGGAGGAGATCCCGGTCGAGAACGACAAGCAGGACTTCCTCGTCACCATGACCCCGGCCGAGCAGGCGGCGGTGCGGACGACGCTGAAGCTGTTCACCATCTACGAGCTGATCCTCGGCGGCGAGGTGTGGGGCGACCGCCTCTTCCACGCGTTCCCGCGGCCCGAGGTGCAGATGATGACGAACGCGTTCTCCTTCGCCGAGCTCAACATGCACGCGCCCTTCTACGCCAAGCTCAACAAGACGCTCATGATCGACACCGAGGAGTTCTACGACTCCTACAAGAACGACCCGGTGCTCGCCGAGCGGATCGAGTTCGTCTGGGAGGCCATCGCCGACGAGGACCTCCTCTTCGCGCTCAGCGTCTTCACGCTGATGGAGAACTGCGTCCTCTACTCCAGCTTCGCGTTCCTCAAGCACTTCCAGTCCGGCGGCAAGAACCTGCTGCAGAACGTCATCAGCGGCATCAACTTCTCCGCGCGTGACGAGAACCTGCACGCCACCGGCGGTGCCTGGCTGTTCAACACCACGCTCGACGAGTGGGCCGACACGGTGCCCGCGGCCGAGTACGAGCGCGAGCGCGACGCCCTGTTCGCCCGGGTGCGGGGCGTGGCGGAGTACGTCTACGCCCACGAGGCGCGGATCGTGGAGATGCTCTTCGCCCACGGTCCGATCGACGGCATCGACCAGGCCGACCTGGAGGTCTTCGTCCGCTCCCGGGTGAACCTCACGCTGGAGAACATGCGGATGGAGCCGCTGTTCGTCGTCGACGACAACCCCGTGGCCGAGTGGTTCTATCCCGGCATCAACGGCACCCAGTTCCACGACTTCTTCCAGGTCACCGGCAACGAGTACAACCGCACGATCGGCGAGACGGAGTTCGTGTTCTGATGGCGACCACCTCCTGGGAGACCCTGTCGGCCGAGCGCAAGGCGCTCCAGGCCGAGGGCACCGTGCCCGCGTTCATGACCACGGCCGGCTACGCGATGTTCCGGTCCAAGTACACCCACGCCGGGCAGAGCGTGCGCGAGCGGTACGAGGCGATCGCCGACACCGCCGGCGTCCTCGCCGACGAGATGTACCCGCGCGAGGACGGGCGCCCCTGGGCCGAGCCGTTCCTCGAGGCCATCTGGAACGGCTGGCTCTCGCCCTCCACCCCCGTGCTCGCCAACCTCGGCACCGACCGCGGCCTGCCCGTCTCGTGCGAGGGCTCCTACGTCGAGGACTCCGTGTGGGGGTTCTACGACACCCTCAAGGAGGCGGCGATCCTCTCCCAGCACGGGTTCGGCACCTCCGCCTACCTGGGCGACGTGCGGCCACGCGGCGCGCGCTTCTCCGACAACGGGCACGCCAACGGCGTGGTGCCGGTGTTCAACAACTTCGTCGAGATGACGAACCAGATCAGCCAGGGCGCCACCCGCCGCGGCTCGTGGGCCGGCTACCTGCCGGTCGACCACCCGGACTTCTTCGAGCTGGCCGACCTGATCTTCCGCGAGCCCGCCAACAAGAACGTCGGCTGGATCGTGACCCAGGACTTCATCGACCGGATGCTCGCCGGCGACAAGGACGCGCTCGAGCGCTACCAACGGGTGCTCAAGATCCGCGTCGTGCTCGGCAAGGGCTACCTGTGGAAGGTCGACACGGTCAACGCGGCCCAGACCGAGTCGTACAAGGTCCACGGCCTGGAGAACAAGGCCTCCAACCTCTGCTCGGAGATCACCCTCTACTCCGACGAGGAGCACTCCTACACCTGCGTGCTCTCCTCGCTGAACCTCGCCGCCTACGACGAGTGGAAGGAGACCGACGTCCCCTTCACCGCCACCGTCTTCCTCGACGCCGTCGCCGAGGCGTTCCTGCGGCGGGCCCGCTCGATCCGCGGCCTCGAGCGCGCGGTGCGCTACACCGAGAAGGCACGCAGCCTGGGCCTCGGCGTCATGGGCTACCACGACTACCTCCAGCAGCAGCGGGTGCCGTTCGAGTCGGACGAGGCGGCCAAGCTCAACCTGGAGATCTTCGCGTTCCTCTCCGACCGCTCGGACGCGGCCTCACGCTGGATGGGCTCCGTGGCCGGGGTACCGGAGTGGTGCGTGGGCCGCCGCAACTCCCACGTCATGGCGATCGCCCCGACGATGAGCACCGCCGTCATCGTCGGTGGCACCAGCCAGGGCATCGAGCCGTACGTGGCCAACGTGTGGAACCAGACCACCGCCGCCGGCGAGATGCCGCGCGCGAACGGCAACCTCGTGACCCTGATGAAGGAGCGGGGCGTCTACGACTCCGCCCACATCGACGACATCGTCGACCACGGCGGGTCGGTGGCCCACGTGGACTGGCTCGACGACCACGAGAAGGCCGTCTTCCGCACCGGCTACGAGATCGACCAGGAGGTGCTGCTCGAGCGCGCGGCCGAGCGGCAGCAGTTCATCGACCAGTCGCAGTCGCTGAACCTCTTCTTCGACGCCGACGCGACGCCCGCCGAGATCAGCCGCATCCACAAGATCGCGCTGCTCGACCCGCGGATCAAGAGCCTGTACTACCTGCGCTCCCGCGCCGGTGTGCAGGCGAGCAAGCGCACCGCGCAGGCCTGACCCCGCTCTTCCCCGCACCACCCGCCCCCACCCGAGAGGAAACCCCCATGGACGACACGACGATGACCCTGGACACGATGTTCGACGGCGACACCTGGGACGACTGGACCCCCGCGCAGGTGTGCGCGATCGAGAACGGCGACGAGTGCACGGTGTGCGAGGGCTGACCTCTCCGTGCTGAAGCCTCCGTGCTGATCTCTGCGTGAACCGGTGAGGCGGTCGGGTCAGGCCGGCGTGAGCCGCACGACCCGACCGCCGATCACCCACTCGGTCACGAGCACGCCGCCGGTGCTCGTGACGTGGATGCCGTGCGGGCTGTTGAGCCGCATGGGCTCCAGCGGCGGGCGGACGGTGAGGCCGTCGCGGCGCTCGTTCGGCCAGGCGTCGCGCTGCTCGGCCTCCGGGGTCGGCACGCCGAGGCGTCCGACGAGGTCGCCCTCCGACGTCAGCGCCACCAGTGCGCCGAAGAGGTCGGTGACCAGGAGCGTCCCGTCGGGCAGCACCGCGATGCCCGAGGGCGAGGTGAGGTGCTCCGCGCCGAAGGTGCGCAGCGTGCGACCGGCGGTGTCGAGCACGACGATGCGGTGGTTCGCCCGGTCGGCGACCAGCATCTCGGTGCCGGCCAGCGCCCCCTGGGCGACGGTGCGGGTGACGATCGCGTGCGGGGTGTCGAACGGGGTGCCGGAGTCGGACCCGTCGACGGTCTCCCGGTAGGTGCCGTCGGCGTCGTAGCGGTGCAGCAGCGAGAGGCCGTAGCCCTCGGAGACCCAGAGGCCGCCGTCGTCCAGCGCCAGCATCGCGGTGGGCGCCCAGGTGGCGCGCTCGTAGGCAGCGGTGTCGGGCTGGACGAGCTCGCCGACCCGCTCGCCGTCCGCGGTGACCTTGAGCAGGCGGCCGGGGATGCGGATCTCGTCGTAGTCGGGCTGGTCGGGGGTGTACTTGTGGCCGTTGTCGGCGACCCACACCTGCGCGGTGGCGGGGTCGACGGTGAGGCCGTGGGTCTCGACCGCGCCGAGGTCCACCTCGTGCAGCAGGGAGCCGTCGGGCCGGTGCACGCGCAGCGAGCGGCCGTCGGGGTGGCCGGCGACCAGGCGGCCGTCGGGCAGCTCGGCGACGTCGTGGTGGGCCCAGCCCGGGGTGCTCGGGTACGCGAGGAACGCCTGGTCCCAGGTCAGCGCGAGGTGGCCGAGGTGCACGGTGTCGGTCATGTCGTCTCCTGCTCGTCCGGGCTGTGCGGCGTCACCGTAGCCGCCGGGTGGCACGTGCCAGTGGGTGGCCCGCTCGGTGCAGGAGCATGCGGCTCAGAGGCCGCTGGGACCCTGCCCGCCGACGGCGGCCACCAGGTGCGCGCCGACGTGCTCGGCGTTGGCGCGGCGGACCTCGTCGGGCAGCGGGGGCAGCTGGTCGGCCCAGTCGACCAGTGTCGACCCGCGCAGCTGGAGCACCCGGGCAGGCCGGGCCCAGAAGAACAGGTGCAGGTGCGCCCCACCGTCCCCGTACCGGGCCAGGTGGCAGCGGTGCACCGAGGGCAGCGACTCGGCCGCCGCCGTGACGGCCGCGATCAGGACGCCCATCTCCGCGGCCAGGTCGGCCGGGAGGTCGGCCAGGTCGTGGTGGGCGCGGGGCTGGAGCATCAGCTCGGACGGCAGCCCGCCGGCCAGCACCTTCAGCAGCCACCGCTCGTTGCTCCAGGCCAGCGGGCCCTCGGCGAAGCCCTCGCCGCGGCAGCGGCAGGTGGCCGGGTCCTCACCCTGGCGGTCGGGCTCGGCGTCGGCCAGGGGAGCCAGCGGCTTCATCCGCAGCCCGTCGAGCTCGTAGGGGTAGATGTCCCACGCGACCATCGCCTCGTCGACCGTGAACGGCAGCCGGCCCGCCGCGTCCGTCTGGTCCATCAGTCGTGCGTGGTAGGCCTCGGCTGACTCCGGGCCCGACTCCGGGGCTGGCTCCTGCGTGCTCATGGCCGCATCCAACCAGGGCCGGCATCGCAGGACCGGAACAACGGGCTGCCTCCCCGACGCGCGAGGCGCTGACCTACACGGACAGCGGCGACCGCCTGCTACGTCGGTCGTTGTTCCGGTCCGGCGACGGGACGTGCAGGCCTCAGAGCGCGGACGCGGCGGAGGCGACCTCGTCCACCACGTCGGTGAGGACGCGGTCGGGGTCGGCCCGCCAGATCGTCAGCGCGGTGCGCCAGGCACTGAGCGCGGCCTCGCCAGCGAGCCGGGCGGCCACCGCGTCGGCGCCGCCCGCGACCAGTCCCTCGGCCATCGCGCCGACCATCTGCTGCTGACGCAGCAGGTCGCGACCGGCCAGGGCGGGCACGGCCGGGATGACGCGGGCGCTGAGCAGCGGCCGCTCGGGCTCCTCGGCGACGTAGCCGGCGAACAGGCGCAGCGCGGTCATGGCAGCGTCGCGCGGTGGGGAGCCGTCGTCCTGGGCCTCACGGGCCGTGGTGGCCAGCGTGGCGAGCAGGTCGGTGTTGTCGGGGAAGAACGCGTCGACCTTGTCGGGGAAGTGCCGGTAGAAGGTCCGCTCGGTGACGCCGGCGGCGGCCGCGATCTGGGCGACCGTCGTGGCTTCGTACCCCTGCTCGGCGCTCAGGGTCAGGGCGGCGCGCTCGAGGCGTCCGCGCGCTCCCGGCTCCCAGCGACCCATGCACTCATCCTAGGCGCGGGGGGTGGTGATGTCAGTTTCTGACATGGCGCGCTATGGTCGGTGATGTCAGACCATGACATCACCGAGAGGAACTCATCATGCGCGTCTTCGTCACCGGGGCCTCCGGCTGGATCGCCTCCGCCGTCGTCCCCCAGCTCGTGGCCCGCGGGCACGAGGTCACCGGCCTCGCTCGCTCCGAGGCCTCCGCCGCGGTCGTGGAGAAGCGGGGAGGCACCGCCCTGCGCGGCGACCTCGCCGATCACGCTCTGCTGGCTCGCGCCGCGGCCGAGCACGACGCCGTCGTCCACCTCGCCTTCGACCACTCCGACATGAACGACATCAACGGCGCCGCCGAGCGGGAGGCTGTCGCGATGGCCGCCCTCACGGCCGCGCTCGAGGGGAGCGGGACGCCGGTGGTCGCCGCGTCCGGCACGCCCTTCGGCACCGGCCGCGACACCACCGAGGAGGACGCCCTGCCGACCGAGGGCCCGACCGGGGCCCGCGGGCGCAACGAGGTCAGCCTCTTCGCCACCGCGCAGCGGGGCGTGCGGCCCGCCGTCGTCCGGCTGCCCCGCTCGGTGCACGGCGACGGTGACCGGCACGGGTTCGTGCCGGCGCTGGTCGGCATCTTCCGCGAGGCGGGCCGCGCGATGTACGTCGGCGAGGGCAGCAACCGCTGGTGCGCGGTGCACGTCGAGGACGCCGGCCGGGTGTTCGTGGCCGCGGTCGAGGGCCTCGCGGCGGGGTCGGTGCCCCCGGCGTCCGTCCTGCACGCGGTCGGCGAGACCGGGGTGCCGGTCAAGGTGCTCGCCGAGGCGCTGGGTTCCCGGCTGGGGCTGGAGGCCGTCTCGGTCGGACCCGAGCCGCTGGGCTTCTTCGGGAGGCTCCAGCTGGTCGACCACGGCACCACGGCCGAGCGCACCCGCGCGCAG
Source organism: Nocardioides bruguierae (assembly GCF_023656415.1). GTDB lineage: Bacteria > Actinomycetota > Actinomycetes > Propionibacteriales > Nocardioidaceae > Nocardioides > Nocardioides bruguierae. Next base: position 116,067 of record NZ_JAMOIL010000013.1, read on the forward strand.
CTGGGCTGGGAGCCGACCGGTCCGACGCTGCTCGAGGACGTCGCCGCGGGGGTCTACGACGCCTGAGGGCTACCGGCCGCGGGCCGCGAGCACGAGGCGTGGGCGCGTGACGAACCAGTAGAACGCGACGCCGATCAGGCCCAGGACCAGCATGAGCGCGATCGACATGCCCTTGGCCTGGCCGGTCGCCGCCCAGAGTGCGGACGGGCGGCCGGCGGCGTCGACGAGCGAGAGCACCCACAGTGCGAGGGGGAGGATCACCAGCACCGCCACGACGACGAGGAGTGCCACCTCCACGCCGTGCGGGAGGAGCGGGTTCAGTTCGGAGGCCAGGGCGTGCACGGTGCTGATCCTCCCGCGCGTGGGGCTGCGACGGCGGCACGTGGCGGCGACTGGTCGGTCACAGCCCTCCCCGCGGGCGGGGCCGCGCCCCGGGCGCCTTGCTAGCGTCGCGGAGGTGTCGAGCGCCGCCAGCAGCCCCAGCCGGATCACCCTCCTCGCCGACGACGGCGCCGAGCTCCGGGTCGCCGACCACGGAGCCGTCGGGGCACGCACCGTGGTGCTGCTGCCGGGCTTCCGCGCGCCGGCGTCCTCGTGGCGGTTCCAGGTGCCCGCCCTGGTCGACGCGGGGTTCCGCGTCCTGGCCGTGGACCTGCGGGGGCACGGGGACGCGTCGCCGAACCCGCCCGGCACCACGATGACGCGACGCGCGGCCGACGTGGAGACCGTGCTCGAGGCCTACGGGCTGGAGGAGGTCGACCTGGTCGGCGGGTCGATGGGCGGCAACACGATCTGGGCCTACCTGGACGCGCACGGTGCGGGCCGGGTGCGGCGCGTGGTGACCGTGGACCAGCCGCCGCGGATGCTCAACGGCCCCGACTGGGCCCACGGCTACTACGGCTACGACGAGAGCAACCGGGACACCTTCTTCGCGGGTGAGGTGCCCCCGACCGGGCACGGCACCCCGCTGTGGCGCCGTCCGCGGCGGGTGGCTCGGATGCTGCGCGCGATGGGTCGTACCCCGGGCGGCGGCTCGGGCCTCGGACGCGGTGACCTGGACGTCCTGGGCGACCACGCGCGCGCCGACTGGCGCCCCGTCATCGCCCGGGACCTGGTGCCGGCGCTGTTCCTGGCCGGCGCCGAGAGCGAGCTGTGGCCGAGCAGCCACGCCGCCGCCTCGGCCGCGCTCGCGGCCGGTGCCCGCGCGGCCGTCGTCGACGGTGCCGGGCACGCCACGAACATGGAGCAGCCGCGCGCCGTCAACCGCGCGCTGCTGGACTGGCTGGGCTGAGCCGGGCGCCCACGGCCCACGGACCGTGCAGGTGGTGGGGCCGTCGGTGCCGGCTGGCAGGGTGGAGGCATGACGCTCCCCACCCGCACGCTCGGCCCCTTCACCGTCTCCGCGATCGGCCTCGGCGCCATGCCGCTGTCCATGGGCGCGAACGTCCGCCCCGACAAGGAGCAGGCGATCGCCACGGTGCACGCGGCGCTGGACGCCGGCGTCACCTTCATCGACACCGCCGACTGCTACGCCCCGTCGTGGGACACGATGGGCCACAACGAGGCGCTCGTCGCCGAGGCGCTGGCCGCGTACGGCGACACCAGCCACGTCACCGTCGCCACGAAGGGCGGCATCACCCGCGCCGACGGCGAGGTGTGGGGTCGTGACGGCTCCCCCGAGCACCTGCGCGCGGCGGTCGAGGCGTCCCTGCGCAACCTGCGCACCGACGTCATCGACCTCTACCAGTGGCACCGTCCAGACCGCTGGCGCGTGTACGGCGAGGTCGTCGAGACCTTCAAGGCCCTGCAGGACGAGGGCAAGATCAAGGCCGTCGGCATCTCCAACGCCAACATCGAGGAGATCGACGTCGCCCTCGAGGTGCTCGGCGAGGGCGGCCTGGCCAGCGTGCAGAACCAGTTCGCGCCGAACTTCCGCTCCTCGCGCGAGGAGATGGAGCACTGCGGCGAGCACGGCGTCGCCTTCCTGCCGTGGAGCCCGCTCGGCGGCACCGGCCAGGGCAGCAAGGACGTCGGCCTGAGCTACCCGGTCTTCCACGAGATCGGCGCCGAGCGCGGCGTCAGCCCGCAGCAGGTCGTCCTCGCCTGGGAGCTCTCGCTGGGCGACCACGTCATCCCGATCCCCGGCGCCTCCCGGCCGGCCTCCATCAGCGACTCCGCGCAGGCGGCGGGCCTGCCGCTGAGCACCGACGAGATCGCCCGCATCGAGGGCCAGTTCAGCTGAGAGGGCCTGTCAGCTGAGCGGACCCGTCAGCCGAGCGGTACCACGGGCCCCAGCGGGGTGGGCTCGACGCTCGTCGTCGGGCCCGACCGCAGGGCGCGGACGCCGGCCTGGTCGGCGTCGACGCGGCGCACCGGGGCCTCGTCGACCAGCAGCGGCCACCGGTGCGGGGCCCGGCCGACGTAGGTGAGGGTGTCGGTGACCGGGCGTCCCTCCACGCACACGCGGCCGGCCTCGAGCCGCACCAGGTCGTAGGCCCGCGCCGCGCGGCCCTCGACGACGTCCAGCACCGCCAGCTCGGCCGGGTCGACGAGCATCAGCGCGGCCTCCTCGGTGTGCCCGGGCGCCTCGACGAGCGTCACGGGCACGTCCCCGCGGTGGGTCAGGCCGTCGCACCACACGCTGGCCAGGCCCTCCAGCGTGCAGGCGAGGTGCACGGCGGGCAGCGGGGTCGCGTTGCGCAACACCTTGCCCGGGCACGCGTTGGAGCCGTAGCCCACCAGAGGTACCCGCTCCTCCAGCGGGCTCGCCCCGGCCGCGGTGAGCCAGGTGGCGAGGTCGGGGCGATCGGGGCGGTCGACGACCCAGTCGGTACCGGTGCGCTCCAGCGGCCACAGCAGGCCGCCGTCGTCCACCACGAAGGAGCCTGCCGGCCGCTCGCCCGGGTACGGATCGGGGGCGAAGGCCGAGGCGTGCTCGCCGGGCCGCACCGGGCGCGGGCTCACCGTGCCGGGGAGGCGCAGGCGATCTCGCCGCGCAGCCGAGCGCGCAGGGCCCACACGAGCAGGCCGACGGCCAGCACCTGGAGGACCGGCTGCACCGGCTCGAACCAGGTGATCGCACCGGCCGAGCCCAGCGCCAGCAGGACGAGCTTGTTGCAGACCGGGCAGCCGACGGCGAAGTAGGTGAGCAGCCCACCGACCCAGCCGCGGCGGGTGCCGGGGCCGGCGTCCTCACCGTCGTCCGTGATGACCGTGAGCGGCGAGCGGACGTAGGTCGCGGCGAGCAGGCCGCCGAGCACGCTGGAGACCAGCAGGGCCGGCCACGCCCACGCCGTCGGCGGGATCTCGCGGCCGAAGACGGGGTTGGGGATCAGGTCCGTCGGCAGGCCGACGACCAGGATCGCCGCGACGGCGGTCAGCAGGGCCACGCCCCAGCGGCGGGCGGGCCACCGGCGCAGGGCGCTCCACGCTGCCTGCTCGGGGACCTGCGGTCGGTCGGGTGCGGTGGTGCTCATGCGTCGGCTCCGTCGGTGGGTCGGCATATCCCCCATGGGGGTCTTCGTCACCGTAGCGGACGGGTGGTGGTCTCGACGTGCGCTCCTCGCCGGTGCTCGTCGCAGCTCGACCACCGAGGCGGGGCTGATCCCGGTGGTCTCGAGACTTCGTCCTTCCTCGACCTCCGGGAGCAGCCCGGGACTCGCTCCCCTCGACCTCCGGGGGAGCAGGAGGCTCAGCGCTCGACGGTGTGCGCGACGTAGACGTCGCAGGGGGCCTTGTGCATGACGTCGGTGGCGATGGAGCCGAAGACGCGGCTGGGGCCCTGGACGCGCTTGTTGCCGATGACGATCAGCTCGGCGTCGACCTCGTGGGCACGCTGCACGAGCGCCTCGCCCGGCTTGCCCTCGACGGCGCTGGGCTCGGCGACGAGCGCCGGCAGGTCGCGCTTGAGGTTGTAGATGACGTGGACGGCGTGCTCGGCGGCCAGGTCCTCGGTGGACCGGTCGAACTTCTCCGGGCCTTCCTCGACGACCTCGGTCTTGAACTTCTCGTAGGCGGAGACCACGTGCAGCGTGGCCCCGGTGGCGACGGCGAGCTCAGCGGCCTTGCGGGCGGCGGTCTCGGCGGTGGCGCTGGCGTCCACGCCGACGACGATGTTCTTCATCTGCTTCCCTCCTGGTCCCGGGACTTCGCCGGGGTCGTGCGGTGCCGAGCCGCTGCTCGACGACCGTGCTGTGTTGCTGACAAGTGTTCCACCTCACATCGGTGGCACGTGCTGCGGGTCGCTCACTTCCCGTGGGTGTGCACGACGTAGACGTCGCAGGGGGCCTTCGCCATCACCGACGTGGCCACGCTGCCGAAGACCCGGGCGACGCCCTGGACCCGCTTGTTGCCGATGACGATCAGCCCGGCGCTCAGCTCGGCGGCCCGCTGCACGAGCGCGTCGCCCGGCTTGCCGTCGACCGGCGAGGCGCTGACCCGCAGGCCGGGGGTGGCGGCGCGCAGGGACGCGGCCAGGCGCCCCGCGACGGACGTGGCGTCGTCCTCGGTCGCGAAGTGCGCCGCCTCGCCGGCCTCCACCGCGTCGTAGGCGGAGACGATCTCCAGGCGCGAGTCGTGGGCCACGGCGATCTGCGCGGCCCGGCGCGCGGCCGCGGCGGCGGTCTCGCTGCCGTCCACGCCGACCACGACGACGTCGTACATGCCTGGTGCCCTCCGCTCGCCGGCCGGACGAGGTGGCCGACCGAGTCCATGGTCCCACGAGCGGGGGCGGTGGCTGAGGGTCATCGGTCCCGACACGGCTGCCGATCCTGAGGGGGAATTGACTGCTCGGAGGCTGTTGGCACGTGCCATCCGCGCGGCTACGTTCAGCCTCATGGCAACTGAGATCACACCGCTGAAGCTGGGTGTCGTCGGTTACTCCGTCGGCGGGCGCTTCTTCCACGCCCCCTTCGTCGAGGCCGCCGAGGGCGTCGAGCTCGCGGGCGTCGTCACCCGCTCCGAGGCCCGCCGCAAGGAGCTGGCCGAGGACTACCCCGGCGTCCCCGTCTTCGACTCCCTCACCGACATGCTCGCCGCGGGCGTCGTCGAGGCCGTCACGATCACCACCCCGCCGGCCACGCACCGCGAGCTCGCGCTCGAGGCGATCGCCGCCGGCGTCCACGTGCTCATGGACAAGCCGTTCATGCCCACCGCCGAGGTGGCGCGCGAGGTGGCGCAGGCAGCGCAGGACGCCGGCGTGGTGCTCGCCCCGTTCCACAACCGCCGCACCGACGCCGACGTCCGCACCCTGGCCGGCGTGATGGAGGCCGGACGCCTCGGCCCGATCTGGCGCGTCCACTCCCGCTTCGACCTCGACGAGGCGCACGGCGTGGAGGGCGGCGAGAACGGCGGCCTCCTGCGCGACCTGGGCAGCCACGTCGTCGACCAGGTCGTCGGCCTGCTCGGCCCGGTCACCCACGTGCTCGGCCACCTCGACCACGCCGACATCCCCGACGTCGGCCGTGGCGGTGGCCTGACCGACGTGTCCTTCCACCTCACGCTCACCCACGCCTCGGGCGCCATGTCGACGGTGGAGTCGACCAAGACCGTCCACCTGGCCCAGCGCGAGCTGCTCGCCTACGGCGAGGCCGGCAGCTACCAGTCGCTCTCGCGCGACGTGCAGGCCCAGGACGTCTTCGCAGGCCTGCGGCCCGCCGCCGACCCCGAGGGCTGGGGGTACGACAGCCCCGAGAACGCCGGCTGGCTGCGCACCGCCGACGGCGAGGAGCGGGTGCCCTCGGCCCAGGGCCGCTACCACGACATGTACACCGCGTTCGCGCAGGCCGTGGCCGGCACCGGTGCCCCGGTGGTCACCGTCGAGGAGGCGATCCACGTCCTCGCGATCCTCGACGCGGCCCGGGTCTCGGCGGCCGAGAAGCGCCTGGTCGCCGTCGAGCAGTAGGCGAGGAGAGGCTCAGCGCCAGCGCGGCAGGACGTCGGCCACGACCCGCTCGAGGTCGGCGTCCTCGCCCGCGTAGGGCTCGCCGGTGCGCGGCCAGTGGGTGATGAGGTCGGTGAAGCCGAGGGCGGCGGCGCGGCCGGTCATCTCCTCGAACAGGTCGGTGCTGGAGAGCGCGAACAGCCCGTGGCTGAACCTGGCGGGCGCGTCCATCAGCAGGTACCGCGGGAACGACGCGCGGTCGCGGCCGGCCTTCTCCAGCGCCTCGTCCAGCGTCGCGGTCATCTCCGCCAGGTGCGCGAACCAGCCGTCGAGGTCGTCGGCCGGGCGGCCCGTCGTCATCCACCCCTCGCCCACCCGGGCGGCGTAGCGGATCGAGCGCGGCCCGTTGCCGGAGACCACGAACGGGGTGGACGGCGTCGGCGCGGTGCGTGCGTCGACGGTGCTGAACCAGGTGCCCGCCGCGTCCACGTGGTCCTCCGAGCGCAGGCGCCGCAGCAGGTCGGTGAACTCCTGGAAGCGGTCGACGCGCTCCTTGGCGCTCATGTCGGGCAGGCCCAGCTTGGCCGAGTCGAGGTCGCCCCCGACGCCGAGGCCGAGCAGGAAGCGGCCGCCCGAGATCTCGTCGAGCGCCTGGACCTCCCGGTACAGCGGCAGCGGGTGCCGGAAGTTCGGCGCGGTGACCGCGGTGCCGAGCCCGATCCGGCTGGTCAGCGCCGCGGCGGCCGCCAGGGTGGTGAGCGCGTCGCGCCACGGCGACTCCGGCAGCGAGCCCCACGTCAGGTGGTCGTAGGTCCAGGCGTGGTCGAGGCCCATCTCCTCCGCCGCGACCCAGCGGGGTCGGGACTCGGCCCAGGACAGGTCGGTCAGCAGGGTCACTCCGAAGCGCACGCGGCCACGGTAGTGGCGGCCGCGTGCGCCCCGAAGCCGGGACGCCCCGAAGCCGGGACGTCATGCGGAGCGGACGCAGTGTCCCTCAGAGGTATGACGTCCCGGCCGGGCCGGCGGGGTCAGGCGCCGCTCACCAGGAGACCTGGTCGACCCCGAGGGTGCCGCTCCAGCCGCCACCGTTGTTGACCTGCAGGCCGACGATGCGGACGCGGTCCAGCGAGGCGGGCACCGTGAACCGCACCGTGTTCCAGCCGTCCTCCAGGCGCGTGCTCGGCCCGGTGCCGGCGGCCCAGGTGCCGGTGCCGGCGGGCACGTGCACGTGCAGGACGACGTCGTCGCCGGGGTCCAGGTCGGTCACCGAGGCCGTGCCGACCGCGGGGTAGCCGGTGCCGGGCCGCACCGTCAGCGCCCCGGCGCCCGCCCACGTGTCGGTGGTGCGGCGGCCCACCGTGGCCGAGCCCCACCGGGTGGAGAAGCCCTCGGTGCCGGCGTCGAAGGTGAGGCGCGGTGCGACCGCGTCCACGTCGTCGACGTAGATCCGGCCGGTCCAGCCGCTGCCGTTGTTGACCTGCAGGCCGGCGATGATCGCCCCGGCGTCGGGCACGGTGAACCGCACGGTGGTCCACGCGCCTGCCTGGAGCGTCACGGCGCCGCCGACCCAGGCCCGCCACGAGGGGTCGAACGTCATCGGGGAGACGCTGACCGGCGCGGTGCCGTCGCCGCGGTCGGGGGCCCACACGCGCATCGTCACCTCGGACCCGCCCCGCACCTGGCCGCTCAGCCCCTGGGAGCCGACGCCGAACCCGGCCGCCGGCCAGCCGGCACCGCTGAGGTCGAGGGCGAGGGCACCGGTGCCGCTGCGCGCGGTGCCGGCCCAGGAGGAGACGCCGATCGAGCCCCAGCGGGCCTTCCAGCCGTGGGTGCCGGACTCGAAGGTCTGCAGGGCGGTCGGGTCGACGGGCACGGGCGTGCCGCCGGGCTCCGTGGGCGGGGCGCCGGCGTCGTCGTCGGGCAGCGTCCGGGTCTGGAGGTGCTCGCGGTAGCCGGCGCCGTAGGCGGTCGGGGTGCCCTGCCAGTCGGAGATGAGCGCCGGCATGCTCGAGCAGTCGGCCGTGCTCCACGACCACGCGAGGTAGCCGATGCCGTGCTCGTCGGCCCACGGGAGGATGCGGTCGAGGAAGTCGCGACCGCACCCGTCCTGGCCGACCTCGGTGAGCAGCACCGGCACCTCCTCGGCCACCGGTGCGGCCGTCGCGTCCCAGCAGGAGGCGGTGCTGCAGCCGGAGAAGTTGTAGACGTGCCAGCCGGCCACCACCTGGCCCTGCGGGTCGGTGGGCCGGAACTGCGACCAGCGCTCGAGGTCGCCGCCCCACAGCAGCCCGGTGACGATCAGCGGCTGGGTGGCGCCGACCGAGCGCACCGCGTCCACCAGCTCCTGCATGCCGGCGGCGCGCCAGCCCTCGGCGGTGGTGCAGCCGTCGCGCCAGCAGCTCCAGGAGATGTCGTGCGGCTCGTTGAACAGCTCGAACATCACGCTCGGGTCGTCGGCGAAGCGGGTGGCGACGCTGCGCCAGAAGTCGATGCTGTGGTCGGCGTTGGGCGCGGGCTCCTGCGCGGTGGCGCGGGTGCTGCCGTGGTGGCTCCAGTGCAGGTCGAGGACGACGGCCAGGCCGGCGTCGTGCAGCCGCGCGACGAAGCCCTCCACGGCCGCGCGGTAGCTCTCCCCGCTCCAGCGCGGGTCGACGCCGTTGATGCCGAGCCAGCAGGTCTCGTTGAGGGGCAGTCGCACGGTGTTGACGCCCCAGGCGAGCATCGACTGGATCGCGGCGGCGTCGGTGGGGCCGTCGAAGAAGCCCCAGCCCTGCACGCAGGCGTACTCGGTGCCGGGGCGGTTGAGGCCGGCCACGTGCAGCGTGCTGCCGGTGCGGGCGTCGACGAGGCGCTCGCCGCGGACCTCGGGCTCGGGCGGACCCTCGGGGGTCGCGCCGGCGAGGGTGGTGCTGGTGCTGGTGCTGGTGCTGGTGCTGGTGCTGGTGCTGGTGCTCGTGCTGGTGCTGGTCGGGGTCTGGGGGAGTGCGGCCGAGGCGGGGAGCACGGCGCCGAGGAGCAGCGCGGTGACGGGGGCCAGGGCCACGACGGCGGCGCGCAGGCGGCCGGCGGGGACGGGCGACATGGGGGATCTCCGAGAGGTGAGGGGTCGAGCAGCGGGGGTGGGCAGGGGAGTGAGCAGGGGCTGAGCAGGGGTGGGGTGGGGACGACGTCCTGGCCCCGGACGTGGCGCTGGGGGCGGCACAGGAGGCACGGACGAGCGCCGTGGAGGCCCGGACCCGCCTCAGGCGGCGGTGTCGAACGGGCGTGGCGTGACCGGTGCGGTCGGGGGACCGGTGCCCGGGGCGCGACTGGCGGGCTGGCGCGCCCCGGTACGGGGTCGTGTCTGCATGGCGTCTCCCGAGAAGGACTCGCATGGGCGATGCGGGCGGCGACGATGGATCGGCATCGAGCGTCGGCGACGGCTTCGTCGTCGTCCACGGTGCGCCAGCCTGCACGCCGGCACGTGCGACTTCCGCATCCTGGTGTCGTTTTCGGGACCTTGGTCCCACGCGGGTGTCCACTCTGTCCACAGGTGTCCTGACCTGCTCGGATCGTCGCCGCGGCGCCCGGCTACGGTCGGGTCGTGAGCACACGAGCACCGGCCTCCCGCACGGCACGGGGAGTGGCGCTGGGCCTGTCACGGAGCCTGTCACTGGGCCTGGCGCGCGCCGCCACCCGCGCGCTGGACGTGGCCGCCGACCGCGCGGTCCTGCCCGGGTACGCGGCCACCGGCCCCCGGCTGCGCCGTGCGGGCTGGCGGCTCGACCCGGCCCGCCGCGACCCCGAGCCCGGCAGCCTGGCCGGTCGGCACGTCGTCGTCACCGGGGCCACCTCCGGCATCGGCCGGGCCACGGCCGTCGGGCTGGCGGGGCTGGGCGCCGTCGTCCACCTGCTCGGGCGCGACCCGGCCAAGGTGGCCGCGGAGGCCGCCGACCTGCGGGCGCAGGGCGCGCAGGTGGTGGAGGAGGTCTGCGACGTCGGCGACCTCGACGCCGTGGCGGCCTGGTGCGCGGACCTGCTCGGCCGGGTCGACGCGCTGCACGGCCTGGTGCACAACGCCGGCGTCCTCACCACCGAGCGGCAGGAGAGCCCGCAGGGCCACGAGCAGGGGCTCGCCGTGCACGTGCTCGGCCCGCACCTGATGACCGCCCTCCTCCTCCCGGCCCTGCGGACGGGGCGGGGCAGCGTGCTGTGGATGAGCTCGGGCGGCATGTACACCGCGGGCCTGCACGCCGACTCCGTCGACGACCTCGAGCACCGCCGCCCCGAGGACCTGCCCTACGACGGGGTCCGTGCCTACGCGCGCACCAAGCGGATGCAGGTCGTGCTCGCCGACGCCTGGGCCCGGCGCACCCGGGGCACCGGCGTGCTGGTCGCCTCGATGCACCCCGGGTGGGTGGCGACCCCCGGGCTCACCGACGCGCTGCCGGGGTTCGACCGGCTGCTGCGACCGCTGCTGCGCGACGCCGCCGAGGGCGCCGACACCGCGGTCTGGTTCGTGGCCACCCGCCCCTCGACCGCCCGGGGCACGTTCTTCCACGACAGAGCGCCCCGCCCCGTCCACCAGGTGCCGCGCACGCGGGCACGCCGGCAGGGGGACGCGGAGGCCCGGCAGCGGTTCCTGGCGCTGGTCGCCGAGGCCTCCGGAGGCCCGGACCTGGGGTGAGCGTGCCCCGACCCCCGATACTGGGCGCCATGCGTCGCCGCAGCCTCCGCACGATCGTGCTCGTCCTCGTGCTGGTCCTCCTCCAGGCCCCGCTGGCCGCGACCTGGTGGACGCAGCACCGGCTCGCCTCCGACGGGGAGCGCGAGCAGGTCGCCGCCACCGCCGCGGACGACGGGGAGCAGGTCGCGGTGCGGCTGCCCGACGCGGTGGTCGAGGCGCTGGTGGCCCAGGCCGGTGACGAGGCCGGTGACCAGGCGAGCGGCCGGGGGCTCAGCGACGACGACCGCACCTTCCAGGTGGCCGTCGACGACGAGACCTGGCAGCAGGTGAGCGACGAGGGCACCGCCGAGGTGCGCTGGGACGCCGAGGACCCCACCACCTTCGCCGTGGCCGGGCAGAAGCTGCCGCTGGGCGGGGTGCTCGTGCTCGACGTCATCGTGCTCGTGGCCCTCGGCCTGGCCGTGCTGCTGCGCCGCCGCAGGCGCCCCGAGCTGCGGATGGTCAGCGACGACGCGCTCGCCGTCGACGACGGGGAGCCGGTGCTCGAGCGGCTCGGCGGGCAGCGCTACCGGGTGCGCGGGGTGGTCGCGGAGGTCGGCGACGGCCGGGTCTGGCTGGACGTGGCGGACCGCCGCGTCCGGGTCAGCGGCGAGGACCTCGGCCCGCTCGCCCCGTCCGTGGGCGACACCGTCAGCGTCGTCGGGACGATGGTGGGCTGACGCCTGGGGGAGACGCCCGTGCACCCCCGCCCGTCATGCTGGCAGGCATGACGAGTCTCAGCTCCTTCTCCGCCCGCGGCATCGACGGCGCGGACGTCGACCTCTCCGAGTACGCCGGCCAGGTCGTGCTCGTGGTCAACACCGCCTCCCAGTGCGGGTTCACGCCGCAGTACCAGGGCCTCCAGGGGCTCTACGACGACTTCGCGTCACGCGGGTTCACCGTGCTCGGCTTCCCCTGCGACCAGTTCGCCCACCAGGAGCCCGGCGACGAGGGCGAGATCGCGTCCTTCTGCGAGCGGAACTTCGGGGTCTCCTTCCCGCTGTTCGCCAAGATCGACGTCAACGGGCCCGAGACCCACCCGGTCTTCGACTGGCTCAAGGGCGAGAAGAAGGGGCTGCTCGGCGGCCGGATCAACTGGAACTTCACCAAGTTCCTCGTCGGCCGCGACGGTGCGGTGCTGCGCCGCTACTCCCCGAAGACGACCCCCGAGAGCATCCGCGACGACGTGGAGGCCGCGCTCGCCGCCCCCGCCGGAGGTACCCCGTGACCCGCTTCTCCGCCTCCACCGAGGCCACCGCCGTCATCACCGCCACCCGCGCCGAGGTCTGGGCCGTGCTCAGCGACCCCGACGCCGTCGCCGAGCTGACGCCCTTCGTCTCGCGGATCACCGCCGACGGCGACCACTGGCGCTGGCAGCTGGGCGGGCTGGAGGTGGCCGGCATGAACGTCTCGCCCGCCTTCACCGAGGCGATGACCTACGACGAGCCCAGCCGGATCGAGTTCCGCCACGACCCGCCGGAGGGCACGACGGAGCGCTCGTCGGTCGAGGGCTGGTACGACCTGGCCGAGGCGGACGGCGGCACCCGGCTGTCCACCAGTCTCGAGATCACCCTCGACCTGCCGCTGCCGAAGCTCTCCGGCCCGGTGGTGCGCACCACCATGAAGCAGGTGATCAACCAGATGGGCGACCGGTTCTCCGAGAACCTGCTGCGCCGGCTGGACGCCCAGGAGGTCTGAGCCCCGCCTGGAACGATCCACGTCTGTGCGGTGCGTCACTTGCGGTCGTTGCGGTCCCGACGGACTTGCCCGTAACCGGGCGGCAGGTGGAATGTGACCCGGTGCCGACCTCCGCAGCCACCGCGTCCTCCTACTCGATCACCATGCGTCTCCACACCCCGGCGAACCCGGGCGTGATCGGGGCCGTGGCCACCGCCATCGGCCAGGCCGGCGGCATCGTCACCGCGATCGACGTCACCGAGTCGACGCACGAGAAGCTGACGGTCGACGTCACCTGCTCCGCGGGCGACGCCGAGCACGCCGCGTCCCTGCCCGGCGTGGCCGAGACCGTCGAGGGCGTCGAGGTCTACCGGGTCTCCGACCGCACGTTCCTGCTGCACATCGGCGGCAAGATCGAGGTCTCCTCCAAGGTGCCGCTGCGCAACCGCGACGACCTGTCCATGGCCTACACCCCCGGCGTCGGCCGGGTCTCCCGGGCGCTGGCCGAGAAGCCCGAGGACATCCCGCGGCTGACCATCAAGGGCAACTCCGTCGCCGTGGTCACCGACGGCTCCGCCGTGCTCGGCCTGGGCAACATCGGCCCCGGCGCCGCGCTGCCGGTGATGGAGGGCAAGGCGGCCCTGTTCAAGCGGTTCGCCAACATCGACGCCTGGCCGATCTGCCTCGACACCCAGGACACCGACGAGATCGTCCGCGCTGTCGAGATGATCGCCCCCGGATTCGGCGGCATCAACCTCGAGGACATCGCCGCCCCCCGCTGCTTCGAGATCGAGGCCCGGCTGCGCGAGTCCCTCGACATCCCCGTCTTCCACGACGACCAGCACGGCACCGCCATCGTCGTCCTCGCCGCCCTCACCAACGCCCTGCGCGTGGTCGGCAAGGAGATCGGCGAGGTCAGGATCGCCCTCAACGGCGCCGGCGCCGCCGGCACCGCGATCTGCAACCTGCTGCTCGCCGCCGGCGTGCCCGACATCGTGATGGTGGACAAGGTCGGCTGCCTGTCCTCGGACGACGACACCCTCACCGGCTCCCACGCCGAGCTGGCCATCCGCACCAACCCGCGCAAGGTCCGCGGCACCCTCGAGGACGCGCTCAAGGGCGCCGACGTCTTCATCGGCGTCTCGGCCCCCAACATCCTCAAGGAGGAGTGGATCCCGACCATGGCGGACGACGCCGTGGTCTTCGCGCTGGCGAACCCGGACCCGGAGATCGACCCGGCCGTCGCCGGCCGCCACGCCGCCGTCGTCGCCTCGGGCCGCTCGGACTACCCGAACCAGATCAACAACGTGCTGGCGTTCCCGGGCGTCTTCCGCGGCCTGCTCGACGCCCGCGCCTCCGACGTCACCACCGAGATGCTGCTCAAGGCCGCCGAGGCCATCGCGCTGACCGTGGGCGACCACGAGCTCAACGCCAGCTTCATCATCCCCAGCGTCTTCAACACCGAGGTCACCGAGGCCGTCGCGGACGCGATCAGCGGCCGCGAGCGCGACTGAGGCCGGCGTCGGGTGCGGCGGTCTCGAGGCTCCTCGCCGGGGCTCGTCGCACCTCGACCACCGCTGGGCGTCAGGTCGTCGCGTAGAGCGCGGCGCCCACGACGCCGGCCTTGTTGCGCAGCTGGGCGGGCACGATCTCGGTGTCGAGGTCGAGCAGCGGCAGGAACTCCGCGTGCCGCTTGCTGATGCCGCCACCGACCACGAACAGGTCGGGGGAGAACAGCATCTCCAGGGTCCGGTAGTACCGGGTCAGGCGCTTGGCCCACTTCTCCATGGAGAGGTCCTCGGCCTCGCGGGCCCGGTTGGAGGCCCGGGACTCGGCGTCCTCGCCGTCGATCTCCAGGTGCCCCAGCTCGGAGTTCGGCACCAGCACGCCGTCCTGCACGAGGGCGGAGCCGATGCCGGTGCCGAGGGTCGTCACGATGACCAGGCCGGTGCGCCCGGCCGCGGCGCCCCAGCGGACCTCGGCCAGCCCCGCCGCGTCCGCGTCGTTGACGGCGTGCACCGTGCGACCCGTGGCCTCGGAGAAGAGGCGGTCGGCATCGGTGCCGATCCACGAGTCGTGGATGTTGGCGGCGGAGCCGACGACGCCGTGCCGGACGACGCCGGGCACCGTGACGCCGATGGGGCCGTCGTTGTCGGGGAAGGACGCGACGAGGTCGCGGAAGACCGCGGCGACGGCCTGGGGCGTGGCCGGCTGCGGGGTCCTCACCCGCACCCGCTCCTCGGCGAAGTCGCCGGACACGAGGTCCACGGGGGCGCCCTTGATGCCGGTGCCGCCGAAGTCGATGCCGAACGCGTGGCTGCTGGTCATCCGGCCACTCTCGGGGACCGCGCGGCGGGCGGGCAAGTCGGACGCGCCCGTCTCACGGCACTGTCCTTCCCCTCTGACAGCCTCGCCGAGGACACTGCGAGACATGTCCTACGCCACGATGGGTTCGAAGGTCGGCTCGCTGCTCGTGGAGAGCACCGGGCGCGGCGGCAGCGGCTCCGACGCTGCGCTGAACACGTTCCAGGAGCAGTGGGCGGGCTCCTGGGTCAACGGGCGGCTGATGCTGTCCCACCTCCACCTCACCTTCCTCCCCAGCCGGGCGGCCACGAGCAAGGGGATGCTCAAGCTCGAGACCGTCGACGTGACCGGGGTCGAGATCGGCCCGGGGCTGGTCACCAAGACGATCGGGGTGCGCACCGAGGGGCACCTGGTGCAGTTCCGCTGCACGGGCGGCGCCGACAAGTTCGCCGAGATGATCGCGCAGGCAGCGCGCGACGCCCGGGACCCCGGGCTGGCGCACCACCTCTGACGGGCGAGCTCTGACGGGCGAGCTCTGACGGGCGGCCTCAGGCCGCGGCGCGCTCCCGCGCGGCCGAGACCGCGCCGGCGAACGCCTGCACGATGTAGTCGGGCACGGGCAGGCCGTGCCCGCGCGCCCACAGCAGCTCGGTCTCCACGCGGGCGATCTGGGCGACGAACTGCACGTCCTCGCTCACGCCGAGGGTGGCCATCACGTCGCCGAAGTCGGCCAGCTGCTCGGGGTTGTTGACGCCCACGGGGGAGAACGAGAACGACCGCAGCTTGCGCACCAGCCACTTCTGCCACGGCGCCAGCTCGGCCCACAGGTGGCGGGCGGAGAGCTGGTAGAAGGCGTAGTGGCCGGGCTCCTGCCGCTTGATCGGCACGATGACCGTCTCCGCGATCGCGCCCTCGCCCATCTCCACGATGCCGTCGTGGAGGATGTTGTAGGCCAGCACCGCCGAGCGCTCCGTGGCCATGCCGGTCAGGTAGTAGAGCATCCGGCTGACGTCCTGGAACGCGCCGAGGTGGGAGAGCGCGCCGAGCAGCTTGAGCTTGAACCCCACGTTCTCCAGGTCGGTCACCGCGTTGTCGCGGCCCAGGCGCACCTGGAGCTCGTCGAGGATGCGGCCGTGCTGGATCTCCTGCGGCTGCCACACGTCGCGGTAGAAGAACACGTCGACCTCGGGCGGGTCCGGCAGCAGCGTCAGCAGCTCGAGGACGTTGCGGTCCACCTCGAGCTCGACGCGGGCCATGAAGTCGAGGACGTGGCCGAACCGCTCGTTGAGCAGCCGCGGGTCCTTCACGGCGAAGTCGACGCTGGCGAGGTCGATCGGCGGGTGCTGCTCACCCAGCTTCTGGACGTGCTCGACGAGCCGGGCGGAGGCAGAACGGGGGCGAGCCACGGGCCCAGCCTATTCAGGTGATCCTCAGGAGCGTCATGCGCGGGGGTGAGTGACGGTGGCCACACTCGTGCGCCGAGCCGCCTACCATCGTCAGCACCATGGCCCACGCGCGCTCCCCCCACCGCCGTCACCACCGCGGCGCCCCCCGTCCCGGTGGTCTGCTCGCGCGCCTGGTCCTCGTCGGCTGCCTGGTCGCAGCCCCCGTCCTGGTCGCCTGCGGGGCGGCGGACGACGGCAGCGCCGGCGCGCCGGCCGACGACTCGTCCGCGGCCACCGCGGGACCGGCCTCCCCCTCCTCACCCTCGTCCGGCTCGTCCGGCTCCTCCGGTGCCGCGACGAGCCCCGGGGAGACGCTGGGCGCCTGGGCGGCCGATCCCGAGCACGCCGTGGACCGGCCGGCGCCGCTGGAGGCCGCGCTCGTCGCCGCGGACCTCCTCGTCACCACCTCCCAGCCGCTCGACGCCGCGGCCGTGGCCCGGGTGCGGGCGGTGCCCGGCGTCCGCCTGGTCGAGCGGGTCTCCCGGGCCCAGGCCCTCGTCGAGGACCGCACGCTCGACCTGCTGGCCGTCGACCCGGCCCGCTACCGCCGCTTCACCCCCGCCGCGTCCGCGCAGAGCCAGGTCGTGTGGAACCGGGTGGCCGGTGGTGAGATCGCGGTGCGCCCCGCCCTGCGCCGCCGGCTGCCCGCCGACGACGAGGGCTGGCTGCGGCTGGGCAACCGCACCGACAGCCCGCGGGTCCACGTCGGCGCCTACGCACCGCAGGTGGCCGGCGTCGACGCCGTCGTCAACGAGGCCTGGGTCGACGACCTCGAGATGACCCGGGGCAACGCCCTGCTCGTGGCCGTCGCGCCCCGCACCTCCCCGCAGTCGGTGCGCCGCGCCGTCACCCGGGCCGCCGGGTCGGACGCCGCCGTGGAGATCCTCGGCCCCGACCTGCCCGTCGGCGCCGCACAGACCGCCGTCGTCGTCGGCACCGTGGGCGAGGCGGTCGGCCGGTTCACCTACACCGTGCTCGGCGGCGGACGCATCGCCCCCGACCCCGCCTGGGTCGCCGCCCACATCAGAACCGAGACCGTGCCGATCCTGGGCTCGGTGACCTGCAACAACGCGATCTTCCCTCAGCTGCGGGCCGCCCTCACCGAGATCGTCGACCTGGGGCTGGCCTCCGAGATCCACCCCGGCGAGTACGCCGGCTGCTACTACCCGCGGTTCATCGCCGGCACGACGTCGCTGTCCAACCACTCCTTCGGCCTCGCGCTGGACCTCAACGTGCCCGGCAACCAGCGCGGCACGGTCGGCGAGATGGACCGCACCGTCGTCGCCGTCTTCGAGAAGTGGGGCTTCACGTGGGGCGGTGACTGGGCCTTCACCGACCCGATGCACTTCGAGATGAACCGGGTGGTCAACCCCGGCTGACCAGCGGCCCGGCCGTCGGCCGAGGAAGGACGAGGTCCTGTCGCGAGACCAGGCCAGGGGAGGGCGCTCAGTCCTCCAGCCGGCAGGCGGCCGTGCCGCCCGGCAGCCGGTACCGGTTCGCCGCCACCCAGCGGTAGACCAGCGCCGCGAGCGGCCGCACCGGCGGGAGGTCCACCAGGACGCCGGCGGCGCGGTAGACCGGGGAGAGGGCCGTGCCCCGGCAGGCCCGCAGCGACGCGGCCACCGCGCGCGCACCGCCGCGCGGGGCGTCGGTGCCCGTGTCGGTGCCTGTGCCGCCGGGCAGCCACCACGCCGCCGTCCGCACCTGCTCGGGCGTCAGCCCCACGGCCGCCAGGTCGAGCGACTGCCACGGCTCCACCCGGCACGTCGCCCGCGCCGCCAGCCACTGCGCACACCGGGTGCAGAAGGCGCAGTCGGCGTCGTAGACGAGCACGGGAGCGGAGGTGGGCACGCCGTCATCCTCCCGCAGCGGCCCGGCCGGCGGCAGGTCCGGCAGGATGGGCGCATGAGCCACCACGAGGACCACGGGCACGACCACGACCACGGTGACCACGGGCACGACGCGCCCGAGATGAGCGACGAGGAGCGCGTGCGCCGCGCCGGCCACATCATCCTCGACGGGGTCGTCGCCTCCGACGGCGTCGGCGGTGGCGACGAGGCCGACACCATGGACCTCGTCTTCTCCCACCTCCTCGAGATCGAGGCCATCGAGCTGCTGCTGGACGAGGAGACCGAGGAGCTCGAGCTCGACATCTCCCCGCTGATGGGCGGCATGCTGCTCGTCGTGCGCCGCCTCGTCGCCGAGCTCGCCGCCCGCGACGGCCTCGACCCCGAGGCCGTCGTCATGAGCGTGCGCGCCGCCCTGGACGAGGCGGTGTGAGAAGGCTCCCTCCGGTCGCATGTTCTCGGGCTCGTAACCCTTGCTCTTCGGTCGCAGCACTCGGCACGGGCGTTCGCAGGCTCACGGCCCGCACCTCGTCATGCTCCCTGCAGATCAAGGGCGCCCGAGAACGGGTCATGTGACCCAGCAGACCGAGTCCCCAGAGGCACAACCCCTATGCCTCTGGGCATCGTGCATCCCGGACACGTGAAGCGTCGTCGGGCGACGCCTGTTCTGCAGGGACGAGACGAGCGTGCGGGCCGTGAGCGCAGCGAACGCCCGGGCCGAGTCGAGGAGTGAAGAACAGGGGTATAAGCCCGGCGACATGTCGCCGGAGGCGACGATAGGTACTGTGCAAGCGTGAGCATCCTCGACGACGCCCGCGAGGGCATGGACCTCGCCATCCGACCGGTCGACGACCTGTTCGGCCACGTCAACGGCCGCTGGCTGGACGAGGTGGAGATCCCCTCCGACCGGTCCAGCTGGGGCCCCTTCGTGCAGCTGGCCGACGCGGCCGAGTCCCAGGTCCGGGAGATCATCACCGACCTGGCCGCCGCCGACCCGGCGACGATGAGTGACGAGGCCCGCAAGATCGGCGACCTCTTCGCCTCCTTCATGGACACCGACGCGATCGCGGCACGAGGCCTCGAGCCGGTGCAGCCGCTGCTCGCGGCGGTCGACGGCCTGCGCGACGTCCGCGACCTGGCCGCGTTCCTGGGCGAGTTCGAGCGGATCGGCGGCCACGGCCTCTTCGGCTCCTACATCGACACCGACGACCGCAACTCCGACCGCTACCTCTTCCACCTGGGCCAGGGCGGCCTCGGCCTGCCCGACGAGTCCTACTACCGCGACGACAAGTTCGCCGAGACCCGCGAGAAGTACGTCGCCTACCTGACCCGCCTGCTCCAGCAGGGCGGCGTGGCCGACGCGGCCGGCAAGGCTGCCACGGTGCTCGCCGTCGACACCCGCATCGCGGCCGGGCACTGGGAGCGCGCGGCCACCCGCGACGTCCAGAAGACCTACAACCTGCGCTCCCTGGACGAGGTGAAGGCGCTGTGCCCCGGGTTCGACTGGGAGGTCTACGTGACCAACCTGTCCGGCTCGCACCGCACGGCCGCCGAGGTGATGGGCGAGGCGTGCGTGCGCCAGCCGTCCTTCTTCGAGCACCTCTCGACGGTGCTGACCGAGGTCCCGCTGGCCGACTGGCAGGCCTGGCTGGCCAGCCACGTCATCCGGCACGCCGCGCCGTACCTGACCGACGACCTGGTCGAGACGAACTTCGACTTCTACGGCCGCACCCTCTCGGGCACGCCCGAGCTGCGGGCCCGCTGGAAGCGCGGCGTCGCGCTGGTCGAGCGGGCGCTGGGCGAGGCCGTGGGCCGCGAGTACGTCTCCCGGCACTTCCCGCCGACGTCCAAGGCCCTCATGGACGACCTGGTCGCGAACCTGCTGGCCGCCTACCGCCAGTCCATCTCCGAGCTGGACTGGATGACGGAGGAGACCAAGCAGCGGGCCTACGCCAAGCTCGAGACCTTCCGCCCGAAGATCGGCTACCCGGAGACGTTCCGCGACTACTCGGGGCTCAGCGTCCGCAAGGACGACCTGATCGGCAACGCCGCCGCGTCCTCGGCGTTCGAGACCGACCGCCAGCTGGGCAAGATCGGCGCGCCGGTCGACCGCGACGAGTGGTTCATGCTCCCGCAGACCGTCAACGCCTACTACAACCCGGGCACCAACGAGATCTGCTTCCCCGCCGGCATCCTGCAGAAGCCGTTCTTCTCGCCCGAGGCGCTGATGGCGGAGAACTACGGCGGCATCGGCGCGGTCATCGGTCACGAGATCGGCCACGGCTTCGACGACCAGGGCGCCCAGTACGACGGCGCCGGCAACCTCAACGACTGGTGGACCGCCGACGACAAGGCCGCCTTCGAGGAGAAGTCGAAGAAGCTGGTCGCGCAGTACGACGGCTTCGAGCCGCGCAACCTGCCCGGCGAGCACGTCAACGGCTCGCTCACCGTGGGCGAGAACATCGGCGACCTGGGTGGCCTCACCATCGCGCACCGGGCGTTCATGATCGCCTCGGGCGGGCAGGCGAGCCTCGAGGAGCGGCGCACGCTGTTCTCCAACTGGGCCTACGTGTGGCGCACGAAGCGGCGCACGGAGCAGGAGCAGCAGTACCTGACGATCGACCCGCACAGCCCGCCGGAGTTCCGCGCGAACATCGTGCGCAACCTGGCCGAGTTCCACGAGGTGTTCGGCACCCAGCCCGGCGACGGGCTGTGGCTGGACCCGGAGGACCGCGTCCGGATCTGGTGAGCACGATGACGTCGGTGCAGCACGCCCACGGCCAGGCGGCCTCGCAGGTGCGCCTGGCCTGGGGGCTGTCCGGTGCGCTGGCCTGCACCGCACGCCGCGGCCGGCAGGAGCATGGCCAGCCGGTGCAGGGCCGGGACGACGGCCTCGCGGTGGTCGTCGACGTCCTGTCCTTCACCACCTCGGTGGGGCTCGCGGTCGCGGGCGGCACCGAGGTGGTGCCGTGCCCGTGGCGCGACGAGCGCGCCGCCGACCTGGCCAGCGAGCACCAGGCGGTGCCGGCCGTGGGCCGCTCGGAGTCGGCCGCCGGCGGGGTCAGCCTCTCCCCGGCGTCCGTGGCCGACGCCGCTGCCGCCGGCGACCTCCCGGCCCGCCTGCTCCTGCCCAGCCCCAACGGGTCCACGATCGCCACCCGGCTCGCCGAGGCGGGCGTGCAGGTCTGGGCGGCGTCCCTGCGCACCGCGCGGGCGGTGGCCGACGCGCTGGTGCCCGAGGTCTTGGCCGGCCGCGAGGTCACGCTGGTGGCCGCGGGCGAGCATTGGCCCGACGGGTCGCTGCGCCCCGCCGAGGAGGACCTGTGGGGCGCCGGCGCGGTGCTGGCCGCCGTGGCCGCCGAGCTGGGCACCGGCCGGTTCTCGCCGGAGGCCCTCTCGGCCCGCGCCACCTGGGTCGCGCTGGGCGGTCGCGCCGACCACGCGGGCCACGCGGCTGCGCTGCTGCACGGCTGTGCCTCGGGCGGTGAGCTGGTGGCGCGCGGGTTCGGTCGCGACGTGGACCTCGCCGCGCAGGTCGACCGCGACGCCGTCGTCCCCGTGCTGGACCGGGCCACCGGGCGGTTCCGCCGCCGCTGACGGCAGGCGCACGAGCTCGCGGGGGAGCCCCAAAAAGAGCTGTGGCGGACGCCCGCAAGACGCCCGCCGCCGAGCACGAGTGTGATCAAGGCTCGGCCCACACTCTGGCCGAGGGTCGCGGCGGCGTCGGTCGTGCTGCCACCACTCCTGCGGCAAAGAATGTACCGACGCCTGTCAGCCGGCACGCCGCGCGCGTCGTTCCGGGTGGACCGACCCTCTGGACCAGTCCAGTGCCGCGGCCCTGCCGGGCCCTACCCTCGGCGGCGTGGACGACGTGATGCGCGTGGTGCTGGCCGAGGACGGGGAGCTCATCCGGGCCGGCGTCCTGACCCTGCTCTCGGGCTTCTCCGACGTCGAGGTCGTCGGGGTGGCCACCGACCTGCCCGGCCTGCTGCGCGCCGTCGAGGAGCACGACCCCGACGTGGTGCTCACCGACGTGCGGATGCCGCCCGACCACGGCGACGAGGGCATCCGGGCCGCCCGCGAGCTGCGGCGCACCCGGCCCGGCCTGGGCGTCCTGGTGCTCACCCAGTACGCCGACGCCCAGTACGCGCTGGACCTCATCGCCGAGGGCTCCCAGGGCCGCGGCTACCTGCTCAAGGAGCGGGTCGGCCGGGCCCGCCAGCTCGTCGACAGCCTGCGCGCCGTCGCGCGCGGCGGCTCGGTGGTCGACGAGACCGTGGTCGAGATGCTCGTGGAGGCCGGACGACGGCGCCCCGACTCGCCCCTGGCGCGACTGACCCCACGCGAGCTGGAGGTGCTGGGCCTGGTGGCCACCGGCTACACCAACCAGGCCATCGCCGAGCAGCTGGTGGTGACCGACCGGGCCGTGGAGAAGCACGTCAGCTCGGTGCTCAACAAGCTGGAGCTGCCGCAGGACTCCCAGACCCACCGCCGGGTCGCCGCCGCGATCGTCTACCTCAGCGAGATCGGCGAGACCGCACCGCCGGGTCGCCCCCGGTGAGCCTGCTCGACCCGGTCCGCCGGCGGGCCGGCGTCCGCCCGCCGCTGCCCGCCGTGGCGTCGCCGGAGGCCGAGGCCCGCGCCCGCCAGTACTGGTGGGTCAACGCGTTCGCCCTGACCAGCGCCACCGTGGCGCTGGCCGTGGCCTACCTGGCCGGCGCCCGGTTCGTGACGATCGCCCAGGACCTGCTGGTCATGTCGCTGGCGCTCCTGGTGCTGCTCGGCAGCGCGCCGTGGGTGCAGCGCCACGGGGGTCGGGCCGCCGGCGCCTCGGTGCTCGCCTCGACCCTGCTCTTCTCCCTCGGCGCGGTCTGGGTGACGCCGTTCCTGGCCCCGCTGGCGGTGCTGGCGCTGCTGGTGCCGCTGATGGTCACCATGCCGCTCCTGGACCGGCGGCTGCTGGTGGTGACCACGGCCGTCGTGCTCGCCGGGGTCGCGGTGGTCTCCGGGCTGGGCGAGTGGCGGCGGGCGGCCTCGCCGGTCCCGTCGTCCGTGGGGCCCGTGGTCTCGCTGGTGGTCTTCACGCCGATGGTGGTCGGGGTCATCGCCTGGGTCGTGCTCGACACCTACCGGCGGCTGGAGGCGCAGTCCGCGGAGCTGCGGGCCTCCCGCGAGCAGGTGGTGCGCGCCGCCGACGCGGCCCGGCGCACGCTCGAGCGCGACCTCCACGACGGCGCCCAGCAGCGGCTGGTGGGGCTGAGCCTGCGCCTGGGCGGCATGCGCACGCTCGTCGAGGCCGGCGACTGCGACGCCGTGCTGCGCTCGCTGGACGAGGCCGTCGAGGAGAACATCGCCGCCGTGCGCGAGCTGCGGGAGCTGGCGCGCGGCATCTACCCCGCCGTCCTCACCGAGCGCGGGCTCGTGCCCGCGCTGCGGGCCGCGGCGCTCCAGGTGCCCGTGCCGTGCGGCGTCGACGGCGGCGACGTGCCGCGCTACCCCGAGAACGTCGAGGCCGCGGTGTACTTCTGCGTCCTCGAGGCGCTCCAGAACGCCACCAAGCACGCCCGGGCCACGGAGGTCCGCATCGAGGTCTGGGACGAGGCGGGGCCGGCGTTCCGCGTCCGGGACGACGGCGTCGGGTTCCACGTGGACGAGGCGACCCGCAGCGGTGGCGGGCTGGCCGGCATGGAGGCCCGCATCGTCGCGATCGGCGGCCGGTGGGGCGTGGCCAGCGCGCCCGGCGAGGGCACCTCCATCGGCGGCGTGGTGCCGTCGGAGCCGCGCTGACTCCTGACCGCGCCTGGGGCGTCGGGCCAGCACTCAGGCCAGCATGAGGGCGGCGCCCAGGAGCACCGTGCCGCCCAGGGCGACCACGCTGGCCAGGACCACCGGCCCGATCTCGCCGGTGGCGTGCGCCCGCGCGCCCAGGTAGCCCCAGGGCGTGGTGAGCAGACCGATGCGGACCATCCGGCCGGTCGCGCCGGGGGCCGCGAGGGTGCGGTCGGCGCGCAGGTCGAGCAGGTCGGAGACGAACGCCTGCACCGAGACCACCACGGCGGCCGCGACGGCGGCCCACCACAGGGAGACGGGCAGGGACCCGGCGTCCAGCAGCGCCGTGGGGCCGGGCAGGCCGGCCAGCCAGGGCACGAAGGGCACCAGGACGAGGGGGGCGACCGCCAGCCGCACCGCGGGCTGCGCCAGCCCGGTGGCCACCGACCTCGACACCCGGGACGTCCCGCTTCTCAGCAGGGGGGTGAGCGAGGTTCGGGCTCGGTGGACCAGCCGGCGCGTCGAGCGCGGACGAGGGAGGGAGAACGGCTGGACGGTCACGTCCCTGACGGTGCGCCTGCCGGCTGGTGAGGTGCTGAGGGGCACCGAAGCGTCGGCTGTGAAGGCCACCTGACGTCCACAGGCTCACGTCTCGGCGGCTTCGTCCCCAGGCCCGGTGCCGCGGCTGCCGCGGCGTCGGCGTGCGCTGGTAGACATCGGGGCGTGGTCCCCACCGATGCTCCCGTCCCCGACTCCGCCCATCCCGACTCCGCCCATCCCGAGCCCGCCTCCGCGCACCCCGATGCCGAGCGGGCGGCCGTCCGCGCCCGCGCCGAGGAGCACCTGCGCGCCCTCGTCGGCAAGGACGAGGCCACCCTGCGCGAGGACCAGTGGACGGCGATCGAGGCGCTCGCCGTCGACCACCGCCGCGCCTTGGTCGTCCAGCGCACCGGGTGGGGCAAGTCGGCGGTCTACTTCGTGGCCACGCTGCTGCGCCGCGAGGCGGGCGCCGGGCCGACCGTGATCGTCAGCCCCCTGCTCGCGCTGATGCGCAACCAGATCGAGGCGGCCACGCGGGCCGGCATCCGAGCGGTGACGATCAACTCCACCAACGCGGGGGACTGGGAACCGATCCACGAGCAGATCCGCGGCGGCGAGGTCGACGTCCTGCTGGTCAGCCCCGAGCGGCTCAACAACCCGGGCTTCCGCGACGAGGTGCTCCCGCGCCTGGCCGCGACTTGCGGCCTCCTGGTGGTGGACGAGGCGCACTGCATCTCCGACTGGGGCCACGACTTCCGCCCCGACTACCGCCGCATCCGCACCCTGCTGGGCGACCTGCCCGACGGCATCCCGGTCCTCGCCACCACCGCCACCGCCAACGAGCGCGTGACCGCGGACGTGGAGCAGCAGCTCGGCTCGGTGCGTGCCGGCGAGGTGCTGGTGCTGCGCGGCTCCCTGGACCGGGAGTCGCTGCGGCTCGGGGTCGTGCACCTGAAGACCCCCGACCAGCGGCTGGCCTGGCTGGCCGACCACCTCGACGAGCAGCCCGGCTCCGGCATCGTCTACTGCCTGACCGTGTCGGCGACCCAGGAGGTGGCCGACTACCTGCGCTCGCGCGGGCACGACGTGGCCGCCTACTCGGGCCAGACCGAGGCCACCGAGCGCCAGGCGCTCGAGGCCGACCTGGCCGCCGGGCGGGTCAAGGCGCTCGTGGCCACCAGCGCGCTGGGCATGGGCTTCGACGCCAGCCTCGGCTTCGTGGTGAACCTCGGCGCCCCCAGCTCGCCCGTCGCCTACTACCAGCAGGTCGGCCGCGCCGGCCGCGGGCTGGACGCGCGGAGCGAGTCGGCCACCGTCGTCCTGCTGCCCGCGCCGGAGGACCGCGACATCTGGGCCTACTTCGCCTCCCTCGCCTTCCCCCGGGAGGAGCAGGTGCGCGAGACGCTCGAGGTGCTGGCCGAGGAGGGCCGCCCGATGAGCACCGCGGCCCTGGAGACGCGCGTCGAGCTCAACCGCACGCGGCTGGAGACGATGCTGAAGGTCCTCGACGTGGACGGGGCGGTGCGCCGCGTCCGCGGGGGCTGGGAGTCCACCGGGCAGGACTGGGTCTACGACCGCGCCCGCTACGACCGGGTGCGCGAGGCCCGCGAGCGCGAGCAGGCGGCGATGCTGGAGTACCTGCGCACCGACCAGTGCCGCATGCGCTACCTGCGCGCGCAGCTGGACGACCCGGAGGCGCGGGACTGCGGACGCTGCGACAACTGCGGCGGCTTCGGGCTGTCCACGGACGTCTCGGAGGAGGCCGTCGCCTCCGCCCGCGAGCGGCTCGACCGGCCCGGCGTGCCGCTGTCGCCGCGCAAGATGTGGCCGACCGGGCTCGACCGCATCGGCATCGACCTCCGCGGCAAGGTGAAGGAGCAGGCCGCCGAGGGCCGCGCCGTCGCCCGGCTGACCGACCTCGGCCACGGCCAGGCGCTGCGGGCGCTGTTCCGCGAGGGCGCCGAGGACGGCCCGGTGCCGGTGCCGCTGGTGCAGGCCGTGCTCGAGGTCCTGCGCGACTGGCGGCCCGACGTCGACACGATCGTGATGGCGCAGTCGGTCACCCGCCCCACCCTCGTCACCGACCTGGCCGAGGGTCTCTCCCGGCAGTCCGGCTTCCCGGTGCTCGGCCGCTGGGCCGTCGTCGACCCCGACGTGCCGCCGGGCGCCGGGCGGGCCAACTCCGCCCAGCGCGTGGCCGCCGTGGGCCGCCGGTGCGACCTGGTCGAGCGCGAGCCCGGGGCGCTCCAGGGCGCCAAGGTGCTGCTCGTGGACGACCTGGTCGACACCGGCTGGTCCTCGACGCTGGCCGCGCGGGCGATCCTGCGTGCCGGCGCGGTCTCCGTGCACCCGCTGACGCTGGGCCTCTCCGGCTGACCTTCGTCCCGGTCTCACGACGGAGGCAGAGCAACGTCCGGACGAGTGCGGGCCGTTGGTCGAGGAAGGACGAGGTCCTGTCGCGAGGCCAGGCCGTCAACCGCCCACGAGCGGCCACCAGTGCCGGTGACCGAGCGCCTCCGCGGCCTCGCCCAGCGGCAGCCACGTGCCGCCGCTCCGGGACGCCAGATCGACCCGGTGCACCACGAAGAACGCCTCCGGCGAGGGCCACGGGTAGTCGACGGGTGGGTCGGGGACGTGGTTGCGCACCCAGCCGACCGGCACGGGCTCGGCGACACCGACACCGTGCTCGGCCAGGAGACCGCGCAGGGCGCCGGTGGCGTCCTGGCCCTCGACCCGGGCCGTGGGCAGGTCGAGGCCGCCACCGTCGGGGCGGGGCACGACGAGCACGGCGGCGTCCGCGACGGCGAGGAGGCGGACGACGGCCGTCGGTGAGGGCGGGACGGCACCGGGGGCGGCGCGCACCACCTCAGCGACCCCGCCGGGCGGCAGCCACGGGCACGGGTCGTGCCTGATCAGCACCCGCGCGCCGGGGTCGTGGTCGGCCAGGTCGATCAGCCCACCTGGTCGGCGATGAGGCCGCGCAGCCGCTCGTCCGAGGGCTCGACCCGCGGGGAGAACCGGGCGAGCACGCCGCCGTCCGCGGAGATCACGAACTTCTCGAAGTTCCACTGCACGTCGCCGGCGTTGCCGCCCTCGTCGGGGGTGGTCACGAGGGTCTCGTAGAGCGCGTGCCGGCCGTCGCCGTTGACCTCGATCTTCTCGCTCATGGGGAACGAGACTCCGTAGGTGGCGGAGCAGAACTCGGCGATCTCCTCCGAGGAGCCCGGCTCCTGGCCGCCGAACTGGTTGCACGGCAGGCCGACCACGGTGAAGCGGCCCTCGTACTCCTCCGCGAGCGCCTCGAGGCCGGCGTACTGCGGGGTCAGGCCGCACTTGGAGGCCACGTTGACGAGCAGTGCCGGCTTGCCGCCGGTCAGGTCACCGAGCGTGGCGGGGGTGCCGTCGAGGCGGGCGATCGGGGTGTCGAGGAGCGTCATGGGCCCAACCTAGCCCCGCCGATCGACACCCCTGTTGCGCCGGGGGTGCCGCTGTCGGGGGCGCCGGATAGCGTCGCCCGGGTGAGCTTCGTCCCCGTCACCGGCACCGCGACGTTCCACGCGGCGAGACCGCCGCGGGAGTCAGTCGTGGAGTTCACCGACGAGCGACGCACGGTCGCGCTCCCGATGCGCGCGGCCCTGCCGATCCTCACCAAGGCCCACGGCCGCACCGACCTGGACCCCTCGACCCGGCTGCTCTCCGGGGCGGCGCTGCTCGGCATGCGGCTCGTCGCCGCCGGCACGTTCGAGCCGGCTCCGGCGGAGGAGGGCCAGGCGCCGTCCTGGCAGGTCGGCACGCTGGAGGACGCGGACGAGGACCGCGTCCGCATGCTCGCCGCCGCCCGCGCCCACGACGCCCTCGACGAGGACGAGGCGGAGTCGGTCGTCCGGGCCGTGCTCGACGCCGTCGTCGACGCGATGCCCCGGGGCGCGCCGCGGCCCGGCCAGGGCGCCCGGGGGGCGACCCGCCCCGCGACCGCGCGACCGCGCCGCCGACTGCTCACCGAACCACCGGGGCCCGGGCAGCCGACGCTGCCCGAGGGCTCCGACGATCCACCCGCCGAGGACCGCTTCCGCCGCCGGCTGGCCGACCGGATCGCGCGACACCGCCACGCCGGCGTCCTGCCCACACTGGTGACGCTGTCGCTGCGCGTGGAGGCCGACGAGGAGGACCTGACCGCCGGGTCGGTGCGCGTCGTGCCGCAGGTCGCCGAGGAGCGCGAGCCCCTGCACCTCGTGGACGCGGCCGCGCTCTGGGTCGACGACCCGACCGAGCACGGCTTCGGTGACCGGGCGCGGGTGCACGCCGCAGCTGCGCTGCGCGGCGCGGCCGAGGCCTGGCCGGTGCTGGAGCGCCTGCTGGACCAGCGGGTCCCCGACGAGATCCTGCTCGAGGCCGACGAGCTCGCCGACCTGCTGGAGAGCGGCGTGGCCGCCCTGGCGGGGCGCGGCGTGGACGTGCTGTGGCCGCGGTCGTTGGGGCGGGACCTGTCCACCTCGCTGGTGCTGGACGAGAAGAAGCAGCCGCGCGCGGCCAAGGACGCCCCGCTGCAGACCGGCCTGCTCACCCCCGACGCCGTCTTCGCCTTCTCCTGGCAGGTCGCGCTCGGCGAGGACCCGCTGACCGAGGAGGAGATGGAGGAGCTCGCCCGGGCGGCCTCGCCCGTCGTCCGCCTGCGGGGCGCGTGGACCGTCGTCGACCCTTCCGTGGCCCGCAAGGCCCGCAAGCGGCTCGTGCGCACCGTGCGGCCGCCGGAGGCGATCGCGGCCGCGCTCACCGGTGGCGCCGCACTGCTGGACGGGCTGGTGCTCGACGGCGTGGCCGCCCAGCTCGAGGCCGAGGCGCGCGACCCCGGCCCTCCGGGCACCGCCGGCCACGACGAGTGGGGCGCCGGCCCCTCCGTGGTGCTGGGCGCGAGCCTGCTGAAGGTGCGCGAGCGGCTGGCCGCCGTCGGCGATGCCGCGCCGGTCGCGGAGCCGGCCGGGCTGGAGGCCACCCTGCGTGACTACCAGCGGGCCGGGCTCACGTGGCTCTCCCACCTCACCGGGATGGGGCTGGGGGCCTGCCTGGCCGACGACATGGGCCTCGGCAAGACCATCACCCTCATCGCCCTGCACCTGCACCGTGCCGAGCAGGCCCGGGCCGCCGGCACGGCACCCGCGCCGACCCTCGTCGTCTGCCCGACCTCGCTGCTCGGCAACTGGGAGGCCGAGATCCGTCGGTTCGCCCCCGGGGTGCCGGTGCGCCGGTTCCACGGCGCGCAGCGCTCGCTCGACGGCCTGGCTCCGGGTGAGGCGACCCTGCTCGACGTGGCCGGCACCGACTCCGGCACCGACTCCGGTGCCGACCCCGGCTTCGTGCTCACCACCTACGGGACCATGCGCACCGACACCGTCCCGTCGCGCCGACGCCCGGCGGGTGCGGGTGCTGAACCGGCGGCCGAGTCGGCTGAGGAGCCCGTGGTCGGCGCGGGCGCCGAGCAGCCGACCACCGGGGGCGCCCTGGGGTCCGTGCCGTGGGGCCTGGTGGTGGCCGACGAGGCGCAGCACGTGAAGAACGCGAGGTCGGCGACGGCCCGCGGCCTGCGCACGCTCGGCGCCCAGGCGCGCGTGGCGCTGACCGGCACGCCGGTGGAGAACGACCTCACCGAGCTGTGGTCGATCCTGGACTGGCTGGTGCCCGGCCTGCTCGGCAGCCGCCAGGCCTTCCGGCGGGTGTGGGCCGCCCCGATCGAGACCGGCGAGGAGCCGACGAAGGCCGCGCAGTTCGCCGACCTCGTCCGCCCCTTCCTGCTGCGGCGCCGCAAGTCCGACCCCGGCATCGCCCCCGAGCTGCCACCCAAGACCGAGACCGACCACCTGCTCTCCCTCAGCCGCGAGCAGGCGGTGCTCTACGAGTCGTTCGTGCGCGAGACGATGGAGCGGATCGAGGCGGCGGACGAGGACTCCCGCCGCGGCCTCGTGCTGGCGCTCCTCACCGGCTGCAAGCAGATCTGCAACCACCCGGCGCAGTTCCTGCGGCGCACCGGCACGCGCAGCAGCGGTCGCTCGCCCAAGATCGAGCTGCTCGACGAGCTGCTCGGCACCGTGCTGGCCGAGGACGGCGCCGTGCTGGTCTTCACCCAGTACGTGGCGATGGCGCGGATCATCGAGGGGCACCTGGCCCGCGCCGGGGTGCCGCACCAGCTCCTGCACGGCGGCACGCCGGTGAAGGAGCGCGAGGCGATGGTGCGCCGGTTCCAGGACGACGGACCCGACCGCGTGCCCGTCTTCCTGCTCAGCCTCAAGGCCGGCGGCACCGGACTGAACCTGACCCGCGCCGACCACGTCGTCCACGTCGACCGCTGGTGGAACCCCGCCGTCGAGGAGCAGGCCACCGACCGCGCCTACCGGATCGGCCAGACCAAGCCCGTGCAGGTGCACCGGATGGTCACCCGCGGCACCGTCGAGGAGAAGGTCGCCGAGCTGCTCACCCGCAAGCGCGCCCTCGCCGACGCGGTGCTCGGGGGCGGCGAGGCCGCGCTCACCGAGCTCAGCAACGACGAGCTGCGCGACCTGGTGAGCCTGCGGTGAGCCAGCCGGGCGACGTGATCGTCCACGCGGCCTCACCGCCCCGCCGGCAGGCGCCGCGGCTGCGGCAGTGGTGGGCCCGCGCCTGGGACCGTGCCGCCGAGGAGGCCGCCTACGGCGAGCCCGACCTGACCGCCGGTCGCCGGCACGCCCGCACCGGCCGCGTGGGTGGGCTCCGGCTGGAGCCGGGGCGGGTCACCGCCGCGGTCGGGACCGACGAGACGCTGGCCAGCGTCGTGGTGAGCGTCCCGCTGCTGGACGAGGCGGACGCCACCGCCCTCGTCGAGGTCGTGCTGGCCGAGCCCGCCCGCGCCAGCGCCCTGCTCGCCGGCGACCTCCCGCACGACCTGGTCGAGCACGCCGAGGAAGCCGGGGTCGAGCTGCTGCCCTACGGCGGTGAGCTCGTCTGCGAGTGCACCTGCCGGCACTGGGTGGACCCCTGCGAGCACGCCCTGGCGGTGCTGGTGCAGGTCGGCTGGCTGCTCGAGGCGGACCCGCTGCTCCTGTGGCACCTGCGCGGCCTGCCGCGGGCGCGGCTGCTGGCCCGGGTGCGCGAGGCGCGGCCGGTGCTCGACGCGGCCCAGCGCTCCCTCGCCGGGGCTGGTGAGGAGTCCGGTGAGGAGGCTGGTGAGGGGAGCGGTGAGGAGCCGGAGCTGGACCTCGCCGTCGACGCCGCCGTGCGGGCGCAGCGGTTCCTCGCCTGGCTGGAGGAGCACCCCGAGCCGGACGACGACCCGCCCGCACACCTGCTCCCCTGACCGGCCCGGCGGCCGACCAGGGACGCCGGTGGGTCTACGTCCGCCGGTGGAACCGGACCTGGTTGTCGGGGGTGATCTCCGCCCGGTAGGCCGGGTCGTGGATGCGCCGGTGGTGGTGCCCGCACAGCAGTCGGGCGTTGGCCAGGTCGGTCGGGCCCCCGCGTGACCAGGGCTCGTCGTGGTGGGCGTGGCAGAAGCCGGCGGGCGCGTCGCAGCCGTCCGCGGTGCACTCGCGGTCACGCCTCTGGAGCACCAGCCGCTGCGACCGGGTGAACAGCCGGCGTCGTCGGCCGAGGTCGAGGACCTGTCCGGCGCCACCCAGGACGGCGGGCACCAGGCCGGCCTCGCAGGCCCGCCGTCGTGCGTCGGCCACGGAGAGCCGGTCGCCGGTGTCCAGGGACGCGACGGCGCCCGCCCCGTGGTCGCCTGCCCGCTCACGCGGCTCGGCGCGCAGCTGGTCGAGGGTCATCGAGACCACGATCGTGGCGTTGGCGCCGCCGGTGTCGGGGAGGGCGTCGACCGGGATGCGGTCGAGCAGCTCGCAGAAGGCCTGCCCCATCCGGAAGCGGTAGGGCCGGGACCGACCGGGCGGGCCCGGGTCGGCGGGACGCTCCGGGTCCGGTCGTCGCGCGGGCGCGGCCAGCGCGTGGAGGGCGGTGCGCAGCACCGCGGCCGAGGCGGTCGGGATGCGGAAGCGGCCCCAGGTGGCCCCGTGGCCGTCGTCGTTCATCCACAGGTCGGCACGCTCCCAGGCGTCCCGCTCCTGCGCGCTGAGCACTCGGGCGTCGTGGGCGTCGGCCGTCTCGGGGGAGACGACGTGGAGCAGCCTCTCCCCGATGACCCGCAGCTCCCTCGGCCCGAAGTCGCGGGCCTCGGTGAGCAGGTGGGCCTCGGCGCGGTCGAGGAGAGCGGGGTCGAGCGAGTCCGGGAGGTCGTCGAGCGCCGTGGTGATCGCCTGGGCCTGCTCGGCGTTGACGTCCCCCTCGGCCAGTGCCGCCGCCACGGCCTGCCAGCGGACCAGCCGCTGCGCGAACCGCGACCGACGGCGAGCCTCGGCCGACGACAGCCGGGACCGGTGGGCCAGCCAGGCCCCCGCGTCCCGGGTGCCGGTGCCCGTGCCGACGCCGACCGCCTCCGCCTGCGAGGTCAGCCGCGCACGCAGCGCGACCAGCCGCGACTCCACCGCGGTCACGGCGGCGAGCGCCTCGGCCGCGCGCGGCTCGTCCAGACCCAGCAGCGGCACCTCCAGCGCCTCGCCGACCGCGGTGTCGAGGCGCGCGAGGACGCGGGTCACCGGGTGCTGCTCACCCGGTGCCGGCCACGCGGTCGCCTCGCTCGTCATGGGTCCACGACACCAGGGGCGGCGGGTCGCGGCCAGGGTCGACGGCGTCCCTGGGGAGGGTCGCGCCACGGCGCGGGCCTGTGGACGGTGAGCGGCCTCAGAGCCCCAGCACTCGCAGCGCGGAGCGGGTGAGGAGCACGCGCATCTCGTCCGCGGGCAGCACCGCCGAGTGCGGGGTCGAGTTCACCAGCCCGAAGACGACGTGCGCCGTTGCCCGCGCCTCGTCCTCGGAGAGCGCCTCGTCCTCGGAGAGCGCCTCGGCGTCCGGCGAGGTGGAGGAGCGGGCGGCGGAGAGCAGCCGCAGCTGCTCGGCCCACGTGGCCACGTACTCCCGCTGGAGGCCGCGGACACGCTCGCGGGCGTCGGTGGGCAGGCTGGCCCAGTCACGGTCCTGCACGACGATCAGCGCGGGCTGCTCCAGCGCGAAGGCCACGTGGTGCTCCACCAGCGCGGTCACGGCCGCGGCGGGCGAGTCGGCGGCGGCGACGCGGCGGCGTGCCTCGTCCCGGAGGCGGACGCTGATCTGCTCGAGCATCTCCGCCAGCAGCAGGTCCTTGGAGCCGAAGTGCTTGTAGAGGGCCGGCCCGGAGATGCCGCAGGCCGCGCCGATCTCGGAGACGGAGACCCCGTGGAAGCCGCGGGCCGCGAACAGCCGCGCGGCGGTCTGGAGGATCTGCTCGCGCCGGCTCACGCCGGTCACCGTATCGAGCACCCGGCGCCGAGCAGGGCGGGACGCGCCCCCGCGCAGCACCGGGTGACGGCATCGGTGGGCGCAGCAGGTGAGGGGAGGCACGCGTGCGCCGACGTCCGGCTCGCGCGAAGCGGACCCACCGCCTGGCCCGATGCCCGACCATGGACCCGTGCCCCGCCCCACCCGTCACTCCCGCCGCGTCGCCGCGCTGCTCGCGACGACGGGCGCCGTGCTGGCGATGGTGATCGCCTACGCGGGTGCCGAGGTGGGCCTGGTCTCCGTCAGCGAGGCGCAGGACCAGGTGGGCGACCTGGTGCAGCAGGTCACCGGGGGCACGGACGCCGGCAGCGCCGGCGCGTCCCCGACGGCCACCGCCACCGCCACCGCCACCGTGACCGTGAGCGAGGAGCCCGTGACCGAGACCCCGTCAGCGCAGCCCAGCAGCACCGGCGGGACCTGCTCCACGACCCCCGACCCCGCCCCCGTCGACACCTCGGCGGACCCGGCGGTCGGCTGCCTCCTCGCCACGCTGGACGGCTGGCTGGCGAGCGGCCGGACCGGCCTGGGGCAGCAGGTGAACATCTCCAACGACCGCTGGGCGCGGCCGCTGAACCGCCTCGGCACGCTGCCGGCCCTGGTCGGCTTCGACGCCGACGAGCTGGTCGACGCCCTCGACAACGGCTCCGACCGCACGAGCGACCTGGCCTCGCTCGCCGACCAGGGCGTGCTGCTCACCGCCTCGTGGCACGCCCCGAACCCGTGGACGGGCGGCTCCTCCGACGACACCACCGGTCAGGGCCAGGTCGCGGACCTGCTGGACACCGGCAGCGCCGCCGGCCAGGTCTTCTGGGCCGACTACGACCGCGTGCTCGACCGGTTCGCCGCCCTGGGCGAGCGCGGCGCCGCCGTCCTGTTCCGACCCCTGCACGAGGCCAACGGCACCTGGTTCTGGTGGGGCGGGGCGGACGCCTCGACGCTGACGCAGCTGTACGCGGCCATGCAGGACCGGGCCGCCGAGCGCGGCGTGCACAACCTCGCCTGGGCGTACTCGGCGAACGTGGTCTCCGTCGGCGAGGAGTCGAGCGTGACCGCCGCGCTGCCCGCGCGGGTGGACCTGGTGGGCATCGACTCCTACTGCGACGTCTCCGGCAACGACGGCCGCTGCACCGGCAGCGACGGGGTGGCCGTCGACGCGGTGCCGGTCACCGGCTACTCCGCCCTGTCGGGCACGGGGCTGCGGGCCGCCTTCACCGAGATCGGCCCCCGGCACGACTACGACGGCCGGTTCAGCCCCGTCTCCGTCGGCAACGCCGCGGGCGCCCAGGCGGACGCGCCCGCCTACGCCCTGTTCTGGTTCGACGACAGCACCGGCCGCAAGCAGATCGCCTCGCTGGACGGCGGGCTCGACTGGTTCACCACCTGCACGGCGGTGTGCAGCTTCGGCTGACGGACCCTGCTGACGAACCCGGCTGACGGCCCCGCTGGCCCCACCGGTTAACGCTCGCTAACCTGTGTGACGTGGACGACATGCGGGCCCTGGTGACCGAGCTGCACTCCCGCCTGGCGCTGGCCCGGCAGGGCGGGCCGGAGCGCTCCCGCGAACGGCACACCGCCCGCGGCAAGCTGCTGGCCCGCGAGCGGGTCGACCGGCTGCTCGACCCCGGCAGCCCCTTCCTGGAGATCGCGCCCCTGGCCGCCACCGGGATGTACGACGAGGACGCCGGCGCGGCCAAGGGCGAGGACAAGGGGGAGGGCAAGGGCAAGGGCGACGGTGCGGGGGAGGGCGTGCCCGGGCTCGACCGCCCCGACGCCGTCCCGAGCGCCGGTGTCGTCGCCGGAATAGGCCTCGTAGCCGGGCGCGAGGTGGTGGTCGTCGCCAACGACGCGACCGTCAAGGGCGGCACCTACTTCCCGCTGACGGTGAAGAAGCACCTGCGCGCGCAGCGCGTGGCCGAGGAGAACCACCTGCCCTGCGTCTACCTCGTCGACTCCGGGGGTGCCTACCTGCCGATGCAGGACGAGGTGTTCCCCGACCGCGAGCACTTCGGCCGCATCTTCTTCCACCAGGCCCGGCTCTCCGCCGCCGGGATCGCCCAGGTCAGCGCCGTGATGGGCTCTTGCACCGCCGGCGGTGCCTACGTGCCGGCGATGAGCGACGAGACCGTGATCGTGCGCGACCAGGGCACGATCTTCCTGGGTGGCCCGCCCCTGGTGAAGGCCGCCACCGGCGAGGTCGTCACCGCCGAGGAGCTGGGCGGCGGCGAGGTGCACGCCCGCACCTCCGGGGTCGTCGACCACCTCGCCGAGGACGACGACCACGCCCTCGAGATCGTCCGCGGCATCGTCGACACGCTGCCCGCCCCGGCCCCGCCCCCGTGGGAGGTCCGACCGGTCGAGGAGCCGCTGCTCGACCCGGCCACGCTGGTCGACGTCGTCCCGGCCGACCCGCGCACCCCCTACGACGTGCGTGAGGTGCTGCGGCGCCTGGTCGACGGCAGCCGGTTCAGCGAGTTCAAGCCGCTCTACGGCGACACGCTGGTCTGCGCCTTCGCCCACCTGCACGGCCACCCGGTCGGCATCCTGGCCAACAACGGCATCCTCTTCTCCGAGTCCGCGCTCAAGGGCGCCCACTTCGTCGAGCTGTGCGACGCCCGCGGCATCCCGCTGCTGTTCCTCCAGAACATCGCCGGGTTCATGGTCGGGCGCGAGTACGAGAACGCCGGCATCGCCAAGGACGGGGCCAAGCTGGTCAGCGCGGTCAGCACCACGCGCGTCCCGAAGCTGACGGTGGTGATCGGCGGCTCGTTCGGTGCCGGCAACTACGGCATGTGCGGACGCGCCTACGACCCGCGCTTCCTGTGGACCTGGCCGCACTCCCGTATCTCGGTCATGGGCGGCGAGCAGGCCGCCTCCGTGCTGGCCACCGTGCGCCGCGACGGCCTCGAGGCCCGGGGCGAGACCTGGAGCCCCGAGGCCGAGGACGCGTTCAGGGCGCCCATCCGGGAGCAGTACGAGGCCCAGGGCTCGCCCTGGTACGCCACGGCCCGGCTCTGGGACGACGGCGTGCTCGACCCCGCCGACACCCGCCGCGTCCTCGGCCTCGCCCTCACCGTGGCCGGCCGCGCGCCGCTGGCCCCGCGGTCCACCCCGCTGTTCCGGATGTGAGCACCATGACCGACACCCCCCAGGCACGCCAGGCAGACCAGCCCCGCCCGATCCGCACCCTCCTCGTCGCCAACCGCGGCGAGATCGCCCTGCGCGTGCTGCGCACCGCCCGTGACCTGGGCCTGCGCACCGTCGCGCTGCACACGCCCGCCGACGCCCGGCCCGGCGCCGCCGGCGGGCACCACGTCCGTGCCGCCGACGCGACCCTCGAGGTGCCCTCCTACCTCGACGTCGACGCCGTGGTCGCCGCGGCGCTGGCCTGCGGGGCCGACGCGGTGCACCCCGGCTACGGCTTCCTCTCCGAGCGCCCGGCCCTCGCCCGCGCCCTCGCGGACGCCGGCGTGCGGCTGGTCGGCCCCCGCGCCGACGTCATGGACGCGATGGGCCGCAAGGACCACGCCCGCGCGATCGCGGAGCGGGCCGGCGTCCCCGTGGTGCCGGCCTGGGGTCCTGACGAGGACCCGGGCACCTTCTCCTACCCGGTGCTGGTCAAGGCCGCGGCCGGCGGTGGCGGCAAGGGGATGCGGGTGGTCCGCTCGCCCGAGCAGTACGCCGAGGCCCTGGCCGCCGCGCGCCGCGAGGCCGCCTCCGCGTTCGGCGACGACACCATGCTGGTCGAGCGCTACGTCGAGCGCGGCCGGCACGTCGAGGTGCAGGTCATGGGCGACGAGCACGGCACCGTCGTGACGCTGGGCGAGCGGGACTGCTCCCCCCAGCGCCGCCACCAGAAGGTGCTGGAGGAGGCCCCGGCCCCCACGCTGGACCCCGCGGCCCGCGCCCGTCTCGCGGAGGCCGCTCGGGCGCTGGCCCAGCAGGTCGGCTACACCGGCGCCGGCACGGTGGAGATGCTGCTCGACGCCGACACGGGGGAGTTCTTCTTCCTCGAGATGAACACCCGGCTCCAGGTCGAGCACCCGGTCACCGAGGCCACCACCACCGTGCGCGGGGAGCACCCCGACCTCGTCGCCCTCCAGCTGCGGGTCGCCGCCGGCGAGCCCCTCGGGTTCGGCCAGGACGACGTCGCCGTCACCGGGCACGCCATCGAGGCCCGGGTCTACGCCGAGGACGCCTTCGGCGGGTTCCTGCCGCAGGCCGGCACCGCCACCCTGGTGCGCTGGCCCCAGGGCCCCGGCGTGCGGGTCGACCACGCCCTGACCAGCGGCGAGACGGTCTCCACCGGGTTCGACCCGATGCTCGGCAAGGTCGTCGCCACCGGCGTCGACCGGGAGGACGCCCGCCTCCGGCTGCTCGCGGCCCTCGACGACACCGCCGTGCTCGGCCTCACCACGAACACCGGGTTCCTCCGCGCCCTGGTGGCCACCGACGCGTTCGCCGCGGCCGCGATCGACACCGCCTGGCTCGACCGCGAGCCGCTGCCCGCGCCTCCGGACGCCGGGGTCGCGCGTGCCGTCACCGCCTGGGTGGCTGCCTGGCTGGGTCATGGCGGTGGGGCGGAAGCGGGGTCGGGCAGCGGCTCGGGCGGCGGCTCGGGCAGCGGGGCCTGGGCGGCCGACGGCTTCCGGTCCTCCGGGCCGCGGGCCCCGGTGCGGGTGCGGCTG
Source organism: Nocardioides bruguierae (assembly GCF_023656415.1). Taxonomy (GTDB): domain Bacteria; phylum Actinomycetota; class Actinomycetes; order Propionibacteriales; family Nocardioidaceae; genus Nocardioides; species Nocardioides bruguierae. The sequence goes on from NZ_JAMOIL010000013.1 coordinate 154,316, forward strand.
GACCGCCCCGTCCTGGTGGACCTGGGCGTGGCCTCGGGATCGGTCACCGAAGCGCACGGCGCCACGGTCACCGGGCCGGACGGCGAGGCCCTGGTCCTGCGGGTCCTGGAGGCAGCCGACCACGTGGTCACCGTGGACGTCGGGGACGCCGCCGGCGTGACGCGGCACCGGGTGGTCGTGCACGTGCAGCCGGGCCCGCAGCCTGGCGGCCCTCCCCGCGCCGAGGCCTCCCACCGCGGCCAGCGCGTCGTGCTCGAGGCTCCGGCCCGGGCGGCGGGGGCCGCCGCCGCGAGCGACGGCGCGGTCACGGCACCGATGCCGGGCACCGTCACCGCGGTCCTGGTCTCCACGGGAGAAACGGTGGCGGAAGGAGACGTGCTCGGCGTGCTGGAGGCGATGAAGATGGAGGTCTCGCTGCGGGCCCCGAGGTCGGGAACCGTGGTCACGGTGACCGAGGAGGTCGGTGCACAGGTGTCACGCGGAAGCCTGTTGTTCCACGTGGAACAACGAGACGAGCAGGTGGACGGCGACCAGGGCGGTGACCAGGGAGCCTCCGCTCGGAGAGCAGGTGTGCAGTGACGGCAGTGCAGAAGTCGGTGCCGAAGCCGGTGCCGCGGCCGCTGCCGATGCCGGTCGGGGAGCCGGGGCTGCCCCGGGCGGTGCGGATCTGGGAGGTCGGCCCCCGCGACGGCCTCCAGAACGAGGCGACCGTGGTGCCGACACCGGTGAAGGCCGCGTTCGTCAGCCGCCTGCTGGACGCCGGACTCCCCGTGGTCGAGGCGACCAGCTTCGTCCACCCGCGCTGGGTGCCGCAGCTCGCGGACGCCGAGGCCCTCATGACCGACCTGCTGGCCGAGCTGCAGGAGGAGGCGGTCGGCCTCCCCGTCCTGGTGCCCAACGAGAAGGGGCTCGACCGCGCGCTGGCCCTCGGCCTGCGCCACGTGGCCGTCTTCGGCTCCGCCACCGAGACCTTCGCCCGGCGCAACCTCAACCGCGGTCTGGCCGAGCAGTGGGCCATGTTCGCCCCCGTGGTCGGCCGGGCCCGGGACGCCGGCGTGGCGGTGCGCGGCTACCTGTCGATGTGCTTCGGCGACCCGTGGGAGGGCCCGGTGCCGGTCGACCAGGTGGTCTCGGCGGGGCTGCGCCTGCTGGAGCTGGGCGTCGACGAGCTGAGCCTGGGCGACACCATCGGCGTCGGCACGCCGGGCCACGTGTCGGCGCTGGTGCGTGCCTTCCAGCGCGCCGGGGTCGGGCCCGAGCGGCTCGCCCTGCACTTCCACGACACCTACGGGCAGGCGCTGGCCAACGTGCTGGCCGGGCTGCGCGCCGGCGTCACCACCTTCGACGCGAGCGCCGGCGGCCTGGGCGGCTGCCCCTACGCGGCCTCGGCCACCGGCAACCTCGCCACCGAGGACCTGGTCTGGATGCTCACGGGGCTCGGTATCGAGCACGGCGTGGACCTCGACCGGCTCGTGGCGACCAGCGCCTGGATGGCCGGTCACCTCGGGCGGCCCAGCCCCTCGGCCGTCGTCCGCGCCCTGGCGGGCACGGGCGAGGGTGGCGACGGGTGACACCGGGGGAGGGCCCCGCCTCGACGGGTGAGGCAGAATCGGGCGCGTGAGCAGCACCAGGCGCGTCTTCCTGCACATCGGAGCCCCGAAGACCGGCACCACCTACCTCCAGGACCGGTGGCTGACGAACCGGGAGAGCCTGCAGAAGGCGGGGGTGCGGTACCCGATCGGGGTGCGCTCCGACATGTTCCTGCCCGCCCTCGACCTCATCCAGCGCCCCTGGGGCGGCCTGCTCGAGCGCGCCGGTGGCGAGTGGGAGGGCCTGGTCAAGCGGACGCTGCGCGGCGACGACGACATCCTGATCAGCCACGAGATCCTCGCCGGCGCCTCCGCCGAGCAGGTGCAGCGGGCGATGAAGGACCTCTCCGACATGGAGGTCCACGTCGTCTACACCGCCCGTGACCTGGGCCGACAGATCCCTGCGGAGTGGCAGGAGCACGTCAAGCACCGCGGCAAGACGCCCTACAACCGCTACCTCACCAAGCTGCGCGAGACCCGCACGACGCCGTCGGAGATGTGGTTCTGGCGCGTCCAGTCGCTGCCCGACGTCCTCAGTCGCTGGGGCGCCAACCTCGAGCCCTCGCGGGTGCACCTGGTGACGGTGCCGCAGAAGGGCGCCCCGCGCGACGAGCTGTGGAACCGGTTCTGCCGCGCCGTGGGCGTCGACCCGGCGGCCGGGCCGGAGGAGTCCGAGCGCGCCAACCAGTCGATGGGCGCCGCGGAGACCACGCTGCTGCGCAAGCTCAACCGCCGCCTGCGCGGGCAGCTGCTCGACGACGACTACCGCCGCCTCGTGCGCCAGACCCTCGCTCACCAGCACCTCGCCCAGCGCGAGAACATGCAGAAGATCACCGTGCCCCCGCGCGACTACGAGTGGGTCGAGGAGATGGCCGAGCGGGCCCGCGAGTGGGCGGAGGGTGCCGGCGTCGACGTGATCGGTGACCTGGACGAGCTGAAGCCGGTGTGGCCCGCCGCGCCCGAGGGCGTCGACGCCCAGGAGGCGTGGGCCAACCCGGACAAGGCCGACCCCGCCGACGTCCTGGAGGCCTCGCTCGACGCGCTGGTCGTGGCCCTGCTCAGCGCCAGCGAGCGCCCCGACCCGCACGAGAGCGCCACCGCCAAGGCCGGCCGCCTGGTCAAGCGCCTCGGCGGCTCGTGACGGACGGGGCCGCCCGCGCCTGGGGCTGGCTCGCCCACCTGCGCGACGGCGGCACGACCACCTGGCCCGCGTGGGCCGGGGCGGCCGAGCCCAGCGCGCGCACCCTCCCGGGCGCCCAGCAGCTGGAGCTGCTGCGTCGCCTCAACCTCCAGCTCCGGGCGGACGCCGGCCCCGCGGCGCGCCCGCAGGACGCGCTGGTCGAGCGGGTGCTCACGACCTCGCCGCCCGGCCGCGGGCGGCCCGAGCTGGACCTCGTCGGCGTCGTGCCCGACCGCGGCTGGGGCTACGCCCCGGCCGACCCGACCCTGCTGCCCCGCCCCGAGCTCGTCCGGCTCGCCTCCGCGCTGCTCGCCGAGGACCTCGTCGCCGCCGGTGGCGGCCGCGGTCAGGAGGCGCCGCAGCGCCCGCCCGCGCGGCGGTTCGCCCGCCGTCGTCCGGCCGTCTCGGGCGACCCCTGGCGCGCCGACCTGCTGCGCCGCAGCCTGCACGCGCGCGGCGTGCGCCTGGGTCACCCGGACGCCGGCCTCGTCGTGCTCGGCGCCGACCTCGCCACGATGCTCACCGACAGCTGGACCGCCCTGGCCTTCTCCGGCCGCGGCCGGCTCACCGGCTGGCCGGCGTGGGTGCGTCAGCTGCCCGAGCGCGACCTCCTGCCCCGCGGCGCCGACCCCGCCGGCCTGGCGGCCGTGCGGGCCGAGCGTCGCGCGCAGCGGCCGGGACGCGCCGGCGACCTGGGGCCGGAGTCGGTCCGCATCGTCCTCGACCCCGCGCTCCTGCCCGGCCTGCTGCGGGTGCGCGACCTCCCGCCGCCCCCGCGGGTGCCCGCCGACGCCGTCGAGCTGGCCCGGCGGGTCTCGGCGACCCTGGCGCTGCGGGTGCCCCGCGCCCGGGGCCGGCACCTCATGCGCGGGCCGTTCCTCGCGCGCGTCGACGGCCTGCCCGGCCCCGCCCTGGGGGTGCCGGCGGAGCTGCACCGGTGGGTCCAGCGGCAGTCGAGACGGCAGCGTCGGGGCCTCGAGGACGCCGGATACCCTGTGCACGGCGACCCCGGCCTGCTCGTGGCGGACCTGCGCTCCCTGGCCGGGCGCGACGCCGCGGAGCCCGACGAGGTCGGGGTCCTCTCCCTGGCGCTGCGGATGCTGACCGGCACCGAGCGGGCGCACGAGCAGGACGAACCCGGGCACGACCAGCACAGGCACGACCAGCACAGGCACGACCAGCACGACGACGAGACAGGGGGCACCCGGTGAGCGCGAAGGTCCTCCTCCACGTCGGGACCCCCAAGACCGGCACGTCCTACCTGCAGGACGTGCTGTGGCGCTCGCGGCCGGCGCTGGAGCGGGCGGGCGTGCTGTACCCCGCCGACCGGTTCGACGCCCACTTCCTGGCCGCGCTGGACCTCATGGACCTGCCCTGGGGCGGCCTGGAGACCGAGGCGGTGGGCCGCTGGGAGCAGCTGGCCGCCCAGGTCCGCGCGTTCGAGGGCACCTCGATCGTCAGCCACGAGATCCTCGCGACCGCCACCCGCACGCAGGCCGCGCAGGCGCTGGCCGACCTGGGCCACGCCCCCGGTGACCCCGACGGCGCCGAGGTGCACGTCCTCATCTCCGTGCGCGACCTCGTGCGCCAGGTGCCCGCCGAGTGGCAGGAGACGGTCAAGCACCGCTCGACCCTCACCTACGAGAAGTTCCTGGCCGACCTGCGCGACCCCGCCCGGCCGACCCGCGTCTCCAGCTGGTTCTGGGCCGCGCAGGAGATCCCCGCCATCCTCGACCGCTGGGTCGGCGACCTGCCGCCCGAGCGGGTGCACCTCATCACCGTGCCGCCCTCGGGCGCCGACCGCGACCTGCTGTGGCAGCGGTTCTCCAGCGCCTTCGGCCTGGACGGGATCGAGCTCGACCTCGAGGCCGACCGCGCCAACGCCTCCCTCGGCGTGCCCGAGGCGGCCCTGGTGCGGCGGATCAACACCGCCGCCACCGGCGTCGTGCCGCCGGCCGACTACCGCCCGCTCGTGCGCGAGCTGCTCGCCCACCGCACCCTCTCCGCCCGCTCGGGCAGCCCGCGCCTGGCCCTGCCCCCCGACGTCCACCCGTGGGCGGTCGAGGTGAGCGAGCAGTGGTCGGACGAGGTGCGCCGCCGCGGCTACGACGTCGTCGGTGACCTCGCGGACCTGCACCCCGGGCCCCCGCCGACCCGCTGGGCCGACCCCGACTCCCCGCGGGAGTCGCAGGTGGCCGACGCGGCCGTGGACGCCATCACCGCCCTGCTCGTCGAGGGCGTGGCCATGCGTGAGCACGAGGCGCGCCTGCACGGCGAGATCGAGCACCTGCGGGCCGAGCTGCACCGGGCCCACCGCTGGCGCCGGGCCAAGGAGAAGGCGCTGCGGGGCGTGCGTCGCTCCCGCGCCGGCCGCGGCCTGCACCGCGTCTACCGGCGGGTGCTGCGCCGCTCCTGACCCGACCGCCGCACCCGGCTGCGGGCTACGCCTTGCGCCGCACGAGCAGCTCCCGCTCGGCGTACCGACCGACCTTCCAGGTGCTGTAGCCGTCCGCGCCGAGGCCCACGACCCCGCCGAGGAACGGGACGCGGCGCCCGATCGTGACCGCGGCGCGCTTGCCGACCATCCGCTCGACGAGCTCGGTGGCCACCAGCGTGCCCAGCTGCTCGTGCAGGGTCCGGTCGTGCGCGGGGGCGGTGGCCAGCGCCATGGGCGGCGCGGGCAGGGTCCGGTCGCTGACCAGGTCGTCCACCCGGTCCTCGCCGAGCAGGAGGGCCAGGATCGCGTTGCGGGTGCGCAGGTCCTCCAGGTCGTAGCCGCGCAGGTGGGCGATGACCGCGAGCATCCGGGACTGCACGAGCGCGAGGCCGGAGATGTTGGCCGGCACGAGCACGGTGCTGGTGACCAGCCCGCCGATGTTGGTGACGAACCCCTGGGCCCCGGCGTAGCGGGTGTGGTCCTCGGTGATCTTGCGGACGGCCTTCTCCGCGTCCCCGCCGTGCTCGGTGAGCGCCGTGCTCGCCGCGGCGGCGGCGCTGGGCAGCGGCCCGACGCCGGCGATGGCCCGCTCGAGGGCCTGCCGGACGAACGTGCTGGTGAGCCCGGGGGCCACGCCGGTGACCTTGGGGGCCACGCGTCGTCCCACGGCTCCGACGAGGCTGCGGCTGCGACTCATGTGCTCGATCCTGCCCAACGTCCGGGTGGGCAACCACCCACCCCCCTGGGGACTACGGTCGTGGGGTGCCCGTCCAGCCGCCCCCCACGCCCTGGTCCTTCCCGGACCGGCGACGCTTCGACGCGGACGACGACCTGGTCGGCGTCGGCGCCGACCTGGAGCCCGGCACCCTGCTGCGGGCCTACAGCAGCGGCCTGTTCCCGATGCCCTCGGGTGCGCTCGGCGACCCGATGTACTGGTTCTGCCCGGTCCAGCGTGGCGTGCTGACGCTCGAGGGGCTGCGGGTCTCCCGCTCGCTGCGCCGCTCGTTGCGCGGGTTCGAGATCCGGGTCGACACGGCCTTCACCGACGTCGTCCTCGCCTGCGGTGACCCCGACCGCCCGCACGGCTGGATCGACGACGACATCGTCGAGGCCTACTCCTGCCTGCACGACCTGGGCTGGGCGCACTCCGTGGAGGCCTGGCAGGACGGTGAGCTGGTCGGCGGGCTCTACGGCGTCGCGATCGGCGGGCTGTTCGCGGGGGAGTCGATGTTCCACCGCGTCACCGACGCCTCCAAGGTGGCGCTGGTCGGGCTGGTGGACCTGCTGCGCGACGAGCACGCCGGGGACCGGCTCATCGACGTGCAGTGGCGCACCGACCACCTCGGCAGCCTCGGGATCGTCGAGGTGCCGCGCGGCGACTACCTGGACGGGCTGCCGGCCGTGCTGAGCGTGCCGCTCCCCGCGGCGTTCGACGACGGGCGCTGAGGACCGCCGACGGGGCCGGCGTCCCGCAGGCTTCCCCCGCCTGGCTACGGTGGCGCGGTGCGTCGTCGAACCCGCTCCCTGGCCTCCGTGCTCGCCCCGCTGGCGCTCGTGGGCGTGCTGCTGGCCGGTTGCGGCAGCGACGCCGAGGACACCGCCGGCCCGGACGACGCCAGCACCAGTGCCTTCTGCTCGGCCTGGTCCTCGCTGGACGTCGACGCCGCGGACGACACCGAGGCCACCGACCAGATCCTCGACACGGGGACGCCGTCCGGCATGGGCAAGCAGGCGCGGCGGGGCTACGAGGCGATCGTGGGGGCGCTGGAGTCCGGCGACGCCGACAACGCGCTGGACGCCCTCGACGAGGTGGACGACGACGAGGCGACCGACCTCGCGGCCTTCCTGTCCTACCTCACCACCACGTGCGCCGAGGACAGCAGCGACGGCTGAGCCCGGCCTGTGGCTCGACCGGCAGCCACGTCGTCAGACGACGGCCGGGGTGTCGCCGTTCTCGGAGACGAGCGGACGACCGGCCGCGGCCCAGTCCTCCATGCCGCCGGCCAGGTTGATGACGTCGTAGCCCTGCTGGACGAGGTACATCGCCGCCTGGGCCGACCGGCCGCCGACCTTGCAGACGACGAGGAGCCGGTCCTGCGGCACGTCCTGCAGGCGCACCGGGAGAACGCCCATGGGGATGTGCAGGGCGCCCGGGGCGTGCCCGGCCTCCCACTCGGAGTACTCGCGCACGTCCAGGATGGTCAGGTCCTCGGGGAGCGGGTCGGGGACCCCGTCGATGCTGACGGTGGGGATCATGGCGGGCGCTCCAGGGCTCGAGGGGGCTGCCCGACCGGGCAGGTGTGGCCACTGTAGGGGTCGAGGCCTCACCCCTGCCCTCACCACCTACTTCAGCAGTCTGGACATCCTGCGGTCGGCCAACGGCTTGCCTCCGGTCTGGCAGGTCGCGCAGTACTGGAGGCTGGAGTCGGCGAACGACACCTCGCGCACCGTGTCACCGCACACCGGGCACGCCTGCCCGGTACGACCGTGCACGGCCATGTTGGTCTTCTTCTCGCTCTTCAGCTCGGACGCGGCGGTGCCGGCGGAGCGCGCCACGGCGTCGCCGAGCGTGCCGCGCAGCGCGTCGTGGAGGGTCGTCAGCTCGTCGTCGGTGAGGCTGTCGGCGGGCTTGAACGGGCTCATCCGTGCCGCGTGCAGGATCTCGTCGGAGTAGGCGTTGCCGATGCCCGCGATGGTGCCCTGGTGCCGCAGCACGCCCTTGAGCTGCTTGCGGCCCTCGGCGGCGAGGATCTCGCCCAGCTTCTCGCGGGTGAAGTCGTCGGTGAGCGGGTCCGGGCCGAGGCTGGCCACGCCCGGCACCTCCTGGGCGTCGCGCACCACGTACAGCGCCAGGCTCTTGCGGGTGCCGGCCTCGGTGACGTCGAGCCCGGAGCCGTCGTCCAGGACGAGGCGCACCGCCAGCGTCGACTTCGTGCTCGGCTTGGGCGGCAGCGCCGGCACCTCGTCGCGCCACCTGATCCACCCGGCCCGCGCCAAGTGCAGGACCAGGTGGACGCCGCTGGCCTCGATGTCGAGGAACTTGCCGTGCCGGCCCACGCCGTCCACCAGCGTCCCCTCGAGTGCGGTGACCGGCGGGTCGAACGTCTTCAGCGCGGAGAACTGGGGCACGTGGACCTTCACGATCGCGCGACCGTCCAGACGCCGGCCCAGGTCGTGGGCCAGCGACTCCACCTCGGGCAGCTCGGGCACGGGCTCACTCTAGGCCGATCACGCCACCGGCGGTGGTCGACCGGCGGTGGTCGAGGGGTGACGAGCCCCGGCGAGTCCTGGCGAGGAACCACGAGTCCCCCGCACCTGACGACGGCGAGTGCCGAAGCCGGGTGCGGGGGTCTCGTGGCTCAGCCGTGGACGGCTTCGCACCTCGACCACCGGCGGTGATCAGGCGGGGGCGAGGACCTCCCGACGGCGACGCAGGGCGGCGACGGCCAAGGTCGCGAGCGCGCCGAGCGCCAGGAGCACCTCGGCACCGGCGACGACGGAGGCGACGTGCATGAGGTCCCAGCCCGCGCCGGAGGCGTGTGCCGCGGCGTGGTCGTGGGCACTCATGTCAGCCATCCCGGCCATTCCCGAAGACGAGGACGACGAGGACGACGAGGACGACGAGGTGGTCATCGAGGACATCGCCACCGCGTGCACCACCAGCATCGCGACGTTCACGCCGGCCGCCATCGACCACGCCAGCACGCTCCCGCCCCGCCACAGCGCGGGCACGCACGACAGGCAGGCGGCCGCGGCCACGAGCATGCCGAGCGCGAGGGCGAGCGGCAGGTCGAGCGTCGCGATCACGTGCAGCGTGACGCTGGTCAGCGCGAGGACGACGGCCAGCCGGCCCACGAGGACCATCCGCGCGCTCATCCGCGGCCCTGGCAGTGCGGGGTGGTGCCGGAGGGCACGTCGAGCGCGGGGTTGCGGTCGAAGAACCCGACGGGCTTGAGCTTGAAGCCGGTCATGTCGACGGGCATGACGGGCCAGTCCTCGGGCCGCGGGAAGTGCGTGAGGCCGAAGGTGTGCCACACGACCAGGTCGGCGCCGTCGACGTCGCGGTCACCGGCCACGAACGAGTCCAGGCCGTCCTTGCCCGTGGACTGGTTGACCATCTCGCCGGCGGGCCAGCGCTGGCCGTCCTCGTGCGCGGAGACCCACAGGTGGTGGGTGGCGAAGGCGCCGCGCTGCGCGATGACCGAGGAGGGGTCGGCGAGCAGGGCGGGCTGGCCCTCGGGGTGCAGCGCGTAGCCGACCGGCTGGCCCAGGCGGTTGTTCTTCTCGGGGTTGGTGATCAGCCAGGTGCGCGACTTGAGGTTGTCGGCGTCGCGGATCGCGTCCTGCTCGGTCCTGAGCCGGGTGTGCTGCTGGCGGAACGCGTTGCCGTGTGGGTTCTCGGGGCCGACGGGCACGCGGACGGCGTCCACCTCGTCCACGGCGTTGACGTGGCCGTCCACCGCCATGTCGAGGCGGGCGGAGAACAGGTGCTGGTGGAACGGCGCGCCGAGGCCGGGGGCCATCTCGGTGGCGAACCCGTCCGGGCCGGTGAAGGCCGAGGTGAACACGATGCCGGTGGCCTTGGCCTCGAGCTCGATGGTGCCGTCGAGGTAGAGGTACCAGTAGAAGCCGTAGTCGTAGTTGCCGATGGTGACGAAGAACGAGATCACCATGCGCCGGTTGCGGCGGGTCTCGGCCATGCCGTTGAACAGGTCGGTGTGCTTCCAGAGCACGCCGTAGTCCTCCTCGTGCATGCAGATCGCGTTGCGCATGGTGCGCGGGTTGCCCTGCTCGTCGGAGATCTCGGCGTCGACGTAGGTGATGTCGCCCAGGCAGTCGCAGCCCAGCTCGAGGGCGTTGGTGTAGCGGCCGAAGACGTACTCGCCCTGGTCGAAGTAGTTGATCCAGTAGCGCGAGGGCTGCGGGTCGCCGTAGGGCACGACCATCTCGGGGATGGAGGCGCGGTTGATGATCGGGCGGACGCCGCCGGGCGCCGAGGCGTCCTTCCAGCCGATCTGGTGCAGCACGAGGCCCTCGCGGGCGTCGAAGGTGAACCGGAACTGCCAGTTCGCCCACTCGACCAGGTTGTCGGTAACGGTGAACGAGGGGCCCTCGGGCTGGGTGATCTCGATGGGCTTGAGGTCGGTGCGCGTCGGGGAGGCGTGCGGCTCGGCGTCCCACTGGGCGCGCTCCATCGGCACGTCCATCACCTTGTTGTCGTCGACGTGGAAGACCTCGCCGGCGGTGAGGTCGACGTAGGCGCAGACGCCGTCGATCGGGTGGCCCCAGGGCAGGTCGGCGTCGTCGAGCTGGAGGAAGGCCAGCACGCGACACATGCGGCGGCCGACCTCGTCCTCGTACCCGAAGTTGCCGGGCGAGAGCGGCACGGCGCGGACCATCATCGGGTCGATGCCGCGCTTGCCCAGGGCGGCCAGCCACGCGTCGGAGGTGAGCAGGATGGCCTCGATGTCCTCGAACTCCTCGTCGAGGATCGGCCCGTGGCCCTCGGCCGCGGTGTCGACCACGCGGGTGGAGACGACCACGCCCGCGGTCACGTCGACGGTGGCGGTGGTGACGCCGCCGGTCGCGCGGTCCACGAGGACGGCGGTCGCGCGCCGGGCGAACGGCTGGCCGGGCTGCCAGGCGAGGACCTCGGCCTTGGGGGCCTCCTCGAGGCCGATGTAGCCGAAGCGGACCTGCTCGCCGAGCAGGCCGGCGGCCTCGACGATCGCCTTCGTCGCGGCGATCTCGGCCGCGCTCAGCATGGACAGCGGGTGCTCCGTGCTCGGAGCCGTGGTGGACGCGGTGCTGGAGTGGGCGGTGGCGGTCATGCGGTCTCTCCCTGGGTGAGCGGGTCGGTGGCGAGCGGTGCGGTGGTGCTGGTGACGGCGTTGGTGACGGGCGGCAGGCCGGCGACGACGGCGCCGACGAGGAACGACCCGGCGAGGACGACCTCGAAGACGGCCGCGACGGTGGAGGACCCACCGACCAGCAGCGTGAGGTTGTCGAGGGTCATGACGACGAGGACGCCGAGGCCCACGACGGCGAGCGTGGGGGCGACCAGGCCGGACCAGGCGGGCGCCAGGCCGCGGTGGCGGCTGAAGAAGACCAGCGCGGCCAGCGAGGTCAGCAGCATGAGGGCGAGCAGGCCCACGACGGCCATGCCGGCGAACCAGGTGAAGATCTCGTTGACCGGGTCGAGGCCGGCGACGGCGCACCCGGCGAGCAGGACGAGGCCGATCACCGTGGTGGCGACCGAGGCGACGTGCGGGGAGGCGTGCTTGCTGTGGGCGCGGGCGAGCCCGGCGGGCAGCACGGCCACCTCGGAGTCGGGGTCGCCGAGCGTGAACAGGTAGCGCGAGAGCACGTTGTGGAAGGAGAGGATCGCGGCGAAGACGCTGGTCACGAGCAGCACCTCGACGACGTCGCCGACGGCGGAGCCGAGCACCAGGGTGGCGGTCTCGCTGACCATCGTGCCGGGGTCCGCGGCCGCACGGGCCACGGCGCCGGCGTCCCCCCACCACGAGACGAGCGCCCACGCGGAGAAGGCGTAGAAGACGCCGATGACCAGCAGCGCGGCGTAGGTGGCGCGGGGCACGGTGCGGTCGGGGTCGCGGGCCTCGTCGCGGAAGATCGCGGTGGCCTCGAAGCCGATGTAGCCGGCCACGGCGAAGATCAGCGCGATGCCGGGGGCGCCGGTGGTGAAGGAGGTCGGGCTGAACGCCGCCGTCGCCAGGCCCTCGCTGCTGCCGCCGCCGCGGGCGACGATGACGACGTCCATCACCAGGACGACGGCCACCTCCGCGACCAGCAGGACGCCGAGCACCTTGCCGGAGAGGTCGATGTGCCGGTAGCCCAGCACGCCGACGACGGCGAGGACGAGCAGCGACCACACGGGCCAGGGCAGGTCCGGGCCGCCGTGGCCGGTGACCAGGGCGCCGGTGGCCGCGCCGATGAAGCCGTACACGGCCAGCTGGATCGTGGCGTAGGAGACGACCGCCAGGAGGGCGGCGCCGACGCCGGCGGGGCGGCCCAGGCCGCGCGCGATGTAGGTGGAGAACGCACCGCCCGAGCGGACGTGCTTGGTCATGGCGGTGAAGCCGACCGCGAAGAGCAGCAGCACGAGCGTGCAGACGACGTAGGTCGCCGGGAAGCTCGCGCCGTTGCCGGCGGCGATGCCGATCGGCACGGTGCCGGCGACGACGGTCAGCGGCGCGGCGGCGGCCACGACCATGAAGACGATGGCGCCGGGCCCGAGGGAGCCGGTGAGACGGCCTCCGGATCCGGTGGGGCTGGTGGTCACGAGGACCTCCTCGCAGTCAGAGCGGGTGCGGTGCCGGGCCCGGGCTGCGCTGCCCGTCCGGCGGTCGGCACCAGCCTGGTGAGCCCGCCTTGCGGCTGTGTCTCGTCGGCGTGAAAGGCCTGCGACCTCAGTCGGGAATCGTGTTGCGGGCCCGTCTCGCTCGGGGGCCCTGCGGATTCTCATTCGGCGACGCGGCGCGTTCACACGTGTGTTGCCGGGGGCGTCGTCGGGCCGACTAGGTTGCCCGCCATGCCGGCTCCGTCCCCCTCGCCCCTGCTGCGCCGCTCGCCGGTCAGCGGGCTGGCGCGGCGGACCATGGCCTTCCCCGAGGTGCTCGCCCAGTCGGTCGCGGCGGTGGCGCCGTCGGCGGTGATGGTCACCGTGCCCGCCGTCGTCCACCCCGTGGCGGGGGCGTGGAGCGCGCTCGTCTTCGCGCTCGTCGCTGTGCTGATGACGGGCGTCGGTGCGGCGGTCAACGTGTTCGCCGGGCGGATGGTCGGCGTCAGCGGGCTCTACGGCTTCACCGTGCGCGGCCTCGGGCCGGGCCCGGGCGTCGTGGCCGGCGCGGCCATGGCGATCGGCTACGGCGGCGCCGCCTGCGTCGGGGTGCTGGGGGCGGGCCAGTTCGGCCTCGCCGCCCTGGACGACGGCGCGCGGCTGCTCGGGTCACCACCCGGGCCGCTGGGCGACCCCGGCCCGGGGCTGAGCGCGGTGGCCGCGGTGCTGGCCGCCGTGGGCGTGGTCGTGCTGCTGGTGCGCGGCGTGCGGGCCTCGGCGCGCGCGGTGCTGGTGACCGAGACGGTCGCGATCACCGTCGTCCTCGTGGTGCTCGTGGTCGTGGCGGCCTCCGACCTGTCGATCTCCGCCGGCCTCACCACCGCGCTCGCCCCCGGCCAGTGGGGCGTGGCGCTGCTGCTGGCGACCATGGCGTTCGTGGGGTTCGAGTCCTCGACGACCCTGGCCAGCGAGTCGCGCCAGCCGATGGTGACGGTGCCCCGGGCGGTGCGGTGGACGCCGCTGGTGGCAGCGAGCCTGTACGTCGTCGCGAGCCTGCTCTTCGGTGCCGACCTCGCGGCCGGCGGCACCTCCGACCGGCTGGCGTGGAGCCTGGCCGGCGGCGACGGCGCCCCCGCCCTGGAGCTGCTGCTCAACCTCGGCATCACCGCCTCCTGGGTGGCCTGCGCGCTGGGCTCGGTGACCGCCCTGGCCCGGATCGTGTTCACCATGGCCCGCGAGGGACTGCTGCCGCCGGTGCTGGGGCGGGTGAGCGCCGCCAGCGGCACCCCGTCCGCCGCCATCGTGCTGGTCGGCGCCCACCTCGCCGTCGTGCCGGCCGTGCTGCTGCTCGTCGGGTTCTCCGTGCCGGCGCTGTTCGTGCTGGTGATGACCATGTCGGCGTTCGGCTACCTGCTCGGCTACGTGCTGGTCTGCCTGGCCGCGCCCGCGCTGCTGGGCCGGCTGGAGGAGCGCACCCAGCTCGGTGCCGTCGTGCCGCGGGTGGTGGCCGGCGTCCTGGTCGTGATCGTGCTGTGGGGCGCGGCGACCGGCGGTGCCTGGGCCGTCGGCGGGTTCGTGGCCTACGGGCTGGTCGTGGGGGCCGCGCTGGCGCTGTGGCGCCGCCGCGCCCGGCGCCGCGGGCTCGCGCTGGGCCTCTACGACGAGCCGACCCGCGCCGACGTCCTGCGGCCCGACGCCCCCGGTGCTCACCGTTCTCCGGGGACCCGCCCGTGAACGCCCCGGCCGGGCCGCCCGCGGGGGACGGCGGCATCATCGGCGGGCGCCAGCCGCGGGCCGTGCAGAGCGCGCTGCGGGTGCTGGAGGCCGTGGCCGTCGAGGGCGACGGGGTCACCGCCAAGCAGATCGCCCAGCGCCTCGGCATGGCCCCGGCCACCGTCTACCGGCTGGTGAACATCCTGGTCGCCGAGGAGTACCTCGTGCGGCTGCCCGGGCTCCAGGGCTTCGCGCTGGGGGTGCGGATGGGGGTCTTCGTGGACGCGGCGGGCGCCGGTGAGCCAACCGTGCTGGTGAAGGCCGCCCGGGACGTGCTCGCCGGCCTGCGGCTGCGGGTGCGGGTCGGCATCCACCTGGTGACCTACCGCGGCGACCTGGTGCGGTTCCGCGACGTCGACCAGGACTTCCCGCCGCCCGTGGGCGAGGCCCAGCTGAACCAGGTGCTCGACTCCTGCGCGCTCGGCGAGCTGCGCGCCGGCGGCGCCGCCTACGTCCACCGCCGCGAGGACGTGGCGCCCGGCTGCGCCTCCCTCGCCGTGGCCGTCACCGACGAGACCGGTCACGTGCACGCCGCGGTCTGGCTCGTCGGCGCGCCCGGGGGCGTCGACGTGGCCGTCGCGGCCGTCGAGGACCTGCTGCCGCTCGTCCAGGGGCTGGACCCGCTCCTGCGCTGAGACCGTGCGCCGGCGGTCTCGAGGCTCGTCGCCGGCGCTCCTCGCACCTCGACCACCGGGGGCCGTCAGGCGAAGGGTCCGCCCACGATGTTGCCGACGATCCCGGCCATCACGCCGGTGCCGTCCTCGGTGGCGAGCTCGCGGTACCAGGCCTGGGTGGCCTCGGGGTCGTGCCCGTGGGTGACGGCGGAGCGCTTGCGGGCCTTCAGCACCAGCTCGGCGGCGCGCTCGGTGCGGGCGGCCTGGTACCGGGTGAGCGCTGCGAGCGGGTCGTCGCGGTGGGCGGCGAGGAGGCCGGAGAGCACGACCGAGTCCTCCAGCGCGGAGCAGCCGCCCTGGCCGATGTCGGGGGCGGTGGAGTGCGCGGCGTCGCCGAGCAGAGCGACGCGTCCACGGACCCAGGTGTGGATGGGGTCGAGGTCCCAGATCTCCACGCGGTTGGCGGTGCCGGGCTCGATGGCGTCGATGAGCTTCTGCACCGGCGGCGCCCAGTGGCCGAACACCGAGCGCAGCTCGTCGACGACCTTCTCGCGCGGCACGTCGGCGCCGGCGGGGGTGACGTGGTCGAACCAGAAGTAGAAGCGGTCGCCGGCCACGGGCATGACGGCGCAGCGGCGGTTCTCCCCGACCCAGGTGGTCCAGTGGGTGGTGCCGGTGATGGCCGGGTCGGCCGGCACCAGCCCGTTGACGTTGGTGTAGCCGGTGTAGCTGCGCTCGACGTCGTGACCCAGCACGTGGGCGCGGGTGCGGGAGCGGGCTCCGTCGGCGGCGATCAGCAGGTCCGCGGTGGTGGTGGAGCCGTCGGCGAAGGTCGCGGTGACGCCGTCGTCGTCCTGGGTGATGTCGACGACCTTCGCGCCGAAACGGATGTTCTCGACGCCCACGGCCTCCATCAGCATCGCCTGGAGGTCGGCGCGCGCGACGGGGTAGGACCGCTGGCCCGTGCCCTCGTGGACGGGCGCGAGCGGGAAGTCGCAGAGCGTCTCGCCGGTGAGGGCGTCGGCGTAGGAGAGGTGGTCCATCCGCCCGCCGAGCGCGGCGACCTGCTCGCCGACGCCGAGGTAGTTGAGGCACTTGATGCCGTTGGACCACAGCGAGATGGCGGCACCGACGGGCTTGTTCTCCCGGACCTGCTCGACGATCTCCACCTCGATGCCGTGCCGCTGCAGCCCGAGCGCGATCGAGGTTCCGCCGATGCCGGCGCCGACGACGAGGATCTTCATGACGACGACCGTAGGGAACTCGTGTTGCGGCAATGTGAAACGGCAGTTTCAGGCTGATTCGGCGTGGGAGGGCCCGGGCCGGGGATCGTCGAACGATCGATCAAGGGCCGTCAGGTTCGTCGAACGTTCGATCAATGCGGGAAGGCCCCCGCCGGCGCGGCGACTGGGGGCCCCGTTCTGTCGGGCTCCTGCCGGACGAGAGCTCGATCAGACCCGCTAGTGAAATCTGCCGGATTGCCTAGAGAGCCGGATACGGTCCCATCGTGGACCCGATTCGCAACCCCTACGCCCCCGGCGCCGGCCAGCGCCCGCCCGAGCTGGCGGGGCGCGACACCGAGCTGAGCACGTTCGACGTGGTGCTCGAGCGGGTGGCGCGGGGCCGGCCCGAGCGGTCGATGGTGCTCACCGGCCTGCGGGGCGTGGGCAAGACGGTGCTGCTCAACGCCCTGCGTGGAGCGGCGGTGCGCCGCGGGTGGGGGACCGGCAAGCTCGAGGCCCGGCCCGACCAGACGCTGCGACGGCCGCTCGCCGGCGCCCTGCACCAGGCGGTGCGCGAGCTGGGGCACCCGTCGGCGGAGGAGTCCGACCAGGTGCTCGGCGTGCTGCGCGCCTTCGTCGAGCGCGAGGCGGGCGCGGACGCGAAGCTGCGCGACCGGTGGAGCCCCGGGATCGAGGTGCCGGCCGCACGCGGGCGGGCCGACTCCGGCGACATCGAGATCGACCTCGTCGAGCTGCTCACCGACGTCGGTGGCCTGGCCGCCGACGTGGGCAAGGGCGTGGCCGTGTTCATCGACGAGATGCAGGACCTCGGCCCGGCCGACGTCTCGGCCCTGTGCGCCGCCGTCCACGAGATCGGCCAGCAGGGCCTGCCCGTCATCGTCGTGGGGGCCGGGCTCCCGCACCTCCCGGCCGTGCTGAGCGCGTCCAAGTCCTACTCCGAGCGGCTCTTCCGCTACGCACGCATCGACCGGCTCACCACCGAGGCCGCCAACCGTGCGCTCGCCGCGCCGGCCGCCGAGGAGGACGCCGAGTTCACCCCCGACGGCCTGGCCGCGATGTACCGCGCCACCGGCGGCTACCCCTACTTCATCCAGGCCTACGGCAAGACGGTGTGGGACCTCGCCCCGCGCAGCCCCATCACCGCCGAGGACGTCGAGGTCGCCGCCCCCGAGGCCGAGGCCGAGCTCGCGGTCGGGTTCTTCGGCTCCCGCTACGAGCGGGCGACGCCCGCCGAGCGGGACTACCTGCGCGCCATGGCGGACGCGGCGGCGCAGCTGGCTCCGCTGGCCGAGCCGGCGAGCGACCAGCCCGACACCGGTGCCCGACCGGCCGTGGAGACGGTCGAGTCCGTGGCCACGTCCGACGTGGCGGCCGTGCTGGGCAAGAAGCCCCAGTCGCTCTCGCCGGCGCGCGACGCCCTGATGAAGAAGGGGCTCATCTACTCCGGCGAGCGGGGCCGCATCTCCTTCACGGTGCCGCACTTCGGCCGGTACCTGCGCGGCCAGGACTGACCTGGGCTCCCGGGGCGGGTCCTGCCCCGGCGTCCCCGACCGGCACGACACAATGGCCGGCATGCGTCCGCAGGTGCTGGCCCATCGAGGTGCGAGCCACGACCACGCCGAGCACACGCTCGGGGCCTACGAGGCGGCGCTCGCCCAGGGCGCGGACGGCCTGGAGTGCGACGTCCGCCTGACCGCGGACCTGCACCTGGTCTGCGTCCACGACCGCAGCACCCGCCGCACCACCGGGTTCCGCGGCGTCGTCTCCACGATGGACCTGGCCACGCTCTCCGAGCTGGACTTCGCGTCATGGAAGCACCCGTGGGCCGAGATGGACGACGAGCGCCCCGACCTGGACCCCGAGCGCGGCCGGGTGCTGACCCTGCGGCGCCTGCTCGAGGTCGTGGCGGCCCAGGACCGCCCCGTGCGGCTCGCGATCGAGACCAAGCACCCCACCCGCTACGGCGGCCTGGTGGAGAAGAAGGTCGTCGAGCTGTTGCGCGAGTTCGGGTGGGACGGCCCCGACAGCCCCGTCCGGGTCATGTCGTTCAGCTACACCGCGCTCCAGCGGGTCGAGCGGATGGCGCCCGGGCTGCCCCTGGTGCAGCTGATCGAGCGCCAGGCCATGTGGCCGATGCTGCGCCAGGTGGTGCCGGGCGATCGCATCCTCGGCCCGGGCATCGAGCTGCTGCGCGAGCACCCCCGGCTGGCGAAGCGGCTGGGCGACGGCCGCCACGAGCTGCACGTGTGGACGGTCAACACCGAGGAGGACCTGCGGCTCTGCCTCGACCTCGGGGTCACCGCCGTCATCTCCGACCGTCCCGCCCACCTGCGCAGCCTCGTGGACGCCCTGCCGGAGTAGCGGCGCCCGCGGAGGCGGCTCCCGGCCGGGGCTCGCGGTAGGTTCGCGCCCATGGCGAAGAAGTCCCGCAAGAACCGCGTCGCAGCCCCCGCCGGCTCCTCCGACGGCATCAGCCCCCGGCAGCCTTGCCCGTGCGGCTCGGGCCGTCGCTACAAGGCCTGCCACGGCGCCGCCGGTGGCCCCGCCCCGGTCTTCGTCTCCCGTCCGTTCGAGGGCATGCCCTCGGAGACCGACGTCGTCGCGCTGCGCGAGCTGGTGCCCGCCGGCACCGCGCCGCTCACGGTCACGGACGCCGGCGACCGCGAGGTCCTGCTCTGCACGCTGCTCCCCGGCGCGGCCCCCGCGCTGGTCCGCGAGAACGGCGACATCTGGCTCGGCCTGCAGGTCCAGCACGCCTACGGCGACCCGTCGCGCGACCTGGGCGCCGTGCTCACCGCGGCCATCGCCAAGGCGGAGGCCGGCGAGAGCGGCATCGTCGGCCTCACCTCCGCGCCGGGCCTCGACGCCCCGCGCCTGCAGGACATGGTCACCGACACAGGCCTGACCGTCACCGTGCACGACGGCTTCGACTACTGGATCGCCGACGCCGCCGCCGAGGACCGCGACGCCCTCGCCGCCGCCCTCGACCAGGCCAACGGTGCCGCGGCCCCGACCGCCCGCCTCACCGGCGTGACCAGCGCCTACTGGACGCACATGGGCGACCGCGAGTTCCTGCGCTGGACCCGCCCCGAGGCCGAGGACGTGCTCCTCTCCGCGCTGGCGATCCTGCACCGCACCGGTGACGACGTGCTCGTCGAGGGCGCCCGGTTCGTCGGCATGTTCCGTGCCCACGGCCTGCTCACCCCCGTCTGGGACCTCCCGCTCGGCACCGGCGCCGAGGCGCTGGAGGAGCCGGCGGAGGCGTTCGAGAAGAAGCTCACGGCCGTGCTCGCCGAGCTGGAGGGCGGTCGCGAGCTCACCTCCGATGAGCGCTCCGCCCGCGACGGCTACGCGGGCCGCCAGGTCACCATCCGCTGACCCACCAGGGGGTTTGGCGGCACCGCTCCGGAGCCGTAGCGTGACCCCCGCACCCGGCCGTTGCTGTGTCCCCCGTCAGCAGCGGTCGGGTGCCTTCATTCCGGAGACTCCTCCGCCGGCGGCGGGGGCTCGGGCGGTCGCACCAGCCACGGCTGGAGCTTGCGGTAGCCCTTGACGGTCGTGCGGTGCAGCCGCTTCAGGCGGACGTCGGGGGCG
This sequence comes from Nocardioides bruguierae, assembly GCF_023656415.1. GTDB lineage: Bacteria > Actinomycetota > Actinomycetes > Propionibacteriales > Nocardioidaceae > Nocardioides > Nocardioides bruguierae. Next base: position 174,047 of record NZ_JAMOIL010000013.1, read on the forward strand.
TCGGCGAGCACCTCGGCCGCGCCGTCGTCCACGAGGATCGCGCCGGGGCGGGCGATGGAGGTCAGGCGGGCCGCCACGTTGACCACGGGGCCGAGCACGTCGCCGAGCCGGGCCACGACCTCGCCGTAGGCGATGCCGACGCGGACGCGGGGGAACGGGTCGTCCTCGTCCTCGCCGCGGGCGGTGAGGTCGCAGGCGATCCGCAGGGCCTCCTCCACGGTGTCGGCGACCAGCAGCACCTCGTCCCCGATGCTCTTCACGATGCGCCCGCCGTGGTCCACGGCGGCCTCCGCGCAGGCGTCCTCGAAGGTCTCGATGAAGTCGACGAGCTCGGGCTCGCGCAGGCCGCGCGCGGTGCTGGTGAAGCCCACGATGTCGCAGAAGCAGACGGCCAGGCTGAGGATCGGGTCGGAGGCCGGGTCCTCCGGCACCTCCTCCCCGGAGGCCAGCCGTCGGGTGGCGGACGCGGCCAGGTGCCGGCGCCAGGCGTAGGACTGCAGCCGCTCGACCCGGGGGAGCACCTCGTCGGCCAGCGCCTGGAGCAGCAGGGCCGGGTCGCCCTGCACCTCGTCCATCTGGCTGACCGCGACGCGGGCGAGCAGGGAGGTCTGCCACTCGGCCAGCCGGGCGAAGGAGCGGCCCCAGGTGCGCACCAGCGCGGTGCGGCTGCCGGGGTCGAGCACGCCGAGGGCCTCGAGCTCGGCGGTGATCCGCAGGGCGGTGACGTCGGCGTCGGTGAAGGCGACCTGGTCGTCGTCGGCGTGCGCGAACCCCAGGGAGCGCCACAGCGACTCCGCCACGTCCATGGGGACGCCGGCGCGGGCCGCGACCTCGACGCGGGTCAGGTGCGGGGGCCCGCCCAGCAGCAGCTCCTCGACGTTGCCCAGCGCGGCGACCAGCCCGCGGGTGGTCTCGGCGCGGTCGTCGGGCGGCGCGAGGACGAGGTCGACGGTCGGCTCGTCGGTCAGGTCCGGGTGCCGGCCCGGGTCCTGTGCCGCGTGCTCGTCCGCGTGCTGGTCCGCGGCGTCCGCGACCGCCCCGGGCGCGGCGGACCGCTCACGCCTGCCCACCGAACCGCTCCCGGGCCGTGTGCTCCAGCGCCTGGGCGAAGGACGGCATCTCGTCGGCCAGGCCGCGCAGGGCCTCGGGGGTGAAGTGGATGAGCTCGAGCCGGGTGAGCGCCACGATGCTCGCGGTGCGCAGCGACTGGTTCATGATCGCGGCCTCCCCGACGATGTCACCGGGCCCGAGCACCGCGACCTCCTCGCCGTGCGAGCGGACCGAGACCTGGCCCTCGAGGATCACGTACGCCTTGTCCGCGCCGGTGCGCTCGGAGATGGGCGCCCACCCCGCGGGCAGGCTCACCTTGGTGCCGCGGGCGCTGATCCGGGCGATCTCCTGGGGCGAGAAGGCACTGAAGAACGAGTCGGCCATCGCCGTCCTCTCTCTGCTGGTGGGCTCCGAGCTCCCCCGGCGCTGAGCCTCCGGGGTCCGCTGCTGACGTGTCAAGGGTCACAACGCCTCGAGGGCGTCGGGGTCACGCCACCGGAGGGGGAAGAGGACCGGACATCCTGACGTCCGACCGGGCATGACTGAACCGCTCGCGTCGGAGCTGCGTCAGGGAGGGCGTGGAGGCACTGATGACAGACAGGGGCAGCGACGGGAGGCCCGGCTCCTTCGAGGAGCTGGTGGCCGCTCGGTCCGCCGCGCTCTACCGCACCGCGTACCTGCTCACGGGGCACGCCGGCGACGCCGAGGACCTCGTCCAGACGACGCTGGAGAAGCTGTGGGGCGCGTGGCGGAAGGTGGCGCGGGCCGACAGCCCGGACGCGTACGCGCGCCGGGTCATGATGAACGCGTTCCTCTCGGGACGCCGGAGGCCAGGCGTCCGGCGGGAGCGACTGGTCGAGTCGCCGCCGGACCTGCCGGCGCCCACGGGCACGAGCGCGGACGACCGGCTCACGCTCTGGCCCGCCGTGCTGGCGCTGCCCGAGCGGCAGCGCGCCGTCGTCGTCCTGCGCTTCTACGGGCAGCTGACCGAGGCCGAGATCGCCGAGGCGCTGGGCATGGCGCGCGGCACCGTGAAGTCCACGTCGAGCGCGGCTCTGCGCAACCTGCGCAGCGCCCTGGAGCAGCAGGAGGGGGAGCGATGAGCACCGAGACGGACCTGGAGCGGCTCCTCGAGGCCGAGCTCGGCGGCGTGGCCGGGCAGGTCGGCGAACCGCGGGTCGACACCCTCGGCATCGTGCGCCAGGCACGGCAGGACGCCTCCAGCCGGCGCGGCCGCTACGTGCTGGGCGCCGCGGCCGCCGTGGTCGCCGCCGTGGTGGCCGTCGCGGCCCTCGTCGCGCTGCCCGATCGGGACGGGTCGGTGCCGCCGGCCGCCGGACCCACCGCGAGCGAGGGCGCCACCGACGCCGACTCCGCCACCGACGACGCGGATCACAGCGACGTCGTGCCCTACGTGTGGCAGGGCCGGCTCTACGTTGGCGGCCAGGAGCTGCGCCTCTACGACCCCTACCTCGGGCTCACCTGGGCGCGGAGCACCGTCGTCCTCCACGGCGGCAACGCGGACGTGGCGCCGGTGTGGACCCGCGACGGCTCCGAGCCGCAGCCGCTGCCCGTGGCGACCGACGACGCAGGCTCCCCGCTGTACGTGGGCGGGGTGAACGTCTCGCCCGACGGCAGCACGGTCGCGTGGACCGAGCAGCTGGACTGGGTCTACCGGTCGGCCAGGGAGGACGTGACCGTCCAGGTGGCCCGGATGGACCTGGACACCGGCGAGGTCCAGCGCACCGCGGCCCTGGACTACCCCGGGGAAGGCACCCCCGGCGGGTTCCTCCAGGCCGTGTGGGACGACGGGACCGTCGTCATCACCGGCACCCCGTTGCGGGTCTGGCGGGCGGACGGTCGCCTCCAGGAGGTGACGTCGGGCGGGGAACCGGTCACGGGGCGCTCCGGTGTCTCCCTCGGCGAGCCGCTGGTCGAGATCCAGACGGACGGAGCGGCCACGCTGGCGTCCCTGCGCCCGAACGGCACCGTGGGCGGGTCGATGGTGCTGCCGGAGACCAGCCTGCCCTGGGGCGCGCTGTCGCCGGGGGGCCGCTGGTACGCCCGGGTCTGGCGCAACGACGACGAGGGGCTGCTCGTCTCCGACCTGAGGACCGGCGAGGACGTGGCGCCGACGCTGCCCGAGGCCAGGGGCGACTGGGTGCCGGTCGCCTGGGCGAGCGAGACCGAGCTCCTCGTCCTGGACGTGAAGGACTGGACCTGGACCGAGACCCGGGTCTTCTCCGAGCAGCGCTGCGACGTCTCCACCGGCGTCTGCGAGGAGGTCGAGGAGGACTTCCCCCGGGCGACGGTGCAGCTGCCGGACTGACGGCCGGGCACAACCTTCCGTCGCTGACCGTCGTCCCACGGGCATGGAGAACACCGGAGGACGACAGGTGACCGTGGTCGTGGTGGGGCTGGCCCTGCTGCTGGCCGCGGCGGTGACGGGTGTGCTGGTGCTGCGCGGGAGCGAGCCCACGAGCACGCCGGTCCGGGCGGAGGAACCGGCGCCGGGCGCGGCGCCGTCCGTGCCCTACTGGCGCGGCGGCGCCGTCGACCAGCGTGGCCTGGTGTGGGGTGGCGACCTCGTCGCGATGCCCAGGCCCACGGCGCTGAGCTGGGCGGACGGGGTGCTGGCCGTGCGCTCCGACGAGGGCGTCCAGGTGCTGACCGGGCCGGAGGAGGAGGCGTTGCGGCTCGGCCCCGAGGAGGGCGCGGGGCTACGGCTCGCACCGCGCGGCGGCCACGCCGCGTGGCTGCGCACCGTGCGCGAGACCAGCCTGGCCGACGGGTCGCTGCGGCGGACCGTGCGGGTCGTCGTGCAGGACCTCGACAGCGGCGAGCGCACCCGCAGCCTCCCGCTCACCAGCAGGATCACCTGCTGCGACGCCGGCGGCTCGGCGACGCTGGCAGGCGTCTCGGACGACGGGGCCGCCCTCGTCTCGTTCGTGGGCGGAGCCAGCCTGCGGATGCTGCCCGACGGCACCCTGCAGCAGCTACGTCTGCGTCCCGAGGCGACCTCCGGGCTGCAGCACCCCACCTGGCCCGGTGGCGTGACCTGGACCGACGGCGACGGGGCGCTGCACCTCGCCGGGCTGACCGGGACCGGCGAGGGCACCGACGCCCGGGCCGTCGACGCCGGGGTCGGTCTCCTCGCCTTCAGCCCGGACGGTGGCCGCGTGCTGCGTGCCCGCGGCGGCCGGGTCGAGGTGCAGCCGGCCGACGGAGGCGCCTGGTCGCGGCTCGACCTGCCCGCGGGGCCCGCCTGGCGGGTCGCTGCCCTGCCCGACGAGGCCACGGTGCTCGTCGCCTCTGACAACGCCACCGGCACGGCACGCCCGCGCGCCCAGCGCTGCGACCTCGACGCGCTCGGCTGCGAGCCCGTCGCCCTGCCCGCCGTCCGCGTCGTCCTGCCGGGTGGCCCGACGACGTCCTGGTGACCGCGTCTCCCCGATGGCGCCTCCCCGGTAGCGCCTCCCCGATAGTCCGTGACGTTCTGCAGCCGACACGCCGCTTGGGTTCATGCGGTGGTCGCAACACCTAGCCCTGGAGGGGTGTATGGGTGTCGGAGGCCGGCCGCGGGTACGGCGGAGCGTCGAGAGAGCTTTCTGGGAGCTGGTTCCTGAGCATCGGTCCTGG
>NZ_JAMOIL010000014.1 GCF_023656415.1 Nocardioides bruguierae
AGAGCGAGGACCTCTCGTTCTACGGACCCGGGATGCTCGATCAGATCGCCGCCGAGCTCAACGCCCGTCCTCGCAAGACACTGAAGTGGCGCACCCCCGCGGAGGAACTCGACGCACTACTGTCGGGCGAGTCAGATCCACCTGTTGCGACGACAGGCTGAATCCACCCCGGTCGGGACCTGCGCAACGGCAGGGACTATCCGGGTCAGGGACTATCCGCGGAAGCGGCTCAGGCGAGGGGCTCCCGGGAGATCGGGCAGCTCATGCAGCGGGGGCCGCCACGGCCGGAGCCCAGCTCGGAGCCGGCGATGCGGACGACCTCGATGCCGGCCTCCTCGAGGCGGGCGTTGGTCTGGTCGTTGCGCTCGTAGGCGACCGCGACCCGGGGCGCGAGGGCCAGGGTGTTGTTGCCGTCGTCCCACTGCTCACGCTCGGCCTCGACGGGGTCGAGGCCGGTGTCGATGCGGATGAGCCGCTCGATGCCCATCGCGTCCGCCGCGGCCTCGAGGAACGGGCGGGGGCCGGTCACGGACAGGCTGAGCGAGGCCTCGTCGCCCGCCTCGTCCAGCGTGACCGTCCAGGCCTCGAGGGTGTCGGCGACGTTGGGGTACATGACCACCTTGTCGACGTCGACGAGGGTGCAGATGGTGTCCAGGTGCATGGTCGCCCGCTCCTGGGCGATCGGCACCGCGAGGACGGTGTGGGCCAGCTCGGCGTGGAAGACCTGGCGCGCGAACCGCTCGACGCCGGCAGGGGTGGACCGCTCGCCCACGCCGACCGCGATGACGCCGGGCGCCAGCAGCAGGACGTCGCCGCCCTCGACGTGCTCCTGGTGCCAGCCGTGGATCTTGCGGGTGCCCTTGAACCGCGGGTGCTCGGTGTAGATCAGCTCGGTCAGCTGCGTCTCGCGGGCCCGCGCCGGCATCGCCAGCGAGGTGACGGTGGCGCGGTCGCGCACCCACACGCTGGAGTCGCGGGTGAACAGCAGGTTGGGCAGCGGGTCGACGAGGAAGTCGTGGCGGTCCAGCAGGGAGGTGACCAGGCCGAACCCGCCGCGCACCTCGTCGTTGCGGATGCCGGCGGTGAGGTAGGCGGTGAGCTCCTCGGGCGAGGCGTCGTGCAGGAACCCGGCGAGGTAGGTGCGCAGGGTGTCGCCCAGGTGCAGGCCCGAGAGCGCCGAGGTGATCGCGTGGTTGCGGGCGATCTCGTCGTCGAGCGTCTCGGTCAGCAGCTGCGTCAGGTAGAGGACCTCGACGTCCTTGGCGCGCAGCGCCTCGGCGAACGCGTCGTGCTCCTCCTGGGCCCGGTCGACCCACGGCACGCCGTCGAAGAGCAGCCGGTCGTTGTTGCGCGGGGTCAGCCGGCGCAGCTCGTCGCCGGGGCGGTGCAGCATCACGGTGCGCAGGCGCCCGACCTCGGAGTCGGCGTAGTGAGGAGCGGTCATGGCGGCAGCCTAGGACCCGGCCCGACCGAACGGCGTCCACCCCGTCGGGGTCGCGGGGCTGCGGTCGCGTGCGGCGGTCTCGAGGCTCCTCGCCAGGGCTCGTCGCACCTCGACCACCGAGGGGGGCTCAGCGGTAGGTGTGCACCGCGTCCGGGTCGGGGAGCAGGAGCCGCCGCGCGGCCGCGGTGGCGTCGGCGAGCACGTCGAGCACGGGGCGTCCGAGCGTCTCGGCGACGCCCGCGACGTCGTCGTGCTCCGGCTGCACGGTGACGACCCGGCCGTCCAGGCGGGCGGCCTTCACGCTGATCTCCTCGCCGCCCACGCTGACCGTGACGACCTCGCGGGGGAGCGCGTGCTTGAGCACGTCGTGCTGGCGCACGCCGATGGTGGAGGTCTGGACGAAGATCGTGCGCCGCAGCTCGGGGGCCAGCTCGGCCCGGCACAGCACGGACAGCGTGTGCGCGGGGCGGCCCTTCTTCATCAGGATCGGCGTGAGCCAGGCGTCCGAGGCGCCCTCCTCGAGCAGCGCGGCGAGCACGGAGGGCCACACGCGCGGGTCGAGGTCGTCGACGTTGGCCTCGAGGACGACGTCGGTCGAGCTGGACCCGTCGCCGACCTTCGGCTCGCCGGCCAGCACGCGCACCACGTTGGGGTGGGTCGAGGGGTCCCGGTCGCCCGCGCCCAGCCCGATCTCGGCGACCACCATCGCCGGCTGCGGCCCGTGCGCGTCGGCCAGGACGGTGAGCAGCGCGGCGCCGGTGGGCGTGCACAGTTCGCCCTCGCTGCCCTTGGGGCCGGCGGAGGAGGGGACGCCGCGCAGCAGCGCGGCCACCGCCGGCACCGGCACGGGCAGGGAGCCGTGCGCGGCCCGCACGCGGCCCGACCCGACGGAGACGGGGGAGACGGTCAGCCGGCCGTCGTCCCCCAGGAGGTGGACCAGCCCCGCGCAGGCACCGACGACGTCGGCGATGGAGTCCAGCGCGCCGACCTCGTGGAAGTGCACGTCGTCGGGCTCGGTGCCGTGCACGGACGCCTCGGCGACGGCGAGGCCGTGGAACACGGCGACCGCGCGGCGACGCACGGGCTCCTCGAGGTCCGCCTCGGTGAGCAGCGTGCGGATGTCGCGCCAGGTGCGGTGGTGGGTGGAGTCGGCGACGTCGACGTGCACCTTCGTGGCGGCCAGCCCGCAGCGCACCACGCGCTGCACCGAGAGGCCGACGGGCTCGGGCGTCACCGCGTCGACGGCCTCGGCGATCACCTCGAGCGGCACGCCGGCCCCGACCAGCGCGCCGAGCAGCATGTCGCCGCTGGCGCCGGCGGTGGCGTCGACCCAGACGTCGCGGCCGGGGGCGTCACGACCGGGGACGTCGCGGCCGGGCGCGGCGCTCACGCCTGCGCTCCCGCGGACTGCCGGGCCACGCGGGCCGCGTGCACGGCCGCGCCGTAGCCGTTGTCGATGTTGACCACGCTCACGCCCGGGGCGCACGAGTTGAGCATCGCGAGCAGGGCGGTGATGCCGCCGAGCGAGGCGCCGTAGCCCACGGACGTCGGCACGGCCACGAGCGGGACCCCGACCAGGCCGGCCACGACCGAGGGCAGCGCGCCCTCCATCCCGGCGACCACGACGAGGCAGTCCGCCTCCTCCAGCCGCTCGCGGACCGCCAGCAGGCGGTGCAGGCCGGCCACGCCGACGTCCGTGATGCGCTCGACGTGCGCCCCGTGGACGCGGGCCACCAGCGCGGCCTCGGCGGCCACCGGGCCGTCGGAGGTACCGGCCGCGACGACGGTGACGGTGCCGCGGGCCGGCGGCAGCGGGCCGAGCGTGGCGCAGCGCGCCTCGTGGTGCAGCTCGGCCGCGGGCAGCGCCTGCGCCAGGTGGGCGCGGGCGGCGTCGTCGAGCCGGGTCGCCAGCACGGCCTGCTCCGGGTGCGCCTCGTGCAGCGCGGCCATGATGCTCGCGACCTGCTCCGGCGTCTTGCCCTGGCCGAGGACCACCTCGGGGTCACCGGTGCGGGCGGCCCGGTCGAGGTCGAGGCGGGCGAAGCCGACGTCGAGGGTGCGGGAGTCGGTGGCCTGGTCGGTGGCCTGGTCAGTGGCCTGGTCGGTGGGGAGCGGGTCGTGCACCTCGGAACGGTAACCGCCCCCGCCCCGGACCTCCGCCCCCGGACCTCCGCCCCGTGCCCGACCGACGCGGAAAACACGAGCGTGCTCCCGAGCACGTCCCCCTGGAGGGTCGCACTGTCGCGGGCGGGGTTCGTCCGGTACAACGGAGACAGGCACGCAGCAGTGCGGCCGGCAATTCAGGGGGGATTGCGGTGCAGGGGGATCTTGCTGTCGAGGTCGGTCGCGTGACCGGCGGACGACTCCAGTGGGAGCGGCGCACGGCGCGACTCACCTTCGTCGCCGACGCCGCGTGCAGCTACACCGTCGCGGTCGACGAGGTGGACCTGCGCAACTGGCTCCAGGTCGTGCTGCTGATGTCGTGGCGGCCCTCGACCGCGGGCACGCCGCACGAGCGTGCCCTGCTGGAGCTGCTGGCGCGCTTTCGCGGCTTCCACGCCCGCGGGGAGGACCCGTTCACGGGCCTGCGGTTCCGCTCCGACCGCGAGCCACGCGCGACTCGTGCCACCGGAGCACGTGCTGCCGCGGCACCGGACGTTCCCGGCACCGCCTGGGCGGAGCAGCCCTACGACCCGTTCGAGCCGCGTCGACGGCCGGACCCGTTCGCGCCCACCGCTCCCGTCGGCCACGCCGACGCCGCCGACACCACGGCCGCGGACGACGAGGTCGGCGCCCCGCAGGACGAGCGCCGACCCTGACGGGTCGGTGAGGGCGCGCCCCTCAGGCCCGAGTCGCTCAGGCCCGGTTCTCGAGCCGGAACGGGCTCGCGGGGTAGACGCCCAGCAGCTTCACCTCGGTGGTGAAGAACGTGAGCTCCTCCAGCGCGCGCGCCAGCCCCGCCTCGTCCGGGTGCCCGTCGACCTCGGCGAGGAACTGGGTGGCGGTGAACTCGCCGTCCACCATGTAGCTCTCCAGCTTGGTCATGTTCACGCCGTTGGTGGCGAAGCCGCCGAGCGCCTTGTAGAGCGCCGCGGGCAGGTTCTTGACGTTGAAGATGAAGCTCGTGACCACGGGGCCCGCGCCCACCGGCGGGCGCTGCGGGCGGGGCGCCAGCACCACGAAGCGGGTGGTGTTGTGGTCCTCGTCCTCGACGTCCTTGCGCAGCACCTGGAGGCCGTAGAGGTCCGCGGCCATGGGCGGGGAGATGGCGGCCATCGAGGGGTCGCGCTCGTCGGCGACCTCGCGCGCGGCACCCGCGGTGTCGCCGGCGATCACCGGCTCCAGGCCCAGCTCGCGGATCACCCGGCGGCACTGGCCCAGGGCGTGGACGTGGCTGTGCACCGTCTTGATCGACCCCAGCGTCGCCCCCGGCACCGCCACCAGGTCGAACCTGATCCGCAGGAAGTGCTCGGCCACGATGTGCAGGCTCGAGCCCGGCAGGAAGTGGTGGATGTCGGCCACGCGGCCGGCCAGGGAGTTGTCGATCGGGATCATCGCCAGGTCGGCGTTGCCCGACTCCACGGTCGCGAACACGTCCTCGAACGAGGCGCAGGGCACCGCCTCGAAGTCGGGGTAGTGCTCCGCGCACACGATGTGGGAGTTCGCTCCCGGCTCTCCCTGGTAGGCGATGCGTCGCGATTCAGCCACCCGCCCAGTCTAGATTCGCGGCCATGTCGACGAGCGTGGTGTCCGCGGTGGTGGTCGTGCTGGCGGTCGCAGGCTTCCTGCTGGCCGTGGTGGCGCTGTCCCTGGCGGTGGTCGCGGCGCGGCGCTCGGCCCGCACGGCCGGGCTGCGCGCGCGGGACCCGCGGGTGGAGCTGCCGACCGACGTGGCCGGCCTGCGCGCCGAGGTCGCCGCGCTGCGGGCCGAGAACGCCGACGCGCTGCGGCACCTGGCCGTCGTCCGCTACGACGCCTTCGGCGACATGGGCGGGCACCTGTCGTGGTCCCTGGCGCTCGTGGACGACGGCGGCGACGGCGTCCTGCTCACCTCGATCCACGGGCGCTCGGACGCCCGCACCTACGCCAAGGCGGTCACCGGGTGGACCTGCGAGCAGCAGCTCTCGCCCGAGGAGGCCGAGGCGCTGGCGGGCGCGCGGCCCTGAGCTATTCCCTCCCGGCCGTCACCGGGCGCGGCCCAGCAGCCGCTCGAGCAGCGCCGGGTCGGTCGGCCACGCCTCCAGCAGGACGGGGCGGGGGATGCTGCGTGCCGCGTACCGCAGCAGCAGCACGACCGCCACGACGTCGTCGAGCGGACCGATCACCGGCAGGAACTCCGGCAGCAGGTCGATCGGGCTGAGCACCCACACCACGGCCACGCCCAGCGCGACCTTGGCCCGCCGCGGCACGTCGGGGTGTCGCCGCAGCCGCCGCGCCGTCGTCACGCACGCCGGGAGGAACTCGGCGACCTGCTTGAGCAGGCCGTCGGGCAGCCGGTCGGCCAGCAGCACCATCACCAGCACCGACACCGCCCACAGCCCCGCCAGCACGCCGGCGACCACCAGCCCCGTCGTCCAGTCCACGCCGCCCATCATGCGCGCGGTGGACGGGGTACGACCCACCACATTCGTGGTTTCGGGCGCGCGGAACCACGAATGTGGTGGGTCGTACCCCGACCACCGGCGGAGCTTCCTCGGCGTGCCCGACCCGCGACCGATCACCGATGGCAAGGACCACGACGGGTGGCGCGTCGACCCGATGCTGCATGAGCTGGTCGACGGCCCCCGTGGTTACTGACCCAGCAACGCGGATGGCCTCGCTGAACCGGGCAGGATAGGAACGTGACCGTCCGCGCAGTCGTGTTCGACATCGGTGGGGTGCTGGAGATCAACGACGACAGCGCCTTTCCTGATCCGTGGTGCCAGCGACACGGCATCGCGGTCGAGCGGCTCGACGCAGCCCTCGACTCGATCCCGGGTGACGCCGTGGTTGGTCAGGTGACGATGGAGCAGGTCCTCGATCACCTCGGTGAGCGCCTCAGCCTCACCGAGGTCCAGGCAATCGAGTGGGAGCGCGACTACTGGCGTTGGTACGTCGGCATCCTTGACCGACCGCTGTTCGAGTGGTTCGCCGGTCTGCGCGGACGCGGGTTGAAGGTAGGGATCCTCTCGAACTCGGGACCCGGAGCCCGCGAGCAGGAGGCTGTCTGGGGCTTCGAGGACGTGACCGACGTGCTGATCTACTCCCATGAGGTAGGACTGCGGAAGCCGGACCGTGCCGTCTATGACCTGACCGCCGCGAAGCTCTCGGTCGAACCGGAGGAGATCGTGTTCCTCGACGACAAGCAGCTGTGCGTCGACGGCGCCCGAGCCGCAGGTTGGCAAGCAGTGCTCCACGTGGACACCCAGACATCGATCGCCGAACTTGAGGCACTGCTCGGGTGAGCCCAGGGCGGTGTCCGCGGAGCTCGGCCGACGGGACTCGGCGACCCATCGGGCTGCGACACCGTGAGCGGCGAGCTCGTCGGTCAATGCCCCTCACATGATGGGCGCGGTGGACGGGGTACGACCCACCACATGCGTGGTTTCGGTCGCGCGGAACCACGAATGTGGTGGGTCGTATCCCCCCTCCGGCGGGCCGTCAGAGGAAGGAGGCGGCCCGGGCGTACTGGTCGGGGAGCGGGGAGTCGCTGCGCAGCACCGTGGCGGCGCGGCGCACCCACATCGGGTCGGCCAGCAGCGGGCGGGCCAGCGCGACGACGTCCGCCGCACCGTCGGCCAGCAGCTGCTCGGCCTGCAGCGGCTCGGTGATCATCCCGACGGCGATGGTGGGGATGCCCGCCTCCTCGCGGACCTTCCGCGCGAACGGCACCTGGTAGCCCGGCCCGACGGGGATCTGCGCGGTCGGCAGGTTGCCACCGGTGGAGACGTGCAGCGCGTCGACGCCGACACCGGCGAGCTGCTTGGCGAGGTGCACGGTGTCCTCGGCCGTCCAGCCCTCGCCCTCGGCCCAGTCGGTCGCGGAGACCCGGGTGACCAGCGGGACGTCGTCGGGCAGCACGGCGCGGACGGCCTCGGCCACCTCGACCGCGAGACGGGTCCGGTTCTCCAGGGAGCCGCCGTAGCCGTCGGTGCGGTGGTTGGAGAGCGGGGAGAGGAACTGGTGCAGCAGGTAGCCGTGGGCGGCGTGCAGCTCGATCAGCCGGTAGCCGGCCTCGAGCGCGCGCCGCGCCGCGTCCGCGAAGCCCTCGACGACGCGGGCGATGCCGGCCTCGTCCAGGGCGGCCGGCTGGGGGTAGCCCTCGGTGAAGGGGATCGCCGAGGGCGCCACGACCTGCCAGGCGGCCGGGCCCTCGAAGAGCCCCGAGCCGCCGTCCCACGGCTTGGCGGTGCTGGCCTTGCGGCCGGCGTGCGCGAGCTGGATGCCGGGCACGACGCCCTGCGCCTCCATGGCGGCGGTGAGCCGGCGGTGGGCGGGCACCTGCGCGTCGTCCCAGATGCCGAGGTCCCACCCGGTGATGCGCCCCTCGGGCAGCACACCGGTGGCCTCGACGATGATCGCGCCCGGGCCGCCCGCGGCCCGCGCGCCGTAGTGGGCGAGGTGCCAGTCGTTGGGGGCGCCCACGTCGGGGCCCTCGGCAGCGGCGGAGTACTGGCACATCGGCGCCATCCAGGCGCGGTTGCTGATCTCGGTGCCACGCAGGGTGAGGGGGGCGAAGAGCTGGCTCATCGGACGGAAGTCTCCTCCGGGTCGCAGGGGTGCGTCGTGCACGAGGTCCAACCCGGGAGGTCCGCCACCTCTTCCGACCAGGTGGGTGGACGAGGTCACAACCCGGCCGGCACGAGGGGCCACCCGCTGGTGCCGTCCGTACGGGTGCTGCCACCACCACGGGGCCGATTCTGCTGCGGAGGCGTTGCGGACCGCTCTAGGTTCGCCTCAGCGCCCGCGCGGAGGACCGACCCGAGACGGTTCACCACGCGGGCGCTGCCTGTGCGCCTGCTCGTGCGCCCGCCTGAGCGGGTCGTCTCAGGCGTCGGTGACGACCCGGCGCAGGTAGCCCAGCAGGCGCTCGAGCTCGTCGGCGGCCAGGTCGGCGCAGACCACCTCGACCACCGCGTCGGCCAGGGTGCGAGCGCGGTCGATGACGGCGGGGGCCTCGCCGGTCAGGTGCAGCTCGTGCGCGCGCCGGTCGGTGGTGCTGCGTCGGCGCTCCACGAGGCCGCGCTGCTCCAGCTCGTCCACGATGCCCACGACGGACGCCGGGCTGAGGCCGAGGTAGCCGGCGAGCTCGGTCTGCGGCATCGGTCCGCGGGCGCGCACGGCCACGAGCGAGCCGATGTGCCGGGGCTCGATGCCCAGCGGCGCGAGGCCCGCGGAGAACCGGGGTCCGACGGCCGTGTGGGCACGCACGATCAGGAACCCGGGGAAGGTCCGCAGCTCGGGGGCGGCGGCGGTGCCGTCGTCCGCCACCAGGAGTCGGGCGAGGAGGGCGGTGAGGTCGTCGGCCTCGTCCGCGCTGAAGGGGGCCCGGACGGCGGCGTCGGCCGCCTCGACGGAGGGGGCCCACTCCTCGGCCGCCTCGGCACCGGCGTCGGTGCGGGTGAGCAGGTAGGAGCGGCGGTCGTCGGGGTTGCGCACGCGCTCGACGAGACCGCGGGAGACCAGCCCGGCCGCGACCTTGCCGAGGGTGGTGCGGCTGGTGGAGACGGCCAGCGCCAGGGCCTGCTGGCTGCGGGGCACGCCGTCGCCGAGGACCCGGAGCACCGCGTAGGCCTGGATGCCGGCGTCGCTCGGGAGAGTGGCGTCGAGGATCAGCTGGGTGCGTCCGGCGGCGCGCCAGAGGACGTGCCCCGGCAGCGCGGCCAGCTCGGGCAGCAGCTCGCGGCCCGCGGCCACGTGGCAGTCGAGCCCCACGCGTGATCCCCCTCTCGTTCGTCCCGCACCAGATCGTTCAGGTGTTGACGATCTGCTCTCCGAGCGTATCGTAGCGCAGCAGATAGTTCAGCCCGTGACGGTTTCGCCCGTCCCTCATCCTCAGCGACCACCCCCTCGCAACGACGCAGGAGCTCCCATGTCCTCGCCCGCCCCCGAGACCACCGCGGCCAGCGCGCCCGCCGGGTCCGACACCAAGTGGTGGACCCTCGCCGCCGTCTGTCTCGGCGTCTTCATGCTGCTGCTCGACATCACCATCGTGAACGTCGCGCTCCCCGACATCGCCACGGCGCTCGACGCCGGGCTCTCCGACCTCCAGTGGGTCATCGACGCCTACGCCCTCTCCCTGGCCGCGCTGCTGCTGACGGCCGGCTCCCTGGCCGACCTCTACGGCCGCCGTCGCGTCTTCGCGATCGGCCTGGTGCTGTTCACCGTCGGCTCGCTGGCCTGCGGCTTCGCGACCGACGTCCTCTTCCTCTGCCTGGCCCGCGCCTTCCAGGGCATCGGCGGCGCCGCCATGTTCGCCACCGCCCTCGCCCTGCTGGCCAGCGCCTTCCGCGGCAAGGACCGGGGCGTGGCCTTCGGTGCCTTCGGCGCCACCACCGGCGTGGCCGTGGCCATCGGCCCGGTGCTCGGCGGCGTGCTCACCTCCGGGCTGTCCTGGCGGTGGATCTTCTTCGTCAACGTGCCGCTGTGCCTGGTCGCGCTCGTCGTCACCCTCGCCCGGGTCCAGGAGTCCAAGGACCCCCGCGCCGGCGGCCCCGACTGGTTCGGGTTCATCACGTTCTCCGTGGCGCTGGCCGCGCTGGTCTTCGGCCTGATCGAGGCCGGCGAGTCCGGCTGGGGCGAGACGCAGGTCGTGGTCTCGCTGGTGGTCGCCGCCGTCCTGCTGGTGGTCTTCCTGGTCAGCCAGGCGCGCCTCGCGCACCCGATGTTCGACCTCACGCTCCTGCGCAAGCCCACCTTCGTCGGTGGCCTCGTCGCCGCGTTCGCCATCTCCGCCACGGTCTTCTCGCTGCTGACCTACCTGGTCATCTACGTGCAGTCGGTGCTCGGCTACTCCGCCGTCGGCACGGGCGTGCGGTTCCTCTTCCTCTCCGGCGCATCGTTCGTCTGCGCGGTCGTCGCAGGACGACTCTCCAGCCACGTCCCCGTGAAGTGGCTGATGTTCCCGGGCTTCGTGCTCGTCGCCGTCGGCCTGTTCCTCATGACCGGCCTCGACGCCGACTCCGCCTGGACCCACCTGATCGCCGGCATGGTCATCGCCGGCTTCGGCATCGGCATGGTCAACCCGCCGCTGGCCTCCACGGCCGTCGGCGTCGTCACCCCGGACCGCTCCGGCATGGCCTCCGGCGTGAACTCGACCTTCCGCCAGGTCGGCATCGCCACGGGCATCGCGGCGCTGGGCTCGATCTTCAGCCACCAGGTCTCGGACGCGGTCACCTCCGACCTGAGCGGCCAGGTGCCGGACGCGGCGGTGGACGGTCTCTCCGCGGCGCTGTCCTCCGGCCAGGTGCAGGTCGCCGCGTCGGCCGCGCAGTCGGCCGCCGAGCAGAACGGCGGAGACGGCTCGGCCGCCTACGACCTGGTGCTCAACGTGGGCACCACCGCCGTCGTCGACGCGCTCAACCACATCCTGCTCATCGGTTCCGTCGGTGCGGCCGTCGCCGCCGTCGCCGTGCTGTTCCTCGTTCGGCAGAGGGACTTCGTCTCCTCGCACTGAGGCACCGCCGAGTCGGCAGCAAGCTGCTGCCGACTCGGCGGGACGGGGTCAGCGGGCGGCGAGGTAGGCCGGCCAGCCGCCGAAGGACGTGATGTCCTTGCCGGCGGCCGCGGCGTCGGCGGCGACGCCGAACCCGGTCACGCAGCTGCCGTCCGCGAGCTCCACCGAGCCGAGGCTCATGGGGGCCGGGAGGGCCGCGAGGAAGCGACCGAGGGCGGCGGGGGAGAGCTCCCAGAGACCGCCCTCGATCGCCGCCCCGCCCTCGGCCTCCCGCACCAGCCCGGGCTTGGGCGGCGTCGTGTCGAGGGCGAGCAGGCGGTAGGACGCAGCGGTGGTGGCCGGACCCACCCAGCGGGCGCCGAGGGCCTCCAGCTCGTGGGCGAGCGGCTGGCCGGGCAGGTGGGCCCCGACGACCAGCAGGCGCGTGGCCTCCGCGCCGGCGAGCAGCGGCCACGGACCCGGGTCCGGCAGCGCCGGTGCCGCACCCGGCAGCGCCACGGACGGCGGCAGCACGGCCATGCGGCGTGCCACGTCGAGCGCGACGGCGTCCTCGAACGCCCGGCCGAGGACCGTCACGCCCGTCTGCGCGACCGAGCCGTCCTCCTCGACCACCGTGCCCGTCGGCACCGCGACGCCGCACAGGTCGAAGAGGTTGGCGAAGTTCGTGTAGGTGCCCACCCAGGAGTTCACCGCGACCGGCGCGGCGGCCAGCGCCGCCTGCGTGGGGTGGCCGGGGGCGGTGGGCACGACGAGGACGTCGCAGCCCTCGACGAGGCCCATCGCCCGGGCCCTGAGCTCCTCGAGGCGGGCGGTGTCGCGAACGTACGCCGAGCCGCTGACCTCCCCGGCCCGGGAGACGATGCCGCCGACGGTGGGGTCGCAGTCGTCGAGGTGGGCGTCCACGAAGTCGCCGACGGCCCCGTGCCGCTCGGCGACCAGCGCGCCGTCGTAGAGGAGGAGCGCGGCGTCCAGGAAGTCCTGGAAGGGGACCTTCACGACGTCGGCACCGCCGGCCTCGAGCCGGGCGATCGCGTCGTCGAACGCCGCGACCCAGGCCGGCTCCATCCGCACCAGGGTCTCGGGGACGGCGACCCGCGGCCGCGTCGGCGCGGCCAGCCGCACGTCGGAGGGCCACGCCCGGGTGCCCGGTCCGCCCGCCATCGCCCCCATCGCCGTGGCAGCGGTGTCGAGGTCGCGAGCGAAGATCGTCACCGCGTCCCAGGAGCGGCAGGCGGGCAGGACGCCCTCGACGGCGGCGACCCCGAGCGTGGGCTTGATGCCGACCAGGCCCTGGAACATCGCGGGCACGCGACCGGACCCGGCCGTGTCGGTGCCGATGGCGACGTCGGCCAGACCGAGCGCGACCGACACCGCCGACCCGGACGACGAACCACCCGAGACGTAGGACGGACGCCGGGCGTCGCGGACCCCGCCGTGCGGGCTGCGCTGGCCGACGAGCCCGGTGGCGAACTGGTCGAGGTTGGTCGAGCCGAGCACGGTGGCACCGGCCGCACGCAGCCGTGCGACGGCCTGGGCGTCGGCGTCGGCGGGCCCGTCCGCGAAGGTCGGGCAGGCGGCCGTGGTGGGCGTGCCCGCCACGTCCACGTTGTTCTTCACCGCGAGCAGGAGCCCGGCCAGGGGGCCCTGCGCGGAGGCGGCCTCGGCCTCCACGACCTCGCGGTCGCGGACGAACAGGAACACCTCCGGGCGCTGCGCCACCTCGAGGGCGGCGAACGCGTCGCCGACCCGGCTCATGCCGACACCTCCGCGCCGTCCAGGGCCGCCAGGACGACCAGCGCGTCGCCCGGTGCCACCTGGGTGCCCGGGGTGGCGGTCACGGCGACCACCCGTCCGGCCGCGGGTGCCGTCACGTGGCTCTCCATCTTCATCGCCTCCAGTCGCACGAGCACTGCTCCCTCCTCCACGACGTCGCCCTCGGCCACGTCGACCTTCCACACGTTGGCCACGAACGGCGCGTCCACCCGCGCGCCGCCCTCGGGCACCTCGACGTCGACGGGCTCCGGGACGGCGGCCTCCGCCGCGGCCTCGGCACGGTCGAACTCGCCGGCGGCCTCCCAGGCGCTGCGCTCGGCGCCGAACGCGGTCGCCTGACGTTCCCGGAACTCCTGTATCGAGGCAGCGTTGTCGGCCAGGAACCGCTCGTGCTCGGCGAGGGAGAACTCCCCGTCGGTGACGTCGAGCGAGCCCCGACCGGCGGCCATGTCCGCGCGCAGGTCCATCAGCTCCTCGGGCTCGACCGGGTACCAGGAGATCCGGTCGAAGAAGCGCAGCAGCCACGGGCTGCCGGGCTCGAACAGCGCGTTGGTGCGGTGGCTGCTCCACACCTGCGTGGTGCGGCCGACGAACTGGTACCCGCCCGGCCCCTCCATGCCGTAGATGCACAGGTAGGCGCCGCCGATGCCGACGGAGTTCTCCGCCGTCCAGGTGCGGGCCGGGTTGTACTTCGTGGTGACGAGCCGGTGCCGCGGGTCGAGCGGTGTGGCGACGGGGGCGCCGAGGTAGACGTCGCCCAGGCCGAGCACGAGGTAGTCGGCGGCGAAGACGGTGTCGTAGACGTCCGCGACGCTCTCCAGGCCGTTGACCCGGCGGATGAACTCGATGTTCCACGGGCACCAGGGCGCGTCGTCACGCACGCCGGCCATGTAGCGGGCGATCGCCTCGCGGGTCGCGGGGTCGTCCCAGGAGAGCGGCAGCCGCACCTGGCGGCTGGGCACGACGAGCTCGGAGACGGCGGGGAGCCCGTCCTCCAGCTCGGTGAGCAGGCCCAGCAGCCGGGGAACCGGCAGGACGTCGGGGTCCACGTGCACCTGGAGCGAGCGGATGCCTGGCGTCAGGTCGAGGACGCCCGCGACACGCTGCTCGGCGAGAGCGGTGTGCAGCGCGTGCACCCGGGCCCGCAGGCCGAGATCCAGCACGAGGTCGCCGTACTCGACCAGCACGTTGTCGTCCCCCGAGCGCCGGTACACGACGTCCGGGGCGCCCGGGCCTCGTGCGTGGCGACGCAGCAGCACGCCGTCGTCGCCGTCCCCGCCCGTCCGCGGCCGGGTCGGGGACGGCAGGACGAGCGAGCGGGGCGACGGGGCCGCCTCCAGGCGGACCGGCACGAACGAGACGGTGTCGCCCGGCCGCAGCTGGCCGAGCTTCCACCGGTCGGCGCTGACCACCGTCACGGGGCAGACGAAGCCACCCAGGCTCGGGCCGTCCGGGCCGAGCAGGATCGGGGTGTCCCCGGTGAAGTCCAGGGCACCCACCGAGTAGGCGTTGTCGTGGATGTTCGAGGGGTGCAGACCGGCCTCGCCGCCGTCCTGACGTGCCCACTGCGGCTTCGGCCCGACGAGCCGGACACCCGTGCGCGCGGAGTTGAAGTGCACGCCGTAGCGAGTGGCGAACAGGGTCTCCATGTCGGCGCGGGTGAAGAACTCCGGTGCGCCGTGGGGGCCCTCGGTGACGGTGAGGTCCCAGTGCTTCCCGAACGTCGGGCGCAGCGCGGGGTCCACCGGACCGGCGGGCTCCCGCTCGGGCGCGGCGGTGCGCAGGACGTCGCCCGGACGCAGCGCCCGGCCACCGTGGCCGCCGAACCCGCCCAGGGTGAAGGTGGCGCGCGAGCCCAGGTACTCCGGCACGTCGAGGCCACCCGCGAGCGCCACGTACGTGCGCAGTCCGGCGCCGGCGTCCCCGACGTCGAGGAGGCCACCGGCAGGCACGAGCACGGGCTCCCACATCGGCGCCTCGACGCCGTCGACGCGCACCGGCGCGGGTGCCCCGGTGACGCAGACGAGGGTGTCGTGGGTGAAGCGCAGCGCGGGACCGGTGGCGGTGCACTCCAGGCCGGCCGCGTCCTCGTCGTTGCCGAGGGCGAGGTTGCCCAGTCGCAGCGAGCGGGCGTCCATGGCCCCGGACGGCGGCACGCCGACCTGCCACAGGCCGCGCCGGCCCTCGGCGTCCTGGACGGTGGTCATCAGGCCCGGGCGTTCGACCGTGATCCGCGGCTCGGGGTCGCCGAAGCCGTCGAGGGTGTGGGTGGTGTGCCGGACGTCGGCGACGGCGTCGAGGTCGCAGACCGCGCGCAGGAGGCCGAGATTGACCTCGATGCCGTCGACCCGGGTCTCCTCCAGCGCGTCGCGCAGGCGGGCCCAGGCGGCGGGCCGGTCGCCGGCGGTGGCGATCACCTTCGCGAGCAGCGGGTCGTAGGCGGTGGAGACCTCGGTGCCGGTCTCGACCCACCCGTCGACGCGGACGTCCGCAGACGCGGCCGGGTGGGTGACACCGGTGAGGAGGCCGGCGGACGGGCGGAAGTCGGCGGCCGGGTCCTCTGCGTAGACGCGCGCCTCGACGGCGTGGCCGACCACCGGCACGGCGCCGTCGGGGTGCGCGGCGAGAGCCTCGTCCACGAAGGCCGTGTCACCGGCGGCCAGGCGCAGCATCCAGCCGACGAGGTCGACACCGGTGACCTGCTCGGTGACCGGGTGCTCGACCTGGAGCCGGGCGTTGACCTCCAGGAAGGACGCCTCGCCGCGCTCGGCGTCGTAGACGAACTCCACCGTGCCGGCGGAGCGGTAGGCCACCGAGGCGGCGAGGTCGCGGGCGGCGGTGCGCAGGGTCTCGCGGACGTCGTCCGGGAGGTCCGGCGCGGGGGCCTCCTCGAGCACCTTCTGGTGCCGGCGCTGGAGCGAGCAGTCGCGGTCGCCGAGGGTGAGGACGCGGCCCGTGCCGTCACCGAAGACCTGGACCTCCACGTGCCGGGCCCGCTCGACGTAGCGCTCGGCGAAGACGCCGGCCGAGCCGAAGCTGGCTCGGGCCATCCGGGTGACGGACGCGAACCCCGCCCGCAGCTCCTCCGGGGTGCGGCAGACGGTCATCCCGATGCCACCGCCCCCGCCGGTCGCCTTGAGCATGACGGGGTAGCCGACCGCCTCGACCTCGGCGACGGCCTCGTCCGCGTCGGCGAGGATGCCGGTGCCCGCGAACACGGGGACGCCGGCGGCCGTCGCGGCCTCGCGGGCGGTGTGCTTGGCGCCGAAGGTGCGCAGGACGTCGGGGGTCGGCCCGACGAACGTGAGGCCCTCGGACTCCAGCCGCTCGGCGAAGCCGGCGTCCTCGGAGAGGAAGCCGTAGCCGGGGTGGACCGCGGTGGCACCGGTCGCCTTCGCCGCGGCGAGCACCGCGTCGACGTCCAGGTAGGACTGGCTCGGCGGGGTCGGGCCGAGCAGCACCGCCTCGTCCGCGAGGTGGACGTGGGCGGCGCCGCGGTCGGCCTCGGAGAAGACGGCCACGGTGCGCCAGCCGGCCGCCTTCGCGGCACGGATGACCCGGCAGGCGATCTCGCCGCGGTTGGCGACGAGCAGGGTGCCCGGTGTCGTGGCGGGTGTCGTGGCAGGTGTCGTGGTGGCGCTCATCGGGCACCCGCCTCGGGGGAGTGGACGACCATCTCGGCGCGGCTGGGGTCGAAGCCGTTGCACGGGTTGTTGACCTGCGGGCAGTTGGAGACCAGCACGAGGGTGTCGGTCTCGGCGCGCAGCGCGAGGCTCAGCCCGGGGGCGGAGATGCCGTCGACGATGCCGAGCGCGCCGTCGGGGTCGACCGGCACGTTCATGTACCAGTTGACGTTGGAGACGTGGTCGCGCTTGCCCAGGCCGTAGCGCGAGGCCTCGTTCATGAAGTTGTCGGCGCAGGCGTGCTGGGCGCGGGTGTGGTGGCCGTAGCGCAGGGTGTTGGACTCCTGGCTGCAGGCGCCACCGAGGGTGTCGTGGCGGCCGACCTCGTCGGCGACCACGGTGAGCAGCGGGCCCCCCTCGTTGTCGAGGAGGACCGAGCCGGTGGTGAGGAAGACCCCGCCGGCCGCGGCCAGGGTGGCCTGCGCGGAGTAGGCGCGGGCGGTGTCCGGCCAGGCGAACGCGAGGAAGTCGACGGCCTGGTTGCCGTCGACGTCCACGATCGTGAGGACCTCACCGGCGCGCAGCACGCGGGACCACGGTGCCCGGGCGGCGACGAGCTCGCGGTGGGTCTCGGTCAGGCCGGCGAGGTGCCCGCCGGTCAGGGTCGCGGGGGTGTGGGCGTCGCGGGGGGTCAGCGTGCCCGGGTCGGTGGTCGTGCTCATGCGAGGCCACGTCCCTTCAGGTGGTCGAGGGTGTTCTCGAAGGCGCGGCGGCCCTCGGGGGAGGCGGACCAGAGGTCGTCGTCGGGCGCGGTGGGTGCTCCGCGCCACGCGAGGACGTCGAGCGGGCCGCTGGTGAACTCCTGGCGCGGGTCCAGCGGGTGGGCGGTGTTGGCGAGCAGCAGGATCGCGGGCATCTCCAGGCGGAGCGTGACGCTCGCCCCGGCGCCGGCCGACCCCTGCCAGACGCCGCGCCCCGCCTCGTCCACGCGCACGCCCTGGAAGAAGGAGACGCAGCCGGGCAGGTCGCGGCGGCCGAGGCCGTTCTTGGTGGCGCCGAGGACGAACAGCTCGCGGCCGGCCGGGGTGGGGCCCTGCGGAGAGCCGTCGCCGTAGCGCGCGGCGTTGGCGGCCTGGGTGGTCGTGCCGAAGACGGCGTCGTGGTGGCCGCTGGTGTCGTCCACCAGGCTGGCCAGGACGCGGGCCTGGTCGGAGAGGAGCAGCTGGCCCGTCCCGGAGTAGACCTGCCACTGCACCTTCACCGTGTCGGCGACGTTGAGCCGCTCCCACGGTGAGGTGGCCGAGTGGAGGAGCACCGAGGCGCACGCGTCGCCGGTGAGGTCGGTCAGCCGCAGGTGGGTGCCGCGCTCCAGGACGCGATGGCCGTAGCCGCCGCCGGCGATCCGCTCGGACCACACGACGTCGCTGCTCGCGACCTGGTCGGGCAGGGGGCTGGTCGTGCGCGCGGCGGGCACGGTGGGCATCGTCTCGACGACGGTCCCCTCCTGGGCCCGGGCGTGGGACCGGGCGCCGGCTGTGGTCGCGGTGCTGCTCATCGAGGCTCCTCCAGTGGCTTTTCGGTTGATCGACAGAAACTCTGCGCCGCGTGTGGTTCGACGGCGTCACCGACGTGTTAACTCCGCGTTGCGGTGCCCGGTCGGGCGGTGCTCGAGCGAGGCGCGGTGCGTGACCGGCCGAGGTGGCCGGGGCCGGTTGCTGACACACCGCACGTGGGGTGCCGGATAGGTTGCGGGGGTGGGTGAGCAGCAGGCGGAGGAGAAGCCGCGACGGCGCGGACGGCCTCGCAAGGCCTCGTCGGTCAGCGGTCTGGGCACGGAGGAGGACATCCTCGTCTCGGCGGCGAAGCAGTTCAGCGAGGTCGGCTTCGGCTCGACGTCCACCTACGCGATCGCACAGGGTGCCGGCATCTCCCAGGCCACGATGTACCACCACTTCGGCGGCAAGCACGCGATCCTGCTGGCGCTCCTGCTGCGCACCGTCGAGCCGTCGGTGGCCTACGCGGACGGCCTCGCCGGCGCCGAGGGGACGGCGGCGGCCCGACTGTGGGCGCTGTGCGCCTACGACGCCCGGCTGCTGGCCTCCGGCGAGACCAACCTGGGCTCGCTCTACCTGCTGCCCGAGCTGGGCGACGAGCGGTTCGCGTCGTTCCACGCCCAGCGCGACCGCCTCGCGGGCGTCTACGCCGGGCTGGTCGCCGCACTGGTGGCGGAGCAGGGGGTGGCCGAGGGTGCCGGGGAGCTCGCCGACCTGGTCTTCGGCCTGGTCGAGTCGGTGATCCTGCGGCGCCGGGACGCCGGCGTGGCGCCGGGTCGCGAGGTCACCGACCGGATCGCCGACGCGGCGTTGCGAGTCGTGGGCCTGGACGCCGACGCCGTCGCCGCCGCGCGCGAGGCGGGTGCCGCCCTCGTTCCGTAGCCGTTATTTCGATCGAACGACCGAATTAACAGACCTGTTGCCTGCCGCGTACGCCCGACGAAACATCCGGGCGGCGCAATGGGACGCACCACGCCGGTCGCTCGATCGAAAAGGCGCCGGGCTCACCGTCGAGCCCCGGGCGCGTCGAGGCCGCTTCCGGCGACGTCCTCCAGCCAGGAGCCCAGCCCATGATCATCACCGGAGTAGCCCTCACGGTCCTGCTCGTGCTCGTCGTCGGCATCGCGGTCGCCCGCAAGGTCGACGGCGACTCGGCCAACTACCTCGTCGCCGGCAGGTCCCTCGGCGTGCCGCTCGTGGCGGTCGCGCTGACCACCGCCGCCGTCGACTCCAACGCCACGGTCGGCAACACCGACCTCACGGGCACGTTCGGCTTCTGGGCCGGTGCCTCGCTGGCGCTCGGTCTCGCCCTCTGCCTGCTGCTGGCGGGCCTGTTCCTGGCCAAGCCCATGAACCGCATGGGCCTGTTCACCCTCGGCGACTTCTTCGCCAAGCGCTACGGCCGCCGTGTCGAGGTGGTCGCCTCGGTGCTGATGATCTTCGCCTTCACGATCCTGCTCGCCGGCAACCTCGTGGCGATGGGCTTCCTCTTCGAGTACTTCACCCCGCTGGGCTACCAGGTGGGCGTGGTGCTCGCCGTGGTGCTCATCCTCGCCTACACGATCGGTGGGGGTCTCTACTCGGACGCGTACACCGCCGTCATCCAGGCCGTCATCACCGTGGTGGGCACCCTCGCCCTGTTCGGCTGGGTCGCCGTCTCCTACGGCATCGAGATCGCTCCGGGCATGGGCCCGTTCGACCTCGAGCAGCTGACCAGCAGCGAGCTCGGCGCGCCGATCAACTGGGCGACGCTGATCAGCCTCGGCATCGGCGACCTGGTGGCCATCGACTTCATGCAGCGCATCTTCGCCGCCAGGTCGCCCGAGGCCGCGCAGAAGGCCTGCTTCATCGGCGCCGGCGCCACCGCGGTGATCGGCACGCTCTGGGCGCTGATCGCGCTCACCGCGTCCTCGGTGCTGGGGCTGGACGCCGCGAACGGCCCGATCGTCTACCAGCTTCTCGACGGACCGGCCCCCGCGATCCTCGCCGTGCTGACCCTCTCCGGCATCGTCGCCGCCTCGTTCTCCACCGCCTCCGGCGCCATCCTGGCCACGTCCGCCGTGGCCGTGCGCAACATCGTCGGCATCCGCCGCGAGGTGGAGCCCGGCCACCACGACCCGCTGCTGCGCTGGACGCGCGTGGCCATGCTCCCGGTCGTCGCGATCGGCGTGCTGCTGGCCATCCGTGTCTCCCAGACCGGCATCCTGCTGACCCTCGCGTTCGACCTGATGCTCGCCTGCCTGGCCGTCCCGTTCATCGTGGGCGTCTTCTGGCGGCGGGGCACCACCGCCGGCACGCTCGCCGCGTGCGGGGTCGGCTTCGTGGTCCGCGCCGTCCTGCTGGTGCTCACCCCGACGCTCTACGGGGTGCCCAACGACCTGCTCTACGTGAGCAACGACGTCGTCGGGATCGGGATGGACGGGTGGGCCACGCTCCTGTCCTTCGCCGTCGGCGCCCTCACCTACGTCGGGGTCAGCCTGCTCACCTCCAACGCCGACCACGAGGAGGACGTCCTCGCGCTCGACCGCTTCGAGGTGGACCGGCGCGAGCCGGACCCGATCGGCTGAGCGCGGCGTCGGCGCTGGTCAGGAGGGGGTCGAGGCGCCGGCGGTCAGCCGGGCGTTCACCTTGGCCGCGACCGCCCAGGGGGTGACGCGCTCCCCGGGCACCCGCACCAGGAGCTCACCCGGCAGGCAGGTCATCTCGAGCTCGCGACCTTCGCCGCACGGGTCGCCGTCGAGCTGGCGCGGCACCGCGCTGGCCGAGCGCAGGGTGATGGTGCGGCCGGTCATCCGGTTCACCAGGTCGTCGGTGTGCCGCTGGCGCAGCAGCACGCGCGCGGCCAGCGGCACCCACGACAGCAGGCCGCGCGGGTAGAGCAGCACGACGTCGAGCCGGCCGTCGTCGATGGTGGCGTCGGGCAGCAGCGGCATGCCGGCGGTGAGGTAGCCGACGTTGCCCACCACGGCCATCCGGGCGCGGTGGGTGGTGAACTCCCCGCCGTCCACGGAGATCTCCAGCTTGATGGTGGGGAACATCGAGGCCTTGATGCCGGAGAAGACGTAGGCCAGCCAGCCGACGCGGGCCTTGAACTCCTCGTTGACGCTCTCCATGATCGCCGCGTCCAGCCCCATGCCGGCCATGACGAGGAAGTGCGTCTCCTCCAGGCCGTCCCCGCGCACCGCGACCAGGTCGACCGCCTTGGTCTCCCCGCCCAGCGCGCACTCCAGCGCGGGGCGCCGGTACAGCGGGATGTCGAGGTTGCGGGCCAGCAGGTTGCCGGTGCCGGCCGGCACGATGCCCACGGGCACGCCGGTGCCCGCCATGGTCGCGCACACCTCGCGCACGGTGCCGTCGCCGCCGCAGACCAGCACCAGCTCGGCGCCGTCGCGCAGGGCGGCCCGGGTCATGCCGTGGCCGGGGTCCTCGACCGTGGTCAGGTAGACGCGGGGCGGGGCCCAGCCGCGGGTCGCGGCCATGCCGGCGACCATCTCCACGAAGGCGTCGGGGTCGGAGACCTTCACCGGGTTCAGGACGACGGCCAGCGGCCGCCCCTGCGCGACCGGCTCGCCCGCCTCGTCCTGGGTGCCGGGGGTGGGGGTCTCGCCGCGGCGGGTGCCGCCCTGCGGCGGGTAGAGCGCGACCGCCACGAGCACGGCGCCGACGCCCAGCAAGGTGCCGGCCACGGTGTCGGAGGGGTAGTGCCGCCCGAGCAGCACCCGGTCGAGGCAGACCACGACCTGGATGACGGCCAGCACGCCCAGCAGCACCCGCCGGCCGAGGACCGACGGCACCGCGACCAGCACCACGAGGGCCAGCAGCGCCACGAGCGCCCCGGTGCCAGAGGCGTGGCCGGACGGGAAGGAGCCGGACTCCAGGAACCCGTCGGTGTTCTGCCACGCCGGCCGCTCGCGGCCGTAGGTCACCTTGAGCAGCGAGGTCAGCCGGCCCACCACGAGCGGGGTGATGACGGTGATGATCGCCAGCCGGCCGCGGCCCAGCGCCAGGAGGGCGATCGCGAGCAGCACGACCATCGTGGTGATGCCCGAGGGGGAGAAGACGTCCTCGATGGTGAGCAGGACCCGGAACATCGCCTCGTCGTCCGGGGAGACCCACACGGTGTCGCCGGCGCCGGCGGCGAGCGAGTCCAGCCAGGTCACCGGCGGCCAGCCCTGCCCCTGGAACAGCCCCACCAGGGCCAGGACGACCCAGCAGGCGAGGCCCCACGCACCGATCCGCAGACGCTGGCGGGGGGCCAGGGGAGCGGTCGGGGGAGCGGTCAGGGGAGCGGCCACGGGGACGAGTATGCCGAGGTCCGCGGCGGCGTGCGCACGTCCCCGGGCCCGTGCGCCGCGTGGTGTCGGGCGCACCGTTCTCCACAGGCGCGGCGCGGCCTGGGGAATCCGAGGTGAGCGGTGACGGCTCCGGCGGCTAGCCTCGGGGGCATGATCGACCCCAAGGTCCTGCGCGACGACCCCGACCGCGTCCGTGCCTCGCTCGCCAAGCGCGGCCTCTCCGACGAGGTGGTCGACCGCTCCCTGGCCGCGGACGCCGCCCGCCGTGCCGCCATCGCCGAGTTCGAGTCCAAGCGCGCCGAGCAGAAGTCGATGGGCAAGCAGGTCGCCCAGGCCAAGGGGGACGAGAAGGCCGAGCTGCTGGCCCGCACCAAGGCGCTCGCCGCCGAGGTGAAGGCTGCGGAGGCCGCCCAGAAGGAGGCCGAGGAGACCTGGAACGAGTGCCTCTCCTCGATGCCGAACCTCACCGCCGAGCCCACCCCGGCCGGTGGCGAGGAGGACTTCGCGCTGCTGGAGACCGTCGGCGAGATCCGTGACTTCGCCGCCGAGGGCTTCACCCCGCGCGACCACGTCGAGCTGGGCCGCATGCACGCCGCGATCGACCTCGAGCGCGGTGCCAAGGTCTCGGGCTCGCGCTTCTACTTCTTCACCGGCATCGGTGCCCGCCTGCACCGCGCGCTGATCGCGATGGCGCTCGACATGGCGCAGGCCAACGGCTTCATCGAGGTCGTCCCGCCGTCGCTGGTCAAGCCGAAGGCGATGGAGGGCACCGGCTTCCTCGGCCAGGCCGCCGACGACGTGTACCGGATCGAGGGGCAGGACATGTACCTCGTCGGCACCTCCGAGGTGCCGATGGCCGCCTACCACTCCGAGGAGATCCTGGACGCGGACGCGCTGCCGTTCCGCTACGCCGCGGTCAGCCCCTGCTTCCGCAAGGAGGCCGGCAGCCACGGCAAGGACACCCGCGGCATCTTCCGCGTGCACTGGTTCGACAAGGTCGAGATGTTCGTCTACACCACGCTGGAGGAGGCGCCGGCCGAGCACGAGCGCCTGCTGGCGTGGGAGCGGGAGTTCCTCGACGCCCTCGAGCTCTCCTACCGGGTCATCGACGTCGCCGCCGGCGACCTCGGTCTCTCGGCCTTCCGCAAGTTCGACTGCGAGGCCTGGATCCCGAGCCAGGAGCGGTACCGCGAGGTCACCTCGACCTCGAACTGCACCGACTTCCAGACCCGTCGCCTCGACACCCGCGGTCGCTTCGCCAAGGACGAGGGCGGCACCAGCACCGGCCCGATCGCCACCCTCAACGGCACGCTGTGCTCGGTGAACCGGCCGATCATCGCCCTGCTCGAGCAGCACCAGCAGGCCGACGGCTCGGTGCGGGTGCCGCAGGCGCTCCAGCCCTACCTGGGTGGGCTCGAGGTGCTGACCCCCGTCCACCCGGCCACCGCCGACGCGGTGCAGGCGTGAGCGAGTCTCCCGTCGCGCAGCGTCCGCTCCCGGCCGTGGGCCCGGACCCGGCCCCCGGCTGGCGCCCGGGCCTGATCGCGCTCGACATCGACGGCACCCTGCTGTCGTGGATCGAGGGCTCCGGCCAGACCCACGCCGAGGTCACCGAGCCGGTGCGGGCCGCCGTCCGCCGCGCCATGGACGCCGGCTGCCACGTCGTCCTGGCCTCGGGCCGCTCCCCGCACGGCATGACGCCGGTCGCCGACATGCTCGGCCTGGGCGCCGACGAGCCGGTCTGGGTCGTGGCGTCCAACGGTGCGGTGGTCTTCCGCTACCCGCCGATGGAGGTGACCCACGAGCACACCTTCGACGCCGCGGACGCGGTGGCGGCGGTGCTGCGCGAGCACCCGAACGCGGTCGTCGCGGTCGAGGACCGCGGCGGCGAGGGCTACCGGGTCTCCGCGCCGTTCCCCGACGGCGAGCTCTCGGGCACGCAGACCATCACCCCGGTCGAGGAGATCGTGGCCGCCCCGGTCAGCCGCGTCATCGTGCGTGACCCCGAGGCGACCGCACAGGACTTCGTGGACCTGGGCCGACGCCTGGGCCTGCACGGCACCGACTACGTCGTCGGCTGGACGGCCTGGCTCGACCTGGCGCCCACCGGCATCTCCAAGGCCTCCGGGCTCGACGAGGTGGCCCGCGACCTCGGGGTCGACCCGGCCGACACGCTGGCCATCGGCGACGGGCGCAACGACCTGGAGATGCTCGCCTGGGCCGGGCGCGGCGTGGCGATGGGCCAGGCGGTGCCCGAGGTGGTCGAGGCCGCCGACGCGGTGACCCACCCGGTCACCGAGGACGGCGCCGCGACCGAGATCGGGCGGTACTTCTGAGCACCCCCGCGCCCGACCCCGTGCTGCGCACGGAGCGGCTGGCGCTGCCGCTGTGGTCGGCCCAGGACGTGGCGGCGCTGCGTGCGGGACGCCGCCACCCCGACTGGCACCCCGACTTCCCGCGGCGCGACGACCAGGACGCGGCGGTGCTCTGGGTCGAGGGCGACGGCTGGGGGCCGCGCAGCATCGTGCGCGGCCGCACGGTGCTGGGCTCGATCGGCTGCTTCGGCCCGCCCGAGCCGCACGCCGGCGACGCGGTGCTCGAGACCGAGGTCGGCTACGGCCTCGTGGACGAGGCGCACGGCTACGGCTTCGCCTCCGAGGCGCTGGCCGGCCTGACGGCGGCCGTCGACGCGCTCGGTGCCTCCGGGGCGTTGCCGGGCGGGGTGCGGCTGCGCGCCGCCGTCCGCCCCGAGAACGCCGCCTCGCTGAAGGTGCTGGCCCGGTGCGGCTTCACGGGCCTGCGCGGCTCCGACGAGGACGGCCACCTCGTGATGCTCCGGCCGGTTCCGCCCGCGGCCGCCGTGCGGGATGCTGGTGCCTCGTGAGCACCCCTCGCCTCGTGGCCACGGACCTGGACGGCACCCTGTGCGACGTCGACGGGATGGTCTCGGTCTACACCCGGGACGTGCTGCTCGCCCTCGACGAGCGCGACGTGCCGGTGGTGTTCGTGACCGGCCGACCGCTGCGCTGGGCCCGTGAGGTCTTCGGGCACGTGGGCAGCCACGGCCTGGCCGTGGTCTCCAACGGCGCGATGATCTGGGACGTCAGCCGCGACCGGCCGACCACCGTGCGCGGCATCCCGGCCCGCGCCGCGCTGGACTGGTGCGAGGCCCTGCGGGCCGCCGTGCCCGGCACCGTGTTCGGCGTGGAGAGCCAGCGCGGTCTGGACGTGGAACCCGACTTCGTCGAGCGGTTCCCGCTGCCCGAGACCGCACGCCGCGCCCCCATGGCCGACCTGCTCACCGACGAGCCCGGCTCGCAGGCCCTGAAGCTGCTGGCCCGGCACGAGGAGCTCGGCCCCCAGGAGTTCTGGGACCTCGCCGAGGAGGCGACCGGCGGCAGCCTCACCATCACCTGGTCGTCCTCGACCACCCTGCTCGAGGTGAGCGCCGCGGGCGTCACGAAGGCGACGACGCTGGCGCTGCTCTGCTCCGACCTGGGGGTGGAGCCGGACGAGGTGATCGCCTTCGGCGACATGCCCAACGACCTCCAGATGCTCCGCTGGGCCGGCACCTCCTACGCCATGGCGGACGCGCACCCGAGCGTCGTCGAGGCCGCCGACCACGTGGCTCCGGGGCACGACCACGACGGGGTCGCCCAGGTCCTGGCTGGAGTGTTCGACCTGTGACCTGCCACCCTGGAGGGGTGCTGAGCCACCTGCCTACCGCCCTCGCGCGCCCCCTCGGCGCGCTCGCGGTGCTGCTGGCGCTCGCCGCGAGCCTCGTGGTGCTGCCCGCCACCGCGGCCTCCGCCGCGCCGAAGGACACCTGCGCCGACCTGCCGCTCGGCACGCAGGTGCGCCAGGCGACCGCGGTCTTCTCCGGCACCGTCACCTCGCTGGAGGTGCAGCCGCTGCCCGTGCGCCGGGGCAACAAGATCACCCACGAGGTCGAGGTCGACCTGGTCTACAAGGGCGAGAGCCGCGTCGACAGCACGCAGGCCACCGTGGTCACCGAGGGCGGCACCCGCACCGGCTGCGACCTGGGGCGGCTCGCCGTGGGCGAGACGTTCCTGTTCGTCGTCACCACCGACGGCGGCACCTTTGTCGCCACCGGCGACGGCGGCACCACCCCGCTCACGGCGGCCGTGGACGAGAAGATCTCCGAGATCTACCCCAACCCGCGCCCGCCCGTGGCCGCCGAGCCCGAGGCCGCCACCTTCACCACGCTCGAGGTCACCCAGCCGCGCAGCCTCGCGCGGATCGCCGCGCCGGGCGCCGCGATGGCCCTGGTCGGCCTGCTCGGCCTCGGCCTCCTGCGCCGCTTCGTGCGGCACTGACCCACCCGGGCGCGACGCGCCCGGGGAGCCTCAGAGGTACATGCCGCCGCTGCGGTGGTGCTCGTCGCCCTGCTCCGGGCCGCCCCCGGTGGCGCCGGTCGGCCCGCCCGGCATCGGGCCCGGCGGCAGCCCGCGACGCATCTGGTCCATCTGGGCGCGGGCGGCCATCTGCTGGGCGTAGATGGCGGTCTGGATGCCGTGGAAGAGGCCCTCGAGCCAGCCCACGAGCTGGGCCTGGGCGATCCGCAGCTCACGCTCGGAGGGGATCGCGTCCTCGGTGAAGGGCAGCGAGAGGCGGCGCAGCTCCTCCACGAGCTCGGGGGCCAGGCCGGCCTCGAGCTCGGTGATGGAGGCCTGGTGGATCTCCTTGAGGCGCTGGCGGCTCGCCTCGTCCAGCGGGGCCGCCTTCACCTCCTCGAGGAGCTGGCGGATCATCGTGCCGATCCGCATCACCTTGGCGGGCTGCTCGACCAGGTCGGCGAGGTTGCGGCCCTCGTCCCCGTCCTCGTCGTCGCTCTCGCCGTCGGCCGGGGCCTGCCCGGCGGCGGTGACGCCGCGCAGCGCGGAGGCCGGGACGGTGGCCATGGGCTGGCCGTCGGGGCCCACGATGACCACGTGCTGCTCGCCGGGCTCCTGGGCCTGCTGGGGCTGCTGGTCGGCGTCGCTCTCGCTCATGGCTCCAGCCTAGGCAGCCCCGCCCTGGCAGCGCTCGCCCGTCCGGGCCGCTCGTGTGGACCCTGGGTGGGCGCTCGGTCGGCCGCTCAGGTGGTGAGCAGGATCTTGCCGGTGTGGCTGCCCTCGGTCATGAGGCGGTGCGCGTCGACGGCCTGCTCGAGGGGGAAGGTCCCCTCCACGATCGGACGCACGGTGCCGGCGGCGACCAGCGGCCACACGTCCTTGACCAGGCCGGCGCAGATCTCGGTCTTCTCGGCCACGGACCGGCCGCGCAGGTTGGTGGCGATCACGCCGGCACGCTTGCGCAGCAGGGCGTTGAGGTCCAGCTCGGCCTTGGTGCCGCCCTGCATGCCGATGACGACGAGCCGTCCGTCCAGCGCCAGGACCTCGACGTTGCGCATCAGGTACTTCGCGCCCATGTTGTCGAGGACGACGTCCACCCCCGCGCCGTCGGTGGCCTCGCGGACGACCTCGACGAAGTCCTCCTCGTGGTAGTCGACGACCACGTCGGCGCCGAGGTCGCGGCAGAACGCCCGCTTCTCGGCGGTGCCGGCGGTGGTGATCACCCGGACTCCGGAGGCGACGGCCAGCTGGATCGCGAACGAGCCGATGCCGCCGGACCCGCCGTGCACGAGCAGGGTGTCCCCGTTGCGCATCCCGGCGGTGAGCACGAGGTTGGAGTAGACGGTCGCGGCCACCTCGGGCAGCGCGGCGGCCGTCACCAGGTCCACGCCCGGGGGCACCGGCAGCAGCTGACCGGCCGGCACGGCGACCTTCGTGGCGTAGCCGCCTCCCGCGAGCAGCGCGCACGCCTCGTCCCCGACCTCGATGCCGGAGACCCCCTCGCCGACGGCCGAGACGCGGCCGGAGACCTCCATGCCGATCACCTCGGAGGCGCCCGGCGGCGGCGGGTAGAAGCCCTGCCGCTGGAGCAGGTCCGCGCGGTTCAGCCCGGCGGCGACGACGTCGAGGACGACCTCGCCCTCGCCCGGCTCGGGGTCCGGCAGGTCGGTGACGTTGAGGACCTCGGGCCCTCCGGGCTCGGTGGCGACGACGGCACGCATGCCCCCACCGTAGGGGCGGGCCGGCCGCGCCGGTCACCCCTGCGGTGCGTCACTCCTCCTCGTCGACCTCGGACTCCTCGAGCTCCTCCGCCTCGTCCTCGGTGTCCTGCTCCGCGCCGCCGGGGCGGTCCCACCCCTCGGCGAGCGCGACGGTCTTCTCGACCAGCGCCTCGATCTCCTCCGGCTTGGCGAGCAGCCCCTTCGAGCCGGCGGCCAGGCCGAGCAGGTAGGCGCTGATCGGCGCGGCGGGGCGCTCGACGCCGTGCGCGACGACGCGGGTCATGTCCAGCACGAGGCCCTCGTCGATCTCGGCGTCGAGGTCGAGGGCGTCGCAGAGCTCGTCGATCCAGTCGTGGAGGTTCACAGGGACCAATCTGCGCAGGTCACCGCTTGCACCGCAAGCAGGTCGGGCGAACCCACAGCCGGTTCGTGGCCGCCTTTACCCGTCGGCACGCCAGGCGGCCAGGTCGTCGGGGGTGTCGACGTCGTGGTGCTCGGCGCCCGCGGTGGGCACCGCCGTGAGGTCGAGCGGCGCCAGCAGGCGGCGCAGGGGCAGCCCGTCGGCCGCCCGCGGGTCGCCCGCGTCGGGTCGGACGGCGGCCAGACGGCGTCCGTCCACGACCAGCGCGAGCGGGTGGCGGCCGTCGGGGTCGAGCAGGCGCGCGCCGTCGGTGCCGGAGGTCGCGGCGGCCTCGAGCAGCCGGGCCACCGTGCCGGCGTGCACGTGCGGCATGTCCACGGCCAGCACCAGGACCCAGCCGGCGGCGTCGGGCGCCTCGAGCCGGTCGAGCCCCGCCAGGGTGGCGGCCGCCGGGCCGCCCAGCGGCGGGTCCTCGCGGGCGACCAGCGTGCCCGGGGGCAGGGCGGCCGGGTCGGGCTCGCCGACCACCACCACGCGGTGCGCCCCGGCCACCGCGGCCAGGGCGCGCTGGAGCAGCGTGCGACCGTCCTCGCCGGCCAGCGCTCCCTTGTCCCGCCCGCCCAGCCGGCTGCCGCGTCCGCCCGCGAGCACCAGCGCGGAGAAGGGGGCGGAGAAAGAGGCGGAGAAGGAGGCGGAGCAGGGCGGCGAGGAGTCCACGGGGTCAGCCTGGCACGACCGTGAACGCGACCCGCCCGCCTGGCACAGTGGGGCCCATGAGCGCAGCAGCGACCGCAGGCACCGTCGACGGCACCGGTGCGCCCGCCCCCGTGCTGCGGGTGGCGCTGGTGCAGGAGGCCGCCGGGCTGGAGCCCGCCGAGAACCGAGGACGGCTGGCGGACCTCGTCCCCGACGACGCCGACCTGGTCGTGCTCCCCGAGGTCTTCGCCCGCGACTTCGGTGCGGCCGGCTCCGACGTCGCCCCCTTCGCCGAGGCCGTCGACGGGCCCTTCGGCACCGAGCTGGCGCGGGTGGCGGCGGCGCGCGGCACCACGGTGGTCGCGGGGATGATCGAGACCTCGCCCGACCCGGCGCGCCCGTACAACACGCTGCTGGTCCGGGGCGGAGCCACGGCCGAGTACCGCAAGATCCATCTCTACGACTCCTTCGGCTACCGCGAGTCCGACCGGCTGACCGCCGGGCCGCTCGACGAGCCCGCCGTCGTCGAGGTCGGCGGCGTCCGCGTGGGCCTGATGACCTGCTACGACCTCCGCTTCCCCGAGCTCGCGCGGAGACTGGTCGACGCCGGCGCCGAGGCGCTCGTCGTGCCCGCCGCCTGGGTGGCCGGAGACCGCAAGGTCGACCACTGGCGCACCCTCGTGCGGGCCCGGGCCATCGAGAACACGGTGCACGTGCTCGCCTGCGGCCAGCCCGGGCCCCGCTACAGCGGTCACTCCCTGGTCGTGGACCCGCTCGGCGACGTGCTCGCCGAGGCCGGGGAAGGGCCCACGGTGCTGCGGGCCGAGGTGGACGCCGTCAGGCTCGCCGAGGCACGTCGCACCAACCCGTCGCTGAGCAACCGTCGCCTGTAACCTGGCTGGTCGTGTCCCGTCGAGCCGCACCCCGTCGGCGCGCCGAGAAGCCACGTCGCTTCGGCCGCGCGCGAGTCGAGCGACCCCTCGGTGGCAGCCGTGCTGCCAGGCCGTCCCTGCCGGAGGTCTCCGGCGTGACCGGGGGCGCCCCGGCCGCCACGGGCACGGGCGTCGTGCCCGGCGCTGTCGGCCTCGGGCCCGGTGCCGCCGACACCGCCGCAGCCTCCGTCGGGGTGGCGGCCCAGCCGGAGCCGATCGCTCCCGCGCCGCTCCCACCGCGCGTCGAGGAGCCGGGCCCCACGCGCTCCGTCCCGGACGCGGCGCCGCGCCCGGTCCCGGTCGACGCCGCGAGCAGCTCCGATCCCGCGTCCGATCCCGCGTCCGATCCTGCGTCCGACCCCGTGTCGGGTGCCGGCCTGGTGGCCGAGGAGGACGAGGACGCGCCCCGCCGTCCGTCGTGGTACCGCCGCCTGGCCGCCTCCCGCGTGCCGGTCACCGGCTGGTGGGTGCTCGTGCTGGGTGCGCTGGGCTGCCTCGTCGCCACGGTCGTGCCCGTGGGGCCGGCGTGGCTCGGGACCCTCGGCTCGCTCGTGATGACCTCCGCCTACTCGTGGGCGCTCGCGGCCCGTACCGGCGGTCGTCCCCTCGTCTTCGGCACGCTGGCCGCGCTGATCGGTGGCGCCACGTGGTGGCTGGACGAACCGGTCCTGCGCAACGGGGCCGCCGTGATGACCGCGGTCGTGGCCGCCCTGCTCGGCGTGCTCGTGACCGTGCCGGCCAAGAGCGTGCTGGACGCGGCCCGCGAGGCCGCGATCGCGCTGCTGGTCGCGACCGTCGGCTCGTTCGCCGTGGTCGGCTGGGGCCCGGGCCTCTCGGTGCCGCGGTTCGACTACCTCGTGCTGGGCCTGTCGCTGGTCGGCGCCCTGGTGCTGGTGCGCGGCCTGGCCGCCGGCCTGCACGGCCTGGGCCGCCGCGGCCTCGTGGCCGTCGTCTCCGGCTCGGTGGTGCTGGTCGTGGGCGTGGCCTACGCCGAGGCGCTGCGCCGCTACGGTCCGGGGGCGATGGTCTCCGACCTGCTGGACGCGGTCCGCTGGACCCGGCTGCACCTCGGGGCCTTCCCGCGGCCCCTGGAGACCATCCTCGGCGTGCCGGCGCTCGCCTGGGGCTGCCACATGCGGGCCCGCCGCCGGCAGGGCTGGTGGATGTGCGCGTTCGGCGTGGCCGCCACCGCGCCCGTCGCCGGGGCGCTGGCGCACGCACGGGTCTCGCTCTCCGAGGCCGGCCTCTCCACCCTCTACGGGCTCGTCGTCGGGCTCGTCATCGGCTTCCTGGTGATCCGGCTCGACCTGGCGCTCACCGGCCCCAAGGGCGGCCGCGGCTCGCGCCGGGCCGAGGAGGCCGCCGCCGTCCGCCCGGAGCCGCGGCGCACCCGCCCGCTGCGCTGAGGGCCGCGCCCCGGGGCCGGGGTACGCGCCGGTAACGGCTACGGTGAGCGACGTGCCGCGTGAACACGTCAACGAGATCCTCGCCGAGATGGTGGCCAACGTGCTGTCCGTGCCCGTCGAGGTCGGTCAGAAGGTCGCCGCGGGCGACACCGTGGTGCTGCTGGAGTCGATGAAGATGGAGATCCCCGTCCTCACCGAGACCGCCGGCACGGTGAAGGCCATCAAGGTCTCCCCGGGGGACGTCGTCCAGGAGGGCGACCCGCTGGTCACGCTCTCCTGAGCGCTGCCGGGTCCCCCACCCGGTCCCGAGCCCGTGTGGCAGAGGGGGCGGGATTCGAACCCGCGGTGGGTCTCCCCACGACCGCTTTCAAGGCGGTTCCGATCGGCCACTCCGGCACCCCTCCGTGCCGCCGGCGTGCCAGGCGCGCCCGCGGACCCGCGCATCCTACGGGGCGGCTCGACCCGCGTCGCGGCCGCCCGCCGGCGTCCGGGAGGATGAGCGCGTGAGCGAGCAGCAGACGCCCCCGGCACCGACGCCCCACACGTACCGGCTCGCGCCGGCCATCGCGCTGCGGCTCACCGGCGTGGCGCTCGTGCTGACCGCGCTGCTGACCCTCGCCACGCTCCTGGTCGTCGCCCTCACCCCCGTGCCGGGGTGGGTCGTCGGCGTGGTGGCGGCCGTCGGCGTGGTCGTCTCGGCCGTGCTCGCGTGGTGGCTGTTCGCGCGCGCCTGGGTCGTGCGCGTGGACGAGGCGGGGTACCGCGTCGGCGTCGTCCGTGGCGTCG
This sequence comes from Nocardioides bruguierae, assembly GCF_023656415.1. Lineage (GTDB taxonomy): Bacteria > Actinomycetota > Actinomycetes > Propionibacteriales > Nocardioidaceae > Nocardioides > Nocardioides bruguierae. Next base: position 32,601 of record NZ_JAMOIL010000014.1, read on the forward strand.
GGGAGCGGGCAGCCACCTGGCAGGAGGTCGAGCGGGTCTCCACGTCCACCCCGCAGGGCGTCGCGGTGCTCGGCCTGCACCTCCAGGACGGGCGGACCACCCGCATCCCGGTCGCTGCGCTGGCCTACGACCGCGAGCTGTTCGTGACCGAGATGATCACCCGCCTCGGGCGGCGCTGACCCGCCCGCTGACCCGCCGGATGACGGCCGACGGGCCGCCCGGGGGGACCTGATTCGGCACCATCCGTGTCGGGACGGTAACCTCGTCGTGCGCGAGGAGGCGTCGCCTAGTCAGGTCTATGGCGCCCGCCTGCTAAGCGGGTTTGGGGCTACAACCCCATCGAGGGTTCAAATCCCTCCGCCTCCGCAGTGGGGCCCACCACGGGCCCGAGCGACGAAGTCGCAGCAGGACCGGCCCGGCCCCCGAGAGATCGGGGGCCGGGCCGGTCTCGTCGTTCCGGAGGCCCGCCGGCCTGCCCGGGCGTGCCGCGCCGGTCGGCCGCGGCCGGACGTGTGGAACGCACGTGCACCGAACCGTGCCCAGGAACAGGACACGCCCGGGCAAGGACTGGAAGGGTGAGCGCGGTCTCGCTACGGTGCAGGGACGCCCTGCATCGATCCCCTCCCTGGGACGTTTCCGCAGGTCCCGGCCCATGTTGCAAGTTTCTGCACTGCACAGACATGAGGCACCAGAAACATCGCCAAGCCGACACCTGCGGCCGCACTCTTGTCGTGATTCCCCCCCATTGAGGACACGAGAGGACCACGCATCATGAAGATCGTTCGCAAGGCCGGCATCGTCGTTGCTACCGCCGCCCTCGGTCTCGGCCTGGCCGCCGTGACCACTGCTCCCGCTCAGGCCGTCGACACCAGCTGGGGCTGCGGCGGGTACTGCAAGATCGTCAAGTGACTTCCGGGGTCGTCGGTCCGCCTCTCGGGCGTGGACCGAGGCCCAGGATCTCGGAGCACCAGGCGTCGGGTTGATTCCGGCGCCTGTGCGCTTTCAGGTGAGTACGCCCCGGTCCCCCCGCTCTCCCTCGCAGAGCAGGTGTGCCGGGGTGTCCTCTTTCCGGAGGACGCTCGCCCCTCGGCGGGGCCTCCTCCGGACGGGCTGAGCCGCACCCTCCCTCGGCGGGTGCGGCTCAGTCGCGTTCTCGTCGGTCGCGTCCGGCTCAGTCGCGTCCGGCTCAGTCGCGTCCGGTGGTGCCCGGCTCGGGGTCGTCGTCCTCGCCGGTGAGGCCCAGCCGGCCCATCTTCCAGCCGAGCTGGAAGCGGGTCTCGGCGTCGAACTCGGTCTTGAGGTCGGCCACGTAGCCCGCGTACGTGCGCGGGGAGACGCCCAGCCGCTTGGCGGCTGCCGGGTCGGCGTGGCCCTCGATCAGCATCCGGATCGTCATCGCGCGCTGCTCGCCCGCGATCGTCCGCATCGTGCCGGTCTCCTTGTTGGTGAAGGGCCGGCCGCGCTCCCAGGAGCGCTCGAAGACGTCGACGAGGTAGGCGACGACGGACGGCTCCCGCACCGCGACGGCGACGCGGAGGTCCTCCCCGTTCGGGATCACGGCGACGCGACGGTCGGCCACGATCATCCGGTTGAAGAACTCGTCCAACGTCCGCACCTCGGCGCCGCGCTCGGTGACCTCCTGCACGTACTGGGAGGTGACGGTCGAGCGGCGGGCGGAGTGCTGGTAGAGCGTGCGCAGCGAGACGCCGCGCTCGAGGGCCGCCGTGTCGCGCAGCACCGCGGCGGCCAGGGTCTGCGCGTCGCGTCCCGCCTGGGGCTGCGCGGTGAGGATCTCGCTCTCCGCGTCGGCCACCATGGCGGTGAGGAACCGCCCGATCGCGCCGTCGCGCAGGTAGGTGACCGGGCCCGGCCCGTCGGCGTGCGGGGTGCGGCGCCACGCCTGGCCGATGCCGGTGAAGGCGCGGGCCCACTCGGTCGACTCCGTCAGCAGGCGGGTCGACTCCACGTTCATGGGTGCCACGACGCGGGACTGCACCGTGGCGGGGTCGTCGGCGTGCCAGCGCTGGTTGTCGGCATCCAGGCGCAGCAGCCCGAGCTCGACGAGGAGCTCGAAGGCGCGCTGCTCGGAGGAACCCTCGCCGAGGCGGACGTCGTCCACGGCCATGCCGCCGGCGGCCAGCACGTCCTCGTAGAGCGGGACGCCGGCCGACTCGAACAGCGCGCGCTCCTCCGGGCCGAGGGTCGTCACTTCGCGCTCCTGGTGGGTCGGGGACGTGGGACGGCAGGCGGCGACGCCCCACGCGTCGCATGTTCCCACAGAGGACTCCTACCCACGGTGGAACGACTCGACGCATGGACGCGCCACGACCCCGGACGGCGCCGTTGCCGTCCGGGGTCGCGATGGGGATGGTGCGTGAAGGGCGGGGGGAAGCCTCACGCACCCAGGCGGGCCCGCAGGCCCTCCAGCTCGTCGCGCAGCACGCTGGGCAGGTCGTCGCCGAACCTCGCGAACCACTCCTCGATCTGCGGCAGCTCCGCACGCCACTCGTCGGCGTCCACGGCCAGGGCGGCCTCGAGCTCGGCGGCGGTCATCTCGAGACCGTCGGTGTCGAGGGACTCCGGCGTCGGCACGTGCCCGATGGGCGTCTCCACCGCAGCGGCCTCGCCCTCGATCCGCTCGACCACCCACTTGAGCACGCGGCTGTTCTCGCCGAAGCCGGGCCACAGGAAGCCGCCGTCGCCGCCGTCCTCGAGGCGGGCGCGGCGGAACCAGTTCACGTAGAAGATGCGCGGCATCTTGGCGGCGTCCGCGTGCTTGCCCATGTCGACCCAGTGGCCGAAGTAGTCGCCGGCGTTGTAGCCGATGAACGGCAGCATCGCCATGGGGTCGCGCCGCACGACGCCGACCGCGCCGGTGGCGGCCGCCGTGGTCTCGGAGGAGAGGGTGGCGCCGAGGAACGTGCCGTGGTTCCAGTCGCGCGACTCGAAGACCAGGGGGACGGTGGTGCGCCGGCGTCCGCCGAAGAGGATGGCGTCGATCGGCACCCCCCGCGGGTCGTCGAACTCGGGCGCGAGGATGTCGCACTGGCGGATCGGGGTGCAGTAGCGGCTGTTGGCGTGGGACGACAGCTCCTCGCTGTCGGGGGACCAGTCCTCGCCCTTCCACGACGTGGCGTGGGCCGGCGGGTTCTCCAGCCCCTCCCACCAGACGTCGCCGTCGTCGGTGAGCGCGACGTTGGTGAAGACCGAGGAGCCCTTGGCGATGGTGCGCATGGCGTTCGGGTTGGTGTGCCAGTTGGTGCCCGGTGCCACGCCGAAGAAGCCGTTCTCGGGGTTCACCGCCCAGAGGCGTCCGTCCTCGCCGCGTCGCATCCACGCGATGTCGTCCCCGAGCGTCTCGACCTTCCACCCGGGGATGGTCGGCTCGAGCATGGCGAGGTTGGTCTTGCCGCACGCGCTGGGGAAGGCCGCGGCGACGTACTTCACCGAGCCGGCGGGGCTGGTGAGCTTGAGGATGAGCATGTGCTCGGCCAGCCAGCCCTCGTCGCGCGCCATGGCGGAGGCGATGCGCAGGGCGTAGCACTTCTTGCCCAGCAGGGCGTTGCCGCCGTAGCCCGAGCCGAAGGACCAGATCGCGCGCTCCTCGGGGAACTGCGAGATGTACTTGACCTCGTTGCACGGCCACGCCACGTCGGCCTCGCCGGGCTCGAGCGGGTGCCCCACGGAGTGGACCGCTTGGACGAAGTCGGCCTCGAGCTCCTCCATCCGGCGCAGCACGTCGGTGCCCATCCGGGACATGACCCGCATGGAGGCGGTGACGTAGGCCGAGTCGGTGACCTCGATGCCGAACATCGGGCGCTCGGCGTCGAGGTGGCCCATGACGAACGGGATGACGTACATGGTGCGCCCGCGCATGCAGCCGTCGTAGAGGCCGCGCATGCGCGCCTTCATCTCGGCGGGCGCCATCCAGTTGTTGGTGGGGCCGGCGTCGCGCTCGGCCACGGAGCAGATGTAGGTGCGGTCCTCGACGCGGGCGACGTCGATCGGGTCGGACGCGGCGTGGAAGCTGTTCGGCATCCGCTCCGGGTTCAGGCGGGTGAACGTGCCGACCGAGACGAGGAAGTCGGTGAGCTCGGTCCACTCCTGGTCCGAGCCGGTGCACCAGTGGATCTCGTCGGGCTGGGTCAGCGCGGCCACCTCGGCCACGAAGTCCAGGATGCCGCGGTGGCTGGTCGGCGCGGCCTGCTCCAGCGGCGTGGCGCCGGTGGTGTCCTCGGTCTCGAGGATCGCGGTCATCTGGTGCTCTCGCCTTCTCACGCCGGAGCGTGGGCCCTGCCCGGTCCGTGCCCGGGTCCGGACTCGTCGTGGTGCGAGCCCGGGGGCCCGCGGGACGTCTTCCGCGCGGCTTCGTCGACGCGGGGTCGGTGCGTTCCCCGCACGGATGTCTCACCGCCGTACGGGGTGCCGGTGACCATACAGCGGACATTAGCGTCCGACTATTAGAACGAGCCAAGACCGGAGACGTGGATCACAATGTCTCGTGCCACTGTTGCGGGACAGGTGTCATGCCCGTTTCCGGCCCGTTCTGGGTGGCATCCCGAGCGGCGCTGCCGGACGCTGGAGGAGTGAGGGGCGGAAGGCTGCGCGAGCCGTGGCCGGCGGGCGGCGGGCGCCGTGGCCGGGCGCGATTGGGACCTGGATGGGACCTGCGCTAATCTCTTCTGGTCGCACCGCGCAAGCGATGAGACGGGCGCCTGTAGCTCAACGGATAGAGCATCTGACTACGGATCAGAAGGTTTGGGGTTCGAATCCCTACAGGCGCGCAGCACCCGAAGGCCCGCTGGACACCAGTCCAGCGGGCCTTCGACATTTTCTCCTCCGGGCGCCGCCCCTCCCGGTGTCGCGGCGGCGCGCGCCCGCCCTCGGTGGTCGGCGCCACGAGCGCGCTCTGCAGCCGACGGCGGCGTTCCGGTCCCAGGCCTTGCTCCTTGCCTTTTGATAGCGCTTTCTGATAGCGCTATCTCCGTGTGACCGACGCCACAGACGGCGGCGGCGCAGAAGCCGGGTCCGGCGCAGGTCGGCCATCGGGGGCGACCCGGGCACGGCGGAGGAGCAGGGAGCACGGATGAGACAGCAGCAACGCAGGGTCGGCAGCCGCCGGGGGCTCGTCGCGTCGGCAGTGGCCGGGTCGCTGGCCGCGAGCGCGCTGGGCGTCGTCGGCGTCGTCGGCACCGCCGGACCCGCCGCGGCCGCCGGGGGCGAGACCATCGAGGTCGACCTCGGGCAGGCGACGGGCGCGTTCCGCGGCGGGGCCAGCGGTGGCCTGTACGCACTCAGCGACGAGGGGGTGCCCTCGCAGTCCGTGGTCAACGGCGCGCGGATCACCAACGTCTCGCAGAAGTCCCCGGACGGGGAGCAGCACCCCAACGGGGACGCCCTCGAGGTCGAGCGGAGCTTCTTCGCCGGCGCGGGGGAGGACATGTACGTCTACCTCCAGGACGACTACCCGGACTGGCCCTACCACGGGGGCGTGCGCCCGGGTGACGAGGACGGCGACGGCAGCTGGGACTACCTCGACGTGGTCCGCACGGCCGTGGAGAAGGTCGCCACGACCTCGGCGCACCCGGAGGCGTACGTCTTCATCCCGTTCAACGAGCCGGACGGGCAGTGGTACCAGGACTGGGGCGCGATGCGCGACCGGTTCCTCGCCGACTGGACCGCCACCTACGACGTCATCCAGGACGTCTACGCCGCGCACGGCCTGGGTCACGCCCGGGTCGGCGGGCCCGGTGACGCCGTCTGGCACGAGGACCGCACACGCGACCTCCTCACCTACGCCTCCGCCCAGGACGAGATGCCCGACGTCTTCGTCTTCCACGTGCTCCAGGACTGGTCGCTGGACCAGTTCCGCTCGAACATGGCGACCTATCGGGGCATCCTCGACGGCCTCGGCGAGCCCGAGGTCCCCGTCAACGTCACCGAGTACGGCCTGAGCAACGACATGGGCACCCCGGCCTACCTGCTCCAGTGGATGTCGGTGCTCGAGGACGAGAAGGTCGACGCGCAGACCGCCTACTGGAACTACGCCGGCAACCTCGACGACAACTCCTCGCGCACCAACGGCGCGAACCCGGGCTGGTGGCTGCTGAAGTGGTACGGCGACCTGGCCGGCAGCGACACCGTCGAGGTGACGCCGCCGGTGCTGAACCGGCTGCGCAGCCTCCAGGCGATCGCCACCGTCGACCGTGACGACCGCGAGGCCACGGTGCTGGTCGGCGGCTCCACCCAGGACATCACCGTCGACGTGTCCGGTGTCGACGCGGTGACGTTCGGCGGACGGTTGCACGTGCAGGTACGGGCCGCTCGTCTCAACGGCAAGGAGGGCGACACCCTCGAGCCGCCCGTGGTGCTGGCCCAGGACGTCGACGTGGTGGACGGGGCGGTCTCGGTGACCATCCGAACTCGCTCGACACCACCGCCTACCAGGTGCGGGTCACGCCGGTGGCCGCCACGTCGCTGCCGGTCTCCACGTCGCTCGTCGACTCCACGGAGGCCGAGGACGCCACGGTGGCCGGCGCCTCGGTCTACTCCCACGACAACCACTTCGCCTGGGAGCTGCCCGCCTCGTCCGGTCGTGACGTGGGCGGGTTCAACAACGCCGCCTCGTCCGTGACCTGGGACGTCACTGCGCCGAGCACCGGCGACTACCGGCTGAGCGTGCTCAGCGGGGCCAACCAGGCGCCGGGCGTGCACGCCCTCTTCGTGGACGGCGAGCTCGCCACCCTCGTCCACTACGGCGCGAACCTCGGCTGGAGCTATCGCGGCACGGCCCTGGTGGACCTCCCGCTGACCGCCGGGCAGCACACGCTCTCCCTGCGGGCCAGCCGCAACGGCACCGACGTCCTCCCCGGGGCCGACATCACGCTGGACAGGATGGACCTCTACGACGTGACCGCCGGCGAGCAGGCCACCTACCCCGCGACGGACGCACGGCTCTCGGGCGGCGCGAACCTCGACTGGGCCGACCCGGCCACCGCCGGCACGGCCCGGCTGGCCGACGGCGGGACCGCCACCTTCTACACGGCCAACGCGGGCGCCGGCTACCAGGACCTGGCGCTGCGCTACGCCACGACGGGCGGCTCGGACGTGACGGTCACCCTCGACGGGCGGGTCGTCCACCGCGCGAGCCCCGAGCGGGCCGGCACGTGGACGACCACGGTGCGGGCGTGGCTCTCCGAGGGCGTCCACGAGGTGCAGGTCTCCTCCGACGCCGGCGTGCTGCTCGACGACCTGACCACCCTGCGCGGCCCCGACCAGGTGGCCGCGGACGCCGACACCGCCGACGTCCTGGCCCTCGAGGCCGAGGACCTGCAGGCCGCCGGCAACGCCCACGCGAGCACGATCCCCGCGAACGTCGGGTCCAACGGCTCCGCGGACGCCTCGGGCGCGGTGACCAAGGTCGTGGACGTCGGGAACGGGCCGGGCAACACGCTCACCCTGACCCGGCCGACGGCGCTGGGTGCCGACGACTACGTGCTGACGTTCGGCTACGCCAACGCCGAGCGGGTGAGCGGGATCAACTACAACCCCCAGGTCGTCTCGCGGTTCCTCGACGTCGACGAGGTCGGGGGCTCGAGCACGCGGGTGCCGTTCCGGCACAACTACTCGTGGTCGAGCTTCTGGGACACCTCCGTGCCCGTGACCCTCACGACCGTCGGCGGCGACCTCGTGCTGGGCAACGACGAGGCCTACGGCCCGGACCTGGACACCGTCACCCTCGCCCGGGCGGTGGTCGCCACCAGCACGGTGCGGGAGCCGACGCCGCTGGGCGTGCGGCTCGAGGCCGGCCGGGTCACCGGCGAGCGGGTCACCTACCGGGTCGCCCTGACCGGCGACGGGGCCGAGGACGCGACGGTGACGGTCGCCTCCGCCGGCGACCCGGTGCTCCAGCAGCAGCCGCTGCAGCCGCGAGGCGAGGGGCGCAGCCGGACCCTCGCCCTGGTGCCGCGCGGTGAGGACGCGGGCACGGCCGCCCTCAGGGTGACCGCCGTCCTCGATGACCAGACGGTGCGCGAGGTCGTGCAGGTGCACGTGGGCGGGCCCGGCGCGGACGTCCTGACCGGCACCGAGGGCCCCGACGTCCTGCTCGGACGTGCGGGTGCGGACGTGCTGCGCGGCGGGGGAGGCGACGACGTGCTCGTCGGCGGTGACGGCCCGGACGACCTGGCTGCCGGACGCGGGGACGACCTCCTCGCCGGCGGCGGCGACGTGGACGACCTCGCCGGTGGCCCCGGCGCCGACCGCTTCGTCGGCCCCCGCGCCCAGGACGTCTGGGCGGACCTGGAGACGGCTGAGGGCGACCGCGTCGTCTGAGCCTCTCCAGCCCCCCGCCCGACGGGCGGACCCACGGCCCCGGCCTGACATCTGTCGGGTCGGGGCCGTGCTGCGGATCTCTCTGAAATTGATTTCTGATAGCGCTTGCAGATTTTCTTGAAAGCGCTATCTTGATGTGACTGCCACCACAGAGCGGGCTGCACGAGCAACCGGCCCGACCGAGGAGAACCGTCATCGACACCGTCCAGTGGGGCACCGACAGCCTCCGGCTCGAGATCGACCTGGGGCAGGACGCCCCGGCCGCCGTCTCCGCCGTCGTCCTGCACGGACGCCGCGTCGCGGTGGCCCACCCCGTCCCGCTGGCGGAGGTGCTGACGGTGGCGCACGGCCACGTGCCCGCCTCGAGCCGCCTGGCGGGCACCGCCCTCGGCTCCCGGCTCCGCGCCGTGCGCTGCGAGCGTGGCGAGGCCGACCGTGCCGCCCGCGGCGAGACCTGCGCCGTCGTCCAGGCCTCCGCCGCCGACGGCCTCGAGGTCACCACCACCTTCCGCGTCGTCGGCGAGGCCGCGGCCCTGCGGGTCGAGACCACCGTGACGAACACCGGCACCGCCCCCCACGTGCTGCGCTCGGTCACCTCCCTGGCCCTCGGGCTGGGTGGCGACCCGGCTCCGGTCGTCGGCGACTGGCGGGTGCTGGTGGGCCGCAACGACTGGCTCGGCGAGGGCCGCTGGGCCACCACCGCGCTGGCCGACCTCCTGCCGGCCATCGAGGAGGGCCTCACCGGCCACGACCCCCGCGGCTCGTTCGTGCAGCGCTCGCACGGCACCTGGTCCACCGGGGCGGACCTGCCCTACGGCGCGCTGGTCTCCGCCGAGCTGGGCCTGACCTGGGCCTGGCAGGTCGAGCACAACGGCGCGTGGCGCTGGGAGGTGGGCCAGGACACCGACGGCTGCTGGCTCGCGCTGGCCGGCCCCACCGACGTGGACAGCGGCTGGACCCGCGTCCTGGCGCCGGGCGAGTCCTTCACCACCGTCCCGGTCTCGGTCGCGCTGGGCGCCGACCTGGAGGCCGCGCTGGGGGAGATGACCGAGCACCGCCGCGCGTCCCGCCGGGCGCACCCCGACAACCAGGGCCTCGCGCTGGTCTTCAACGACTACATGAACACCATCGACGGCGACCCCACCACCGAGCGGCTGCTGCCGCTGGTCACGGCCGCGGCCGAGGCAGGTGCGGAGATCTTCTGCATCGACGCCGGCTGGTACGACGAGACCGGTGACTGGTGGGACAGCGTGGGCGAGTGGCTGCCGTCCACGACCCGGTTCCCCGGCGGGCTCGCGGAGGTCACCGACGCGATCCGCGCGCACGGCATGGTGCCCGGGCTCTGGCTCGAGCCCGAGGTGGTCGGCGTGCGCAGCCCGGTGGCCGACCGCCTGCCGGAGGAGGCCTTCTTCAGCCGACACGGGGTGCGCGTCGTGGAGCACGACCGCTACCACCTCGACCTGCGGCACCCCGCCGCGGTCGCGCACCTGGACGCGGTGGTCGACCGCCTGGTCGCCGACTTCGGCGTCGGCTACTTCAAGCTCGACTACAACATCGACCCGGCCACCGGCCCGGACCGCGACGCCGACTCCACCGGCGACGCGCTGCTCGCACACAACCGCGCGCACCTGGCCTGGCTCGACGGCGTCCTCGACCGCCACCCCGACCTGGTCCTGGAGAACTGCGGGTCCGGCGCGATGCGGATGGACCCCGCGATGCTCTCCCGCCTGGCCCTCCAGTCGACCTCGGACCAGCAGGAGCCGTGGCGCTACCCGCCGATCGCGGCCGCCGCGCCCCTGGCGCTGCTCCCCGAGCAGGCCGCGAGCTGGGCCTACCCCCAGCCGGGCATGAGCCCCGAGGAGAGCGCCTTCTGCCTGGTCACGGGTCTCGCCGGCCGCTTCTACCTCTCCGGCTTCCTCAACCGCATGACCTCGGCCGAGCAGGCGCTCGTGGTCGAGGCGGTCGAGGCGGCCAAGCGGCTGCGCAAGGACCTGCCCAGCACGCGCCCCCGCTGGCCCGGCGGCCTGCCGGGCTGGGACGACCCCTGGGTCAGCCTCGCCCTCGAGGACGGGGCGGGCACCACCCTGCACGTGTGGCACCGCGCCGGCGAGCGCAGCCACACCCTCTCTCTCCCGCACCTGCGAGGTCAGGACCTCGAGGTGCAGACGCTGTTCCCGGCCGGGCTCCCGGCCTGGGGCAGCACCTGGGACCCGGAGACCGGCGAGCTGGCGCTCGTCGCCACCGACGTCCCGGTCTCGGCGCGGACCTTCCGCATCCAGCCCCGGGCCGAAGGCCGGGGGAACCCATCGCCATCAGGCCACGACGTCGTGTCTGATGAGAACCCTGGAGGAAAAGAGTGAAGACGAACCTCAAGCGCCGGGTCGCCGGCGTCGCAGCCGTGGCGGTCGTGCTGCTCAGTGCCGCGTGCTCCGACCCCGGCTCCGGCAGCGCGGCCTCGTCCTCCGGCGAGTGGCCCGCGCAGGACGCCGACCTGTCCGGCACCACGCTCACGATCTGGGCCGCCCAGAACTCCAACAAGCTCCCCGACTCCGTCATCAGCGGCTTCGAGGACCTCACCGGGGCCGACGTCGAGGTGGTCACCATCCCCGACCCCTACGAGCAGGGCGTCCAGACCAAGGTCGCCACCGGTGACATGCCCGACCTCGCCTTCTGGCAGCCCACCGCCTCGCAGCTGACCGCGCTGAACGCGCGGACCAACCTGCTGCCGCTGGACGACGCGCCGTTCCTCGACGACTACGACCCGGCGCTGCGCGACATCACCGGCATCCTCGACGACACCCGCTACGCCGCCTTGATCAGCACCCCGGCCGTCGAGGGCGTCTACTACAACAAGGAGGTCTTCGAGAAGGCCGGCATCACCGACCTGCCGACCGACTGGGACTCCTTCGTCGAGCTCGGCCGCGAGCTGAAGAAGCAGGGCGAGACCCCGTTCTTCGAGATGGGCGCGGACCGCTGGGCCACCCAGTGGTGGGTCCAGGTGCAGCTCGCCGAGGCCGCCAACGACGGCCTGTGGGACCGCGTGAACGCCGGTGAGGAGTCCTTCACCGACCCCACGATCCAGGGCGCGATCGACACCTACTCCGACCTCATCGACGAGGGCCTGTTCAACAGCGACATCAAGACCGCCACCTTCGAGGACCAGGGCAAGGCGCTCCTGGACGGCGACGCCGCGATGGTCGTCCAGGTGAACTCCTTCTTCAGCCAGCTCCAGCAGCTGGCCGACACCGACGAGCTGGACCAGAAGATCGGCTTCTTCCCCATCTCCGCGGAGGGCAACGTCGGCACCTTCATCCCCGACCAGAGCAACGCGATGGTCGCCTTCGCCACGGGGGACGAGGCGCAGGAGTCGGCCGCCAAGCAGCTGCTCTCCTACTGGCTGGGCGACGGCTACGGCGACTTCGTCGAGGCCAACTCCACCGTCTCGCTGGAGCCCGGCGTGCCCACGCCCGACGGCGTCCCGCAGGCCCTGCTCGACGTGAGCGCCTCCCTCGGTGACTCCGCCGGCTCGATGCAGGCCCTGGCCATCGCGAACCCGGACCTGTACATCAACCTGGCGGACATGATCCAGGGCACCAAGCCGCCCGTGCAGGTCGCCGAGGCGACCCAGGAGCAGTTCGCCCAGCTGGCCAAGGCGCAGGGCGCCGAGGGCTTCTGACCCACCGAGCACGACACCGGTGCCGCCCGCCCCTCACCGGGCGGGCGGCACCCCGGAGGAACCACCCATGACCACCATCCTGGAACGCCCCACGGCCACGGAGGCCGACCCGGGGCACACGCCCCGACGGCGCCCGGCGTCCCGGTCGGACCACCCGCTGTGGTTCCTCGTGCCCGCCCTCGCGCTGCTCGGTGTCTTCTTCATCGCGCCGACGGTCTTCAACTTCGTCTACGCGTTCACGGACTGGTCGAGCTTCAAGACCGAGATCAGCTTCGTCGGCCTCGAGAACTTCCGTGACCTGCTGGGCAACGGCTCGCTGATCTCCGACCTGCGGATCACCGTGATCTACGCGGCGCTGGTGGCGGTCTTCCAGAACCTCTTCGGCCTGCTGCTGGCCCTGCTCCTGGAGCGGGACACCCGGGTCAACCGCTTCGCGCGGGTCGCGTTCTTCGTGCCCGTGATCATGTCCGCCCTGGCGGTCGGCTACGTCTTCCAGGCGCTGCTGAAGCCGGACGGCGGCCTCAACGCGATGCTCTCCTTCGTCCTGCCGGGCGAGGTGAGCGTGGCCTGGCTCGGCAGCACCACCTGGACGGTCGTCGTCGTGGCCCTCGTCCACGCCTGGAAGTGGATGGGCCTGTCGATGCTTATCTACCTCGCCGGCCTCAAGACCATCAGCGAGGACGTCCTCGAGGCCGCACGGCTCGACGGCGCCTCCTCGTGGCAGGTCTTCCGCCAGATCAAGTTCCCGCTGCTCGCCCCGGCCGTCACGTTCAACGTGGCCACCGCGCTGCTGGGCTCCATGAACGGCTTCGACATCGTCCAGGCCACGACCGAGGGCGGGCCCGGCGGCAGCACCGAGCTGCTCAACATCTTCATCTTCCGCACCTTCGGGCAGGGCCTGTTCGCCCAGGCGACCACGATGAGCCTCACGCTCTTCCTCGTCGTCGCGGTCCTCGCCTTTCCGGTGATCTACCTCCTCCGTCGACGGGAGCGTGTCCTGTGAGCGCCGTGTCCCTGCCCCCGTCCCCGGGGCGTGCTCCCGCGGCCCCGGCCGGCCCCACCGGCCCGCGGCGTCCGGGCCCGCTGGCCCGCTTCGGCCAGCCCGTCGTGGCGCTGGGCGCGGTCGCGCTGCTGCTGGGCGTGCCCTTCTGGCTGATCCTGGCCACCGCGTCCAAGCCCCACGCCGAGGCGCTCGACCCGGACCTCTCCGCGCCCTCGCGCTGGCAGCTGGGGGAGAACGTCGCGACGGTGGTGCAGGACGGGCACATGGTCAGCGCGTTCCTCGGCAGCCTGCTGGTGATGGTGCCCTCGGTGCTGGTGGTGCTGGTCCTGGGGTCCATGGCGTCGTGGGTGCTGGCCCGGCGGGCGACGCGTCCCCTGGCCGTCGTCTACGCACTGTGCATCAGCGGGATCGTGCTGCCGCCGGCGGTCGTCACCATCGTGCTGCTCCTGCGCCAGCTCGGGCTCGCCGGCACCGCCGTGGGCATGATCGGCGTCTACTGCGGCATGTACCTCTCGACGGTGATCTTCTTCGTCACCGGCTTCGTGCGGACGATCCCCACCGAGCTCGAGGAGGCCGCCCGAGTCGACGGGGCAGGGCCGGTCCGGGTGTTCTTCCAGATCGTCTTCCCGCTGCTGCGGCCGGTGCTGGCCACCGCCACGATCCTCATCTGCCTCTACATCTGGAACGACGTCTTCTACGCGCTGTTCGTGATCGGCGGCCGGATCGACACCCTGCCGCTGAACCTCTACCAGGTGGCCAGCTCGGGGCTGTACCTGCAGAACTGGGAGCTGATCTTCGCCTACATCGTCGTCATGAGCCTGCCGCTGCTCGTCGTCTTCGCCCTCGCGCAGCGGCGTATCATCTCCGGCGTCACGGGTGGAGCGGTCAAATGACGAGGCGGGGAACGCGATGAGCACGAGGCCCCTGCCCGCCACCAAGGCGCCGACGATGGCGGACGTGGCTCGGCTGGCGTCCGTCTCCGTGCCCACGGTCTCCCGGGTGCTGAACGGCAACGTGAACGTCAGCCAGAGCAAGCGCGAGCGCGTGCTCGACGCCGTCAAGGAGCTGAACTTCCGCCCCAGCTTCGCCGCGCGGGCACTGGCCTCGGCCCGCCCCGAGGCCGTCGCCGTCGTCTCGGGCAACACCTCCCAGTACGGCTACGCCGAGACGCTGCGGGGCATCGAGAACACCTGCCGGCGCGAGGGCCTGAGCACGATCATCTCGGTGATCGACTCCGACGAGCCGGCCGAGGTGGATCGCGTCGTCTCCCAGGTGCTCTCCCAGCCGATCGTGGGCGTCATCGTGCTCAAGTTCGACCCGCCGGGCGTCGCCGTGCTGGACCGCCTGGTCGACAAGCTGCCCGTCGTGGCCGTCAGCGGGCTGCGCGACACCCGCGTCTCCCAGGCGATGCTCGACGAGACCCGGGCCGCGGAGGAGCTGACCGGCTACCTCCTCGACCTGGGCCACGCCACCGTCCACCACGTGCGGGTGCCGCCGTCACGACGCGAGGACGGCCGCACCACCGGCTGGCGACGTGCCCTGCGGCGCGCCGGCAAGGAGGTGCCCGAGACGCTGGACGCGACGTGGGAGCCGGCCAGCGGCCGCGCCGTCGGGCGGCGGCTCGCCGAGGACGACGGCGTCACCGCGGTGTTCTGCGGCAACGACGAGATCGCCATGGGCGTGGTGCGCGGCCTCAACGACGCCGGCCGCCGGGTGCCCGAGGACGTCAGCGTCGTCGGGTTCGACGACCACCCGCTCTCCGAGCTCTGGGCGCCGTCGCTGACCACCGTCCGGCAGGACTTCCACGGCCTGGGCTCGCGGGCCGTGCAGCTGCTCGGCGCCGAGATCGAGGACGCCGACAACGTCGGTCGGCTCTCGAACGAGCGGCCGGCTGTCGTCGTCCGCGACAGCGCCGCACCGCCGCAGGCCTGACCAGCGGTGCGCGGGCAACCCTCCGGCGGCGGTCATCGGTTACGGAGCCACCGCCGCTCCGACGCGTCCTCCCAGCCCTAGGCTGACCCCCATGCCCGCCCGCCGTTCCTCGCCGAGCATGGCCGACGTGGCGGCGCACGTCGGTGTCTCGCACCAGACCGTCTCCCGCGTGCTGAACAAGTCCCCGCTCGTGCGGCCGGAGACCCGCGAGCGGGTCGAGCAGGCGATGAAGGAGCTGGGCTACCGGCGGAACTCGGCCGCCCGCGCCCTGGTCACCAACCGCTCGGCGCGGCTGGGGATGGTCTCGGCCCACCTGGCGCTGCACGGTCCGAGCCGGATCGCCGCATCGGTCGACGCCGCGGCCCGGGAGGTCGGCTACGACGTCTCGTTGGTCGGGCTGGAGACGGTCTCGCCGAGCACCGTCCGGGTCGCGGTCGAGCGGCTGCTCGACCAGGCGGTCGAGGCCGTCCTCGTGGCCGCCGCGCACCGTCCGGCGATCGAGGCGGCCCGCGCGATGGACCTCCCGGTGCCGCTCGTCCTCGTGCAGGGCGTCGAGCCCGGCGACCACCTGGCCGTCGGGATCGACCAGGTCGCGGGCGCACGCGCCGCGGTCGGGCACCTGCTCGACCTCGGTCACCGCCGCGTCGCGCACGTCGCCGGCCCGCTCGACTGGGCCGAGGCCGTCCAGCGCCGCGAGGGCTGGCTGGCCGCGCACCGCGAGCGCGACCTCGAGCCCGGCCCGGAGCTCGCGGGGGACTGGTCGGCGGCCGGTGGCCACGCCGCGGGCGCCCTGCTCGCGGCCGGCGACGACGTGACCGCCGTCTTCGCCGCCAACGACGCCACCGCGATGGGGCTGCTCAAGGCCCTGCACGACGCCGGTCTGAGCCTGCCGGACGACCTCAGCGTCGTCGGCTTCGACGACAGCCCCGAGGCGGCCTACACCTGGCCGGCGCTCACGACCGTCGCCCAGCGGTTCAGCGAGCTGGGGGAGCGTGCTGTCGGGCTCGCGCTCCAGGCCATCGAGGGCGGGACGGGCCGGCCGCCGACCCCGGTGCCGCTGCTCGTGCCGCACCTGGTCGTGCGCGACTCCGCTGCGCGGGCCTGATCCGTCGAGATGCGGGAGGCGAGCTCTTGACGCGGTGAAATGTTAGCGCTCACAATGAGCCACGTCACACGGTGCCAGGGACCCCGGCACCCCATCGAGACCCCGAGGGCAGCCCGCATGAGCATCACCGCCGACGTCGTCGACACCGTCCTGGGCCTGCGCCGCGAGGTCGCCGGCCTGCACCGGCACCTCACCGACTACGGCCTCGTCGTGTGGACGGCCGGCAACGTCTCGGCCCGCGTGCCCGGCCACGACCTGCTGGTGATCAAGCCCAGTGGCGTCGCCTACGACGACCTCACGCCCGAGAACATGGTCGTCTGCGACCTCGACGGCCGCGTCGTGGAGGGCGAGCACGCCCCCTCGTCCGACACCGAGGCCCAGGCCTACGTCTACCGGCACCTGCCCCACGTGGGCGGCGTGGTGCACACGCACTCGACCTTCGCCACCGCCTGGGCCGCCCGCGGCGAGCCGGTGCCCTGCGTGCTGACCATGTGCGCCGACGAGTTCGGCGGCGAGATCCCCGTCGGCCCGTTCGCGATCATCGGCGACGACTCCATCGGCCGCGGGATCGTCGAGACCCTGCGCGGCAGCCGCTCGCCCGCCGTCCTCATGCGCAACCACGGCGTCTTCACCGTGGGTCCGACCGCCAGGGCCGCCGTCAAGGCCGCGGTCATGTGCGAGGACGTGGCGCGCACCGTCCACCACGCCCGGGCCCTCGGCACGCCGGTGCCCATCGAGCAGTCGGCGGTCGACGCGCTCTTCGACCGCTACCAGAACGTCTACGGCCAGCGCTGACCGCGACCGGCCCGATCAGGAGAACCCCGTGAACGACGCCCGCCCCCAGGTCTGGTTCCTCACCGGCAGCCAGGGCCTCTACGGCCCCGAGACGCTCGACCAGGTCGCTGCCCAGTCCCGCGAGATCGCCGAGCGGCTCGCGGCCCGCCCGGGCCTGCCCGTCGAGGTCGTCTGGCAGCCCGTCCTGCTCGACGCCGGCTCCATCCACCGGCAGATGCTCGCCGCCAACAGCGACCCCGACTGCGTCGGCGTGATCGCCTGGATGCACACCTTCTCCCCGGCGAAGATGTGGATCTCCGGGCTCGACGCGCTGGCCAAGCCGCTGCTGCACCTGCACACGCAGCACGGCGTGGAGCTGCCGTGGTCGACCATCGACATGGACTTCATGAACCTCAACCAGGCCGCCCACGGCGACCGCGAGTTCGGGTACGTGCAGTCGCGCCTCGGCGTGGCCCGCAAGACCGTCGCCGGCCACGTCTCCTCGCCCGAGGTCGGACGCCGGGTCGAGGCCTGGGTCCGTGCGGCGCTCGGTCGGCACGAGCTGCGGAACCTGCGCCTGGCGCGCTTCGGCGACAACATGCGCGACGTCGCGGTCACCGAAGGCGACAAGGTCGACGCCCAGCTGCGCTTCGGCGTCTCGGTCAACACCTACGGCGTCAACGACCTGGTCGCCGTGGTGGACGCGGTGGAGGACGCCGACGTCGACGCGCTCGTCAAGGAGTACGCCGACCTCTACACCGTCGACCCGGCCCTGCTGCCGGGCGGCGAGCGCGAGGACTCCCTGCGCTACGGCGCCCGCGTCGAGGTGGGGCTGCGGCGGTTCCTCACCGACGGCGGCTTCGGCGCCTTCACCACCAACTTCGAGGACCTCGGCGGCCTGCGGCAGCTGCCCGGGCTGGCCGTCCAGCGACTCATGGCCGACGGCTACGGCTTCGGCGGCGAGGGCGACTGGAAGACGTCGGTGCTGCTGCGCGCCGTGAAGAGCATGGGCGCCGGCCTGCCCGGCGGCACCTCGTTCATGGAGGACTACACGTACCACCTGGTGCCCGGCTCGGAGAAGATCCTCGGCGCCCACATGCTCGAGGTCTGCCCGACCATCACCAGCGCCACCCCGACCCTCGAGGTCCACCCGCTCGGCATCGGCGGACGCGAGGACCCGGTGCGCCTGCGGTTCGTCGCCGACAGCGGCCCCGGCATCGTCGTCGGCATCTCCGACATGGGCGACCGGTTCCGGCTGACGCTCAACGAGGTCGACCTGGTGCAGCCGGACGAGGACCTGCCGCGGCTGCCCGTCGCGTGCGCGGTCTGGGAGCCGCGTCCCTCGCTCTCCACCTCCGCCGAGGCGTGGCTGATGGCCGGCGCGCCCCACCACACCGTGCTCTCCACCGCGGTCGACCGCGAGGTGCTCGAGGACTTCGCGGACGCGGTGGCCACCGAGCTCGTGGCGATCGACGGGTCCACCACCACGCGGGGCTTCCAGCGCGAGCTGCGCTGGAACGCGGCCTACCACCGTCTCGCCGAGCGGCTCTGATGAGCGAGAGCACCGCGGCCCGGGCCGTGCGCGAGGGGGAGGCCGTGCTCGGCATCGAGCTCGGCTCCACCCGGATCAAGGCCGTGCTCGTCGGGCCCGACCAGGCCACGATCGCCACCGGCTCGCACGCCTGGGAGAACCGGTTCGTCGACGGCCTGTGGACCTACGACCTGGACGACGTCGTGGCCGGCGTCCGCGCTGCCTACGCCGCGCTGGCGGCCGACGTGGAGCGCCGCCACGGGACCCCGCTGACCCGGCTCGCCGCCTGTGGCGTCTCGGCGATGATGCACGGCTACCTGGCCCTCGACGCCGACGGCGCGCTGCTCACGCCCTTCCGCACGTGGCGCAACACCCACACCGACCGGGCGGCCGCCACCCTCAGCGACGCGCTCGAGGTGAACATCCCGCTGCGCTGGAGCGTCGCGCACCTCTACCAGGCGGTGCTGGACGAGGAGGAGCACCTCGGACGCCTCGCGCACCTGACCACGCTCGCCGGCCTCGTGCACCAGCGGCTCACCGGCGAGCGCGTGCTCGGCGTCGGCGACGCCAGCGGCATGTTCCCGGTGCTCGACGGGGACTGGGACGCCGCCCGCCTGGAGCGCACCGACGCCCTGCTGGCCGGTTCCGCCGTGCGCGGGGGCCTGCGGCCGCTCCTGCCGCGGGTGCTGAGAGCCGGCGAGCCCGCCGGCCACCTCACCGAGGACGGCGCCCGCTTCCTCGACCCCACCGGGACGCTCGAGCCGGGCGCGGCCGTCTGCCCGCCCGAGGGCGACGCCGGCACGGGGATGGTCGTCACCCGCTCCGTGGCGCCCGGCACCGGCAACGTCAGCGCCGGGACGAGCATCTTCACGATGGTCGTGCTGGAGGGCGCGCTGGCCGGGCGGCACCACGAGATCGACCTGGTCACGACGCCGGCCGGCGACCCGGTCGCGATGGTGCACTGCAACAACGGCGCCAGCGAGCTGGAGGCCTGGGCGCGGCTCTTCCACGAGGTCGCGGCGGCCGTCGGTTCTGCGGCCGACCCCGGCACGGTCTTCGATGCCGTCGTCCGCACCGCCCTGGACGGGGCGCCGGACGGCGGTGGCCTGCTCGCCTACAACTACCTCTCGGGCGAGCCGGTGACCGGGCTCGAGGCGGGCCGCCCGCTCGTCGTGCGGCGGCCCGACAGCACCCTGAGCCTGGCGACCTTCATGCGTGTGCAGCTCTCGTCCGCGTTCGCGACGCTGCGGCGGGGGATGGACGTGCTCTCGGAGAGCGAGGGCGTGCGGGTCGGGCGGATCTTCGCCCACGGCGGCCTGTTCACGACCCCCGGCGTCGCCCAGCGGCTGCTCGCCGCGGCGCTGGACACCCCGGTCAGCGTGGCCGACGGCGCCACCGAGGGCGGTGCCTGGGGCATCGCCCTGCTGGCCGCCTACGGCGTCCGCGAGCGGCGCGACCTCGACCTGACCGCGTGGCTGGCCCACGTGCTCGGCGACGAGCCGACCGCGCTCGAGCCCGACCGCGCCGACGTCGCCGGCTTCGAGGCGTTCATGAAGAGCTGGTCGGCCGCCCTCGTGGTCGAGCGCACCGCCGTGCGGGCGGTGTGAGCGTGCCCGACCCGCGGGGCAGGCTCCTCGGCACCCTGGACGACGGCCGCCCGGTGCGCGCCCACGTCATCGGTGCGGCCCCGGGGCCGCTGGTGGAGGTGCTCGACCTGGGGGCCGCCGTCCGCCGTCTCGAGGTGACGGGCGGGGACGGGGTGCGCCGCGACGTCACCCTCGGCTACGCCGGCGCGCAGGAGTACGCCGACGGCGGCTACTTCCTCGGCGCCGTGGTCGGCCGGTACGCCAACCGCATCGCCGACGGCACCTTCACCCTCGACGGCCGCGCGGTGCGGGTGGGCACCTCCGACCGCGGGCACCACCTGCACGGCGGGCCGGCCGGCTTCGACACCCGGACGTGGGACGTGCTCTCCCACGGCCCGGACCACGTCGAGCTGGGCCTGGTCAGCGAGGACGGGGACCAGGGGTTCCCCGGCCGGCTCGCCGTCACCGCCCGCTACGAGGTGGCCGGCGAGACCGTCCGCCTGGTGCTCGGCGCCGAGGCGGACGCCCCCACCCTCGTGAATCTCACCAGCCACCTCTACCTCGACCTCGACGGCCACGGCGTGGACGACCTGCTGCTCGAGGTGCCCGCCGACGGCTACCTGCCGGTGGACGCCACCGGCATCCCTCTCGGCCCGGTGGAGCCCGTCGAGAGCACCCCGTTCGACCTGCGGGAGCCCACACGCCTGGGGGACGTCGCCAGGTCAGGCCACCCGCAGGTGGCCGCGGCCCAGGGGCTGGACCACAACCTGGTCGTGCGCGGCACCGGGCAGCGCACGGTGGCGACGCTGACGTCCGCGCGGACCGGCACCCGCGTGACGATCGGGAGCGACCGGCCGGGCCTGCAGGTCTACACGGGCAACTTCCTGGACGGTCGGCACCCGCGCCGCGACGGCACCCTGCTGCGTCAGGGCGACGGGATCGCGCTGGAGCCCCAGCTCTTCCCCGACACCCCGCACCACCCTCACTTCGGGTCCGCGGTGCTGCGGCCGGGGGAGACCTACCGGCACGAGATCACCTGGACGTTCGGGGCCTGACGTCCTGGCCTGCTCACTCCAGCAGGTCGCCCTCGAGGTCGGCGAGGGTCGCGACGAGCCGCTCCGTGTCCGTCGCGGTCCAGCCCTCGGGCGGCAGCACCTGCGCCCAGGCCCGGGCCGGCGCCTGGCCGAACTCGTGGCCCTGGCCGTCGGGCACCTCGGTCGCCACCACCTGGTCGGCGGCGAGCTGGAGCATCGTGACCACGGGCAGCCACCCGGTCTCGGGGAGCACGTCGCGCCCGGCGGGCTCCTCGGCCCAGTCGGGCTCCGAGAACGCCAGCGACCAGTCCCACCAGGTGATGGGGTCGTTGGCGTGCTGGAGGTAGCCGACCCGGGTGCCCGTCCAGGGCCCCGGGTCGGTCCAGTCGGACTCCTGGTCGGCGAAGCGAACGACCGTCCCGCCGTCGTAGGTGGGCAGCACCTCGGGCGTGCCGGGGTCCCGCTCGGTGGTGAAGCGTGACCACAGCCGGTTGTTGGCGGTCGGACCCACGAACAGGGCGCCGTCTGTGCGGGTGGCGAGGTCCTGCGCGCCGCTGAACGCGGCCTCACCGCCGAACGAGCCGAGGCTCTCGCCGCTGACCACCAGCAGCGGGCGGGCGTCGGCCGGCAGCGTCACCCAGTGTGCGTAGACCGCGTCGAACAGCAGCCTGCCGGCGTCCTGCGCGCGCTCCTGGTCGACCAGGTAGGACATCCAGCTCGGCAGGTAGGAGTACTGGATGCTGACGGTGGCGGTGTCGCCGCCCCACATCAGCTCCAGGGCGCGGGCCTGGTCCTCGTTGACCCAGCCGCGCCCCGTGCCGGTGGCGACGTTGAGCACGGCCCGGTCGAAGCCGCCGGCGCGCACGAGCTCGGCGACGGCGAGGTCCGCCTGAGCGGCGAGGTCCTGCTCGTCGCTGCCTGCCGGCGCCCCGACGTAGGCGCGCACGGGTTGCTCGGCGTCGGTGCCCGTGAACGCGGCGACCTGCTCGGTGCTCAGCGCGTTGGTGACGAAGACGCGGCCCTGGCGGCCGAGGTCCTCCCACGCCACCAGGGAGTCCGGGCTGCCGGAGAGCTCGGTGGCCGCGGGGGCGTCGACGTCGGAGGTGTAGTCGTCGTTGATGCCGGCGAAGGTGCGGTCCAGCGCCCCGACGACCGCGCCGCCGAGCACGCCGGTGGCCAGGCCCCACAGCACCCAAGCGACCAGGGCGGCGCCCACGGTCAGCGCGAGGCGCGGCGGCAGCACTCGTCCGACCTGCGTGGCCGTCCACGCCCCCAGGCGGCGCACGCCCCGAGCGGCCGCGACGAGGAGGACGAGGAGCACGGCGGTGAGCAGCACCTGCTTCACGTCGGCACCGACGCCGTCGCGTGGCACGCCCACCGCGTCGCGCAGCCGGTCGTCCCACCGGTGGCCGAGCACCAGCGCCACCAGCGTCCCGAGGGCGCCGAGGCCGGCGATCCAGGGTCGGGCCAGGCGCCGCGCCTGAGGCCCGCCCCACGAGCGACCACCCTGCACGACCCAGCCGACGAGCGCCCCGGCGCCGTAGCCGAGGAACGCGCACACGGCCGAGACGAGCGCCTGGAGGACGGGGCCCAGCGGCAGGAGCGAGGGGGTGAGCGAGGCCCACAGGCCGAGAAGGGCACCGACGGCCGGTGCCGGGTCGACGGTGGGCAGCCGGTCGCGCACCCGGCGCGCCGCCCGCACCCAGGGCGCGGGCGTGAGCAGCGTGCTGCCCCCTTGGTCGGGGCGCCGGTCGTCGAGGTTCGGGCCGTCGAGGTTCGGGTCGTCGGTGCCGACGGAGGGGCTCACCCTGCCGATGCTGGCACCGGCCTCAGCACCGGCGGCAGGGTCGGTGGACCCGGGTCAGCCCAGGTCGGGCACGTCGGTGGCACGCCCGGTGAAGGTGGGGTCGCGCTTGTCCAGGAAGGCGGCCACACCCTCCTTGCCGTCACCGACGGACGCCAGCCACATCGCGAGGCTATCGCGGCGGTGCGCCTCCAGCGGGTGGGTCGCGCCCGCTCCGGCGTTCATCAGACGACGGGTCATCGCGACCGCGGCGGCCGAGCGCCCCACGACGAAGGAGCGGGCCAGGGCGACGGCGGCCGGCACCAGGTCCTCGGGCTCGTGCACGGACCGCACCAGCCCCACCTCCAGGGCGTGGTCGGCGTCCACCACGTCGGCCGAATAGACCAGCTCCAGTGCTCGCGGCAGGCCGATCAGGCGGGGCAGGAAGTACGAGGACGCGGCCTCGGGCACGATCCCGAGCCGGCCGAAGACGAACCCGATGCGTGCCCGGCTGCCGGCCATCCGCACGTCCATCGCGAGCGTCATCGTGGCGCCGATGCCGACGGCGGCGCCGTTGATCGCCGCCACCACCGGCTTGTCGCAGTCGTGGATCGCCAGCGTCAGCTTGCCGCCGGTGTCGCGCACCCCGCTCTCCCAGGGCTCCTCGGTCAGGTGCTCGCGCAGGTCGGCGGCAGTGGGGGAGAGCGTCTCGTCGAGGCCGAAGACGTTGCCCTCGCCGGTGAGGTCCATGCCGGCGCAGAACGCCCGCCCCTCACCGGTGACGACCACCGCGCGCACGGCGTCGTCGGCCTTGACGGCGCGGAACGCCTCCAGCAGCTCGCGGGCCATCGTCAGGTCGAAGGCGTTGAGCTGCTCGGGCCGGTGCAGGGTCAGGAGCAGGATGCCGTCCTCGTCCAGCTCCCAGCGCAAGGTCTCGAAGTCCACGGGTGTCTCCTCACGACGTCGGTCACGGCATCGTTTCAGCGACCGCGGTCGTGGGGTGTGGCGGGGGTTACGTGCCCAAGGTCCGCGGGTGGCGCAATCGACGCTTCACCCCGCCACGTCGGACGCGTAACAGCAGATTCCTACCGTCGGGACCACGACCCCCGCGAGCCTGGATCGAGACGACGTGACCACGAGAACGATGCACTTGAGCATCAACCTGACGGAGTACGGGCGGCACTCGGGGGCCTGGCGGCACCCGCAGGCGGACGTCTCGCAGATCCCGAACCTGGCGGCCTACCAGCACGCCTGCGAGTGGGCGGAGAAGGGGTTCTTCGACCAGGGTTTCCTCGCCGACAGCCCGGTCCACACGTGGGGCCCGACGAGCACGACGACGACCCGCCTGGACGCCATGGAGATGGCCGGCGCGCTGGCCGCGAGCACGACCCACCTGGGCCTCATCGCGACGATGTCGACCAGCTACACCGACCCCTACGAGGTCGCGCGCCGCGGCGCCTCGCTGAGCAACCTCTCGGGCGGGCGCATCGGCCTCAACTTCGTCGCCTCCCAGGGCGACGAGATGGCTCGCAACTACCAGCTGGCCAACGAGAACCCGCGGCCGGTGCGCTACGCCCGCTACCGCGAGTACCTCGAAGTCGTGACAAGGCTCTGGGACGCGGCTCCCGACGGCGACGGACCGGGGGAGCGCGTCTCCTTCCACGGTGAGCACCTGGACCTCGAGGCGACGCTGGACGTCGCCAAGCCGGCGCACGGGCGCCCGATCATCGTCCAGGCCGGGCAGTCGGCCGAGGGCCGCGACCTGGCCGCCCGCTGGGCCGACGCGATCTACGCGGCCGGCACGACGGTGGAGCACGGTCGCGAGTACTACGCCGACATCAAGCGCCGCGCCGCCGCCTACGGCCGCGACCCCGACGGCATCAAGGTCATCATGGGGATCGCGCCGTTCATCGGCGAGACCACGGCCGAGGCCCACGAGCTGCGCCACCTGCTCGACGACTTCCACGCCGAGGGCGCGGACACGATCGCGCACCTCTCCCGCGTCCTCGAGCACGACCTGTCGGGGTACGACCCGGCCGGGCCGCTGCCGTTCGACGAGCTGCCCGAGGTCCGCTCGGCCAGCGTCGGCATGGCGACGATGTTCGTCCGCATCGCTCGCGAGGAGGGCCTGACGCTGGAGCAGATCGCCTACCGCTCCTACGTCGGCGGCCTGGCGAACATGCAGTTCATCTCCACCGGCGACCCCGTGCACGTGGCCGACGAGATGCAGCTCTGGTACGAGACGGGCGCGGCGGACGGCTTCTCGCTGGTGGCGCCCAACGTGGGCCCGACGATGGAGAACTTCGTCTCCCTGGTGGTGCCGATCCTCCAGGAGCGCGGCGTGGCCCGCACGTCCTACGAGGCCACCTCGCTGCCCGGCCACTTCGGTCTCACCGCACCGCTCGACCCCCGGCACACGCTGCCTGCCGGCGCACAGAGCCTGCCGCTGTGACCGCCCTGTCGGAGAAGCCCGCCGCCGCGCCCCCGGGCTCTGCGGGCACCGTGCTGCGCCGGTTCGCCGGCCCGGTCTACGTGCCGGCCACCATGTACGCCATCGGTCAGGGCGCCGTCTTGCCCATCCTCGGAGTCGCCGCCCACAACCTCGGCGCGAGCTACGCGACCGCGGCCCTCATCGGTGGACTGCCCGCCGTCGGCGTCCTGGTCGGGGACGGCCCGGCGGGCTCGTTCGTGGCCCGGGTGGGCGAGAAGCGAGGCATGCTCGTCTCGGCTGCCCTGACCCTGATCTGCTGCCTGGCCGTCGTGCTCGCCGGCTCGCTGGTCGTGCTGACGATCGCGGCGCTGGTCAGCGGCGCGGCGTCCTCGATCTTCCTGCTCGCTCGGCACAGTCTGCTCACCGAGCTGGTGCCCCCGCACTTCCGGGCCCGCTCGCTGGCGCTGCTGGCAGGCACCTACCGGGCCGGCATCACCATCGGCCCGTTCGCGGCGGCCGCCCTGATCGCCCGGTTCGGGGTGCTCTCGGCCTTCTGGATACAGGTCGTCGCCTGCCTGGTCGTGAGCGCTTACCTGCTGATCGCGCCCGACCCCGAGCGCGAGCTCAAGCCCCAGCACGTGATCGACCAGCCGAGCCTGGGCCTGGTGCGGATGGCCCGCGAGCACGCCTCGGTGCTGGTGATGGTCGGCGGACCGATGGCGATCCTCATGCTGCTGCGCAACACGATGACCGTCATCGTCCCGCTGTGGGGCGTGGCCATCGACATCCCCGAGTCGCAGATCGCGATCGCGGTCGGCATCTCGGGCCTGCTCCAGCTGGCCCTCGTCTACACCGCCGGCCAGCTGGCCGACCGGTTCGGCCGCATGTGGGTCGCCATGCCCGTCACCGTCGGCATCGCCCTGGGCCACCTGCTCCTGCTCACCGCCCACGAGCTCGTCGGCTACGTCGCGGTCGTGTGCCTGCTCTCGATCGCCAACGGGTTCGGCGGAGGCATCATGATGACCATCGGCTCGGACCTCGCGCCGCTGGGCCGGGCGCCGGAGTTCCTCGGCCTGTGGCGCCTGGTCAACGACGGCGGTGGCGCGGTCGCGCCGTTCGTCCTCTCCGGCGCTGCGGCGCTGGTCTCGCTGAGCTTCGCGGCCGCCACCCTCTCGGGCATCGGGCTCGTCGGCGCCGGGCTCCTCTGGCGGTTCCTGCCGCGCTACCTGGAGAGGGGACGCGTGTGAACGCCCCACTGGTCTGGCTCGACGCCGAGCTGCGCGACCTCGACGTCGTGCCCGCCGGCGTCCGCGGCGAGTTCGTGGTGCCCGGTGTCGTCCCGACCGCGGGGCTCGACGAGGTCGAGCTCTTCCTCCCCGGCCACGGGTGGGGGGACGCCCTGGGCGGCCTGCTGGCGAGGATGCCGTCCCTGCGCGTGGTCCAGACCCTGTCGGCCGGCGTCGACCTGCTCGGGCCGCTGGTGCCCACGGGCGTGACGCTGTGCAACGGCCGCGAGGTGAACACGGTCTCCACGGCCGAGCTCGCCGTCGCGCTCACCCTCTCCAGCCTGCGCGACCTGCCGCGGTTCGTCCGCCAGCAGGAGACCGGCACCTGGGAGGAGACCTGGGGCGAGAACCTCGCCGAGCAGCGGGTCCTGGTGCTGGGACACGGCTCCATCGGCCAGCACGTCGGTCGCCTGGTCTCCGCCTTCGGCGCCGAGGTGGTGCCCGTGGCCCGCACGGCCCGTGAGGGCGTCCACGACTTCGCCGAGCTGCCCGCGCTGCTGCCCACCGTCGACGTCGTGGTGGTCATCGTGCCGCTGACCGACGAGACACGCGGCATGGTGGACGAGGGGTTCCTGGCCGCGATGCCGGACGGGTCGCTGCTGGTGAACGTCGCCCGGGGCCCTGTTGCCGACACGGATGCCCTCACCGCCGCCTGCGCCTCGGGGAGGCTGCGGGCTGCCCTGGACGTCACCGCCCCCGAGCCGCTGCCGGGCAATCACCCGCTGTGGCGGATGCCGAACGTGACGATCACCCCGCACGTGGGCGGCAACACCCACTCCCACGCCCAGCGCTCGCGCCGTCTCGTGCGCGACCAGCTGGCCCGGTTCGCCGCGGGCGAGCCGCTGCTCAACGTCGTCGCCGGCCAGTACTGAGCGCGGTCGCGCCACCCGGGTGTCCCGGTCGCACCCGGTGGCGTAAATAGGCCTTCACCCTCGTCGTCCGGTCGCGTAACG
This sequence comes from Nocardioides bruguierae, assembly GCF_023656415.1. Lineage (GTDB taxonomy): Bacteria > Actinomycetota > Actinomycetes > Propionibacteriales > Nocardioidaceae > Nocardioides > Nocardioides bruguierae. Next base: position 60,029 of record NZ_JAMOIL010000014.1, read on the forward strand.
CGCGATTTCTAGCGTGGCCGCACCAGCAACACAGCCCCGACGACGAAGGACGCGTGCATCGGTGTCAGCGGACATGTTCCACCTCGGATGGTTCTACTCGAAGGGCTTCGGCCCCAAGGCGTGGAAGCACCGCTGGGCCGGGCCGGAGAGCTCGGTCCGTGACTTCACGAAGCCCGACAACGCGGTCTTCCTCGCCCAAGCGATGGAGCGGGCCGGCTTCGACTACCTGATGATCGAGGACTCCTCGAACGTCCCCTACACCTACCAGGGCAGCCACAACGCCTACCTGGAGCACTCGGTCGACACCCCGAAGCTCGACCCGACCGTCCTGGCCACCTACGTCGCCATGGGCACCAAGCGCCTGGGCTGCGTGGTCACCTGCTCCACCACCGAGTACCAGCCGTTCATGCTGGCCCGGAAGTTCAACGCGCTGGACCACGTCTCGGACGGCCGCATCGGCTGGAACATCGTCACCGGCTCCAACGACGGCGGCGCGCAGAACTACAACCGCGACAAGCAGTGGCCCCACGACGAGCGCTACGACATGGCCGACGAGTTCCTCGACGTGTGCCACCGCCTGTGGCGCTCGTGGGACGACGACGCCCTCGTGCTGGACCTCGAGAAGGGCGTCTTCGCCGACGGCGACAAGGTCCACCCGATCGACCACCACGGCAAGTACTACAAGGTCCGCGGCCCGCTCTCGGCGCCGCCGATGCCGCAGGGCAGCCCCGTCCTGTGCCAGGCCGGCGGCTCCGCCCGCGGCCAGCGGTTCGCCGGCACCTGGGCCGAGACGATCATCGCCGCCCCGCGCGGCGTGGAGGCGATGAAGGCGTTCCGCGCCAACGTCCGTGCCGCCGCCGTCGAGCAGGGGCGCGACCCCGACTCCATCAAGCTCATGTTCCTGATCTCGCCGATCATCGACGAGACGGTGGAGCGCGCGAAGGAGCGCCAGCAGATGCGCTACGACGACGCCGAGCGCGACCTCGACTTCGGCCTCGCCTCCCTCTCCCGCGGCACCGGCATCGACTTCTCCCAGTTCGACCTGGACGCCCCGATCCCGCACCTGGAGAGCAACGGCCACCAGTCCAGCGCCCGGGCGCTGGAGGGCAAGATACTGCGCGACGTCCTGCGCTACCAGCGGGCTCTGGAGTGCGTGCCGCTGGCCGGCACCGCCGACTCCGTGGCCGCCGAGATGGACGAGCTCATGCAGGAGGTCGGCGGCGACGGCTTCCTCCTCATGGACTCCTACCACTCGCGCCGCTACATCACCGAGATCACCGACGGCCTCGTGCCCGCGCTGCAGAAGCGCGGCCTGACCCGCACCGCCTACGAGCACGAGCGGTTCCGGGACAACCTCATGGCGTTCTGACGCGCCTCCCGCACCACACCCCAGCCACCACCGCACCACAGACACAGATCGAGAAGGGTCGTTGCGTCCCCATGAGCGCTGACATGTTCCACCTGGCCTGGTTCTTCTCCAAGGGCTTCGGGCCCAAGGCCTGGAAGCACCGCTGGCACGGTTCCGACGTCGCCCGGTTCACCAAGCCCGACACCGGCGTCTTCCTCGCCCAGGCGCTCGAGCGCGCCGGCTTCGACTACTTCATGATCGAGGACTCCTCGAACGTCCCGTACACCTACCAGGGCAGCCACAACGCCTACCTGAAGCACTCGGTCGACACCCCGAAGCTCGACCCGACCGTCCTGGCGCCCTACCTGCTCCAGGCGACCAAGAAGCTCGGCATCGTCGTCACCTGCTCCACCACCGAGTACCAGCCGTTCATGCTGGCCCGCCTCATGAACACGCTGGACCACGTCGGCGACGGCCGCATCGGCTGGAACGTCGTCACCGGCTCGAACGACGGCGGTGCGCAGAACTACAACCGCGACAAGCAGTGGCCCCACGACGAGCGCTACGACATGGCGGACGAGTTCATGGAGGTCTGCAAGGGCCTGTGGACCGGCTGGGACGACGACGCCCTCGTGCTCGACCTGGAGAAGGGGATCTTCGCCGACGGCGACAAGGTCCACCCGATCCACCACGACGGCAAGTACTTCAAGGTCCGCGGCCCGCTCTCGGCCCCGCCGAGCCCGCAGCGCACCCCCGTCATCTGCCAGGCCGGCGGCTCGCCGCGCGGCCACCGGTTCGCCGGCACCCACGCGGAGACCGTCATCACCTCGGCGAACAACCCCGAGGACATGAAGCGCCAGCGCGAGGCGATCCGCCAGTCCGCGGTGGACGCCGGGCGCGACCCCGACAACATCAAGGTGCTGTTCCTCGTCTCCCCGGTCATCGACGAGACCATGGAGATGGCGCGGATGCGCTACTCGGCCTCGCTCGAGATCGACGACAACGAGGTCGAGTACCAGCTGGCCTCGCTCTCGCGGCAGTCCGGCATCGACTTCTCCCAGTTCGCCCTCGACGAGCCCCTCCCGGCCGTCCTGGAGAGCAACGGCCACCAGTCCATGGTCAAGAAGTGGGAGGGCAAGGTCCTCAACGACATCATCCGCGGCAACCCGCTCAACGCCGGCTCCAACCACTTCGTGGGCACCGCCGACTACGTGGCCGCGCACATGGACGAGGTCATGCAGGAGGTCCGCGGCGACGGGTTCCTCTTCGTCAACTCCTACTTCTCGCGCCGCTACGTCACGGAGATCACCGACGGCCTGGTGCCCGAGCTGCAGAAGCGCGGCCTGACCCGCACCGCCTACGAGCACGACCACTTCCGCGACAACCTGATGGCGTTCTGAGGCACGAGGAGACCCGCGTGACCCGACAGATGCACCTGAGCCTCAACCTCACCGAGTACGGCCGCCACGACGGCGCCTGGCGCGACCCGGCTGCGGACACCTCCCGCATCCCGAACCTCGCCGCCTACGTGCACGCCGTGCAGTGGGCGGAGAAGGGCTGCTTCGACCAGGCCTTCTTCGCCGACACCCCGGTGCACCCGTGGGGTCGGGTGTTGATCAGCCCCAGCCGGGTCGACCCGCTGGAGATGGCGGCCGTGCTCACCGAGGCGACCGAGCGCATCGGGATCATCACGACGGTCTCCACCACCTACAACGAGCCGTTCGACGTCGCCCGCCGCGGCGCCGCGCTCTCGCTGCTGTGCGGCGGCCGGCTGGGGCTGAACTACGTGGCGTCCTCGGGCGACCACGTGGCCCGCAACTTCGGGCACCCCGGCCAGCTGCCGCACGACGAGCGCTACGTGCGCTCCAACGAGTTCCTCGAGGTCGTGACCGACCTGTGGGCCCGGGCGGCGACGCCGACCGAGCCCGCGGAGCCGCTCGCCCACCACGGGGCCTTCTTCGACGTCGAGGGCTCCCTGGACGTCCACCGCCCGCCGCTGGGGCGGCCGATCATCGTCCAGGCGGGTTCGTCGGAGGAGGGCCGCGACCTGGCTGCCCGCTGGGCCGACGCCATCTACGCGGCCGGCTCGACCATCCCGCGGGCGCAGGAGTTCTACGCCGACATCAAGCGCCGGGCCGCCGACCACGGCCGCGACCCCGACACGGTGAAGGTCATGCTCGGCATCTGCCCCTTCCTGGGCGAGACCCAGGAGGAGGCCGAGGCGCTGCACGCCCGCCTGGACGGCTACCACGCCGAGGGTGCGGACACGATCGGGTTCCTCGGCACGATCCTCGAGGCCGACCTCTCCGCGTACGACCCCGACGGCCCGCTGCCCCTGGACGAGCTGCCCGAGGACCTCGCGGGCATCGACGCGGCCGGCTCCTCCATGGGCAAGCTCTTCCGCCGCATGGCCGCGGAGGAGGAGATCACCATCCGCCAGCTCGCGCACCGCGCCTACGTCGGTGGCCTCGGCAACATGCAGTTCGTCGCCACCGGCACGCCCGAGCACGTCGCCGACGTCATGCAGGAGTGGTTCGAGGCCGGCACCTGCGACGGGTTCTCGCTGGTCGCTCCGTCGATCGGGCAGACCATCGAGGCGTTCGTGACGCACGTCGTGCCGATCCTGCAGGAGCGAGGCCTCATGCGCACCGGCTACGAGGCCGACACCCTCGCGGGCCACTTCGGCCTGGAGACGCTGGGCGTGCCCGGCACCCCGTCGCGAGCGGCCGGCACGGGTGGCACCGGGGGTACCGACGACGAGGCGGCGGCCTGATGGTCACCGTCGCGCTGCTGCGGGTCGACGCGGACGCCTCACCGTCGGCCCTGCTCGCCGCCGCCGGGTCACTGGCGGCCGCGGGCGTGGCCGGCGTCGGCTTCCTCGACGCGGCCGACCTCGGCACCGACCTGGGTGCCACCGAATCCTCCCTGCTCGCCACCGCCGCGGCCCTCGAGCTCGAGGGGGTCGGCGTGGTCGGCACCCAGTCGGGCCTCTACGGCTTCCCGTACCACTCCGCGCGCCGGTTCGCGACGCTCGACCACCTCTCCGGCGGGTACGCCGGGTGGCTGGTGCGCACGACGTCGTCCGGGCCCGAAAGCCTCGGTCACGCCTGGCGCTCGACCGGGGACCGGGCCGCGGAGCTCGGCCGCTGCAGCGAGCACCTGGAGATCTCCTACCGGCTGTGGGACAGCTGGGAGGACGGCGCCCAGTGGCCCGACAAGGAGACGGGCGACTTCAAGGACGACAGCCGCATCCACAGCATCGACTACGTCTCGGAGGCCTTCCAGGTCGCCGGGCCGCTCGACGTGCCGCCGTCGCCGCAGCGGCGCCCCGTCATTCTCGTGGGCGTCAGCACCGTCGCGGAGGCCGCCGCCCTCGGGCCGTGGACCGACGTGGCGGTGGTGACCCCCGGTCCGGACGGCAGCGCACCGCTGGTCGTCGCGGCCCGCGAGGCCGGGGCTTCGCTGGTCCTGCTCCGGGTCGACGACCCCGCCGACCCGGCCTCGGCGGCCACCCTCGCCGCGGCCGCCGGCGCCGACGGCGTCGCCCCGGTCCTCTCGGTGGAGGCGGCCCTGACCTGGTCCGACGTCGCGTCCGCCCCGGCCGGCGGCACCTTCGCGGAGCGCCTCGGCCTGGCCACATTCGAGCACGGGAGCCGCACCGCATGAGCACGACCTCGCAGATCCTGCTCGGGCTCAACTGCACCGAGTACGGCCGCCACTCCGGCGGGTGGATGCACCCCGAGAGCGACGTCTCGCAGATGCCGAACATCGGCGTCTACGAGCACCTGGCCCGCACCGCCGAGCGCGGCTTCATGGACCAGCTCTTCGTCGCCGACAGCCCGGTGCACAACCGCGGACGCCTCAGCATCGGCCCCACGCGCATGGACCCGATGGCGCTCGCGCTGCTGATGGCCAAGGTGACCGAGCACATCGGCGTCATCGCCACGATCACCACCAGCTACAACGAGCCCTACGACATCGCTCGCCGGGCCGCGGCGCTCTCCGTGCTCACCCAGGGCCGCTCCGGCATCAACTTCGTCGCCTCCACCGGCGACGCGATCGCCCGCAACTACGACCTGCCGGGCCAGCTCGACCACGACGCCCGCTACGCCCGCTACGAGGAGTTCATCACCGCGGTCACGCGGCTGTGGGCGTCCTCCGCGCAGGAGGGCACGGCGGCGACGGCGGTGCACGTGGCGGGGGAGCACGTCACGCTGGACACCGCCCTCGACGTCCCCCGGGCGCCGCTGGGCCGGCCACTCATCGTGATGGCGGGTTCCTCGCCCGAGAGCCGCGACCAGGCTGCCCGGTGGGCCGACGCGGTCTACGCCGCCGGCCGCCCGCTGGACGGGGCGCAGGAGTTCTACGCCGACATCAAGCGGCGGGCAGAGGCCTACGGCCGCGACCCCGACTCCATCAAGGTGATGCTCGGGCTCACCGCCTACATCGGCGACACCGTCGAGGAGGCCGCCTCGCTGGAGGCCACACTCGACGGCCTGCACGCCCGCGGCGCCGACACGATCGGCTACCTCTCCGGCGTCCTCGAGCTCGACCTCTCCACCTACGACCCCGACGGCCCCGTCCCGTTCGACGACCTGCCCACCGCCGTCTCCTCGGCGAGCGTCAGCCAGTCCGCGCTGCTGACCCGGATGGCGCGCGAGCAGGGCCTGAGCATCCGCGAGGTCGCGTTCCGCGCCTACGCCGGCGGCCTGTCGAACATGCAGTTCCGCGAGGCCATGACTCCGCCGCAGATGGCGGACGTCATGGAGCGGCTGGTACGAGGCCGGCACCTGCGACGGCTTCACGATCGTCGCGCCGATCGTGCCCCGCACCATCGACGACTTCGTGGACGGCGTCGTCCCGCTGCTCCAGCAGCGGGGGCTCGTCCGCACGCAGTGGGCGCCGCGGCCCACCACGCACGCCTTGCTGCTCGGCCTCACCGAGCTGGACCCGCGCACCTCACGCACCACCGTCCCCACCACCGAGAACACCCCAGAGCGGAGCCCCGCATGATCGTCGCCACGTTCCTCACCCTCACCGGTGACACCACCCTCGAGCAGGTCGTCGGCACGAGCCAGCGACTGGAGCAGGCGGGAGCCTCCTCCGTCGGCCTCCTCGACGGCGCCGACACCGGCCTGGGTCCCACCCCGTTCGAGTCGACCACGCTGGCTGCCCGCGTCGCCGCAGTGACCTCGACCATCGGCGTCGTCGCGACCGACTCGGCCCTCTACGGGTTCCCGTACCACTCGGCCCGCCGCCTCGCGACGCTCGACCACCTGGCTGCGGGCCGCAGCGGCTGGCTCCTGCGCCACAGCACCGGCGCTGAGGAGGCGGCCGCCTACGAGTGGCGCTCCACCCTCGGCCGCGCCGACGAGCTGCACCGCGCGAACGAGTACGTCGAGATCGGACTGGAGCTGTGGGACAGCTGGGAGGACGGCGCTCAGTGGCCCGACAAGGAGTCCGGTGACTTCAAGGACGACTCCCGCATCCACCCGATCAACTACCGCTCCACGTCCTTCCGCGTGGCAGGGCCGCTCGACACCCCGCCCTCGCCGCAGCAGCGACCGGTGATCTTCGCCCAGGTGGGCACCCTCGAGGAGGCCCGCTACCTGACCGTGTCGGCCGACGTCGTCGTCCTGGCCCCCGAGGCCGGCACCGACCTGGCCGAGCTGGCCGGCACCGTGCGTGCCGCCGCCGAGGCCGCCGGCAGCCCCGTGACGCTCCTGGTCGCCGGTGAGGTCGACGGCCTCCTGGGCCTGGCCACCGCGGCCGACGCCACCGCCGCGGTCGCCGCGATCGGCGCCGACGGCGTCGCACTGCACGGTGCTCCCGCGGCCGGCGACGCGCTCGTCGCCGCGCTCGACGGCCTGGGCCTGGCCCCGGTATCCGAGCCCGGCACGCTGGCAGCTGCCCTGGGCATCGAGCTCCCGGTCGGCGGTCGGGCCGCCTGATGTCCCTCATCCACCTCAGCCTCAACCTCAGCGAGTACGGGCGACACTCGGGCGCCTGGCGGCACCCGGCCGCGGACGTCACCGCGATCCCGAACCTCGCGGCCTACGTGCACGCGGTGCAGTGGGCGGAGAAGGGGTTCTTCGACCAGGCCTTCCTGGCCGACAGCCCCGTCCACGCCCCTGGGCGCACGAGCGTCACCGGCACCCGCGTGGACCCGCTCGAGATGGCCTCGCGGCTGATGGCGGTCACCGACCACATCGGCGTCATCGCGACCCTCTCCACCAGCTACAACGAGCCCTTCGACGTGGCCCGACGGGCGGCCTCGGTCGCGAGCCTGAGCGGCGGACGCCTCGGCGTGAACTACGTGGCCTCCACGGGTGCCGCGATCGCCCGCAACTTCAACCGCTCCGACCAGCTGCCGCACGATCAGCGCTACGCCCGGGCTCACGAGTTCCTCGAGGTCGTCACCCGGCTGTGGGCCGGTGCCCCCACCGTCGACGCCCCGGGCACGCCGATCAGCCACCACGGCCGGTTCTTCGACGTCGAGGGTGTGCTCGACGTCCAGCGGCCGCCGCTGGGCCGTCCGGTCATCATCCAGGCCGGCTCCTCGCCCGACGGCCGCGACCAGGCCGCCCGCTGGGCAGACGCGATCTACGCCGGTGGCTCCTCGCTCGAGGCCGGCCAGGAGTACTACGCCGATATCAAGAAGCGCACCGCCGACTACGGCCGCGACCCGGAGTCCGTCAAGGTCATGCTGGGTCTGGCCCCGTTCCTGGCCCCGACCGACGAGGAGGGCGAGCAGCTCAAGACGCTGCTGGACGACTTCCACGCCAAGGGAGCCGACACGATCGGCCACCTCTCCGGCCTGCTGGAGATCGACCTCAAGGCATACGACGCCGAGGGCCCGCTGCCGTTCGACGACCTGCCCGAGGTCAAGGCCGCCAGCGTGAGCCAGGCCGGGCTGTTCGCCCGCATGGCGCGCGAGGGCGACCTGACCATCAGCCAGACCGCCTACCTCTCCTACGTCGGCGGGCTGGCCAACATGCAGTTCGTCGAGTCCGGCACCGCCGAGCGCGTCGCCGACACCATGCAGGAGTGGTTCGAGGCCGGCACCTGTGACGGCTACTCCCTGGTGGCGCCGAACATCGGCCACACGATCGAGTCCTTCGTGACCGGCGTGGTGCCGATCCTCCAGGAGCGCGGCCTGGCCCGGACGTCGTACGAGAGCACCAGCCTGGCCGGCCACTTCGGGCTCAGCGAGCTCGACGACCGCGCGAGCGCGTGGGCGGTGGCCTGATGAGTCGTCCTTTCCACCTGGCCTGGTTCACCTCGTTCAAGCCGCCGGCCTGGCGCTCGCCCTGGGGCGGTGTCTCGGGCGAGGAGTGGATGACCGGCGAGTACTACGTCTCGATGGTCAAGCAGCTCGAGCGTGCCGGCTTCGACTTCATCATGTTCGAGGACTCCAGCCTCGTCAGCGAGGCCCTCGGCGGCACCGCGGAGATGGACCTCAAGCACGGCCTGCACTCGCCGAAGCTGGACCCGTTCCCGCTGCTGCCGGTGCTGGCCCGCGAGACCGAGAAGATCGGCCTGATCGCGACCGGGTCCACCTCCTTCTACCCGCCGTTCATCCTGGCCCGCGTCATGGCCACGATGGACCACCTCACCGGCGGTCGCGTCGGCTGGAACGTCGTCACCTCCTCCCAGGACATCGCCGCGCAGAACTACGGCATCGACAAGCTGCTCGAGCACGACGAGCGCTACGTGCAGGCCCAGGAGTTCCTGGACGTCGTCAAGGCGCTGTGGGACTCGTGGGAGCCGGGCGCGGTCGTGATGGACCGCGAGACCGGCCACTACGCCGACCACACCAAGGTCAGCCCCATCCACCACGAGGGCACGTACTTCAAGGTCCGCGGCCCGCTCAACATGCCTGCGGGCCCGCAGGGTCACCCGGTCATCTGCCAGGCCGGCGGCTCGCCCGCGGGTCGTGACTTCGCGGCGCAGCACGCCAACGCCATCGTGGCGACCAACCCGCTGCTGCCCAGGATGAAGGAGTACGCCGACGACATCCGGGCCCGCGCGGAGAGGCTCGGCCGCGACCCCGACGAGATCCGCGTCCTCTTCCACCTCTCGCCCGTCGTCGGCGAGACCGAGGAGGAGGCCTGGTCGGTCTGGCGTCGCACCTACGGCATGGAGGACCCCCTGCAGGTCGAGCAGACCCTGGCCATCCTGGCTGCGGTCACCAGCATCGACTGGAAGCAGTTCGACCTGGACGAGCCGTTCCCGCAGGGCCTCACCACCAACGGCCACCAGTCGGTGCTGGACGACCTCATGGCCCGCAACGTCGGCAAGACCCTGCGTGAGTCGCTGACCGAGCGCGCCCAGATGGGCCCGCAGACCGTCGGCACCGTCGCGCAGGTCGCGGACCGGATGGAGCAGATCGTCGAGGACACCGGCATCGACGGCTTCCTCATCCGCGCCGAGACGGGCCTCTCCCACACCCGGCGCTACATCGACTCCATCTGTTTCGGACTCGCCCCCGAGCTGCAGCGTCGCGGCCTCGTGCGCACCGACTTCCCGCACGCCACCTTCCGCGACAACCTGCTCGCCTTCTGACGCTCCCGAAAGGCTCCACCATGGCCGCCAAGCCCTTCCACCTCGCGTGGTTCACCTCCTTCAACCCGCCGTCGTGGCGCTCGCCCTGGGGCGGCGTCTCCGGCGAGGAGTGGATGACCGGTGAGTACCACCTGTCGATGATCAAGCAGATGGAGCGCGCGGGCTTCGACTTCATCATGTTCGAGGACTCCACCATGGTCTCCGACGCCATGGGCGGGACCCAGGAGCTCGACCTCAAGCACGCGCTGCACTCGCCGAAGCTGGACCCGTTCCCGCTGCTGCCGATGCTGGCCCGCGAGACCGAGAAGATCGGCCTGATCGCCACCGGGTCGACCTCGTTCTACCCGCCGTTCATCCTGGCCCGCGTCATGGCCACGATGGACCACCTCACGGGCGGACGGGTCGGCTGGAACGTCGTCACCTCCTCCGAGGACGTCGCCGCGCAGAACTACGGCATCGACAAGCTGCTCCCGCACGACGAGCGCTACGACATGGCCGAGGAGCACGTCGGCATCGTCAAGAAGCTCTGGGAGTCGTGGGAGCCGGACGCGGTCGTGATGGACCGGGAGACCGGCCACTACGCCGACCACACCAAGGTCAGCCCGATCCATCACGAGGGCACGTACTTCAAGGTCCGCGGCCCGCTCAACATGCCGGCCGGCCCGCAGGGCGTGCTGCCGATCTGCCAGGCGGGCGGGTCGCCGCGCGGCCGCGACTTCGCCGCCAAGCACGCCAACGCGATCGTCGTGACCCAGCCGATCGTCTCGAAGATGAAGGAGTACCGGGAGGACATCCGTGCCCGCGCGGAGAAGTTCGGGCGTGACCCCGACGACGTGAAGGTGCTCTTCCACCTCTCGCCCGTCATCGGCGAGACCGAGGACGAGGCCTGGGAGCAGCACCACCGGCTCTTCGGCATGGAGGACCCGCTGGCCATCGAGAAGGTGCTGGCGATGACCGCCGCGGTCACCGAGATCGACTTCGGCAAGTACGACCTCGACGCGCCCTTCCCGCAGGACCTCACCACCAACGGCCACCAGTCGGTGCTGGCGGACCTGATGGAGCGCAACAAGGACAAGACGCTGCGTGAGTCGCTCTCCGAGCGCGCGCAGCTCGGCCCGCAGGTCGTCGGCACCCCGACGTCCGTGGCGGACCAGATGGAGGCGCTGATGGAGGAGGTCGGCGGCGACGGCTTCCTGATCCTCGCGGCGCCGCACACCCGCCGCTACATCGACGCCATCTGCTCCGGCGTCGCCCCCGAGCTGCAGCGTCGCGGCCTGGTGCGCACCGAGTACCCGCACGCCACCTTCAAGGAGAACCTGCTCGCCTTCTGAGCAGGACTCCCCGGCACCAGCAGCACGCACCGCCCCGACGCACAGAGACGAGTCCTCCCGTGACGAAGCCCTTCCACCTCGCCTGGTTCAACTCCTTCGCCCCGCCCGCATGGGCGTCCCCGTTCGCGGGCGACGCGGGCAACGAGTGGTTCACCGGCGAGTACCACGTCGACATAATCAAGCAGATGGAGCGGGCTGGCTTCGACTTCATCATGTTCGAGGACTCCACGTTCGTCCCCGAGACCTACGGCGGCAGCTCCGAGATCGCGCTGAAGTACAGCCAGCACGCGCCGAAGCTCGACCCGATGGCGCTGCTGCCGATCCTGGCCCGCGAGACCAGCCACATCGGCCTCGTGGCCACGGCCTCGACGTCGTTCTACCCGCCGTTCATCCTCGCCCGCCTCATGGCGACGCTGGACCACCTGACCAAGGGCCGCGTGGGCTGGAACGTCGTGACCTCCTCGGAGGACATCGCCGCGCAGAACTACGGCATGGACAAGCTGCCCGACCACGACGTGCGCTACGAGGTCGCCGAGGAGTTCGTGGACGTCGTCAAGCAGCTGTGGGACTCGTGGGAGCCGGGCGCCGTGGTGATGGACCGGGAGACCGGTCGCTACGCCGACCACACGAAGGTCCACCCGATCCACCACCGCGGCAAGCACTTCGCCGTGCGCGGCCCGCTGAACATGCCCCCGGGCCCGCAGGGGCACCCGGTGCTCTGCCAGGCCGGCGGCTCACCGGCCGGCCGTGACTTCGCCGCGAAGAACGCCACCGCGATCATCGCGACCAACCCCGTCATCTCGAAGATGAAGGAGTACCGCGAGGACATCCGCGCCCGCGCGGAGAAGTTCGGCCGGGACCCCGACGACATCAAGGTGCTCTTCCAGGTCTCCCCGGTCGTCGCGGAGACCTCCGAGGGCGCCAAGAAGGCTCACCACCAGCGGTTCGGCGCCCTCAGCCACGCCCAGATCGAGCAGACCCTGGCCGGCATCTCCTCGACCACGGAGATCGACTTCTCCCAGTTCGACCTCGACGCGCCCTTCCCGCAGGACCTGAAGACCAACGGGCACCAGTCGATCCTCGACGACTTCATGAAGCGCAACAAGGGCAAGACCCTGCGCGAGTCCATCGAGGAGCGCTCGCAGTTCGGCCCGCCGATCTTCGGCACGCCGGCCGAGTGCGCCGACCGGATGGAGGAGATCGTCGAGGAGGTCGGCGGCGACGGGTTCCTCATCATGAGCCCCTCGACCCGCCGCTACATCGACGAGATCTGCTCGGGCCTGGCCCCCGAGCTCCAGCGCCGTGGCCTGGTGCGCACCAGCTACCCGCAGCCCACGTTCAAGCAGAACCTCCTCGGCCACTGAGCCGGGGCCACCCCTGAGACCGGAAGCAGAGACCCGACAGTGAGTGCAGACCCCTTCCACCTCGCGTGGTTCGCCGCCGACGGCTTCGGCGTGAAGTCGTGGGGCAAGACCTTCTCCGGTCGTGGCGGCCAGGACTGGGCCGACCCGGCCCTGTGGATCGACCTGGCCCAGGCGCTCGAGCGCGCCCGGTTCGACTTCATCATCATCGAGGACTCCTCGTACATGCCGGACACCTACGGCGGCACGTCGGAGGCCTACCTGAAGACGGCCACGGCCACGCCGAAGATGGACCCGAGCGTCCTCGCGCCGCTGATGAGCCACGCGACGAAGAAGATCGGCATCGTCCCGACGATGTCGGTCTCCGAGCACCACCCCTACGGCCTGGCCCGCACCATCAACACCCTCGACCACATGTCGCAGGGCCGCACCGGCTGGAACATCGTCACCGGCTCGAACGACAACGCCGCCAAGAACTACGGCCTCGACGACTGGCTCGAGCACGACGAGCGCTACGACATGGCGGACGAGTTCTTCGACCTCGCCTGCCGGCTGTGGACCTCGTGGGAGGAGGACGCGGTCGTCCTCGACGAGGCGACGGGCACCTGGGGCGACTTCACCAAGGTCCACACCGTCGACTTCCAGGGCACGTACTTCTCCTCGCGCGGCCCGCTCAACGCACCGCAGTCCCCGCAGGGCCTGCCCACGTTCGTGCAGGCCGGCGGCTCACCCCGGGGCAAGAAGTTCGATGCCCGCGCCGCCAACGCGATCATCTCGGGCGTCGAGGGCGGCCCCGCCAAGATGAAGGCGTTCCGGGACGACATCCGCGCCCAGGCCGCCCTGGCCGGGCGGTCGCCGGACGACGTCAAGGTGCTGTACCTGATCTCGCCGATCATCGCCGAGACCGACGAGGAGGCGTGGGCCAAGCGTCGGCGCCAGACCGAGTTCGCCGAGGCCCACCCGGAGATCGGGCTGCTGCACCTCTCGCGGCACTCCCGCATCGACTTCTCCCAGTGGGACCTCGACGAGGTCATCCCCGAGGGCACCACGACAAACGGCCACCGGCAGCAGCTGGAGCAGTGCATCGGCAAGACCCCGCGCCAGATCCTGCGCGAGGGCTTCGGGCAGGGGAACTTCGAGATCGTCGGCTCGCCCGACACCGTCGCGGCCCAGCTCGACGAGGCGATGGAGGAGGTCGGCGGCGACGGGTTCCTCATCGCCTCGCGCGACCTGAACCGTCGCTACATCTCCGAGATCGCCGACGGCCTCGTGCCGGCGCTGCAGCGCCGCGGCGTGGTGCGCGAGGAGTACTCCCACGACACCTTCCGCGACAACCTGCTGGCCTTCTGAGCAGAACCGCCGCGAATCCGCCGCGGAAAGCCGTAGCGCAGCCCATCTCCGGACCGGTCCGCCCACGTCAGCGTGGGCGGACCGGTCTGTTTCAGGGGGTGGTCGCTGGCGTAATGGCGACGTCCCTCGGCCTTATCGGGACCGTGACGACCGCTGCCTACGTTCCTCCACGTCCGAGAAAAACTCTTCGAGAGGTGGGCCCCACCATGTCGGCCAATCCCTTCCACCTGGCCTGGTTCGGCGCCGGCGGCTTCGGCGTGAAGTCGTGGAACAAGACCTGGTCCGGCCGCGGCGGCAAGGACTGGGCCGACCCCCAGCTCTGGATCGACCTGGCCCAGGGTCTGGAGCGCGCGCGCTTCGACTTCATCATCATCGAGGACTCCAGCTACGTGCCCGACGCCTACGGCGGCACGGCCGAGGCCTACGTCAAGTCGGCGACGGCGACGCCCAAGATGGACCCCAGCGTCCTGGCGCCGCTGATGAGCCACTTCACCGAGAAGATCGGCATCGTGCCGACGCTGTCGGTCTCCGAGCACCACCCCTACGGCCTGGCCCGCAAGATCAACACCCTCGACCACATGTCGAAGGGCCGCACCGGCTGGAACATCGTCACCGGCTCCAACGACAACGCCGCCAAGAACTACGGCCTCGACGGCTGGCTCGAGCACGACGAGCGGTACGAGATGGCCGAGGAGTTCTTCGACCTCGCCTGCCGGCTGTGGACCTCGTGGGACGAGGACGCCGTGGTGCTCGACGAGAAGACGAACACGTGGGGCGACTTCACGAAGGTCCACACGGTCGACTTCCAGGGCAAGTACTTCTCCTCGCGGGGCCCGCTCAACGCCCCGCAGTCCCCCCAGGGCCTGCCCACGTTCGTGCAGGCCGGCGGTTCCAAGGCCGGCCGCAAGTTCTCCTCCCGCGCCGCCAACGCGATCATCTGCGGCGTCGACGGCGGCCCGGCCGCGATGAAGGAGTTCCGCGAGGACGTCCGTGCCCAGGCCGCGGGCCACGGGCGCAACCCCGACGACGCCAAGGTGCTCTTCCTCGTGCACCCGGTCGTCGCCGAGACCGACGAGGAGGCGTGGGCCAAGCGTGAGCGCCAGAAGGCGTTCGGCGAGGCGCACCCCGAGCTGTCGCTGCTCCACCTCTCGCGGCACTCGATGATCGACTTCTCCCAGTGGGACCTCGACGAGGTGATCCCCGAGGGCACGACCACCAACGGTCACCAGCAGATGATGAAGCAGGCCATCGGCAAGACCCCCCGCCAGATCGCGAACAAGGGCCCGGGTGGCCTCGAGCTGGTCGGCTCCCCCGACACCATCGCCGCGAAGATGGACGAGGTCATGCAGGAGGTCGGAGGCGACGGGTTCCTCTTCGCCAACTTCGACCTCAACCGGCGGTTCATCGCGGAGATGGCCGACGGCCTGACCCCCGCGCTCCAGCGGCGTGGGCTCGTGCGCGAGGAGTACACGCACGACCACTTCCGCGACAACCTCCTCGCCTTCTGACCAGCGTGTGGCCGGTTCCGGCGGGGGGGGGGCCCCCCCCCCCCCCCCCCCCCCCCCCCGGGGGGCCCCCCCGGGGGGGGGGGGAGGACAATAAACCCC
>NZ_JAMOIL010000015.1 GCF_023656415.1 Nocardioides bruguierae
TCCCGCCCACCCCCCCCCCCTTCCGCCCCGCCGGGGGCCGGGACCGGGGGGCCGCCCGCCCCCCGGGGGCGGCCCGACGCCCGGACGGCGATTCGCACGAGGTGGCGTAAGAGAACTGTCACCGCGGCCTGCGGCCGTCGTGACACGCGCTTCCTAGTTTCAACGCAACGGACCGGTGGGGGACGAACCCGGCCGATCCACCCCCGCGGCGTGGCGGGCCAGACACGAGAGAGAACGAGGGAACTGCTGCCATGAGCACAACTTCGGACCAGCTTCTCAGCATCAAGGACGGGTACGTCTACTACGCAGGGAAGGCGGGGGCCAAGGTGCCCGCCGTCAAGGGTGCGTCCTTCGACATCGCCCCCGGTGAGCACGTCGCGATCGTCGGGGAGTCAGGCTCTGGCAAGACCACGCTCGCGCTGGCGGTCGCCGGCCTCCTGACCGCTGCCGGCGCCTCGTGCGAGTTCGGCGAGTTCGTCTTCGACGGCCGCACGATCGAGCGCGGCAAGATCGCCCCGGTGCCCTACCGCACGCCCGGCACCTCGATGGTCTTCCAGAACGCCATGACCTCGCTCGACCCGGTCGCCACCATCGGCAGCCAGTTCGTCGACGTCCTGCGCGGCCTCTCGCGCATCAGCAGGAAGAAGGCCCGCGCCGTGGCCGCCGAGTGGCTGGTCAGTGTCGGTCTGCACGACACGGACCGCATCCTCAAGCTGCGTCCCTACGAGCTCTCCGGAGGCATGCGTCAGCGCGTGATGCTCGCCCTCGCACTGTGCTCGGAGCCCAAGCTGCTCCTGGCCGACGAGCCCACCAGCGCCCTGGACGCCTCGGTCTCGCGCGACGTGATGGACCTGCTGCGCTCGATGACCGAGCGCACGGGCGCCAGCCTCCTGATCGTCACCCACGACATCGACCTGGTGCGGCTCTACGTCGACAAGGTCGTCGTCATGTACCACGGCGAGGTCGTGGACGTGTGCAACGCCGGCCGCATCGAGGAGGAGGCGCAGCACCCCTACACCCTCGCGCTGACCCGCTGCGTGCCGACCCTCGACGCCTACAACCTCGATCGACTGCCCACGCTCGACGAGACGATGACCGCCGGCTTCCGGCGCGGCGAGGGCGAGTCCAAGGCGGCGATGTCCGCATGAGCACCCCCACGTCTGGAGTCGAGATCGTGCCCGATCCCCAGGAGCCCCGGAAGCCCCCGGTGGTGACCCTGCAGGCCGAGAAGCTGACCCGTGTCTTCGGCCGCGGCCCCTCACGGCACGTGGCCGTGCAACCGCTGGACCTGCAGATCGACACGAGCACCGCGCTCGGCATCGTCGGTGAGTCGGGCTCCGGCAAGTCGACTCTCTCGCGCCTGCTCGTCGGGCTCGACACCCCGACCGCCGGCGAGGTCCTGATCGACGGCACCCGCATCTCCCAGCTCATGTCCACACCGTCCGGCATGCGGCGCTTTCGCGCGACCGTCCAGTACGTCGCGCAGGACACCTTCTCCAGCTTCGACCCCCGCCGGACGTTGCGCGACTCCGTCGCCACGCCCCTGCGCGTGCTGCGCGGGGTGAAGGGGGAGGAGGCGGAGGCGGAGATCCGCGAGGTGCTCACCCTGCTCCAGCTCGACCCCGGGTTCCTGGACCGCTACCCCGGCCAGATCTCCGGCGGTCAGCGCCAGCGCTTCGCCCTGGCACGCTCGCTCGTGGTCCGCCCACGCATCCTGATGTGCGACGAGGTGGTCTCCGCTCTCGACGTCTCCGTGCAGGGCGCCGTGCTCAACATGATCCGCGAGTACTGCGAGACGCACTCGGTCGGCCTCGGCTTCGTCTCCCACGGCCTGCCGGCCACGGCCTTCATCTCCAGCACCCTGCTGGTGATGAAGTACGGCGAGGTCGTCGAGCACGGCCCGACCAAGGACGTCATCGAGAACCCGCAGCACCCCTACACGCGGTCGCTGCTCGACGCCTACCGGCGCGGTCCGGCCGAGATCAAGGCGGACTCGGTCGCATGATCCAGCACTCGACGGCCGGTCGGTCCGTCCCCTCCGCGGGACGGCCGACCCCCCTGGTGGACGGGCCGCATCCGCACCCGTGGCTCGTCGTGACCGTGACCACGCTCGGCAGCCTGCTGATGTTCCTCAACAGCTCCTCGGTCAGCGTCGCCCTGCCTGCCATCTCCTCGGAGATGGGCGTCACCACGGTGCTCGCCGACTGGGTGCTGCTGGGGTACATGCTCTCGCTGACCGCCGGCGTCCTCGTCTTCTCCCGCCTGGGCGACCTGCACGGTCGCCGCCACCTCTACATCGGTGGGCTGGTCGTGATGATCGTGGCCAGCCTGCTGGCCGCCCTGAGCGGCAACATCTGGGTGCTCGTCGTGCTGCGGGTCCTCCAGGGCCTCGCGGCCGCGGCGATCATCCCCAACGCCAACGCGATCATCTCGGACGCCTTCGAGAGCGACCGCCTGGCGCTGGGCCTGAGCGTCAACATCATGATGGCCTCGGCCGCCATGATCCTGGGCCCGGTCGTCGGTGGCTGGCTCCTGGAGCTGTTCGGCTGGCGCAGCATCTTCGTCGTCAACGTGCCGTTCGGTCTCGTGGCGGTCGGGCTGGCGCTGGCAGTGCTGCGGCGCGACGCTCGCACGCCGCAGGCGGGCGAGCGGCTGGACGTGCGCGGCGCCGTGCTCGCAGCGGTGGCGCTGGTCGTCCTGATCCTGGCCCTCAAGCGCTTCTCCGGCGCGGGTTCGGCACTCTCGGCCCTGGGCCTGCTGGCCCTCGGCGCGGTGCTGCTCGCGGTCTTCGTCGCCCACGTCCGCCGGGTCCCCAGCCCGCTGGTCGACGTCGCAGTCATGACGGACCGCTCCCGCGCCCTGGCCTACGCCACCGCGTTCCTCATGTCCTTCCCCCAGTCCGGGGCGATGCTCCTGGTCGTCCTCTACCAGCAGATCGTCCGGGGCACCTCGGCCGTGGACGCCGGCATCGCCGTCGCGGTGCTCGCCGGCGCGATCGTGGTCACCAGCCCCCTGGCAGGGTGGCTGGCCCGGACGTTCGCCCCGCGCTCGGTCTCCTCGGCCGGCTGCGCGATGAGCGCCCTCGGCTACGTGGCTCTCGCTGTCGCCGTCGGCGGCGACGCACCGGGCGTGCTGTTCTACGGCGGGCTCGTGCTGGTCGGCGCCGGCAACGGCGTCTTCACGGCCCCGAACACGGCGGCCATCATGGCCGAGCTGCCGGCCTGGCGCCGCGGCATCGCCAACGGCGTCCGCTCGGTGATGTTCAACAGCGCCCAGACCATGGGCACGGCGGTGGCCCTCGTCCTCGTGACCGTCGGCCTGTCCGCCGCCGGTCACGACACCTACGACGTCGTGGCCACCGACGACACCGTCGTCGCCGGCTTCCGGGTCGCGTGCCTCCTGCTGGTCCTCAGCGCGGTCGCCGCGACGCTCACCTCTCTGGCCCGCGGTGGTGCCTGGCTCGTCCAGCGTCCCGCCGCCGGTGCTCCCGCACCTTCCTCCACCCCCTCTCCCCTCGACGCACCCAACGACGCCGTCGTCGACCCGATCATCGACCCGGACGGAGCACGCGCATGAAGGCGTACCTCTCCCGCAACCGGTGGTGGATCAACCGGACCCTCGTCCTCCCGCTCCACCTCCTGATCTTCTCCATCGCAGCCTTCGCCATGG
Source organism: Nocardioides bruguierae (assembly GCF_023656415.1). Classification (GTDB taxonomy): domain Bacteria; phylum Actinomycetota; class Actinomycetes; order Propionibacteriales; family Nocardioidaceae; genus Nocardioides; species Nocardioides bruguierae. The sequence goes on from NZ_JAMOIL010000015.1 coordinate 3,670, forward strand.
TGCGCCTCGTGCCCGGCGACCCGGTCCTGGCCAGGATCGACACCTCCAACGGCTTCAGCCAGGAGGACTACGACCGGATGGCCGAGGCCATGGGCCTCAACGGCTCCATCTGGTCGCAGGGCTGGGACTTCGTGGTCAACCTGTTCCAGGGCGACCTCGGCACCTCGACCAGCACCTCGCGGCCCGTGTGGACCGAGATCATGGACCGGCTCCCCGCCACGCTCGAGCTGATCTTCCTCGGCCTCGGCGGTTCCGTCCTGGTCTCGCTGGTCCTCGCCTTCGTCTGGCTCCAGACGGACAACCGCGTCGTGCGTCGGGTGCTGGACGGCTACCGCAACCTCACCGGCGCCCTGCCGGACTTCGCGGTGGCGATCCTCTCGATCGTCGTGTTCTTCGTGCTCATCCCGATCGCGCCGGCACCGATCGGCCGCCTCACGCCGGGCACCTCGGAGCCGCTCGTGACGGGTCTCCCGCTGCTCGACACCGTGCTGGTCGGCCGGTTCGACCTGACGGCACAGATGGCCGCCCACTACGTCCTGCCCGTCGCCGTCCTGGTCTTCATCCACGCCTCCGGCATCTGGCGCCAGCTGAGCCTGGGCATCGAGGAGCAGGTCTCGGAGCCGCCCACCCTGTTCAAGATCGCCTCCGGCGCGACCCGACGCTCCGTCTTCCGCAGCATCCTGCGACGCTCGGCGGCCTCCTCGATCGTCACCCTGGGCAACAAGTTCGGTGCCCTGCTCGGCGGCGTGATCGTCATCGAGCAGCTGTTCGGCTTCGGCGGCGTCGGACAGTTCGCGCTCGACTCCGTGCGGACGCTCGACTTCCCCGGCCTCCAGGGCTTCCTCATCGTCATCGCAGGCCTCTGCCTGGTCGGCTTCTTCCTGGTCGACATCGCCAACATGCTGCTCGACCCCCGTCGGCGGCCCGGAGTGAGGGTGGACGCCTGATGCGTGTGCTGACATTTCTCAAGCAGGTCCCCGTCCTCTCGCTGGTAGGCGCCTTCGCGCTCCTCTTCTTCGTGATCTTCGGCGGCATGCTGGCGCCCTACGACCCCGAGCGGGTCGTGACGGGCGCCCTCCAGTCCCCGAGCACGGAGCACTGGTTCGGCACCGACGCCACCGGCATGGACGTGTTCTCCCGCGTGATGGCGGGCGCCCAGATCGACATCGCCCTGGCGCTCGTCGTGACCGTGGTCGCGACGGTCGCCGGAGTCGTCCTCGGCATCGTCATCGGGACGTTCGAGTCGCGCCGCGGGCTCGCGGGCATGGCCGGCCGTGGCATCACGCGCTTCCTCGACCTCACCGACGCCGTGCCTCCCCTGGTCATCGGCGTGGTGATCGTGGGCCTGATGGGGGCGACGCTGACGAGCCTCAGCATCGCGCTGGCGCTGATCATGAGCCCGGTCCAGGCGCGCCTGACCCGTGCCGAGGTGCTCAAGGTCCGCAACGACGCCTACGTGGAGGCCGGCCTGATGGCCGGGCTCCGACCGATGCAGGTGACGTTCCGCCACGTGCTCCCCAACTCGATGCGACCCGCCATCGAGAACTGCTCGACGGTGTTCGGCTTCTCCGTCATCGTGCTGGCCTCGCTGGGCTTCCTCGGCGTCGGCCTCAACCCGCCCACGCCGGAGTGGGGCAACATGATCTCCTCCGGCGTCTCGGGCGTGATGCTCGGCAGCTGGTGGCCGGTCCTGTTCCCGGCCCTGGCCCTCATGCTCGCGGTGATCGCGGCTGCTGCTGTCGCAGGCCTGCTCACCCGACTCAGCCGCGGACCCGCCGCGCGCTGAGCCAACCCCTGGTGCAGTGCCGCACCACCGCTCCTTGCTGCTGCTCGACCCACTCTCACCGGAGGAACCGTGAAGAACCGCCTCTCGCCCCAGGGCCAGGCTCCCGCCCGTAGCGACATCCCGCAGCTCCAGCGCCGGAGCTTCCTGCTCGGCTCGTTGGGCGTCGCCGCCGTCGCCGCCCTGTCCGCCTGTGCCGACCAGTCCACCGCGTCCAGCACCTCCGGCTCCAGCGGCGGCTCCGGGGACACCTCCGAGATCGTCGTCGCCGTCTCCGCGCTCGCCGCGTCCCTCAACGGCGTCCTGGACGGCAACGGCATCTCGCTGCAGGCCTTCGAGCTCAACGCGAACCTGCAGGCCGGCCTCGTGCGCAACCCCTACATCGACGACGAGACCGAGGGCTGCGTCGTCCAGGACTTCAACACCTACGTCGGCTACGTCGCGGACTCCTACGACGTCTCCGAGGACGGCCTCACCTACACGTTCCACATGCGTGACGGCTACACGGACGTCGAGGGCAACGCGATCACCGCCGACGACGTCGTGTACTCCTTCGAGCGCAAGTGGGCCTCCGAGAGCTACTCGACCGCCTCGTGGGGCGACTTCAAGGGCCCGGACGCCGTCACCAAGGTCGACGACATGACCGTCCAGATCGAGATCCCGAGCGCCGGCTTCGGCCTCACGTTCCTGGGTCTGCTCGCGAACCTCCAGGGCCACATCTACTCCAAGACCATCCTGGACGCGAACGCCACCAAGGACGACCCGTACGCCATGACCTGGTCCGCCCAGAACGGCGGCTGGGGCCTCGGCCCCTACTACATGGAGTCGCAGACCGCCGACCAGGAGATGGTGCTGGTCGCGAACCCGAACTACGCCTACGGCGAGCCGGAGGTCAAGAAGGTCACGCTCCGCGTCGTCACCGACGCGGGAACCCGCGCCAGCCTGATGAAGTCCGGCGACGTGATCCTCTCCGAGGACATCCTGCCCAACGACCAGGCGACCCTCGCCGAGGACTCCAGCCTGACCGTGCCGGTGGTCGGCGACCCGATCGAGTACGTCGACCTGACGCTCGTCACGAACAAGGCTCCGTTCAACGACCTCAAGGTCCGCCAGGCCTTCATGAACGCGATCCCCTACGAGCAGATCATCGAGGAGGTCTACGCCGGTCGAGCCGTGCTGAAGAAGGGCAACATCAACCCCTCGACCAAGGGCTACACCACCGACGGCATCCCGGACATGGTCTACGACGTCGACAAGGCGAAGTCCCTCCTCGCCGAGGCGGGCATGGACTCGCTCGACTTCACCCTCACCGTGTCCACGGCGACGCAGGACCTGGTCAACCTGTGCATCCTGATCCAGTCCTACGCCGCTGACGCCGGCTTCAACGTCGAGGTCGAGCAGCTCTCGGCCGCCGAGTTCGGCACCGCCCGCTCGGGTGCGACGAAGCAGGCGATCCTCTACCGCAACCGCGCTCAGGTGCAGACGCCGGAGTACTCCTGCATCACCTTCTTCAAGCCGGGCGACGACCCCTCGAGCCCCTCGCGCTGGAGCGACGAGCTCAACGACCAGTTCTGGGACGAGGTCGACGCGGCCCGAGCGCTGCCCGACCAGCTCAGCGACGAGGCAGGCGAGCACTGGAACGCTGCCCAGACGATCATGGTCACGGCCGCCGCCGAGATCTTCATCTGCGCGATCCAGCCGACCCAGGTGTTCTCCAACTCGATCACCGGGTGGGCCTACCGCTCGGAGAACCAGAACGACTTCGGCAACTTCAGCATCAGCTGACGCCGACGTCCCCGGGTGCGGGGAGGCCTCCCGAGAAGCCTCCCCGCCCCTCGGCGTCCGCGGGTCCCGTTCCGCCCGGGACCCGCGGCGCCCTCCGCCCGCTCCCACCGAGCAGGGCCACGCACCACCCGCCGCCCCTCGACGGCGGCCCCCACGTGAAGAAGGATGTGTGGACGCAGTGCCCGCGAAGTCGCCGATGGCCGTCTTGTGGGTGACCAGCTTCGGGCTCCTGCTCCTGCTGGTGAACAACACCTCGGTGAACGTCGCCCTGCCGGAGCTCTCCGCGGAGTTCGGCGCCGAGGCCGGGCTCGCCGACTGGTTCCTCGTCGCGTTCATGCTGGCCAACACCGCGTCGATCCTGGTGTTCGGTCGCATCTCGGACCTCGTCGGGCGTCGCAAGGTCTACCTCACCGGGCTCGTGGCCTTCATGCTGGCCAGCCTCCTGGCGGCCCTGGCGCCCTCGGCCGGGTTCTTCATCGCCGTGCGCGTCGTCCAGGGCGTGGCGGCGGCGACCATCGTCTCCAACACCACTGCCATCGTGGCGGACGCCTTCCCGCCCGAGCGTCTCGCGATCGCGCTCAGCTACAACCTCACCGCGGCCTCGGTGGGCAACACGATCGGCCCCGCCGTCGGCGGCCTGCTGGTCTCCGCGTTCGGGTGGCAGTCGGTCTTCCTGGTCAACATCCCCTTCGGGGTCGTCGCCGTGGTCCTCGGCCACCGGATCATCCCGCGCACCACCTCGACGGGCCCACGGGAGCGGTTCGACCTGCCCGGTGCCGTGCTGTCGGTCGTCACGCTCGCGCTGCTGCTCTACGGGCTCAACCGGTTCGGGGTCGGCGGTGCTCTCGACCCGGCCTTCCTCGTCGCGATCACCGCCGGCGTCGCCCTCCTCGTCCTGTTCGTCACCGTCGAGCGGCGCGTCTCGTCGCCGTTGGTCGACGTCGAGCTGCTGAGGGACCGCCGTCGTGCGATCGCCTACGCGGCTGCCTTCTTCAACTCCTTCGCCCGCGCCGGGTTCACCGTGCTCGTCGTGCTGCACCAGCAGGTCGTCGAGGGCCGCAGCGCCGCGGAGGCCGGTCTCGTCGCCACGGCCATGGCGGTGGCCATGGTGGTGGCCAGCCCGCTGGCAGGCCGGCTCGCCCAGGTCCTCACCTGGCGCACGGTCTCGACAGCGGGCGGGACGCTGATGGCGCTCGGCGGCGTCGGTCTCACAGCCACGGTCGGCAACGCCCCGCTCGGGACGACGGTCACCTGCCTGGTCCTCGTGGGGCTCGGCGTGGGCCTGTTCACCGGGCCCAACACCGCAGCGGTCATGTGGGGAGTCCCCGCCAACCGACGCACGGTGGCCAACGCCGTCCGCTCAATGCTCTACAACACGGCGCAGGCGACCTCCACGTCCGTCATGCTCATCATCGTCGCCACCTCCGGCCTGGCCACCTACGCCGTGCAGAGCGCTGACCCCGCCGTGATCCGCGCCTTCGCACTGGCCTACGGCGCGGCGGTGGTGGCCGCGGTGGTGGCCACGGGCTGCGCCGTCTCCCGCGGAGGCCCCTGGCTGCGGCGCCACGTCCCCGTCACGGAACCCGCCGCCGACCGCTTGCCCGACCGGACCCAGGACGCCACCGCGGCGCGGCCCGCGGGGTCCGCGTGACCAGCCTGGCCCTCGCCCCCGACCTCCGGGTGGTCAGCGGCGCGGGAGCCCGAGTGCTGACGACCTGCGTCCTGGCCAACTTCATGGCGTACGGGACGTTCGCGGCCTTCAACGTCGCCGTGCCCGCCATGAGCCGTGAGATGGCCGGCGGCACCCGCGCCGCGAGCTGGGTCCTGCTCGCGTTCCTGCTGGCCATGTCATCGACGACCATGATCCTGGCCCGGCTCAGCGACCAGCTGGGCCGTCGCTGGTTCTACGTCGGCGGGGTCGTGGTGTACGCCGTGACCTCGCTGGTGTGCGCCGTGACTAGCTCCGACGGCCTGCTGATCGCCATGCGAGTCCTCCAGGGCGTCGCGGCGGCCGCGTCCATGGCCACCTCGACAGCGGTCATCGCCGACGTGTTCTCCGAGGCCAGCCGGCCCGCCGCCATGGGGGTCTTCATGTCGTTCGCCGGCGCCTCGGCGGTCTTCGGTCCGCTCCTGGGCGGCTGGGCGGTCGACCACCTGGGCTGGCGCGCCCTGTTCTGGGCCTCCACCGTGTTCGCGCTCGCCGCCCTGCTCACCGGCTGGGGCGCGCTGCGCCACGTGCACGCCCCGCCCCGCAGCCGGTTCACCTTCGACGTGCCGGGGTCGGTGCTGTCGGTGGTCGCGATCGTGGCGCTCGTCGGTGGCGTCCAGCGCCTGGGGGAGGAGGACGGCGGCCCCGTGGTGGCCCTGACCGGGCTGACGGTGTTCCTGATCGCCGGCGGGCTGTTCGTGCTCGTCGAGCGTCGCGCGCAGCGACCCATGGTCGACCTCGACGTGGTGACGGGCCGCCGCGCAGGCCTCTACGTCTCGGCGTTCGGCACCGCGTGCGGCCTCAACGGCCTGCTGGTGCTGATCCCGCTGTTTCTCCAGGTCAGCGAGGGCTACAGCGCCGCGGCTGCCGGGGCCGTCCTGCTGCCGATGGGCATCACCATGCTGGTCGGTGCTCCGCTGGCCGCCCTGCTCCAGCGGTGGACGACGGCCCGAAGCCTGACCGTCTGGGGCGGGCTGTCCATCGGCGTGGCCGCTCTGCTCGCCGCCGGCGTGATCGCGGCCGACCTGCCGCGGGCGGCACTGGTCCCGCTCCTCGTGGTCGCCGGGCTCGGCCACGGCATCTACCAGACCGCCCTGTCCGGGCGCCTCATGGAAGGGGTCGAGCCCCACCGCCGCGGGATCGCCAACGGCGTTCGAGCGACCCTCATCAACGGAGGCAACGCCCTGTCCACCGCAGTGGTCATCGGGACCCTGCTCCTGGTCGCCGGCCAGAACGTCATCACCCGCGGCGACGCCACCGGCGCCACCCCTGCCTTCGCGACCATCGGGCTGCTGCTCGGGGTCGTGGGGGTCCTGGGGGCCTGGGCCGCGGCCACCGCCCGCACCGCACCCCTCGAGGAGCCATGTCCCAGCTGACCCAGGGGGTCGACCGCGTGACGCGGCGGCCCTCCTCCACCGTGCGCGCCGAGCTCGGCATCCTGACCACCTGCGCGCTCAACAACTTCATGATCTTCGGGACGTTCTCGGCCCTGAGCGTCGCCATCCCCGCCGTCGCGCGCGAGCTGGAGGGCGGTGTCACCACGGCGTCGTGGATGCTCATCGGCTTCCTGCTGACGAACGCCTCGACGACGATCCTGTTCTCCAGGCTGAGCGACGAGTGGGGCCGCCGCTGGTTCTACTTCGGGGGCATCCTGACCTTCACCCTCGCCTCGGTGCTCTGCTTCTTCGTCACCGAGCCGGTCGTGCTGGTGCTGCTGCGGGCCGTCCAGGGACTGGCCTCCGCGTGCTCGACGTCGACGTCCTCCGCGGTGATCTCGGACGTCTTTCCGCCGTCGCGCCTGCCCATGGCGCTCGGGATCTTCATGGCCGTGGCCGGGCTCGGCACCCTGCTCGGCCCGATCGTCGGCGGCCTGCTCGTCGACCACTTCGGCTGGCGGTCGATCTTCGTCATGGGCGCGGCGCTGGGGGTCGGCGCCGTGGTCGTCGGCTGGGACGCGCTGAAGAACGTGCACGCTCCAGGCCTGCGGCGGTTCCGGCTGGACGTGCCGGGCACCGTGACCTCGATCGTCGGAATCGCGGCGCTCATCCTCGCCGTCCAGATGATCGGGGAGGACGTGCCCCTGGTCGTGCCGGCGGCCAGTGCCGCGGTGGCCGTGGTGTCGCTGTGGGCGTTCGCCACCGCCGAGCGTCGTTCGGACCATCCGCTCGTGGACCCTGCCGTGGTCGCCGGCACCCGCGGACGCATCTACCTCGCCGCGTTCTGCGGCGCGGTGCCCCAGACCGGTGTGGTCGTCCTGACCACTCTCTACCTCCAGCTGCTGCACGGCTCCAGCGCTGCGGAGGCCGGCCTGCACCTGTTGCCGATGGGGACCGCGATGCTGGCGGGCAGCCTCGTGGCTGGTGTCGTCCAGCGCTGGACGACACCAGCCGTGGCCAACGTCGTCGGTGCGTTCGGCGTGGCGACCGGGTCGACCGCGGTCGTGGTGGTGATCGCCACGGACGCTCCGCTGGCGTGGCTGACCGTCGCGCTGGTCGTGAGCGGCTTCTTCCAGGGCACCTACCAGGCCACCCTGGCCGCCCGCCTGCTGATCGGGGTGCCCGCCGACCGCCGAGGCATCGCCCAGGGCCTGCGGGCCACGATCATGAACGGCTCCAACGCGATCGCCACGGCCACCGTCGTCGCAGCGGTCACGTGGGTCGTGGGCGGCGGTGACCTCAGCACGGGCAGCCCCGGCAGCCTGCGGGTCGGCCTCGTCGTCGCCGCGAGCGTGCTCGCCGGGTGCGGGCTGGCCGCCGCCGTCCTCACCGCACGCGCCGAGCGCGGCAGCGGCGTCGAGGCGCAGGCCGAGCAGGAACGGACGGTGAGCAGTGCAGTCGGTGCTTGAGGGCTTCGGCACGGTCGGCGTCGTGATCGCGCTGGGCGCGCTGCTGGCGCACCTGGGGGTGCTCGACCTGCACGGCCAGAAGGTCCTCTCCACCGTGTCGTTCCTGGTCGCCACGCCGGCTCTGCTGGTGGTGACCCTGCAGGGCAACGACGTCTCGACGGTCTTCTCCGCCGGGATGATCGCGGTCGCCGCCGGGGTGGTGGCCACCATCGTCGGGTCCGTCCTGGTCTCCTGGCGACGGAAGGAGACGATGGGTGAGGGCGTCGTGGGGGTCATGGCCGCCACCTACGGCAACACGGGCAACCTGGGCCTACCGATCGCCACCTACGTCCTCGGGAGCGCGGTGCTGGTCGCCCCGACGATGCTGTTCCAGCTGATCCTGCTCCAGCCCGCGATCCTCACGCTCCTCGACGCGGCCCGGTCCGAGCGACGTCTGCGCGTGAGCGAGGTCCTGCTCCGGCCCGTGCGCAACCCGATCACGATCGGCGCCTTCGTGGGCATCGCGATGGTCGTCCTGGGCTGGAGCCTGCCCGGTTGGCTGGGCGACCCCGTGGACCTGATCGGCAACCTCGCCGTGCCGTGCATGCTCCTCGCCTACGGCGTCTCGCTGCGCCTCGGGCCCCTGCCCGGGCGTGGCGTCGCGCCGTCGGTGCTCTGGGGACGGGTCGGGATGAAGCTCCTGCTGCAGCCGTTGGTCACCTACCTCACCGGGCACTACCTGCTCGGGCTCGACGGGGCGGAGCTGCTGGCCGTCGTGGTGCTCTCGGCGCTGCCGACGGCCCAGAACACGTTCGTCATCGCCACGCGCTACGGCACGGGGCAGGTGATGGCCCGCGACGTCATCTTCGTCAGCACCCTCCTGAGCGTCCCGGCCATCGCCCTCATCGCCTGGTTGCTGAGCTGAGGGCGGGTCCCTGCCTCGCCGGGCACGGTCGGGGGGTCGTGCCGGGTCAGGCGGCCGAGCCCTCGACCGCGTCCGAGACGACCTGGCTGACGCCCAGGGACACGCGGCCGCCCGCGATGTAGCTGTGGGTCAGCTCGCGGACCGTCCCGTCCACGTCGCGCATGACACGCTCCAGCAGCATCACGGTCGAGCCCTCGGGGACGCGCAGCCGCTTGGAGATCTGGGCGTCCGCGGTGACGGCGTGCACCCACGAGTCGATGCTCCCGACCAGGGTTCCGTACGAGGCGAAGAACAACCGACCGTAGTCGGCCTCACGGGTCTCGCAGGTCAGCGGACGGGGCGTGCGCTGGTGGCCGTCGGTGTACCGGATGAAGAGCATGAGCGGCTGGCCGTCCCGGCGGAAGACGTGCTCGTCGCGGTTGATCCGACCCTCCCGGGCGGGCACCACGTCCTCGAGGAAGGGCGGCGTGACCACACGGGTCGAGCTGGCGACCTCGCTCTGGTAGCGGTGCTGCTCGTCGTCGCGGTAGGGGCGTCCTGAGCCGAGCTCGAAGGCGAACACCGACTCGACGACCCGGATGACGCCCTCGGGGTCGCGCTCGAGCAGGCCCTCGCGGTGCAGTCGGCCGAGCGCCCGCCTGGTGCACTCCTCGTCCGCCCCGAACTGGCTCGCGACGCAGGCCGGGACGATGACGGAGCCGACGGGCAGCTGCCCGTCGCGGACGCAGGCGCGGATCTCCTCGACCAGGTCGAGCACGGAGGTCCGGGGCCGCAGGTCCGGGGCGTGACGCGCGTGCGTGGCGTCCGCCGGCGCGTCGCTCGCGTCCAGCCCGATCGGCGGCAGCGACCGTCCCGGGACCGGGCTCGCCGCCACGTGGGCGGACATGTTCACGCGGGAGGCCACGTAGTGGCTGACGGAGTACTCGCGGGGAGTGCCCCCGGCGTCCTTCAGGACCCGCGACTTCACCAGCAGCGGCGTGCCGACCGGGACGTGCAGGAGCTGCGCGGCCTCGGCCGTGGCGGACGTGGCACCGACCCAGCAGTCGATCCCGGCGAGGGGCTGGCCGTAGGTGCGCTCGAACAGGGCGGAGAAGTCCCCGTCGGCCGGGCCGGGGACGAGGGGGCGGTCGATGCCCTCGGCCAGGGTGTAGCGGCTGTACAGCATCGCCGGGCAGCCGTTCATCGAGTCGACGCAGCGGGAGAGGTGAACGCGGTCGGCCGCGGTGGCGAGCATGCGTCGCGTGACGGGGGACGAGGGGACCCAGCGAGCCTCCACGGGGTGGATCTGGTGCTCGCCGGGGACGGCGTCGCCCCAGCCCACGCCCAGGTTCAATGGGACGTCGAGCAGCTCGGCGACCACGGCGGTGCCGCGCCGCGGGAAGCGGGAGACCAGACCAGCCTCGGCGAGCATCTTCAACGCTCCACGGACGCTGTTGCGACTGGCGGAGAGGAGGGGGATGAGGGTGTCCTCGTCCAACCGGTCGTCCGTCTTGATCGCGCCGTGGCGGAGGCTGGCGACCAGGGCGCCGTGCGCCATGACCACGGAGGGGACCCGCGGGTCGGCGCCGGGTGGGACGCGCGTGCGGGCCGCGCGCCGGTGGGCGGCGCGACGGTCGGCTTCGCTGGCGAGGTGCGGGTTCGGCATTCCAGCCTCCGGGGGAAGGTTACGGACGGTGCTGCACCAGGGTCCTCCGGCCCTGTTTCAGGGCCGTACAACAGTTGTTGCGCATCCGGGGCGGTCGTGTCTCAGACACATTTCTGCCGGCGCAATGGCGGGGCAACCTCGGTCTCCTACCTTCGTGGCCGTGCACTACGTCATCTATGGAGCAGGAGCGGTCGGCGGCGTCATCGGGGGCAACCTCCATCGCGCCGGGAGCCGCGTCACCCTCGTCGCCCGAGGTGCCCACCTGGAGGCCATCCGTGAACGCGGTCTCGTGCTGGACACCGAGGCGGGACCGTTGACGCTGGACGTCGACACCGCGGCGAACGCCGGTGAGGTGGAGTGGACCGAGGACACGGTCGTGATGCTGTGCGTGAAGTCGCAGCAGACGGCGGCCGCGCTCGAGGACCTCCAGCGGCACGCGCCGCCCTCGACCCCGGTCGTGGCCGTCCAGAACGGCGTCGCGAACGAGGCGACCATCCTCCGGGTCTTCCCGCGCGTCTACTCGATCTGTCTCGTGCCCCCGGCCAGCCACCTGGAGCCGGGCGTGGTCGTCCAGGACTCCGCCACGGCCCCGGGGGTGCTCGAGGTGGGCCGCTACCCCGGCGGCTCGGACGAGCTCGCCGTCGCGATGGCCGGAGATCTCGAGGCCGCCGGCTTCGTGGCCTCGGCCCGCGAGCAGGTGATGGCGTGGAAGTACCGCAAGCTGATCGCCAACCTCGGCAACGGCGTGGGCGCCAGCTTCGTCGACGACGAGTCCGCGGTCGAGCTCACCCGGCTCGCCCGCCTGGAGGGCGAGTCGGTGCTCGCTGCGGCCGGCATCCAGCTCGTCAGCGCCCAGGACGACCTCGACCGCCGTGGTGACCACATCGCGCGGCGGGGCCACCGCAAGTCGGCGGCCGCCGGCAGCTCCACCTGGCAGAGCATCTCGCGAGGCGTCGGCAACGTGGAGATCGACTACCTCTCGGGGGAGATCGTCATGCTCGGTCGGTTGCACGGAGTGCCCACCCCGGTCAACGAGCACGTGCAGCAGACCACCTCGCGGCTGGCGCGTGAGCGTCTCGCTCCCGGAAGCGTGGACGCGGCGCCGTTCCTGGCCTCGGTGAGCGGCGCCGTCTGACGGAGGGTCCGACACGGTGGCGCCGGCGGGGGTCACGCTCCCGCCGGCGGCCGCCCGTCCGGGTCGAACGCCTTCTCGTAGAGCATCGGCGCCCAGAGCATCTGGGCCCGGTTCAGCTGCGGGGGCGCGAGCCGGCGCAGCCGGCCGGGGGGACGGGTGCCCGAGACCCCGGCGCGGCCCACGATCCCGGTGGCCTCCGCGTCCGCACGGGCCCGGGCGTCGTCCTTCCACGACGTCGCGCGCCAGGAGTCGGCGAGCCGGGCAGGCACCTTGGCGGCCAGCTGCTCCCGCACGTGCGGGCGGGAGCCGACGACGCGGCGCACGACGCGCCCACGCACGCCAGACTCCGGCTCGGGCTCCGGGTCAGCCCCGCCGGCGAACCACTCGTCGAGGGCGTCGGCACACGCGACCATCGCGTCGAACAGCTCGTGCGGGTCGCTCGGCACCGCCTCGGCCTCGCAGCCCAGGTGCTCGGCCACGAGGGTGCGCAGGAGGACCCGGGGGAAGGAGTCGGCCGGCGCCGGGTCGTCGAGGCTGCCGCGCGAGTCGAGCACCGCGACGGCGACCTCGGAGTCGTGCGTCCAGGAGCGGCGGTTGAGGTTGTCGGAGCCGACGCTGGCCCAGCGGCCGTCGACCACGCAGGTCTTGGCGTGCACGTAGACGGGCAGCCCGGCCTCGTTGCTGAGCCCGAACACGGCGACGCGGTCGCCGCCGGCGTCCATGATCCTGCTCATCGCGAGGCTGCGGCCGTAGAGCTGGGGCACCCGGTGCAGCGGGTCCTCCTCGTCCGGCACCAGCGGCAGCACGAAGACGCAGCGCAGCTCGGGGTTGGCGCGCAGCGCCTGTGCGTAGTGGTCGCCGACCTCCTCGGACCACAGGTACTGGTCCTCGACGTAGACGAGCTTCTCGGCGTTGCCGAGCGCCTTGAGGTTGCCGTTCATCACCGACCGCTCGCCGGTGGGGGCGAAGTCGAAGCCGCGGGGGGCCAGGTGCGGGTAGGTGCGCAGCACCTGGACGACGTCGTGCGCACCGTCCGGCGCGGGAGGGGCCGGCCACTGCTCGCCGAGGGGACGCGGCTCGAGGCTCTCGCCCTGCACCTTGCTGCTCAGCCAGCGGCCGGGGTTGATGGTGAGGGGCAGCGAGTCCTGCCAGCGCTCGCGGAACGTGGTCTCGACGTCGTGCACCGCGGGCCCGGTGACGGCCGCCTGCACGTCGTGCCAGCCGGGGGTGGAGCCGTAGGCCGTGGCGAGCCGGGTCTCCGGCTGCTCGTCACCGGCGTGCGCCTCGTCGTCGCGGCGGCTGTGGCACAGGTCGATGCCACCGACGTAGGCGACGTCGCGCGTGGGGTCGTCGCGGTGCCGCAGCACGACGAGCTTCTGGTGGTGGCTGCCGCGGGCGCGAACCCGCATGTCGCGCAGGCACTCGCCGCCTGCCTCGCCGATCGCGACGCCCAGCTGGAGGTGGCCCTCGGCGGAGTAGCCGAGCCGCGACCAGTGCGAGCGCCACAGCAGGCCGCGCACGTCCACGCCCCGCTCGAGTGCCGCGACGAGGACGTTGGTCAGCGTGCTGTCGGGGTCGTCGGTGAGCTGCTCGTCGGGGTCGCCGCGCCAGTCGGTGAAGTAGAAGCGGTCGCCCTCGCCCATCGCGGAGATCCGCGCGTGCAGCTCGGCCATGTAGTGCTTGCCGTGGACGAGCGGACGGACGGTGTTGCCCTGCGACCAGGCGGTGCCGTCGGAGCGGTGGTCGTCGATGGTGGCCTGCGGGTTCTCCCGCTCCTGCGGTGTCAGCATCCAGTCGACGATCACCGGCCCATCCTTCACCCCCGGGGGTTCCCCTTCTCGCCCCCAGGGGTGAGCGGGCCGGCGTGACGGGGGTCGCTGCCTGGCCCCGCCGTGGCCGCGCCCGACCCGCTAGCGTCGCGGGCATGGAGCCCTACGCCGCCGTGGCGGAGTCCTACGCGGACTTCGCGTCCTACGCCCGCGCCGACTCCGCGACGATGGCCGACTGGGCCGAGGGTGTCGCGGCCGACCCCGAGGTCAGCGCCTGGGTCGCGGCCCTGCCCGGCATCAAGCAGCAGCCCAACCTCGTCCTCGCCGCCGCCCGGTGGCACGGCGTGCCGGCACCCGGCCCGTACGCAGGTCTGCGCGAGGCGCTCCTGGGTGACGACGGCAGCATCATGGCGACGATCCTCGAGCGCGCCACCCAGACCAACGAGGTCGGACGCCTCGCGACGCTGCTCCCGGCCCTGGCACGCGTGGCCGAGGAGAGCGAGCGACCGCTGGCGCTGCTCGAGGTCGGCGCGTCGGCCGGGCTGTGCCTCTACCCCGACCGGTGGGGCTACGACTACGCCCTGCCCGACGGCCAGCGGGTGCTGCTGGGCGAGGAGCCCCGCCTGCCGTGCGCGGTGAAGGGGGACGAGGCACCGCCGCTGCCGAGCAGGCTGCCCGAGGTCGCGTGGCGCGGCGGGGTCGACCTGCACCCGCTCGACGTCACCGACACCGACGCCATGGCGTGGCTGGAGACGCTGGTCTGGCCCGAGCACGACGAGCGCCGCACGCGGCTGCGCGAGGCGATCGCGATCGCCCGCAGCGACCCGCCCGACCTGCGCACCGGCGACCTGGTCGAGACGCTGCCCGCGCTCGTCGAGGAAGCCTCGGAGCACGGGACCCCGGTCGTCCTGCACAGTGCCGTGATCGCCTACCTGTCGCCGGCGGACCGCGACCGCTACGACGCGCTGGTGCGCGGCCTGGTGGCGCAGGGCTCGTGCCGGTGGATCACCAACGAGGGCAAGAACGTGCTGCCGTCGGTCACCCGCAGCGGGCCGCCGATCCCGGAGGGGCACTCGACGTTCGTGCTCGGCCTGGACGGGCGGATGCTCGCGCAGACGCACGGGCACGGCCGCACCCTGCGGTGGACGGAGGCACTCCGCTGAGCCGCCCAGTCGGCTCAGCGGGCTGCTCTGCCCGGGTGTGGCGCGAATGTGGTGCGGATGTCGCGCCGGTGTGGCGCGGCTTCAGCAGGCCGGCGCGCTGCGCAGGTGGTCGTACATCTGGAGCATGGCCTCCAGCTGGTTCACCGCGTGCACGGTGACGCGGCGGCGGGCCTGGTGCGAGAGGCCGGCGCGGAGGGCGTCGCCCTCGGGTCCGGCCGGGCACACGGCGTAGCGGGCATCTGCGGGCGCGCAGGGGTCTTCCCAGAGTTCATGGAGCATGTTGGGGCATCCGTCCGTGATGGGTGTGAGGGTCCCCGCGGGCCCTCTGGGGGAGGGTGGTCCACGGGGTCTGGGTCCCCCGGCACGTCACCTCTGGGGGAGGTGGCCGTGAGGGGTGCAGACCGTCGCTGGGGGCGTCGACCTGCGGGGAACTCCCGGCAAGGATGCTCGTCCGACCTGCGGTTCCGTGCCGGTATGGACGAATTCGCCCCGCATTCCCGAGGGTTTTACGCGAGCGGGACGACCCGTCACCTGGTGGTCCGTACGGCCGGTGAGCAGGTACTCCCGTGCACTGAGCCACGCCTGCACAGGATCTTCATGCCGAGCGCGGAGGACCCCCCGGGTTGCGCCACTGAGGTAAGGCATGCCTACATTAGGTCTGCCTAACCTCGTGGCGCGCGAGCGCCGTCCTCGAATGGAGACCCCGATGCGCCTCACGCGCCGCATGCTGCCCGTCACGGCGGCCGCCGTCCTCACCGTCGCCCTCGCCGGCTGCGGCGAGGAGTCCAGCAGCGAGGAGGGCACGGCCGCGAGCAGCGCGAGCAGCAGCGCCTTCCCGGTCACGATCGACACCGCCTTCGGCGAGGTCACGATCGAGAGCAAGCCCGAGCGGATCGCCACGGTCGCGTGGATGAACCACGAGGTCCCGCTGGCCCTCGGCGTGATGCCGGTCGGCATGGCCGCCGCCAGCTACGGCGACGACGACGGGGACGGCATCCTCCCGTGGGTCGAGCCCACCGTCGAGGAGCTCGAGGCGGACGGCGCCGAGGCACCCGTCCTCTTCGACGAGACCGAGGGCATCGACTTCGAGGCCGTCGCCGACACCCAGCCAGACGTCATCCTGGCCTCCTACTCGGGCCTCACGCAGGACGACTTCGACACCCTCAGCAAGATCGCCCCGGTCGTCGCCTACCCCGAGAACGCCTGGGGCACCTCGGTCGACGACATGATCACCATGAACGCCACCGCCATGGGCATGGCCGACGAGGGCGAGGCCCTCGTCGAGCAGCTCGACACCGAGGTGGACGACTCGTTCTCCGCCCACGACGTGCTGCTCGGCAAGAAGGTGATGTTCGCCTACATCGACCCCAACGACCTGAGCACCATCGGGTTCTACACCTCGCTCGACACCCGCCCGGCGTTCCTGACCGCCCACGGCATGGAGACCCCCGACGTGGTCGCCTCCGAGTCCGAGGGCACCGACGAGTTCTACACGACCGTGAGCGCCGAGCGGGCCGACGAGCTCTCCGACGTCGACCTGATCGTCACCTACGGCGACGCCGACGGCGCCCTGCTGGCCGCCATGCAGGACGACGCCCTGCTCTCCCAGATCCCGGCCGTCGCCGAGGGTCGGGTCGCCGTGCTCGAGGACGGCACCCCGCTGGCCGCCGCGGCCAACCCGACGCCGCTGTCGATCTCGTGGGGCATCGACGACTACCTCGACGCCCTCGCGGCCCCGCTGGAGGGCTGAGCCACGCCCCCGCGTCCCGCCCCGGCCCCCGCCTCGTCCCCCACGCCCACCACGGGCACGGTCGGACGGGGCGGGGTGCCGCGTGCGCGCACCCGACCCACCCCCGTCCGCCTGGGGTGGGTGCTCGCCACGCTCGGGCTGCTCGCCCTGGCGTGCGCGGCCTCGGTCGCGTTCGGCGTGCGCGCGGTGAGCGTCTCCGACATCGCCGCGGGGCTCTCGGGCTCCACCGACACCATCGCCCAGGCCGCGGTGAGCAAGCGGGTGCCGCGCACGGTGCTCGCGATCCTGGTGGGCGCCGCGCTCGGCCTCTCCGGCGCGGTGATGCAGGGCGTGACCCGCAACCCGTTGGCCGACCCCGGCATCCTCGGTGTCACCACCGGCTCCTCCCTGGCCGTCGTCTGCGGCATCGCGTTCTTCGGGCTGAGCAGCCCGGTCGGCTACATCTGGGTGGCCATCGCGGGCGCGGCGCTGGCCGCCACCTTCGTCTACCTCGTCGGCTCGCTCGGACGCGGCGGGGCGACGCCCCTCAAGCTCGCCCTGGCCGGCGCCGCCACGTCCGCGGCCCTCTCGTCGCTGATCAGCGCGGTGCTGCTGCCGCGGATCGACGTGATGGACTCCTTCCGGTTCTGGCAGATCGGCGGCGTCGGGGGCGCGGAGACCGACAAGACGCTCCAGGTGCTGCCGTTCCTCGCCCTCGGGGTGCTGCTCAGCCTCGCCTCCGCCCGCGGCCTGAACTCGCTCGCCCTGGGCGACGACGTGGCGGCCGGCCTCGGCGCGCACGTGGGCCGCACCCGCCTCCTCGCCGCCACCGGCGCCGTGGTGCTGGCCGGCGCAGCCACGGCCGTCGCCGGCCCGATCGGCTTCGTGGGCCTCGCGGTGCCGCACGTGTGCCGGCTGCTGGTCGGCGTCGACCACCGCTGGCAGCTGCCGTTCTCGGCGCTCGTGGGCGCGGTGCTGCTGGTCGCGGCGGACGTCGTCGGCCGCCTCGTCGCCCGCCCCGAGGAGGTGGACGTCGGCATCGTGACCGCCCTGCTCGGCGCCCCGTTCTTCCTCTGGATCGTCCGCCGGCAGAAGGTGCGTGCCCTGTGAGCGTCACGACCGCCCCCGTGCCCACCGCACCCCGGCCCGGCGCCGTCGCACTCGGCCGGCGCCGCCGCACCCGCCGCCGACGCCTCGTCACCGGCGGGCTCGCGCTGCTCGCGCTGGTCCTGCTGGCCGTCTCCCTGATGCTCGGCCAGACCTTCTACTCCCCGGGCGAGGTGCTGCGCGTCCTGCTCGGCGAGACCGTGCCGGGCGCGTCGTTCACCGTCGGCGAGCTGCGCCTGCCGCGGGCCTCGCTGGCCCTGCTCAGCGGTCTCGCCCTCGGCCTGGGCGGCGTCACCTTCCAGACGATGCTGCGCAACCCGCTGGCCTCGCCCGACGTCATAGGCATCAGCTCCGGCGCGTCGGCCGCGGCCGTGATCTGCCTGGTGGTGCTCGAGGTCGGGCAGACCGCCACGTCCGTGCTGGCGATCGCGGCCGCCCTGGTCACCGCCCTGGCCATCTACCTGCTGGCCTGGAAGGACGGCGTGGTCGGCACCCGGCTGATCCTGATGGGCATCGGCGTGGCGGCGATGCTCGACAGCGTCGTCTCCTACGTCATCGTCCGGGCAGCACAGTGGGACCTGCAGGTGGCGATGCGGTGGCTGACCGGCAGCCTCAACAACGCCGACTGGGGCCGGGTGCTGCCGCTGCTCGTCGCGATCGCCGTGCTGGGCCCGCTGCTGGCCTCGCAGTCGGGCAACCTCGAGCTGCTCCAGCAGGGCGACGACTCGGCCGCCGCGCTCGGCGTGCGGGTCGAGCGGACCCGGCTGCTGTGCATCGTCGCCGGCGTCGGGCTCGTCGCGTTCGCCACCGCCGCCTCCGGGCCGATCGCCTTCGTGGCCTTCCTGGCGGGGCCGATCGCCGCCCGGGTCGTCGGGCCCGGCGGCTCCCTGCTGCTGCCGGCCGGCCTGGTCGGTGCCGTGCTCGTGCTCGCCGCCGACCTGCTCGGCCAGTACGCGTTCGGCACCCGCTACCCCGTCGGCGTGATCACCGGCGTCCTCGGGGCGCCCTACCTCGTCTACCTGCTCGTCCGGACCAACCGGGCGGGCGGCTCCCTCTGATGTCGCGCCCGAAGGAGGCATCGTGACCACTGACCACACCCTCGCCGCCGAGGCGCTGACGCTGGGCTACGGCGACCGCACCGTCGTCACGGACCTCTCGCTGGCCGTGCCGGCCGGTCAGGTGACCTGCATCGTCGGCGCCAACGCCTGCGGCAAGTCCACGCTGCTGCGGGCCATGGCGCGGCTGCTGAAGCCGCAGAGCGGGCAGGTGGTGCTCGACGGCCGCGACGTGCACCGGATGAACACCCGCGAGGTGGCGCGGACCCTGGGCCTGCTGCCGCAGTCGCCGATCGCGCCCGAGGGCATCGCCGTCGGCGACCTCGTGGCCCGCGGCCGGCACCCGCACCAGCGGCTCGTGGCCCGCTGGAGCGCCGCGGACGACGCGGCCGTCGAGGAGGCGCTGCGCGTCACCGGCACCCTCGACCTCGTCGACCGGCCCGTCGACGAGCTCTCGGGCGGGCAGCGGCAGCGGGCCTGGATCGCGATGGCCCTGGCCCAGCAGACGGACCTGCTGCTGCTCGACGAGCCGACCACGTTCCTCGACGTCGCCCACCAGGTCGAGGTGCTCGACCTGCTCACCGACCTCAACCGCGAGCGCGGCACGACCGTCGTCATGGTGCTGCACGACCTCAACCTCGCGGCGAGGTACTCCGACCACCTCGTCGCGGTCCGGCAGGGCCGGCTGCACGCGGCCGGCGACCCCGACGAGGTGCTGACCCCCGACGTCGTGCGCGACGTCTTCGGCCTGGAGTCCCAGGTCGTGCCCGACCCGGTCTCCGGGCGGCCCCTGGTGCTGCCGGTCGGCCGGCACCGGGTCGTGGCGGCCACGGCCTGAGCGCCGAGGTCCCGCCCCCACCCCAGCCGGGGCGCCCTCAGGCGCGGGGGCGCCCGCCCGGCAGCGCGACGGGCACGTCGCAGGTCGTGACGGCGTGGACGAAGCCTAGCCGGCGGTTCGCGGCCAGGATCGGCTCGTTGCCCACCATGTTCTGCGTGTAGAGCCGGGTGATGCCGGCCTGCGCCATCCGCACCGCCTGGTGCGCCTTGACCGCCGTGGCCACGCCCCGGCCGCGGGCGTGCCGCTCGGTGCCGGTGAAGAAGGTGTTGGCGGCCTCGTCCTCGCCCGGGCGCTCGGTGACCATCGTCAGCCCGAGCAGGTCACCGGTGGCGTCGCGGGCCAGGAGCAGCATCCACGGCTGCGTGACGAGCCCGCGGAAGACCTCGTACGGCACGTTCGCGTCGCCGTCGGCCACGTCGGGGGCGTCGGCGAACATCGCGGCGAACCGCGCGTGCAGCGTCCGCCAGGCGGCCTCGCCGAGCGCGTCCAGGTCGTCGACGGGCTCGAGCGCGACCCCCTCCGGCACGCGGACGGCGGCCAGCCGCTGCACCGTCGCCTCGTCGAGGGCCAGCACCGACTCGTGGTGCCGCTCGCTCACGGTCAGCCCCCAGGCGAGCCGGGCGGCCTCGGCGGGCGCCTCGTCCTCGCGGTACTCGTAGACCAGGCCCGGCAGCAGCCCGGCCGCGGCCTCCTCCAGCGCGGTGCGCAGCGCGGTGGCCACGCCGCGGCGCCGCTGCTCGGGCACCACCGAGACCAGGCCCGAGCCGTACCCGCCCACGGCCACCGGCTTGCAGACCGCCAGCCCGAGACCGGTCGGCCGCCCCGCCTCGTCCTCGGTGACGAACCAGGCGCAGGGCAGTGCGCCGGTGGCCTCCGCGCGGCGCCAGTGCAGGTACATCCAGGCGAGCGGGTCGCCGGGGGAGACCGCGGCCAGCGCGCCCTCGAGCGTCGCGGCGTCGGCCGGGTCGGTCAGCGGGTGCAGGCGGCGCGGTGCGGAGGGGGAGGTCACGCCTCCATGGTCTCGCCCTCCGCGGCCTCCTCGTAGCTCGCCTTCTCCCGCGGGAGCACCAGGTTCAGCACGATCGCGGTGAGGCCGCCGGTGGTGATGGGCGAGCCGAAGACCGACTGCGCGGTGGCGGGCAGGTGGCTGAGCACGTCCGGCACCAGCTCCACGCCGAGGCCGAGCGCGAACGAGACGGCCAGGATGAGCACGTCGCGGCGGTCGAGCTTGTTCTCGCTGCTGGCGATGATCTTGATGCCGGCCGCTGCCACGGTGCCGAACATGATGATCGTGGCGCCGCCCAGCACCGGCCGCGGCATCGAGGTCACCAGCGCCGGGACGACGGGGAACAGACCGACCAGCACGAGCATCCCGGCCACGAACATGCCGATCCAGCGGCTGGCGACGCCGGTGAGCTGGATGACGCCGTTGTTCTGGCTGAACGTGGTGTTCGGGAAGCTGTTGAAGACCGCCGCGAGCGCCGAGTTCACGCCGTCGCCGAGCACGCCGCCCTTGATCCGGCGCACGTAGGTCTCGCCCTTCACCGGCTCGCCCGAGACCATCGAGGTGGCGGTGAGGTCACCGGTGGTCTCGATCGCGGTGATGAGGAAGATGAAGGCGACCGGCAGGAAGAGCGACCAGGAGAAGTCCAGGCCGTAGGCGAACGGGACCGGCACGTTCACGACCGGCAGACCCGACAGGCTGGGCGCCGTCACCATGCCGAGCAGCGCCGCCACCGCGTAGCCGACGACCAGGCCGATGACGATTGCGCCCATCCGCACGTAGGTGTTGCGGCTGCGGTTGAGCGCGATCACGGTGACCAGGACGACGCCGGCCACCGCGAGGTTCTTGCCGCTGGCGAAGTCGTCGGTGCCGATCGTGGCCGCGCCGCCCGCCATGTCGGTGATGCCGGTGTCGATGAGGGAGAGCCCGATGAGGCAGACCACCGTGCCGGTGACGACCGGGGTGAGGATCTTGCGCAGCAGGTGCATGACCCGGCTCAGCGCCATCTCGATGAACGACCCGGCCAGCGTGATGCCGTAGATCATCGCCAGCGCCGCGGTGCCGCCGCCGACGGCGGTGCCCGCGGCGATCATCGGCCCCAGGAACGCGAAGCTGGTGCCCTGGATCGACAGCAGCCCCGAGCCGACCGGCCCGATGCGGCGCACCTGGATGAACGTGGCGACGCCGGAGACGATCAGTGCCATCGAGATCAGGTAGTTGGTGTCCTCGGGCTCGAGCCCCAGCGGACCGGAGAGCACCAGCGTGGGCGTCACGATGCCGACGAAGATCGCCAGCAGGTGCTGGAGCGCCGCCAGCAGGGTGGTGGGCAGCGGGGGTCGGTCCTCGAGCCGGTAGACGACCCCGGTCGCGTCCGGCTGCGGCTCGGACGGCTCGGCGGTGTCCGCGGTGGCCTGCTCGCTCGTGCTCATCCCCAGATCGAAGTCGACGGCTGTTGCAGGGTTGTCACGACGAGGTGAGAAGCCTGCGTCGCCGGTCGGCCGGTCGGGGGCGGGGCCGGCTGGGTGCGGGGATCAGGGCCTGCGCGGGACGCCCCGGGCCACGAGCACCTCGACGAACCGCTCGGACAGCGGGTCGCCGGTGGTGCGGCGCAGGGCGACCACGTCCCGCTGGAGCGGGCGGGTGAAGGGACGCACCGGGCCGGCGAACCCGGCCGGGATCGCCGTCGTCGGCACGACCGCGACGCCGAGGCCCGCGAGTGCCAGCGGTGCCAGGGCGCCGATCTGCCGCGTCCGCAGCCGGACCCGCGCCCGGGCACCGGCCTCGGCCAGCCGGCCGCTCACCCAGGCGTCGAACGCGCTGCCGGCCACGAGGCCCACGGCGTCCTCCCCGTCCAGGTCGGCCGGGTCGACGGATACCTGCCCGGCGAAGCGGTGACCGGGCCAGCAGACCACCACCAGCTCCTCGTGGCCCACCACGTCCGCGACGCCCGGCCAGGTGCTCGGGCGCGGGCAGACGGCCACGTCCAGGTCCCCGCGGCGGACGGCGGCGGCCAGGTCGTCGGCGCTGGAGCCCTCTGTCAGCGCGAACCCGGGGGCCGCGGCGTCGCCCGGTGGCCAGTGGGCCCACCAGTCCGCCAGGGCCGGGGCGAGCAGCGACGCGGTGAAGCTCTCGGCGCAGCCCACCCGCAGGTCGGAGAGTCGCTCGTCGCGGGCGGCCAGCACCGCCTCGTCCGCGGCGGTGACGGCGACGCGGGCGCGCTCCACCAGTCGGCGGCCGGCCGCGGTGGGGCGCACCCCGCGAGGCAGGCGCTCGAGCAGCGGGACGCCGACCTCCGACTCGAGCGCGGCGAGCTGGTGCGAGACCGCCGGCTGGGAGGCGTGCAGCGCGCGGGCGGCGCCGGTGACGCTGCCGGCGTCCACCACCGCGAGCAGGCACTTGAGGGCACGGAGCGTGGGCACGGCCCCACTCTGCCATTCGGTGTGTGCATGGCACGGCACCGAACAATCGATCCGGCGACGGGAAGGTTCGCCAGCGTGCCGCGGGTTGTGCCAGGTGGACACCGCAGTCGTCACCCGGAGGAGACCTGACATGACCAACCCGCTCGCACCCACCCCGCTGGCCGGCCAGACCGTGCTGATCGTCGGCGGAAGCAGCGGCATCGGCGCCGGTGTCGCCGACGCCGTCCGTGCCCAGGGCGGCCGCGCCGTCGTCGCCGGCCGCAAGGTCGAGCCCGGCCCCGACAGCATCCGCCTCGACCTCGAGGACGAGGCCAGCATCGTGGCCGCCGGCGAGCAGCTCGGCGAGCTCGACCACGTCGTCTCGCTGGCCGCCAACCACGCCAACGGACCCGTGGGCGAGCTCGAGCAGGACGCGATCCGCGCCGCCTTCGACGCCAAGATCGTCGGCCCCGTCCTGCTGGCCAAGCACCTCGCCCCGCGGCTGCGCGAGGGCGGCTCGTTCGTCCTGTTCTCCGGCGTCGTCGCCTGGAAGCCCGCCGCCGGTCTGGCGGTCATGGGGACCACCAACGCCGCCGTGGCCTCCCTGGTGGAGTCGCTGGCCGTCGAGCTCGCGCCGCTGCGCTTCAACGCGGTCTCGCCCGGCATCATCGACTCCGGCGTCTGGGACTCCATGCCGGCCGACGACAAGGCCGCCATGTTCGAGAACACCGCCAGGACCAACCCCGTCGGCCGCGTGGGTCAGGTGGACGACGTCGTCGCCGCCGTCCTGCTCGCGCTGACCAACGGCTTCATGACCGGCTCGGTGCTGCACGTCGACGGTGGCGGCAAGTTCGCCTACGAGCAGTCCAACGACCGCCCCTGACCCACGCCGGTGATCGCTGCCCCGTCTCGGTGATCGAGGTGTGACGAGCGCCGGCGAGGAGCCTCGAGATCCCCGCACCCGTCCGTGGCGCGCGCCGTTGCTCGGGTGCGGAGGTCTCGTGGCTCGGCCGTGGACGGCCTCGCACCTCGACCACCGGAGGGGCCGTGGACGGCCTCGCACCTCGACCACCGGAGAGGCCGTGGTCGGCCTCGCACCTCGACCACCGGGGGCCTGGCCGCCCCGGGACTGGTTGAGGTGGGCACGCGTCCGGGAGGATGCCGCGCATGAGCCTCGGATGGGACCTGCACGGTGACGGCAAGACCGTCGCGGACGGGGCGGTCGTGCGCCCCACGGAGCGGCTGACGTGGCCGCGGACGATCGGGCTGGGGGCTCAGCACGTCGTCGCGATGTTCGGGGCGACGTTCCTCGTCCCGATCATCACCGGCTTCCCGCCGACCGCCACGCTGTTCTTCAGCGGCGTCGGCACGATGCTGTTCCTCGTCATCACGGGCAACCGGGTGCCCAGCTACCTCGGCTCGTCCTTCGCCTTCATCGCCCCGATCACGGCCGCCACGGCCGCGGGGACGACGGGTAGCGCACTGTTCGGCATCCTCGCCACCGGCCTGCTCCTGGCGTTGGTCGGCGGCGTCGTGCTGCTCACCGGCGCGGGCTGGATCGACGCGCTGATGCCGCCGGTCGTCACCGGCTCGATCGTGGCGCTCATCGGCCTCAACCTGGCGGGCGCGGCGACCACCAACGTCGAGGTCAGCCCCTGGGTGGCGCTCGTGACCCTGGCGGCGGTGCTGCTGATCGCCGTCGGCCTGAAGGGCATGGCCGCCCGGCTCTCGGTGCTGCTCGGCGTGGTCGTCGGGTACGTGGTGGCCGCGATCGCCGGCGTCGTCGACTTCGCCCCGGTGCGCGACGCGGCCTGGCTCGGGGTCCCCGACTTCGCCACCCCGACGGTCTCATGGACCGTCCTGCCCGCGTTCCTGCCCGTCGTCCTGGTGCTGGTCGCCGAGAACGTCGGCCACGTGCGCACCGTGGCGCACCTGACCGGCGACGAGGAGGTCAACGCCCGCACCGGCCGCGCGCTGCTGGCCGACGGCGTCGCCACGACGCTCGCCGGCGCCGGCGGCGGCTCGGGCACCACGACCTACGGCGAGAACATCGGCGTGATGGCCGCGACGCGGGTCTACTCGACGGCCGCCTACTGGGTGGCCGCGATCGTCGCGGTGCTGCTCAGCCTCTCGCCCAAGTTCGGCGCGCTGGTGAACACGATCCCGGCCGGCGTCCTCGGCGGTGTCACCGTGGCGCTGTACGGCCTCATCGGCGTCGTCGGCATCAAGATCTGGGTCGACAACCGGGTCGACCTCAACCGCCCGGTCAACCAGTTCACCGCAGCCGTCGCGCTGGTGATCGGCATCGGCGACCTCACGCTCGACCTCGCGCCGGGCAGCGACGTCGTCACGGTCACCGGCATCGCCCTGGGTTCGGTCGCCGCGCTCGTCGTCTACCACGGCATGAGCGCGGTGGAGCGGCTGCGCGGCTGACGCGCTGCTGAGCCAGGTCCGGGAGGGAGGCCTCCGGACGTGCGAGACCCCCGCTGCCCGTGAGGGCGCGGGGGTCTCGTGGCGTCAGGACTGCTGGGCCTGCTGCTCCGCGACGGCCTTCTCGATCTCCTCCACGGAGAGGTCCTTCACCGCGGTGATGACCTGCTCGAGGGCCTGGGCCGGCAGGGCGCCGGGCTGGGCGAAGACCAGGTGGCCGGCCTTGAACGCCATCAGCGTGGGGATCGAGGTGATCTGCGCGGCGGCCGCGATCTCCTGCTCGGCCTCGGTGTCGAGCTTGCCGAAGACGATGTCGTCGTGGGTCTCCGAGGCCTGCTCGTACACGGGCGCGAACTGGCGGCACGGACCGCACCAGGACGCCCAGAAGTCCACCAGGACCATCTGGTTGTCGGTCACGGTCTTCTCGAAGTCGTCCTTGGTCAGGTCGATGGTCGCCATGTCGGCGGCTCCTCTCGGTTCGGGGAAGATCACCAGCCCCAACGCAACCCCTAGGGGGGTTATTCCCCACGGGCCGACGCGGCTGTCAGCGCACTCTGGTACGTCGCCGGGCGATCGCCTGTTCACACGCACAACGCAGCGCGCGGTCGCATGCTTCCCCGTGCGCCCCCGCAGGGGGACCCGGGAGTCGCTCCGCCCGCCGTCGGACCATGGTCCGGGGGAGCGCGGGGGGTGGTCGGCCACCCGCCGACGTAGGCGGGGCGGCTCCCGGGCCACCTCTGCGTTACCCGCGATCCCCCACCCCATCCCACCCGGGCGGTCGTTGAAGGGGGCACTACCCGAGCCCGGCCCGCCTCAGCAGGGGGACGCCCCCGGGCAGTCGGCGCAGGAGCACCCGCGCCGCGTTCGCCCGGAACCCGCCGGCCGGCTCGCCGGTCTGCACGGGCAGCCCGCGCCAGCCGACGTAGGCCCAGGTCGCCGCGATCCCCCCGTCGACCAGCGCAGCCCGACGGTGGGCGGGCGCGTCGAAGGGCCTGCCCGTGAGCACGGGGACGAGGGTGGACGCCGCGTGTGCGCCGTCCACCCACACGCCCATCGCCTGCACGCTGGGGGTCGGGTCCGGCCCCGAGAGCACCGCCTGCGCGAGGTGACGCGCGCCGAGCACGCGGCCGATGCCGCGGGTGAACCGGTCGTCGCGCGCGCCGGGCAGCACGGTGGCCACGCGCCCGGGCACGGTGAGGGCCGCGAGGCCCCAGACGGAGCGGGCGAGCCCGAGGCGCCCGGCCCGGGTGTGCAGGGCCCGAGGCAGGAGGGCGCTCACGCGACACCACCCTTGCCCGTGGGGGCCGGGTCGACCGGGACGGCCGGTTGGTCCCCCTCGTCCACCACGCGCAGTGCTGCGGTGGCCCCGATCAGCGCGAGGTGGCTGAGCGCCTGCGGCAGGTTGCCGGTGGGGACGCCGTCGGGCGTGGCCATCTCGGCCAGCAGGCCGTGGCCTGGCCCCTCGGGGTCGCTGAGGTGGTCGAGCGAGCTCAGCAGGTCGCGCGCCTCGTCGGCCCGCCCCAGCAGGGCCAGGGCGTGGACCCGCCAGAACGCGCAGGCCAGGAAGGTCTCCTCCTCCTTCTCCGCACCGGTGTAGCGGTAGAGGAGCCCGGTGCCCTCGACGCCGAGCCGCTGCCCGACCGCGTCGAGGGTGCTGCTCATCCGCTCGCTGCGGTCGAAGCCGGTGATGGCGCCGAGCAGCACCGAGGCGTCCAGGTCGTCGGTGCCCGGACGGGCGGCCCAGGCGCCGGCCACCTCGGACCAGCAGTGCTCCCACACCCACGCCCGCACGGCTTCCGCCTCGCCGTGCCAGCGGCGGCCGTCGCCGTGCAGCTGCCCCCGGTCGGCGAGGGTGGCCGCGCACTCCAGTGCGTGCCAGACACTCATCGCCGACGACGTCCAGTGCTGGTTCTCCTCCAGCTCCCAGATGCCCGCGTCGGGGGTGCGCCAGCGGTCGGCGCAGATGTCGGCGAGGTCGGAGAGCTCGCGCTGGGTGCGGGGGTCGAGCACGTGACCGCGCTCGACCCAGCCCAGCACGGCGCCGAACAGGTGCCCGTAGACGCCGAGCTGCAGCTGGCCGGTGGCCCGGTTGCCACGCTGCACCGGGCGGGAGCCGCGGTAGCCGGGGACGTCCGGCTCCTCCAGCGCGGTGGGCACGTCGCCGTCCAAGGTGTAGAGCACCTGGACGTCGGGTCCGTGGTCACGGATGGCGTGCAGCAGCCAGCGCATGGCCGCGTGCACCTCCTCCTCCAGGCCGAGCGCCGCGAGCGCGTCGATCGTCATGGCGGCGTCGCGGACCCAGGTGAAGCGGTAGTCCCAGTTCTTCTCGCCGCCCACGCGCTCGGGCAGCGACGTCGTCGCGGCGGCCGCGATGGCGCCCGAGGTCGTCATGAACAGCGTCTTGAGCGCCAGGCCGGAGCGCACCATGCGGTCGCGCTCCGGGCCCTCCCACACGACCGAGTCGCCCCACGAGCGCCAGGACTCGACCGTGTGGTCGAGCCGGGCGTCGACGGAGGCGACGTCGCAGAGGAAGACCGGGTCGGCCTCGGAGGCCACGAGACCCACCGTCGTCCGCTCGCCCGCGGCCAGGTGCAGGCGCACGAGCACTCTCCGGTGCTCCACGTGCAGCGCGGCCTCGTCACTGACCCGCAGGCCGACCACCGTGGGGCCGGCGTGCACGACCACGCCCGCCGATGTCTCCTCGACCCACGGCTGCCACGCCCGCAGGCCGTCGCCGGGCGCGATCTCGAGCGTGACGGTGACCTCCCCGTCGGTGCAGGTCAGGCGCCGGGCGAGCTCGCTCCACGGGAGCGGGCCGGAGCGGCCGGAGTCCAGCGCGTCGAGCACGACCAGCGTGCCCGACGCGGTGACCAGCGTCGTCTCCAGGACGTTGGTGCCGGGCAGGTAGCGCGCGGAGGTCTCCAGGACGTCGGCGTCCGGACAGATCCGCAGCGCACCGCCCCGCTCGGGGTCGAGCAGTGCCGCGAACGTGGGGGGCGAGTCCAGGTCCGGCGTGGCCCACCAGTCGACGGACGCGTCCGGCCCGACCAGGGCCACGCCCCGCCCGTCGCCGAGGACGCCGTAGCGGCCGAGGTCGGCGAACCCGGCGTCGTCCCGGGCCTCCCCCCGGGGTGCCCGGGGTGCCGGGTCCACCTGCCCGGGCACGTCAGGCCGTCTGCCGACGCAGGGCGAGGGAGCCGACGACGGCCGCGGCCGTGGCCAGCGTGGCGCCGATGGCGGCCCCACGGTGTCGGCCGATGATCGAGACCGGGTCGTGCTCGAGCGCCCCCTTGTCGAAGGGGCCGCGGGCGCCGCGGTCGACCTGGTCGTCGCGGGGCTCGAAGACGTTGGAGCCGTAGCGCGGCAGCGCCTGGTCGGTCTGCTGGGACGTCACACCCGTGCGCGCCAGGTACCAGTCCACGAAGGACGGGGCGAGCCGGTTGCCCAGCACCGTGTACGCCGTGGCGATCCCGACCCACGCGTTGCGCTTGCCGGTCTCCGCGGAGTGCCGGACCTGCTTCGCGCACACCTCGGGCTGCACGATGGGCGGCACCGGCATCGGGTGCTGCGGCATCTTGTTCAGGTTCCAGGCGAACTGGGTGGTGTTGACCCCCGGCAGCGTCACGAGGCCGATGGTGACGTGGCTGCCGGTGGCCTTGAGCTCGGTCAGGACCGACTCGGTGAAGCCCTTCACGGCGTGCTTGGCGCCGCAGTAGGCGGACTGCAGGGGGATGGCGCGGTGCGCCATCGCCGAGGAGACGTTGACGATCGCGCCGCGGTCGCGCGGGCGCATCCGCTTCAGCGCGGAGCGCACCCCGTTGACCTGGCCGTCGTAGGTCACGGCGGTCATCCGGTGGTACTCCTCCGGGGTGGTGTCCCAGAAGTAGGAGAGGGCCCCGGCGAACGCGACGTTGACCCACACGTCGATCTCGCCGAGCTGCTCCTCGACCAGGTCGGCGGCCGCCTCGACGGCCTCGCCGTCGGCGACGTCGACCGAGAGCCCCAGGCCCCGGGCGCCCCGCTGCTCCACCTCCTCGACGGCGGCGTCGAGGCCGGCGCGGCCCCGGGCGAGGACGGCCACGTCGTAGCCGTGCTCGGCGAACTCACGGACCGTGGCGCGGCCGATGCCGCCGGTCCCTCCGGTGATGACGACGACCGGGCGATGTGTGCTCATGCGACTCCTCCTTGACTGGGGGCGTGGCCGCTGGGCCGCGCCCGCTCCAGATAGTTGAGTGGTGCAACGACCAACTGACTACCCATGAATGCGCGGGGGAGTCCGCCCAGGGGGCTGAGATGTCACTGAGAACGCATGAACCCGGCCAGGACCGGCGGCGATCGGCCTCCTCCGCTCACCCGGGCGGGGGAGCGGTGCTGGTCACCGGGGCCTCCAGCGGGATCGGTCTCGCCGTGGTGAGCCTGCTGCGGACCGCCGGCCACGACGTCGTCCTGGCCTCGCGCAGCGCGGAGGCGCTGGAGCGGGCGGTCGCCGTCAGCGCGGGTGAGGGAGCGACGCTGCCCGTGGTCGCGGACGTGTCGTCGGCCGCCGAGGTGCGCGACCTGGTCGATCGGGCGGCGGCCTGGGCGGCGGGCCGGGGGCGCGCCCTCACGGGAGTCGTCCACTGCCCCGCCGTCCTCGCCTACGGCCGCGTGGAGGACGTGCCGGACGAGGTGCTCGACCGCGCCCTCGCGGTCTCGCTCGGCGGCACGGTGAACGTGGCGCGCACGGCGCTGCGGCACTGGTCGGGCCGTGGCGAGGTCGGCTCGCTCGTGGTCGTGGGCTCGCTGCTGGGCGAGGTGACGGTGCCGGGCATGGGCGGCTACGCGACCGCCAAGTGGGGCGTGCACGGGCTCGTGCGGACGCTGCAGCAGGAGAACCGAGGCCGCGCCGCCCGGGCCCGGGTGTCCCTGGTCGTCCCCGGTGGCGTCGACACCCCGGTCTACGAGCAGGCCGGCACGTACCTGGGCAGGCACGGTTCCGCGCCTCCGCCGGTGGTCTCCCCGCACCGGGTCGCGCGGGCCGCCGTGCGGTGCCTCGAGCGGCCGCGCCGGCGGGTCTCGGTGGGCCCGGCCAACGCGCTCACGCGCCTCGGGTTCCTGCTGGTGCCACCGGTCTACGACCTGCTGGTCGGGCCGCTGGCCCGGGCCTTCGCGCTCGGGCGACGCGCCGACGACGGCCCCGGCAACGTGCTCGCGCCCGTCCCGGAGAAGGAGCGTCTGCGCGGCTGAGGCTGGTGCCCCGCCGCCGACCGATCGATCCGGTCGGCGGCGGGAGTCTCAGGCGACGGCCTCCATGACGAGGGTGTCGCAGAGGTCGTCCTCGTGCCGGTTGGGCTGCGGCGGCAGCGCGGGCAGCTGCTCGGCGGGCACGGCCTGGAGCTCGGTGCCGCGGTGCGCGCGGGCGCCGCGCACGGCGGCGGCCACGAGCGTGAGGATGCCGGCGCCGATCCAGACGACGTTGATGGCCACGTTGGGCATCGCGTGCGCGTTGAGGGCCGTGCCCATCAGGAGTAGTCCACCGACGACGTTGAGCCACTGGTAGGTGTGGCTGCTGCTGCTCATCCGACCCAACGCGACCAGCACGTAGGGAACGAGGACGATCACCCCGCCGGTCCACCCGGCGACGTCGATCAGGGACACGGAAAACACCTCCACACATGACGATGACGCGGTACTTGATCGGCCGCGTCCCCTCCATGGTGAGCCTCGTCAAGCAACAGCACCAGCGATAGAAAATGACAGATTTCTGTTAGCGTTCCTTATATGTTGCGCGACGTGCCGGAAGAGCCGTGCTGAACCTGGCCAGGCTGCGCACCCTGCAGGAGGTCGTGCACCACGGCGGGCTCTCCGCGGCCGCCCGGTCGTTGCACTTCACGCCCTCCGCCGTCTCCCAGCAGATCGCCGCGCTCGAGGACGACCTGGGCACCGCCGTCCTGGAGAAGGCGGGTCGGACGGTGCGTCTCACCGAGGCCGGCAGGGTGCTGCTCGAGCACGCCGAGGGGCTGCTCGCGGCCGAGGCGGCGGCCCGGTCGGCCGTCGAGCGGACCCGCCGCGCCGATGCGGTGCGGCTGACGGTCGGGGTGTTCGCCTCGGTCGCCTCGGGCCTCGTGCCGACCCTGTTCACCGAGCTCGCGCGCAGCGCCCCGCACATCCGGATCAGCACCCGCGAGGTCGACCCCGAGGACGCCGTCGTGCAGCTCAAGCACGGTCGGCTCGACGCGTCCTTCCTGCTCGACTACCCCGAGGCCCCGGAGTCCTGGTCGTCCGGGCTGTCGTTCGCGGAGATCGGCACCGACCGGCTCGCCGTGGCGCTGCCGGCCGCCGGGGACCTCCGTGACGACCTCGTCACGGGCACCGGCTGGGGGCTGAGCGGCGTGCACCTGGCCGAGCTGGCGGACCGCGACTGGATACTCGCGAGCGAGTCCACCTACTACGGGCGGGCCGTGCGCGCCGCGTGTGCCCGCGCCGGATTCACGCCGCGCGTCGTGCACGAGGTCGAGGAGCAGGCCACGGCTTTGGCGCTCGTGGATGCAGGCCTCGGCGTCACGCTGGTCAGCGACCTGGGTCGTGGGCTGCTGCCCGAGGGCGTGCAGGTGGCCGAGCTGGTCGAGACGGTCAGCCGCCGCGTCATGCTCGTCTCGTTGGAGGCCTCGGCGGCCCGGCCGTCCGTGGCCGCCCTGATCGAGGCGGCCACGTTGGCCAGTGCCGTGGTGGCCGAGCACGACGACGACTACTGAGCCGCGCTGCTCTCCTGGTCCTGGGTCTGCCGCTGCCCGGCGTCCGGCGGGCGGGCGTCGCTCTCGCCGACGGCCGCGTCGACAGCACCCGCCAGCTCGCGGACGGCGATCAGCAGCGCCCCGTAGACCGGCCAGTGCCGGTCCGGCAGGTCGGACGCCGACAGCGTGCTGACCAGGTCGGCGACCTCGTCGGCCACGTCCGAGCCGAGGACGTGCGTGTCCTCCTCGGCGTGCGCGAGGCGGGCTCCGAGACCGTCGAGCAGCCGGGTCCAGCGCTCGCGGAACCCCTCGTCCCACTCGTGGGCCTGCTCCGTGGACCGGTCGACCACGCGGGCTGCCGCGCGGGTCTGTGTGATGGCCTCCTCGAGGCCGCGGCGCGCCTCCTCCAGCCGGTCGGGGTCGGGTCCGCGTCTGCGCCGCGGGTTGTACCAGCGCGCCTCGCGGTTGGTGACCAGCTGGTTCTCCGCGCGGTCGAGGTCGGCGTCCAGGCGGGCCGTCTCGGCGATCCACTCCCGGCTCGCGTCCTGCCCGAGGTCGGCGGCGCCGTGCGTGACGTCGTGGGCCATCCGGCGCAGCAGGGCACCGAGGCCCTCGGAGACGCGGACGAGGCTGCGCTCGGCCGTGCCCGCGTCCAGGGGCGGCACCACCAGCACGTTGACCACGATGCCGACGAGCACGCCCACCAGCGTGTCGGCGAAGCGGTGCAGCAGCAGGACGGGCTCGTCGCCCGAGCCGGAGGTGAGCAGGAACAGGGCGGTGGTGGCCACCGTGACGCCCTCGGTGCGCAGCCCGGGCGCGCGGGCGACGAGCAGTCCGACCAGCACGGCCAGCCCCATCGGCAGCGCCCCGAACCCGAGGGTGACGGCAGCGGCGAACGAGAGCAGGATGCCCAGCCCGGTGGCGGCGACCGACTGCGCGCCGCGCCACACGGAGCGGTAGACGGTCGCGTGCACCGTGAGCAGGGCCGTCCACGGCGCCAGGAACGCCGACTGGAGACCGAGGACCTCGGTGGCGACCAGCCACGCGGCGACCGTGGCGAGCACCGCCTTGACCACCTGGAGCAGGTCGAGCCGGTGCTCGGGCGCGAGCAGCCGGGTCAGCGGGGCGACCCGGACCCGGCGCGTGCCGTCGGCCACGCTCAGCGGGGGTCGCGGCGCAGCGGGTGCTCGGGCGGCACCTCGACGAGCGCGATGGCGACCCCGTCGGGGTCGGTGATCCAGCACTCCACCAGGCCCCAGGGCATCAGCTGCGGCTCCTGGGTGACGGTCACCCCCTGGACCGCCAGGCGTGCGTGCTCGACCGCGACGTCCGGCACCTGCAGCCACAGGGTGACGCCGGTGGCCGGCGGGCCCGGCGGCCCGGTCAGCTCCAGCGCCCCGCCGCCGAGGAAGTAGACCGTCGACAGCTCGGCCGGGTCGCCGAACTCGCGCATCACGCTCAGGCCCAGCACCTCGCCGTAGAAGTGCTTGGCCCGCCGCAGGTCCGGCGGGCGGAGCAGGGTCTTGCTGCGCAGGACGTCCATGCCGCCAGCCTGCCGCACCCGCCCCACCCACGGGGAGGGGCTGCCCGCTGCTCGGGCAGGCAGCCGATGGTGGAGGAAGGACGACGCCGGCCGGCCGATGGTGGAGGAAGGACGAAGTCCTGTCTCGAAACCGAAAGGCCCCGGCGGACCGCCCCGCTGGACGGCGGACATCGCGTCGCCCGACGGCCCGTTCCTCCGTCGTGGCTGGTCAGCGCTGCCGGCGTCGCGCCCCTGGTCCACGGCGGCCCGCGTAACGAACGCTCAATCCCACCGACAGCCGTCGGGAACGCCGTGCGGTTGCACTGGAGGTCCTGCCGCCCCGCCTCGTCCCCGCGACCGAAGGAGCCAGACGTGAAGTACGGCGTCTTCCTGCCCACCACCAACGACGGCTACATCTACTCCCACGCCTCGCCGAGCTACGAGCCCACGTTCGAGCTGCTGCGCGAGATCACCGTGGGCGCCGAGGAGCTGGGCTTCGACTTCGCGTTCTCGATGGTGAAGTTCCGCGGGTACGGCGTCGACGGCGACGGGTTCATGGACCGCAGCGTCGAGTCCCTGACGCTCATGTCGGCGCTCTCGGGGCACACGTCGCGGATCGGGCTGTGGGCGTCGGTCGGGGTGCTCTCGATGAACCCGGCCGTGGTCGCGCGGATGGCCGCCACCATCCAGGACGCCTCGGGCGGCCGCTTCGGCCTCAACATCGTGGGCGGGTGGAACCGCGACGAGTACGCGCCGATGGGCGTGTGGCCCGGTGACTCCTACTACGCCGACCGGTACCGCTACGTCGCCGAGTACATCCGCGTGCTGCGCGGCCTGTGGGCCACGGGGCGCCTCACGCACCACGGCGAGTTCTTCGACCTCGAGGACTGCCTCGTGCAGCCGATCCCGCCGAGCCCGGTGCCGGTGATCATGGCCGGCCAGTCGCCCGCCTCCACCGCGGCCGCCGCCGAGCTCGCCGACGTCTCGTTCATCCTCGGCGACCACGAGGTGATCGCGGACGCGAGCGCCCGCCTCGTCCAGGGCGCGTCCGTGTTCGACCGGGCCGTCGCCCCCGCCGCCCTGCTCGGGATCATCGCCCGCGAGACCGACGAGGAGGCGATCGAGGAGGCCATGCGGTACGCCGACCACGTCGACCGCGTGGCGATGGCCAACCTCTCGGGCGCGGCCCGCAAGGACACCGAGGGCGAGGCCTCGAAGGGCAATCTGCGGGTGCAGGAGCGCGTCCTCGAGGGCGTCACCATGCCGGACGACGACCGGGCGGCCGTCGTCGCGGGGGCCTGCTTCTTCTCCCCGCAGCTGGTCGGCTCCTACGAGCGGGTCGCGGCGTCCCTGCGCTCGCTCGAGGCCGCGGGCGTCGACGCGGTCGCGCTCACCTTCCCCGACTACGTGGCCGACCAGAAGCGGTTCGCGGAGAAGGTCGTCCCCCTCGTCTGAGCACCTGCAGGCTCCCGTCGACGAACCGGAACAACGCACCGGACGTCCAGCAGGCCGCGGCCCGCGTCCCCCTGACCTGCGGAGACGCGATCGACCGGGCAGCGGCCGGAGGTTGTTCCGGTCCGTCGACGGCAGTCGCTAGACCCGCGCGGGCTCGTCCAGCTCGACCCGCCGCAGCACCGGCCGCAGCAGCCCGGCGACCATCACGCCGAGGAAGAGCACGTAGAGCCCGAGCTCGACGTCACGGGTGCCGATGGCGACGGCCAGCGGGCCGACGACGAGCTGGCCGACGGGCATGCCGACGAACGAGAAGAACCCGTCGATCGACTGGATGCGCGACAGCATCTCCTCGGGCACCTTCTCGGCGACCACGAGCCCCCAGGTCACCTCGATGAGCGCGGAGCCACCACCGGCGACCAGGAACGCGGCCATCAGCACCGGCAGCGGCCCGGCGAGGCCGAGCGCCAGGATGGGCGTCCCGAGCACGCCGAACCCGACGATGCAGGCGACGAGGGGGCGCCGCAGGAAGCGCCCCGCGAACGCGCGGCCGAGCAGCCAGGCGAAGACGATGACGCCCACGGCTTGCGCCGACCGGGCGAGGCCCCACCCGTCGGAACCGATCGTGCCCTCCGCGATGACGGGCCCGAGCACGCCGATGCCGCCCGCGATGAGCGCGTTGAACACCAGCGAGTACGACGACACCGGGATCACCCAGCCGAGCTCGCGGGCGTAGGTCCACCCGGCCCGGACGTCGGCCAGCACGCTGCTGCGCGAGGCGGCGCGCTCCGAGCGGGGCAGCCGCAGCAGCCCGAGGAAGACCGCGGCGAACAGGTAGGTGGCCGCGTCGAAGGCCATCGCCCAGCCCGGTCCGGCGGTCGCGACCACCAGGCCCACCAGGGCCGGCCCCACGATCCCGGTCGCGCTGCTGGCCTGGCTGAACAGCAGGTACCCGGCCTTGCGCCGCTCGGCCGGCAGCAGCACCGGGATCATCCCGTGGAACGCCGGGTACCCCAGCGCCTCGGCCGTGCCGTTGACCAGTCCGAGCACCACCAGGTGCCAGATCTCGGCGACGCCGGTCAGCACCAGGACGGCGGCCAGCCCCTGCGTCGCGAACATGACTGCGTTGGTGCCCCGCAGCACGAGGGTCCGCGGCCACCGGTCGGCCACGGCCCCGCCGACGAGCATGAGGGTGACCATCGGGATGGTGGAGGCAGCCAGCACCCAGCCGACGGCGGCAGGAGAGCCGGAGATCTCCAGCACCGCGAACGCCAGCGCGATGCCCGACCCCGCCGACCCGATGGCGCTGACGACCTCGGCGGTGAAGAACCAGCGGAACGCCGGCACTCTCAGGGGGCTGCTCGCCGGGCTGGTCACCGGGCGAACCTACGGTCGTGCGCCGACAGGCGCACCTCCATTCTGCCCCGTTCTGCCCCCGTTCTGCCCAGGGCCGAGGCTCAGCCCTGGCGACGCTCCTGCGCCAGGGTGAGCACGCCGGCGACCACCGCCAGCACGGCGACGGCCAGCGCGAACCACAGGCCCGCGACCTCGGCGCCCAGGTGCGCCACGAGGATGCCCGCGAGGATCACCGGCACGGAGATCGCGACGTAGCAGACCACGAAGAACGTCGAGGTCACGGCGCCCTTCTGGTCGCCGGGTGCCCGCGAGGTCAGCACGCCGAGGCCGCGGTTGAACGCCACGCCCTGGCCGGCGCCGCCGAAGAGCCCCGCGAACACGATCGCGACGGTCGAGGCCTGCCACAGCGAGAGGGCGAGGCAGGCCATGCCGGCCACGAGCAGCGCGACGGCGACGAGCGTGGCGTTGCGCTCCGAGAGCGGCCGCACGACCTGGTGGCCGAGCAGGGAGGCGGCGTAGGCGACCAGGATGATCAGCGAGACCGGGACGGCGGCGGAGATGCCGAGGACGTCGGCGGTGACCGTCGGGATCAGGGCGGTGTAGAGCCCGAAGACGGCGAACCCGGCGAACGCGAGGATCGAGACCCGCACGAAGTCGGCCCGGACCTCCGCGGGCAGTGCCGGCTTCAGCGGCGACAGCGCACCGGCGGGTCGGGGCGAGGGCTTGTCCACCGTCTCCCGCGCGGTCGACAGGACCAGCAGACCGACGACGCAGAGCGCTGCGTGCACCAGGTAGGTGAGCTGGAACGTCCACGGCCCGAACGCGACCAGCACGGCCGCGAGGACCGGCCCGAGGCCCAGCCCCAGCATGTTCGCGCCGCCACCGAGGTCGGAGGCGCGGGAGCCGAGGCGTCCCGCCGCCGTCTCCACGATGAAGACGCTGGCCGTGCCCACCGTGATGCCGGCCGAGAGGCCGGAGACCACGCGGCCCGCCAGCAGCACGCCGAGGTGGTCGGAGGCGAAGAGGAAGACGACGTCGGACGCGATCCCGACCGTGAGCGCGGCGGCCATGAGCGGCTTGCGGCCGAGCGTGTCCGACCAGCGTCCCGTCACCAGCAGCGCCACGATCACACCGAGCGCGTAGACCGCGAAGACGACCGCGGTCATCTCGACGCCGAAGCCGATCCGCTCCTCGTAGCGGGAGTAGAGCGAGGTCGGCAGCGTGGTGCCGATCATCGTCACCAGCAGCACCGCCGCCATGGCGAACGCCGGCCCGGCGCCGAGTCGGCGCGGGGTCTCCTGCTCTGCCTGGGACGGACGTGTGCTGGTCTGCGACATCGCGGTGGGCCTCCCGCCGGCGGATCGAGGTGGTTGGTGCCGGCAACTACATCGACGCTAGCGAGGCACGTGCCCGGCTCGCCTGGTCCGAGGGGGTAGGTGCGTCTGTCGCGCTCGCCACGTCCATTACCTACAGCCTTTAGGTAGATGCCATAGTGCAGTAGTCAGGACGAGGAGAGGAGACGGGATGCCACGCGCAGGACTCACCACCGAGGTGCTCACCCGAGCGGCCGCGGACCTCGCCGACGAGGCCGGGCTCGAGGCCGTGACGCTCTCCGCCCTCGCCCGCCGCTTCGACGTGAAGGTCGCGAGCCTCTACGCCCACGTCGCGGGTGCCGACGACCTCCGGCTGCGGGTCGCGATGCTCGCGCACACCGAGATCGCCGACGCCACCGCCGAGGCGGTGGCGGGGCTCGCCGGCCGCGAGGCCCTGCACGCCCTGGCCGACGCCTATCGCGACCACGCCCGCGTCCACCCCGGCCGTTCCGCCGCAGCCCGCCTCCCGCTCACCCCGCAGCAGGCCGCCGCCAGTGACGGCGTCCGCACCTCGCGGCTCACCGCCGCCACCCTGCGC
The DNA here is from genome assembly GCF_023656415.1 of Nocardioides bruguierae. Lineage (GTDB taxonomy): Bacteria > Actinomycetota > Actinomycetes > Propionibacteriales > Nocardioidaceae > Nocardioides > Nocardioides bruguierae. The sequence continues at coordinate 41,922 of NZ_JAMOIL010000015.1, forward strand.
GGCTACGGCCTGGACGAGGCGGCCACCGTGCACGCCGTCCGGCTCGTCGGCTCCGTGCTGCACGGGTTCGTCAGCCTCGAGGCCTCAGGCGGTTTCGACCACTCGACGCCCGGCGCCGAGGAGTCCTGGCGCGCGGCGATCGAGGCCCTCGACGCAGCGCTCAGGCACTGGCCCACCACGCCGCTCGCCACCCCCGCCAACCCCGCACCCGGAGCAGACCGTTGATCACGCACGACCCGTCCCCCTTCCTGCACGGCCACGTCGAGCTGGAGACCACCGACCGCGGCGTCCGCCCGCACCGGCTGCCCGCCTGGGCGCGTCGCCAGTGCCCGGACCCGCAGCTGCTCATGGCCGAGGGCCAGCCCGCCGGCGTCCGCCTGGTGCTGCGTACCGCCGCCACCGTGCTCGAGGTGGATGCCGTGCCCACCAAGCGCGTCTACCCCGGCGCCCCGCCGCGGCCCGACGGCGTGCACGAGCTGGAGGTCGCCTCCGGTGGGGCCGGCACGATCGTCGCCCGCGCGAGCCTGGCCGAGGGCGACGTGGAGCGGATCGACCTGGCCACCGGTGCCCGCACCCACGAGACCGGCCCCGTCGGCACGCTGCGGTTCGCCGACCTGCCCGCGGGCGAGAAGACGTTGACGCTGTGGCTGCCCCACGACGAGACCACCGAGCTGGTGGCGGTGCGCACCGACGCGCCCGCCGAGCCGGTGCCGGTCGAGGTGCCGCGGTGGGTGCACCACGGCTCCTCGCTGAGCCAGGGCTCGAACGCGGCGTCCCCGACCGGCACGTTCGTGGTCGACGCCGCCCGCCGCACCGGCGCGCACCTGACCAGCCTCGGCCTGGGCGGCAGCGCGCTGCTGGACCCGTTCGTCGCCCGCACGATCCGCGACCTGCCCGCCGAGCTGGTCTCGATGGAGCTGGGCATCAACCTGGTCAACGCCGACCTGATGCGGCGCCGCGCGCTCGGCCCGGCGCTGCACGGCTGGCTCGACACCGTGCGCGACGGCCAGCCGACCACCCCGGTGGTGCTGGTCAGCGCGCTGCACTGCGCGATCCACGAGGCCACGCCCGGCCCGGCCGCGTTCGACCCGGCGGCGCTGGCCGAGGGACGCGTCGCGTTCGCCGCCACCGGTGACCCGGCCGAGGTCGCCGCCGGGCGGCTGACGCTCGAGGTCGTCCGCGAGGTGATGGCCGAGGTCGTGGCCCGGCGCGAGGACCCGCACCTGCACCTGGTCGACGGCCTCGCCCTCTTCGGGGCCGAGGACGAGGCGGCCCACCCGCTGCCCGACCGGCTCCACCTGGAGGTGGCCGGGCACGCGCTGGTGGGCGAGCGGCTCGCCGCCGTCCTGGCGCCCCTGCTGCCGTCCCTCACCCCCGCCGGCTGAAAGCTGCTGCCGACTCGGCGGTGAGTCGGCAGCAACTGTCACGGGTCAGGAGGTTGCCAGCGCCTTGAGGAAGAAGGCGACGTTGGCGGGGCGCTCGGCGAGGCGGCGCATGAAGTAGCCGTACCAGTCGGTGCCGTAGGGGATGTAGACGCGCACGGTGCGACCGGCGGCCGCGTGCTCGCGCTGGAGGTCGGTGCGGATGCCGTAGAGCATCTGCAGCTCCCACGAGGACGGCTCGCGGCGGGCGGCCACGGCGGTGGCGACGGCCAGCTCGATCATCGCCGGGTCGTGGGTGGCGACCATCGGGGTGGCGTCGGAGGCCATGAGGGTGGCGACGTGACGGCGGTAGGCGGCGTCGACGTCCGCCTTGTCCTGGAACGCCACGGTCGCGGGCTCCTTGTAGGCGCCCTTGACGAGGCGGACGCGGGCGCCGGCCTTGGCCATCGCCTCGACGTCGTCCTCGGTGCGGTGCAGGTTGGCCTGGAGCACGGTGGCCACCCACGGGTGCGTCTCGCGCAGCTCGTGGGTGATCGCGAGGGTGGAGTCGATGGTGGTGTGGTCCTCCATGTCGACGTTCACCCAGACGCCGGCGACGGCCGCGGCCTCGGTGATATCGCGGGCGTGACGCAGCGCGATGTCGTGACCGTCCAGCGGCAGGGCCTGGCCCAGCGCGGAGAGCTTGACGGAGACCTCGGCGGCACCGGAGCGGCCGCCCTCGGCCTCCAGCGCCAGCGGCGCGAGGCCGGTGATCAGCTCGAGGTAGGCGTCCCGGACGGCCTGCGCGCCGGCCAGGTCGGTGACGTCCTCGCCGAGGTGGTCGACGGTGATTGCCAGGCCCGCGGCGGCGAGCTCGCGGGAGGTCGCGACGCCCTCGGCGGTGGTCTCGCCGGCCACGAAGCGGTCGACGACCTTGCGGGTCGGGGCGAATCCCTCGACGGCGGCCCGGGTGCGGGCGGAGCGCGAGGCGGTGAGGAGGACGGGACCGAGCACGAGGGCCTCCGAGGCGTCGGGTGGATGGGCTGGTGCGTTGCCAGTCACACCACGGTAGGTCGGCATCGGAGGCCCCTGACAGCGACAGGTGCCACGCGATCAGGGCATGATCTGGTGCAGGTGTCTGATGCGCGGGTGCCGGTGAGGGGGACGTGGATGAGTGCCGTGGACGATCTCGTCGAGGAGCTCTCGCACCTGCTCGGCGGCCCCTGCACGCTGGAGGACGAGTCCTTCGGCCTGCTCGCCTACTCCGGCCAGGCGGAGACCGACGACGTGCGCCAGGCGTCCATCCTCACCCGCCGCTCGACCGCCGAGGTGCGCGCCTGGTTCCTCGCCCAAGGCGTGGCGGAGGCGGAGGCGCCGCTGCGCACGCCCGGGGACACCGAGCGCCGCATGACGCCGCGCGTCTGCGTGCCGGTGCGCTACCTCGGCCGCCTGCACGGCTGGTTCTGGCTGCTCGACCCGCACGAGCGCCTGCTCCCCGAGCCGGGCAGCGAGACCGCCGCCGAGGTCGCCCGCATCGCGGAGACCGCCGGCGCGCTGCTCTCCCACACCGGCCGCCGCCAGGCCCGCCGCACCGCCGCCTTCCGCGACCTCCTGCACGGCGACGCCCGCGAGGCGCGGCCCGCCGCGGCCGCCCTGCTGGCCGGCTCCGGCCTGCGCACGGACGAGCCGCTGGTCTGCCTGCTGCTGGCACCCGAGCCCACCTGGGCCGCGCGCATCGACGGCCTGCCCTCGCGGCCCGGCACCGTCTGGGTCGAGGACGACGGCGGGCTGGTCGTGGCCGTGGCCCGACCGTCCGTCGTGCGGGCCCAGGAGGCCCCGCTCGAGCAGCTGCGCGCGCTCGGCGTGAGCGGGCCGTGGCTGCCGGCCGACGGCACCGTGCAGGTGGGCGTGGGTCGGGTGGTGCCCCGCGCCGAGGACCTCCGGGCCTCGCACGACGGGGCCCGCACCGCGCTGCGGGTGGCCCGGGGCAGTGGCCGGGTCGAGCGAGCCGACGACCTCGGCGTCCTGGGGCTGCTCGGCGTGGCCCGCGACGCCGACCTGGCCGCCGTCGTGCTCGAGGGCCGCCTGGGAGAGTTCCTCGCGGCCGACGAGCCCGACCTCGTCCGCACCGCCCGCACCTACCTCGACCTCGCCGGCAGCGCCGCCCGCACGGCCGACGTGCTCGGCATCCACCGCCAGACGCTCTACCACCGGCTCGCGCAGGTCGAGCGGCGCACCGGCCTCGACCTCAAGGACGGCCAGGCCCGGCTCCGGCTGCACCTCGCCCTCACCCTCGGGAGTCGGCTGCAGCCCTGATCGGGAGTCGGCTGCAGCCCTGACAGGATCGCCGCATGACCCAGCCGCACTCGCAGGCCCGTCGGGCGGGCACGCACCGTCGTCGCGCGTGGCTGCTGCTCACCGGAGCGGTGGCCGGCGAGGTGACCGGGTCGGTGGGGCTGAAGGCGGCCATCGACGAGCCGCGCTGGTACGTCCTGGTCGTGGCCGGCTACGTCGCGGCGTTCGCCCTGCTGGCCCTCACGCTGCGCGCCTGGCTGCCCCTGGGCGTGGCCTACGGCGCCTGGGGCGCCGGCGGCGTGGCACTGACGGCGGTGCTGGCGACCGTGCTCTTCGGCGAGCCGTTCACGGTGCTGACCGCGGGCGGCGTGCTGCTCATCGGGGTCGGCGTGCTGCTGGTGGAGACCGGCTCGCACGCGGCGGCGGAGGACCCGACGTGACGGCCTGGCTGCTGCTCGCCGGGGCGATCGGCTGCGAGGTCGCGGGCACCGTGGGCCTGCGGATGGCGGCGGACGACGCGCTCTCGGCCCGCGGCCGGGTCGCGTGGCTGACGTGGGTGGCGCTCGCTTACACGGCCGCGTTCGCGCTGCTCGCCGCCACGTTGCGCGCCGGGCTCCCGCTCGGGGTCGCCTACGGGACGTGGGCGGCGGTCGGCGTGGTGCTCACCGCGCTGCTCGGCCGGGTGCTGTTCGCCGAGCGGCTGACCCCGCGGATGCTGGTCGGCTTCGCGCTCGTGGTGGGCGGGGTGCTGCTCGTGGAGGTCGGGGCGCACTGAGCGCACCGAGCGCACCGAGCGGGCGGCCCCGGCAGGGGCTCAGCGCGCGGGACGCACCGTGAGCGACTGCGTGCTGGTGCCGAGCAGCCCGCTGTCGTCGTGCAGCACGGTGGCGGTCACGCCGAGGCCGCCCGGGCCGAAGGAGACACGGGTGTCCAGGCCCAGCCACTCGCCCACCGGGGCACGCAGCAGGTGCGCGGAGAGGTCGATGTTCGGGAACAGCCAGTCGGTGGGCGCCACCCGCGGCGTCATGCCGTTGGCGATGTCGAGCAGCCCCGCGAACCGGGCCACCGGCGAGGTCTCCTCGCCCTCGACGATCGGCATCCCGGTGCGCACCCACGTGACGCCGCGGCCGGGCGCGATCTCGCGGCGCCGCACCTGGGAGGAGGCGATGAAGTCGCCCGCCCACACCTGGGAGGCGTCCCAGGGCTCGACCTCGTCGCGGGAGGGGATCGGCTCGGCGTGGGTGCCAGCGACCGAGGCCGTCTCGAACGGGGCCATCAGCCACGCCCGCAGCTGGGCCACGACCCGGCTGCGGTGGGTCACGGTCGCCTCGACCAGCTCGACGGTGCGGCCCGGCCGCACCACGCGCACCGACGTGGCCACGTGCCCCACCGGCACCGTGCCTGTGATGTCGAAGGACAGCCGCCCCACCTGGAGGCCGTCGTCCGGCCGACGCGCCGCCAGGTCGCGGACGACCTCGTGCACCAGCAGCCCCAGCACCGGCGCGATGTGCTGCTCCGCCGGGTTCCAGGCGCCGCTCGTGTGCTGCGTCGCCTCCAGCTCCTGCGGGGCGGTGCGGACGAAGTAGGCGTCGGGCGTCGGGGCGGTCATGACCCCGATCCTGCCTGCCACCCGCGCCCCGGTGGGGAGCGGGGCGTCGGTCAGGCCGCGCGACGCAGCGGCCCGAGCCACGGCTCGAGGCCGTCCTCGACCGTCTCCCACGCCGGCCCGCGCAGCTCCAGCTCCTCGGCGGTGACCAGCAGGTGCTCGAACGCGTCGACCAGGTGGGCGGGCCGCTCGCCCACGCCGGTGACCACGATCCGCGTGAACGGGCGGATCGGCCCCCACGGGCGCACGGTGCCGATGCTGAGCTGTCCGCCCGCCCCGTCCCAGGCGAGGACGTCGTCGGTCCGGGTGGGCAGCCAGAAGCAGCCGCGCGAGCGGTGCCGCCCCGACCCGAGCCGCCCGAGGTCGGCGAGCAGGCGCGCGGGGTGGAAGGGGCGGTCGGAGGAGAGGTCGAGGCGCCAGACCCGCTCCTGCACCGCGTCCGGCTGCGGCGGGAGCACCGGCAGCGGCACCCGCCGGTCCGCGCGGGTCCAGTCGAACCGGGCCCGGTGGTCGTGGTGCGGGGCGCGGACGACGGCGGCGACGTCGAGGTCCGCCGCCGAGCCGAGCACGACGGCACCGGGGGCGGCCAGGGTGCGGAGCAGCCGCCGACCGACCGGCGCCGCGTCGGGGGCGAGGACCACGTCGGCGGCCTCCACCAGCGCCGCGAGCGCCTCGCCGACCCCGCGGTGGTCGCCCGGCGAGGTGCCCCAGCCGCGCTCGCGCAGCAGGTCGTCCCCGAGCAGGTCGTCGGCCGTCGTCCGCCCGTCGGTGGCGGCGAGGACCGCGTGCACCCGCAGCGTCCGCCGCAGCACCGCGTCGCGGGCCAGCGCGTCGCACAGCGGGTCCGCGAGGGCCGAGGACGGCAGCTGCAGGAGCACGGAGTCCCACCGACCCTCGCCGGCCAGGCGCAGCACGGTGGGCAGCACGTCCTCGCGCAGCGCGCACGTCACGCACAGGTGGTCGAGGTCGACGACCTCGCGCTCCAGCTCGCCGGTGGCGTCGCTGACCACCCGCTCGAGCAGGGCCCGCTCGACGTCGATGGTGTGTCGCACGGCCACCGGCCTGGGGCAGGTCCCACAGCAGGCCGACGGTCGCCGCGTCCTGGGCGTGCGGGTCGACGCCGGTGACGACCACCACCGGTGTCGCCGGCGACTCGGTGCTGTGCAGCGGGCGCGGGTCGGGCAGGTCGCTCACGGTTCTCTCCACTTCTCGGGGCTGGCTCGAGGAACATCCCGCGAGCCGGTGCGGTTACAGTAACGATAATCGTTCTCACTTCAACAGGAGGAACCGTGCAGCGCGACATCCACCCCACCTACGGCCCCGTCGTCTTCCGGGACCGCTCCGCGGCCGAGGGCGACCAGCTCGTCCTGACCCGCTCGACCCTCGCCGGGCGCGAGGGCCTGCCCACCGTCGAGATCGACGGGGAGGCCTACCCGGTCGTCGACGTGGACGTCTCCGCGGGCAGCCACCCCTTCTGGACCGGCCGCGGTCGCACCATCGACACCGAGGGCCGCATCGAGAAGTTCCTGCGCCGCTACGGCCAGGCCTGACGCACCCGTCCATCAGGACCGGGTGACGGGCGACCCGTGGCTCGGCGGCCCCCGTGCGGCAAGATCGACCCGTGGCCTCCGACACCGCTCCCGCCCGTTACCCGGTCAACGACGCCGTCCCGGCCCCCCTGGTGCTGGACGGCGCGCCGCTCCTGGCCGTCGCGCCGCTGCGCGTCTACACCTGCGGCATCACCCCCTACGCGGTGACGCACGTCGGCCACGCCGCCACGTTCGTGTGGGCCGACCTGCTCGCGTCGGTCTCGAAGGCCTCCGGCGCCAAGGCGGAGGTCTCGCGCAACATCACCGACGTCGACGACGTCCTCACCGCCGCCGCCGCCCGCACGGGCCAGCCCTACGACGAGCTGGCCTCGGTGCAGCAGTTCCAGTTCGGCCGCGACATGGAGGCCCTCGCCGTCGCCCGCCCCAAGCACGAGCCCAAGGCCCGCGCCCACGTCGCCTCCGTCATCCGGCTCGCGGCCGCCCTGCTCACCAACGGCGCCGCCTACGAGAGCGAGGGCTACGTCTACTTCCGCGGCACGGAGGTCCCCGGGCGCGCCGGCCTCGAGGTGGACGAGGCGCGCGAGCTGTCGCGCGCCTACGGCGACCAGCACGACGTGCCCGGTCGCGAGTCCGAGTTCGACGTGCCGGTGTGGCGCCCCTCGGCCGAGGGTGACCCCGCGTTCCCGAGCCCGTGGGGCTGGGGCCGTCCCGGCTGGCACGCGGAGTGCGCCGCGATGGCCGTGGCCACCTTCGGCTCCTCCGTCGACGTGCTGGTCGGCGGCTCCGACCTCGCGTCCCCGCACCACGCCTACCAGGCCGCCATGGTCGAGGCGGCCACCGACGTCACCCCGTTCGCCCGCGCCACGCTGCACGTCGGCGAGGTCCGGCAGGACGGGGTGAAGATGTCGAAGTCGCTGGGCAACCTCGAGCTCGTCGCCGACCTGCTGACCCGGTTCCCCGGCCCCGTCGTCCGCCTCGGCCTGCTGCACCGCGACCGGCACGAGCCCTGGGAGTGCGAGGATGCCGTCTTCGAGGCGGCCGCCACGACGCTGGACAAGCTCTACGCCGCGGCCGGCTCGCCCGCCGAGCGCGCGGACGCCGGCAGCGGCCGCGACCGCGTGCTCGCTGCCCTGCTCGCCGACCTGGACGTGCCCGCGGCCGTCGACGTCGCGCTCGCCGAGGGTGGCGACGCCGCCCGGTACCTCCTGGACGTGCTGCGGGTGACGGAGCGGTCTGCTTGATGGCTCCCTCCGGTCGCATGTCCGCGCGCTCGTAACCCTCGCTCGTCACTCCTCGACTCGACGCGAGCGTTCGCAGGCTCACGGCCCGCGCGCGCGTCTCGTCGCTGCAGATCGAGGGCGCGCGCGGACGCGGTATGCGTCCCCGGCGGCTGCACCTCAGGGGTGACTCGGGACACGTCGCGGAATGCGGCGGCGCTCCGTACAGTTGTGTCGTGCATATAGGTGCTAGTGGCAACCAATTGCACGACGCAGACTTGAGGAGACCCCCCGCATGAACGACCCCGCGCCCACCCGCGCCGCCCGTCCCGGGCTGGCCGTGGCCGCCCTGGCCCTCGGCGGCCTCATGACCGCGCTGACCCAGACGCTGGTCATCCCGATCCAGTCCGAGCTGCCCCGGTTGCTCGACGCCGACGCCGCGGACACGGCGTGGGTGGTCACGGTGACCCTTCTGGCCGCCGCCGTCACCATGGTGCTGGCCGGCCGGATCGCCGACCTCGTCGGCAAGAAGCCCGTGCTGCTGGCCAGCGCCGGCATCCTGGCGGTCGCCTCCGTGATCGTGGCCCTGTCCGACAGCCTCGTCCCCGTGCTCGTGGGTCGCGCGCTGCAGGGCACGGCGATGGGCTTCATCCCGGTCGGCATCGCGCTCGTCCGCGAGATCGTGCCGCCGAAGATGGCCGCCACGGCCGTCGCGACCATCAGCGCCACCCTCGGTGTCGGCGGCGCCATCGGCCTGCCGCTCTCCGCCTGGATCGTCGAGGTCGGGGACTGGCACACCCTGTTCTGGGTCTCCACCGTCGCCGCGCTGGTCGTGCTGGTGCTCGTGGCCGCCGTCGTCCCGCACACCCACGACGGCCAGGGCGAGAAGGGCGCGCTCGACCCGGTCGGCGCGCTGCTCCTCGCCATCGGCCTCGTCGCCTTCCTCGTCGGCGTCTCCCAGGCCACCGACTGGGGCTGGGGCGACGCGCGCACGCTCGGCGCGATGATCGGCGGCGTCGTCGTCCTCGTCGGCTGGGGCGCCTGGGAGCTGCGGCACCACGACCCGCTCGTCGACCTGCGGGCCACGGCGCGCCGCCCCGTCCTGCTCACGAACCTGGCCGCCATCGCGATCGGCTTCGGCATGATGGCGCAGTCGATCGTCGTGCCCCAGCTGCTCCAGCTGCCCGAGGCGACCGGCTACGGCCTGGGTCAGTCCATCCTCGCGGCCGGCCTGTGGATGGCCCCCGGCGGCCTGATGATGCTGGTCTTCGCACCGGTCTCGAGCCGGCTCATGGGCACCGTCGGTGCGCGCACCACGCTCGCCATCGGCGCCGGCGTCCTCTCCGTCGGCTACCTCGTGGCCACCCTGCTCACCGGCGCCCCCTGGCAGCTGATGATCGCCGCGCTGATCTGCTCCTCCGGCGTCGGCATCGGCTACGCCGCGATGCCCACGATCATCATGGACAACACCGAGCCCCGCGAGGCCGGTGCCGCCGTGGGCCTCAACGCGCTCACCCGCTCGGTCGGCACCACGCTGGCCGCCGCGGTTATGGGCACCGTGCTCGCCAGCAACACCACCGAGCTCGCCCCCGGCGTCGCGCTGCCCAGCGAGGGCGCCTTCACGGCGTGCTTCCTCATCGGTGCCGCCGCCGCGGTCGTCGGCGTGCTGCTGGTGCTCGGCGTGCCGCGCCGCCCCACGCGTCCCGACGCCGTGCAGGCCGCCGAGGCGCAGGACGAGCTGGTCGCGGGCTGAGCCTGCCGAGCCGTGCCGGCCCGCTCCTGCCGGGCGGGCCGCTCAGGCCTGCGTCGCGTCGATCGCCTCGTTGAGGGCCGCGAGGTCCTCGGCGAGGCGTCGCGCGCGCTCGGGCCCCAGCTCGCGGACGACGGCCCGCCAGTGCACCGCGCGCACCGCCGAGTCCTTCTCGTAGGCCGTGGTGCCGGCCGGGGTCGGGCGCACCAGGTGTGCCCCGTCCTCGCCCAGCGTCCGCTCGACCAGGCCCGCGCCCACCGCAGCCTTGACCTGGCGGCTCGTGGTCGAGGCGTCCAGGTGCAGGTGCTCGCCCAGCCCGCCCACCGAGAGCGGGCCGTGGTGGCGCAGCGCCATCAGGATCTTGTAGGCCGAGCCGTCCAGCCGGGTGCCGGTCGGGTTCACCAGGCCGCGGCGGTTGATCCGCAGCACCTCCAGGCCGAGCGCGCGCAGCGTCGCGTCCTCGTGCGGGTCGCCGGGGGCCGTCTCGGCGGTGGCGGGCGGCGCGTCGGTGCGGGGGGAGCCAGACACGGTTCCGACGATAGTCCGCGCGCGGAACGGGCGGCGTCCCGGCCGGTCGGAAGGGCAGGTCCGAGGCGCCGTTCGGAGAGCCGGTCGAAGGGGCGCCGGGCCGATCGGTCCCACGGTGCGGGCACGTGGCCCCGGTCACTGCCCGCGGTCTGGCCGGGAGTGAGAGGGTGGGCGACGTGAAGATCGGTCTCCTCACCAGCGGCGGCGACTGCCCGGGCCTCAACGCGGTCATCCGCGGTGCTGTGCTGCGCGGCGTCAAGACCTACGACGACGAGTTCGTCGGCTTCCGGAACGGGTGGCGCGGCGTCCTCGACGCGGACGTCATGGAGCTGCCCCGCACCGTCGTCCGGGGCCTCTCCCGGCAGGGCGGCACCATCCTGGGCACGTCCCGCACGAACCCCATCGAGGGCGACGGCGGCGGCGTCGAGGTGGTGGCGCAGCGCCTGAAGGAGTTCGGCGTCGACGCCCTGGCCGTCATCGGAGGCGAGGGCTCGCTGGCCGGAGCCAAGCGCCTGGCCGACGCCGGCCTGCCAGTCATCGGGGTGCCGAAGACGATCGACAACGACCTGATGGGCACGGACTACACCTTCGGCTTCGACACCGCCGTCGCGATCGCCACCGACGCGATGGACCGGCTGCGCACCACCGGCGAGTCCCACCACCGCTGCATGGTCGCCGAGGTCATGGGCCGCCACGTCGGCTGGATCGCCCTGCACTCCGGCGTCGCCGCGGGCGCCCACGCCATCCTCATCCCCGAGCAGCGGGTCTCCATGGGCGAGCTGTGCTCCTGGGTCCGTCAGGTGCACGAGTCCGGGCGCAGCCCGCTCGTCGTGGTGGCCGAGGGCTTCATCCCCGAGGGCCACGAGGACGTGCTCTCCGAGAAGGGCCTCGAGGCCGACGGCCGGCCCCGTCTGGGCGGGATCGGCGACTACCTCGTCCACCAGATCGAGGAGCGCACGGGCATCGAGACCCGGGCCGCGATCCTCGGCCACGTCCAGCGCGGCGGTGCGCCCACCGGCTACGACCGCGTGCTCGCCACCCGCTTCGGCATGGCCGCCACCGACCTCGCGCACGCCGAGGGCTGGGGCCACCTGGTCGCGGCGCGCGGCACCGAGATCGAGCGCGTCCCGCTCGCCGACGCCCTCATCGGGCTCAAGCACGTGCCGCAGCACCGCTGGGACGAGGCCAAGTCGCTGTTCGGGCGCTGACGGCCCTCAGCGGACGCCGGCCAGCAGACCCATCCCGCTGACCTGCTCGGCTCGCTCCTCGGCTCGCTCCTCGGCTCGTTGGGCGGCCTTCTCCGGGTCGATCCGGATGGGGCCGATCACCAGCAGTCCTGCCGTCACCAGGACCACCGTCACCCGGTAGCCCCAGCGCACGCTCCGCGCAGTCGTCACGACCGCTCCTCGCACCTCGCCGGAGGCGACCGCCGAGCCGGACGCCGGCAGGTCCTCGTCGACCTGCCGGTGGGTCGATCGGCAGGAGTCGGGGTGCGCGCGAACCCCGCACGGGGTTCTTCACGGGATCTACAGGTCGGCGTCCATCGCCTGCACGAACTCGCGCTTCACCGCGCGCCAGGCCTCGTCGGTGTAGGTGCGCCGCCAGTACGGGGAGCAGGACATGTCGGCGCGCTCGAGGCCCCAGGTGCCGAGCAGGTGCCGGCGGATCGCGCGCACCTCCTCGGCCTCGCCGTGCACGAACGCCTGCACGCGGCCGGTCGGCCGGCTCAGCGCCTCGACGGCGGCGGGCAGCGGGGCGGGGTCCTCGGCGGTCCGGTGGACCCACACCAGGTCGACGTCGGCGGAGGAGGGCAGCGGCACCTCGTGGTCGGGTCCGTCGCAGACGAGGCGGACGAGGGCCCGGGCGCCCGTGGGGAGGACCTCGAGGGAGGCCGCGATCGCCGGGACGGCGGACTCGTCGCCGACGAGCAGGTGGACGTCGGCGCCCGGGTCGGGCCGGTAGCCGGAGCCGGGGCCCTGGAGCACCAGGACGTCGCCGGGTGCGGCGTGCTGCGCCCAGGGGCCGGCCACGCCGTCGTCCCCGTGCACGACGAAGTCGAGGACCAGCTCGCGGGTCGTCGGGTCCCACGAGCGCACCGTGTAGCGGCGGCGCGCGGGCTGCTGCTCGCGCGGGTGGCTCTCGCGGACCTCGGCCGGGTCGAAGACCGGCCCGTAGTCGGCGCCGGGCGGGGCGAAGGCCAGGTTCACGTAGGCGTCGGTGGACGGGGCGTCGCCCGCGTCCGGCCAGAAGTCGGCGAGCCCGTCGCCACCGACGACGACGCGGACCATCGACGGGGTCAGGCGCTCTGTGCGCAGCACCTCGGCGTGCACGGCTCCTCCTGCGGAGTGCTCGGGGTGTCTCCCGGCCCGTGGCGCGGGAGGGCCCGGCGGCGGGCCGTCGTCCAACCTACGTGCTCGACCCACGGACCCCACCTGTGCGCCCGAGCCCCGCGCACGGCAAGATGGTGCCTGGAGACGTACGGCCCCTCGCGGGCGGAGAGGAACCAGGGATGAGCGACGAGACCACCCCCGCGCACCGCGAGGTCGCGCACCAGCAGCACGGCGAGATCGTCCGCAAGGACTCCATGGGCACCGTGCTGATGAGCGACGCCGACCGCGAGGAGTACCTGGCCAAGCTGCAGCGCAGCTACGTGGCCCCGGGCGTCTCCTTCTTCGGCGTGCACCTCGTCCTGGCGGTCGGCACGTGGCTGCTGTTCGCCTCCTACACGCTGTACGACGCCGGCGAGACCGGCCACTACAACGCCCTGTGGTCCGCGGCGCTGGTGACGCTGGTGCTCTTCCCGGCGTTGTGGCTGCGCCAGATCGGCCCGTCGGCCGTGGCCGTGGGTATCGGCGTCGCGGTCGGTGTCGCCTACATCCTGCTCGGCGCGCTCCTGCCGCACGACAGCACCGTGACCCGGGCGAACGAGATCGTCTCCGGCGTCCTGATCGTCATCGGCTACGTCCTGTCGCTGGACACCCGCAACGGCGGGGACAGCACCAGCGCGCACTCCCAGGGCTGACGCCCCTCTGCACGAGAAAGCCCCCGTCCCGGGTCGGGACGGGGGCTTTCTCGTGCGTCCGGCTCAGCGGCCGAAGAGCTTGCCCATGAGGCCGCCGGAGGCGGGCTCGTTCTCGTGGCCCTGGCAGCGGTCGGACTTGGCGACGCCGGCCATGACCATGTCGACGTGCTGGCCGCAGCCGGCCCAGGTGGTCTTGCCGCACTTCTTGCAGGTGACTGCTCGGCACATGGGGAGGTCTCCTCGGGAGATCGGGGGTGGAATGCTTTGTCCGGACAAACAATAACCCCCTGGGGGGTCAGTTCCAAGCCCTGACCGTGGCCGGGCCCGGGCGGTCCGCACCACTAGCCTGTCCGTGGCACCCCGCCGAGGAAAGGAACCGCCCGTGAGCAGCGAGAGCACCGGCGCCACCGCACCGCCCGAGCTGCTGGCCCTGCGCGCCAGCATCGACAACCTCGACGCCGCCCTCGTGCACCTGCTCGCCGAGCGGTTCCGCTGCACCCGCGCCGTGGGCGCCCTCAAGGCGCGGATGGACCTCCCGCCGGCCGACCCTGCCCGCGAGGCCGTGCAGATCACCCGGCTGCGCGACCTGGCCACCGAGTCGGGTCTCGACCCGGAGTTCGCCGAGAAGTTCCTCGCGCTCATCATCGACGAGGTCATCCACCACCACCTGCACGCGCGGGACGACGCCCAGGCCTGAGCCCGCCGGACCCTGCGCGCTGCGCGGGTTCCGGGCCGCTCAGGTCCGGCCCGCGGCGGACGATCGTCCCTGTCGGAACCCGGGTGCCGGGCCGACCGTCCCGTGGAGGGTGCTCCAGGGGCACGACGTGCGTCACACTGGGACCCCCACCCCCGTCGGTTCCCGACCCTTCCCCCCGCTCCGTGCAATCCCCGCTCCGCCCTGCCCAGGGCCGGCGCGGGCGAGGAGGCCCCCGCAGATGGACATCGCCGACCGCCCCGGCCTCGCCGGCACGCGCTCCGCGACCGACCGTCCGGGAGATCCCTCCCGCGGGGTGCCGCCCCGCGGGCTGCCGCCGCAGCCGGGGCCGGGGGCCCCGAACCCTGGGGCGACGCACCCGGACGGTCGCCCCGGGCCGTCGTCCGGCTCCGCCCTCGGCTCCCCGTGGGAGGGGTTCGGGCCGCGTCTGCGCCTGGCCAGCGTCCTCACGGGTGCGCTGCTCTTCACGCTGCTGGTCGTGGCCGGGGTCTCCACCGGGCGCCAGCACGCGCCGACCGACGGGGTCTGGCCCAACGCCGGCGCCGCGATCCTCTTCCTGCTCATCGTCACCGGGAGGCGCGGGCGCCTGCTCGCCGTCCTGGCCATGGTGGTCCTCTCCGTGGTGCCGGTGCTGCTGCTCGACCCGGACCCGCAGCTCGTGGTCCGCGGCGTGGTCAGCGGCGTGGTGTCGGGCGTCCTGGGCACCTGGCTGCTCGAGCGGTGGCGGCTCACGCCGGACACCGCCGAGGGCGAGCTGCTGGCCCGGGGGCCGTTCCTGCGCACGTTCGGCGCGCTCGCCCTCGCCTCCGGCGCCGGCGCGCTGGCCGCGGGCGTCGTGGCGGCCCTCGGGCCGAACGGCGTGGGTGCGGACGACGTGGCGGTGTGGTTCGGACGGCAGCTGACGGCGGCGGCCTTCGTGGTCTTCCCCGCTGTCCTGGTCGGCGACCTGCGCCGGCAGGGACGCACCTGGCGCACCGAGTTCGGTGCCGTGCAGCGACGTGACCTGGCCACCGTGGTCGGGCTCAGCCTGCTCTCGGTCGTGGTCTGGGTCGGGGCGCTCGTGCAGGACTCGCTGGCCTTCCTCATCATCCCGATCGGCATCTGGATCGCCGCCCGCTTCAGCCCCTTCGTGGCGTCCACCTGGATGATCGGCTTCGGCGGCCTGGTGATCGTGCTGACCTCCCAGGAGTTCACCGCCTTCGGGCACATCGAGACGCTCCAGGCCCGGATGCTGCTGCTCCAGCTGTTCCTGCTGACGCTGCTCGGCTCGACCACCGCGACCGTCGCGGTGGTCGAGGAGCGGCGCAAGCTGGTGGACCTGCTGGTCGAGCGGGACCGCGAGCGCTCGGCCCGGCTGGAGCTGCTGGACTCCATCACCGACTCCATCGCCGAGGCCCTGGTGGTCTTCGACGGGCAGGGCAACCTGGTCACCGCGAACGCGACGGCCCGGGCCTGGGCCCGCCTCACCGGCGAGGGGCTGGCCCCCACGTCGGCGGGCTACCGCCTGCTGCGCACCGACGGCACCCCGCTCCCGGAGGAGGACTACCCGTCCCGACGGGCCCTGCGCGAGGGTGTCGTCCCGCCGCACGACCTGCTGATCCACACCGATGCCGGTGGCATCGTCGTCCAGGTGCAGGCCGTCCGCCTGCGCGAGGGCTCGGCGCTGGGCACCGACCTGGGGGCGGGGGCGCAGGCCCTCGTCGTCCTCAACGACGTCACCGAGGTCCGGGCGCGCGCGGCGAAGCTGGCCGGGTTCGCACGCACCGTCCGCGAGGACCTCGCGGGCCCCATCACCACCGCCCAGGACTGGGTGGCCCTGGCGCGCACCCACCTCGAGCCGGCCACCGACGGCGAGCCGGTCGACCCTGCCCGCTCGGCACGGGCGGTGGAGCACGTGGGTCGCGCGCTGGTGCGGATGAGCGACCTCGTCGACGAGCTGCTGGTGCGGACCCGGGTCGAGGCCGGCCCGGTGAAGCCCGAGCGGGTCGAGCTCGAGGGCTTCCTCGGCCTGGTCCGTCAGGTCGCGGACGGGGCGGTGCCCCGTGCCCGGGTGCGGGTGGGTCCGGTGCCGGCCGTCTCGGCCGACCGCGAGATGCTGGCCGAGATGCTCGCCGCCGTCCTGCGCTCCGCGGTGGACCGGGTGCCCGACGGCACCACGCCGGAGGTCTCCGTGACCGGCAGCCTCCAGGGTGCCCGGGTCGTGCTCAGCATCGCCGACAACGGCGTGGGCCTCCCGCCGGCCTGGCGGGAGCGCGTGTTCACCAGGTTCGGACGCTTCCCGGTCTCCGACGAGCCCGCCGACCGCTCCGGCACCTCGCTCGGCCTCGCCCTGGCGCGCAGCATCGTGGAGCGTCACGGTGGGACGATCCGCTGCGAGCCGGTGGCTCCCGCGGGGGACGAGGCCGAGGGCTCAGGGGCGCGGTTCGTGCTGGACCTGCCCGCCGCCGGCCCCCTCGACGTGGAGCCCCGCAGCGCCGAGCGGTAGTCAGTCGGCCCGTCGCAGCGTGCTCGACGGCGGCACCCCGTAGGCCTCGCGGTAGGCCGCGGCGAAGCGACCGAGGTGGCTGAACCCCCACCGGGACGCGGCCTCCGCGACGGTCGGCGCGGCGCCCGCGAGCAGGTCGGCGTGCACCCGGGCCAGCCGGATGCCGAGCAGTGCCTGGGTCGGCGTGGTGCCGGCGTAGCGCCGGAAGCCCTGCTGCAGGCGGCGCACGCCCACGCCGCTGACCTCGGCGAGGTCGGCGGAGGTCCACTCGCGGGCCGGGTCCGCCTCCATCGCCTCGAGGACGCGGGACACGATGCGTGGTCGCACGGTGCCGCACTCCGGCTCCTCCGGGAAGCAGGCGTTGACCAGCGCGGCGGTCAGGGTGGCGCCGAGGCGTCGAGCGACCGCCCGGTCGCGGGTGAGCGTCGGGTTGCGCATCGCCTCCGTGCCGATCGAGCCCAGCAGCCCCAGCCAGGCGCGTCCGGCGTCGGTGCGCAGGTCGATCTGGCCGGGCATGCGGTCGGTGCCGAGACCGACGAGGGAGGCCACCTCCTGGGCGAGGTAGCCGCGATCGACGCGCATCCCGACGATCGAGCAGTCCGCCGACCACCGGTGCATCCGGGCCGGCACGTCCGGCGGGCACACCGTCGCCTGCCCGTCTAGGGACAGGACGTGGTGGCCGCCCACGCGTGCCTCCAGCACCCCGCTCCGCGGGACGTTGACCGCCCAGGCTCCCGGGTGGTCCGCTCCCGGGTGGTCCGACTCGACGGCCACCTCGGCGCCCCAGCCGATCCGGGCCAGGCGCACGGGCCCCAGGTCGACGGCCCGCAGCTCGGGGGGGCGGTCGCGCCGGCGCGGCGGACGACGAGGCGGTGCGGGAAGTAGACGTCCGCGACGGCGGCGGAGTGCTGCGCGAGGTCGGGCTCGGCACCCGGGGCGACAGCGTGCACGGGCACCTCCTGGGCGCGCGAGTGACGTGACGCCGGTCACAGTAGCACCGGGCCGTGGACGACTCAGGGCGCTCCGAGATCCGGCTGCGCGAAGCGGATCGGCAGTGCGCCGAGCGGATCGTCCGGCCCCTCTCCGCGGGCCTAACGTCCCGGCCATCCGTGACGCGGGACACGTCCCACGTCGCCGGCAGCACCCCGTCAGGAGGACCGAGATGCCCGTCGACCGCCGAGCGCACCACGCCCCCGCGCCGGACGCCCGCGCACTGCGCAGCGCGTTCGGCCGCTTCGCCACCGGCGTGACCGTCGTGACCTGCGCCGCCCCCGACCCGACCACCGGGGAGCCGGGTCGGCACGGCGCGACCGTCACGGCGTTCATGCCGGTCTCCCTCGACCCGCCGCTGCTCCAGGTCGCGCTGACCCGCACCAGTCGCGCGTGCGGCCTCCTGGAGGGCGCGGCCTTCGCGGTCAACGTGCTCGCCGCCGACCAGGTGGACGTGGCCATGCACTTCGCCGGCCGCCCGTCGCCCGGTCCGCTGCCCTGGGACGCGGCCACCCTCGAGCAGGACGGGCGCCGCACCGTCGTCCCGACCCTGGGCGGAACCGCCGCCACGTTCGTCTGCCGCCCGTGGCGCAGCGTGGACGGCGGGGACCACGTGCTCCACCTGGGGGAGATCGTGCGCGCCGAGACCAGTGCGCGCGCGTCCCTGCTCTTCGCCGACTCGGCCTTCCGCGAGGTCGGCGCCCGCCACGGCGACGTCGTCTGGCTCGGCTGCGCGGACGACCCCCAGCGCGGCTGGTTCGACGCCGCCTGCGACTTCTCCCCGCCCGTGGTCCGGCGGCCCGAGCAGGCGCTCGCCCACGCCACCCACTACTGAGCCCACCCACTACTGAGCCCACCCACCGCACCGCCCACGACCCACTGGAGGAACCGTGACCGAGACCCTGTCCCGCGAGAGCGCCGTCGGCGCCGACGGCCCGCCGACCGTCAACCCCGCGGCCGACTCCGAGGCCAACCGCACCACCAACTTCGCCTCCCGGCCGATGACCGGCGACGAGTACATCGAGTCGCTCAAGGACGGCCGCGAGATCTACCTGCACGGCGAGCGGGTCGAGGACGTCACCACGCACCCCGCCTTCCGCAACCCGATCCGGATGACTGCGCGGCTCTACGACGCGCTGCACACCGGACCGCACGTCGACGAGCTGACCGTGCCGACCGACACGGGCTCCGGCGGCGTCACGATGCCGTTCTTCAAGACGCCGACCTCGTCGGCGGACCTGCTCAAGGAGCGCGACGCGATCGCCCGCTGGGCGCGGATGTCCTACGGCTGGATGGGCCGCTCGCCCGACTACAAGGCCAGCTTCCTCGGCACCCTGCACGCCAACTCCGAGCTGTACGCGCCCTTCCAGGCCAACGCCGAGCGGTGGTACTGCGAGAGCCAGGAGAAGGTCCTCTACTGGAACCACGCGATCATCAACCCGCCCGTCGACCGCCAGCTGCCGCCCGACGAGGTCGGCGACGTCTACATGAAGGTGGAGAAGGAGACCGACGCCGGCCTGGTCGTCTCCGGCGCGAAGGTGGTCGCCACCGGGTCGGCGATCACCAACTACAACTTCATCGCCCACTACGGGCTCCCCATCAAGAAGAAGCAGTTCGCGCTGATCTGCACGGTGCCGATGGACGCCCCCGGCATCAAGCTCATCTGCCGCTCGTCCTACACCGAGCAGGCGGCCCGCAACGGCACGCCGTTCGACTACCCGCTCTCCAGCCGGATGGACGAGAACGACACCATCTTCGTCTTCGACAAGGTGCTCGTGCCCTGGGAGAACGTCTTCATGTACGGCGACGTCGACCGGATCAACGCGTTCTTCCCGCAGTCCGGGTTCCTGCCGCGGTTCACCTTCCAGGGCTGCACGCGACTCGCGGTGAAGCTCGACTTCATCGCCGGCCTGCTGCTCAAGGCGCTCGACGCCACCGGCTCCGGCGGCTTCCGCGGGGTGCAGACGCGCGTCGGCGAGGTGATCGGCTGGCGCAACCTGTTCTGGTCGCTGACCGAGTCGATGGCCCGCAACCCCGAGCCCTGGATCGGCGACGCCGTCATCCCGAAGCTCGAGTACGGTCTGACCTACCGGATGTTCATGATCCACGGGTACCCGCGGGTCAAGGAGATCATCGAGCAGGACGTCGCCAGCGGACTGATCTACCTGCCCAGCGGCGCCGCGGACTTCAAGAGCCCGGTCGTGCGTCCCTACCTCGACAAGTACGTCCGCGGCTCCGACGGCATCACCGCCGTCGACCGGGTCAAGGTCATGAAGGCGCTCTGGGACTCGATCGGGTCGGAGTTCGGCGGCCGGCACGAGCTCTACGAGCGCAACTACTCCGGCAACCACGAGAACGTGAAGGCCGAGCTGCTGTTCGCCGCGCAGAACCGCGGAGGCACCGACCAGATGCGCGGACTGGCCGACGAGTTCCTCTCCGAGTACGACCTCGACGGCTGGACGGTGCCGGACCTGTTCTGAGGTCCTTCCCCTCCTGGGCGGGCGGGGGTCGCGCGGCAGGGCGTGACCCCCGTCACTCCGCGTCGTTGAACGGATGTCAACGACGTCGATCCCGGGAGGTCTCGTGCCCTCGACCCGCACCCGTCCGCTGCTCGCCCTGCTCGGAGCCGCGGCCGCGTCCCTGGCCCTGCTCGCCCCCGTGTCCCCGAGCGCGACCGCGGCGGAGCGGGAGCCGCTGCGCTACGTCGCGCTGGGCGACTCCTACTCGGCGGCCTCCGGCGTCCTGCCGCTGGACCCGACGGCGCCGCCGGCGTGCCTGCGCTCGACCCGCAACTACCCGCACGTGCTCGCGGGGCAGATCGAGGCCGACTTCACCGACGTCTCGTGCGGTGCGGCCGACACCACCCACTTCGCCACCTCCCAGTACCCCGGTGTCGCCCCGCAGCTGGACGCGCTCGACCGCGACGTGGACCTGGTGACCATGACCATCGGCGGCAACGACTCCGGCGTCTTCATCGGCGCGATCCAGGCCTGCGGCACCGCCGGTCTCTCCACCCTCGGCACGGGCAGCCCCTGCAAGGACGAGCACGGCAACGAGTTCGTGCGCACGATCCGACGGGTGACCTACCCCAGCCTGGTCGAGGCGCTCACCGCGGTCACGCGGGCGGCCCCGAACGCGAAGGTCGGCATCCTGTCCTACCCGTGGATCATGCCGCGCTCCGAGGGCTGCTACCCGCAGATGCCGATCGCCGAGGGCGACGTGGCCTACCTGCGCCGCCTCCAGCGCGTGCTCAACGACGCGGTCGCGCGCGCGGCCGAGGCCACCGGCGTCACCTACGTGGGGCTCAACCGGCTGTCCGACGGGCACGACGCCTGCCAGCCGGTCGGTGACCGCTGGGTCGAGCCGGTGCTGCTGGGCACCAACCCCGTGATCGTCCACCCCAACGCCATGGGGGAGCGGAAGATGGCCAACGCCGCCCGGAGGCAGCTGGGCCTGCGCTGACCCGCACCGGTCGTCGAGGTGCGAGGAGCCCCGGCGACGAGCCTCGAGACGCCCGTACCCGACCAGCAGGCCGGCGCTACCCCGCGAACGGCCGCACGGGGACGCCGGGGAACGGCGCGCGGGCGGTGAACAGCGCCCCCGCGAGCGGCTCGGCGCCCGGGGCCAGCTGCTTGGCGGAGGTGGTGATCGCCAGCCGGGTGCCGCCGGGCTCCAGGGCCACCGCGGAGGTCTGGGACGCCGGCACGCGCACCCGGTGGGTGGCGACCGGGCCGCCCGGGGCGTCCTCGCACCGCACGACGGACCCGGCACCCCACAGCGCGACCCAGACCCCGCCGGCCGCGTCGACGGTGAGCCCGTCCGGGTAGCCGTCGACGTCGAGCGCGTCCAGGTCGAGCCACGGCTCGCGCTCGACGAGGTCGCCCGCCTCGTCCACCACGAGGCGGGAGACGACGCGGGTGGGGCTGTCGGCGTGGAACGCGACGCGACCGTCGGCCGACCAGGCGAGGCCGTTGGGGATGGTCAGCCCGCCGAGCACCGCGGTGACGGTGAGGTCGGGGTCGACGCGGTAGAGCGTGCCCGCGGGCCGGGTCTCGTCGCAGGGCATGGAACCCACCCAGAAGCGGCCGGCCGGGTCGCACCCGCCCTCGTTGAGGCGGATGCCGCCGTGCTCGGCCTGCCGGTCCTCGACGACCGGCACCTGCTGCTCGACGCTGCCGTCGGCGGCCAGGAGCACGAGGTCGTGCTCGCGCGCGACGACCGCGCCGCCGCGGGTGCGGGGACGCCAGACCGCGGCCACGTCGCCGAGGTGACGACGTGTGGGGGCGCTGCCGTCCAGCGGCACCGTCAGCACGTCGCCGGCCAGCAGGTCGACGCAGCGCAGCGTGCCCTCCTCGTCCCACACGGGGCCCTCGCCGTGATGGGTGACGACGTCGGTGAACGGGGTGGCGACGGACTCGACGAGCACACGCGCATCCTCCCGCGCCACCGCGAGTGCGCACAGGTCCGGGCGTGATTCCGATAGCCGGACGCCCACAGCGGGCCCCAGGATGCTCGCTCACCGCCCGGCCCGACACGCCCTGGAGGTCCGATGCCCGACGCACCGCTGCCCCCGCTCGTCCACGGTCCGCGCCCCGACGGGGCCGTCCTCGTCATCGGCGACACCCCGGTGGCCGACCGCGTGTGCGGGGCCGTGACCGCCCGGGGCGGGCTCGTGGAGCACCTCGCCGCCCCCGACGACCGGGCGCTGGCCGCCGCGGTCGACGAGCGGCCCGCCGGGGTGGTCGTGGCCGTGCGCGGGGACGCGCTGGCGCTGCGCTACGCCCTCGCCGTGGCCCACCTGGACGAGGTGGTGCCGCTGGTGGTCTCCATCTTCGACCGCACCGTCGCCGACCGGCTGCGCAGCCTCCTGCCCCAGGCCAGGATCGCCTCGCCCGGCGACGTCGCGGCCGCCAGCCTGGCCGGGCCCTGCCTCGGCGCCGACGTGCTCGCCGCCTGGCACGACGGTGGGCAGGCGGTGCTCGCGCGGGAGGTGCTCGGTCCGGACGGGGTGCCCGACCTCGTCCTGGAGCGGGCGCTGGTGCGCCGGCCCTGGGCACTGCGGCGGCTCCTGCCCTCCTGGCGGGTGCACGACGTCGGCACGCGGCTGATGCTGCTCGGGCTGCACGGCCTGGTCGTGGTGCTCGCGGCCGACTGGACCTGGTTGGTGCTCAGCCACCACGACCCGGTCGACAGCTTCCTCGAGGCCTCCCGCGTCGTGGCCACGGTGGGGCCCGCGGCCGAGCACGCGACGCCCGCCTACGCCGTCTTCGCCGGGATCGCCATGCTCACCACGATCATGCTGGCCGCGACCTTCACGGCGGGCCTGGTCGACCGGATGCTCGGGCCGCGGCTGGTCGGCATCTGGGGCCCGCACGCGGCGCCGCGCTCACGCCACGTCGTCGTGGTCGGGATGGGGCAGGTGGGGCTGCGGCTGGCCGCGGAGCTGCGGGCCCTGGGGGTGCCGGTGCTCGGGGTCGAGCGGGACCGGGCGGCCGGCCAGCTGCGGGTCGCGCGGGCGCTGCGGGTGCCGGTGGTGACCGCCCACGGCGGCGACCGGTCGACGCTGGAGCGGGTGCGCGTGCGGCACGCCCGGGCGCTGGCCGCGGTCGGCTCCGACGACCTGGACAACGTGGCGGTCGCGGTCGCTGCCACCGGGGTCTCGCCGGACCTGCCGGTGGTGCTGCGGGCCAGGGAGCAGGAGGCGATCGCGGAGACCCGGTCGCTGCTGCCGCTGGGCCGTACTCGCGGCGTCGTCCACCTCGCCGCGGCCTGGGCGGTGCTGGCGCTCACCGACCCCGCCCTCGTCCGCCCCGGGTCGGGGCACCTCGTGGTCACCTCGGCGGGCCTCGTCCGCGTGGACGACGGCGGGGCGGTCGTGCCCGCCGACGTGCCGCGCGCCGACTGCCGCCACTGACCCTGCCCCGGCCACCCCGTCCCATGCCCCCACCGCCGAGTCGGCAGCAACGTGCTGCCGACTCGGCGGTGAGTCGGCAGCAACGTTCACGCGCGGCGTGGGGGAGGTCTCGGCCGCGGCGACTCGTGGCCCGCGGGCACCGGCCGTCAGGATGGGCAGGTGAGCACCCTTCCCCCCGACACCGCTCCCGCGCTCCCCACGCTGCCCGAGGGCCCGCTCGACCTGCGGCTGGTCCTGGTCGACATGGACGGCACGCTGCTGGACGAGCACGGCGAGGTACCCGAGCCCACCTGGGCGATGATCGACCGGTTGCGCGAGCGGGGCATCGTGTTCGCCCCCGCCAGCGGCCGCCAGCTGCACACGTTGACCGCGGCCTTCGAGCGGGTCGCCGAGGGCATGGTGTTCGTCGCCGAGAACGGCTGCCTCGTGGTCCGCGACGGCGAGGAGATCTCCTCCACCGTGCTGGACACCCCGTTCGTGCTCGACGTGCTCGACACCCTGGACGGCCTCGTCGCCGACGGGCACGACCTGGGCGTGGTCGTGTGCGGCAAGGCCTCGGCCTACGTCTCCCGCACGGACGAGAAGTTCTGGGCCGAGGCGTCGCGCTACTACGCCCGGCTCACCGCCGTCGACGACCAGCGGGCCGTGCTCGACGGCTCGGCCGGCATCGAGGACGAGATCGTGAAGATCGCCGTCTACTCCTTCGAGGACGTGGAGAAGGAGGTCGCGCCGGCGCTGCTGCACCACCGCGACCCGCACCAGGTCGTCGTCTCCGGGCACGCCTGGGTGGACCTCATGCCGCCGGGCGCCAACAAGGGCGTCGCGGTGCGGGCGCTGCAGTCCTCGCTGGGCGTCACGCCCGCGCAGACCGCCGCGTTCGGCGACTACCTCAACGACCTGGAGATGCTGCGCGCCGTCGACCTCTCCTTCGCGATGGCCGAGGCGCACCCGGCGGTCGTCGAGGCCGCGGCCTACCGTGCGCCGTCCTTCCGCGACCACGGCGTGCTGACCGTGCTCGAGGAGCTGCTGGCGCGCCTCGGCTGAGGTCGCGTCCGTCGGTGCTGCGTCACGAGACGAGGATGGTGACGCCCCCGGTCGCGAAGGTGGGGACGTCGGCCTGGGCGGCCTGGCCCTCGGGCGAGCCCATCGCGGCCTCGAGGGCCTCGGGCGTGGCGAAGTCGGCGGAGAACATCGCGAAGACGGGCTCGCCGGCCAGGGTCGTGACGTCGAGGGAGTAGCGCGGGTCCTTCGCGCCGGGCAGCGCGAGGGCCAGCGGCACGTGCACCTGCTCGTAGTGGGTGCGGAACGCCTCGGCGTCGGTCGGCGTGCCGTAGAGGACGGTGAGGGTGGCCATGGTCAGGCTCCTGTGCTGGTCAGAGGGCTGGTGAGGGAGGACGTGGCGGGAGCAGCGGTGAACTTCTCCCGGTGGATCAGCCGCGGCGCCATCCGCCGCCGCTTGAACGCTGCGGCACCGGACTCGAAGAGCGCGGGCGAGCCGCACAGCCAGCCGGTCCACCCGCGGGCCGACGAGACGTCGGCGAGGAACGCCTCGGTCACGTAGCCGGTGCGGTACGCGCGGGTCTCCTCGCGGGAGAGGACGGGCACGAACCGGAAGCCGGCGAACCGGTTCTCCAGGTCGACCAGCCGCTCGCGGTCGTACAGGTCGGCCGCGTGCCGGACCCCGTGGTAGAGCACGGCCTCCCGGTCGGGGTGCCGCTCCAGCGCGGTGCGGACGATCCCCAGGAGCGGGGCCAGGCCGGTGCCGCCGCCGAGCAGCACCATCGGGCCGCCGTCGTCCGCCTCGGGCTCGGGGGCGCGGAAGTCGCCGAGCGGCCCGGTCACCCGGACCTCGTCGCCGCACGCCGCGTCGGCGAACAGCCACCGCTCGGTGGCCGCGCCGCCCTCGACGAGGCGCACGTGCAGCTCGAGCACGCGGTCCTCGGTGGCCGTGTTGGCCAGCGAGAACTGGCGGCGCTCGCCGGTGCGCGGCACCTCCAGCTCGACGCACTGCCCGGCGCTGAACGCCAGCGGCTCGGGGAGCGCCAGCAGCACCTTGCGGGTGTCGCGGGCGACGTCCTCGATGCCGGTGATGGTGGCCGTGAGGTCCCGCAGCGGGTGGGTGCGGGCCTCCCCGGCACGGGCGGACGTCGGCCCCGCCGGCGTGACCTCGACGTCGCAGGTCGGGTGGGACTGGCAGGCCAGTGCGAGGCCGGCGTCCCGCTGCTCGGCCGGGAGCGTCTCGAGCGGCGAGTCCCGGTGGTCGACGGAACCGCTGAGCACCGTCACCTTGCACGTGCCGCAGGTGCCCTGGTTGCAGGAGCTGGGCATCCAGACCCCGGCCCGCAGGAGGGACTCCAGGACGCTCTGGCCCGGCGGGGCCTCGACGCTGCTGGAGCCGACGCTGACGCGGGGCATCAGACCTCCCAGGTGGCGTGGAGCGTCGTCGGGCCGCGGAAGCCCCAGCCCCAGAACTCGACGTCCTCGCTGGTGTCGCGCTCGAGGTTCGGGATGGCCTCGAGGAGCTCCTCGAGCGCGATCCGCATGACGTGGTTGGCGTAGTAGATGCCCGCGCAGGCGTGGTTGCCGGCGCCGAAGGCGAGGTGCGGCAGCGGCGGGCGGTGCAGGTCGAACTCGGAGGGGGCGTCGTAGAGCCCGGTGTCGTGGTTGGCCGAGCCGTAGGACTGCAGGATGACGGTGCCGGCGGGCAGGTCGTGCCCGGCGAGGGTGACGGGCTCCTTGCTGATCCGGGCGGTGGCCGACCAGATCGGGGAGGTCCAGCGCATGCCCTCGGAGACGGCGCGGGGGATGAGGGTCGGGTCGTCGACGACCTCCTCCAGCTGCTCGGGCTTGGTGAACAGGCCGGCGAGGGTGGACGCGGCGCCGTGGCCCGGCTCCTGCATCGCGCCCAGCAGGTAGACGTAGATCGTGGGGTAGATGTAGTCGCGGTCGCGGGTCTCGCCCTCGGGCATCCCGTCGTGCAGCCAGTGGCTGATGGCGGAGTCGCCGGGGTTCGTGATCCACTCGTCGATGAGCGGGTCGACCACCGCGCGGATCTCGGCCTTGGCCTGGTCGCCCTCGACGAATCCCTCGGGGTTGGCGAACTCGCCGTTCTCGTCGACGGCCGCGTTGGTGAAGGAGCGGTTGAGCTGGGCGAACCAGCGGCGCAGGGTCTCGGAGTCGACCGACTCCAGGCCGAGCAGGTCGCCGAGCGAGCGCACCGAGACGGGCTCGCAGAAGTCCGCGACGAGCTCTGCCTTGCCGGCGTCCTCGAACTTCTCCAGGTACGTGCGCGCGATCGGTCGCACGAGGTCGTCGACGTAGCGGTCGACCTCCATCGGCTGCAGCGCGGGCTCGACCATGCTGCGCAGGTCGGCGTGGACGTCGCCGTTGACGCCGATGATCGCCGGGTGGCCGAACGTGCGGCCGCCGGCCGGCGGGATGATCGCCTCGAACGAGTCGCTGGTGGCCACCTCGCGGCAGATCTCCGCGGTCGAGGCGACGTAGGCGCCCAGCACCGGCACGAACGCGAGGGGCGCCTCGGCGCGCAGCCGCTCGTAGACGGGGTACGGGTTGCGCTCGAGCTCGGTCATGGTGACGTCGTCCAGCCAGGCGAGGCTGGGCTGCTGCGTGGTGGTCATGGTGACTCCTCTGCGGTGATGGAGGCCGGTGAGCGGCGGGCGGCGCACACCCCCTCCTGACCTGCGTCTCTGCCTTCGTGGCGAGGGGGTCGTCGGGGGGGTGAGCGGCCTGCTCGGTGTCGAGAAGGTAGGGACGGGGGAGGAGTCCCGGCGACACCGATGGCGTCGCGGCGGTACGGATTGCGCGGCTGCTTTGTGACGCAGGTCTCATGTACCGTTCCGGCCATGCCAGACCGGCCTCGCCCCGACGCGCCCGACTGGGGGCGTGCCAGCGAGGCGGTGGCGCAGGTCTACTTCCCGCACCGGCTCCAGGTGCTCGGCGGCGGCCCGGAGCCGCGGCTGACGCTGGCGTCCCTCGACCTCGGGCCCGTCGTCGTCGGCCAGGTCGGGTGGGGCGCGGACGTCGCGATCGAGTGCGACTACCCCGACTCCTACGAGGTGAACCTGCCGCTCACCGGCCACCTGGAGTCGACGGCCAGGCACGGGACGCTGACCTCGCTGCCCGGGCAGGCCACCGTCTTCCGCGCGGACGTCCCCAGCCGGATCTCGCACTGGGACGCCACCTGCACCGTGCTCGGCGTGAAGGTCGACGCCGGCTGGTTCGAGGCCCAGGCCGAGACCGTGCTCGGCATCGACCGGATGCACCTGCGCGGGCTGCTGCCCGACCAGCTCGCCCTGGACACGGGTTCCGGCCGCGCCTGGCGCCAGCTGGCGCTGAGCCTGGCGGCGCACCTGCGGGAGCCGGCGCTGTTCGCGCAGGCCGAGGTGGTGCGTGCCCAGCTGGCCGGGGCCCTGGCCAGCGGGCTGCTGATGAGCGTCTTCCCGGACGGCGCCACCGCCGCCGTCCATGCCGGACCGGCCCAGCCCCGACACGTCCGCCGGGTCGTGGACGCCCTGCACGACGACCCCGCCCGCGCCTGGACGGCCGCCGCCATGGCAGAGGTCGCCGGCGTGAGCGTGCGCCGCCTGCAGGAGGCGTTCCGCACCTGGCTCGGCACCACGCCCACCGACTACCTCGTCGAGGTGCGGCTGGTGCGCGCCGCCGCCGACCTGCGGGCCGACCCCGCCGCCACCGTCTCCGACGTGGCCGCCCGATGGGGGTTCTCCTCGGCCAGCCGGTTCGCGGCCGCGCACCGGCGCCGCTACGGCTGCTCGCCGTCCCAGGCCCGCGCCTGAGCCACCTTCCGGTGGTCGAGGTGCGAGGCCGGCCACGGCCGGATCGGTGGTCGAGGTGCGAGGCCGGCCACGGCCGGATCGGTGGTCGAGGTGCGAGGCCGGCCACGGCCGGATCGGTGGTCGAGGTGCGAGGCCGGCTACGGCCGAGCCTCGAGACCGGCGATCTGGATGCTCCTCGGCCATGCTCGTCGCACCTCGATCACCGGCAGGGCTGAGCGCTCTAGGGTGGCGCCCATGGAGCTCCGCCACCTGCGCTACTTCGTCGCGGTGGCGGAGGAGTGCCACTTCGGCCGGGCCGCGGAGCGCCTGCACATGGCGCAGCCGCCGCTGAGCCAGCAGATCAAGCAGCTGGAGGCCGAGCTGGGGGTGCAGCTGCTGGAGCGCACGTCGCGCCGGGTCGAGCTCACGCCGGCCGGGCAGCGGTACCTGGAGCGGGCGCGCGACGTGCTGGCGCGGGTCGAGGCGGCCAACGACGAGGCGGCGCTGGTGGCCGGCGGCATGGTGGGGCGGGTCTCGATCGGGTTCACCGGGTCGGCCACCTACGAGCTGCTGCCGGCGATCAGCCGGGCGCTGCAGGCGCGGCTGCCCGGGGTCGAGGCCGACCTGCGGGGTGAGCTGCTCACGCCCCGGCAGGTCTCGGGGATGCTCGCCCACGAGCTCGACCTGGGCGTGCTGCGCCCGCCGGTCGGCGACCCCGCGATCGAGGTGCACCCGCTGCGGCGCGAGCGGCTGGTCGTCGTCCTGCCCGAGACCCACCGGCTGGCCGGCCACGGGGCCGTCGACCTCGCGGCCCTGGCCGACGACCCGTTCGTCACCTACCCCAGCCACCAGCGATCGGTGGTGCACGACGCGGTGCTCGCCGCCTGCCAGGACGCGGGCTTCACGCCGCACGGCACCGAGGTCGCCGAGACCTCCACCCTCGTCTCGTTCGTGGCCGCCGGGCTCGGGGTCGCCCTGGTGCCGGAGTCGGTCCAGCACCTGCGGATCACCGGCGCGACGTACCGCCCGCTGGTCGCGGCATCGGCGGACGTGGACCTGGCGGTCGCCCACCGCGCCGGGGACGCCTCGCCCGTGCTGGCGCGGGTGCTCGACGTCGTCCGCGCCGTCGTGGCCGACCGCGGACGCAAGCCCGGCGTCCCCGCACCTGGGAGCAGCCTGTGACTGGTGCCACCTGCAGCAAGACGTGGCGCATCTTGATCGAGAGGAAATAGGTCCTTCCCCCGTCTCGATCTGCGTGTGACCGTGGACACATGAAGATCACCGCGGTCGAGGCGATCCCCTACGCGATCGACTACCGCAAGCCGCTGAAGTTCGCCTCGGGGGAGGTGCGCACGGCCGAGCACGTCCTCGTCCGGGTGCACACCGACGACGGCGTCGTCGGCACGGCGGACGCCCCGCCACGGCCGTTCACCTACGGCGAGACCCAGGCCTCGGTGATCGCAGCGGTGACGGGGATCTTCGCTCCCTCCATCACCGGCCTCAGCGTGCTCGAGCGGGAGACCGTGCGCTCCCGCCTGCACCGCACGGTCGGCAACCCCGTCGCCAAGTCGGCCGTCGACATGGCCCTGTGGGACGCGCTGGGGCGCACCCTCGGGGTCTCGGTCTCCGAGCTGCTCGGCGGGTTCACCGACCGGCTGCGCGTCTCGCACATGGTCGGCTTCGCGCCGGCCGAGCAGATGGTCGCCGCCGCCGAGCAGATGCGCGACGAGCACGGCGTCACCGCGTTCAAGGTGAAGGTCGGTCGTCGGCCGTGGAAGCAGGACACGGACGCCGTCCGCGCCCTGCGCACCGCGCTCGGCGACGACGTCGAGCTGTACGTCGACGGCAACCGGGGCTGGACCCCGTCCGAGGCTGCCCAGGCCCTGCGCGCCATGGACGACCTCGACCTCTCGATGGCCGAGGAGCTGTGCCCGGCCGACGACGTCCTCGGGCGTCGCTGGCTGACCGCGCAGGCGAGCATCCCGCAGTTCGCCGACGAGTCCGCGACCACGCCGGCCGAGGTCGCCCGCGAGCTGCTCGACGGCGCCGCCACCGGCATCTCGATCAAGACCGCGCGCACCGGTTTCACCGTGAGCCAGCGGGTGCTGGGCCTGTGCGAGGGGCTGGGCGTGGAGGTGGTGATGGGCAACCAGATCGACACCCAGGTCGGCACGGTCGCCACCGCCGCGTTCGGTGCTGCGCACGAGCTCACCTCGCGGCGTCCGGCCGAGCTCTCCAACTACCTCGACATGAGCGACGACCTCCTGGCGGAGCCGCTCGTGATCGCCGACGGCCACCTCAAGGTGCGTCAGGGTCCCGGCCTCGGGACCGACGTCGACGAGCAGAAGCTCTCCCACTACCGCCAGGACCACTGACCCCGACACCAGCCGCCCGCCGAGGCGGGCGGCGCCACCCACCGAGCCAGACTCGACCCCGTCACCGGGGCCACCCATCCGTCACCGGGGACGAACCCGGGTGCGAGAAGAATTGGAGCGTCACCATGACCCAGTCCCTCGAGCGCGAGGTCACCGCCACCGCTGCCGCCTCCGGCGCCAACGCCACCGAGTCCTTCAAGAAGAAGGGCTGGTCCGGCGGCGAGGTCGACCCCGCCCGCGTCGACGAGGTCGCCACCGCCGCGATCAAGGCCCTGCACGAGGTCATCCGCGAGAAGCAGGTGACCTACGCCGAGTACGACGCCCTCAAGAGCTGGCTGATCAGCGTCGGCGAGGACGGCGAGTGGCCGCTGTTCCTCGACGTGTGGATCGAGCACGTGGTCGAGGAGGTCGCCAACGCCGATCGCGAGGGCTCCAAGGGCACGATCGAGGGCCCGTACTACGTCCCCGGGCTCCCCGCAGCTCGGCTCGGAGGGCACGCTCCCGATGCGCGAGGGCGAGCCCGGCACCCAGCTGGACTTCTCCGGCCAGGTCCGTGCCGTCGACGGCACCCCGCTCGCCGGCGCCACCGTCGACCTCTGGCACGCCGACGACCTGGGCTTCTACTCCCAGTTCGCCCCCGAGATCCCCGAGTGGAACCTGCGCGGCACCTTCACCACCGACGCCGAGGGCCGCTTCATGATCCACACCGTGCAGCCCGCGCCGTACCAGATCCCGACCGACGGCTCCTGCGGCAAGCTCATCGCCGCGGCCGGCTGGCACGCCTGGCGCCCGGCCCACCTGCACCTCAAGGTGAGCGCGGCCGGCCACCAGCTCATCACCACCCAGCTCTACTTCGACGGTGGCGACTACATCGAGACCGACATCGCCGACGCCGTGAAGCCGGAGCTCATCCTCGCGCCCACGGCGAAGGCGGACGGCTCGGGCAACGAGGTCGTCTACGACTTCGTCCTCGACCCCGCCTGACCCCCGGTCCCGGCCCACCCCGCACGTGCCTGCGGGGTGGGCTGCGGCGCGTCCGGACGCCCGCCGCCGCTGGTCGAGGACGCGCGCCCGGCGTGCCCGCCGCTGGTCGAGGAAGTTGCTCTGCAACTGTCGCGAGACCAAGGCCACCCTGAACCCCGGAACCCCGACGGAAGGAGAAGCCCGTGCTCTTCGCGGTGCAGATGACCGTGAACATCCCCCACGACCTCGACCCCGAGGTCCGCGCCGACACCGTCGCGCGCGAGAAGGCCTACGCCCAGGAGCTCCAGCGCGACGGCACCTGGAAGCATCTGTGGCGGATCGCCGGCACCTACTCGAACCTGTCGGTCTTCGAGGTCGCCGACGGCGACGCGCTCAACGACGTCATCTGGGGCCTGCCGCTGTTCCCCTACATGGACATCGAGGTCACCGCCCTCGCGCGGCACCCCTCCGCCATCTAGGTCGTCGAGCGTTCACGATCCGGTCAGGTGGCGGGTGACGTCGGCCACCTGACCGGTACGAACGTCCCTGTCGGACAGGCCGTCTGCCTGCGACGACAGTCCGATATTCGACGGATGTCGAAGACTTTGTCCGCCGGATGTGACCTGGCAGACGGTGCGACCCGGGCACGAGCCGGGCAGGGTCCTGGTTGCACCGAGCAAAGAGTGCAGAGACCAACGGCCACCAGGGTCGGGGGTCCTCGCTCCCAGGGTCCCCAGGAGGTCCCCGTGTCCGCCCTCGCCGTCACTCCCGAGCAGTCCACCCCCGTCGCCGAGCGGGTCGACATGGTCTCCGGCGGCAGGCGACGCTCCTACCGGATGGTCCGCCCCTCCGACGTGGAGCCCGGCGCCCCGATCCTGCTCGCGCTGCACGGCTCGCTCATGGACGCCGACAGCTTCCGCCAGTTCTCCGGCGGCACCTTCGACGACGTCGCGGCCCGCGACGGTGTCGTCGTGGTCTACCCCGACGCCATCGAGGGCATGTGGGTGGACGGCCGCATCGACACCCCGGCCAAGGCCCGCGAGATGGGCGTGGACGACGTCGCGTTCCTGGCCCACGTCCTCGAGGACGTCGCCGCCCGCACCGGTGCCGACACCGACCGGGCCTACGTCGTCGGCTTCTCCAACGGCGGCCAGATGGCCACCACGCTCGCGCACGTCCGCCCCGACCTCGCCCACGGCGTCGCCCTCGTCGGCGCGACCCTGCCGGTGGCCGAGAACTGGGACGTCGACGACCAGCGCGTCGCCATGCCCGTCCTGCTCGTGCACGGCACCGAGGACCCGGTCGTCCCCTACGCCGGCGGCGTCGCCTCGCTCTTCGGCAAGGCCCGCGGGGCGAACCTCTCCATCCGCGACACCAGCTCCTACTGGCTGCAGCGCAACGGCATCACCAGCCGCGGGGCCAGCCGCTTCCTCGCGGACGACGGCGCCACCCGCGTCCGCCACCTGCACTGGGAGGAGGACGGCAAGCACCCCGTCGCGCTCTACTCCGTGCAGGGCGGCGGTCACTCCGTCCCGAACCTCCGCGTCCGCGCGTTCAAGAAGATGGGCGCCACCAACCGGGCCCTCGACACCGGCGCCGTCGCCTGGGACTTCTTCTCCGCTGCCGAGTCCGCCCAGCGCTGACCAAACTGCGGACCGGAAGGGTCCGCGACCAATAGGCTCTGCCGGTGACGAGGGAGCCGCAGAGCAGTGAGCTTGAACAGCGTGCGCGCGAAAAGCGTGAGCGGCGAGCCGCTGGCCGGCGGGCAGAGCAGCTGCGAAGGCGGAATACCGGCGCGAAGCGCGAAGAAGACCGTGAGAGAGCTGCGCCTGGCGGCAGAGAGGGGCGACGCTCAGCCCTTGGGACCTAACCAACGCCGTATCTCAAAGAAATACTGATGGCGGTTGGTGAACCTTCGGGCTGAGCGAGGAAGTCGTCGTGATGCCATCGACGGTGCGGCAGCAACCGACGTGAGTCGGCGTTCGGTTGCTGACCCGCCTCTCATCCGCGCCGCGCGTCGTGGGCGGTGATTGAGCAACGTTCCTGGACGCGGATTCGGTTGCTGGTGCACCGCTGATCGCGCACAGGAACCCCACATGAGGGCCACGGTGCGCGGACGAGCCGGCTGGGCAGGTTGAAGAGACCCGACCACTGCTGCGCGACCCCACCCGCGGTGGCCTCTCGGCCTCGCTGTGCGAGATCGCGTCGGCCTCCGGCGTCGGGATCGACGTGGTGGAGCGCGACGTGCCCGTCCCCGCCGAGGTCAAGGACGCCTGCGGCCTGCTCGGCCTGGACCCCTGGCAGGTCGCCAACGAGGGCAAGCTCGTCGCGATCGTGCCGGCCGAGCACGCCGAGACGGCCCTAGAGCGTGTCTGCTTAATCCGGGCGTGGTGGTCGGCGATGGTTGACACATGTCGCGTGTGGCAGTGCTGAATGACGCTCAGTGGGAGCGGATCGAGTCGTTGATGCCGTCCTCGGATGGCCAGCG
>NZ_JAMOIL010000016.1 GCF_023656415.1 Nocardioides bruguierae
ACACGAAGGCCTCCTTGGTGGCGGAGCGGTTCCTAGACAGCTCCACTCCACACCCGGGAGGCCTTCGTCCACCTACACCTCAGACCGTGTCGTCACACGATCTCGACCAACGTGCCTGGGCATCACACCTAGGAGGCGCGGAGTTGCCCCGAGCACGCCCCGGACACCACGAGGCCCCGGACGCTGCACAGCGTCCGGGGCCTCGTCGCGGACGACGGTGGCACACCGGCGTTCTGTCTCCCGCGTGCGGCATCGGGCGCCGCACGCGGGCAGGTCACGTGAAGAGCGAGACACCGCCCGGGCCGACCAGGAGGCCGACGATGACGAGCACCACGCCCCAGAGGATCTGGCCCCTGAAGAAGTTGACGATGCCTGCGACCACGAGGATCACGGCGAGGATCCAGAGGATGAATGCCAGCATGACTGCTCCTTTCGGTTCCCGGGAGCTCCCTGTCCCCGGGGGTGCGGAGTCGCCCGCGTGGCAGGCGCTCCGCGATGCGCGAGGGCTCCCCTCAGCCTCGCGTCACGATGGGTGGGTCGAGCGCTAGTCCTGCTCGACCACGTGCACGGCCGCCTCCTCGGCGGACGCGGCGGCGCCGTCGATGCCCACGTCGTCGCCGACGAGGTCCTTCTCGGTGTCGGCGGCCAGGCCCTCGTCGGGCGCCACCAGGCGCCCGGCGCTCTCGTCGCCCACCTCGCCGTCGGCGAGGTGCTCCGTCTCGGAGATCTCGGTCGTCTCGGCGTACGGGTCGGGCTCGGGGACCTCCTGCTCGACGCGCTGGTCGAGGGTCTCCCCGGTGGCCTCCTCGTAGGCGGTCGTGCCGTGGTCCTGCGCCGTGGAGTACTTCTCCGGCGGCGAGTACCCGCGGTCGAGGGCGTCGGCGACGTCGTCGTCGGCCAGCGTGTCCTCGGTGGGCAGCTGGTCGCTCTCCTCGACGGAGTGACCCTCGTAGGTCTCCTCGATGTCGTGCGGTCCGGTGCTCATGGCTCCGACACTAGGGCCGCGAACGGGCCCCTCCACTCACCCCGGCGGGCACACCCGGGAGCAGGGTTTGGCGTGCCCGCCGCCTGGATACGACCAGGTCAGAGGTGTTGTCACCAGGCGGACGCGGTCAGGCCTGGTGTGACGCCGGCGGCTCGCCGACACCCGGGGGAGTGAGCATCACGCGCTGGGTCGGCAGGCCCTCCGGGTTGTGCT
Source organism: Nocardioides bruguierae (assembly GCF_023656415.1). Classification (GTDB taxonomy): domain Bacteria; phylum Actinomycetota; class Actinomycetes; order Propionibacteriales; family Nocardioidaceae; genus Nocardioides; species Nocardioides bruguierae. Next base: position 1,199 of record NZ_JAMOIL010000016.1, read on the forward strand.
CGCGCACCCAGCGGATCAGCCCCTCACGCACGTGGCAGCGCAGGTCGTAGAGCGTCGGCGCGTCCACCGCGGTGACGAGGATGCGCACGTGCACCCAGCCGCCGACGGCGTCGGTGATCTGGAAGTGGCCGACGCGGCCGTCCCACATCGCCCCGGCGTCCTCCAGGAGCGGGGTCAGCGCCTCGCGCATGCCCAGGGTGTCGACGCGCCAGTCGAGGTCGAACTCGACGGTGCCCATGAGCTCCGAGGACTTCCTGGTCCAGTTCTGGAACGGGTTGGAGATGAAGTAGGTGGACGGCAGGATCAGCCGCCGCTCGTCCCAGATCCGCACGACCACGTAGGAGAGCGTGATCTCCTCGATCCAGCCCCACTCGTTCTCCACGATCACCGCGTCGTCGACCTTGATCGCGTCGTTGAAGGCGAGCTGGATGCCGGCGAAGACGTTGGCCAGCGTCGACTGCGCGGCCAGGGCCGCGACCACCGAGATGAGGCCGGCCGAGGCCAGCACCGAGGCCCCCAGCGCGCGAACGCCCGGGAAGCTGAGCAGGATCGCGCCGACCGCGATGATCACCACCACCGCGACGGTGAGGCGACGGATCAACAGGATCTGGGTGCGGACGCGGCGGGCCACCCGGTTGTCCTTCACGTCCGTGCGGGCCCGGCCGAGCGTGAGGTCCTCGAGGAAGAGCAGCACGCTGGTCAGCAGCCAGGCGCCGACGCCGATCGAGACGATCCGCAGCGCCAGCTGGGCGAAGGTCCACCACCAGTCCGAGTCGTCGCGCGGGGTGATCGAGTGCACCCACCCGGTCACGCTCAGCACCACGACCATGACCCGGAACGGCTTGCGGCACGCGTCGGCGACCCAGGTGGCGGGCTTCCACCTCCTCCCGGCGACCGTGAGCACGACCCGGGCGCCGATGATGACGGCGAGCCCGAGGAGGGCGAAGACGAGAGCGGCGACCAGGGCGTCGACGAGATCCGGCATGCGCCCCATCGTCGCGGTGCCACCCAAGCGCCCGCGAGCGCCCGTTCGGGCATGGTCGGTGTGCGGGTGGCCGACATCACGCGCCCGCCTCGACCTCACGTTGACCGAGGTCACACCGCCGGGTTGACTGGCGCGCGTGGCCATCGTGATGGGAGTCGACTCCAGCACCCAGTCGACCAAGGTCGTCCTCGTCGACGCGGACGACGGCACCGTGCTCGAGCAGCGGTCGGCACCGCACCCCCCGGGCACCGAGGTGGACCCGCGGGCCTGGCTGGCCGCCTTCGACGAGGCCTCCGCCGGGCTGCTCGAGCGCGCCGAGGCCGTGGCGGTGGCGGGGCAGCAGCACGGCATGGTGGCGCTGGACGCCGCCGGCGAGCCGGTGCGCGACGCGCTGCTGTGGAACGACACCCGCTCCGCCTCGTCCGCGGTGGACCTGATCGCCGAGATGGGCGGCCCCGCGGCGTGCGCGCAGGTCACCGGCTCGGTGATGGTCGCCTCGATCACCGCCTCGAAGCTGCGCTGGATGCGCGACCACGAGCCCGAGAACGCCGCGCGCACCGCCTCGGTGCTGCTGCCGCACGACTACCTCTCCGCGCACCTGGCCGCGTCCGGCACCGAGCCGTTCACCGACGCCGGCGACGCCTCGGGCACCGGCTACTTCGCCACCGCCGAGGGCCGCTGGCGCCCGGACCTGGCCGCTGCCGCGCTGGGCCACGAGGTCGCCCTGCCCCGGGTCGTCGGGCCCGGCCAGGTGGCCGGTCGCACCGCCGCCGGGCAGGTGCTGGCCGCCGGTACCGGGGACAACGCCGGTGCGGCGCTCGGGCTGTCGCTGGCCACCGGCGACGTGCTGCTCTCCGTCGGCACCTCCGGCGTGGCCTCGACGATCAGCTCCTCCCCGATCGCCGACCCCACCGGCACCGTGACCGGCTTCGCCGACGCGGCCGGTGGCTTCCTGCCGATGGTCACCACGATCAACGCCGCGCGCATCCTCGACCTCCAGGCCGTCTGGCTGGGGGTCGACGTGCACGCGCTGGCCGACCTCGCGCTCCAGGCCCCGCCGGGGGCGAACGGCGTCGTGCTCTCGCCCTACTACGGCGGTGAGCGCTCACCGAACCGCCCCGACGCCGTCGGGACGTGGACGGGCCTGCGCTCCACCACCACCCGCGCCGACCTGGCACGCGCCGCCTTCGAGGCGCTCGCCTGCAGCCTCGCGGACGGCGTCGAGCAGCTGTCGGCCCTGAGCGGTCAGGACGCCGGCAGGGTGCTGCTCGTTGGCGGTGCCACGCGCAGCCCCGCGCTGCAGCAGATCCTCCCCGCCGTCCTCGGTCGCCCGGTCGAGCTGCCGCCGCCGGGGGAGTACGTGGCCCTCGGCGCCGCGCGCCAGGCCGCCTGGGCGCTGTCGGGCGCGGACGAGCCGCCGTCGTGGCCGATGCCCGGGCTGCAGGTGCTCGAGGCAGAGCCGACCCCCGCCGTCCGGGAGGCCTACCTCGCGCTCAAGGCCGCCGTGGAGCCCTGGGCTTGATCGCTGGGCCTGATCGCTGGGCCTGATCGTCGGGCCGGACCCGGGCCGGACCCGGGAGCCTCAGACCACCTCGGCCAGGTCCACCTGCTCGGCCGCCACCAGCAGGCTGCCCAGCAGGCTGGCGCGCTCGCCGAGCGACCCGACGGCGACGGGGGTGAGCGCGACGGCGTCCAGCGCGTGCCGACGCAGGCCGATCCGCGCGCTCTCCAGGACCAGCTCGCCGGCCTGCCCCATGCGCCCGCCGATCACCACGATGGCGGGGTTGAAGAGGTTGACGATGCTCGCCAGGGCCCAGCCGAGGTGCAGGCCGGCGTCCTCGATCGCGCGTCGGGCGGCGACCGAGCCCTCCTCGGCGGCGCTGACGATCTGGGGGAACCCGGCGTCCGGGAGCTGGCCGGCCATCATCTGCTGGACGGTCTGGATCGAGGCGTAGGCCTCCAGGCAGCCGCGGCTGCCGCAGCGGCACAGCGGGCCCTGCTCGTCCAGCGTGAGGTGGCCGATCTCGCCGGCGCTGCCGCTGGCGCCGCGGAAGAGCTGGTCGGCGACGATCAGCCCGCCGCCGACGCCGTGGCTGATCTTGACGAAGAACGAGCTGTGCAGCCCTCGGGCGACCCCGAGCCGGTGCTCGGCGAGCGCGCCCAGGTTGGCGTCGTTCTCCAGGGTCACGGGCACCGAGAACGCCGCCCGGGCGGCCGCGAGCGCGTCCACGCCCTCCCAGCCCGGGAAGATGTTGGCCGACCCGACGCTCTGGCCCTGGATGGGCGCGGCCAGGCCCAGCGTGACGTGGCGCAGCGGGGCCTGCGGCACCTGGCCGAGCAGCGCCTCCAGCGTCGACCGCGCCGCCGCGAGCGCGCGGCCGTGGTCGGGCTCGGGCGCGAGGGCCACCCGCTCGGAGACCAGGAGCCTCCCGGAGAGGTCGCCGACCGCGACGGCCACGTGCTCGTGGCCGAAGTCGACCCCGGCCACGTACCCGGCCGTGGGGGAGAGACGGACGACGGACCCGCGACGCCCACCGCCGGCCAGGGTCTCCAGCACGCCGGCGGCGGTGAGGTCGCGGACGATGTTGGAGACCGTCGCCGGCGCCAGCCCGGTCTCGCGGGCCAGGCTCGCCTGGGAGAAGGCAGTGGGCGGCACCGGTGCGTCCTCGGCGGACGCGCTGCCGTCCGCGACCGCGTCGTCGTCCACCGCCAGCCGACGCAGGACGTCGAGCACGCGACGTCGGTTCGCCGTCCGCAGGGAGGACGGGGAACCAGGAGCCTGAACCATGAGCGAACTGTGACGCACGTCTCTCCTTCAAGCAAGCCGCAACGTTCAACACCTGAACGTTAGTCGCCGAGAGAGCGGTAACGAGGTCGTTATGCGTTCACGTCTTGACGAATATCGATGTGACGGCCAACACTCCTCCTGGGCGCCGGGTCGTGGTGCCCGTCACACGAAGGAGTTCTCTGCCTTGACCAGTCGTCTTTCCCGTCTCGCCCTCATCGGGGCGACCGTGGCGCTCGGCGCCAGCACCTTCGCCGCCTGCGGCGCCAACGAGGCCACCACCGACTCGGGCTCCGGCTCCGACTCGGCGTCCGGCGCCACCATCGCGCTCCTGCTGCCCGAGTCGAAGACCACTCGCTACGAGGCCTTCGACAAGCCGCTCTTCGAGGCGGCCGTGGCCGACCTCTGCTCCGACTGCACCGTCGACTACTACAACGCCGACCAGGACGAGTCGAAGCAGCAGCAGCAGCTCACCACCGCGCTGAACGCCGGCGCCTCCGTGATCGTGCTCGACCCCGTCAACGGCGCCGGTGCCACCGGGATGGTCTCCGAGGCCCAGGGCCAGGACGTCCCGGTCATCGCCTACGACCGGTTCATCGAGGGCGCGGACTACTACATGTCCTTCGACAACGAGACCGTCGGCAAGATGCAGGCCGAGGCCCTCGTCGACGCCATGGGCGGTTCCGGCGACATCCTCATGCTCAACGGTGCCCCGTCCGACCCGAACGCCGCGCAGTTCAAGGCCGGCGCCCACTCGGTGCTCGACTCCACCTCGGGGGTGACCATCCTCGAGGAGTACGACAACCCCGACTGGAGCCCCGAGAACGCCCAGCAGTGGACCACCGACCAGCTGAGCAAGTACGACCCCTCCGAGGTCGCCGGCGTCTACGCCGCCAACGACGGCCAGGCCGGCGGCGTCGTCGCGGCCTTCACCGGCTCGGGCGTGGCGCGCGACGCGCTGCCCCCGATCACCGGCCAGGACGCCGAGATCGCCGCGATCCAGCGCATCCTCGCGGGCGAGCAGGCCATGACCATCTACAAGCCGATCCCGATCGAGGCGGAGACCGCCGCCGAGATCGCGGTCGACCTGGCCACCGGCGAGGACGTCCCGGACACCACCGACACCGGGGTCGACCAGTCGACCTACAACGACGTGGCGTCGTTCATCTTCACGCCCATCGCGGTGACCCAGGACAACGTGGCCGACACGATCATCGCCGACGGCTTCTACTCCGCCTCCGACATCTGCACCGGCGACTACGCCGCCGCGTGTGAGGCGGCTGGCATCTCCTGATGACCACCGCTGCTGCGCCGGTGAGGGAGAGCGTGCTCTCCCTCACCGGCATCAACAAGAGGTTCGGCGCCGTCCAGGCGCTGACGGACGTCCACCTGGACGTGGCGGCCGGCGAGGTCGTCGCGCTGGTGGGCGACAACGGCGCGGGCAAGTCGACCCTCGTCAAGGTCATCTCCGGCGTCTACCAGCCCGACGAGGGCGACATCACCTTCGCCGGCCGCAAGGTCACCGTGGGTGGCCCGAGCGAGGCGCAGGCCCTGGGCATCGCCACCGTCTTCCAGGACCTCGCCCTGTGCGACAACCTGGACGTGGTGGCCAACCTGTTCCTCGGTCAGGAGAAGCGCCGCGGCGGTCTCATCGACGAGGTCGAGATGGAGAAGGAGTCGTGGCGCCTGCTGCGCACCCTCTCCGCCAAGATCCCCTCGGTGCGCATCCCGATCGCCGGGCTCTCGGGCGGTCAGCGCCAGACGGTCGCGATCGCCCGCTCGCTCATCGGCAACCCCAAGGTGGTCATGCTGGACGAGCCGACCGCGGCCCTGGGCGTGGCCCAGACCGCCGAGGTGCTCAACCTCGTCGAGCGGCTGCGCGAGAACGGTCTCGGGGTCATCCTCATCAGCCACAACATGGCCGACGTCCAGGCCGTCTCGGACCGCATCGCGGTGCTGCGGCTGGGCCGCAACGCCGCGGAGTTCGTCACCAAGGAGACGAGCACCGCCGAGCTGGTCGCGGCCATCACGGGCGCCTCGGACAACGTCGTCACCGCTCGCGCGGCGCGCACCGGCGCCGCCGACGGTTCGAAGGGAGGCCCGGCATGAGCCAGGCACCGACCGAGCCCACCGCCTCGTCCGTGGCCGCGGACGCCTCCGACGAGCGGCTGATCCAGAGCCAGGGCATCGGGGGCGTCCTGTCCGGCTTCGTCAACCGCGTGCGCGGTGGCGAGCTGGGCATGCTCCCGGTGATCGTGGGCCTGATCGTGATCGCGATCGTCTTCCAGCTCAACGAGCCGACGTTCCTCTCCTCGCGCAACCTGGTGTCGATCACCCAGTTCGCCGCCCCCGTGGGCGTCATCTCGCTGGGCATCGTGCTGGTCCTGCTGCTGGGCGAGATCGACCTCTCGGTGGGCTCCGTCTCCGGCTTCGCGGCCGCCTCCATGGCCGTCCTGATGGACTCCCGTGGCTGGGACCTGCTGCCGGCGCTGCTCGTCGGCATCCTCGTCGGCACCGCGATCGGCTGCCTCTACGCGCTGCTGTACACGTGGATCGGCGTGCCGAGCTTCGTGTTCTCGCTGGCCGGCCTGCTCGCCTTCCAGGGCGCGCTGCTGTTCGTCCTGGGGGACAAGGGCACCGTGGTGCTCCCGCAGGACTCGGCGCTGCGCAGCTTCGCCCGCGAGAAGTTCCTCTCCGACGGGCAGGCCTACGTCCTGCTCGTGGTGATCGTGGTGGCCTACGTGGTCAGCAACCTGCTGACCATCCGGCGTCGGCGGGCCGCGGGCCTCACCCCGCCGTCCCTGCCCCTGGTGCTGGTGAAGGCCGGCCTGCTCCTCGTGGGGCTGGGCTACCTCACCTACTACCTCGGCATCGACCGCGGCTGGTCGTACCTGCCGGTGCTCTTCGCGCTGCTGGTCTTCCTCGTGGACCTCGCGCTGCGGCGCACCACCTGGGGCCGGCACGTGTTCGCCGTGGGCGGCAACGAGGAGGCGGCCCGTCGCTCCGGCATCCGGGTGCCGGCGATCTACGTCTCCGTGTTCGCGCTCTGCTCCACCTTCGCGGCGCTCGGCGGCATCCTGATCGCGGGCCAGCTCACGAGCGTCTCGCAGAGCTCCGGCACCACCGACACCAACCTCACCGCCATCGCGGCGGCGGTCATCGGTGGCACCAGCCTCTTCGGCGGCCGCGGCTCGGCCTGGTCGGCGATGCTCGGCATCGTCGTGCTCCAGTCGATCCAGTCGGGGCTGAACCTGATGAACGTGGACTCCTCGGTCCGCTTCATCGTCACCGGCGCCGTGCTGCTGCTGGCGGTGGCCATCGACTCGGTCTCCCGCAAGGCACGGACCAGCTCCGGGCGCGGCTAGCGACGCGCACCGGTCCCCGGCACGAGCCCGAGGGCGGGCAGGACGACGAGGGCCGGGTCGGCAGGGAGACCTGCCGGCCCGGCCCTCGTCGCCGTCCGGAGTCGTGCTGGGAGTCGTGCTGGAGGGGTGCCGCTCAGGCCACCCACTCCTTGAGCTGGGCGATGGTCGCGGCCGGGTCCTGCGTGGCCGGCATGACCTGGAGGTTGGTGACGCCGGCGGCGCGGAACGCCTCGATCCGGTCCTTCACGTAGCCCTCGGGGCCGACGAGGTTGCCGGCCTCCAGCCAGGCGGTCGGCACGGCTGCCTCGGCGTCCTTCTTGTGCCCGGCCAGGTACAGCTCCTGGATCTTGGTGGCCTCCTCCTCGAAGCCGTAGGAGCAGGCGAGGTCGAAGTAGAAGTTCTTGCCCCGCGCGCCCATGCCGCCGACGTAGAGCGCGTACATGGGGCGGGCGAGGTCGAGCATGGGCTGCACGTCGTCGCCGATGCAGACCATGCCGCCGGTGCTGATCTCCAGCGGGGCCAGCGAGGCGTCCCGCTTGGCGGCGCCCTTCGCGAGGGCGGCGCCCCAGACCTCGTCCGCCTTCTCGGGCAGGAAGAGGAAGGGCAGCCAGCCGTCGGCGACCTCGGCGGTCATCGCGACGTTCTTCTCGCCCAGCGCGGCGACGTAGATCGGGATCGTGTCGCGCTCGGGCCGGGTGAGGATCTTCAGCGGCTTGCCCAGCCCCAGGCCCTGGTCGGCCGGCAGCGGCAGGCTGAAGATGCCCTCGCTGGTCAGCGGCTCGCGGCGCAGCCCCGAGCGCACGAGGCGGATCACCTCGCGGGTGCGGCCCAGCGGCTTGTCGTAGGGCATCCCGTGGAAGCCCTCGATGACCTGCGGGCCGCTGGCGCCCAGACCGAGCACGGCGCGCCCGCCGGAGACGTTGTCCAGGCCGGCGGCCGTCTGCAGCAGGGCGCCCGGGGTGCGGGAGTAGACGTTGAGGATGCCCGAGGCGATCTCGATCGTGTCGGTCTTGGCGGCCAGGTAGCCCATCAGCGTGGGGGAGTCGAAGCCGTACGCCTCGGCCACCCACACGGTGTCGAGGCCTGCCTTCTCCAGCGCGGCGACCTGGTCGGCCGCCTCGCGCGGGTTGCCGGCGTACATGAGGGGCATGGACAGCTTCACGGGTGACCTCGCTGTGACTTGCTGGGCGGGTGGGGCCGGGGGTGGGACTGGGTGTCGCCCGACGCCGTGGCCGGACGAGGCGGGGCCGGCGCGCCCGACGTGGCGCGCGTCACCCGCGACCGTGACAGTAGCACTGTCACGGTCCCGCTCGGGAGAGCCGCGAGCGGCGCTCAGCCCACCGGGCGCGCCAGCGCCTCGACCTCCTGCGCGCCCGGCAGCGTCCGCACCAGGTCGCCGGGGAGCAGCACCTTCGAGCGCCGCAGGCCCGAGCCCAGCACCACCAGCGGCGCCTGCGCGACGGCGGCGTCGACCAGCACGGGCCAGCCGGACGGCAGACCGAGCGGGGTGATGCCGCCGTGCTCCATGCCGGACTCCGCCACCGCCCGCTCGTGCGCCAGGAACGAGCACTTGCGCACGTCGAGCAGCCGCTTGACCGCGCCGTTGACGTCCGCCCGGGTGTCGGCGCGCACCACGCACGCCGCGACCCGTTCCTCCCCGGCCCGTCTCCCCGCGACCACCACGCAGTTCGCGCCGGCGGCGTCCGGCAGGCCCAGGGCGGCGTTGAGCGCCGCCGTGTCCGCGAGGTCGGGGTCGATGCCGACGACCAGCGCGCGGCCGGCGTCCGCCCACCCGCGCAGGGCGGCGGTGACGGGGTCGGCCAGGAGGTCGGGGCGCTCGAGGGCGGGCACCGGGTCGAGGGCCAGCAGGGCCGGGTGGTCGGTGAGGGCGGGGAGGGCGTCGAGCGGGTCGGTCACGCCCCCATCCTGCGCGAGCGCCGGTGAGGCAGGCCCCGGTGAGGGAGATGTCGGCCGGCGGGGCGTGTGAGGCAGCGCGCACGCTCGCCGTCCACCTCTCACCTCGCGTTCACCTCGCTGTCGTCGCGCTGTCAGGGTCCCCGCGCACGTTGGGTGGCGTGACTGAGAAGCTCCGCGCGCGTCACCCGCTCCACCGCACCGGTTCCCTCGCCGTGACCCCGGCCGTTGTCGGGCACCGTGGGGCGAGCGGCTACCGGCCCGAGCACACGCTGGAGTCCTACCGGCTCGCCATCGCCCAGGGCGCCGACGACATCGAGCTCGACCTGGTGGTCAGTGCCGACGGTGTCCTCCTCGCCCGGCACGAGCCGGACCTCGCCTTCTCCACCGACGTCGCCTCCCGCCCCGCACTGGCCGACCGGCGCAGCGTCCGGGTGATCGACGGGGAGCCGGTGGAGTCCTGGTTCGCCGACCAGCTGACGCTGGCGGAGATCCGCACGCTGGGGGCGGTCGAGCGGTTCGCGGACGTGCGCCCGGGCTCCGCCGAGCACGACGGGGCGTTCGGCGTCCCGACCCTGGACGAGGTCCTCAGCCTCGTCGCCCGGGAGACCGCGGCCCGCGGCCGCACGGTGGGCGTGCGGCTGGAGATCAAGGACGCCGCCTACTTCGCCTCCCGGGGGCTGCCCATCGAGGAGCCGCTGCTGGACTCCCTGGCCCGCTTCGGGCTCGACCACGCCCGCTCGCGCGTCACGATCATGTCCTTCGAGCCGACGATCCTCCAGCGGCTCGCGCCGCTGACCCGGGTGCCGCTGGTGCAGCTGCTGGACGAGCCGCACCTGCGCCCGGCCGACCTGGAGGCGGCGGGGGACCCCCGCACCTTCGCCGACCTGGGCAGCCCGGCCGGGCTCGCGCTGATCGAGCGCTACGCCGACGGCGTCGGCCCCCGGCACACCTGGCTCGTGGACGAGGTGGTGGGCCCCGACGGCAGCGCCGCCGTCGTCCCCACCGACTTCGTGCGGCACGCGCACCGCGAGTGGCTCACGGTCCACACCTGGACGCTGCGCCCGGAGAACCGCTTCCTGCCCGCCGCCTTCCGACGTCCGGACGACGCAGCCGGCCAGGGTGACCTGGCCGGCTACGCGCAGCGGCTGCTGGAGTACGGCGTCGACGCCCTCATCACCGACGCCCCGGACGTGTGCCTCGCGGCCCGGGACGCCGACGTTCAGGAGTCGTTGGCGGGCTGAGCGCCGGCAGCGACGGGCTGCCCGGACTGCCCCGACTTCTCCGTGGCGGCCGGGGCCGGCGGGGTGCCGGTGGCCCCGGCCCAGCCGAGGGTGGCGGGGGCCTGCGGCACCAGCAGCCAGGCGGCCACGTAGACCACGACGAGGACGCCGGCGCCGAGCACGGTGCCGGCCACGACGGCCAGGCGTACCAGGTTGGCGTCCACGTCCAGGTGCTCGGCCAGGCCGCCGCAGACGCCTCCGGCGATCTTGTCCTCCTGCGAGCGGTACAGCTTCCTCATCGTCCTTCTCCTGTCTCATCGGTGGTCTCGTCGGTGGTGCCCGGCGGCGCCTCGTCCGGGTGGTCCCAGGCGCTCAGCGGGCGGGTCTCGTCGGGGGCGGCGGGCTGCTGGGTGGGCTGCTGGGCCTGGTACTCCTCCCACGCCTGCCGGCGGTGGCGGAGGTCCTCCTCCTCGAGCCAGTGGCGGTAGGCCTCGCGGTGGGCCTCCTCGGCGCGCTCGCGCCGCCGTCGTCCGCCGAGCACGGCGGTGAGGAGACCGGCCACGCCGGCCAGGACCCACGGCAGGGGCAGCAGCCAGCGCAGGTCGCCGCGCTCGACGACGTCGGCCTGGACGAGGGCCCAGGTGGCGGCGAGGCCGAGGAGCACGAGGCCCATGACCAGGTGCGTGACGTTGACGGGATGGGTGCCGCCGGTGGGCTCCTGCGGCTCGCGCAGGTCGGGGGCGGGGTGCGTGCTCATCGGGTGGTCACCTCGATCCGGCCCAGCTCGACGCTCGCGTCGATCGTGAGCAGCGGGGCCTCGGGGGCGGGGGAGAGGACGGGGCGGGAGACCGGCACGGACGCGGCCGTGCCGTCGCCCTCGGGGTCGTAGACCCGGCGGGTCAGCGATCCTTCGGTGTTGATGCCGTCGTAGGTGACGCCGAGCAGGTCGAGCTCGCCGGCGCCGTTGACGGCGCCCGTCACGTCGACGGCCAGGCCCTCGGGGACGACGACGAGCAGCTCGCCGACGCCCAGCTCGAGGTCCAGGGTGCGACCGTCGAGCCCGGCCAGCTCGTCCGCGGAGAGGCCCGTGAGGTCGACCTCCATCTGGCCGAGGTCCTGGGAGTAGGAGTCACCGAGCTCGGTGGCCGCGACCGGGGCGACCGCGGTGCGGGGCGCCTCGATCCGCTCGACCGCGCCGCTGACCAGCGTCGCGACGGCGAGCAGCAGGCCCAGGGCGATGACGCCGCCCGCCCGACCCCAGAAGGCACCCACGAGGAGCACCACGGCCGCCACGACCACGCCGAGGGCCGGGTACGCCGAGCCCGGCACGTCGAGGCCGGCGACGTCCACGACACCGAGGACGCCCCAGGCGAGCAGCAGCAGCGCCAGGGTGGGGCCGAAGAGCAGCGGGCCGCGCTTGCGCGGGTCCCGCGGGGGCAGGGGCGGCTGGAAGGGGCGGTAGGCCGCGCCCTCGGCCGCGGGCGAGGTCACCGGCCCGGTCGCGGGGCCCGTCGCGGGGCCCGTCGCGGGGCCCGTCGTCCCGACGGCGTACGCCGTCCCGGGCTGCTGAGGGCCCGCCTGGGGGTGCGAGGGCTGGGGGTGCGAGGACTGGTGGTACGGCGAGTTCTGCGGGGGCTGGTCCCCCGAGCGGCGGGTCACCAGCCACACCACCAGGGCGGCGAGCAGCACCAGGCCCCAGGGGACGTCGAAGACCCCGAGGCTCGTGTCGACCAGGTCGGCCACGAGGGCCAGCGCGGCCACGGCGAGGGCCAGGGTGAGCGCCACGGTGCGGCTCCGGTCGTCCAGCCGCAGGGTCGCGGGACGGCCGTCGTCGGTGGGCAGCAGCAGCCAGCCGGCCAGGTACAGCAGAAGCCCGGCACCGCCGAAGAACGCGAGCACGACGAACCCGACGCGGAGGATGACCGGGTCGACGTCGAGGTGGCGGGCCAGTCCGCCGGCCACGCCGGCGACGGTCTTGTCGGAGGTGGAGCGGCGCAGGCGGCGCAGGTCGCGGACCTGGGCGCCGGTGACGCGCGGTCCGCCGTCCTGCGGGCCCGGGCCAGGGGCGGCCGGGCCGGGGGTGGCCGGGCCGGGCGCGGACTCGCCGCGGGCGTCGCTGCCCGGGGCGTCGGGGCTGGTGGTGTCCATGGCTCCACTCTCCAGCGCCGGCGACCCCACCACCATCGGGGACGACCCTGGTCCGGCACCGTCCTCGACCCCGAGGACCTCCGGCCCGGGCCCCGGGGCCGCCCCTCGGTGGTGGAGGGGGTCGCCCCTCGTCTCGGTGATGACCCTGAGTCCCGGGCAGGCAGGACCAGGGGCCTCACCGGTCCCGCGCGCGCCCGTGTGGTGGGAGAGTGGGAGCACCATGACGAGCACCGAGCCCCGACCCGCGGCACCGGCGGAGCAGCCACCCCCGCCCGGCGCGGCGCCCGGTCCTGTGCCCGGTCCTGTGCCCGGTCCTGTGCCCGGTCCCGCGCCCGGTCCGTGGGCCGCCACCCGCCGCGCCTACCGCGACACCGAGGCACCGGTGCTCGGCGGCGTGGCCGCCGGCCTCGCCCACCACCTGGGGCTGGGCGTGCTGACCGTGCGGGTCGCGTTCCTCGTCGCCGCGGTGCTCGGCGGCCTCGGGGTCGCGCTCTACGCCGGCCTCTGGCTCTTCCTCCCGCCCGCGCGCGAGGCGGCGCTGGCCCCCGGGCTCGCCGGGCACGAGCGCACCGGCCGCCGCCAGGGTGCCGGACGACGGATGGCGGACGTCGGCCCGCTCGTCGCGCTGGCCGCGCTCGGCGTCGGCGTGCTGCTCCTGCTCGAGGCGGTGCTCGGCCGGGCCGCGGTGTTCTGGCCGCTGGCCGTCGCGGTCGTCGGCGTCGCCCTGCTCTGGCGCCAGGCCGACGAGGCCCAGCGCGAGCGGTGGCTCGACCCCCGCTCGGGGCTCGACCCCGTCCGGATGGTCTTCGGCAACGGCGGCTGGGCCGCCTACGCCCGGGTCGCCGCCGGCCTGCTGCTGGTGCTCGCGGCGCTGGGGTGGTTCGTGCTCAGCGACGGCTCCCTGGCCGGCGCGTGGGACCTGGCGCTCGCCGCCGGGCTCGGCGTCGCCGGCATCGCCGTGGTGGTCGGGCCGTGGGTGCACCGCCTGGCCAGCGACCTCGGCGCCGAGCGCGAGGAGCGCGTGCGCAGCCAGGAGCGCGCCGACATGGCCGCCCACCTGCACGACTCGGTGCTCCAGACCCTGGCGCTGATCCAGCGCTCCGCGGACGACCCCGCCACCGTCGCCCGGCTCGCCCGCGCCCAGGAGCGGGACCTGCGCTCCTGGCTCTACGCCCAGGACGAGACGGGTGCCGAGACGCTGGCCGGCGCGCTGCGCGCCCTGGCTGCCGACACCGAGGGACGCTTCCCGGTGACCGTCGAGGTGGTCGTCGTCGGGGACGCCCCCTGGTCCGAGGGGCTGCGGCCCGTCGTGGCCGCGGCCGGCGAGGCGGTGGTGAACGCCGCGAAGCACGCCGGCGTCGACCGGGTCGACGTCTACGCCGAGGTCGGGGCGCGCGAGGTCGAGGTCGACGTCCGCGACCGCGGTGCCGGGTTCGACCCCGACGCGGTCGCCGAGGACCGGCTGGGCCTGCGTCGCTCCGTGCACGAGCGGATGGCCCGGCACGGCGGCCGCGCCGTCGTCCGCACCGCCCCCGGCGAGGGCACCGAGATCCGGCTGTACCTGCCCCTGCCCGACCCCGCCCCAGGAGACGACCGATGAGCAGCACCCCCACCCCCGGCACCGGCCCGGCCCGCGTGGTCGTGGTGGACGACCACGCCATGTTCCGCGCCGGCGTGCGCGCCGAGCTCGGCCATGCCGGCGCGGGCGTGGTGGAGGTGGTCGCGGAGGCCGCCGACGTGGACGAGGCGGTCGCGGCCGTCGAGGCCCACCAGCCCGACGTCGTCCTGCTGGACGTGCACCTGCCCGGCGGCGGGGGAGCGGAGGTGATGCGGCGTGCGCGCACCGAGGCCCGGTTCCTCGCGCTCAGCGTCAGCGACGCCGCCGAGGACGTCATCGGCACGATCCGCGGCGGGGCCCGCGGCTACGTCACCAAGACGATCACCGGGGCCGAGCTGGTCGACGCGATCCGCCGCGTGCGCGACGGCGACGCCGTGTTCTCGCCCCGGCTGGCGGGCTTCGTGCTCGACGCGTTCTCGGGCACCTTCGAGGTCGCCCAGATCGACACCGACCTCGACCGGCTCACCGAGCGCGAGCGCGAGGTGATGCGGCTGATCGCCCGCGGCTACGCCTACAAGGAGGTCGCCTCGGAGCTGTTCATCTCGGTGAAGACCGTGGAGACCCACATGTCCAGCGTGCTGCGCAAGCTCCAGCTCTCCTCGCGCCACGAGCTGACCCGGTGGGCCAGCGACCGACGGCTCCTCTGAGCCCCCTACGCTGAGCGCATGGAGATCCTGCGGCACGCCCTGCTCGTCCTTCACCTGCTCGGCTGGGCCGCGCTCTTCGGCGGGCTGCTCGTGCAGGCCCGCGACCCCGAGAAGAAGGTCAACGCCGCGATGCGCGACGGCATCGGCACCGCGTTCGTCATGGGCCTGGGCCTCGTCGGCGTGCTGGAGGCGGGTGACGACCCGGTCAACCACGCCAAGATCGGCGTGAAGCTCGTCGTGGGCCTGGTGCTCCTCGTGCTGGTGATGGCGAACATGAGGAAGCCGTCGATCCCGCAGGGCCTGTGGGTCGGGCTGCTCGGCCTCACGATCCTCAACGTCTGCGTCGCCGTCTTCTGGTGACGCACCCGCACTGACACGCACCCCCGGCGACGCCGGGTCGCCTCTCCGGGCGGCCCGGCGTCGCTGCGTCCGGAACCTCTTGGCAGGCCCCTGACCTGCGACGACGGGTGTCGCACAAGCGCCGCGCCGGGTAAAGAAAACCGGCACCGGTGTTTCAGCCTCCTCTCAGGCGGTAACCGTGGGGGCAGGGGTGAGACCGCGTCCGGCCGGGAGACCGGCCCTCTCGGAACGCCGTCGTCACCACGTCCTCGTCGATCCCCCTCGACGCCACGCCCGACCGCGCCCGCGGTGGCGGGGTGCCGCGGCGCGCCCGTCGGGGGCGCCGCCCCACCACCGACACGCCAGCCGGCAGCCCGCCAGCCCGAGACCCGCCCGTCCCAGACCCGGAGGAGACCGCGCGAGCCATGTCCACCAGCACCCAGCCCACCCCCAGCCTCCACATCGACGGCACGTGGCGCGCGGCCGCCGACGGCGAGACGCGGGAGATCCGCTGCCCCGCTGACGGCAGCCACGTCGTCACCGTCGCCGAGGGAGGTGCCGCGGACGCCGAGGCCGCGGTCCTGGCCGCCCGCCGTGCGTTCGACGAGGGCCCCTGGCCCCGGACGCCGGCCCCCGAGCGCGCCGCCCTCCTGCACCGCCTCGCCGACCGGCTCGAGGCCGAGAAGGACGAGGTCGCCCGCCTGGAGTCCCTCGACACCGGCAAGCGGTTCGTGGAGTCGCAGATCGACGTCGACGACATCGTCACCGTGTTCCGGCACTTCGCCTCCCTGGCCCAGGCCGAGGCCGGCCGCGTCGTCGACCCCGGAGTCCCGGACGTCTCCAGCCGGGTCGTGCACGAGCCGATCGGCGTGTGCTCGCTCATCACCCCCTGGAACTACCCGCTGCTCCAGACGTCCTGGAAGGTGGCCCCCGCGCTGGCCGCCGGCTGCACGTTCGTGCTCAAGCCCAGCGAGATCACCCCGTCCACGTCGATGTGGCTGCTGCGCACCCTGGCCGACCTCGGCCTGCCCGAGGGCGTGGCCAACCTGGTCACCGGCGCCGGCGACCGCGTCGGCCCGACGCTGACCGAGCACCCGGCCGTCGACCTGGTCTCCTTCACCGGCGGCATCGTCACCGGCCGGCGGATCATGGCCTCGGCCGCGCCGACCGTGAAGAAGGTCGCCCTGGAGCTGGGCGGCAAGAACCCCAACGTCGTCTTCGCCGACGCCGACCTCGACGCCGCGATCGACAACGCGCTCACGGCCGTGTTCCTCGACTCCGGCCAGGTCTGCTCCGCGGGCGCCCGGCTGGTGGTGGAGGAGAGCATCCACGACCAGGTCGTCGACACCCTCGTGCGCCGGGCCGAGGGCATCCGCCTCGGCGGCCCCTTCGACGACGACGCCGAGACCGGCCCGCTCATCTCCGCCGCGCACCGCGAGAAGGTCGAGGCCTACGTGGCCGCCGCGGTGGCCGAGGGGGCGGTGCTGCGCACCGGCGGCGAGCGCCCCACCGGCGGCGCCTGGGACGACGGGTTCTACTTCCCGCCCACCATCCTCGACGCCTGCTCCTCGGCGATGACCTGCGTGCAGGAGGAGTCCTTCGGGCCGGTGCTCACCGTCGAGACCTTCTCCGGCGAGACCCGCGAGGAGGCCGAGGACGCCGCCGTGGCGATCGCCAACGACACCATCTACGGCCTGGCCGGCGCCGTGTGGAGCGCGGACGGCGGCCGCGCCGAGCGCGTCGCCCAGCGGCTGCGCCACGGCACCGTCTGGATCAACGACTACCACCCCTACGTCGCCCAGGCGGAGTGGGGCGGCTTCAAGCAGAGCGGCACCGGCCGCGAGCTCGGCCTCGCCGGGCTCGAGGAGTACCGCGAGACCAAGCACATCTGGCACAACACGCGACCGGCCCGTGCGGGCTGGTTCACCGACCGGACGGAGGACGGGCAGTGAGCGAGAAGTACGACTACGTGATCGTCGGGGGTGGCTCGGCGGGCTCGGCCCTGGCCAACCGCCTCTCGGCCGACCCCGGCACCAGCGTCCTGGTGCTCGAGGCGGGCCGCAGCGACTTCCGGCTGGACCCCTTCATCCACATGCCGGCGGCGCTGCCGTACCCGATCGGCAACAAGCTCTACGACTGGAAGTACGAGTCCGAGCCCGAGCCGCACATGAACGGCCGCCGCGTCTACCACGCCCGCGGCAAGGTGCTCGGCGGGTCGTCCTCGATCAACGGGATGATCTTCCAGCGCGGCAACCCGATGGACTACGAGCGCTGGGCCGGCGACCCCGGCATGGAGCACTGGGACTACGCCCACGTGCTGCCGTACTTCAAGCGCATGGAGACCCGGATGCTCGCCGACGGCAGCGTCGGCGCGGACGCCTGGCGCGGCGGGTCCGGGCCGCTGGTGCTCGAGCAGGGCCCCGCCACGTCCCCGCTGTTCAACGCGTTCTTCGAGGCCGCCCAGCAGGCCGGCCACCCGCTGACCGACGACGTCAACGGCTACCGCCAGGAGGGCTTCGCCCGGTTCGACCGCAACGTGCACCGCGGCCGCCGGCTCTCCGCGGCCCGCGCCTACCTGCACCCCGTGCGCTCGCGGAAGAACCTGACCGTGCGCACCCTGGCGATGGTCACGGGGCTGCGCACCCAGGGCAACCGGGTCACCGGCGTCGAGTACACCCGCGGCACCCGCAAGGGTCGCTCGAGCGTCGTCGAGGCCGGCGAGGTCATCCTGTGCGGCGGCGCCATCAACACCCCGCAGACGATGCAGCTGGCCGGCATCGGCCCGGCCGACCACCTGCGCAGCCTCGGCATCGACGTCGTCGCCGACCTGCCCGGCGTCGGCGCCAACCTGCAGGACCACCTCGAGGTCTACATCCAGCACGCGGCGAAGCAGCCCGTCTCCATCGCCCCCTGGCTCAAGCACCGGCACAAGCCGCGCATCGGGGCGGAGTGGCTCTTCGGCCGCAGCGGCGTCGGCGCGTCCAACCACTTCGAGGCGGGCGGCTTCATCCGCTCCAACGACGACGTGGCCTACCCGAACCTGATGTTCCACTTCCTGCCGATCGCGATCCGCTACGACGGCTCGCAGCCGGCCTCGGAGCACGGCTACCAGGTGCACATCGGGCCCATGTACTCCGACGTGCGCGGCTGGCTGAAGATCCGCAGCACCGACCCGTACGAGCACCCGGCCATGCAGTTCAACTACCTCTCGACCGAGAACGACCGGCGCGAGTGGATCGAGATGATCCGCAAGGCCCGCGAGATCCTCGAGGCCCCGGCCTTCGCGCCGTTCTCGGCCGGAGAGATCTCGCCCGGCCCGTCGGTCGAGACCGACCAGGAGATCCTGGACTGGGTGGCGCAGGACGCCGAGACGGCTCTGCACCCCTCGTGCACCGCCAAGATGGGCACGGGCGAGGACGCGGTCGTCGACCCGTCCTCGATGAAGGTGCACGGCGTCGAGGGCCTGCGCGTCGTGGACGCCTCGGTGATGCCCTACGTGACCAACGGCAACATCTACGCCCCCGTGATGATGCTGGCCGAGAAGGCCGCCGACCTGATCGCCGGGAACACGCCGCTGCCCGCGCTCGACGCGCCGTTCTACCGGCACGGCACGGGCATGCCGCTCTACCCGGAGGGCGACCCCCGCAACGCCGCGGCCCCCGGCACCGTCCGCGCCGGCCGCTGAGCCGCACGCCCGCCCTCCCCACGACCAGCAGGAGGTACTCGTGACCGCCATCGACACCCCGCCCACCCCGTCCGCCGACGCGGCCGGGCCACCGGAGGACCAGAAGGACTGGACCCTCGACAAGCCCGTGTTCCTCACCGCCGCGGCGATCACCCTCGCCGTGACGGTGTGGTGCGTGGCCTGGCCCGACCACGCCTACTCGACCCTGGAGTCCGTGGTCGGCTGGGTGTCGACCTGGTTCGGCTGGTACTACGTCGCGCTGACCACCAGCGTGCTGCTCTTCGTGCTGGGCCTGGGCTTCTCCCGGTTCGGGCGGGTCCGGCTCGGCCCCGAGCACTCCCGGCCGGAGTTCTCCACCGGCGCCTGGGCCGCGATGCTGTTCGCCGCCGGCATCGGCACCGACCTGATCTTCTACGCCGTCTACGAGCCGGCCTTCCAGTACCTCAACCCGCCGGCCATCGAGGGCGGCACCACCGAGGCCGCCCGTGAGGGCACCGTGTGGACGCTGTTCCACTACGGCCTCTCGGGCTGGGGGATGTACTCGCTCATGGGCATGGCGCTGGCCTACTTCGCCTACCGGCAGGGCCTGCCGCTGGCGGTGCGCTCGGCGCTGTACCCGATCTTCGGCACGAAGGTGAACGGCCCCATCGGCACGACCGCCGACACCGCCGCCATCCTGGGCACCATCTTCGGCGTCGCCACCTCGCTCGGCATCGGCGTCGTCAGCCTCAACGTGGGCCTGGAGATCGTCTTCGGCCTCTCCGTCGGCCTGCCCGTGCAGATCGGCCTGGTCGTGCTGGCCATCGCCATCGCCACGCTCTCCGCGGTGACCGGCGTGGACCGCGGCATCAAGCTCATCTCGCAGTTCAACGTGCTGCTGGCCATCGTGCTGGCCGCCTACGTGCTGGTCACCGGCCGCACGGCGCACCTGCTCAACTCGCTGGTGCAGAACGTGGGCGACTACGTGACGATGTTCCCGGGCATGACGAACCGGACGTTCGCCTACACCGACACCGGTGACTGGATGAGCTACTGGACCCTGTTCTTCTGGGCCTGGTGGATCGCCTGGGCGGCCTTCGTCGGCATGTTCCTGGCCCGCATCTCCCGCGGCCGCACCATCCGCCAGTTCGTGGCCGGCGCGATGATCATCCCGTTCAGCTACATCGTCATGTGGATCGGGATCTTCGGCAACGCCGCCCTCGACGAGCTGCGCAGCGGCAACACCGACCTGGCGGACGTGGTCAACGACGCCAGTGGCCCCGACACCGCCCTGTGGTCGCTGCTCCAGCAGTACCCCGGCTTCACGTTCGTCGCCGGCGCGTTCATCCTCATCGGCCTGCTGTTCTACGTCACCTCCGCCGACTCCGGCGCCCTGGTGATGGCGAACCTGTCGAGCCGCCTCAAGAGCGCCAACCACGACGCCGGCCCGTCGCTGCGGATCTTCTGGGCGGTCGCCACCGGCGCGCTGACGCTGGCCATCCTGGCGGCGGGCAACATCTACGCCCTCCAGTACGCCACCGTGATCATCGGCCTGCCGTTCGCGTTCGTGATGATCGGCGTCATGTGGGGCCTGTGGAAGGCGCTCTCGGCCGAGGGTCACCTCGCCGACAGCCGCCGCGGCGCCATGCCCGGCGTGCTCTCGGGCCGCAGCACCCCGAGCGAGCGCGAGCGCGGCTCCTGGCAGTCCCGCCTGCGCCGGTCCATGGACTTCCCCGACCAGCGCCGCGCGGACACCTACCTCTCCGAGACCGCCGTCCCGGCCCTCGAGGACGTGGCGGGCGAGCTGCGCGAGCAGGGCGTCGAGGTCGTCGTGGAGTCCGTGGTCGCCGAGCCCGAGCCGGGCACGGAGTCGGCCGACGAGGGGGTCGCCGAGCCCGCCGTCGTCCTGCGTGCCGGCGTGGGGGAGCGTCCCTTCGTCTACCGGCTCCAGCGCACCCGCGCCGCCACCCCGAGCTACGGCGGCCGGATGTCGCGCGGCGACGACTGGTACTTCCGCCTCGAGGTGCACCTGCGCGAGGGCGGGCAGGGCTACGACGTGATGGGCTACAGCCGCGTGCAGCTCATCGACGACGTGCTCGACCAGTACGAGCGGCACCTGGAGTTCCTGCGGCTGGGCGGCAGCACCGTCTGAGGCGACCCGCCCACGCCGCACGCACAGCGCCCCACGACCCGTCCTGGGTCGTGGGGCGCTGTCGTGGGCGCTGTCGTGGGG
This sequence comes from Nocardioides bruguierae, assembly GCF_023656415.1. Classification (GTDB taxonomy): domain Bacteria; phylum Actinomycetota; class Actinomycetes; order Propionibacteriales; family Nocardioidaceae; genus Nocardioides; species Nocardioides bruguierae. Next base: position 22,120 of record NZ_JAMOIL010000016.1, read on the forward strand.
CACCGTCGCATGCGGGGTCAGGACCGGTGGTGCACCTCCTGGAGCCGGTAGACCGGCGTCTCGATGCCCTCGTGGCGGGCCTTGAGCTGGAGCGCCAGGTAGAGGGAGTAGTGCCGCGACTGGTGCAGGTTGCCGCCGTGGAACCACAGGTTCTGCTGCTGGGTCGGCTTCCACATGTTGCGCTGCTCGCCCTCCCACGGGCCGGGGTCCTTGGTGGTCTCCGAGCCGAGGCCCCACACCTTGCCGACCCGGTCGGCGACCTCCTGGCTGATCAGGTCGGCGCACCAGCCGTTCATGGAGCCGTAGCCGGTGGCGTACACGACGAGGTCGGCGGGCAGCTCGGTGCCGTCGGCGAGCACCACCGCGTCCTCGGTGAGGTGGTCGACCTGCCCGTGCGCGAGGTGCACCTCGCCGTCCGCGACCAGCTCGGCGGCACCGACGTCGATGTAGTAGCCCGAGCCACGGCGCAGGTACTTCATGAACAGGCCCGAGCCGTCGTCGCCCCAGTCGAGGTCGAAGCCCGCCGCCTCGAGCCGGGCGTAGAAGTCGGCGTCGACCTCGGCCATCTTCTCGTAGGCGGGGATCTGGAACTCGTGCATGATCCGGTACGGCAGGGAGGCGAAGACCAGGTCGGCCTTCTCCGTGGTCATGCCGGCCGCGAGCGCCCGCTCGGAGTAGAGGTCGCCCAGGCCGTGCTCCATCAGGGAGGCGCTCTTGACGATGTGCGTGGAGGAACGCTGCACCATCGTCACGTCGGCGCCGTGCTCCCACAGGGCCCCGCAGATGTCGAAGGCCGAGTTGTTCGAGCCGATGACGACGGCTCGCTTGCCCGCGTAGGCGTCGGGGCCGGGGTGGGCCGAGGAGTGGTGCTGGTCGCCGCGGAAGACCTCCATGCCCGGGAGGGACGGGAGGTTCGGCTTGCCCGACATCCCGGTGGCCATCACCAGCTGGGTGGGGCGCAGCGTCAGCGCCTCCCCGTCCCGCTCGACCTCGACCGTCCACTGCCCGGTCTCCTCCGAGAAGGACGCCGACGTCGCGACCGTGGAGGACCAGTACGGCACCTCCATGACCCGGGTGTACATCTCCAGCCAGTCGCCCACCTTGTCCTTGGGGGCGAAGACGGGCCAGTTGTCCGGGAACTTCAGGTACGGCAGGTGGTCGTACCAGACGGGGTCGTGCAGGCACAGGGACTTGTACCTGTTGCGCCACTGGTCGCCGGGCCGGGCGTGCTTGTCGATCACCAGGGCCGGCACGCCGAGCTGGCGCAGGCGCGCGCCCAGGGCGATGCCGCCCTGCCCGCCCCCGACGACGAGGACGTAGGGCTGCTCGGTGCGGCCCAGGGCGGCGTCCTCGGCCTCGCGCCGCTCCAGCCAGGACGAGCGGTCGCGCCGGGCGCCGTGCTCCGCCCCCATCGGGCGGCGGGTGCCGCGGGGCTCCTCGTGCCCGACGAGCTCGTACATCGTGGTGAGCATGGTCCACGCGCGGTCGGCGCCGTCCTCCTCGCGCAGCCGCAGCAGGCCGCGGCACCGGCCCACGGACGTGGTGAGCCCGAACCAGGCGGTCACGACGCCGCCGTCCTCGCTGGCCTCCTCCTCGAGGACGAGGCCGTGCGGGTCGACCCGCTCCAGGGTGTGCTCCAGGAGGTCGGCGACCCCGGCGCGGTCCTCGACGGTGGTGAGGTTCCACGAGAACGCGACGAGGTCGCGCCAGAAGCTGGTGGTGGCGAACATGCCGGCCGCGGCCCGGACGTCGCGGGCGGCGAGCGCCGCCTCGAAGTCGCCCAGCCAGCGGGTGGCCCGCTCGCTCGGGGTGGGCGCCGCCGCGGTGTCGGCGGGCCTGTCGAGGATCTCGGTCATGGGTGCTCCCTTCGCTCACCGGGCTGCCCTGCTCGGTGTGACCGGCAGCACACTCCGGGGCGTGCCGGTGGCGGAACCGTTGCGACGTGTTGCAGGCTCCACGGGGCGATTCTCCTGTGGCGTGCGTCACGGTGGCGCTCTACGCTCACCGCATGCCCACCCGGTCTCCCGCGTCCGACCCGCGGTTCGAGGCCGTCGCGCCCGGCACCGACCTCGGCGTGCGCGCCCGCGAGCTGCGCCGCATCCGCGACGCGGTGCTCGGTGGCGGACGCGCTCCGTCGCGGCCCCGGGCCCTGGTGGCCCGCTCCTGGCGGCGCGTCCTGGACGTGGGCCTGGACCCGGACGGCGACAACGCCCGCGACCCGCTCGGCCCGGCCGCGGTCGAGGAGGCCCGGCGCGCGAGCCGGCTCTCCCTCGTGGTCGACGAGCTGCGCCTCGTCCTGGGCAGCGTCGCGGACGCCTCGCACTTCCTCGTGGTGATCACCGACGCCGACGGCGTGGTGCTGTGGCGCGACGGCGCCGCCGGCGTCCGCCGCAAGGCCGACGACCTGGGTTTTGCCGAGGGGGCGACCTGGACGGAGCGGCAGGTCGGCACCAACGCGATCGGCACCGCCATCGCCGAGGCGGCGCCCGTGCAGCTGTTCTCGGCCGAGCACTTCGAGGCCCAGCAGCACCCCTGGTACTGCACGGCCGCCCCGGTCCACGACCCGCGCGACGGGTCGCTGCTGGGGGTCGTGGACGTCAGCGGCCCGGCCCTGACCCTGCACCCGGCGATCGGCGGGCTGGTGGCCTCGGCGGTGCGCCTCGGCGAGGCCGGGCTGTGGCGGCGCCACCACGAGGACCTCGAGCGGCTGCGGCGGCGCACCGAGCACGTGGTCGGCGGCAGCGGGCCGTTGCTCGTGGTGGACGACGAGGGCTGGGTGGCGCACCGCGTCGGGGTCGCCGCCGGGCCGCGGCTGGAGGCGCCCTCGGCGGGGCGGCCGCTGGCCGTGCCCGGCCTCGGGGTCTGCCTGGCCGAGCCGCTCGGCGACCGCCCCGGCGACGGGTGGCTGGTGCGGCCGGCGGCCACGGCGGCGTCCGCCCGACCGCTGCGCGCCCGCCTCCTGGCGGGCCCGCCCGCCGTCCTCGAGGTGGCGGACGGCGGGGGCGGGGCGCCCTGGCGGGTGCAGCTGACGCCGCGGCACGCCGAGATCGTGCGGACGCTCGCCGCGGCCGGGTCCGCCGGCACGGACGCGGCAGGACTCAGCCGCGCGCTGCACGGGGACGCCGAGCACCTGGTGACCGTGCGGGCCGAGGTCTCGCGGCTGCGCCGCGTCCTGGGTGCCCTCGTGCTCAGCGGGCCCTACCGGCTGGCGCCCGAGGTGGTGCTGGAGATCGAGCCTCGCTCCTGAGGTGCTGCTGCCGGGGCCGGGGCCGGGGCCGGGGCCGGTGCCGGGGCTGTGGAGACGACTCGGCCGCGGTCGGCGGCGCGCCGTAGGCTGGAGGCAGCATGAGCGACACCGACTTCAGCCCCTCCGCCAGCGCCGACCTGGGTGGCATGCTGCCCGGGTTCGACCACCTGACCCCGGCCGCGCCGGCCCGCACCGAGCGCCGCGGGCCGACCCGCGAGCAGCTGCTCGAGGGCCTCAACGAGCCGCAGGCGGCAGCCGTCGTCCACGAGGGCGCGCCGCTGCTGGTGGTGGCGGGTGCCGGGTCGGGCAAGACCCGGGTGCTGACCCGGCGGATCGCCTGGCTGATCCAGGAGCGGCGTGCCCACCCCGGCTCGATCCTGGCCATCACCTTCACCAACAAGGCCGCGGCCGAGATGAAGGAGCGGGTGGAGGACCTCGTGGGCAAGCGCGCCCGCATCATGTGGGTCTCGACCTTCCACTCCGCGTGCGTGCGCATCCTGCGCAAGGAGGTCGAGCGCACCGGGCTGAAGTCGAACTTCTCCATCTACGACGCGCAGGACCAGAAGCGCCTCATGACGCTGGTCTGCAACGACCTGGACCTCGACCCCAAGCGCTACCAGCCCAACGCACTGCTGAACTGGGTCAGCGACCACAAGAACGAGCTGAAGGACGCCGAGGCCGCGACGGCGGAGGCGTCCAACAAGCTCGAGGAGACCTACGCGGCCGCGTACACGCTGTACCAGCGGCGGTTGCGCGAGGCGAACGCGCTCGACTTCGACGACCTGATCATGACGACGGTGCACCTGCTCCAGTCGAACCCGGAGGTCCGCGAGACGTACCGCCGCCGGTTCCGGCACGTGCTGGTCGACGAGTACCAGGACACCAACCACGCGCAGTACGCGCTCGTGCACCAGCTGTGCGCGGACCCGTTCGACGCCGGCACCCTCGCGGGCGGGGACGCCGGGGCCGAGGCGTCCGCGGAGCGCGTGCCGCCCGCCGAGCTGATGGTCGTGGGTGACGCCGACCAGTCGATCTACGCCTTCCGCGGCGCCAACATCCGCAACATCCTCGACTTCGAGCAGGACTTCCCCGACGCGACGTCGATCCTGCTCGAGCAGAACTACCGCTCCACCCAGACGATCCTCACCGCGGCCAACGCGGTCATCGGCCACAACAAGGGCCGCAAGGAGAAGCGCCTGTGGTCGGACGCGGGCGCGGGGGAGAAGATCGTCGGCTACGTCGCCGACGACGAGCGGGACGAGGCACGCTTCGTCTCCTCCGAGATCGACGCGCTCACCGACGCCGGCGGCCGCCCGGGCGACGTCGCGGTGTTCTACCGCACCAACGCCCAGTCGCGGATCTTCGAGGAGACGTTCATCCGCACCGGCCAGCCCTACAAGGTCGTCGGCGGCGTGCGCTTCTACGAGCGGCGCGAGGTGCGCGACGCCCTGGCCTACCTGCGGGTCCTGGCCAACCCGGAGGACCAGGTCTCCCTGCGCCGCATCCTCAACACCCCCAAGCGCGGCATCGGTGACCGTGCCGTGGCCTGCGTCAACGCCTACGCCGAGCGGGAGTCGATCACCTTCTGGCAGGCGCTGCAGCGCGCCGAGGAGGCCCCGGGCCTGGCGACCCGCTCGCTGTCGTGCATCCGCACCTTCACCGACCTGCTGCTCGAGCTGGGGCAGATGGTCGCGGCCGGCGAGCGGGCCGACGTCATCCTCGAGACCACCCTGGACCGCTCCGGCTACCTGGTGGCGCTGGAGGAGTCCGAGGACCCGCAGGACGCCACCCGGCTGGAGAACCTGGCCGAGCTCGTGGCCGTGGCCCGGGAGTTCTCGGAGGACCCGCAGGCCGGCCCCTCGGCGGACCCCGCCGACGTCGACGCGGGCACCGTGGCACCCGGGCTCGGGGACTTCCTCGAGCGGGTGGCCCTGGTGGCGGACGCGGACCAGATCCCCGACGACGAGGAGAACGGGGACGGCGTCGTCACCCTGATGACGCTGCACACGGCCAAGGGGCTGGAGTTCCCCGTCGTGTTCCTCACCGGCATGGAGGACGGCGTCTTCCCGCACTCCCGGGCCCTGGGTGACCAGCCCGAGCTGGAGGAGGAGCGGCGGCTGGCCTACGTCGGGATCACCCGCGCCCGGCAGCGGCTGTTCCTCTCGCGGGCGATGGTCCGCTCCGCGTGGGGGGCCCCGGCGCACAACCCGGCGTCCCGCTTCCTCGACGAGCTGCCCGTCGACCTCGTCGACTGGCGCCGCACCGAGGCGGCCCAGGCCGCGTGGTCGCGGCCGGACCTGTCGAGCCAGTGGGGCAGCCAGGGGCGGACCTACGGCTCGGGGGAGTCCTCGGGCACGTTCGGCTCCCCGACGGCGGCCGGCCGCCGCAACTTCTCCGCAGCCGCGGCCCGGGCGGACGCGGCAGGCAAGGCCAAGGCGGCCAAGGTCGTGCCGAACCTCGACCCGGGCGACCGGGTCACCCACGACTCCTTCGGCCTCGGTACGGTCGTCTCCGTCGAGGGTCAGGGCGACAAGTCCGTGGCGTCCATCGACTTCGGCTCCGCCGGCGTCAAGCGGCTCCTCCTGCGCTACGCCCCCGTCCAGAAGTTGTGAGGTCGTGGCCCCGAGGAACGAGGGGCCACGACACCGAACAAGGTCGAGGGAGCGCCACGGCTGAGCCTGCGAAGCCGTGACGCGCGGCTCGAGACATCCCGCACGTGCGCAGGACGTGCGCCGACGCCGGTGGTCTCGAGGAAGGACGGAGTCCTGTCGCGACACCGAGGTGCCGGTGGGCGAGAAGACGTCAGGGCGTGATGCCGTGCTCGACGAGCGCGGCGTAGGGGTCCACCGGGTCGCCGCCACCGGGGCGGACCTCGAGGTGGAGGTGGGGGCCGGTCACGTTGCCGGTGGACCCGATGGTGCCGATGGTGTCGCCGGCGGTGACGACCTGGCCGACGGTCACGTACTGCGTGGTCTGGTGGGCGTACCAGATCTCGGTGCCGTCCTCGAGCGTCACGACGGTCTTGTAGCCGTAGGCGCCGTCGTAGCCGGCGAAGGTGACGGTGCCGGAGGCGACCGCGTAGATCGGCGTGCCGGCGTCGGCGGCGAAGTCGAGGCCCGTGTGGTAGCTGGCCCAGAGGCCGTACTCGCCGAAGCGGGCGGTGAGCCGGTAGCCCGAGACGGGCAGGATCCACATGTTGGCCAGGTCCTCGGACCGCTCGCTGGCCTGGTCGTCGATCGACTGGAGGGCCTCGGCGCGCTCGGCGGCAGCCTCGGTCACGGCCTCGGAGTCCTCGTCCGTGGTGGCGTCCGCGTCGGCGTCGGTGAGGCCGACGGCCTCGCCGAGCGACGTGGCCGCCCGGTCGGTGCTGCGGGAGACGACGTCACGGTCGTTGCCCACGACGGTGCCGGTGTTGCCGACCAGCGCGGTGACGCTGTCGGGGGCGCTGGTGTCCGGGACGACGTCGGACTGGCCGGACCACACGACGCCGCCGACGGTGACCGCGAGCGTGGCCAGGCCGGCCACGAGCGGGACGCCGGGCAGGCGGGTGCGCGGCTTGCGGCCGCGGGCGGCTCGCCGGCGGCCGGGCTCGGCCGCGCGCAGCAGCGGGAGGACCTCGGTCTCCTCGGCGGCGAACGAGGTCGAGTGGTCGCGCGGCTCGAGGTCGGCCAGCACGGCGGCGATGACGCCGGTGTCCAGGGACGAGGTGCCCGTGCCGGTGTCGACGCTGGTGGCCGGTGCGGGACCGTCCACGATCGCGGCGATCTCCTGCGTGGTGGGCGCGGTCGCGGGGACCGTCGCGGCGTCGACCTCGAGGAGGGCGACCTCGCTGCGCACGACCGGCAGGGCCGCGGGGCTCGTGGCGGGGGTGTCCTGCACCATCCGGCGACGACCCACGTAGGAGCGTGCGGCCTCCTGCGGGGCGGGAGCCACCGGCGCTGCGGGCGCGGGTGCCGCGCGCCGGCGTCCGACGTAGGGGGCTGCCGGGGCCGCGGGCTCCGCGGCAGGTGCGGCGGCACGCCGCCGTCCGACGTAGGGGGTCGAGGTCGCTGAGGTGGGCTCGACGGGGGTTCCGGCGGTGGAACCTTCCGGTCGGTGCTGGCCCATCTGCTGCGTGCTCCCCGGGGTGTCGGTTGGCTGGTGCGGTGCAAGGAGGGGGGTGGGTGTGCCCCTGTGTGCCGAGCACCCGAGTGGGTGACGGCCTCGCCGACCATAACGGATGGGCCCACACGTGCGGGAACTGTGGGGACCAGTCTTTACCCAGGCTTGTCGATGGCTGGGCGCACTCTCGTGCCGATTTTCACAAGCCCGTCACGCGGCTGGAACGACACGGTGACGTGGGTCACGTCACTCGGGGCGGTCTCGTGGCGTCGGACACCCCGGTCTATCGTCGCGGGCGAACGACATCGCCCGCCGCCTGGCGCGGGCCCGTCACCGGGTCCACCCCGTCAGGCGACGTCGCGGCGTCAACGATGACGACGAGGCGGCCGCTCCCAGAAGGCTGCCAAGACGAGAAGACGGTGGATCAGTGGATCTGATGGAGTACCAGGCGAAGGAGCTCTTCGCCAAGCACGGTGTCACCACGACGCTCGGCAAGGTCGTGGAGACCGCCGAGGCGGCCAAGGCCGCTGCCGAGGAGATCGGTGGTGTGACCGTCATCAAGGCCCAGGTCAAGGCCGGCGGCCGCGGCAAGGCGGGCGGCGTGAAGCTCGCCAAGACCGCGGACGAGGCGTTCGAGTACGCCTCCGACATCCTCGGCATGGAGATCAAGGGCCTCACGGTCAACCGCGTCCTCGTGACGCCGGCGACCCCGCCGGTGGAGGAGTACTACTTCTCCTTCCTGCTCGACCGCGCGAACCGCCAGTACCTGTGCATCGCCTCGGTCGAGGGCGGCGTGGAGATCGAGGAGGTCGCCAAGACCAACCCCGACGCCGTCAAGCAGATCCCGGTCGACCCGGGCACGGGCGTCGACGAGGCCAAGGCCCGCGAGATCGCGACCGAGGCCGCCTTCCCGGAGCCCGTCTTCGAGCAGGCCGTGACGATGATCCAGGCGCTCTACACGACCTTCGTCGAGGAGGATGCCACGCTCGTCGAGGTCAACCCGCTCGCCCGCCTCGCGGACGACAAGCTGGAGGCCCTCGACGGCAAGGTGTCGCTCGACGACAACGCCTCGGAGTTCCGTCACCCGCACCACGAGGAGTTCGTGATCCGGGAGGAGGCCGACCCGCTCGAGGCGAAGGCCAAGGACCTCGGCCTGAACTACGTCAAGCTCGACGGCCAGGTCGGCATCATCGGCAACGGCGCGGGTCTCGTCATGAGCACCCTCGACGTGGTCGCCTACGCCGGCGAGGCCCACGGCGGCGTCAAGCCCGCCAACTTCCTCGACATCGGTGGCGGCGCCAACGCCCAGGTGATGGCCAACGGCCTCGACGTCATCCTCAACGACCCGCAGGTCAAGAGCGTGTTCGTCAACGTCTTCGGCGGCATCACCGCCTGCGACGAGGTCGCCAACGGCATCAAGGGCGCGCTGGAGATCCTCGGCGACGCGGCCACCAAGCCGCTCGTGGTCCGCCTCGACGGCAACAACGTCGACAAGGGCCGCGCGATCCTCGACGAGCTGGCGCACCCGCTGGTCACCCTCGTCGGCACCATGGACGGTGCGGCCGACAAGGCCGCCGAGCTGGCGAACGCCTGAGAGAGATAGAGAGCAGAGAACAGTGAGCATCTACCTCAACGCCGACAGCAAGATCATCGTCCAGGGCATCACCGGTGGCATGGGCTCCAAGCACACCACCCTGATGCTGCAGGCCGGCTCTAACATCGTCGGTGGCGTCAACGCCCGCAAGGCCGGCACCACCGTCGAGCTCAACGGCACCACGCAGCCCGTGTTCGGCACGGTCGAGGAGGCCATGAAGGAGACCGGCGCCGACGTGTCGGTCGTCTTCGTGCCGCCGGCCTTCACCAAGGCCGCCTGCATCGAGGCCATCGACGCCGGCATCGGCCTGCTCGTGGTCATCACCGAGGGCGTCCCGGTGCAGGACACCGCCGAGGTCTGGAGCTACCTCCAGTCCGAGGCGAACCACGCCGGCACCCGGATGATCGGCCCGAACTGCCCCGGCATCATCACGCCGGAGGAGTCCCTGGCCGGCATCACGCCGCACACCATCGCGGGCAAGGGTCCGATCGGCCTCGTCTCGAAGTCGGGCACCCTGACCTACCAGATGATGTACGAGCTGAAGGACTTCGGCTTCTCCACCGCCATCGGCATCGGTGGTGACCCGATCATCGGCACCACCCACATCGACGCGCTCGCCGCGTTCGAGGCCGACCCGGAGACCAAGGCCATCGTCATGATCGGTGAGATCGGTGGTGACGCCGAGGAGCGTGCCGCCGCCTTCATCAAGGACAACGTCACCAAGCCGGTCGTCGGCTACGTCGCGGGCTTCACCGCCCCCGAGGGCAAGACGATGGGGCACGCCGGTGCGATCGTGTCCGGCTCCGCCGGCACCGCGCAGGCGAAGAAGGAGGCCCTCGAGGCCGTCGGCGTGAAGGTCGGCAAGACGCCGTCCGAGACCGCCGAGCTCATGCGGGAGATCATGAAGGCTCTCTGAGCCTGCTGGTCCCCAGCAGCACCGCACGGCCCCCGGAGCACCGCTCCGGGGGCCGTTCTGCGTCCTGCCCCTGAGAGACCCTGAAAGGTGCTGCCGACTCGGCGGGGGGGATGGGAGAGAGGGGGTCAGGACAGCTGGTCGAGGACGGGGCGGGTGGCCGCCTCGGCAGCGGCGAGCGTCTCGTCGGTCTTCGCCGCCGACGACTCCCCCCACGTCTGCACGAGCGTGACCAGCACCTGCTCGCCGACCTGGTCGACCCGCTGGACGACGAGGTAGGAGAAGTCGTCGGCGCCGTCGGCGGTCCGGGTGACGGTGGTCAGGTCACCGTCGGAGCCGACCACCTCGGTCCGCGCGTCGGCGGTCTCGCCGCCGCCCCCGGTGAAGCCCTCGGTGGTGCAGGCGTCGGCCAGGTCGGCGGCGGCCGCCACGGCCGCGGTCGCGGCGGCCTCGTCGGCGTAGGTCAGCAGCAGGCGCTGCGTCCCGTCCCCGGGGTCCCCGGTGCGAGCGTGCTCCGCCCGCGTGCCGTCGACCGGCACGCCCTGGTCGCAGTAGTACCAGCCGATCCGTTGGCTCCGCGGGACGGATCGGTAGCCGCCGACCGTCAGGTCCACCTGGGACCCCGCCGCCGGCCTCGAGGGGGAGGAGGTGGAGTCGGTGTCGGCGTCCTCCTGGCCACCCCCGACCTCGAACAGCGGCTGGAGGGGCAGCTGGGCGAGCTGGATGGACGCCAGCCCCGCCGGGACGCCGGCGTTGCCGGTGCCCTGGGTGTACCGGGCGTCGAGCAGCAGGGCCCGCCCCGAGCGGACGAGCACGACGACGTAGCCCTCGCCACCGTCCATCGGCTCGACCAGGGTCCAGACCTCGTCGACCCGGGAGTCGGCCAGGAACCGCTGCGTCAGCGTCGGGTCGTCGATGCGGGCGTCGTCGGCGTCACCGGTCAGCGACTCCACGCAGCCGTAGACCCGGTCGGTCTCGTTGTCCGCGGCACGTGCCGCGGCGTCCTCGTCGGCGTAGACGGCCAGGAGCCGCTGCACCCCGCCCTCGCTGGGGTCGGTGTAGGTGGCCAGGCGCGAGTCGGAGGCCCCGTCCAGGAGGCTGGAGGGCTCGCAGGCGTCGATCTCGTAGCCGAGCCGCTCGGCGGCCCTCACGGCCCCCACGGTCAGGGTGCCGCCGTCGGTCTCGTCGGGCATGCCCTCGGTGAGGGGGAAGCCGGGCGGGATGACGTCTGCCTGCTCGGACGTGCCCGAGGCGGCCGTGGGGGAGACCGCGATCGGGGTCTGTGCGGCACGCGGGGTGCCGCCGGCGAGCGCGAACGGCACGCCCACGGCGAGGACGACGGCCGCCACGGTGCCGCTCACGGCGACCGCGGTGCGGCGCCGACGCAGCACGTCGCCGCGGCGGCGGACGTCGGCGGGGGCGGGGGTGCGGACGGTCGACGGGTCCTCGCGGAGCAGGTCGAACAGGTCGTCCGTGCGGTGGTCAGCCACGGTGCGCTCCTTCGTGCTGGGTGTCGGGCTCGTCGGCGAGCAGGGCCCCCAGGGCGGTGCGACCACGGCTGAGCCGGGCCTTGACGGTGCCCTCGGGGGCGCCGACCTCGCGGGCGACCTCGCGCACGGGCAGGTCGGCCAGGTGGTGCAGCACCAGGGCGCGGCGCTGGTCCTCGGGCAGCCGCGCCAGGGCCGCGAGCAGCGCCACGCGCCGCTCGTCGGGCGGGGGAGCGGTCACCGGGGTGGCGACGGCCCGGTCGGCGGGCCGGCGTCCGCGCACCACCCGTCGCCAGCGGCTCACGGCCAGGCGGTGGGCGGTGGTGCGCACCCACGCCTCGGGGTGCTCGGCGGCGCTGAGCCGCCGACGGTGCGCCCAGGCCCGGGCGAACGCCTCCTGCACGCACTCCTCGGCCTCGTCGCGGCTGCCGATCATGGCGTGCACCTGACCGACGACGCGGGCGTAGGAGGCGGCGTAGAAGTCGTCGAACTCGACCTCGTCCATCTCACGTCCTCTGCTGCGGGCCGCACTGACGGGGCGGCCCGGTGGTCCCGAGAGCCCTCCGAGCGAGGGTCTCACCGAGTACTACGCCGCAGGGGCGTGGCCGGTTGCGTGGGCGAGGAGGAAATCCCTCAGCGGGCGCGGACGCCGGCGCGCAGCCGGGAGAGCGCCCGCTCGGCGAGCGCGAGGAACGAGCCCTGGGTGACGGTGCGCTCGCCCGCGGCGACGAAGCCCACCTGGGCCACCGCGCCGCCGTGCCGCACGACGGCCATGTCGTAGACGATGGTGCGGCGCGCGGTCACCTCCACCGAGACACGCCACACGGAGACCTCCTCGCCGCGCCGACCCTGGCCGGTGACGCGCTCGCGCAGCAGCGTCACCTCGGTGCCGGGGTCCCGCTCCTCGCAGGAGGACATCTGCGAGCGGATGCGGTCCACCAGCGCCTCGGCGCGGCCCACGGGCAGCTCGCCGACGGTCTCGGTGAGCCCGAACTCGACGGGCAGGCGGGAGGCGTCGGGGATGAGGAAGGTGCGGGTGGCGTTGCGGGTGAACCGGGCACCGCGGAACCGGCCGGAGAAGGACGTGGCGTCGCAGCGCGTGGAGGCGTCGTTGACGCTCACCCGGCGGTCGGGGTCGGAGCCGACCCAGTCGAAGCGGACCTTGGCCACCGGCGGGAGGTCGGCGTCCACGATCATCGTGGGCACGTCGGCGACCGGCACCGGGTCGGCGGCCGCGGCCGCGACCTTCTCGCTGCACGCGCCGCCACCGTCGAGGTCGCAGACGTCGTCGACGGCCGAGGCGAGGACGCGGGCCCCTGCGGGGACGTCCTCCACCGTCTCGCCGTCGCGCTGGGTGGCCACCACGGTGAGGTAGCGGCCGGTGCGCGCGACGCCCAGCACCGTGGTGGAGACGCTGCCCCAGTCGCGCAGCACGACCTGGAGCGCCTCGTTGCCCACCCCGGAGACCTCCCGGACGGCCATCAGCTGGGTCCGGGCGTCGGTGCAGCCGGAGAGCCACTCCGACCAGGTCTCGAAGGAGTCGGCCGCCACGGCCGCGTCCGCGGACTGCTCCGTCATCTGCGTGGTGGTGCGCACGGTGCCCCGCGCCGGGGCGGAGCGGAAGGTGCGGACGAGGGCGTCCTCGACCTCGGTGTCGGCGTAGCGCACCTGCTGGCAGGAGAGGACGAGGCCGTCGCCGTCGACGTTGTGGTCGGTCTCCAGCACCTTCCAGCCACGGCCGGTGAGGGTGCCCTGGAGCTGACCGGCGGTGAGCATCGCGTCCTCGGCGAGCTCGGCCGGCTCGGGGTCGGCCGACGCCGAGCCGGAGGCCGAGGCGTCGGCCGAACCCGCGGCGGCGGAGGCGTCCCCGGAGCGCGGGGCGGCGGTGCTGACGCCGGACAGGGAGCGGTCCAGCGACGGACGGGCGCCCTCGGGGTCGTGGACGACGAGGCCGGTGACCGCGACGGAGGCCACGACCAGTGCCACGCCCGCCACGAGGTGGCCACGGCGCCGGGTCGCGCCGCTGCGGCGCAGGCGGGCCGGGCGGGTCCACCGGACGTCGTCGAGGCCGGCCACGAGGCCGCGCAGCATGACGGGCACCTGGGTGCTCGGCTGGTCGGCGGCCAGGGCGACGGCGGCGGTGCCGAGCTGGAGGTCACGGGTGAACTGGTCGGTGGTGACGCCCACCTCGCGGGCAGCGTCGGTGATCGAGAGCCCGGCCAGGTGGCTCATCACCAGCACCCGTCGCTGGGTCCAGGAGAGGCCGGCGAGGGCCTCGAGGGTGGTGCGCACCCCCTCGTCCAGGGACTTCTCGCGGTGCCAGACGTGCGTGCGCTGCCGGCGGTGGGCAAGCGCCCACGCCCGCGGGCGCACCCAGGACTCCGGCGTCGCACCGTCGGCGGTGATCCTGCGCCAGTGGTGCCACGCCTGCACGGTCGTGTCGCGGACGGCGCTGCGGGAGGCCTTGAGGTCCCCCGTCAGGGCGTAGGCCTGGAGCAGGAGCCGCTCGCGGGCCTCGGCGTAGAAGTCGTCGAAGTCCTGCTGGTCGGTCATGGCCGGTCCAGACTACGGGCGGCCCCCAGGGACGCGGGAACCGGCGTGCCGTCGCCGTCCGGGGCCCCGGCCGAGGGAGCATGGGGGCGTCATGACGCCTCCCGAGACCTCCACCCTGTCCTCCCGCACCCAGCGCCGCCCGTCCGGGGCCGCGGCACGGGGGCGCGGCGCGTCGAGCCACCCGGGACGCCCGGGACGAGGCGGACGTGGCGGACGACCCGCGCGTCAGCGCCCGCTGCCGCTGGTCGCGGGCGTCGCCGGGGTGCGGGCCGCGGGGCTCTCGCTGGTCGTGTGCCTGGTGCTGGGCCTCCTCGGCTGGTTCCTGGCGGACGCCGGCCTGCACGGCGCCCCGCGCGACGCGCTGCGCGTGGGCGCGCTGGGCTGGCTGATGGGCCACGGCTCGGGCGTCCAGGTCGAGAACACCCCCGTCACGCTCGTGCCGCTCGCGGTCACCCTGCTGGCCGCCTGGGCGACCTGGCGTCGCGCCGTGCGCGCCGGCGAGGCCCTGGCCGGCCACGGGCCGGACGCCGACCGCCTGGCCGACGGCGAGCGCGACTGGACCGTGGCCGTCGCCTCGGGCTGCTTCACGCTCGGCTACCTGCTCGTCGCGCTGGTCACCGACACCGTCGCGGCCACCGCCGACACCGACCCCGACACCGGCCGCGTCGTGCTGGTCTCGCTGGTGCTCAGCCTCGGCATCGGCCTGCCGGGCCTGGCGGTGGGCTCCGGCCGCGCCGCCGTGCTGGCCGCCCGGCTGCCCGACTCCGTGCGCGGCCTGGTCGGCGTCACGCGTCGCGTGCTCGGCCTCTGGCTGGGGCTGTGCACCGCCGTCGTCCTGCTGGCCGTGGCGACCGACTTCTCCACCTTCGCCAACATCCTCTCCCAGCTGCACGTGGACGCCGGAGACGTCACCGCCTACCTGGTCGTGTGCCTCCTGCTGCTGCCGAACGCGGCGCTGTGGGCCAGCGCCTACCTGCTCGGCCCCGGCTTCGTGGTCGGCACCGGCACGGTGGTCAGCCCGGCCGCGGTCGTGCTCGGCGCGCTGCCGATGTTCCCCCTGCTCGCCGCCCTCCCGGACGCCGGCACCCCCGGCGCCTGGCAGGGCGGGCTGCTCGTGCTCGCGCCCCTCGTGGCCGGCGCGGGTGCCGCGCTGGCCCAGCGCCGCGACCCGGTGCCCGGCGTCGTGGACGCCACCCTGCGCGGCGCGCTGGGCTCGGTCCTCGCCGGGCTGCTGCTGGGCCTGGTCACCGCCCTCTCCGGTGGCGCCGCGGGCCCCGGCCGCATGGCCGAGGTCGGGCCGTCGGCCGTCGACGTCCTGGCGCACGCCGTGCCCGCCCTCGCGCTGGGCGGTGCGGTCGGGGCGCTGGTGACCCTGCTGCTCCAGCGCCGCCGCGGCTGACGCGGCGGGCTGGAACTACAGTCCTGCCCGTGAACGACGCCTCCGCACGCCCCCGTCTCGTCGTGCTGGTCTCCGGCTCGGGGACCAACCTCCAGGCACTGCTGGACGCGGCCGCCGACCCGGCCTACGGCGCCGACGTCGTGGCCGTGGGCGCCGACCGGACGGACATCGCCGGCCTCGAGCGCGCCGAGCGGGCCGGCGTCCCGACCTTCGTGGAGCGGGTCAAGGACCACCCCGACCGCGGGTCCTGGGACGAGGCGCTCACCGCAGCCGTCGCCGCGCACGAGCCGGACCTCGTCGTGCTCGCCGGCTTCATGAAGCTGGTCGGCCCCGCGTTCCTCGCGGCCTTCGGCGGTCGCACGCTCAACACCCACCCGGCGCTCTCCCCGTCCTTCCCGGGGATGCACGGCCCCGCGGACGCGCTGGAGTACGGCGTGAAGGTCACCGGCTGCACGCTCTTCGTGGTCGACGAGGGCGTGGACACCGGCGTGATCGTGGAGCAGACGGTCGTGCGGGTCGAGGAAGACGACACCGTCGAGAGCCTGCACGAGCGGATCAAGACCGCCGAGCGGGGCATGCTCGTGGAGCAGGTCGGCCGCCTGGCCCGCGAGGGCTTCCGCGTCGACGGACGCCGCGTCGTCGTCGGGGCCTGAGCACCGGTAGGCTGACCGCACCACGACTGGCGCAGGTGGGCCACCACCAGGGAGTGACGTCGGGAGCATCGAACGCCTGGGTGCTCCTCCTCGCATCCGACGCAGGAGAGACGCATGTCTGACCCCGTCCTGACCATCGACCCCACCGCCGGCGACGGCCGCGTCCCGATCAAGCGGGCACTGGTCTCGGTCTACGACAAGACCGGCCTGGAGGGCCTCGTCCGCGGGCTCGTGGACGCCGGCGTGGCGCTGGTCTCCACCGGCGGCTCCGCCCGCCTCATCGAGTCCCTCGGGCTGCCCGTCACCAAGGTGGAGGACCTGACCGGCTTCCCCGAGTGCCTCGACGGCCGCGTGAAGACGCTGCACCCGCGCGTGCACGCCGGCGTGCTGGCCGACCGGCGCCTCGACGCCCACGCCGCCCAGCTGGGCGAGCTGGGCGTGGAGCCCTTCGACCTGGTGGTCGTGAACCTCTACCCCTTCACCCAGACCGTCGCCAGTGGCGCCGGCCCGGACGAGTGCGTGGAGCAGATCGACATCGGCGGCCCGTCCATGGTCCGCGCCGCCGCGAAGAACCACCCCAGCGTGGGCATCGTGACCAGCCCCGAGGCCTACGACGACGCGCTCGCCGCCGTCGCGGCCGGCGGCTTCACCTACGCCCAGCGCAAGCAGCTGGCCGCCCAGGCGTTCGCGCACACCGCCGCCTACGACGTGGCCGTCGCCTCCTGGATGGGCAACGTGCTCACCGACACCTCCGAGGGCACCGGCTTCCCGGCGTTCGTCGGCGCGACCTGGGAGAAGTCCTCCACGCTGCGCTACGGCGAGAACCCGCACCAGGCGGCCGCGCTCTACACCTCGGCGTGGGGTGCCGGCCTGGCCCAGGCCGAGCAGCTGCACGGCAAGGAGATGTCCTACAACAACTACGTCGACGCCGACGCCGCCCGCCGTGCGGCCGGTGACTTCGACGAGCCGGCCGTGGCGATCATCAAGCACGCCAACCCGTGCGGCATCGCGGTGGGCAGCGACGTCGCGCAGGCCCACGCCCGCGCCCACGCCTGCGACTCGCTCTCGGCGTTCGGCGGCGTCATCGCCGCCAACCGCCCCGTCTCGGTCGCCATGGCCGAGCAGGTGGCCGAGGTCTTCACCGAGGTCATCGTGGCCCCCGGCTACGAGGACGGCGCCGTCGAGGTGCTGGCGCGCAAGAAGAACATCCGCATCCTCGTGTGCCCCCTGCCCGGCAAGGGCGAGGTCGAGATGCGGCCCGTGTCCGGCGGCCTGCTGATGCAGCAGCGCGACCACGTGGACGCCGTCGTCGACGGTGGCGGGGACGACCCGTCCGCCTGGACGCTGGCCGCCGGCGAGCCCGCCTCCGCCGAGGTGCTCGCCGACCTCGCGTTCGCCTGGAAGGCCTGCCGCGCCGCCAAGTCCAACGCGATCCTGCTCGCCAAGGACGGCGCCTCCGTCGGCGTCGGCATGGGCCAGGTCAACCGCGTCGACTCCTGCAAACTCGCCGTGGAGCGCGCCAACACGTTGGCCGAGGGCGAGGAGCGGGCCCGCGGCTCGGTCGCCGCCTCGGACGCCTTCTTCCCCTTCGAGGACGGCCCGCAGATCCTCATCGACGCCGGCGTCACCGCCATCGTGCAGCCCGGCGGCTCGGTGCGCGACGAGCTGACCGTCGAGGCCGCCAAGGCCGCGGGCGTGACCATGTACTTCACCGGCACGCGACACTTCTTCCACTGAGCGGGGGCCTGACATGACTGCACAGAAGCTGGACGGCTCGGGGACCCTCAAGGCCATCAAGGCCGAGCTGAAGGTCCGCGTCGAGAAGCTGAAGGACGCCGGCGTCACCCCGGGCCTGGGCACGATCCTGGTCGGCGACGACCCGGGCTCGCACTGGTACGTCGGTGCCAAGCACAAGGACTGCGCCGAGATCGGCATCGAGTCGATCCGCGTCGACCTGCCCGCCACAGCCACCCAGGCCGAGGTCGAGGCCGAGGTGGACCGGCTCAACGCCGACGACGCCTGCACGGGCTTCCTCATCCAGCAGCCCACCGGCCTGGACGAGTACGCGCTGCTCTCCCGCGTCGACCCCGACAAGGACGTCGACGGCCTGCACCCGGTCTCGCTCGGACGCCTCGCGCTCAACGTGCCCGGCTCCCTGCCCTGCACCCCGGTCGGCTGCCTGGAGCTGCTGCGCCGCCACGGCGTCGCGCTCGCCGGCGCCGAGGTGGTCGTGGTGGGCCGCGGCCTCACCGTCGGCCGCCCGATGGGCCTGCTGCTCACCCGCCGCAGCGAGAACGCCACCGCCACGCTGTGCCACACCGGCACCCGGGACCTGGCCAAGCACGTGCGCGAGGCCGACGTCGTGATCGCCGCGGCCGGCGTGCCCGGCATCATCACCGGCGACATGGTCAAGCCCGGTGCCGCGGTGCTGGACGTCGGCGTCAGCCGCGTCGACGGCAAGATCGCCGGCGACGTGGCCGCCGACGTGTGGGACGTCGCCGGGTGGGTCTCGCCCAACCCGGGTGGAGTCGGCCCGATGACGCGCGCCATGCTGCTCTCCAACGTCGTGGAGATGGCCGAGCGCCAGGCCGGCCTGGCCTGAGAGGAGCACCAGCAGTGGACCAGCCGGCCTCCGACGACCCCGCGGTGCCCAGCACCGAGGAGATCGCCGAGGAGATCGCGGCCGTCGAGCCGCGGCGCAAGCCCTCCACCATCGGTGGCGCGTTCTACATCCTCGTGCTGCTGGTGGCCGTGGGGTCGCTGGCCTGGGCCGCGCTGGGGGAGTGGCGCGCCGGCATCACGGTCTTCGCCGGCGCGCTGCTCGCGGCCGCGGCGCTCCGCCTCGTCCTGCGGGAGGTGGACGCGGGCATGCTCGCGGTCCGCTCCCGCTGGATCGACGTCACGCTGCTGAGCGCGACGGCGCTGGCGGTGCTGGCGCTCGTGCACTCGATCCCGGTGCCCATGGGGGGCTGAGACGCCCACCTGCCCCGCACGCACGACACGGGCCCCGCCCCTCCGCGAGGAGGGACGGGGCCCGTGGTGCGTGCGGGTGGGGCCGAGCCTCAGATCAGCCCGAGGCCGGTGACGGCCTCCTTCTCCTCGACCAGCTCGGCGGTCGTGGCGTCGATCTTCGAGCGCGAGAAGTCGTCGATCTCGAGGCCCTCCACGATGCTCCAGTCGCCGTCCTTCGTGGTGACCGGGAAGGAGGAGATGATGCCCTCGGGCACGCCGTACTCGCCGCGGGAGACGACGGCCATGGAGACCCAGTCGTCCTCGGCGGAGCCGTAGAGCCAGTCACGGGCGGCGTCGATGGTGGCCGAGGCCGCCGACGCGGCCGAGGACGAGCCCCGGGCCTCGATGATCGCGGCCCCGCGCTTGGCGACGGTGGGGATGAAGGTGTTCTCCAGCCAGTCCTGGTCGCCGACGGCCTCGGCGGCGTTCTTGCCGGCCACCTGGGCGTGGAACAGGTCGGGGTACTGGGTGGCCGAGTGGTTGCCCCAGATCGTCATCCTCGAGATGTCGGTGACGGGCGCACCGGTCTTGGCGGCGAGCTGGGAGATCGCGCGGTTGTGGTCCAGGCGGGTCAGCGCGGAGAAGCGCTCGGCCGGGATGTCGGGGGCGTTGCTCATCGCGATGAGGGCGTTGGTGTTCGCCGGGTTGCCGGTCACGCCGATGCGGACGTCGTCCGCGGCCACCTTGTTCAGCGCCTTGCCCTGAGCGGTGAAGATCGCGCCGTTGGCCTCGAGGAGGTCGCTGCGCTCCATGCCGGGGCCGCGCGGGCGCGCGCCGACGAGCAGCGCGAGGTTCACGCCGTCGAAGACGGTCTCCGCGTCGTCGCCGATCTGCACCCCGGCCAGGCCGGGGAACGCGCAGTCGTCGAGCTCCATGACGACGCCCTCGAGCGCCTTCAGGGCAGGGGTGATCTCCAGCAGCCGCAGTTCGATCGGGCGGCCGCCGGTGAGGGCGCCGCTCGCGAGGCGGAACAGGAGGCTGTAGCCGATCTGGCCGGCGGCACCGGTGACGGCGACCTTCAGCGGGGTGGTGCTCACGTCGTCTCCTCAAGTAGGCGTGACGGGCTTCTCGTCGCGGGCTCCCGTCGAGGTCCGGCCGCGCGCGGCGGCCGGGGCAGGAGCCTCGTGGCGAACCTAGCAGTGTGTGACCCGCGTCGCGTGTGCCGAAAGGTGTCTGTTCGCACACCACCGACCCTGGCGCACCCGCGCGGACGGGCACCCGGGTCGCCGGGCGCCCGCCCGGCCGGTCGGTGCCCGGGTTGGGTCTGCTGCGACGATGGGGTCGTGCGCCTCGTCCGGACCCGCCCCGCCGCCCGCGTCGGCACTCGCACAGGTCGTGCGCGCGCCACGGTGCTGGGCGCCGCGCCGGCCCTGCTGCTCCTCCTCGGCGGTTGCGCCTGGATGGAGCCCCCGCAGGTCGCGGAGGCCGGCGTCGACACCCTCACCTCGCCGCTGCCCGACCTGGGCTCGCGCGCGTGGGTCGAGGGCCTGACCCACCCCGACCTCGCCGTGCCGGCCGCCGGCACCACCTTCGACGACGGCTCCGTGCTCCGCCTCGCGGAGGGGACGACCGACGTCGACGGCGTCGCGGCCTCGGCGCTGGTGCGGACCGACGCCGACGGCGCCACCAGCACCACCTACCTGGCCCAGGACGCGAGCGGCAACGTCTGGTGGCTCGGCCAGGACGACTCCGAGGACGCGGCCGCCGACTGGCGGGCGGGGGAGGACGGTGCCGAGGCCGGCCTGCTGCTGCCGGCCGAGCCCCGCCGGGGTGACGGCTGGGCGACCGCCGGCGAGGCGGTGCCGGACGCCGGCGTGGCGACCGTCGTCAGCCTGGACGGCCAGGTCGTGCTCGCCGACGGCGCCTACTCGGGCGCCCTGGTCGTGCGCACCGTCAGCGACGGCGCGAGCACGACCTCCTACTACCTGCCCGGCACCGGCCTGGTCGCCTACACCGCCGGCTCGGACGTGGTCGGCGCCGTGGACCCGACCGGCTCGGGCCTGTCAGGCTGAGGCCGGACCCCGGTCCGCCCGGCCCGTCCGGTATCTTGACGTCAAGAAAGTTTCGCCCTCGATCGCTCCAGGAGCTGCCCGCACCATGGCCAAGATCATCTACACCCACACGGACGAGGCACCGCTCCTCGCGACCTACTCGTTCCTGCCGATCATCCAGGCCTACGCCGCGAAGGCCGGCGTGGACGTCGAGACCCGCGACATCTCGCTGGCCGGCCGCGTCCTCGCCCAGTTCCCGGAGCACCTGACCGAGGAGCAGCGCATCGGCGACGCCCTCGCCGAGCTCGGCGAGCTGGCCACCAAGCCCGAGGCCAACATCATCAAGCTGCCGAACATCTCGGCCTCCGTCCCGCAGCTGAAGGCCTGCGTGAAGGAGCTCCAGGCCAAGGGGTACGCGATCCCCGACTACCCGGAGAACCCCACCACCGACGAGGAGAAGGCCGCCCGCGCCGCCTACGACAAGGTCAAGGGCTCGGCCGTGAACCCGGTCCTGCGCGAGGGCAACTCCGACCGTCGCGCGCCCGGTGCGGTGAAGAACTACGCCAAGAAGTACCCCCACCGCATGGGCACCTGGAGCGCCGACTCCAAGACCGACGTCGCCACCATGGGCGAGAACGACTTCTTCTCCAACGAGAAGTCCGTCGTGCTCGAGGCCGCCGACACCCTGACGGTGACGCACACCGGCGTCGACGGCACCGTGACGGTGCTCAAGGAGTCGATCCCGGTGGAGGCCGGCGAGGTCGTCGACGCCACCTACATGGACGTCGCCGCGCTGCGCCGCTTCCTGACCGAGCAGATCGCCCGCGCGAAGGCCGAGGACGTCCTCTTCTCCGTGCACCTCAAGGCCACGATGATGAAGGTCTCGGACCCGATCATCTTCGGCCACGTCGTGCAGGCGTTCTTCCCGACCCTGTTCGAGCAGTACGGCGAGCAGCTGGCCGCGGCCGGCGTCTCGGCCAACGACGGCCTCGGCGGCCTGCTGTCCGGCGTCGAGTCCCTGCCCGAGGGCGAGGCCATCAAGGCCGCCGTCACCGCCGGCCTGGCCGACGGCCCGCGCATGGCGATGGTCGACGACCGCAAGGGCATCACCAACCTGCACGTCCCCTCCGACGTCATCATCGACGCCTCGATGCCGGCGATGATCCGCATCGGCGGCCACATGTGGGGCCCCGACGGCAAGGAGGCCGACACCCTCGCCGTCATCCCCGACTCCTCCTACGCCGGCGTCTACTCGGCCGTCATCGACGACTGCAAGGCGCACGGCGCGCTCGACCCGGCCACCATGGGCTCGGTGCCGAACGTCGGCCTCATGGCCAAGAAGGCCGAGGAGTACGGCTCCCACGACAAGACCTTCGAGATCCCGGCCGCCGGCACGGTGACCGTCACCAACGCCGCCGGCGACGTGCTCATCTCCCACGACGTGCAGCCCGGCGACATCTGGCGCGCCTGCCAGACCAAGGACGCCCCGATCCGCGACTGGGTGAAGCTCGCCGTCACCCGCGCCCGCGCCACCGGCGACCCGGCCGTCTTCTGGCTGGACGAGGAGCGCGCCCACGACGCGAACCTCATCGCCAAGGTGAGGGAGTACCTGCCCGAGCACGACACCGAGGGTCTGACCATCGAGATCATGGCGCCGGCCGCGGCCTGCACCTACTCCCTCGAGCGCATCCGCCAGGGCAAGGACACCATCTCGGTGACCGGCAACGTCCTGCGCGACTACAACACCGACCTGTTCCCGATCCTCGAGGTCGGCACGTCGGCGAAGATGCTCTCCATCGTCCCGCTGATGAACGGCGGCGGCCTCTTCGAGACCGGCGCCGGCGGCTCCGCCCCCAAGCACGTCCAGCAGCTGCTCGAGGAGAACTACCTCCGCTGGGACAGCCTGGGTGAGTTCTTCGCCCTGGCCGCCTCGCTGGAGCACCTCGCCGGCTACGCCGACAACGCGGGCGCGAAGATCCTCGCCGACACCCTGGACGCCGCCACGGCCACGTTCCTGGAGAACGACAAGTCCCCGACGCGCAAGATCGGCGGCATCGACAACCGCGGCTCGCACTTCTACCTGGCTCTGTACTGGGCCCAGGAGATGGCGAACCAGACCGCCGACCCGGCCCTGGCCGAGGTCTTCGCCCCGCTGGCCGCGAAGATGGCCGAGCAGGAGGAGACCATCGTGTCCGAGCTCAACGGCGTCCAGGGCAAGCCGGCCGACGTGGGTGGCTACTACCAGCCCGTCGACGAGAAGGCCGACGACGTGATGCGCCCCTCCGCGACGCTGAACGCCGCGCTCGCCGCGCTGTGAGCACCTCCGACGACGACCGGTCCTCCGGCCCCGCGCAGGGGCCGGAGGGCACCGGGCGTGACTCGGCCACCGCCATCGCCGAGGGCTGGGACGGCCGGGCCATGAGCACCCGCGGCTACGTGATCATGGCGCTGATCCCGTTCATCGGCGCCGCGCTGCTGTTCGGGCTGGTCGCGCTCAACGCGCAGCGCACCGGCACGGGCGAGGGCACGGCCGTGCGGCTGCCCACCAACAGCTGGCTCCCGGGCCAGGCCGTCGGCGCGTCCCCGGTCGCCGGTGAGCTGGTGGCGGGCGAGGGCGGCTGCGTCTACCTCGACGCCACCGACGGCACCCGGGTGTGGCCCGTGTGGCCGGCCGGATGGACGGCCCAGGAGTCCGAGAGCGGCGTCATCAGCCTCTACGACGACTCCAGCAGCCTCGTGGCCCGCACCGGGACCTCCGTCACGGCCTCCGGCGAGACGACCACCGACACCGACTACACGGGCACCGCGGCCTGCGCCGCCGGCGCGGACAGCGTGCAGCTGATCGAGTCCGAGGTCGTGCCGGTGGGCTGAGCCCCGGCGGCGGCACCCCCAGCAGCGCCGCCCGGCGCGCGACGTCCCGCGGCCCCGGTCGACCACACGGTCGGCCGGGGTCGCGGCGTTCCGGAGGTGGCCCGGTGGGGCGCAGACCGTCATGTGTCTGAAGACACGGCATTCAGGAATAGCGGTAAACCAGCCCGGCGTTGGACAGTGGACGCACGGCAGTCCGGCTGCCCGTTGCCCGAGGCGCCTCACGCGTCCCGGCGACCACCTCTCGCAGCACCCGCACGACCCCCCCCGCCCGGCACCGTCCGTGACAGGCGCGCCCCGGCGCACCGCACGGGCCGGGCGCAGCACTGCCCGCACCACGGCCGGTACCGCCGGCCTGCACCACGGCCGGCACCGCCGGCCCGCACGACCACCGACCACGCCGGCCTCCGGGCCGGTCCCCACGCGCCCCTCCAGGAGGTGTTTCGTCATGTCGCTCGCCGACGTCCGCACCGAAGACCCCACGCCCACCGGTTCCTTCCCTGTCGTGGCCGCCGACCAGCGGCCCGGCCTGCGCTTCTGGATCGCCGTGCTCGCGCTCGGCACCGGTGGCTTCGCCATCGGCGTCACCGAGTTCGTGGCGATGGGCCTGCTGCCCGAGGTCTCCGCCGGCCTGGGGATCTCGATCTCCCAGGGTGGCCACCTCATCTCCCTCTACGCCGCCGGCGTCGTCGTCGGTGCCCCGCTCATCGCCGCGCTGGGCGCCAAGCTGCCGCGTCGCGGCCTGCTGGTCGGGCTCATGGCCTTCTACGGCCTGGTGAACCTGGCCTCGGCCTCGGTCACCGACTACCGGCTCCTGGCGGTGCTGCGCTTCCTCGACGGGCTGCCGCACGGCGCCTACTTCGGCCTGGCCGCGCTCGTCGCGGCGTCGATGGTCGCCCCCAACCGCCGCGGCTTCGCGCTCTCGATGGTGATGATGGGCATCCCGCTGGCCAACGTCGTGGGCGTGCCGCTGACCACCCTCGTCGGCCAGCAGCTGGGTTGGCGCTGGGCCTACGTGGTCGTCGGCGTGCTCTCGCTCGTCACCGTCGTCCTCGTCCTGCTGGCCGTGCCGCGCATGCCGGGCGACCGCACCGCCACCAGCCGCCGTGAGATCAGCGGCCTGCGTCAGCCGCAGCTGTGGTTCGCCGTCCTCGCCGCCGGCGGCGGCTTCGGCGGCATGTTCGCCCTCATCTCCTACATCTCCCCGCTCACGCAGGACGTCGGCGGGCTCGGCGAGAGCGCCGTCGCGGTGTTCCTCTTCGTGCTGGGCATCGGCATGGTCGTCGGCAACATGCTCGCCGGTCGCCTGTGCGACTGGTCGGTGGAGAACAGCCTGCGGCTGGGCTCGGTCGGCCTCGCCGTCTCCCTGCTGGCCTACTTCGTCCTGGCCCCCACCGGCTGGGGCGCGCTCGTGGCCGCCTTCACCACCACGGTGACGGGCTCGGTGCTGGCGCTGGGCTTCCAGATGCGCCTCATCGACGCAGCGGGGGAGTCCCAGACGCTCGGCGCCGCACTGAGCCACTCCGCGCTCAACATCGGCAACGGCCTCGGCGCCTGGGTCGGCGGCGCCGTGATCGCCGCGGGCTGGGGCTTCCGCTCCCCGCTGCTGGTCGGCTCGCTGCTGGCCGTCTTCGGCCTCTCCGTCGTCGTCCTGGCCGCCCGTGCCCGCTCCGCCGGACAGGCCTCGGGGGCCGTCGAGACCTCCGCCCTGGTCTGACCCGGCCACCACGCACCACCCGCGGGCGCGTCCCCGGCCGCACGGCCGGGACGCGCCCGCGGCCCGTTCCGGACCCGGGGCACCCGGGCCGGGCGTACCCGGAGGCGGGCGAGCGGGCCGGATCGGACAGAATGGGGCCCATGGCAACGACGCAGCCCCAGGTCGAGGTCCCGGCCGCCACGGGAGGCGCGCGACCCCGCGTCCTCTCCGGCATCCAGCCGACCGCCGACTCGTTCCACTTCGGCAACTACCTCGGGGCGCTGCGCCAGTGGGTCGACCTCCAGCGCGACCACCAGCCGTTCTTCTTCATCGCCGACCTGCACGCCATCACGGTCGAGCAGGACCCCAAGGTGCTGCGCGAGCGGGCGCTGCGCTCGGCCGCACAGCTGCTGGCCATGGGCATCGACCCCGAGCGGTCCGCGATCTTCATCCAGTCGCACGTGCCGGAGCACGCCCAGCTCGGCTGGGTGCTCCAGTGCCTCACCGGCTTCGGCGAGGCCCGGCGGATGACGCAGTTCAAGGACAAGTCCGCCAAGGGCGGCGAGGGCGCGGCCAGCGTCGGCCTCTTCACCTACCCGGTGCTCCAGGCGGCCGACATCCTGCTCTACCGCCCGCACTACGTGCCGGTCGGCGAGGACCAGCGCCAGCACCTGGAGCTGACCCGCGACCTCGCGCAGCGCTTCAACAGCCGCTACAAGAAGACCTTCCGGCTGCCCGAGCCCTACATCCTCAAGGCCACCGCGAAGATCACGGACCTCCAGGAGCCCACGGCGAAGATGTCGAAGTCCGCCTCCTCGCCGGCGGGCATCATCGAGATGCTGGACGAGCCGGCGCGCTCGGCCAAGAAGATCCGCTCGGCCGTCACCGACTCCGAGGCGGAGATCCGCTTCGACCCCGAGACCAAGCCGGGGGTCAACAACCTGCTGACCATCTACTCCGCGCTCACCGCCCGCAGCGTCACCGACCTCGTCGAGGAGTACGCCGGCAAGGGGTACGGCGACCTGAAGAAGGACCTCGCCGACGTCGTGGTCGACTTCGTGACGCCGTTCCGCGACCGCACGCTGGAGCTGCTCGACGACCAGGCGTACCTCACCGAGGTCCTGCGCCGCGGCGCCGAGCAGGCCCGCGAGGTGGCGACGGCCACGCTGCGCGACGTCTACTCCCGGGTGGGTTTCGTCGCCCCTCCGGCGTAGAACAGTAGGGACGTGCCCATGCCCACCATCGGAGTCGCGATCGCCGTGCCCGAGCCCTGGGCCAGTCAGCTCCAGGGTTTCCGCACCGATCTCGGCGACCCCTCCGCGTCCCTGATCCCCACCCACATCACAGTCGTGCCGCCCACCGAGGTGCCCGAGGGCGACCTGCCGGCCGTCAGCGAGCACCTGGACGCGGCCGCGGCCAGCGTCGAGGCCTTCGACGTGCACCTGCTCAGCACCGGCACCTTCCGGCCCGTCTCGCCCGTCGTGTTCGTCGCGCTCGAGGACGGGGCGGAGAGCTGCGGCCGGCTCCAGGCCGCGGCCCGCTCCGGCCCCCTGGACGTGCCGCTGGACTACCCGTACCACCCGCACGTGACCGTGGCGCACCACCTCGACGACGAGCGGCTGGACGCCGCCGCGGCCGACCTGGCCGACTTCGAGGCCACCTTCACCGTCGACTCCCTGGCGCTGTGGGTGCACGACGCGGACCGGGGCTGGCAGACGGCCGCGGAGTTCGCGCTGGCCACGACGGGCCCCACGACGGGCCCCACGACGGGCCCCACGACGGGCCCCACGACAGGCCCCACGACGGGGGAGGAGCGCGCATGAGCACCGTGTCGAACGTCAAGGACAGGGCGTCCCAGGGAGTCACCGAGGTGCGCGATCGCGCCCCGTGGCTCGACCACCTGATCCGGATGCAGCAGCACTACGGCAACACCTACGCCGCCCAGCAGGCCGGGGCGATCACCTACTTCGCGTTCCTGTCCTTCTTCCCGGTGCTGGCGATCGCGTTCTTCGTCGTCGGCCTGGTCTCCAACATCTGGCCGAACGCCAACGAGGCCCTGCGCGACGCGATCTCGGCGATGTTCCCCGAGATCATCGGCCCCAACGAGGGGGACCTCCAGCTCAGCGACTTCCGCACCTTCTCCGGCCTCGCCGGCGTGCTGGGCTTCGTCGCGGTGCTCTACTCCGGGCTCGGGTGGATCTCCGCCCTGCGCCGTGCCCTGGGCGCGGTCTTCGAGCAGTCCGACGACGAGCGGCTGGGGTTCGTCCCCGGCAAGCTGCGCGACCTGGCGACGCTGACCCTCCTCGGGCTCACCCTCCTGCTCACCGTGGCGCTCAGCGGCGTCCTGAGCCGCTACGCCCCCGCGATCCTGGGGTTCTTCGAGCTCGACGAGGAGCTCGGCGGGCTCGTCTCCGTGCTCACCTACGTGCTCAGCATGGCGGCGAACGTCGCCCTGTTCTTCTGGATGTTCCGGCTGCTCGGTGGGCACGAGGTGCCGAACCGGTCGCTCGTCGGCGGCGCGGTGCTGGGCGCCGTCCTCTTCGAGGTCCTCAAGCAGCTGGCTGCCCAGGTCATCGGCCTCACGGAGGGCCAGCCCGCCTTCCAGGCGTTCGGCCTCGCCCTCGTGGTGCTGGTGTGGATCAACTACTTCAGCAGGCTGGTCCTCTACGCCGCGTGCTGGGCGTGGACGACGGAGCAGGCCCAGGAGGCCCGTGCGGAGCTCGAGGAGCCCGCGGGGGAGCCGGTGCAGGGCCCGCCGCTGCCCAGCGGCGACGCGAGCCCCGTGCTGGCCGCGGCCGAGGAACCCCGCGGCGGGGGCTGGCGGGCGCCGTTCGCGGCCGGCTCCGCCGTGGCGCTGGCCGCGGTCGCGCTGACGCGTCGCCTCCGTTCCGGCGAGTAGGCCCGGGCAACCACCGAGCCCCCGGACGCCCTCCGGACGCACGAGAGCCCCTCACCCGCGCAGCGGGGGAGGGGCTTTCGTCAGCCGCGAGTCAGTGGCGGTGGGTCAGTGACCGTTCTTCAGCGCGGTGCGCAGGTCCTTGTTCAGCTGGGAGATCACGTCGAGCGGGATCTCCTTCGGGCAGGCGCTGGCGCACTCGCCGATGTTGGTGCAGCCGCCGAAGCCCTCGGCGTCGTGCTGGCCGACCATGGAGACCACGCGGTCCCAGCGCTCCGGCTGGCCCTGCGGCAGCTCACCGAGGTGGGTGATCTTCGCGCCGAGGAACAGCGAGGCGGAGCCGTTGGGGCAGGCCGCGACGCAGGCGCCGCAGCCGATGCACGTGGCGGTGTTGAAGGCACGCATCGCCTTGTCGCGGGGCGCCGGCACCGAGTTGGCCTCGGGGGCGGAGCCGGTGTTCGCGGAGACGTAGCCGCCGGACTGGATGATCCGGTCGAAGGCGGAGCGGTCGACCATCAGGTCCTTGACCACCGGGAAGGCCCCGGCACGCCACGGCTCGATGGTGATGGTGTCGCCGTCGTTGAACGAGCGCATGTGCAGCTGGCAGGTCGTGGTGACCTCCGGCCCGTGCGCCTCGCCGTTGATCATCAGCGAGCACGCGCCGCAGATGCCCTCGCGGCAGTCGTGGTCGAAGGTGACGGGGTCCTCGCCCTTGGCGTTGAGGTCCTCGTTCAGGACGTCGAGCATCTCCAGGAAGGACATGTCCTCGGAGACCGAGTCCAGCTGGTAGGTCTTGAGCGCGCCCGTCGCGGTCGCGTTCGCCTGCCGCCAGATCTTGAGGGTGAGTCTCACTTGTAGCTCCGCTGCTTCATCTCGATGGCGGTGTAGATCAGGTCTTCCTTGTGCAGGACCGGCTGGCCGCCGTCCCCGCCGAACTCCCACGCGGCGACGTAGGCGAACTCGTCGTCGTGACGCAGCGCCTCGCCCTCCTCGGTCTGGGACTCGGCGCGGAAGTGCCCGCCGCAGGACTCGCGCCGGTTCAGCGCGTCGATGCACATCAGCTCGCCGAGCTCCAGGAAGTCGGCGACGCGGCCGGCCTTCTCGAGGCTCTGGTTGAGGCTGTCGGCGGTGCCCAGCACCTTGAGGTTGGACCAGAAGTCGGCCTTGAGCTCGCGGATCTGGTCGATCGCCTTGCGCAGGCCCTCCTCGGTGCGCTCCATGCCGCAGTACTCCCACATGATGTGGCCCAGCTCCTTGTGGTAGCTGTCCACGCTGCGGGTGCCGTTGATCGACAGGAACGTCGAGACGCGCTGCTCGACCGACTCGCGGGCCTCGACGACGGCCGGGTGGCTCTCGTCGATCTTGTCGAACGGGGCGTCTGCGAGGTACTCGCGGATCGTGTTCGGCAGGACGAAGTAGCCGTCCGCCAGGCCCTGCATGAGCGCCGAGGCGCCCAGGCGGTTGGCGCCGTGGTCGGAGAAGTTCGCCTCGCCGGCCACGAACAGGCCCGGCAGGTTCGACTGGAGGTCGTAGTCCACCCAGAGGCCGCCCATGACGTAGTGCACCGCGGGGTAGATCCGCATCGGCGTCTCGTACGGGTTCTCGCCGGTGATCCGGGCGTACATGTCGAAGAGGTTGTCGTACTTCTCCTTCACGCCGTCGATGCCCATGCGGGAGATCGCGTCGGTGAAGTCGAGGTAGACGCCGCGGCGGAAGTCGCCGACCAGCGGGCCGACGCCGCGACCCTCGTCGCAGACGTTCTTGGCCTGGCGGGAGGCGATGTCGCGGGGGACCAGGTTGCCGAAGGAGGGGTAGATCCGCTCCAGGTAGTAGTCGCGGTCCTCCTCGGGGATGTCGCGCGGGTCCTTGTCGCAGTCCTCGCGGTTCTTCGGCACCCAGATGCGGCCGTCGTTGCGCAGCGACTCCGACATCAGGGTCAGCTTCGACTGGTGGTCGCCGGAGACCGGGATGCAGGTCGGGTGGATCTGCGTGTAGCAGGGGTTGGCCATGTAGGCGCCCTTGCGGTGCGCACGCCACGACGCGGTGACGTTGGAGCCCATCGCGTTGGTGGAGAGGAAGAAGACGTTGCCGTAGCCGCCGGAGGCGATGACGACGGCGTCGGCGAGGTGGGTCTCGATCTCACCGGTGACCAGGTCTCGGGCGATGATGCCGCGGGCCTTGCCGTCGACCATGATCAGCTCGAGCATCTCGTGGCGGGTGAACGCCTCCACGGTGCCGGCCGCGATCTGGCGCTCGAGGGCCTGGTAGGCGCCGATCAGCAGCTGCTGACCCGTCTGGCCGCGGGCGTAGAACGTCCGGGAGACCTGCACGCCGCCGAACGAGCGGTTGTCGAGCAGGCCGGCGTAGTCGCGGGCGAACGGGACGCCCTGCGCGACGCACTGGTCGATGATGTTCGCGCTGACCTCGGCCAGGCGGTAGACGTTCGACTCCCGCGAGCGGTAGTCGCCACCCTTCACGGTGTCGTAGAAGAGGCGGTAGACGGAGTCGCCGTCCTCCTTGTAGTTCTTCGCCGCGTTGATGCCGCCCTGGGCGGCGATCGAGTGGGCGCGACGCGGGGAGTCCTGGTAGCAGAACGACTTCACGTGGAAGCCGGCCTCACCCATGGTCGCGGCCGCGGCGCCACCGGCCAGGCCGGTGCCGACGATGATGACGCTCATCTTGCGGCGGTTGGCCGGGTTGACCAGCCGGTTGTTCATCTTGTGCGTGGTCCAGCGGTCCTTGATCAGACCGGCCGGCGCCTTGGTGTCGGCGATCGGCTCGCCCGGCGTGTAGTAGCCGCGGGCGTCGTCGGAGGTCTGGTGCGGGGGCTGGGTCAGCTGCGTGAGACCGCTGACGTCGGCATTGGAAGCCATGTGAGGTGTCCTCTCAGCGGGGGGTCAGTAGGTGATCACGCCGAAGAGCGTGAACAGCGGCACGAGGGAGAACCCGCCGGCGATGACGACGGCCACGACCCAGCCCGCGATCTTGGCGCGCTTGCGCGCCACCGGGGAGGTGGTGAAGCCCAGCGTCTGCATGGCGCTCCAGGTGCCGTGGTGCAGGTGCATGCCCAGGGCGGCCATGGCGATCAGGTAGATGATCGTCAGCCACCAGGTGGAGAAGGAGTCCACGACCAGCTGGTAGGGGTTGTTGGTCTCGCCGCCGGTCACGTTGACCTTGCCGATGGTGAAGTTCAGCAGGTGCCAGATGATGAAGGCCAGCAGCGTGATGCCGCCCCACCGCATCGTCCGCGAGGAGAGCGAGGAGTGGACGTTCTTCTTCACCGCGTACTTGACCCGGCGCGCCTCGTTCGACCGACGCCACAGCTTCGCCGCGCTGTAGACGTGGGCGACCAGCGACACGATCAGCACGATGCGGATCACCCACAGCGCGCCGCTGTAGGGGAGCATCGGCTCGCCCAGCGTGCGCAGGTGCTCGGCGTACTCGTTGAAGGCCACCTCCCCCGCGAACGCGTGCAGGTTGCCGTACATGTGCAGCAGCGTGAAGGCGATGAAGATCAGCCCGCTGCCGGCCATGACGATCTTGAGCGTGATCATCGAGCGCGACGCACGCGCTCCTCGTACGAGAGTCGGTGTTGCCACGGCCGGTAGGTTACCTCTCCCGCGACGTGGCGCTCACCACGGCCTGTGTGACAAACGCCTCTGCCGTGGCGGCCCTGGGCGGGGTTGACCTCCCGGGCGTCCCGGCGTCCGGCCCCGGCGACGAGGTCGGAGGTCCTGCCGGGCCCGGACCTCCCTCACCAGCGGGCGCAAGCGTCCGTCGAGCAGATCACACCGGGTGGCGGGCGTCACTGCCTCGGCCTAGGGTCCCCTCATGAGCAGTCCCCGCCCCACCGACGGCCCTGACCAGGGCACCCTCGCGCTCGCGACCCCCGAGGACGAGCGGCCGGTCGCGGCCTGGGAGGCGGCCGCCTCCGCCGTCCTGCGCAAGGCCCGTCGGCTCGGCGAGGACGACGCCGACGGCCTGGTCTGGCAGAAGCTGACCCGACGGACGCTGGACGGCGTCGGGGTGACGCCGCTGGGCACCGCGGCCTCGGTCGCGGACCTCCCGGAGCGGGAGCGGCCGAGGGTCGCCCGCGGCTGGGACGTGCGCGGGCTGGTCGAGCCGATGCCGGCCGACCTCGCCAGGGAGACCGCGCTGGCGGACCTCGACGGCGGCACCACCTCGGTGTGGCTGCAGCTCGACGAGGAGACGGCCACCGGCGAGGACCTGACCGACGAGCTGGCCGAGCGCCTGGACGGCGTCCTGCTCGACCTGGCCGGCGTCGTGCTCGACGCCCCGGCCGCCCCCCTCGCGGCGGCCGACGCCTTCCTCTCCGTGCTGGGCTCCTCCCTGGAGGAGGGTGTCCTGCCCGCCCGCGGCACCAACCTCGGCTGCCCGGCCGACGCCGACGCCGACGCGCTGGTCGCGGTGGCCCGCCTGGCCCAGAGCGCCGGTGTCGCCGGCGTGGTGGTGGACGGCACCGCGGTCCACGACCGCGGAGCCTCCGACGCCACGGAGCTGGCCCACGTCCTGGCCTCCGGGGTGCGGGTGCTGCGGGTGCTCGAGGCGGGTGGCCTCCCGCCGCTGGTGGCGTCGACGCTGATCGAGCTCCGGGTCGCCGTCACCGACGAGCAGCTCGCCTCGGTCGCCAAGGTGCGGGCTCTGCGTCGGCTCTGGGACCGGGTGCTGGAGGTGAGCACGGGGCACGCCGGCGTGGGGTCGCGCATCCACGCGGTCACGAGCCGGCCGATGATGACGCGCTACGACTCCTACACGAACATGCTGCGCACCACGGTCGCCGCGTTCTCCGCAGGCGTCGGCGGGGCGGACGCCGTCACCGTGCTGCCCTTCGACGCCCCGCTGGGCCGCTCGGAATCCTTCGGTCGCCGCATCGCGCGCAACACCTCCCACCTGCTGGTCGAGGAGTCGCACGTCGCCCGGGTCGCCGACCCCGCCGGCGGCTCGTACGCGATCGAGCGGCTGACCCACGACCTCGCCGAGGCCGCCTGGGCGCTGTTCGTCGACCTCGACACCCCCGATGGCCCGGACCTCGGCCTGCTGGAGGCGCGGATCGCCGCGACGGTGGCCGAGCGCGACACCCAGGTCGCCACCCGGAGGCGTCCGGTCACCGGCGTCTCGGAGTTCCCCGACCTGGCCGAGGACCTGCCCGTGCGGGAGCCGTCGGCCGCGTTCCAGGACGTCGTGGGATGGGCCCGTGCGTACGAGGCGATGCGCGACGAGCCCCCGGCCCGGCACGCCTTCCTCGCGACCCTCGGCCCCGTCGCCCAGCACACCGCCCGCGCCACGTTCGCCACCAACCTGCTGGCCGCCGGCGGGATCGCCGTCGACGTCGCGGGCGCCACCACCGGCCCCGACGACCTGGTC
Source organism: Nocardioides bruguierae (assembly GCF_023656415.1). Taxonomy (GTDB): domain Bacteria; phylum Actinomycetota; class Actinomycetes; order Propionibacteriales; family Nocardioidaceae; genus Nocardioides; species Nocardioides bruguierae. The sequence continues at coordinate 55,915 of NZ_JAMOIL010000016.1, forward strand.
GCGGCCTACGACGGCCAGCCCGTCGTCGTCCTCGCGGGCAGCGACCCGACCTACGAGGAGTGGGGCGCCGCCGCGGCCGAGGCCCTGCGCGCCGCGGGCGCCACCCGCGTGGTGGTCGCGGGCAAGCCGGCCGACCACGCCGACGACTCCTGCGCCATGGGCGTGGACGCGCTCGCGTTCCTGACCCGCACCAGAGCGGCTCTCGGGGCCGCGTTCGAGAGCACCGAGGGGGAGTCGCTGTGAGCGTCCCGACCAGCTTCACCGGCCTGCCGCTGACCGCCGCGCCGGGCGAGCGGGGCACCGGCCCCGACTGGACCATGGGTTGGGGCCAGGACGAGACCTGGACCAGCCCCGAGGGGATCGAGGTCAAGCAGTCCTACGGGCCCTCCGACCTCGCGGGCCTGGACGCGCTCGACACCCTGCCGGGGCTCAGCCCGTTCCTGCGGGGGCCCTACCCGACGATGTACACGACCCAGCCGTGGACGATCCGGCAGTACGCGGGCTTCTCCACGGCCGAGGCGTCCAACGCCTTCTACCGCCGCAACCTGGCGGCCGGGCAGAAGGGCCTCTCGGTCGCCTTCGACCTGGCCACCCACCGCGGCTACGACTCCGACCACCCGCGCGTGCGCGGCGACGTCGGCATGGCGGGCGTCGCGATCGACTCCATCTACGACGCGCGCACCCTGTTCGACGGCATCCCGCTGGACAAGATGTCGGTCTCGATGACGATGAACGGTGCCGTGCTGCCCGTGCTCGCGCTCTACATCGCGGCGGCCGAGGAGCAGGGGGTGAAGCCGGAGCAGCTGAGCGGGACCATCCAGAACGACATCCTCAAGGAGTTCATGGTCCGCAACACCTACATCTACCCGCCGGCGCCGAGCATGCGGATCATCTCCGACATCTTCGGGTTCACCGCCGCGCGGATGCCGCGGTTCAACTCCATCTCGATCTCCGGCTACCACATGCAGGAGGCCGGGGCGACGAACGACCTCGAGCTCGCCTACACGCTGGCCGACGGCGTCGAGTACATCCGCGCCGGCCTCGAGGCCGGCCTCGACATCGACGCCTTCGCTCCGCGGCTGTCCTTCTTCTGGGCCATCGGGATGAACTTCTTCTCCGAGGTCGCGAAGATGCGCGCCGCCCGCGCGCTCTGGGCGCGGCTCGTGCGCCAGTTCGACCCGCAGAACCCCAAGTCGCTCTCGCTGCGCACGCACAGCCAGACCTCCGGCTGGTCGCTGACCGCCCAGGACGTGTTCAACAACGTGGGACGCACCTGCATCGAGGCGATGGCGGCGACCCAGGGCCACACGCAGTCGCTGCACACCAACGCCCTGGACGAGGCGATCGCGCTGCCGACCGACTTCTCCGCGCGCATCGCCCGCAACACCCAGCTGCTGCTGCAGCAGGAGTCCGGCACCACCGGCACCATCGATCCCTGGGGCGGCTCCTACTACGTCGAGCGGCTCACCCACGACCTCGCGGAGAAGGCCTGGGCGCACATCATGGAGGCCGAGGCCGCCGGTGGCATGGCCGCCGCGATCGAGCAGGGCATCCCGAAGATGCGCATCGAGGAGGCGGCCGCCCGCACCCAGGCGCGCATCGACTCCGGCGCCCAGAAGGTCATCGGGGTCAACACCTTCCGCCCGGCCGCCGAGGACCACCTCGACGTCCTGCGCGTCGACAACGACGAGGTCTACCGCGCCCAGGTCGCCAAGCTCGAGCGGCTGCGCGCCGAGCGGGACGCGGGCGAGGTCGCCGCGGCGCTGGAGAAGATCACGAACGCGGCCGAGCAGGGCGCCGGGCCGGGCCTGGAGGGCAACCTCCTGGGCCTGGCGGTCGACGCCGCGCGGGCCAAGGCGACCGTCGGGGAGATCTCGGACGCGCTGGAGAAGGTCTACGGGCGCCACCAGGCCGTCATCCGTACGATCTCCGGCGTGTACCGCGACACGGCTGCCGAGGGCGAGGGCGGGTCCGCCGTCACCCAGGTGCTGGCCGAGACCGAGGAGTTCGCCGAGGCCGAGGGCCGCCGCCCGCGCATCCTCGTGGCCAAGATGGGCCAGGACGGCCACGACCGCGGCCAGAAGGTGATCGTCTCGGCCTTCGCCGACATGGGCTTCGACGTCGACGTCGGGCCGCTGTTCTCCACCCCCGAGGAGGTCGCGCAGCAGGCCGTCGACAACGACGTGCACATCGTCGGCGTCTCCTCGCTCGCCGCCGGCCACCTCGCGCTGCTCCCCGCGCTGCGGCAGGCGCTGGCGGACCAGGGGCGTGAGGACATCATGGTCGTCATCGGCGGCGTCATCCCGCCCGACGACGTGCCCACGCTCAAGCAGATGGGCGCGGCCGAGGTGTTCCTGCCGGGCACGGTGATCGCCGAGTCCGCGCTGTCGCTGCTCGCCGGCCTGCGCGAGCAGCTCGGGCACTGATGCCGGGCTCGCCCGACCTGCCGGACCTCGACGAGCGCTCGGCCACCCGCGTGGCGGCGCTCGTCGAGGGCGTCCGGGCCGGTCGCCGTGCCCAGGTCGCGCAGGCCATCACGCTGGTCGAGTCGAGCCGACCGCAGCACCGGGCGATGGCCCGCGCGCTGCTCACCGGCATCGCCGACCTGGCCGCCGGGCCCGGCGTCGTGCGCGTCGGCGTCTCCGGGGTGCCCGGCGTCGGCAAGTCCACGTTCATCGAGGGCCTCGGGGTGCGGCTGACGCAGGCCGGCCACCGCGTCGGGGTGCTGGCCGTGGACCCCTCGTCCGTGCGCACCGGCGGCTCCGTGCTCGGTGACAAGACACGGATGGGCCGCCTCTCCTCCGAGCCGGCCGCGTTCATCCGCCCCTCCCCGTCGGCGGGCACGCTGGGCGGCGTCGCGCGCGCCACGGTGCAGGCGATGACCGTGCTGGAGGCCGCCGGCTTCGATGTGGTGCTCGTGGAGACCGTCGGCGTGGGCCAGAGCGAGGTGACGGTGGCCGGGATGGTCGACACGTTCCTCTTCCTCACCCTGGCCCGCACCGGCGACCAGCTCCAGGGGATCAAGAAGGGCATCCTCGAGATCGCCGACGTCATCGCGGTCAACAAGGCCGACGGCGACCGGGCGGTCGAGGCCCGCGCCGCCGCCCGCGACCTGGCCGGCGCGCTGCGCATGGTGCGCGGTCACGACGAGTGGGCGCCTCCGGTGGTCACCTGCTCCGGGCTGCACGGGGACGGCGTCGAGGACCTCTGGCAGCGGGTGCAGGCGCACCGCGAGCACCTCGGCGAGGCCGGCCTGGGTGCCAAGCGCGCCGAGCAGCAGCTGGACTTCACCTGGGCCCTGGTGCGCGACGAGCTGGACCAGCGCCTGCGGCTCTCGCCCGGCGTCCGGGCGGTGCGGGACGAGGTGCGCGCCGCCGTCCTCGCCGGAGAGCTGCCCGCGACCGTGGCCGCCGACCGGCTGCTGGCGGCCTTCGACGCGGCCCCGACCGGGACGTCTTAACTTTCTCCGGCCCGTGCGGTTTGGGGTGGTGACAAGTGGGGCACGACACGGGGGACCCCGACCCGCCCCGGGTCACCACCTACTCGGAGGGCCACTCCATGAGCAACGGTTCCATCTCCGTCGTCCACGGCGACATCGAGACCCAGGCCAAGCACCTGGCCAGCATCAAGAACGAGCTCGAGTCGATCCTCGACAAGGCCAAGCGCCAGGTCGACAACCTGCGGGAGTCCGGTGGCTTCGCCTCCGCCGCGGGTGACTCCTTCAACATCACCTACTCCGAGTGGAACGACGCCAGCGTGAAGAGCGTCGGCCTGCTCGAGGAGATGTCCACCTACCTCACCAAGGCCTCCACCGCGTTCGCGGACATCGACTCCGCCTACACCCTGAAGTGACCCCCGCGTCGGGGGGGGGGGGGGGGGGGCGCCGCCCCCCCCCCCCCCCGGGCGGGGGGGGCGACGAACGCCAAGGGACCCCACAGCCACTCCCCCTACACCCTGACTTGACCCCGGGTTCGGCGGCCCGGGACCCGTGCCCGGGCCGCCGACGTGCTCCGGAGGAGCGAGCATGATCGACCTGGCCGACCCCGAGGCCATCGAGGCCGTCGCCGCCCGGCTCGACGCGCGCGCCGAGGAGGTGCGCGAGGGGCGCCGCGGCTTCGACGCGAAGGTCGCAGGCGTGGCCTGGTCCTCCGACGGCGCCGACGACTACCGCGGCCGGTGCGAGGAGATGTCCCGCGCGATCCAGCGCAACGTGACCGACCTCGAGCAGGCTGCCGACGACCTCCGGGCGCACGCCGAGGCGGTGCGTCGCCGCCTCGCGTGGATGGAGGACATGGTGGACCAGCTGAGACGGCAGGCGGAGGCGGCCTGGGAGGCGGGCCGGGACACGGTCGAGGAGGGCGTGGACGCCGCCCGGGACCTCACCGAGGCCACGTTCGAGTGGGGCGAGGACCAGGTGGAGAGCGCCTGGAAGAAGGTGCTCTCGTGGTGACCGTCGCCGTGGGACCGTCCGACCGGCGGGCCGCGAGCCGGCACGTCGAGCTGGGGCTCGCGGGCCTGGTGGCCCTGTCCCGGGCCTGTGCGGACGCAAGCCTGCCACCCCTCCCGGACCTCGGCGCCGCGCTCGAGCGCGACCCCGACCTCTCCCTGGTCGACCTCGCCCCCGAGCTCGAGGCGGCCCGTACGGCCCTCGTCGCCCGCGACGTCCTGGACGTGGACGCTGCCCCCACCGACGCGCTGCGCACCCAGGCGGCTGGCTTCGCCGCCGCGAGGACCCGGCTCTCGGTCTCCCTGGCGGGCGGCGGTCACCACCTGCGGCTGAGCACCTGGGCCGCCGACGGCGTGGGCGGGATGCTCGTGCGCTCCGGCGAGCGCTGCGCCCTGCGGGCCTTCGACGCCCGCTCGTGGGGCGAGGAGCTCCTCGCGGTCCTCCCACGGCACTCGGCGGACACCGGTCGCTGGCCGGGCACCGAGGACGACACCCCTGCACCTCGCGCAGGCGCCGAGCGGTCCGAGCGGCTGGTCGTCCCGCTGCGGCTGCTGACCTCCGTCGCCGGTGACGAGACCTTCGTCGAGACCCTCGATCCCGCGGTCGAGGCCGCGGCGCGCGCACTGGCGGCCGAGCTCACGGGCGCCGCGACGGTGGAGGCGGAGCGCGCCACCCGCTGGCGCGAGGGCGTCGTCGCCGTCCTGCACGCCCGCGCCCCGGTGCTGCCGCCGCGGACGCAGGGCAGCGTGCACGTCGCGGCGGCCGACCTGGTCTGGTTCCTCGTCGAGGACGGGTGGTGGTCGGCCCGTCGTTCCCGGCACGCGGGCGAGCCGGTCGTCGTGCTCGAGCCCGCCGACCGACGGGGCCTGGTCTCCGCGCTCGCCGCGCTCGTGATCGAGGCGCGCAGGTGAGCGGCGACGGCGACGGCCTGAGCGTGGTCGGCGGGTCCGGCGGCATCACCGCGGACCTGGAGGACATGACCAGCACCGGTGACCTGCTGGCCGGGCTCGGCCGGGACGTCGACGGCCTGGCCGTCTCGACCCACTCCTTCCTCGCCGAGGCGGAGGTGCTGCGCGGGGCGCTGCTCTCGCCGTCCACCTTCGCGACCTTCGAGACCACGCTGCTGGCCGCCCTCGACGGTCCGGGTGGCCTCGCGGCCAACGCCCTGGACGTGGTCGCGGCCGGCGTCCACCTGCGCACCGTGGCCGGCGCCTACCGCGCCAAGGACGAGGCGCTGGCCCGGCTCGGTCAGGAGTGGGACGAGGCCCTGGGCACGTGGATGGCGATGGCCCCCGGCCCCTGGCTGCTGCTCGGCGGGTACGCCGTCGACACCGGCGTGCTCGAGGACCCCGAGGAGCGGCTGGCGCAGCACCCGTGGCTGCTGGAGCAGCTGGTGGCGTCCTCGCCGTCCCTGATCGAGTTCTACCTGGTCGACGCCGAGCACCCGCTGACCCTCGAGGACGCCGCGGGCCTCCTGGCGGCCATGTACGACCAGAGCGGGACCTCCACCCGGCAGGACGACGGCCGGCCGACCGAGGTGCCCGAGGACCTGGTCGGGGCGCTGCACCGGCTGGCACAGGTCAAGGCGACGGAAGGGCCCGACACCTTCCAGGTCGAGCAGCAGGGCCGCGGGGAGGACGCGACCTACACCGTCTACCTGCCCGGCACCGACACCTTCGACGGTCCGCTCGACGGGCCGGACGCCCCCGACGTCCTGCGGGAGAGCGACGTCGTGCAGAACATGGGCACCAACCTGGCGGCCGTGGCAGGTGACGACAACGCCTACGTGCGCGGTGTCCTCGACGCGCTGGCGGACCTCGACGTGCCGCCGGGCGCGCCCGTGACCGTCGTCGGCCACAGCCAGGGCGGGATCGTCGCCGCCCGCGTGGCCGAGGCCGCCACCCGCGAGGGCACCGACACCCCGTTCAACGTCACCCAGGTCGTGACGGCCGGGTCGCCCGTGGACCACATCGACCTGCCCGACCAGGTGCGCATGCTGTCGCTGGTCAACGACCGCGACATCGTCCCGGTGCTCGACGGCGAGGGGCCCGTGGACCGGGTCAACCACACCTCGATCGTCGGCAGCATCGACGGGACCGGCGTCGAGGGCAACCACCTCGTCGAGGACGCGTACGTCCCGCTCGCCCAGCAGGTGCAGGCATCCGACGACCCCCGCGTGCGGGAGGCGCTGGAGGACCTGGCCGAGCCGTTCGGCGGCGGCGCCTCACTGACCTACACCTACGCGATGGAGAGGGACGAGCCGTGAGCCGACCCACCACCAGCAGGATGGGGGGCCGGGCCCTCGGGTCGGTGCTCGGCGCCACCGTGCTCGCCGCGCTCGGCGCCGGCTGCAACGGCGACGTCAGCACGACCGAGCAGCAGGGGCTGGGGACGCAGGTGCAGGCCGTGGCCGACCAGGTCGCCTCCGGCCTGCCGGGCGGCACCGTCGTCGAGGCCGTGTACGAGGACGGCGCGACCAGCCCCGCCGTCGTGCGGGTGCGCCTGGCCTGCGACGGCTGCGAGCGCCGCGCGGCGGCCGACGACCTCGCCCGCGCCCTGTGGGAGTCCACGGTCACGCCCGTGCGCTCCCTCGTCGTCAGCGTCGAGGAGGCCGACGGCGGACGCCGGGTCGAGCACGTGTGGTCCACGGTCACCCCCGAGGACAGGGCCGACCTCGTCGAGCGCTACGGCGAGCGGGACACCCCGATCGGGACGACGCCCGCGCCGTCCTGACGGTCCGGGGCGGTCAGCCCCGCGGCACCTGCACGGGGACGACGTCCCCGTCGCCGTCCAGGAGCAGGCCCCGTCCCGGGGTGAGGCGAGCCTGGAGCGAGGTGCGGGGCACCCGGAGCCCGAACAGGTCGCCGTGCCCGGTCTCCCGAGGGGAGAGCAGCAGGCCCTTGCGACCCTTGCGGGCCTCCACCAGCCAGCCGGAGAACCCCGCGCCGATCTCGTGCCCACCGGCGACGACCACCCGGAAGTCGCGCTCCCGGCTCTGCCGCACGACGGCCTGCAGCATCCCCGCCAGCGGCCCCTCGCGCAGGGTCTCGGCGTCGTCCACGAGCAGCACGGAGCCGTCGGGCAGGCCCCGCAGGTGCCCGATGACGTCCTCGGGCGCCGCGCCCGCGGCGACGACGGCGTCCTCGCCGAGCAGCGCGGTGAGCTCGTTGGCCGTCGGGGTGAGCGCCCAGGCGCGGCGACCCGTGCGGCGGGCGTGCTCGGCGGCCAGGCACAGCGCCGTGGTGCGTCCGCTGCGGGGCTGCCCCACCACCAGGGCGGGGGAGGTGACGGCCTCGACGCCGAGCAGCGCGAGCCGGTCGCCGCCCACGGCGAGCGCGACGTGGCCCGGCGGCAGTGCGGGGGCGTTGCCGGTGTCGCCGAGGACGTCCCCGAGGGCCAGCTGCGCGGGCAGCGCCGCCAGGCCCACCGGGCGCTGGTGGGCCGGAGCCGGGGGCAGGTCGGCCTCCGCCGTGCTCAGCGCGGCGCCCAGCGTGCGCACCGCCTCGCTCTGGGCGGCGCCGGAGGCGTCCTGGGTGAGCACGGCCACCTGTGCCTCGGTGCCGTGCTCGGCCCAGAACCCGCGGCCCTCGCCGATCTCGTCCGGCAGGTCCTTCACCTTCAGCCCGCCCTGCCCGTAGTCGCCCCGGTCGGGCAGGCGCAGCAGCAGCTTCTGCTCGATGGTGGTGGAGATGCGGCCCGTGAGCAGCGACCGGTCGCCGGTGAGCACCAGCTGCACGCCCACGCTCGCGCCCTCGCGCAGCAGCTGGAGGACCGCGTCGTTGAGCCGCCCCAGGTCGATCTCGCCGAGGTCGGCGGTGAAGCCCTCCCACCGGTCCAGCAGCAGGACGAGGTAGGGCAGCCGGTCCTCCGGCGCGGCCGCCCGTCGCTGCTCGTCGACGTCGGCGAAGCCCGAGCGGCCCAGCAGGTCCTGGCGGGCCCGCACCTCCTCGACCAGCCGGTCCAGCAGGCGGCCCGCGCGCTCGGTCTCGGTCCGCTGCACCACCGCGCCCGTGTGCGGCAGGGCGGTCAACGGGAGCAGGGCGCCGTTGCCGCAGTCGAGGCCGTAGAGGTGGACGTCGCGGGAGGAGCCGGCCCGGGCCAGGCCGGTGGCGATCGTGCGCAGCGCCGTGGAGCGACCCGAGCGCGGGCCGCCCACGACGGCGAGGTGACCGCTGCCGCCCAGCGTGAACGAGCGCGCGGCCTGCTGCTGCGTGGCCGGGTGGTCCTCGAGCAGCCACGGGGTGCCGAGCCCGGTGGACCTGTCGGCCCCCGTGGCGGCGGGGGCAGCGGCGGCGGCCAGGTCGTCGGCGGCCAGGTCGTCGGCGGCCAGGTCGTCGGCCAGGACCAGCCCGGGCAGCGCCGGGAGCCACGGTGCGTGCGGGGCCGCGATCTCGCGCAGCGCCCCGGCGCCGCGCGCCGCGTCGACCAGCACGGACAGGTCGGTCTCGCCCTCGTCGGTGCTCGGCCCGCCGGCGGCCGGGCGCTGGGGCGCGGTGTCGCCCACGCGGCGCCAGTCCACGGACCAGGCGGTGGGCTCGACCCCGGCGCGCGCGGCGTCCGCGGCCGCGTCCGGGCGCGCACCGCCGACCCGGCCGGCCTGGAAGGGCAGCAGCGAGGAGTGCCCCAGCCGGGCGTAGCCCCGGCCGGGCTGGTCGGCGCCGATGGTGGCGGCGTCCGAGGCGTCGATGACGTCGCGGGACTCCGCCTCGTCCGTCATCCGCAACGAGATCCGCAGGTTGGTGTTGGCGCGGATGTCGTTGGAGACCACGCCGGTGGGCCGCTGGGTGGCGAGCACCAGGTGGATGCCGAGCGAGCGGCCGCGCTGGGCGATGGTGACCAGGCCGTCGACGAAGTCGGGCAGCTCGGACTTCAGCGAGGCGAACTCGTCGATGACGATCGCCAGCCGCGGCAGCACGGGCAGGGAGGGGTCGCGGGCCTGGAGCGCCCAGTAGTCCTCGAGGTCCTTGGCGCCCGGGCCGGCCAGCAGGTGCTCGCGGCGCCGCAGCTCGGCACCGAGCGAGGTCAGGGCCCGCCCGACCAGGTGCGTGTCGAGGTCGGTGACCATGCCGACCGTGTGCGGCAGGCGCGCGCAGTCCTTGAAGGCCGAGCCGCCCTTGTAGTCGACCAGCACGAAGGTCATCTGCTCGGGGCTGTTGGCCAGCGCCAGGGAGGCGACCAGGGTCTGCAGCAGCTCGGACTTGCCCGAACCGGTCGTACCCGCCACCAGGGCGTGCGGGCCGTCGGTGCGCAGGTCGAGCCGGAACGGGCCGTCGAAGCCCGCGCCCAGCACCACCTCGGTGCGGGCGTGCGGGCCCCAGCCGGCGGCCACCGCGCGGTCGGTGGGCTCCGGCATCCCGACCAGCTCCAGCAGGCGGGCGGACGACGGCAGGGTCGACGCGGCCTGGTCGGGGGTCGTGTCGCGCACCGGCGCCAGCGCCCGGCCCACGCGCTCGGCCCAGGCGGGCTCGACGAGGTCGGGCCGGATGCGCGAGACGGCGCCGGCGGTCGTGCGGCGCAGCTCCAGCGCCCCGTCCAGCACCTCCAGCACCGCGCCGCACTCCTCGGGGAGCGAGCGCTCGTCCTCGTCGAGGCAGAGCGTGTGCACCCCGACGGCGGGGCCCTCGCGCAGCAGCGTCACGACACCCGGCAGCGAGCGCAGGGCACGGGCGCCGTCCAGCACCACCAGCACGTCCGGGCCCGGCGGGACGCCGCCCTGGGCCCGCCGCGCGACGCTGCCGGGGGAGTCGTCGCCCCGCCGGTCCTCGACGAGCTGCACCAGCTCGGCCACCCGCCGCCCGACCGAGGACTGGTCGGTGCCCAGCAGCGCGGCCACGGGCTCGCCCTCGGCGCGGCAGTGGGGCAGCCAACGGGTCCAGCCCCACTGGGGCTCCCGCTCCGCTCCGGTGAGCACGACGACCCGCAGGTCCCGTGGGGTGTGCAGCACGGCGGCCTGCCCCACGAGCCACCGGGCCAGGGCGTCGGCCTCGGCGGGGTCGCCGCACACGCCGACCACCGGCACCTGGCGCAGCGAGACCCCCACCGGTGCGTCGCCCAGCACGTCGGGCTCGCGTTCCTCCTCGTGGTCGCTGCGCGAGCGGTCGCGCACCTCGATCGTGGACGGCAGGTCAGCCACCCCCAGACGCAGCAGCAGGGCGTCGTCGTCCTCGCGCCGCCGGCGCCACAGCAGCCGGCCGGGGCCGGCCGCGGCCAGCAGGACGGCGGCCGGGTCGGGCAGGTCCTCGCGGCGGTCGTCGCGCTCGCGGCGCACCTGGGTCGCCAGGCGCCCGAGCACCGAGGACAGGTCCCGCCGGAACGCGACCACGGCCTCACGGTGGTCGCGGACCGACCCACGCCGCTGGGCCACCCAGTTGAACAGCGCCATCACCGGCGAGAGCGCGGCGAGGACGAGGTAGCGGGGGCTGCCGAACAGCAGCGCCATCGGCGCGGCCATCACCGCGGGCGCCAGCACCATCTGCCAGGGAAGCGAGACCCGGCGTGGCGGTCGCGGTGCCGCGGGCAGCACGAACGAGCGCTCGCGGACGGGGCGGCGCAGCCGCGGCGGTCGGTTGAAGTCGGTGCCCAGCCGGTCGGGGGAGGGCGTCGCGTCCGCGTCGGGCTGCCAGACCGGGTGCCACTGGAGCACGGTGCCGCCCAGGCGCAGGTCGGCGCCCGCCGGCCAGGGCAGCGGGTCCTCGGGGCGCGGCTCGCGCACCGCCGCGGCGCGGGCCCGCTCGCGCAGCGCGTCTCGGCGACGACGCTCGCGGCGGGAGAGCGCCGAGTCCGGCAGCGCCTCCAGCACGGCGGGGGAGAGGCCCTGGTCGTCGCCGACCTCGGCGTCCCCCTCCTCCGGGTCCTGCCCGTCGGGGCGCACGTCGGGGCGCACGTCGGGCTCGTCGCTGCCGTCGTCCTCGGCGGCGGCGAGCGGCGCCCCGTCGAGCCGCGCCCCGGCGCGCAGCGCGGGGTCGCAGGTGAGCACGCTCAGGGTCGCGTCGGGCGAGACCCGGACGGTGAGGGCGTCCGGCGGCAGCAGCAGGTCGGGCAGGGACATGCCCTCCGCGCCGTTGCCGACGGCGTGGTCGCCCAGCCCGAGCCGGTGCACCCGCCCGGCGCCGGGGCCGGCCACCACCCGCAGCTCGACGACGCCGCGGGGGAGGAGGACGTCCCAGCCGTCCGTCTCGTGCAGGGCGAGTACGGAGCCGGGGCGCACCCCGGCGGTGCGCAGGGTGTCCTCGGCCCCGGCCCTGGCGCCGTCGACCCAGAGGCTGGCGCGCCGGGCGAACTCGGGGTGCACCTCGCTGCCGGTGGCCCGCAGCAGCACCGGCAGCACGTCGGCGACGGCGGTGTCCGGCTCGGCGTCGAGCAGCACGTCGCGGCGGGTGCGGGTGCTGCCGTCGACGACGCTGACGCTGAGTCTCACGGGGGCTCCTGATCGTGCTGCTGGTGCTGCTGCTGGTGGTGCTGCTGGGGTGCCGGGGGCCCACAGCCTGTCTGGTCCACCCTGTCGCGTGCTGCGCGTCGGGGCGGGCCCGGGGTGCGCCGTGCGCTCCCGGCTGGTCCGTTCGTGCAGGTCACGCGTGTGCGTGGGCCGTGACCTGCACCCTTCCCCGTCCGGGCCCGGGACGAACGTGCACCCGCCCGCCGGCAGGTCGTGGCCGGGCGGACGTGTAAAGCCTCCCGGGACGGGAACAACGGCACCCGTGAGCGTCGACACCTCCCCCTCCTCCACCGCCGGCCCCACCCGGACCCGGCGCGCCCGCGCAGGCTCCGATCGGCCGCCGCGCCGCCCGGACGGCCGCCCGGCCCTCGAGGCGCCGCGCCAGCGCCGACCCGCGCTGGCCGCCCTCGCCCTGCTCCTGGTCGTGGGTGGCGCCCTCGTCGCCGGTCTCGTCGCGGTGCGGATGGACAGCCGCACCCCCGTCCTGGCCGCGGCCACCGACCTGGCGCCCGGCACGCTGCTCACGGCCGCCGACGTCACCGAGGTCTCCGTCTCCGCCGACGGGGTCGCCCTCATCCCCGCCGACCTGGCCGGCCAGGTCCTGGACGGGACCGCCTACGTCGAGGTGCCCGTCACCGCCGGCACGCTGATCGACCAGAGCATGCTCACCCGGACCCCGCCGATCGGCGAGGGCCGCGCGATCGTCTCCGTGCCGCTCTCCGCGGCCATCACCCCCGGCGCTGCGCTGCGCAGCGGCGACCTGGTGCAGGTGGTGCGCACCAGCGGCGCCGCGCAGGGTGGGGCCGCCGGTCCCGTCCCCCTCACCGAGGGCCTGGTCGTGGAGATCACCGGTGGGGGCTCCGAGGACGACCTCACCGCCGCCGCGACGGCCTCGGTGACCCTCGTGGTGCCGGAGTCGGTGGCCGCGGAGGTCGTCGACGCCGCCGGCTCGGACCGGGCGGGCCTGGTGCTCCTGGACCGCGGCCAGTCCACGGACGTGGACCTGCGGGTGCTGGAGGGGGACGGCTCGTGAGCCTGATCGCCCTCGCCTCCGCCAAGGGCTCGCCCGGCGTCACGGTCACCGCGGTGGCCCTCGCCCAGGCCTGGCCCGACCCGGTCGTGCTCGCCGACGTCGACCCGGCCGCCGGCGACGTCGCGTGGCGCCTGGCCGACGCCACCGGCGAGCCGGCCGACCCCGAGCGTGGCCTGCTCTCGCTCGGCGCGGCCGCCCGCCGCGGCGCCGCCGAGACCACCCTGGGCGACCACCTCCAGGACCTGGCACCCGGCTTCCCCGCCCTCGTCGGGGTCCCGGGCCCCGAGCAGCTCGGCGGCATCGGCGCGGTGTGGACCCAGCTGTCATCCCTGCTGCGCGAGCACACCGAGGCCCACGGCGGCGACGTGCTGGTCGACGCCGGCCGGGTCGTGCCCGGCTCACCGGCGATGCCGCTGCTGGCCGCCGCCGACGCCGTCGTCCTGGTCGTCCGGCCTGACCTCGAGGGGGTCGCGCACCTGCGCACCCGGCTGCACGCCCTGCGGGCGGCCCTGCGGCTGGACGAGCCGGGCGCCTCGCCGGTCGGGGTGCTGGTCGTCTCCGGCTACCGCGACACCGGGGTGCTCGACGACCTCCAGCGGGTCCTGGACATGGACGGCCTGCCCGCCCGCGTCCTCGGCCTCGTCGCCCACGACCCCAAGGGGGTGCGGGTGCTCCACGCCGGACGCTCCGGCGACCCCCGCCGCACCCTGCTCGGCCGGTCGGTGCGCGGGCTCCTGGAGCCCGTGCGCGACCTGGCCGGCGCACGCACCCCGGAGGTGGTCTGAGATGGACCAGCAGCTGGTCAGGCGGCTCCGTGAGGAGGTCGCCGAGGTCCTGGCCCGGCAGCGTCGTGAGGACGCCGCCTCCCACGTGGCCCCCATGTCGGCCGAGGACGAGCGGCAGTTCGCCCGCGCGGTCGTCAGCCGCGTCCTGGACTCCTACGCCCGCGAGGAGGTGCGCGCGGGACGCACCCCACCCTCCTCCGAGGACGAGGCGCAGCTGGCAGAGGGCGTGCACGCGGCGCTCTTCGGCGTCGGGCGGCTCCAGCCCCTGCTGGACGACCCCGACATCGAGAACATCGACATCAACGGCTGCGACGACGTCTTCATCGGCTACGCCGACGGGCGCGAGGTCCGGGGCGACCCGGTGGCGGAGTCCGACGACGAGCTCGTCGAGCTGGTGCAGACCCTCGGCGCCTACTCGGGCCTCACCAGCCGCCCGTTCGACACGGCCAACCCCCAGCTCGACATCCGGCTGCCCGACGGCTCGCGGCTCTCGGCCGTCATGGGTGTGTGCCGGCGTCCGTCCCTCTCGATCCGCCGGGCCCGGCTCTCCCGCGTCGGCCTGGACACCCTCGTCGGCTACGGCACCATGTCGCCGGAGCTGGCGGCGTTCCTCTCCGCGGCCGTGCGGGCCCGCAAGAACGTGATGATCGCCGGCGCCACCAACGCCGGCAAGACCACGATGCTGCGGGCCCTGGCCAACGAGATCGAGCCGGCCGAGCGGCTCATCACCGTCGAGCGCGCCCTCGAGCTGGGCCTGGGGGAGTTCTCCGACCTGCACCCGAACGTCGTCGCGTTCGAGGAGCGGCTGCCGAACTCCGAGGGCACCGGCGCCATCGCCATGTCGGAGCTGGTGCGCCGCTCCCTGCGCATGAACCCCAGCCGGGTGATCGTGGGCGAGGTGCTCGGCGACGAGATCGTCACCATGCTCAACGCCATGAGCCAGGGCAACGACGGCTCGCTGTCGACCATCCACGCCAACTCCTCGGCCGAGGTGTTCAACCGCATCTGCACCTACGCCATCCAGAGCCAGGAGCGCCTGCCGTCGGAGGCGACGATGATGCTCATCGGCGGCGCCATCGACTTCGTCGTGTTCGTGCAACGCGTCAACGACTTCTCCTCCGGCGGCCGGCTGCGCCGCATGGTGACCTCGGTGCGCGAGGTCAACGGCGTGGACGGTCGGGTGCTCTCCAGCGAGGTCTTCGCCCAGGGCGCGGACGGGGTGGCCGTGCCGGCCGCGGCCCTGTCCTGCCTCGAGGACCTCGAGGCCGTCGGCTACGTGCCCGGCGCCGCACCGACCTGGCTGGAGCCCGCCTCGTGAGCGGCGCGCTGGGGCCCGAGGTCGCGCTCGTCGTGCTCCTGGGCGGGGTCGCGGCGGCCGGGCTGGTGCTGCTGGTCGTCGCGCTCGTCCCGCGACCCGTGAGCGAGACGGCCCGTGAGCCGTCCCGGTTGCTCCCCGCCGTCCGCTCCCTCGGCGCGCGGCTGCCCGTGGCCATCGGCGTCGGGCTGCTCGTGCTGCTGCTGACCCGCTGGGTCGTCGCGGCCGTGGCCGCCGGGGCGCTCGTGGTGCTGTGGCGGCGCGTGGCCGGCCGCGAGGGCAGCCTCGGCGTCGAGAAGGTGGAGGCCCTGGCGGCCTGGACCGAGTCGCTGCGCGACACCGTGGCCGGGGCGGTCGGCCTGGAGCAGGCCATCCCCTCGACCGTGCACGCCGCCTCGCCGGTGATCCGCGACGACCTCCAGACGCTCGCGGACCGGCTGCGCGTCCGCGTCCCCCTGCCCGAGGCGCTCCAGCGCCTCGCCGACGACCTCGACGACGCCACCGCCGACCTGGTGGTCGGCGCCCTCATGCTCAACGCCCGGCTGCGCGGGCCCGGCCTGCGCGACGTGCTCGGCTCCCTGGCCGACTCCGCCCGCGCCGACCTGGAGATGCGGCAGCGGGTCAACGCCGACCGGCGCAGCATCCAGCGCAGCGTGCAGATCATCCTGGGTGTCACCGTGCTCTTCGTCGGTGGCCTCTCGATCTTCAACCCCGGCTACGTCGAGCCGTACACGAGCCCGCTGGGCCAGCTCGTGCTGGCCGGCATCCTCGGCCTGTTCGCCGCCGGCATCACCTGGCTGCGGCGCCTGGCCCGGTTCGAGACCCCCGGCCGCTTCCTGCGCTCGCGCGTCGACCGGGCGGGGGCGAGCGCATGAGCCTCGTCCTCGGCGTCCTCGGTGGCGCCCTCGCCGGTGCCGGCCTGCTGCTCGCGGGCTGGCTGGTCGCGCAGCCCAGCACCTCCGGGCCCGTCGCGCTCGCCCGGCTCGACGCCCGCCGCCGGCGGGGCCAGCGGCACGCCGGCCTCACCGCCGACCGTCGGCACGCCGACGAGTCCCCCCGCATGCGGCGCCTCGGCTCCGGCCTCCTGGACGCCGTGGAGGCCCGTGGCGTCCGGCTGCCCGGCCGGCTGGCGCCCGCGCTGGGCATGACCGGCATGTCGATGGAGATGTTCCTGGCCCGCACCGTCGTCGGTGGGCTGCTGGGCCTGCTCCTGCCCGTCGTCGTGCTCGGGCCGGGCTCGCTCACCGGGCTGCTGCCGGTGACCGCGCCCCTGTGGCTGGTGCTCGTCGGCGGCCTCGTGGGCCTCGTCGTGCCCTACCTCGACGTCCTCCAGAAGGCGGGGGAGCGGCGCCGCGACTTCCGGCACATGGTCTCCGCCTTCCTCGACCTGGTGGCGATGAACCTCGCCGGCGGACGCGGCGTGCCCGAGGCGCTCTCCTCGGCCACCTCGGTCTCCGACGGCTGGGCGATGGTCCGCATCCGCGACACGCTCGAGGCCGCCCGGCTCCAGGGCAGCACGCCGTGGGCGGCCCTCGGGCAGCTCGGCGTCGAGGTGGACGTGGACGAGCTCCGCGACCTCGCGGCGGCCCTCGCCCTGGTCGCCGAGGACGGGGCGAAGGTGCGCGACTCGCTCAGCGCCCGCGCCGCCAGCATGCGTCGCCGCGAGCTGGCCGAGGCGGAGGGGCGGGCCGCCGCCCGCTCCCAGTCGATGCTCGTCGCCCAGGTGCTCATCGCCCTCGGCTTCCTCCTCTTCCTCATGTTCCCGGCGGTCATCCGCATCCTCTGAGGCCGCGCACGATTGGCCCGCCCCGTCCGGGGAAGGCTGACGCTCGACCCGGCCCCCGTCCCGCGCTCGTCCCACCCGTCCCACACGCTCCTCGGAAGGACCACTCCATGCTCGCCCCTCTCCACCTCCTCCTGCTCCTGCTGACCGTCCGCCTGCACGACGTGCGCGACCGGGACCGCGACGACCGCGGTGCCAGCGTCGTGGAGTGGGTCATCATCACCGCCCTCCTCGTGGGCCTGGCGGTGCTGGTCGCCGGCGTCATCACGCAGCTGGTGACCAGCCAGAGCCAGAAGATCCAGGTCGACTGAGCCCGACCGTGCCGCGCCTGCCCGTCCCGCGCACCGACGACGTCCGCCCCCGTGGCCGGCGTCGCACCGTGGCGACCCTGCCCGCGCGCAGGTGTCGCGACGAGCGCGGCACCTCGGCGGTGGAGCTGGCCTTCTACGGGCCGGTGCTGATGCTGCTGACGTTCCTCATCGTGCAGACGGCTTTGCTCTACCTGGGCAACCAGACCGCCGGCTCCGTCGCGCGCGAGGCCGCGCGGGTGGCCCGGACGACGGGCAGCGCCTCGCAGGCCGAGGCCGCCGGCCGCGCCTACGCCGAGCGCGTGGGCGGCGGCGTGTTCACGCTCTCGGACGTGCAGGTCAGCCTCGTGGCCGCCGACCGCGTCCGCGTCACCGTGAGCGGCCGCTCCCAGGAGATCGTCCCCGTCCTGGTGCCCGAGGTCTCCGAGACCGTCGAGGGTCCGATCGAGCGCTTCGTGGGCGGTGAGTGAGGTGCCGGGCACCACGTGCAGGAGTCGGCGAGCCGGCCGCCGAGTCGCCCGTCGGCGCGACGACCGCGGCACGATGGCCGTGGAGCTGGTGCTGCTGGCTCCCGCGGTCGTCGCGATCCTGCTGCTCGTCGTGGCCTTCGGCCGCTACGTCGCCGTGCGCGGCGACATCGAGGCGACCGCTCGCGACGCGGCCCGCGAGGCCTCGCTCCAGGCCAGCGCGGACCAGGCCCGCGCCGCCGCCCTCGACGTCGTCGACGCCTCCCTCGAGACCTCCAGCCGCTGCGCGCCCGCCCAGGTGCTCGGCGACTGGGCGCCCGACGGCGAGGTCCGCGTGGTGCTGACCTGCCGCGTCGACTACAGCGACCTCGGCCTCGTGGGCCTGCCCGGCAGCCTGTCGGTCGACGCCGACAGCGCCGTGCCGCTCGACCCGTACCGGAGCTACCGATGAGCGCACCCACCCGAGCCCTCCGCGGGGCCCCCGACCGCGACGACCGGGGCACCGCCACCGTCTTCGTCATCGGCCTCGCGCTCGCGCTCATGGCCGTCGCGGGCCTCGTCCTGGACGGGGGCCTGGCCCTCAACGCCCGGATGAAGGTCGCCGACGACGCCGAGCAGGCCGCCCGCGCCGGCGCCCAGCAGATCGACCTGGCGACGCTGCGGTCGAGCTCCGGCGTCCTGCGCATCGACGGCGGCCTCGCCCGCGCCCGGGCCCAGGAGTACCTCGTGGGGCGCGGCTACACCGTCGGCAGCGTGGACGTGGCGGGCGACTCCGTCACCGTCAGCGCCACCGAGACCGTGCCGACCCGGGTGCTCAGCCTGCTCGGCATCGACTCTCTCACGGTCTCCGCGACCGCCACCGCCGAGGCGGTCACCCGGTGACGCCCGCACCCTTCCCCGCGCCCTTCCCGGCACCTGCCGCCCCGGCCACCCCGCCCACCGACCCGAGCGAGTGATCGAGTGAACCCCCCAGCGACCACCAGCGCGCACGACGAGCAGACCCCCGAGCAGGAGCTGCGCCGCGGCCCCGAGCGGTTTGCCGCCCCGCCGCCCCCGCCGCAGCGACCCGGCGCCCTGCGCACGGTCGGGGCCGGGCTCGCGCTGCTGGTGCTCGTCGTCGGCGTCCCGCTGGGGCTGCTGGCCCTCACCGGGCCGCCGCCGGTGCCCACCTCGCTGCCCGACCGGGCCACGCTCACGCAGCCGCTCTCCACCGGCCTCGTGCTGGGCGTCCTGGCCGTCGTCGTCTGGCTGGCCTGGCTCCAGTTCACCGTCTGCGTGGTGGTCGAGGGGGTCAGCCTCCTGCGGGAGGGCGGGCTGCCGCGCCCCGTGCCGTTCTCGGGCCGCTCCCAGGCCCTGGCGCGCGCGCTCGTCGGGACGCTGCTGGTCGGCTCCACCCTGCTCGGCTCGACCGGCGCCGCCCAGGCGGCGACCGCCGTCGCACCGACCGGCCCCGCCGGGCCGGCCGCCGTGCAGGTCGTCGGCGCCTCCTCGGAGGATCGACAGGCCATGCAGGACCGGGCGCAGGACGGGGCGCAGGACGGGTCACGCGCCACCGACGTCGTCGAGGGCGTGACCCTCGAGCGCGACGCCGCCCCGCGGATGCAGCACGTGCCGGGGGTGCCTTCGGACATGACGGACGTGATCGGCAAGAAGGTCGTGGTCGTCGCGCCGCCCGACGGGCACTACCACGACAACCTCTGGGACATCGCCGAGCGGCACCTGGGTGACGGGCGCCGCTGGAAGGAGATCTTCGACCTCAACCAGGGCCGGGTGCAGCCGGACGGCGAGCAGCTGGTGCTGGGCCGGCTCATCCAGCCCGGCTGGGTGCTGGTGGTGCCGAACGACGCGACCGGTGCCGAGCGTGTGCACGCCGCCGCGCCGGCCTCGCGGGGCACGGGCGGCCCCGCGTCCGGCGACCGGTCCACGACCGGCGGTGCGGACGTGTCCGCCACCGACGGGGCCGGCACCGGTGTGGACGGCGGGGTGAGGACGGGCGCTGACAGCGGCGCCGTGACCGCCTCGACCGGCCCCTCGGGCGCCCTGCTGGCGGGCGGCCTGCTCGCCGCGTCCCTGATGACGGCGCTGGCAGCGCGGCGTCGACGGGGAGCCGGCACCGAGCCCGACGACGACGCCCTCGAGGCCGAGGTCGCCCTGCGGGCCGGCGCCGACCACGACCGGGTCACGCGCCTCGACCTCGCGCTGCGCTCGCTCAGCGCCGCCTGCCGCGCCGAGCGGGTCGCGCTGCCGCCGGTCTTCGCCGCCACCGTCGACGACGAGGCGGTGGAGCTGCGGGTCGCGCCGGCCACCACCGCCGCCCCGGCCGGCTGGTCCGTCCACGACGAGGGCCGCCGGTGGCGGCACGAGGGCGCCGTCGACACCGAGCCGGCAGCCCTGGGCCACGCCCCCTACCCGGGGCTGGTGTGCCTGGGCCGCGACGACCGCGACGCCGACGTCCTCGTGGACCTGGAGTCCGTGGGCGGCCCGCTCTCCCTCGACGGCGACCCCGGCGTGGCGCGCGAGGTGCTGACGGCCCTGGCCGCCCAGCTCGCGACCGCGCCCTGGGCCGACGAGCAGCAGGTGCTCGGCCGCGACCTCGTGCCGGCCCTGGGCGGGGCGGCCGGTGACCGGCTGCGGCTGCTCCCCGACGAGCAGGCGGTCGCCGACCTGCTGGACACCTGGGACCGGGATCGCCCCGCCCGCCCCGCCGCCGACGTGCTCGCAGGGCGGCTCGGGCGCCACCGCGGCTCCGCGCCGCAGTACCTCGTGCTCGGCGGGCGCACCGAGCCCGCGCTGGCCGAGCGCCTCGCGCCGGTGGCCGCCGCCGATGCCCGCGGCGTGGCGGTGCTGGGCCTCGCGCCGCTGGCCGGCGCACGCTGGCAGGCCTCCGTGGACGCGGCGGGGTGGCTGAGCCTGCCCCTGCTCGACCTGGAGGTCGACGCGGTGCGCGTCACCGACGAGACCGCCGGCCAGCTGGCCGCCCTCTTCGCCGCCGCCACCGCCCCCGCGCCCGTCGGCGCGGCCGCGCCCGCACGGGTGAGCGTGGACGAGCCGCCCCACCCGGCCGACGACGCGCACCTGCACGCCGCCGCGGTGCGGGTGGCCGTGCTCGGTCCGCTCGAGGTCGGCGCACAGGGCGGCATCGACCCCTCGCGCCTCGAGCTCGCCCAGGAGCTGGTGGTCCTGCTCGCGCTCGCCGACCAGCCGGTGCACCCCTCCGTCGTGGCGGCCTCCGTCTGGCCGCGCGGCGTGACGCCCGAGGTCCGCGACGCCACCGTGGCCCGCACCCGCGACTGGCTCGGCGAGGACGCCGACGGCAACCCGCTCCTGCGGCAGACCTCCGACGGCCGGCTCACGCTCTCGCCGGACGTGGCCGTCGACTGGGTCGCGCTGCGCACCCTGGTGCTGCGCGCCCGGGCCGCGTCCGCGGCCGACGAGCCCGAGCTGCTGCGGCGCGCGCTGCGGCTGGTCCGTGGCCCGCTGCTGGCCCGCCGCCCCGCCCGCCGCTACTCGTGGCTGCCGCGCACCCGGATGGAGCGGGCCGCCGCCGCGGTCGTGGCCGACGCCGCGCTCCGGGTGGCCGCGCTCACCACCGACCACGACCCGGCGGGTGTGGCCGCGGGCTGCCGCGCCGCGCTCCGGCTCGCCCCGCACGACCAGGCCGTGTGGCGGGCCCTGCTCCTGGCCGAGCACCGCGGGCCCGAGGGACCGCAGGCCGCCGACGTCGTCGACGAGCTGGTCCGCGTGCTCGAGCTCGGTGGCGTGCCGATGGACGCCGAGACCGAGGCGCTCGTCGTCGACCTGCTGCCCCAGCGGCCCGAGGGCGCCGAGGGCGCCTGACCCCTGTGCCTGACCCCTGTGCCTGACCCCTGTGCCTGACCCCTGTGCCTGACCTGGCTCAGCCGCGAGCGGCGGACTGGACCTGGTCGGCCAGGGTGAGCACCGTGTCGATGAGCTGCTGGTCGGAGCCGTCGTCGAGGTAGGCGTTGACGACGTCCCGCGCGTCACGCAGGTCCTCCGACCTCGTCCGCCAGTCCTCCCAGTCCTCGGGCAGGCCCGTGTCGGCGACCGTCGTCCAGAAGGCCAGGCGCTCGGAGGCACCGGTCACGCCCGCCGAGGCGGTGTCCTCGGTCCCCGCCAGGGCCGGGCTCAGGGCGCCGGCCAGCGCGACATACTCCTCGGTCGGCAGCGCGGCCGCCTGCGTCGCCCACGCCTGCTCCGCCTCGCTCTGCGCGACCGAGTCGGCGGCGGGGAGGTCGCCGTCGGCCACGGGGGAGAGGAGCGCGACCCGCCCCTCGGCGTCCAGGTCCTCGGCGGCGCACGTCCAGGTGCCGGGCAGCCGGAGCGCGTCCGGGCTGCCGTCGACGACCGCCGAGGCGTCCACGCCGGCGTCCTGGAGGCAGGCGGTGAACGCCTCGTCCTGGGCGGGTTCCTCGGCCGAGCAGCCCACCAGCGACGCGGTCGCCAGCGCACCGGTCACCAGGCCCGCGGCCAGCGCGCGCCGGGGTCGGTCCGCCCGGCGATGCGTCCCGGGCCTCACGGGGTCGACCCCGACGTCGTGTCCCACGAGCCCTCGATGGCGTCGCGCAGGGCGATGATGTCGGCGACGTCCTGCTCGGAGGAGTAGGCGTCCAGGTAGCCGTTGACGAGGTCGCGCGGGTCCCGGGTGTCGGGGTTGCGCGCGACCCACTCCTCGAAGTCGGAGGGGTCGTCGGCGTGGTAGCTGGCCCAGATGGTGAACGCGATGCGCTCGGCCTCACCACGGTCGTCGGAGGCGTTCTCGGAGGCGGCGTCCAGGGCGCGCAGGCGCGAGGCCTCCTTGTCGATCTCCTCCAGGAACCCCAGGGTGAACGTGGCCGCTGCCCCCGTGACCGGGTTGGTGCCGGCGCCCACGGAGACCGAGCTCTTGAGCAGCGACTCGAGCACCCCGCCCCACTCGAAGTCCTCCCCGGCGATGTCGCGCAGGCGCAGGACGATGCCGGCGTTCTCCGCCGCCTGGCGCGGAGCGTCCTGGTCGGCGGCGTTCTGCGCGATGAGCCGGCCCATCAGCTCCTCGACGTCCACGCCCGAGTCCTCGACCAGGCGCCGCAGCTGGGTGGGCCCGGCCTCGGCCATCTGCGTGCCCGAGTCGGCGGCCGTCACGAGCGCCGCCATCAGCTCGGTGTCGTCCACGATGGCGCCCAGGTCCACGTGCAGGTCGTCGCTCCAGGGGTAGGGCACGGCCTGGTCGCGCGCGTCGAGCGCGGCGAGCAGGCCGGTGAAGTCGTAGGCGCGGTCCTCGCGGCGCGCGTCGTGGAAGTGGTCGACCATCGCGTCGACGCCGTCGCGCCACAGGTCGGTGAGGCGGGCGTAGTCCTCCTGCCGGGTGCCGGGGGAGGTGTTCATGAACGGGGAGTGCATCAGCTGCATGAGCTCGGTCGCGGTCTCGTCCCCGACGTGCTCCATGACGTCGGCCAGGGCCTCCCCGTCGGCGCGGTCGAGCCACTGGTCGAGCGGTGAGGTGTCGTCGTAGGCGTAGGCCAGCGCGATCGGGAACAGCCCGGGGCGGGTGCCGTCGTAGTAGCCGTCGAGGCCACCACCGTCCAGCGTGGCGCTGTGGGTCGCCGCGGCCACCGCGTTCATCCGGGCGTCCGCCGCGTCGCTGCTGGTGAGCAGGGCCCAGATCCGTCGTCCGGCGGGGTCCTCGTGCACCATCGCGTCGACCAGGGCCGCGAAGTCCGCGTCGTCCTGCGCGCTGATGCCGCCGGCCACGACGTCGCCGAACCCCTCCAGCTCGGTGCGCACGTCCTCGTAGGTGTACTCGGAGAAGCCGAGGTCCTCGTCGATCAGTCGGTAGACCTCCTCGATGCCGTCGGCGCCGAGGGCGTCCACCAGGACCTCGGCCCAGCCGGGGTCGTCGGCGTGCGCGGCGATGGTGGCGAGGGCGTCGCGGACGGCGTCGGGGTCCGACCCGTAGGTGTCCTGCCGCAGCGCGTCCTGGAGCGCCGCGACCGCCTCGTCCACCTCTCGTCGGTCGACCGACCGCTCCCACGCCTCGGTGCTGGCCGCGCCCAGGACGAGGCGGTCGTCGAGGGGCCCCAGGTCGACGGTCGGCCCCTGGCCGGAGGTCCACTGCCGGACGGCCTCGTCGGGGACGTCGACGGGGGACGCCTCCGCCAGGGCGTCGCCCAGCGCGCGGGTCTGCTGGCCCAACCACTGGCGCAGGTACCCGAAGGAGGTCTCCAGGTCGTGCTGCGTGCGGCGGCGCTCGTCCCCGGCCGTGTCGACGGCCGCGGTCCGACGCCGGTCCACCTGGTCGTACTCGAAGCGGTTCGGCCGCTCCTCGGCCGCGTCGAGGTCGGCGCGGCCCTGCGTGCGTGCCCGGTCGGCCGCGGCGACGGCGTCGACGTAGGTCTGCTCGGAGTCCTCCCAGCGGCGGTTGAGCCCCGGCAGCTGCGCGAGCGCGTCGTCGTAGTCCTTCGCGAGGGAGCGCAGGGCCCCGGGCACGCCGTCCAGCCCGTCGCCCATCGTGGCCAGGACGCCGCCGAGCGCCGACATCTCGGCCTTCAGGTCGGTCGCGGCCGTGCCCGTCCAGCCACCCCCGATGTCGTCGGGCGCCGTGGCGCTGCGCCGCCCGGTGCGGGCCACGTCCTCGCGCAGGTCGCCGACGGACGTGGCCACGCGCCGCAGACCGTCGGGGTCGACGTCGAGGGTGAAGTGCTTGTCGCTCACGAGCCGGACTCCGGCGAGAGGGAGAACCCGTCGGCGAGGTCCTGGTCGAGCCTGGTCACGTCGATGACCTCCACGTTGATGTTGCCCGCGACCACGCCGGCCGAGGTCGCCGTCAGGTCCAGCGCCGCCCGCCAGCCGATCTGGTACTTCTCGGCGCCGTCGGCGACGGCACCGGAGAACTCCCCGCAGGCACGCTGGACGGCGCCGCAGTGGCCGACCACGCCCGGCTGGGCGTTCTGCAGGGTCTGGCGCAGGGTGCGGAACCGCTCGACCAGCGGCGTCACCGCCGCCGGGTCCAGGTACAGGTCGTCGGCCACGTCCACCTCCGGGGTCTGCCCGCGCCGCCGGGTCGGCGGGGCTCACGTGCGGCCTGCCCCCGCCGGGCCGCCGTCAAACCTCTCCTGCGCCCCGGGTTCGCCCGTCCCGCGCCCGGCCGCGCCCGCAGGCAGCGACCACAGTCACCGACCACAGGCACCGACCAGGGGTCGACCGTGCCGGTGGCCACGGCCGGGCCCCGCCTAGGATGAGACCGCCATGCCGAGTCTTCCCGCCCTGCCGTCCCCGACCGCTGCGATCCTCACCGAGGTCGTCGACCAGCGGACGACGGACCTGGTGGCGCTGCGCCGCGAGCTGCACGCGCACCCGGAGGTCTCCTGGGCCGAGGAGCAGACCACCGAGCGGCTCGTGGCCGCGGTGACCTCCCTGGGCTGGCGCACGCAGCGCCTGGCCCGGTCCGGCTTCGTGGCCGACCTCGGGGACGCCGGGCCGCTCGTCGCGCTGCGCACGGACATCGACGCGCTGCCGGTGCAGGAGGTCTCCGACGTCCCCTTCGCCAGCACCGTGCCCGGCGTCGCCCACGCCTGCGGGCACGACGTGCACATGACGGCGGTCGTCGGGGCCGCGGCCGCACTGACCGAGGTGCACCGCGCCGGCCTGCTGCCGGGGCGGGTGCGGCTGGTCTTCCAGCCGGCCGAGGAGGTCATGCCCGGGGGCGCCCTCGAGGTGCTCTCGGAGAGGCACCTCGACGAGGTCGAGCGGATCTTCGCGCTGCACTGCGACCCGGTGGTCGAGGTGGGTCGGGTCGCGCTGCGCTCGGGCGCGCTGACCAGCGCGGCCGACAAGATCGAGATCCGGCTGGAGGGCACCGGCGGTCACACCTCCCGCCCGCACCTCACCGGGGACCTGACCTTCGCGCTGGCCAAGCTCGTCACCGAGCTGCCGGCCGTGCTCTCGCGGCGGCTGGACCCGCGCGCGGGGGTCTCGGTGGTGTGGGGCGTGGTCCGCTCCGGCTCCGCGGTCAACGTCATCCCGCGCGACGGCCTGCTCGCCGGCACCATCCGCATCCTCGACCGCGAGACCTGGCACTCCTGCGAGGACATGGTCCGCGAGCTCGTCCCGCAGATCGTGCGGCCCTACGGCGTCACCGCCCACCTGGACTACCAGCGGGGCGTGGCGCCCGTGGTCAACGACCCCGCCGCCCACGCCGCGCTCGCCGCGACCGCCGCCGCCCTGCTCGGCCCCGGCCACGCGGACCAGGCCGTGCAGAGCCTCGGCGGCGAGGACTTCGGCTGGTACACCGACACGGTGCCCGGAGCGATGTTCCGGCTCGGCACGCGGACCCCCGGAGGCCGGGTCTACGACCTGCACCAGGGCGACCTCGTCGTCGACGAGGCCGCCATCGGCGTGGGCGCGCGGATGCTCGCGGGCGCAGCGCTGACCTCGCTGACCTCGCTCGCGGCGCCCGGTGGGGCAACGGGTGTTTAGTCCTTCCTGACGCGGGCATGGTGGCTGCGTCACCTCACTCCTCGGGAAGGACGACCTGTGCGACGCCACTCCCAGCGGCGCCCCCGCGCGCGCGTCGCGGCACCGGCCCTGGTGCTCGCCGCGCTCCTGGCCACCGCGGGCTGCGCGGACGACGGCGGGGCCACCGAGCAGATCGAGCTCGACGCATCCCCCAGCACGGCCGCGCCCGAGGAGCCGGACGCCTCGGCCGGCGCCGACGCCGGCGCGACGGACGGCTCGACGGACGGCGCGGACCGGACCGTGCCGCGTGACCCCCGCGACGGTGAGCTGATCGCCGGGCGGGAGCCGCGGCGCCTCGACGCCGAGCAGCGCGCCGTCCTCGACGTGCACCTGGCGTACTGGGACGAGCGGCTGCGGTCGTTCCGCACCCAGCGCGTCGACCAGGACCGCGTCTACGAGCTGGCCACGGGTGCGGCCGCCGAGTTCGTCGTCTCCTACAGCCGCGAGCTGGCCCGCCAGGGTCACGACCAGGTGGGCGGGGCGATCCTGGGCGTGCGCCGGGTCAGCGTCACCGGCGACCGGGCCCGCGTCCTGACCTGCTTCCGCAACAGCGCGGTCGACGTGGACGCGCGCACGCGCAAGCCGGTCGAGCCCGCCGTCGCGTTCGCCCAGACCACCGACCTCCTGGTCCGCGAGGGCCCGGACTGGCGCGTCACCTCCACCACCCTGACGAGCAACGACCCCTGCGAGTACCGATGAGCACCCACGGCCCCGTGCGCAGCCCTGTCACCCGCCCCGCCACCCGCCGCGCGCCGCGCCGCGCCACCGGCCTGGCCGCCGCGTCGGTCCTGGCCGGTGTGGGTCTCGCCCTCGTGAGCACGCCGCCGGCGTCCGCGGACCCCTACGGCGGCGGCAGCGCCCCCGGGGAGGGCTCCTACGCCGCCGAGGTGAGCGTCCGCGTCACCGGTGACGTCGACCCCGGCCTGCGCGCCACCGTGGCCGGCCCGCCGCCGCTGTGCTGGTGGGAGCGGCTCTCGTGGGGCGACGGCTCCGGTGACCCGCAGGTCGTCGCCGACGCGCTGGACGCGATGGTGGCCGAGACCCCCACGCTGCTCCAGTCGAGCACCAACCTCGGCTTCTCCCTGTCGTTCGCCAACCGCGACCCGCGCGGGGCCGTGAAGGACGCGGTGGAGCGGGACGAGGCGAACCCCGACCAGGACCTCACCTGGTACAACCTGCGCTACGCGGAGGGCCCCTCCAGCGTCGCCGACACCGAGGCCCTGATCGATGCCGGTTGCGGCCTCGGCGCCAACGAGATCCCGCCGCAGCTGGGCGGCGGCCGGGTGCCCGTCAGCTACGCGGTCTTCCCCCAGGGGCAGGAGCCGGAGCCGGTCGTGGACCCCGAGCAGCTCGCCGCCTACGCGTACCGGGTGATGCGCCTGGTCGAGCCCGCGCTGGACTGGAACCCCCGGGCGCGCAGCGTCGGGGGAGCCACCCTGGTCAACCTGCCCACGTGGCTGTGGACCTCGGACTCCGACGCGGTCGCCGAGCGCGAGGTCATCGCCAGCGCCGCGAGGGTCTCCGCCACCGTGCGGGCCGAGACGGACGGCGTCCTGGTGACCTCGCCGGCGGGCACGGTGCGCTGCGACGCGCGGGAGGCCGCCACGTCCTACTCCCCGTCCACGGACGAGGCGGACGCCTGCACCCTGGCGTTCACCCGCGCCTCGTGGGGCTACGCCGACGGCTTCCCCGTGGAGGCCTCGACGGTGTGGGACGCCCGCTGGACCTCCTCCACCGGCGAGTCCGGCACGCTGGAGCAGCGGACGCAGGGCGCGGTCACCGACATCCCGGTCGCCGAGAGCCAGACCGTGGTCACCGGGGCGCGCTGAGCAGACGCCCACCACGAGCACCCGGCCACACCCGGCCGACAGCACGAGGGCCGGTCCTCCCCGCGGGGAGGACCGGCCCTCGTGCTGCGTGGGACGGCCGTGCGGCCGCCCGAGGAGTGCTAGCCGAGCTTGTACGGCTGCCCGGACGCCGCGGGCGGCCGGGAGTGCCCGACCAGGCCGGCGACGGCGAACAGCGTCACCACGTAGGGCAGCATCAGCATGAACTGGCTGGGCACCGGCGAGCCGATGACCGACAGGGTGCCCTGGAGCTGGGAGGCGAAGCCGAACAGCAGGGCGGCCAGCGTGGCCCGGATGGGGTCCCACTTGCCGAAGATGACCGCCGCCAGGGCGATGTAGCCCGCGCCGCCGGTCATCTCGCGGTTGAACTGCGAGACGGCCACCAGCGTGTACGAGGCGCCGCCCAGGCCGGCGATGGCGCCCGCGAGCAGCACGGTGCGGAACCGGGTGCGGTTCACCTTGATGCCCACGGTGTCGGCGGCCTTCGGGTGCTCGCCGACGGCCCGCAGCCGCAGGCCCCACCGGGTGCGCCACAGCGCGAAGGTCACCAGTGCCACGGCCACGTAGAGCGCGTAGACGAGCAGGGTCTGCCGGAACAGCACCGGACCGATGAGCGGGATGTCGCCCAGGATCGGGATGTCGATGGCGCGGAACCGCGGCGGCGAGTTCAGCGTGGCCGCGTTGGGCGCGAGCACCTGGCTGAACATGAAGCTCGTGACCCCGATGACCAGCACGTTGAGCACGACGCCGACGATCACCTGCTCGACGAAGTAGCGGACCGCGAAGACGGCGAGCAGCACCGCGACGAGCATGCCCGCGAACGCGGCACCCGCCGAGGCGACGATCGCGCCGGTGAAGTCACCGGCGCTCTCGCCCAGCGCGGAGACCAGCGGGGGAGCGGCCAGGGAGCCGACGATCGCCGCGGCGAACGCGCCGAAGAGCAGCTGCCCCTCGATGGCGATGTTCACGACGCCCGCCCGCTCGCCGAGCACGCCGCCCAGGGCGCCGAAGACGAGCGGGACGGCCAGGGCCAGCGAGCCGGACAGCAGGCCGACCATGGGGATGGTGCCGTCCGCGGCGGCCCAGGCCAGGAACGCCAGGAGACCGACCACGGCGTACAGCGCCGTCTCCCACATCGGGGTGCGGTGCCCGGTGAGCTGCCGGCGCCAGGAGTCGACGGAGACCAGGGCCATCACGACGATCCCGATCCACGCGGTCAGCTCCGCGGGGACGACCACGTCGGGCAGCTGGAAGAGGTCCTTGCCGGTGGCCAGGCGGAACGTGGTGTCGCCGTCCTGGGCGCCCAGGGCCACGGCCAGCGCGAGGGCCACCGTGATCACCGTGAGGATCACCGGGACCTTGCGCGGGACGATCTCGACCCGGTCCGGCGACGCGACCGGCGCGGAGGCGGGGGCGGTGGTGCTCATGCGGCCTCCTTCGTGGGCAGGCGGAAGACGGCCCGCACGAGGGGCGGGGCCGCGAGGAACAGGACGATGAGGGACTGCACGACCAGCACGATGTCGACCGGGATGCCCTCCGAGGCCTGCATCAGGAAGCCGCCGGACTTGAAGGCGCCGAAGAGCAGGCCCGCGAAGAAGATGCCGATCGGCCGCGAGCGCCCGAGGAGGGCCACGGTGATGGCGTCGAAGCCGATCCCGGAGTCCAGGTCGAGGGCGACGCCACTGGTGACGGTGCCCAGCACCTGGTTCACGCCGGCCAGGCCCACGAGGGCACCGGCGATCAGCATCGCGGCCACGTAGGTGCGGCCGACGTCGATGCCGGCGGTGCGGGCGGCGTGCGGGTTCTCGCCCACCGCGCGGAACCGGTAGCCCAGCGCCGAGCGGTTCAGCAGCCACCAGCAGAAGGCGACGGCGGCGACGGCGAGCAGGAAGCCGGCGTGCAGGTTGAAGCGGTCCCCGAGCAGGTCGGGGAGGATCGCGGTGTCCTGCGCGGGCGCCGACTTCGGGTTCGACGAGCCGGGCTGCTGGAGCAGGCCCTGCCGCGAGAGCGCGAAGAACAGCAGGTAGTAGCCGACGTAGTTGAGCATGATCGTGACGATCACCTCGTGCGCGCCGGTGCGGGCCTTGAGCAGGCCCGCGAGCCCGGCCCACAGGGCACCGGCCAGGGCGCCCACGATGATCGCCAGCGGCAGGTGGATCCAGATGGTCAGCGAGGAGAGCGACTCCGAGAGCGCGATCCAGCCGGCGGCGCCGCCGGCCAGCAGCATCTGGCCCTGGCCACCGATGTTGAACATGCCGGCCCGGAAGGCCAGGCCGACGCCGAGGCCCGCGAGGATCAGCGGTGCCGCGTACTTCAGGGTCTCGGTCAGGGGTCGGATGCCGGAGAGGAAGTCGTCCGCGTTGGTGTTGTAGACCGACCCGCGGAACAGCGCCGAGTACGCCCCCTCGATCGCGTTCCAGGACGCGGCGAAGAAGTCGCTGGGGCGCGCACCGATGTAGCCGAAGGTCGTGCGGACCTCCTCGTCGGTGAACAGGATCATCAGCGAGCCGACCAGGACGGCCAGGATGATCGCGCCCACCGCGACCAGCGCGTTGCCCTGGGTGATGGAGCGCAGCACGGTGTGCCAGTAGTTGTGCTGCTCCGGCGGCGTCGGCTGCTCGCTCTCCGGGGGAGGGGAGGCCTGGGCGGTGGCGGCGTTGTCGTCGCTCATCAGGCCACCCCCGCCGGACGCTCACCGGTCATCATCAGCCCGAGCACGTCGCGCGGGGTGTCCGCGGGGACGATGCCGACGATCTGACCTCGGTACACGACCATGATCCTGTCTGCGAGGGCCACGACCTCGTCGAGCTCGGTCGAGACGACCACGACGGGTACGCCGGCGTCTCGCGTGGCGATGATCTGCTTGTGGATGAACTCGATCGAGCCGACGTCCACGCCGCGGGTGGGCTGCGCGGCCACGAGGAGCCGCAGGTCCTTCGACAGCTCGCGGGCCACGACGACCTTCTGCTGGTTGCCGCCCGAGAGGTTGCCCGCCTGCGTGGTGATGCCGGGGGCGCGGACGTCGTACTCCTCGAGCTTGGCCTGGGCGAAGGCGTCCAGGTCGGCCCGGCGCACGGTGCCGGCGCTCACGAACGGGCCGGAGAAGCTGCGGTCGAGCATGAGGTTCTCGGCGATGGTGAAGGAGCTGACCAGGCCGTCGACCTGGCGGTCCTCGGGCACGAAGCCCACGCCGGAGTCGAGCACCTGGCGGACGTTGCGGCCGACGAGCTCCTTGCCGTCCAGCGTGATGGAGCCGGCGACGTGCTCCTGGAGGCCCATGAGCGCCTCGGTGAGCTCGGTCTGCCCGTTGCCCTGCACGCCGGCCACGCACAGCACCTCGCCGGCGCGCACGGTGAAGGTCATGCCGTTGACGTGGGCGAGGCCGGTGTCGTCGCGGACCACGAGGTCGGAGACCACGAGCGCGTCGTCCCCGAGGGTCGGGGCGTCCTTCTGGACGGTCAGCTCGACGGCGCGACCCACCATGAGCGAGGCCAGCTCGGTGTTGCTGGCGGTCGGCTCGGCCTCGCCGACGACCTTGCCGAGGCGGATGACCGTGATCCGGTCCGCCACCTCGCGCACCTCGCGGAGCTTGTGGGTGATGAAGACGATCCCGACCCCGGAGGACTTGAGCTGGCGCATGATGCCCATCAGCTCGTCGGTCTCCTGCGGGGTGAGCACCGCGGTCGGCTCGTCGAAGACGAGGACCTTCGCGTCGCGGGAGAGCGCCTTGATGATCTCGACGCGCTGCTGGACGCCGACGGGGAGGTCCTCGACGACGGCGTCGGGGTCGACGTGGAAGCCGAACCGTGCCGAGATCTCGCGGACCTTCTCGCGGGCGGCCTCCAGGTCGAGCTTCCCGGCGAAGCCGGTCTGCTCGTTGCCCAGCACGACGTTCTCCGCGACGGTGAAGACCGGCACCAGCATGAAGTGCTGGTGGACCATGCCGATGCCCGAGGCGATCGCGTCGCCGGGGCCGGCGAAGCTCTGCACCTCCCCGTCCAGGACGATCTCGCCCTCGTCGGCCTGGTAGAGGCCGTAGAGGACGTTCATCAGCGTCGACTTGCCGGCGCCGTTCTCGCCGAGGAGGCAGTGCACCTCCCCGGGCTCGACGGTCAGGGAGATGTGGTCGTTGGCGACGAGCGCTCCGAAGCGCTTGGTGATGTTGCGCAGTGCCAGCTGCATGCTCGCGATCCTAGGGAACGAGGCGGGAGCGCACGAGACCAGCACGCGCCCGAGGGGGGCCGACCACGTGGTCGACCCCCCTCGGTGCCGTGGCCTCGGGCGTGCCCGGGGCGGACGGGCTCAGTTCAGGTAGGACGTGACGGGGATGGACCCGTCGATGATGCCGGCGGTGATGTCGTCCAGCTCGCCCTGGAGGGAGTCGGAGACCTCGCCCTCGTAGTCGTGGAAGGACGCGATGCCGACACCGTCGTTGTCGAGCGTGCCGACGTAGGCCTCGGCGTCGAAGTCCTCGTCCGCGACGGACATGACGGCCTCGTAGGTCGAGAGCTTCATGTTCTTCAGGATCGAGGTGAAGACGACGTCCTGGCTGTTCGGGTCGGACTCGTACAGGTCGGCGTCCGTGCCGATCATGACGGCGTCGGAGCCGGAGTCGGCGATCGCGGTGAGCGCGCCCTGGTAGATCGGACCACCGACGGGGAGGATGACGTCCGCGCCCTGGTCGAGGATCTGCTGGGCGGTGTTGGTGGCCTTCTGGTTGGCGGAGAAGCCGCCGGTGAAGCTGCCGGTCGAGCCGTCCCAGCCGACGACCTGGACGTCGGCGCCCTTCTGCTCGTTGTAGTACTGCACGCCCTGGTAGTAGCCGTCCATGAAGATGGTCACGGTCGGGTACTCGGCGCCACCGTAGGTGCCGACGGTGCCGGTCTTGGAGAAGTCGGCGGCGGCGTAGCCGGCCAGGAACGCGGCCTGGGCGGTGTCGTAGAGGAGCGGCTTGATGTTGTCCGCGTCCTTGGTGCCGTCGAAGTCGTTGTCGGCCTGGTCGTCGATGAGGACGTAGGGCAGGTCCGGGTTCGCCGTGGCGGACTCGACGGTCGCGGCGGAGAGCGCGAAGCCGACGGAGACGATGACGTCGCAGCCCTCGGCCACGAGGCTCTCCATGTTGGGGGCGTAGTCCGACTCCGAGTTGGACTCGACGGCCTTGAAGTCGGCACCGAGCTCGTCGGCGGCCTGCTGGACGCCCTCGTAGGAGAGCTGGTTGAACGACTTGTCGTCGAAGCCGCCCGCGTCGGAGACGATGCAGGGGAGGAAGTCCGAGGTGGTCTCGCCACTGTCGGAGCTGGTCGTCTCGTCGGGAGCCTCGCCGCAGGACGTGAGCGCCAGGCTGGCCGCGACGGCCAGGGAGAGGCCGAGACCGGCCTTCCGCATCTTCTTCACTTCGATTCCTCCATCAGGATGTGTGGGTGGCCCCGCGTCCGGCTGGGGGCAACGGTGGGACGTTAACGGAAACTTCAGGTTCGACCCCCGTTTGTCGCGGCTCGGGACCGGATGGTTATCGAGTTGCGATGTTTGAAACGAAAGATCCATCGCTCCGGGCCGGTCTACTGCGGCGTACGTCCCGTCCAGCGGAGCCGGACGTCACGCTCCCCGCTGTGACCGCTGCAACGAGCGTTGCAGCCCGCCGGCCCGCCACCCGGCCGGGTGACGGGGCGGGGGACGCGGGTCACGGCTCGGTCACGGCGGGCGCCGGACCGGCACCGGACCAGTGCAGGCCGACGCCGCGACCCGGGGCAGGATGGACCCATGGACGCCGCCGAGCCGACCCCCGCCACCGCCCAGCCCGACCCGCTGGCCGCCGAGGCCACCGCCGCGGACGGCTTCGACTGGTCGGCGCTCCAGGAGGCCGCCACCGCCGCGATGCGGCACGCCTACGCCCCCTACTCCGGCTACGCGGTCGGCGCCGCGGCCGTCGTCGAGGACGGCCGGCTCGTGACCGGGTGCAACGTGGAGAACGCCGCCTACGGCGTCGGCCTGTGCGCCGAGTGCGGACTGGTCAGCCAGCTGCACCTGACCGGGGGCGGTCGCCTCACGCACTTCGTCTGCGTCGGGGGCGAGGGCCAGGTGATCATGCCGTGCGGCCGCTGCCGCCAGCTGCTGTTCGAGAACGGCGGCCCCGAGCTGCGCCTGCTCACCGTGGCCGGCCTGCGGTCCATGAGCGAGGTGCTGCCGGATGCCTTCGGCCCCCACGACCTCGCTTGACCTGAGCGACCCCGCGTTCCTGGCCGACCCCTACCCGGCCCTGGCCCGGGAGCGGGCCCGCCACCCGGTGGCCTGGCACGAGCCGTCGCAGGCGTGGCTGACCTTCACCCACGCCACGGTCGGGCAGGTCCAGCGCGACCGCCGCCTGGGTCGGCACTGGGTCGACCGCGAGCCCCGGGACGCGCTCGAGCCGTTCAACCTGCTGCACCGGCACCAGATGATGGAGCACGAGCCGCCCACGCACACCCGGCTGCGGCGCCCGGTCGCCTCCGCCTTCTCCCGCGGTCACGTCGAGCGGCTGCGCCCCCGGGTGCGCGAGATCGCCGCCGGGCTGCTGGAGGAGGCCGGCCCCGACCGGTTCGACCTGGTCACCGCGTACGCCGAGCCCCTGCCGGTGCTCGTCATCGCCGAGCTGCTGGGCGTGCCGAGGGCGCACGTCGGCGACCTGCGGCGGTGGTCGCAGGCGATCGTCCGCATGTACGAGGTCGACCCCGGCCCCGCGGTGGTGGACGCGGCGGTGTCGGCGTCGGTGGACTTCGCCGCGCTCGTGCGCGACCTGGCCGCGCACCGGCGCCGGCGCCCGGCTGCCGACCTGGTCAGCGACCTGGTGGCCACCGAGCTCTCGCAGGACGAGGTGGTGGCCGCCGTCGTCCTGCTGCTCAACGCCGGGCACGAGGCCTCGGTCAACGTGCTCGGCAACGGCCTCGTCGCTGCGCTGGACCCGACAACGCTGGACTCGACGGCGCCGGACCCGACGGCGCCGGACCCGAAGGCGCCGACCTCGCACGAGCGCACCCTCGAGCAGGCGCTGGCCGGGGCGCCGGTCGCACGCGCCGTCGAGGAGCTGCTCCGGGTGGACGCGGCGCTGCAGCTGTTCGTGCGGACCGCGAGCGAGCCGGTCCGGCTGGGGGAGGGGCCGGGCTCCGTCGTGGTCGGGCGGGGCGAGCGGGTCTGCGCGCTGCCCGGCGCCGCCAACCGCGACCCGGCGGTGTTCGCCGACCCCGACACGTTCGTGCCCGGCCGCGACCCCAACCCGCACCTCTCCTTCGGCGTCGGCGTGCACTTCTGCCTCGGCGCCCCGCTGGCCCGCGCCGAGCTCGCCGAGGCGCTGGCCGTGCTGCGCGAGCGGCGACCCGGCCTGCACCTGGCCGGAGAGCGCGTGCGGCGGGGCACGTTCGTGCTGCGCGGGCACACCCGGGTGCCGGTCGCGGGCTGAGCCGACCGGCGTGACCCCCGGCCACCGGACCGGTGCCGTTGGACCCCTGGGGAGGGGCCGGTCCGGCGGGCACACTGGCTGCCGTGCCCGACTGGCCGGTGGTCCCGCTCTTCTGCTTCCTCGTCGTCGTCGCGTTCGCGCGCGGCGGGGCGACCTACGCCCTGGCCCGCGGCGCCCGCGGGGTGGCCGCCCGCGACGACGGTCGCCGGGCCTGGCTCGAGCGGCCGGCCGTCGTCCGGGCCGAGGGCACCGTGCGCCGCTTCGGCGCCCCGGCCGTGACCCTGTGCTTCCTCACCGTCGGCGTGCAGACGGCGGTCAACGCCGCTGCGGGCAGCCTGCGGATGCCCCTGCGCCGCTACCTGCCCGCCCTGGGGGTCGGCGCCGCGCTCTGGGCGAGCGTCTACCTCACCGTCGGGCTCGCGGTCCTCGAGGCCTTCTGGACGGCGGCGCCCGGCCGCGTCCTCGTCGCGGCAGCCGCCGTCGCGGCGCTGGTCGCCGTCGTGGTCGGGGTGCGTCGCTCACGCCTGGGGCGCGCCGGCCAGGACGCGGCGCGCCCGGCCGAGGAGCCCGTGGACGCCCCGGAGCCCTGCGCGCGTCGCTGAGCCCGGCGGCTGCGCCGCCCGAGCGTGGCTGTGGCAGGCTCGCCCTCCCGGGCGGCGGTCCCGCCCGTCTCGCCTCGCGAGCCCCACAGGACCTGACCAGGAGGACCAGCAGTGCACGACGCGGTGGAGGTGATCGTCGCCAAGCGCGACGGCGCCGCTCTGTCCGACAGCCAGATCGACTGGGTCATCGACGCCTACACGCGCGGCCAGGTGGCCCACGAGCAGATGTCGTCGCTGGCCATGGCCATCCTGCTCAACGGCATGGACCGCCGCGAGATCGCCCGCTGGACGGCCGCGATGATCGCCTCGGGCGAGCGGATGGACTTCGGCGCGCTCTCGCGCCCCACCGCCGACAAGCACTCCACCGGCGGCGTCGGGGACAAGATCACCCTCCCGCTCGCCCCGCTCGTGGCCGCCTGCGGCGTCGCCGTGCCCCAGCTCTCGGGCCGCGGCCTCGGCCACACGGGCGGCACCCTGGACAAACTGGAGTCGATCCCCGGCTGGCGCGCCGGCCTCTCCAACGCCGAGATGATGGCCCAGCTCGAGGACGTCGGCGCCGTGGTGTGCGCCGCCGGCTCCGGCCTGGCCCCGGCCGACAAGAAGCTCTACGCCCTGCGCGACGTCACCGGCACCGTCGAGGCGATCCCGCTGATCGCCTCCTCGATCATGAGCAAGAAGATCGCCGAGGGCACCGGTGCGCTCGTGCTCGACGTGAAGGTCGGCACGGGCGCGTTCATGAAGGACCTCGACAAGGCCCGCGAGCTGGCCCGCACCATGGTCGAGCTCGGCACCGACGCGGGCGTGCGCACCACCGCGCTGCTCACCGACATGTCCGTGCCGCTCGGCCTCACCGCCGGCAACGCCATCGAGGTGCAGGAGTCCGTCGAGGTGCTCGCCGGCGGTGGCCCCGCCGACGTGGTCGAGCTGACCCTCGCCC
This sequence comes from Nocardioides bruguierae, assembly GCF_023656415.1. Classification (GTDB taxonomy): domain Bacteria; phylum Actinomycetota; class Actinomycetes; order Propionibacteriales; family Nocardioidaceae; genus Nocardioides; species Nocardioides bruguierae. The sequence continues at coordinate 92,817 of NZ_JAMOIL010000016.1, forward strand.
TGGCCCGCGAGATGCTCACGGGCGCCGGCGTCACCGACGTCGACCCCGCCGACAAGCTCGCCGACGGCTCGGCCATGGACGCCTGGCGCCGGATGATCTCCGCCCAGGGCGGCGACCCGGACGCGACCCTCCCGGTGGCGCAGGAGTCGCACGTGGTGACCGCGCCGAGCGACGGCGTGCTGGCCCGCCTCGACGCGATGGCCGTCGGCCTGGCCGCCTGGCGCCTCGGCGCCGGTCGCGCCCGCCAGGAGGACCCGGTGCAGGCCGGTGCCGGCGTGCGCTGGCACGCCCGCCCCGGTGACGTGGTCACCGCGGGCCAGCCGCTGTTCACGCTGCTCACCGACACCCCCGAGCGCTTCGACCGGGCCCTGGCCTCGCTCGAGGGCGGCTGGGAGGTCGCGGCCCCGGGCACCGAGGTCACCCCCGGCCCGCTGCTGATCGACCGGATCGCGTGAGCACGGCGCGGCCCCGCGTCCTGCTGGCCACCTGCGCGCTGCTGCCGCAGGGCGAGCCCGGCGGGGACGCCCTCGTCGCGGCCCTCGCCGCCCGCGGCGTCGACGCCGCCTGGGCCGTGTGGGACGACCCGTCGGTGGACTGGGCGGGCGCGGACCTCGTCGCCGTGCGCGCCACCTGGGACTACCACCTGCGGCCCGAGGCGTTCCTGACGTGGTCCCGGGCGGTCGAGGACGCGACGGTGCTGCTCAACGGCGCCGACGCGATGACCTGGAGCAGCGACAAGGAGTACCTCCTGCGCCTGTCCGCCGAGGTGTGGACGGTGCCGAGCGTGCCCGTCGAGGTCGAGGACGTCGTCGGCGGGCTGCGTCCGGCGTTCGAGCGCTGGGGCACCCTGGTGGTCAAGCCGCGCGTGGGGGCCAGCGGGCAGGGGCTCGTGGTCGCCACCGGGCTCGAGGACCCGCGCCTGCTCGGGCTGACGCCCGGCCCCTGGCTGGCCCAGCCGCTGGTGGCGTCCGTGCGCACGCGGGGTGAGTCCTCGGTGGTGCTCGTCGCCGGCCGCCCCGTCGCCCAGGTCGACAAGCGGCCCGGCTCCGCCGGGGACGGCGGCGACGTGCGGGTGCACGAGGAGTACGGCGGCACCAGCGTCGCCGTGCCGGTCGACCCCGACGCCGGCGCGCTGGCCCGCGCGGCCGTCGAGGCCACGCAGAAGCTGCTCGGCCGGGAGGAGACGCTCGACTACGCCCGCGTCGACCTGCTGGAGATGGACGGGATGCTCGTGGTCAGCGAGGTCGAGCTGGTCGAGCCCGGGCTCTACCTCGACGTGGTGCCCGCCGTCGCGGACGCGTTCGCCGAGCACCTGGTGACCCGCCTGGCCCGCTGAGCGGGCCTACGCTCCGGGGCATGGACGACCTGCCGGAGTACGCCCGCGTCAACCGGGACAGCTGGGACGACCGGGCCGCCGCGCACGCGGCCTCGCCCGACTACGCGCTCGACCGGCTGCTCGCCGACCCGACCGCGGTCTCGGACGTGGTGGCGTTCGACCGTGCGCGCCTCGGCGACCTCACGGGCCTGCGTGGCGTGCACCTCCAGTGCCACATCGGCACCGACACCCTCTCCCTGCACCGGCTGGGCGCGCGGATGACGGGGCTGGACCTCTCGGGCGCCTCGCTGGCCCAGGCCCGCGACCTGGCGGCCCGCGCCGGGGCGGAGATCGAGTACGTGGAGTCCGAGGTCCACGCGGCGGGCGCCGTGCTCGAGCCAGCGTCCTTCGACCTCGTCTACACCGGCATCGGGGCGCTGTGCTGGCTGCCCGACGTGGCCGCCTGGGCGCGGGTCGTCGCCGGGCTGCTCGCTCCCGGCGGGCGGCTGTTCCTGCGCGAGGGGCACCCGATGCTGTGGGCGCTGGACGACGAGCGCGCCGACGACCTGCTGGTCGCGCGGTACCCGTACTTCGAGACCGCCGAGCCGCTGGTCTTCTCCGACGCCGGCACCTACGTCGAGACCGACCACGTCTTCACCGCGAGCACGACCCACGAGTGGAACCACGGTCTCGGCGAGATCGTCCAGGGCCTGCTCGACGCGGGGCTCACGCTGACCTCGCTGGCCGAGCACGACTCCGTGCCCTGGAACGCGCTGCCCGGCGCCATGGAGCCGGTCGGCGGGGGCGAGTTCGCGCTGCGCGAGGGACGCGACCGCCTGGCCGCGTCCTACACCCTCACGGCCGTCAAGCGCTGAGCCTCAGGCCGGCTGGGCGACCAGCAGCACGAGGGTCTCGGCCACGCAGGCGGGCCGCGGGTGGTCCTCGATCTCGACCGTGTGCACCAGGGTGGCGCGCACACCGGCGCCGGTGTCCTCGGCCGCGGCCATCCGCACGTGGGTGCGCACGCGTCGGCCGACCGGCAGCGGCGCCGGGAAGCGCACCTTGTCCAGGCCGTAGTTGAGCACCGCGCCCGGGGTGTCGAACCGGTAGACGCCCGCCCCGAGCGCCGGCAGCAGCGACAGGGTGAGGAAGCCGTGGGCGATGGTGCCGCCGAAGGTGGAGGTGGCCGCGCGGGCCAGGTCCACGTGGATCCACTGGTGGTCGCCGGTGGCGTCGGCGAACGCGTCCACGCGCGCCTGGTCGACGGTGAGCCAGTCGGAGGTGCCCAGCTCGGTGCCCGCGGCCGCGAGCACCTCCTCGACGGTGGTGAAGACGATCACGGGGAGCTCCTGGGCCGCGGCGGTGCGGACTCATCCGGGGGAGTGGTCAGGTGGTTGGATGACGCTCATGAGCGTCACCCCCGCGCAACCTACCCCCGCCGCCACCCCTGGTCCCACCACCGCCTCCCTGCCCACCCGTGAGCAGGTGCGGCGCGCGCCCAAGGTCGTCCTGCACGACCACCTGGACGGCGGCCTGCGACCGCGCACGGTGCTGGAGCTGGCCGGCGAGGTCGGCCACGCGCTGCCCGCCGACACCGCGGACGACCTGGCGACCTGGTTCGCCGAGGCGGCGGACTCCGGCTCGCTGGAGCGCTACCTGGAGACCTTCGCGCACACCGTCGGCGTCATGCAGACCGCCGCGGCGCTGACCCGCGTGGCGCGCGAGTGCGTCGAGGACCTGGTGGCCGACGGCGTCGTCTACGCCGAGCTGCGGTGGGCCCCCGAGCAGCACACCGAGGCCGGGCTGAGCCTGGACGAGACCGTCGAGGCCGTCCAGCAGGGCATCGACGAGGGCTGCGCGGCCGCCGGCGGCCGCATCGTGGTGCGCCAGCTGCTGACCGCGATGCGGCACGCCGCGCGCTCCAGCGAGATCGCCGACCTGGCCATCGCCTGGCGCGACCGGGGCGTGGCGGGCTTCGACATCGCCGGCGCCGAGGCCGGGTTCCCTCCCACCCGGCACCTGGACGCCTTCGAGAAGGTCAAGCGCGCCAACGGGCACATCACCATCCACGCCGGCGAGGCGTTCGGCCTGCCCTCCATCTGGGAGGCGCTGCAGTGGTGCGGCGCGGACCGGCTCGGCCACGGCGTCCGCATCGTCGACGACATCACCGTCGCCGAGGACGGCACCGTCCACCTCGGCCCGCTGGCCTCCTACGTGCGGGACAAGCGCGTCCCGCTGGAGCTGGCCCCGGCCTCCAACGTGCAGACCGGGGCCGCGGCCTCGATCGCCGAGCACCCCATCGGCCTGCTCACCGACCTGCGCTTCCGCGTCACCGTCAACACCGACAACCGGCTGATGAGCCGCACCTCGATGACCGACGAGATGGCCGACCTGGTGGAGGCGTTCGGCTTCGACCTCGACCGTCTCCAGTGGTTCACCGTCAACGCGATGAAGTCGGCGTTCCTGCCCTTCGACGAGCGCCTGGCGATCATCGAGGACGTCATCAAGCCCGGCTACGCCGCGCTGCGCGCCGAGGGCTGAGAGACCCCCTCGAGGGCCCAGGGCCGGTAGGGTCGAGCGGAAGGGTGGGGAGCGGCATGGGTCTGTCCGGCGTCGACGTCGTCGTGCTCGTGGCTGCGGTGCTCATGCTCGGCGCGGCCGCCCGGCTGGCGGTGCGTGCGGGACGTCAGCGCGCGGAGGCCGCCGACTTCGAGAGCCGTGCGGTGCCCGCCGAGGGCGAGGTGCTCCAGACCCGGGCCAAGGACGTCTCGCTGGCGGGGGAGCCGACCACCGTCTACTTCCACCTCGTCCAGTGGAGGCTGCCCGACGGCGGCCTCGTGCGGGCCGAGACGCTGAGCGGCACCACCCCGCCCGTGCCGCGGGTGGGGGAGCGGGTGGCGCTGCGCTACGACCGCCTCCGCACCGACCAGGTGGTGCTCGCCGCGGCCGACCCGCGCCTGGGTGCGGGCGGCACCGCCTGGGCCCTGGCCCGGCTGCTCGCCGCCGTCGGGCTGGCCGTGCCGCTGGCGTGGCTGGTCGTCCGGGTCGTCGTCGCCACCCTCTGAGGGGCGGGGCCCTCGTCCCGGGTCAGGGCTGGTCAGGGCTGGTCAGGGCTGGTCAGGGTTGCTCAGGGCCGGTCGGCGCCCGGCAGGACCGGGAACCACACCCGGGTCCAGCGCCCGCCCGGCAACCGACCCTCGCGCACCTGGGCCGGTGCGACGGCGCCCAGCTGACCACGAGCGGGGTCGTAGACGGCCCAGCCGCCGCGGTCAGCGGCGCCCACCACCAGCACCACGTGCCGCGGCAGCCACCGGTCACCGACGTAGACGGGCACCGCGACCCCGCGGCGGGCGTGGGCCAGCACGTCCTCGACGACCGCCCCGGCGCGCACCGACCGCACCCCCGCCCACCACGACCAGCGACCGCCCGGGTCGCGGCCCAGCGCCGCGGCGAGGTCCCAGGGCGCCAGGCCCAGCACGCGCGGCCAGCGCCGGCCCTCGGCCCGGTGGGTGGCGAGGACGACGGCCGCGAAGTCGTGCTCCAGCGCCGTCGGGGCCTCCTCCCGGGCGCACCACCGCGCCACGACCAGGGACGACGGCCCGCAGCTGTACCGGTCGGGCTGCCGCAGCCGGGCCCACTCCGGCCAGTCGGCCGGGGAGCGACGCGGAGGCCCCGGGGGCGTCATGGGACCCGTGCGTCCCGCAGCGCCGCGACCTCGGTGAGGACCTCGTCGGGCGTGCGGGGCACGCAGCCCTTGCCCACCGCGTCGGCGACCACGCCGCGCTGGCCCCGGGCCAGCACGACGCCGCGGCGCAGCAGCACCAGCGGGGGCTTGCGGTGCTCGCGCAGGTCCCGCGTGAGGCGCAGCCAGAAGGTGCGCAGCACCGAGCGGCGCACGCAGTAGGCGGCCGCGAGGAGTCCCGAGGCCCGGGCTCCGGCCACGACGTCCGCGGCGAAGATGCCCTCGGCCACGAACAGCGGGGACCCGGCCAGGTCGACCACGTGGGTGCCGGTCCGGCCGTTCGCGGCGATCTCGTAGACCGGCACCTCGGCGCGTCCGTCGCGGCACAGCGCGCCCATGGCCGCCAGCGCGTCACCGGGGTGCCAGGAGTCGGGATGGTCCCAGTCCACCAGCCCCGCGTTCGCGCCGTGGGTGATGAGGGGCAGCGTTGGGTCGTCGCCGTCCTTGTAGAAGTCGTCGAGCCGCAGCACCGGCAGGCCGAGCCGCTCGGCGAGCCGGGACTTGCCCGACCCCGACGGCCCGGCCAGCACGATCACCTGGGCGCGCACGGTCCCCCTCCTCGTAGGCGGGGTGGCTCAGTAGCCGGCCGCGCCGGAGCCGTCGCCGGCCAGCAGCGCGCGGGAGCCGGAGACGCCGAGGCGGGTGGCGCCGGCGGCCATCATGGCGCGGGCCTGCTCGAGGGTCCGGACGCCGCCGGAGGCCTTGACCTCGAGCGCGTCGCCCACGGTCTGCTTCATCAGGCGCACGGCGTGCTCGGTCGCACCGCCGGCGAGGTGGAAGCCCGTGGAGGTCTTCACGAAGTCGGCGCCGGCGGCCGCGGACGCGCGGCACACGCCGACGACCTGCTCGTCGTCCAGCGCGGCGGACTCGATGATCACCTTCAGCACGGTCGGCGCGGGCGCGGCGGCGCGGACGGCGGCCACGTCGGCCTGCACGTCCTCGAACCGGCCCTCGCGGGCGGCGCCCACGTCGATGACCATGTCGATCTCGTCCGCGCCCAGGCGCACCGACTCGGCGGCCTCGGCGGCCTTGACCGCGGAGGTGTGCTTGCCGGAGGGGAAGCCGCAGACCACGGCGACCTTCAGGCCGGCCGGCACGTCGAGGGGCAGCATGGAGGGGGAGACGCAGACCGAGTAGGTGCCCAGCTCGGCGGCCTCGGCGACGAGGGCGGCCACGTCGGCGCGGGTGGCCTCGGGCTTGAGCAGCGTGTGGTCGATCGCGCGGGCGACCTGCGCCGGGGTCGGGGCGTCGGCGGGCTGGCTGGTGCTGGGGGTCTGCTCGGTGCTCACGGTCGGCCAGCATAGGCGGGACGGGGCGCAGGAGCCGCCTCGGCGGTCGGGGCCCCGGCCGGGCCGCCGACGAGGCGGGCCCCACCCGCCGACCACGTAGCCTGGGTCCCCATGAGCACGCCCCCCTCGAGCGCCGGCACCTCCGGCGAGCACGCCGTCGAGCGGTTCGCCCCGACCTCGGGTCGGGTGACCGGGACGATCGGCATCGCGATCTGCCTGCTGCTGGTCGTGCTCGCCGTGCTCGGGGCCGGGGTCTCCGCGCCCGTCGCCGGCATCGCCGCCGTCCTGGGCGTGCTCGCGTGGGCCACGATGCTCAAGCCCCGCCTGCGGATCGTCGGCGACCGGCTCGTGCTCGTGAACTCCTTCGAGACCGTGACCGTGCCCCTGGCCGGCATCACCAGCGTGCTGGTGCAGCAGGTGCTGGTCGTCGTGGTGGGCGGACGCAAGTTCACCTCCCCGGCCGCCGGCCGCTCGTGGCGCCAGGCCGCCAAGAAGCCGCGCAGCACCCGCGACCTGGCCATGTCCCCGGTGCCCGGCGAGGGGCTCCAGACCGACGCGAAGGTCGTCTACGCCGACTTCGTCGAGCAGCGGATCGGCGAGCGGGCCAACGAGGAGCGCGGCAACCGCGGCATCGCCCGCCGCTCGCCCGAGCAGGAGGCCCTGCTGGCCGAGGTGACGCGGACGCCGGCGTGGCTCGAGATCGGCCTGCTGGCCGTCACCGTCGTGGTCAGCGTCGTGGCGTTCCTGGTCTGAGCCCGGGTCCGAGCCCGTCCGAGCCCGGGCTCAGAGGCCGAGGGCCAGGGAGAGGTCCCCGCGCAGGGCGTCCAGGCGGGTGGCCGCGGCGACCCGGGCCGCCTCCACCGCGTCCGCCGCGTCGCCGCCCACGTCACCGAGGTCGGTGACCGGCACGACGACCTCGAGGTAGGCCTTGAGCTTGGGCTCGGTGCCGCTGGGGCGGACGACGACGCGCGCCCCGCCCTCCAGCTGGTACCGCAGGCCCTCGGTCGGCGGCAGGTCGGCCGAGCCCTCCGCGAGGTCGTCGGCGGCCTGGACCGCCAGCCCGCCGAGGCTGGTCGGCGGGGTGGCCCGCAGCCGCGCCATGGCGTCGGTGATGAGCGCGACGTCGGCGACCCGCACGGAGAGCTGGTCGGTGGCGTGCAGCCCGTGGTCGCGCGCGAGGTCGTCGAGCACGTCGGTCAGCGTGCGCCCCTCCGCCTTGGTGGCCGCGGCCAGCTCGCACAGCAGCAGCAGGGCGGTGACCCCGTCCTTGTCCTTGACGTTCTCGGGGTCGCAGCAGTAGCCCAGCGCCTCCTCGTAGCCGAACGCGAGACCGTCGACGCGGCCGATCCACTTGAACCCGGTGAGGGTCTCGGCGTAGGGCAGGCCAGCCGCGCGGGCCATCCGCCCGAGCAGCGAGGACGACACGATCGAGGTGGCCAGCGTGCCCCGCGCGCCGCGGGTCAGCAGGTGGTGGGCCAGCAGCGCGCCGACCTCGTCGCCACGCAGCATCCGCCACCCGGTCGGGGTGGGCACCGCGGCCGCGCACCGGTCCGCGTCCGGGTCGTTGGCGACCACGAGGTCAGCGTCCGTGCGGGCGGCCAGCGCGAGCGCGAGGTCCATCGCGCCGGGCTCCTCGGGGTTCGGGAAGGCCACGGTGGGGAAGTCGGGGTCGGGCTCCTCCTGCTCGGCCACGACGTGGGCCGGGGCGAACCCGGCCTGCTCGAGCACCTGGGCGACCGGGGCGGCGCCGACGCCGTGCAGCGGGGTGTAGACCAGCGCCAGGTCCCGAGGGCCGTCGGCGACGAGGCCGGCCGCGGTGTCGAGGTAGCGGTCGACCACGGCCTCGTCCAGCGTCCGCCAGGCATCCGAGCGCGGCACGTCGCCGAGGTCACCGACGGCCGCGATCTCGGCGGCGATGCCGGCGTCCGCGGGCGGGACGATCTGGGAGCCGTCCCCGAGGTAGACCTTGTAGCCGTTGTCCTGCGGCGGGTTGTGGCTCGCGGTCACCATCACGCCGGCCACGCACCCCAGGTCGCGGATCGTGAAGGGGACGAGCGGGGTGGGCAGCGGCCGCGGCAGCAGCAGCGCCCGCAGGCCGGCGGCCTGCACGATCTCGCAGGTGTCGCGGGCGAACACGTCGGAGTTGTGCCGGGCGTCGTAGCCGACGACCACGGTGTCCTTCTCGCTCGCGCCCTGCGCACGCAGGTAGGCGGCCAGGCCCGCCGCGGCCCGCCCCACCACGACCCGGTTCATCCGGTTCGGGCCGGCACCCAGAGCCCCGCGAAGGCCGGCCGTCCCGAACTCCAGGGTGCCGTCGAAGCGGTCTGCGAGGTCCGCCTCGGCCGCGGCGTCGCCGCCCTCGACGGCGGCCACGACGCCCTCCAGCTCGGCGCGGGTCGCCGGGTCGGGGTCCTGGGCCAGCCACGCCCGGGCGGCGTCGAGGAGGGCGGGCAGGTCGCGGGCGGCGGGGTCGGCGGTGCTCACGGGTCCGACGCTAGCGCTCCCGGGCCCGGGAGGAGGAGCCGACGAGGTCGCTCTCCGACGTCGGCGTGGACGCCGGGCTGCTCAGGCGTCGATGCTGCTCATGTCGCCGTAGCGGGCGCCGGCGACGGCACCGCGGGGCACGGCCTGCTCGATCTCGGCCAGCACCGCCTCGTCCAGGCTGACGGCGGCGGCGCCGACGTTCTCCTCCAGGTAGCGCACGCGCTTGGTGCCGGGGATGGGCGCCACGTCCTCGCCCTGCGCGAGCACCCAGGCCAGGGCGAGCTGGCCGGGGGTGCAGCCCTGGCGCGCGGCGATCGCCGCGAGGGCGTCGACGAGCGCCTGGTTGGTGACGAGGTTCTCGCCGTTGAGCCGCGGGAAGTACGCGCTGGAGCGGGAGTCGCCCTCGGCGGGGGCGTAGGCGCCGGTGAGGATGCCGCGCCCGAGCGGGGAGTAGGGCACCAGGCCGATGCCGAGCTCGCGCAGCACGGGGAGGATGTCGTCCTCCAGGTCTCGGGTGAACAGGGAGTACTCGGTCTGCAGCGCGGTGATCGGGTGGGTGGCGTGGGCGCGCCGGATCGTCTCGGCCGAGGCCTCGGAGAGACCCAGGTGCCGCACCTTGCCGGCGGCCACGAGCTCGGCCATGGCGCCCACGGTCTCCTCGATCGGGACGGTGGGGTCGACGCGGTGCTGGTAGTAGAGGTCCAGGTGGTCGACGCCGAGGCGCGCCAGGGACGCGTCGCAGGCGGCGCGGACGTACTCGGGGCGACCGTTGATGCCGAGCCGGGTGCCGTCCTCGGCGCGCTCGTTGCCGAACTTGGTGGCCAGGACGACCTCGTCGCGGCGCCCGGCGATGGCGCGACCGACCAGGCGCTCGTTGGTGAAGGGGCCGTACATGTCGGCGGTGTCGAGGAAGGTGACGCCGAGGTCGAGCGCGCGACCGATCGTGGCGATGCCCCCGGCCTCGTCCGGGGTGCCGTAGAACTCGCTCATCCCCATGCAGCCGAGCCCGAGGGAGGAGACGGTGAGGGCGGCGTCGGCGGTGCCCAGCGTGCGGGTGGTGGTGATCGTCTGCGTCATGGGCACCACCGAACCCCTTGGAGCGCGCTCCAGGTCAAGACCGGGTGGGTGAGAGGTCGGCGACCCCGGCCAGCCGGTCCTCGTAGATGCCGATCTTGGCGTCGATGGCGCCCAGGTGCTCCGTGACCTCGGCGAGCTGGGCGAGCACGACCTGCCGGTGCTCGCGCAGCAGCGCCAGGCGGGCGTGCTCGTTGCCGTCGCCGGCGCGCACGAGGTCGGCGTAGCGCCGCACGTCGCGCACGGGCATGCCGGTGGCCCGCAGCCTCGTGACCAGCGCGATCCACCGCAGGTCCTCGGGCTGGTAGCGCCGCTGCCCCGTCGCGGTGCGCGGCACCGGCCGCAGCATCAGCCCGTCCTTCTCGTAGTAGCGCAGGGTGTCCGCGGTCAGCCCGCTGCGGGTCGCGGCCTCCGCGATCGGGAGCCCGGTGGGCCCGGTGGCGGGAACGGCGTGGGAGGCGGTGACGGGGACGGGCACGTGTCCAGTCTGCGACCTGGAGCATGCTCCAGGTCAAGCCTGCGCCGCGCGGGTGGTGCCGCGTCCACACCTGGCGGGCGAGGCCGGGTCAGGCGGTCGGGGCGGGGGTCAGCCCCAGCTCCTCGTCCAGCTCGGCGAAGAGGGCCTGGTTGAGGCGGAACGCCTCCTGCACCTCGGCCACCACGCGCTCCACCTGGTGGGCGGAGAGCCCCAGCGCGTCCAGTCGGGCGCGGTAGGCGTCCTTGTACGGCTTCGGCTTCGGCACGGCGGCGAAGTCGTAGAAGGCCACCCCGTCGCCGGCCAGGTCGTAGTGGCGGCGGAGCACGCGGCCGATCGCCTGCCCGCCGGAGAGGTCGCCCAGGTAGCGGGTGTAGTGGTGGGCGGCGTAGGCGCCGCCCCAGGAGGCCGAGGCCTCGATCGCGGCGACGTAGGCGTCGGTGGCGGGGGAGGAGGGGGCGTCGTGCCCCGTCCCCGGTGCCCAGCCGCCCGGTGCCCAGTGGGCGAGGTCGGCGTCGAGGGCGGGCAGGCGCTCGAGGTCGGGGTCGTGGACGGCGGACGCAGCCGCGTCCCCGGACGCGGCGAGCATCCGCCCGACCCGCTCCAGCGCCTCGTAGACCCGGCGTAGCCGGACCAGGTAGGCGACGTAGCCGGCGGGAGCGATGCCGCCGTCGAGCAGCGTCGCCATGAACGCGGAGGACTCGGCCGCCTCGTGCTCGGCGCGCGAGCCCTCGCGCATGGCGGTGGAGAGCCGGGTCATCCGGTGGGGTCGGCGAGGAACGCCGGCTCGGGGTCGGGCACCGGGGCGGTGAGCATCGCCACCGACATGCCCACCAGGTTGGCCACGAAGCCGTCCTCGTCGAGCTGCGGGCGGTGGTGCGGTCCGGCCTCGCCCCGCTCGGCGCGGTCCAGCGCGCGGGACCGGTCACCGATCGCGCGCAGCGCGAAGCCGCTGAACAGGCTGAGCCGCTCCCGCAGCAGCGCCTCGGACATCGGCGGCATCCGCTGGGCGATGAGCTCGAAGACGGCGTAGCCGCCGCTGTGCTCGACCGCGGTGCGCAGGTCCGGCTCCTCGTCCAGGACCTCCTCGGCCACCAGCTCGCCGAGGATCACCGGGTAGCAGCGTCCTCGCCACCCCGTGCCGGCCAGCTCGACCATGGGCCGCACCGCGGGCTCGACCGCGGAGGCCAGGTCGGTCACCGGCCGCGAGCGGGCCACCTCGAGCAGCCGCAGCTCGCGCTCGGCGAGGAAGTCGGCGTGCTGCTCGAGCACGGCCGCGAGCAGCTTCTCGCGGGAGCCGAAGTGGTAGTGGACGGCGCCGCGGTTGCGCTGCCCCGCCTGCCGGGTGATGTCGAGCAGCGAGGCGTTGAAGGCCCCGTGCTCGGCGAAGGCGCGGGTCGCGGCCTCGACCAGCTTGGCGCGCGTCGCACGGCCCAGCTCACGCGGGTCGGTGCGGGCGGGGTCGGTGCGGGCGGGATCGGTGCCAGGGGTCGTGCCGGGGGTGTTGCTGGTGTCGTGCGTCTCGGGCGTCTGCTCGGAGGACAACGTCTCGGACCTCTCAGGAGTGGTCGTACCGGTTCTCGGGGAGCAGTCGGGCGAGGGGGAGGCGGGGTGGTGACCGCCGGGGCTGCTTCGTGGTGGGGCGCGCCGGGCCGGGGGTGGCGGCGCGCCGGCGCTCAGAGCGCGGGGACGACGCGGGCCAGCAGGTCCCCCATCCGCTCGGCGGCCTCGCGGCCGGCCTCGAGCACCTCGGCGTGGTCCAGCGGCTCGCCGGTGATGCCGGCGGCCAGGTTGGTGACGAGGCTGAGCCCGAGCACCTCCATGCCGGCCTCGCGGGCGGCGATGGCCTCGAGCGTGGTGCTCATGCCGACCAGCGTGCCGCCGATGGCGCGGACCATGCCGATCTCGGCGGGGGTCTCGTAGTGGGGGCCGGGGAACTGCACGTACACGCCCTCGTCGAGGGTCGGGTCCAGCTCGCGGCACAGCGTGCGCAGCCGGGAGGAGTACAGGTCGGTGAGGTCGACGAAGTTCGCGCCCACGATCGGCGAGCGGCCGGTGAGGTTGATGTGGTCGGAGATCAGCACCGGGGTGCCGGGGGACCAGGTCTCCTTGAGGCCGCCGCAGCCGTTGGTCAGCACGATGGTGCTGCAGCCGGCGGCCGCGGCCGTGCGCACGCCGTGCACGACGGCGTCCACGCCCTTGCCCTCGTAGTAGTGGGTGCGGGAGCCGAAGAGGAGCAGCCGCTTCTCGCCCAGCTGCAGGGAGCGCACTGTGCCGCTGTGGCCGGCCACCGCGGCGGCCGAGAAGCCCGGCAGCTCGGTGACGGGGACCTCGACGTCGGCCTCGCCCAGGGAGGCCGCGGCCGGCAGCCAGCCGGAGCCCAGCACGAGCGCGACGTCGTGCTTCTCGACGCCGGTGATCTCGGCGAGCCGGGCGGCGGCCTGCTCGGCGAGGGCGGAGGGGGAAGTCTGCGCGGAGGCTGGCACGGAGGACGGCGCGGAGGACTGCTCGGAGGTCACGGGAGGACCCTACGTGCTGGGCCGTCGCCCCGCGTGTCGCCCCGGCGTCCTCTGGGATCTCGCAGGGATCTCGCAGGGATCTCGCAGGGAAGCCCGTCAGAGGCCCGTGGACCGGCAGGGGCGCGTGCGCAGGGCCGTGACGTAGTCGCTGGGCGCGTCGGCGGCCTCGGCCGCGTCGGCCAGCACGCCGAGGTTGAGCGCCGAGGGCAGCCCGCCCTCGTAGGCGTCCAGCACGTAGGCCCAGGCGACCCGCTCGCCGCTCATCGTCGAGATCCGCACCTTGGTCTTGCGGTACAGGCCGGAGGAGGCCATCTCGACCTCGTCGAGCACCCGCTCGTCCTCGCGGGTCACGTCGTAGAGCGCGACGAAGACCTGCTCGAAGGGGTCCTGGACGATCGTCGGGAGCGCCCCGTCCCAGCCGTGCTCCTCGCCGCCGAACGTCAGGCGCCACCCGTTGAGCCACCCCGTGGTGTCCAGCGGGGAGTGCGGGCAGCGCTCGCTCATGCGGGCGGGGTCCATGTTGCTGCCGTAGGCGGCGTACAGCGTCACGGGACCGAAGGTTAACGCCTCCGGCCCGGCGACTAGGGTGGCCCCGTGACCCACTTCGATGTTCTGGTTCTTGGTGCCGGCCCCGGGGGCTACGTCGCTGCGATCCGCGCGGCTCAGCTCGGGAAGTCCGTCGCCGTGGTCGAGGAGAAGTACTGGGGCGGTGTCTGCCTCAACGTCGGCTGCATCCCCTCCAAGGCGCTGCTGAAGAACGCCGAGCTCTCCCACCTGCTGACGCACGACAAGGCCAAGTACGGCATCGAGGGCGACGCCTCGATGTCCTTCGGTCCCACGCACGCCCGCTCGCGCAAGGTCAGCGAGGGCATCGTCAAGGGCGTCCACTACCTCATGAAGAAGAACAAGATCACCGAGATCGACGGACGGGGCACCCTGACCGGCCCCACGTCGCTCGACGTGAAGGCCGCCGACGGCTCGGTGACCTCCTACACCTGCACCGACCTGATCGTCGCCGCCGGTGCGCAGGTGCGGATGCTCCCGGGCATCGAGAAGTCCGCCAACGTGGTGACCTACGAGGAGCAGATCCTCGACTCCGAGCTGCCCTCCTCGATCATCATCGGCGGCTCCGGCGCGATCGGCGTCGAGTTCGCCTACGTGATGAAGAACTTCGGCGTGGACGTCACCATCGTCGAGTTCGCCGACCGGATGGTCCCGGCCGAGGACGCGGACGTGTCCAAGGAGCTGGCCAAGCACTACAAGAAGCTCGGCGTGAAGGTCCTGACCTCCACCAAGTGCGAGAAGGTCGAGGACACCGGCTCCGGCGTCCGCGTGACCGTCAGCCCCGCCGCGGGCGGCGACTCGCAGGTGCTCGAGGCCGACAAGATGCTCGCCGCGTTCGGCTTCGCGCCGCGCGTGGAGGGCTACGGCCTGGAGAGCACGGGCGTGGCCCTCACCGACCGCGGCGCCATCGCCATCGACGAGTACGGCCGCACCAACGTCGAGCACGTCTACGCGATCGGTGACGTCACCGGCAAGATGATGCTCGCCCACGTGGCCGAGGCCATGGGCATCGTGGCTGCCGAGGTCATCGCCGGCGAGGAGACCATGCCGGTGGAGTTCGACTTCATCCCGCGCGCCACCTACTGCCAGCCGCAGATCGGCTCCTTCGGCTATTCCGAGCAGCAGGCCAAGGACAAGGGCTACGACGTCAAGACCGCCACCTTCCCGTTCTCCGCGAACGGCAAGGCCCAGGGCCTCGGCGAGGCCGTCGGCTTCGTCAAGATCGTCGCCGACGCCGAGCACAACGAGATCCTCGGCGCCCACATGATCGGCCCCGACGTGACAGAGCAGCTCCCCGCGCTCACCCTGGCCCAGAAGTGGGACCTCACCGCGGACGAGATCGCCCGCAACGTCTTCGCGCACCCGACCCTGTCGGAGGCCGTGAAGGAGGCCGTCCACGGCATCGCCGGTCACATGATCAACCTGTGACCCGCTGACGTCGCCCGGCCCGGACGACGGGGCACGCCCCGTCGTCCGGCCCGCGGCACGACAGCAGCACCTGCACCACCACCCGCACCACCCGCACCACCCCAGCCCGGCAGCACCCCGGCAGCAGCACAGCGAGGAGCCCCGCATGAACCGGACCGGCGAGCGCGTCGTCATCGTCGGAGGCGGCCCCGGCGGCTACGAGGCCGCGCACGTGGCCGCGCAGCTCGGCGCCGAGGTCACCGTCGTGGACCGCGACGGCCTGGGCGGCTCCGCCGTCCTCACCGACTGCGTCCCCTCCAAGACCCTCATCGCGACCGCCGGCCTGATGACCGACGTCCGGGCCGCCCGTGAGCTCGGCATCACCTTCACCGGCGGCGACGGCACCCTCGCCGTCGACCTCGGCCGGGTCAACCGCCGGGTGCTCGACCTCGCCGCCGAGCAGTCCCGCGACATCGAGGCCCGCCTGCGCCGCGACGGCGTGCAGATCGTCGCCGGCACCGGTCGCCTCGACGGCCCCGGCCGCGTCGTGGCCACCGCCGCCGACGGCACCGAGACCGTGCACGAGGCCGACGCCGTCCTGGTCTCCACCGGCGCGCACCCGCGCACGCTGCCCAGCGCCCAGCCCGACGGGGAGCGCATCCTCACCTGGGAGCAGGTCTACGACCTCACCGAGCTGCCCGAGAAGCTCATCGTCGTCGGCTCCGGCGTCACCGGCGCCGAGTTCGCCAGCGCCTACCTGGCCCTCGGCGTGCCCGTCACCCTGGTCTCCTCGCGCGACCGGGTGCTGCCGGGCGAGGACGCGGACGCCTCCCGCGTCCTGGAGGAGGTCTCCCAGCGTCACGGCATGGAGGTCATGAGCAGGTCGCGCATGGCCTCGGTGACCCGGGACGGCGACGTGGTGACCGTCGAGCTCACCGACGGCCGCACCGTGCAGGGCTCGCACTGCATCCTGGCGCTCGGCTCGATCCCCAACACCGCCGGGCTCGGCCTCGAGGAGGCCGGCGTGAGCCTCGACGACGGCGGCTTCGTGCAGGTCGACCGGGTCTCGCGCACCACCGCCCGCGGCGTCTACGCCGCCGGCGACTGCACCGGGGTGTTCATGCTCGCCTCGGTGGCGGCCATGCAGGGCCGCATCGCCATGTGGCACTTCCTCGGCGACGCCGTGCAGCCGCTGGACCTGAAGACGGTCTCCTCCAACGTCTTCACCGCGCCCGAGATCGCCACGGTCGGCTGGTCCCAGCAGGCGGTGGACGCCGGCGAGATCCAGGCCGAGACCGTGATGCTGCCGCTCTCGGGCAACCCGCGGGCCAAGATGCAGGGCGTGCACGACGGCTTCGTGAAGCTGTTCTGCCGCCCCGGCACCGGCATCGTGGTCGGCGGTGTCGTGGTCGGCCCGCGCGCCTCGGAGCTCATCCACCCCGTCTCCCTGGCGGTGGCGGAGTCCATGACCGCCGACCAGCTCGCGCAGGCGTTCACCGTCTACCCGTCGATGTCCGGCTCGGTGGCCGAGGCTGCCCGCCGCCTGCACCGGGTCTGAGCGCCGGGTCTGAGCGCTGGCCCCGGACAGGTCCCGGGGACGTTCCGCGCGGGTCAGCGCGAGCGCGTGCTGTTCGGCAGCTGCTGGATCGTCTGGTCCATGACCGCGTGGGTGCGGGTGTCGACGTCGACGGCGTCCAGCGCGCTCGCCCAACCGCTGCTCGTGCCCGCGGCGGGGGAGCCGGTGGCCACCTGGAACCACGGGACGTAGCCGGCGCCACCGACGTGCACGAGGCGGACGTCGGGCGCCAGGTCCTCGTCGAGGCGGTGGGCGTCGGCCAGGCAGACGTCCACCTCGCGCGGCGTGCCGCCCTCGGGCGCCCAGCTCACCGAGCGGCTCGCCGGGCCGTGGCGGGGGTCGAAGAAGCAGGAGCCGCGACGCGCCGGCAGCGGTTCACCGGCGGCGGCCGCCACGGCCGCGGCGTGCGCCCAGCGGGCGTCGTCGAGCAGGGCCGGCGCGGAGTCGAGCAGCACCACGTGCTCAGGCACGTGCGGGTCGACCGCCCCGTCGAGGGCGGCGACGGCGCGGTCGTAGCCCTCCAGCGCCCGGCGGGTCAGGTCGCCCCGCGCGCGGAGGTCGTCCTCGTGCTCGCCCTCGGCCCGCTCCAGCGGCGGCAGCGCGCCCAGCAGGGACGCGAGCGCCGTGACGTCCTCGGTCAGCAGCCGCCGGGTGAGACGGAAGGCTCCGGCGCGGCGCAGGGCCTCCTGCTCGCGAGCGCGACGGCGGGAGGGGAGCAGGCGGTCCAGCAGCGACATGCGGTCTCCGGGGTCGGGATGGCCCCACTGTGCCACACCGGTCAGGACCGCCCGGACGGCTCCTCGAGCGAGGAGGGCGCGGCGGGCGGCTCGGTGTCGAGCTGCTCGACCACCGGGGGAGCACAGCCGTCGGCCGTCGTCCGCGGGAGCTGGTACCACGGGACCCAGCCCTCGCCGGTGTGCACCAGCCGCAGGTCGGGCTCGGTGCCCTGGGAGATGCGCGTGGCGTCGGCGGCGCAGGTGCTCACCTCGTGGCAGGCGCCGCCGGGCGGGGCCCAGCGCACCGTGGTGGAGGCAGGCCCGTGCTGGGCGTTGAAGAAGCAGGGGGCGTGGTCCTCGGGGCGCCGGCGGCCGGCGGCCTCGGCCCGCGCGGCGGCCAGCGCCCAGCGCGCCTCGTCCAGGAGGTGGCCGGCGCGCTCGAGGGCCTCGCGGTGCTCGGGGTCGTGGTGGTCGGTGGCGCCGTGCACCAGGGCGGCGGCCAGGGCGTGGTCGCTCACCGCCTGGCCGTGCAGGTCCCGGCAGGCGCCGCGCATCCGCTCGGGCGCGTCCTGCAGCTGACGCTCGAGGACGCAGAGGTCCTCGTGGTACGCGCGTCGGGTCACACGGAACGCCTCTGCCACGCGCGCACCCTTGCGCGCGCGGCCCCAGCCCCGGGGGAGGAGCTTGCTCACTGCGGACATGTCTCCAGCCTCTCCCACGGGCCCCCGTCGAAACCAGTTGGCGCGTCGTCCACAAGACGTGAGGACGCGTGAAGATCCGGTGACGACCCGTGCAGCTATCCGATCGGCGGACGTCGGCGTCCGATGAGCGATCAGTGCACGATCCGGGGGACACCCGGAGAGCGTCGGAGCGGGATGCCCGGCGCCTCGGGAGGGCGCGTGAGAGCCGTGGCCAGGGTGAAGGATGTGACGTCCGGGGTGCAGGGGTTGGCCGGAGCAGGCATCCTCGTGTCTCATCGACCTGTCGGGCTCGCCCCCACGAGCACCCGCCGATCTGTGGAGAACCATGTCTCGGAAGTCCCCCCGCCCCGTCCGCACCAGGCTCAACTCACGCCCGGGCTCACGACCGGCCCCGCGACCCGGTGCCCCGCGGCTGCGCGCCGCCGCTGCCGGCCTCGCCGCCTGCCTGGTCGTCGGCCTCGCCCCCGGCTCGCTCCCGGCGGCGTCGGCCGCCGACCCCGGCTCCGGCACGAGCGCCGAAGGCGTCCCGGCCGGCGTCGCCGCCGGCCGCGGTGACGGCCGCGCCACCGTGAAGCTGCGCCTCCAGGGGCGCGGCTACGGGCACGGGCGTGGCCTGTCCCAGTGGGGCGCCCAGGGCGCCGCCGTGCAGGGCGAGTCGTGGCGCTCGATCGTCCGCTTCTACTACCCGCGCACCAAGCTGGGCAGCATCGGCGGCAAGGTCTCGGTGTGGATCAGCGGCGACTCCGACCGCAACACCGTCGTCCGCACCGTCCGCGGCCTCACCGCCCGCTCGCTGAGCAGCGGCCGCACCATCGCGCTCACCGGCAAGCGGCCGAACGCCGTCGCCTGGCGCCTGCGCTGGGCCAAGGGTGGCAGCACCGAGGTGGCCTACCGCCTGCGCGGCGGGCAGTGGACCCGGCTCCGGCTGCTCCCCGGCGAGGTCGAGCTGAGCGCCAGGAAGCCGATCCCGCTGGTCACGCCCGGCGGCACGACCCGGTACCGGGGCACCCTGCGCAGCACCGCCGAGAACGAGGGCGGACGCCGACGCGTCACCGTGAACGTCCTCCCGCTGGAGAAGTACCTGCGCGGCGTCGTGCCGTCCGAGGTCTACACCTCGTGGGACGCGGACGCGATCCGCGCCCAGGCCGTCGCCGCCCGCACCTACGCCGCCTTCGAGCGGTCCGAGCCCCTCTCGCGGGCCTACCAGATCTGCGACACCACGCAGTGCCAGGTCTACGGGGGCGCCGACGCCGAGCACCCGGCCACCGACGCCGCCATCAAGGCCACCGGCAAGGTGGCCGTCGTCCGCGGTGGTGAGCCCATCTTCGCCCAGTTCAGCGCGAGCAACGGGGGCTGGACCCAGGGCAGCAGCCTGCCCTACCAGGTGGACCAGCGGGACCCGTGGGACCGCTGGTCCGGCAACCCGTACAACTCCTGGGAGGTCAGCTTCACCGGCCCCGAGCTGCGCTCGGCGTTCCCGGGGATCGGCGCCATCAAGCGGGTCAAGATCCTCGCGCGCGACGGCAACGGCGCCTGGGGCGGGCGGGTCACGTCCGTCCGGGTCGTCGGGGGCACCGGCTCGCGCACCATGACCGGCGACGACTTCCGCTACCTCCTCGGCATGCGCTCCACCTGGTTCCGGAAGATCTGAGGCACCCGTGACGTCGCGTGCTGCTCGACCCGTCGGGCGGGGCCTCTGGCCGACCGCGCTGCTGGCGCTCCTGCTGGGTCTGGCGGTGCTCCCGGCCGCCCCCGCCGGCGCCGCCACCGGTCGCGGCTCGTGGGACGTGAGCGGAACGACGACGCTGCGCCTGGTCGGCCACGGCTTCGGGCACGGCCACGGGCTCTCGCAGTACGGCGCCGAGGGGGCGGCCCGCGCCGGCCTCACCGCCGCCGAGATCATCGCCTTCTACTACCCGGGCACCGACGTCGGGAGGGCTCGCGGGCGCCTCCGCGTCCTGCTCACCGCCGACGCCGACGACCGGCTGGTGGTGCTGCCCACGCCGCGGCTCGCGGCCCGCGACCTGACCACCGGTGAGCGCACCCCGTTGCTGGCCCTCGGCGCCGGGCTGGGCAGCGAGGGGCAGGACGCCGACCGGTACCGCCTGCGGCCGCTGCGCAACGGCGGCACCGAGGTCGCGGCGCACGTGCACCGCGAGGGCTGGACCCGCCTGCTCACCACCACCGGGGACGCCCAGGTCGGTGCCGGGCGCCTGCCCGTCACGCTGGTCGCCGGCGGCGCCGAGCGCGCCTACCGCGGCGTCCTGCGCTCGGCCACCGTGACGCCGGGGGAGCGCACCCGGGACACCGTCAACGTGGTCACCCTCGAGGACTACCTGCGCGGCGTGGTGCCGCGCGAGGTCCCGGCCTCGTGGACCCCGGCGGCGGTGCAGGCCCAGGCGATCGCCGCGCGCACCTACGCCGCCTACGAGCGGGACCATCCCCGCGCGAGCCACTACGACCTGTGCGACACCACGTCCTGCCAGGTCTACGGCGGAGTCACCGACGAGCACCCCGCCTCCGACGCGGCGGTCGAGGCGACCGCCGGCACCGTCGTCGAGGCCGACGGCGCCCCGGCCTTCACCCAGTTCTCCGCCAGCTCCGGCGGGTGGACGTCGGCCGGGTCGGCGCCCTACCTCGTGGCCCAGGAGGACCCCTGGGACGACTGGTCGGGCAACACCGTGCACGAGTGGTCCACCGACGTCACCGTCGCGCGCCTGGAGGCACTGTGGCCGGTGGTCGGCGACCTCCAGCAGGTGCGGGTCCTCGACCGGGACGGCAACGGGCAGTGGAAGGGCCGGGTCCGCAGCCTCCGGCTCGTGGGCGACGCCGGCGCGGTGACGATGAGCGGAGACGCGTTCCGCAGCGCCCTGGGCCTGCGGTCGACCTGGTTCACCTTCCGGCTCCGCGGCTGAGGAGGAACGGCACCTGCCCCGTGCGGGGCCTGGTGCCAGGCTGGGGGCATGGCCGACGACCTCTTCGAGCTCGAGCAGACCCAGCGGATGACCCGGGAGGAGGCGGCCGCGCGGCTGCGCGAGCTGGCCGACTCGCTGGAGCGGCACAACTCGGTGCGCGTGACCCGAGCCGGGGTCACCGTCACCGTGGCCGTGCCCGACGTCGTCGACGTCTGCTTCGAGGTCGAGGCCGGGGACGGTGGGGAGATCGAGGTCGAGATCTCCTGGTAGGTCCGGCCTGGCCTGGTCCGGCCTGGCCTGGTCAGGCCCGGCCTGGTCAGGTCGACGGCCGCCCGGCGCGCAGCACGGCGCGGACCACGAGCCCGGCCACGAGCGCCCAGAAACCGGCCCCGATGCCGCCGACCACGACGCCGGAGGCCGCCACCACCAGGCACACCGCGGCCGGCAGGTGGTCCTCGTGCGCCGCCAGCGCCCCGGTGAGGGACGAGGCCAGCGTGCCGAGGAGCGCCAGCCCGGCCGCGGCCTGCACCACCCCGTCCGGCGCGGCGGCCACGAGGGTGGTCAGTGCCGAGCAGCCGACGGCCAGCACGGCGTAGGTGACGCCGGCCGCCACGGGGGCCACCCAGCGGCGCTCCCGGTCCTCCCCGGCCTCGGGGCCCGCCGACATGGCGGCGGTGATGGCGGCCAGGTTCACCGCGTGCCCGCCGAACGGGGCGGCCAGGACGGTGCCGAGGCCGGTGACGCCGAGCGACTCCCTCCACGGGACGCGGTAGCCGAGCCCGTTCATCACGGCCACGCCCGGCACGTTCTGGCTGGCCATCGTCACCACGTACAGCGGCAGGGCGACGCCGACGAGCGCCGGGACGGACCAGGCGGGCAGGGTGAGCGCGAGGGTGGGGGCCAGGTCCGCCGCGTGGACGCCCTCGCCCGCGACCACCACCACGGCGAACGCGACGGCCAGGGCGGCGGGCACCGCCCACCGGGGCGTGAGGCGGACCAGGACCAGCCAGGTGAGCACCACCGGGCCGACCAGCAGCGGTGAGGTCACCAGCGCGGTGGCGGGCTCGATGCACAGCGGGAGCAGCACCCCGGCCAGCATCGCCCGGGCCAGGCTGGGCGGGATGCGGGCCACCAGGTCGCCCAGGGCCGGCACCAGGGCGGTCAGCAGCACGAGGAGCCCGGTGACGACGAAGGCGCCGACCGCGGCCGGCCAGCCCCCGGCGATCGCGCCGGTGGACGCCAGCAGCGCCGCGCCGGGGGTGGACCACGCCAGGGAGACGGGGACGCGGTGCCGCCCGGAGAGCCAGAACATGCCGAGCGCCTGGGCGACGCAGAGCGCGGCCACGCCGCTCGAGGCCTGCGCCGGGGTGGCGCCCACCGCGGTGAGACCGGCGAGCACCACGACGAAGGAGCTGGAGAAGCCGACGACCGCCGCGACCACGCCGGCGGTCACCGGGGCGGTGAGCCCGGAGCCGGGCCGACCCGCCTGCGGCGGTGCGGTGGTGTTGCTCGCCATGGCTGCGCTCCTGGAGGATAGGGTGGTTCCGTCGACGGAACGTTCCGTATGCGGAACAGGCTAGGGGAGGAGGCGCGCGTGGGTCCAGGTGAGTCCACCGGCGCCCGGGTCCGGGCGCTGCGCACCGAGCGAGGGCTCTCCCTCTCCGCGCTGGCGGCGGCGGCCGGCGTGGGCAAGGCGACGCTCTCCCAGCTGGAGTCCGGGCAGCGCAACCCGACCCTCGACACCCTCTATGCCCTGGCCGGGCCCCTCGGCGTGCCGCTGGTGGCCCTGGTGGACGCCGGCACCGACGAGGTCTCCGACGACGCCCTGCACACCCGGCGGCTGCACGTGCAGACCGACGCCGACCGGGTCACCGAGGTGTACCTGATCCGGTTGCGGCCCGGCGGCGAGCGGACGTCCCCGGCGCACGCGGCGGGGGCCGTCGAGCAGCTGACGGTGCTCAGCGGCACCGGCCGGCTCACCAGCGCCGCCGGCGTCCAGGACCTCGGGCCGGGGGTGCACGTCGCCTTCGCGGGCGACGCCCCGCACGCCTACGCGTGCACCTCCGCGGAGCCCCTGGTGGCCGTCGACGTGATCGTCACGCCCCGCACCCCCTGACCCCCCGGGCGGGACCGGTGGTCGAGGTGCGAGGCCGCCCGCGGCCGAGCCTCGAGACCGCCGATCAGGCCAGGACGAGCACCAGGTCGCCGCCGTCGACCGCCTGCGTGCCGGGCAGGGCGACGCGCTTGACGGTGCCCGCGACGGGGGCGGTGATGGCCGCCTCCATCTTCATCGCCTCGATGGTCGCCACGGTGGCGCCGGCCTCGACGGCCTGGCCCTCCTCGACGACCACGGTGACGACGCCCTGGAACGGCGCCGCGACGTGGCCAGGGCGGGACGTGTCGGCCTTCTCCGCCGTCGCGACCTTCGCCGAGACCGACGCGTCGCGCACCTCGATCGGGCGCAGGTGGCCGTTGATCGAGGTCATGACGGTGCGGTAGCCGCGCTCGTCGGGCTCGCTGATCGACTGCAGGCCGAGCAGCAGCATCTTGCCCTCGCCGAGGCTGACGGTGTGCTCGACGCCCTTGCGCAGGCCGTAGAGGTAGTCCAGGGACGAGAGCCGCGAGACGTCCCCGTAGGTCTCCCGCGTCTCGGTGAAGATCTTCGTCGGCCCCGGGAAGAGCAGGGTGTTGAGCGTGGACCGCCGGTCGTTGACGAGGCCGACCTCCTGCTCCGGGGTGAGCTCCTCGTTCGGCGGGGTGTAGGCCCGGCCCGCCAGCGCCTTGGAGCGGAAGGGCTCGGGCCAGCCGCCGGGCGGGTCACCGAGGTCGCCGTGGAGGAAGCCGATGACCGAGTCGGGGATGTCGAACTTCGCCGGGTCCTCGGCGAAGGCCGCCGGGTCGGCGCCGGCCCCCACGAGGGCCAGGGCCAGGTCGCCGACCACCTTGGAGGAGGGAGTGACCTTCACCAGGTGGCCGAGGATGGCGTCGGCCGCGGCGTACATGTCCTCGACCTGCTCGAACTTCTCGCCGAGACCGAGGGCCACCGCCTGCGTGCGCAGGTTGGAGAGCTGGCCGCCGGGGATCTCGTGGGTGTACACGCGGCCGGTCGGGGCGTTGAGGCCCGACTCGAACGGGGCGTAGACGCGGCGCGTCGCCTCCCAGTACGGCTCGAGCGCGTTGACGGCCGTCAGCGAGAGGCCGGTCTCGCGCGGGGAGTGGTCGGTCGCCGAGACCAGCGCCGAGAGCGGCGGCTGGCTGGTGGTGCCCGCCATCGAGGCGCAGGCGGCGTCCACCGCGTCCACGCCCGCGTCGATCGCCGCGGTCAGCGTGGCGAGCTGGCCGCCGGCGGTGTCGTGGGTGTGCAGGTGGACGGGCAGGTCGAAGTTCTCCCGCAGGGCGGTGACCAGGCGGCGGGCGGCCGGGGCCCGCAGCAGGCCGGCCATGTCCTTGATCGCCAGGACGTGGGCGCCGGCGTCGACGATCCGCTCCGCCAGGCGCAGGTAGTAGTCGAGGGTGTAGAGCTTCTCGTGCGGGTCGTTGAGGTCGCCGGCGTAGCAGAGCGCGACCTCGGCCACCGTGGTGTTGGTGGCGCGCACGGCCTCGATCGCGGGGCGCATCTGGTCGACGTCGTTGAGGGCGTCGAAGACGCGGAAGACGTCGACGCCGGTGGCCGCCGCCTCCTCGACGAAGGCGTCGGTCACCTTGGTCGGGTACGGCGTGTAGCCGACCGTGTTGCGGCCGCGCAGCAGCATCTGCAGGGCGATGTTCGGCACCGCCTCGCGCAGCTTGGCCAGCCGCTCCCACGGGTCCTCGCCGAGGAAGCGCAGCGCCACGTCGTAGGTGGCGCCGCCCCAGCACTCCAGCGACCACAGCTCGGGCGTCGTCCGCGCGACGTAGGGGGCGACGGCGGTCAGGTCGCGGGTGCGGACGCGGGTGGCCAGCAGCGACTGGTGGGCGTCGCGGAAGGTGGTGTCGGTGACGGCCACCCGCTCCTGGGCGCGCAGGGCGGAGGCGAACTGCTCCGGGCCCAGGTCCAGCAGCTGCTGACGGGTGCCGGCGGGGGCGGGGGCCGCGAGGTCGACGGCCGGCAGCTTGCTGCGGGGGTCGAGCGAGACGCGGGCCGGCCCGTGCGGCTGGTTGACGGTGACGTCGGCCAGGTAGGTGGCCAGCTTCGTCGCCCGGTCGCCGGAGCCGCGCGCGGTGAGCAGGCCCGGGTGGGTCTCGATGAAGGCGGTGGTGACGTGCCCGGAGGAGAAGTCCGGGTCGGCCAGCAGGGCCTGGAGGAAGGGGATGTTCGTGGCGACGCCGCGGATGCGGAACTCGTCCACGGCGCGGCGGGCCTTCTCCACGGCCTTCTCGAAGGTGCGGCCGCGGCAGGTCAGCTTGGCCAGCATCGAGTCGAAGTGCGCCGAGACCTCCGCGCCGGTGTAGACGGTGCCGCCGTCCAGGCGGATGCCGCCGCCCCCCGGCGAGCGGTAGGTGGTGATCCGGCCGGTGTCGGGGCGGAAGTTGTTGGCCGGGTCCTCGGTGGTGATGCGGCACTGGAGCGCGGCCCCGCGCAGCTGCACGGAGTCCTGGGAGAGCCCCAGGTCGGCGAGCGTCTCGCCCGCCGCGATGCGCATCTGGGACTGCACGAGGTCGACGTCGGTGACCTCCTCGGTGACCGTGTGCTCCACCTGGATGCGGGGGTTCATCTCGATGAAGACGTAGTTGCCCTGGGGGTCGAGGAGGAACTCCACCGTGCCCGCGCAGGCGTAGCCGATCTCGCGGGCGAAGCGCACCGCGTCCGCGCAGATCCGCTCGCGCAGCTCGGGGTCGAGGTTCGGCGCCGGGGCGATCTCGACGACCTTCTGGTGGCGGCGCTGCACCGAGCAGTCGCGCTCGAAGAGGTGGATGACGTCGCCCTGGCCGTCGGCCAGGATCTGCACCTCGATGTGGCGGGGGTCCACGACGGCCTGCTCGATGAAGACCGTGGGGTCGCCGAACGCGCCGTCGGCCTCGCGCATGCAGGTCTCGACCGCCTCGCGCAGCTGCGCGGGGGCGTCCACCCGGCGCATGCCGCGGCCGCCGCCACCGGCGACGGCCTTCACGAACAGCGGGTAGGGGATCTCGGAGGCCTCCACCTCGGCCAGCAGGGCGTCCACGTCGGTGGACGGCTCGACCGAGCGCAGGGTCGGCACGCCCGCGGCCTTGGCCGCCGCGATCGCCCGCGCCTTGTTGCCGGTCAGCTCCAGCACGCGGGACGAGGGGCCGATGAAGGTGATGCCCGCACCGGCGCACGCCTCGGCGAGCGCAGGGTTCTCGGAGAGGAAGCCGTAGCCCGGGTAGATGGCGTCCGCGCCGGCGCGCACCGCGACCTCGACGATGCCCTCGGGGTCCAGGTAGGCCTTGACCGGGTGGCCCAGCTCGCCGATCTCGTAGGCCTCGTCCGCCTTGAGCCGGTGCTCGGACCAGCGGTCCTCGTGGGGGAACACCGCGACCGTCTCGGCCCCGAGCTCGTAGGCGGCCCGGAACGCCCGGATCGCGATCTCACCACGGTTGGCCACCAGCACCTTCGAGAACATGGGCACACGCTAGCGAGGACCGGCGACCCGGGAGGGTGCCGTCTCGCGACGAGCTCTCTGGTCGGCCTCAGGCTCGCTCGACGAACGGCGCCATCAGCCCCGGCTGCGCGGCCACGGCGAGGCCGACGGCGGCCGCCTCGTCCACGTCGAGCACCGTGACCCGCTCCGGCCCGCCGGCGGTGGTGGCGTCCAGGCTGACCAGCCCCTCCCGGCGCTGGAACCAGGTGTCGCGCAGGGTCAGGCCGATGACGTGCTCGCAGTCCAGCGCGTGCCGACGCTGGAGCAGTGAGCCCTGGCGGGCCACCAGGTGGGTGGGCGTCAGTGCGTGCCCCAGCGCGCGGGCGCGGCCCACCGCCACGGGCACGGCCAGGACGAGCAGCGCCAGCAGCGTCAGCGGCACCCCGACCCGCAGCGCCGTGAGGGCGGGGCCCTCCCACGCGTCCGGGAACGGGGCGAGGCTGGCGAGGAGCGCCGCGACGCCCGTGAGCACCGCCGGCGCGACCAGCGCCCGGGTCCAGCGGCGGCGGACGGCGGCCGGGCCGTGCGGCACCAGGGGCACCGTGAGCGGGTCGGGCGTGCCCAGCACCGCGGCGCCGGTGGTCTCGGAGACCCGGCGCGGGGCGGCCGGCACCAGCTCGAGGGTGCCCGCCTGGTCGCTGGCCAGGCCCGTGGTCATCGCCTGGAGCCGCGCCGCGCCCGCCAGCCGCAGGCCGACGGGCTGCTCCAGCACGAGGCCGGCGACCCGGTGCACGTCGACCGTGGTGGCGGTGGTCGTGAGCAGTCCCTTGCGCACCTGCCAGGTCTCGCCGTCCGGCCCGCGGCCGCGGGTGAGCGTGAGGCCCCAGCCGGCGACGAGGTAGCCGGCCATGGCCAGCAGCGGTGCCACCACCAGTGCTGCCACGCCCACGAGCGCCAGCACGGCGACCAGCCCGAGCCTGCTGACGTCGAGCGCGCTCAGCCACGCGTCCCACCCGGTGGCCTGGAGCACCGGGACGACGGCCTGGCTGCCGCCGCCGAGGACCACGCCCATGAGCGCCAGGCCGGCCGTCGACAGCGGGGCGTACAGGGCCCAGCGCGGGTCGAGGCGGAGCAGCACCTCCTCGGACGTCGGGGCCGGGGCTGTCGGTGGGGAGGCCGGGGTGGTGGACGGGGTGGAGGCCGGGGTGGTGGACGGGGTGGAGGCCGGGGTGGTGGCCGCGCCGGTGTCCCCGGGGGCGACGTCACCCGGGCTCGCGCTGTCGTCGGGGCCGGTCGGCTCGTCGCCGGCGAGGGCTGCCTGCTCCGGCGTCCGGTGCTCCTGCAGCTGCGCCGCCCGCGCGAGCAGGCGTGCGCGCAGCTCCTCGGCCGCGCCGGTGCGCAGGGCGTCGAGCGAGAGGCCCGGGCCGTCGCTGCCGGTGCCGACGCGCACGGTCGAGAGCCCCAGCAGGCGGTGGACCAGGGTGGTGGAGAGGTCGATCGTGCGGACCCGGTCCAGCGGGGCGGTCACCACGGTGCGCTGGAGCAGGCCGCGGCGCAGCTCGACGCGCCCGGGGGTGATCCGGTACTCGGTGGCGAGGTAGCGCCACACGCCGGCGGCCACGAGCGCCGCGACACCGAGCACCTCCCACGGGAAGCCGCCGAACGGTCCGCTGAACGCGCGGCCGGCGATGAACAGCGCGGCGAGGGCGGGCAGCAGCGAGGCCAGCTGGCGCAGCGGGTGGACCAGCAGCATCCGGGGGTCGAGGCGCTGCCAGCGCGGCTCCTCGCTCACGTGCCGTCGCCGCCGATGGCCTCCGCGGCACGGGTGAGGTCCTGGGCCAGCCGCTCCGCGGTGGCCCGGTCCAGGGCCGGGATGCGCAGCGCGCCGGCCGCGCTCGCGGTGGTCACCCGCACCTCGGCCAGCCCCAGCAGCCGGTCGACCAGGCCCTGCTCGAGGTCGACGGTCTGCACCCGGGAGAGCGGGGCGATCCGCCGCTCCCGGGTCCACCAGCCGGTCTGCGTGTAGACGGCCGTGTCGGTGACCTCCCATCGGTGCACCCGGTAGCGCCACGGCGGGACGACGGCCGCGGCGGCCACGTCGAGCGCGATGAGGGCCCACGGCAGCCAGTCGGGCACGAAGCGGTCGGGCAGCAGCCAGGCGGCCACGAGCACGACGGCGGCGCCCAGCACCGCGGCGCCGGCCTCGCCCAGGTACCAGGCCAGCACCGCCCGCCGGTGCAGGCGGTGCGCGGGCTCGCGGAGCACGTAGCCCCCGCTCGACCCGGTGCTCGGCTCGGTGCTCCCAGACGGAGGCGGTGGCGTGGGCGCGGACGCCGGGTCGGTGCTCACGTCCGCGACCCTAGCGGCCGGGCGCGGCACGGGGCGCCAGGAACGCCGACGGCGCCGCGTCCCGGGTGGGGAGCACGGCGCCGTCGGGGTGCGCGGGGGAGCGTCAGTCCTTGAGCTCGCAGATGACCTGGCCCTGGGTGACGGTCTCGCCGACGGCCGCGGAGAGGCCGGTGACGGTGCCGGCCTTGTGCGCCTTGAGGGGCTGCTCCATCTTCATGGCCTCGATGACGACCACGGAGTCGCCCTCGGCCACGCTCGCGCCGTCCTCGACCAGCACCTTGACGACGGTGCCCTGCATCGGGCTGGTGACGGCGTCACCGGACGCGGCGGCGCCGGCCTTCTTGGCCGCACGCTTGGGCTTCTTCGCACCGCCCGCGGCGGGCGCGGCACCGACGGCACCGAGGCCACCGGGCAGGCTGACCTCGAGCCGCTTGCCGCCGACCTCGACGACCACGGTCTGCCGCTCGCCGGCGTCCTCGGCCTCGCCGAGGTCGCCGCCGTAGGGCTGGATCTGGTTGTCGAACTCGGTCTCGATCCAGGTCGTGTAGACGTCGAAGTGGCCGGTGTGGTCGTCACCGGTGCCGACGAACGCCGGGTCGGAGACGACGGCCTCGTGGAACGGGATGACGGTGGGCATGCCGTCGACGACGAACTCGGACAGGGCCCGGCGCGAGCGCTCCAGCGCGTGCTGCCGGTCGCGGCCGGTGACGATCAGCTTCGCGATGAGGGAGTCGAAGGAGCCCGGCACGGTCTGCCCGGCCTCGTAGCCGCCGTCGACGCGGATGCCGGGGCCCTGCGGCGGCGCCCAGGCGGTGAGGGTGCCGGGGGCGGGCATGAAGTTGCGGCCGCCGTCCTCGGCGTTGATGCGGAACTCGATCGAGTGGCCGTGGATCGCGGGGTCGTCGTAGCCCAGCTCCTCGCCGGCGGCGATGCGGAACATCTCGCGCACCAGGTCGAGGCCGGTGACCTCCTCCGAGACGCAGTGCTCGACCTGGAGGCGGGTGTTGACCTCGAGGAAGGAGATGGTGCCGTCCTTGGCGACCAGGAACTCGCAGGTGCCGGCGCCGACGTAGCCCGCCTCGCGCAGGATCGCCTTGGAGGAGGAGTAGAGCCGCTCCAGCTGGTCAGGGGTCAGGTAGGGGGCCGGGGCCTCCTCGACGAGCTTCTGGTTGCGGCGCTGGAGCGAGCAGTCGCGGGTGGAGACCACCACGACGTTGCCGTGGGTGTCGGCCAGGCACTGGGTCTCGACGTGGCGCGGCTGGTCGAGGAACTTCTCCACCAGGCACTCGCCGCGGCCGAACGCGGTGACGGCCTCGCGCACGGCGGACTCGTAGAGGTCCGGGATCTCCTCGATCGTGCGGGCGACCTTGAGGCCGCGGCCGCCGCCGCCGAAGACCGCCTTGATGGCGACCGGCAGGCCGTTGGCCTCGGCGAACGCCACGACCTCGGAGGCGTCCGCGACCGGGTCCTTGGTGCCGGGGGCCAGCGGGGCGCCGGCGCGCTCGGCGATGTGCTTGGCCTTGGCCTTGTCGCCCAGGGCGTCGATGGCCTCGGGGGAGGGGCCGATCCAGGTCAGGCCGGCGTCGATCACGGCCTGGGCGAAGTCGGCGTTCTCGGCGAGGAAGCCGTAGCCGGGGTGCACGGAGTCGGCGCCGGAGCGCTGCGCGACCTCGACTATCTTGGCGATGTCGAGGTAGGTCTCGGCGGGCGTGGCGCCGCCCAGCGAGTAGGCCTCGTCGGCCATGCGGACGAAGATCGCGTCGCGGTCGGGCTCGGCGTACACGGCGACGCTGCCGATGCCGGCGTCCTTGCAGGCCCGGACGACCCGGACGGCGATCTCGCCTCGGTTGGCGATGAGGACCTTCTCCAACGGCTTGGTGCTCGGCACGTGCGCTCCTGCTCGATTCCTGCTCTGGCCGGTGCCGACGAGACGTCGACGCCGCGTACTGGGGTGGTGCGGGCGTCACAGTACCGTCGGCCGTCCGCGACGGCGTGTGGCCCAGGTCCCGCGGCCACGGGTTGCGCTGCCCGCCACGTTCTGGGCGGTCCTGCGCGACGTCCGTCGGGCAGGACCGACGTCGGTCGAGGTCGGTCGAGGTCGGTCGAGGTCGGTCGAGGTCGGTCAAGGGTTCGACCATGGGTGCTGACCCCGGGAACCTGCTCAGGTGGGCCACGTCACGGCCGATGCGGCCCTGCGGAGGCCGCCCCACGAGTGGGAGGGCGGTCGAGAGGAGTCCGTCGTGACCACCATGCTCGAACGACCCGCCGCCAGGTCGCGGGTCGAGTCCGACCCGATGCGTGACCGGACGTCCGACCCGGCGTCCGACCCGACGTCCGACCTGGCCTCAGGCCCCGGTGGCCTCGATGGCCGGCGCCGCCGCACCCGCGTCGGCGACCTGCCCGTCGCGACGCGGGTCGTGGCGGTGGCCGTGATCGGCATCCTCGGCTCCACCTTCGTCGGCGCCCTCGGCCTCGTCGAGCTCTCCTCCACGTCGGGCGACGTGGAGCAGCTCTACGAGCGCAACGTGCGCACCGGCATCGTGACCGCCGACCTCGTCGGTGCCGTCGACGAGATCGGGCTCGCGCTGCGTGACGCCGCCCTCGTCGAGGACCCCGACGCCGTGCCGGAGGCACTGGCCGAGGCCGAGGCGCTGGCCGGGGAGGCCCGGGCCGGCGTGGAGGACCTGCGGGCCATCGGCCTCGAGGGCGAGGCGGCGACGCTGGTCGAGGAGGTCGCGGCCGAGCTCGAGGCCGGCATGGTCTACGCCGAGGACGTCCTCGCCCCGCTCGTGCTGGCGGGCGACGACCACGCGTGGGCCGAGGCGGCCGACGACCCCGACGCCCAGCACCTGCCCTCCGCCCGTGCGCTCCTGCACGAGCTGGTCGACGTGGAGGCCGCCGACGCGGCCGCGACGGTCCGGGCCGCCGAGGACGACTTCGCGCGGGCCCGCACCCTCGTCGCCGTGGCGCTGGTCGTCGGTGCCCTGGCCTCGCTGGCCGTCGGGCTCGCGGTCGCCCGCCGCATCGGGCGGGACGCCGGCGCCGTCGCCCGGGTCGCGGAGGCACTGGCCGCCGGCGACCTCACCGCCACCTCGGGGCTGGACTCGCGCGACGAGCTGGGGCGCATGGCCGCGGGCCTGGACGAGGCCGCCGGCGTCGTCCGTGGGCTGATGGGCACCATCCACTCCTCCTCCGACGCCCTCGCGGCGGCCGCCGAGGAGCTCTCCGCCTCCGCCACCGAGATCGCGGCCGGGGCAGAGGAGACCGCGGTCCAGGCCCAGGTCGTCACCGACGCCGCCGAGGAGGTCTCCCGCAACGTCTCCACCGTGGCCGCCGGCTCCGAGGAGATGGGCGTGTCCATCCACGAGATCTCCGGCTCCGCCTCGGCCGCCGCCCGCGTGGCCGGCGAGGCCGTGGCCATGGTCGACGGCACCAGCGCCACCGTCGCCCGGCTGGGCTCCTCCAGCGAGGAGATCGGCGAGGTGGTGCGCGCGATCACCTCCATCGCCGAGCAGACCAACCTGCTCGCCCTCAACGCCACGATCGAGGCGGCCCGGGCCGGCACGGCGGGCAAGGGCTTCGCGGTCGTGGCCAGCGAGGTCAAGGACCTGGCCCAGGAGACCGCGCGCGCCACCGAGGACATCGCAGCCCGCGTGGAGGCCATCCAGGGGGACGCGGCGGGCGCCGTCGAGGCCATCTCGCGGATCAACGGCGTGGTGCGCGAGATCAGCGACCACCAGACGTCCATCGCCTCCGCCGTGGAGGAGCAGACCGCCACCACGGGGGAGATGTCGCGCAACATCGCCGAGGCATCCGTGGGCGCCGGGCAGATCGCCCAGAACGTCGCCGGCGTCTCCGAGGCCGCGGACTCGACCACGCAGGCGCTGGCGCAGACGCGGCTGGCCGTCGACGACGTCGCGCGCATGGCCACGGAGCTGCGGGTCGCCGTCGGCCGCTTCCGGGTCTGAGCCCCGCCCTCCCCTCCGACCGCCCTGTGGTTAACCGACGTTAACCACAGGGCGTAAGGTGCGTCACATGACAGCGAGCACCACGCGGACGTCCGGGAGCACGGCGACCAGAGGGACGACGGGGTTCGAGCTCTCCCGCGAGCACGAGGAGTTCCGCCGCACCGTCGCGGAGTTCGCCGCCGCCCGGGTCGCGCCGTTCGCGGGCCAGTGGGACCGCGAGCACCGCTTCCCCCTCGAGACGGTGCGCGAGATGGGCGAGCTCGGCCTCTTCGGGCTGACCGCGCCCGAGGACCTCGGCGGCGCCGGCGGCGACCTCACCAGCCTCTGCGTCGCCATCGAGGAGATCGGTCGGGCCGACCAGTCGCTGGGCATCACCCTCGAGGCGGCCGTCGGCCTCGGTATCGCGCCGCTGCTGCGGTTCGGCACCCGCGCCCAGCAGGAGGCCTTCGTCCCCGACCTCGCCGCCGGCCGGGCCCTGGCCGCCTTCGGGCTCACCGAGCCCGGGGCCGGCTCCGACGCCGGTGCCACCCGCACCCGGGCCCGCCTGGAGGACGCGGACGACGGCGCACGGTCCTGGGTGCTCGACGGCGCCAAGCAGTTCATCACCAACTCCGGCACCGAGATCACCTCGCTGGTCACCGTCACCGCCCGCACCGGGGAGCGGCCCGACGGGAGCCCCGAGATCTCGGCCGTGATGGTGCCCGCGGGCACGCCCGGCCTCGAGGTGGGGCCCGCCTACGACAAGCTCGGGTGGCACGCCTCCGACACCCACCCGCTGAGCCTCGTGGACTGCCGGGTGCCGGAGGAGAACCTGCTCGGCGAGCGGGGGCGCGGCTACGCGCAGTTCCTCGCCACGCTCGACGAGGGCCGGATCGCGATCGCCGCGCTCGCCGTGGGCAGCCTCCAAGCCTGCCTGGACGCGGCGCTGGTCCAGGTCCGCGAGCGCGAGGTCGCCGGCGTGCCCATCGGTGCCCGTCAGGCGGTCGCGTTCCAGGTCGCCGACCTCGAGGCGTGGACGACGACGGCGCGGGTGCTCACCTACCGGGCCGCCGCGCTGTCCGACGCCGGACGCCCCGCCGCCGAGGTGAAGCAGGCGGCGGCGATCGCCAAGCTCACCGCCACCGAGCACGCCGTGGCGGCCACCCGCGTGGCCACGCAGCTGCTGGGCGGCTACGGGTTCATGGAGGAGCACCCGATGGCCCGCTTCTACCGCGACGCGAAGGTGCTGGAGGTGGGGGAGGGAACCTCCGAGGTCCAGCGCCTCGTCCTCGCCCGGGGCCTGGGCCTGCCCGTCAGCTGGTAGCGCGGCCTGCCGCGCCGGCCCCGATCCGGCGTGGCCTCGTGTGGCACCGCTCACCTCGCTCCGGCCGACGCGCCCGCGGGTGCACCTGCCGGCTCGTCCGGGCCGTCTACCCTGGTGGGGTGGGTGATCGCTTGAGGAGGCTCGTCGCTGAGGCCACGCGCTTCCTCGCGGTCGGCGGCCTGGCGACGATCGTCGCCGCCGTCCTCTTCAACGTGCTCGTGCACGGGGTCGGACTCTTCGACCGGGCGCTGCTGTCCGACCAGCCGATCGTCGCCTACGTGCTGGCCAACCTGGTGGGCATGGTGATCAGCTATCGCGGCACCCGCTCGTGGGCGTTCCGGCACCGCGTGCCGGCGCACGCGGACGGCGGACGCACCGCGTTCCTGATCATCAACGTGCTCACCATGACCATCCCGGTCGCCTGCCTGTGGGTGAGCCGCACCCTGCTCGGGCTCGACGACCCGGTCAGCGACAACATCTCCGCGAACGTCGTGGGACTGGCGCTGGGGGTCGGTGCCCGGTTCTGGCTGTTCCGCACCTTCGTCTTCACCCACCCCGACGCGTCGGACGCCCGCACGCAGGCCCTGGGCGCCGGTCAGGCCCCGCCGCCGGCCCTGCCCGTGGCCGAGGCCGCCGCGCCGATCCTCGACCCGGGCCCGGAGGCCCGCGGCACGATCGTCAGCGAGGGGCCCACAGTGCCGGCCAGGCGTGCCCCAGCCGCCGCACCAGCTCCCGCAGCGTCGGCAGGCTCACCCCGACCACGTTGTGGAAGTCGCCCTCCACGCCGGTGACGAACCCGCCGCCCAGGCCGTCGACCGTGAACGCGCCGGCCACCTGGAGCGGCTCGCCCGTGGCCACGTAGGCCTCGATCTCCGCGTCGGTGACGTCGGCGAAGTGCACCGTGGTCGCGACGCAGGCGGTGGCCACCTCGCCGGTGGCGGTGTCCATGAGGCAGTGGCCGGTACGCAGCACGCCGCTGCGTCCGCGCATGCGCTGCCAGCGACGGGTGGCCTCCTCCGGCGTCCCGGGCTTGCCCAGGGCCTCGCCGTCGAGGTCCAGCACGGAGTCGCAGCCCAGCACCAGGGCGCCCGCCGGCACCTCGTCCCGGCGCGCCACCGCGGCGCACTTGAGCTCGGCCAGGGCCTGCGCCAGCTCGGCCGGGGGCAGACCGTCCGCCTGGGACTCGTCCACGCCGGAGACGACCACCACCGGCGCGAGGCCGGCGGTGCGCAGCGTGGACAGACGGGCGGGGGAGGCGGAACCCAGGACGAGGACGGGGCCGGTGTCGGTGCCGGTGTCGGTGCTCACGCCCTGCACGGTAGCCCTGCCGCCTGGTGAGGGCCGAGGCACCGGAGCGCTCCGGTCCGGCATGATGTGCCGCATGTCCACCGAGCGCTCGCGCAGCGGCTCCCCGCGGGTCCTGGTGCTCGGGGTCGTCCTCGTGCTCGTCGCCGTCGCCGCGGTCCTCGGCTGGGCCTGGCGCTCCGAGGCAGGTCCGTTCTCCGTCGACCCGCAGCAGCGCAACCGCTACGCCGAGCAGGGTCTGTTCGTAGACCCGGCCTCCCGCACGGCGCTCGGGGTGGCCGACGCCGAGGCGGCCGGCCTCACCGAGCGGGCCCGTCTGCTCTCGGCGCTGGCCGCGGTCTCCGCGGGCACCTGGCTGACGCCGGAGGTGCACCCGATCGGCGAGGTCGGTGCGTACGCCTCTGCGCTGGTCGCCGAGGCCGCCGCCGACGACGCGGTGGTGACCTTCGTCGTCTACGGCGTCCCGCACCGCGACTGCGAAGCGGGGTACTCCGCCGGCGGCACCTCGGCCGACGACTACGCCCGCTGGGTGGGCGAGATCGGCGACGCGCTGGGCGGCAGCACCGCCGTCGTCGTCCTCGAGCCCGACGCGCTGGCCTCGGCGACGGCGTGCGGCCTGCGCGCCTCCCGGGTCAAGCACCTCTCCGCGGCCGTCGACCTGCTGGTCGACGCCGGGGTCACCACCTACGTGGACGCCGGCCACGCCGACTGGGTGCGCCCGGCCCGCATGGCCCGCCTGCTGAGGGCGGTGGGGGTCGACCGGGTGCGCGGTTTCGCCACCAACGTGGCCAACTACCAGACCGACGAGGACGAGGAGGCCTACGCGACCCGGCTCTCGACCCTGCTCGGCGGCTCCCACTGGGTGATCGACCGTGGCCGCAACGGCCACGGAGCGACCCGGGTCTGGTGCAACCCCGCGGGCCGGGCGCTGGGCCTGCGCCCGGGCTTCGTCGACGACGGCACGGGGCTGGACGCCTACCTGTGGGTCAAGCCTCCGGGCGAGAGCGACGGGACCTGCCGGGGCGGCCCGGAGGCCGGCCTGCTGTGGCCCGAGCGCGCGGTCGACCTGGCGGAGGCCGCGGGCTGGTGACCCGCCGAGGGGCTCGGCCGCCGGCCCTGGCCGGAGAGCTGGTCCGACGACTGTGGGCACGTGCGTCCACCCGCCCGGGTCCGCGTACTCGGCACAGGTCGCTGCTATAGGCTGCCGGGCATGGCAAGCAGCCAGGACTGGACCGCGGTGATCATCGAGGATGATCCCGACGTCCGCGACCTCATCGACATCGTCCTCACGCAGTCCGGCTTCCGGACGATCCTCGCGAAGGACGGGTTCGAGGGTGTCGAGGCCGTGCGCCAGCACACCCCGTTGATCACGACGCTGGACGTCAACATGCCCGGCATGGACGGCTTCGCGGTGGCCAAGCGGGTGCGGGAGTTCTCCAACACCTACCTGATCATGATCACGGCGCTCGCCGACGAGATCGACGTCGTGCAGGGGTTCGAGGCCGGCGCCGACGACTACCTTGTCAAGCCGTTCCGGCCCCGTGAGTTGCGGGCCCGGGCGGACTCGATGCTGCGTCGGCCGCGCATGCGCCAGGACGTGGCCGACGACGGCCGCGCGAGCGGGTGGGCCCAGGAGGCCGCGCGCACCCTGCAGCAGAACCCCCTGCCGCCGGCCCAGCCTGCGGCACAGCCGGCCCCGCCCGCGGACGGTGGCGCCCCGGTCGCCCCGCTGCGTCCCGCCCCCGAGGCGAGCCCGGCACCTGCCCCGACCCCGAGCCCGACCCCGGCCCCGGTGGCGCAGCCCGCGCCCGCCTACCTGCACGCCGTGCCGCACCAGCCGGTGCCGCCGCAGGACCCCGGCCCCCGCGGCCCCAGCACCGACGGTGCGTGGGTGCACTTCAACGGCCTGGGGCTGAACGCCGAGACGCGCACCGTCACCATCGCCGGCTCCGCCGTGGACCTGACGCGCACCGAGTTCGACCTGCTGGCCTCCCTGCTCAGCACCGGCCGCCGGGTCCGCTCCAAGGCCGACCTCGTGCTCACGATGCGCGGCCAGCAGTACGTGACCTCCTACTTCGTCAACGAGGCAGACAAGCGCTCCGTCGAGGTCCACATCGCCAACCTGCGACGCAAGCTGGGTGACGACTCCAGCAACCCCCGGTACGTCGAGACCGTGCGCGGCGTCGGGTACCGGCTCGCCCAGACGCTCTGACCGACCACAAGCACGGAGGCCCGACCCCCGCGGGGGCCGGGCCTCGGTGCGTCCGTGGGCTCGTCGTCAGTTCGCGTTGATCGGGATGTCGGCGACCGCGGTCTTCTCCGTCGAGGGGAAGATCGTGATCGGCACCCGCTGGCGCACGGTGCGCGTGATGTAGTCCGAGCCGCCCGCACGGGTCTGCACGTGCACGGTGGCGGTGAAGGTGAGCACGACCCGCTCAGTGTCCAGCGAGGTCGGCCGGATGCGCTGGTTGCGCAGCTCGAAGGAGCCCTTCGGCGAGGAGATGAGCATGCCGTAGCGGGTGCTCTCGGGCTCGGGGTCGAAGGTGACCTTCTTCGCGACCGCGTCCAGGGAGTAGGGCTGCTGGGTGGCGCCGCTCTCCGTCACGGTGCTGGAGGTGACCTTGATCCGGCTCAGGTAGACCCGCCGCTTGGTGGCGAACGGGGCGCGCAGCGGACGAGCCAGGTCGTAGGCCTGGAACGTGAAGCTGAAGTACTTCGAGCCGCGCGGGTACCACTCGTTGGTGCGCGGCGTCGACTTGGTCGGGTACAGCGTGTAGACGAAGTCGACGTCCTCGGCGCCCTTGACCGAGATGTGCGACTGGAAGGTGCCGTCGCGGGTGAACTGGGTCGCCCGCACCTCCTCCTCCGCGTCGGCGGAGGCGACGGCCGTGGTCTCCGCGGCCTCGGGCTCGGCGTCCTGCCGGCTGGGGTCGAAGAAGCTGCACCCGCCCGTGAGGGAGAGGACGAGGGCGAGCACCCCGCCCGTCGCCACCGCTCGGAACGTCCTGCGCGTGCTCATGCCGTGTACCCCCGGTACCGCTTGGTGGCCTTGATGATCATCCAGACCGTCTGGAGGACCGTGATGACGCCCAGCAGGCGCCAGCCGACGAAGAGGACGTCGGACTTGAGGTCGGGCGTCAGCGGCCCGTACTGCCAGCCGCCCCAGGCCGCCAGCCACAGGCCGGCCACGAGGGCGAACGGGTACAGCCACGCCACGCCCTTGCCGCGCTCGGCCTTCGCCTGGGCGGCCCAGTTGTCCGTCTGCTGCTGGGAGAAGAACTTCCACCAGGCGCGGACGAAGTGACCCATCCGGATCACCATGTACAGCTCCGCCGGGAAGACCAGCAGCACGAACAGGTAGTCGCGCCGGTTGCGGAACTCCATCGAGTGCGCCACTCGGAAGTTCAGCCACACCGCGGCCAGCGGCGGGATCAGCCACCACGGCGTGAACACGAACGCCTGGAACGCCAGCGCCCAGGTCAGCATGAGCACGAACATGAGGCGCGTGGTCATGTTGAGCACCATCGAGAAGTGCTCGAACCAGCGCAGCCGCAGGTTCGGGTGGAACGGCTGGCCCCGGGTGTCGCCCCGCTGGCCCGGCCACATGAGGTCGATGGCGCCGAAGTTCCACTTCACCTGCTGCGCGTCCAGCGAGCGCAGGGTCGTCATGCCGCCCACGTGGGCGCGGGCCCGGGCGGAGATCTTCGTCAGGTAGCCGGCGGACTTGATCTGCAGGGAGAGCAGCGAGTCCTCG
This sequence comes from Nocardioides bruguierae, assembly GCF_023656415.1. GTDB lineage: Bacteria > Actinomycetota > Actinomycetes > Propionibacteriales > Nocardioidaceae > Nocardioides > Nocardioides bruguierae. The sequence goes on from NZ_JAMOIL010000016.1 coordinate 131,795, forward strand.
ACCTCGGAGTCGTTGACCCACGGGGTCCGCTGGTGGCTGTCGCGCAGCACGTCGCGCAGCGCCTGCGTGGAGAAGAGGGAGAACTGGCCGCCGAGCACCGCCATGTTGCGGCCCTTCAGCAGGTTCTGCATGTTGAAGGCCGAGAACTGGGCCCGCTGCCCCGCGATCAGGAACTTGGCCATGAGGCCGTCCATCGCCGAGTCGTCGATCGAGTAGATCGCCGAGATGCCGCCGATGCGGTCGTCGGAGCTGATCTCGGCCACCAGGTGCTCGATGGCGTCCGGCTCCGGCGTGGTGTCGCCGTCCACCCCGAGCAGGTAGTCCATGTGCTCGACCAGCGAGTAGCCGTAGTTGAGCGCACCGACCTTCTTGTCGGGGTTCTTGCCGATGTCGTGGACGTAGACGACCGTGCTCTGCTCGCCCGTCGGGGTCATCCGCGTGTGCGGGCCCGCGTAGTGGCTGGCGATCTCCACGGAGTCGTCGGAGGTGTTGTTGACGATCAGGTGGATGACGTCGGGGAGCCGGGTCTGCATGAGCAGGCTGTCCAGCACGCCCGCGATCGTCTCGGCCTCGTTGTAGGCCGGGATGATGCACCCGACCGTGGGCCGCACGGGCAGCGCCTCGAGACCGTCGAGGAACTCGCTGGCGTAGGCCTGCATGTCGCTGTCCACGAACGGCAGCGCCTCGTCGTCGCGACCGGCCCGGACCGTCGACGGGACGGCCGCGGGGCGGGGGAGGTCGTTCTCGTCGTTCACGCCTGTGCTCTCTGGTCGGGACCGGGCTGGGGAGCGGTCATGGGCTCCAGCCTGGTGCCCGACCCTCAAGACCGTTCCCCGCTCCGCCTCAAGATTGTCCACGACGTGGCTCAAGATGTCGGGCGGCTCGAGGAAACCCGCACGAGAAAGGGCCCGGTCGGGTGACGGGTGTCACCTGACCGGGCCCCGGTGGGTCCGACGGCTCAGCGGGCGCTGGCTCGCCATGCGCCACGGCCCGTCCGGTGCGCGGCACGCACCAGCCTGGCCGGGTGGTTCCACTCCCGGCGAGGCGGCGCCGGGGCCGCCGCGACCGGAGCCGACAGCGCGGAGACCACGGCCACGACGGCCGCGATCTCCTCCGGCGTCGCACCGGGGGTCAGGACGCGCAGCACCGGGCGCTGCTGCGCCGGCTCGGGCGTGGGGGACTCGGCGCTCACAGCGGGATGTTCCCGTGCTTCTTGGGCGGCAGCACCTCGCGCTTGCCGGCCAGGAGGCGCAGCGCCTTGACCACCTCGGCGCGGGTCTCGCGGGGGGCGATGACGGCGTCCACGTAGCCGCGCTCGGCGGCGATGTAGGGGTTCGCCAGCGTCTTCTCGTACTCGTCGATCAGCTCGGCGCGCGTGGCCTCCACGTCGCCGCCCGCGTCCGCGACCTTCTTCAGCGTCTTGCGGTGCAGGATGTTCGCCGCGCCCTGGGCGCCCATGACCGCGATCTGGGCGGTGGGCCAGGCGAGGTTGATGTCGGCGCCGAGGTGCTTGGAGCCCATGACGTCGTAGGCGCCGCCGTAGGCCTTGCGGGTGATGATCGTGACCAGGGGGACGGTGGCCTCCGCGTAGGCGTAGATCAGCTTCGCGCCGCGGCGGATGATGCCGTCCCACTCCTGGTCGGTGCCGGGCAGGAAGCCGGGCACGTCGACGAAGGTCAGCACCGGGATGTTGAAGGCGTCGCAGAACCGGACGAACCGGGCGGCCTTCTCCGAGGCGTCGATGTCGAGGGTGCCCGCGAACTGCATCGGCTGGTTGGCCACCACGCCGACCGGGGAGCCCTCGACCCGGCCGAAGCCGACGACGATGTTGGGCGCGAAGAGCTCCTGGACCTCCAGGAACTCGCCCCGCCCGTCCTCGTCAGCGTCGACCACGGCGCCGATGACGTCGTGGATGTCGTAGGGCTGGTTCGGGGAGTCCGGGATGATCGTGTCGAGCGCCAGGTCGGTCTCGCTCGGCTCCAGGTCCGCGGTCTCGGCGAAGCGCGGCAGCTCGTCGAGGTTGTTCTGCGGCAGGTAGGAGATCAGCGCCTTCACGTACTCCAGCGCGTCCGCCTCGTCCGAGGCCATGTAGTGGGCGTTGCCGGACTTGGTGTTGTGCGTCCGCGCGCCGCCCAGCTCCTCCATCGAGACGTCCTCGCCGGTGACGGTCTTGATGACGTCCGGGCCGGTGATGAACATCGCCGAGGTCTTGTCGACCATCACGGTGAAGTCGGTGACGGCGGGGGAGTAGACGTGGCCGCCGGCGCAGTTGCCCATGATGAGGCTGATCTGCGGGATCACGCCCGAGGCGTGCACGTTGCGCTTGAAGATCTCGCCGTACAGGCCGAGCGAGACCACGCCCTCCTGGATGCGGGCGCCGGCACCCTCGTTGATGCCGATGATCGGGCTGCCGGTGCGGATCGCCAGGTCCATGACCTTGGTGATCTTCTCGCCGTAGACCTCGCCGAGGGAGCCGCCGAAGATCGTGAAGTCCTGGGAGAACACGCACACCTGACGGCCGTCGATCGTGCCGTAGCCGGTGATGACGCCGTCGCCGTAGGGGCGGTTCTTCTCCAGGCCGAAGGCCGTGGAGCGGTGGCGGGCCAGCTCGTCGAGCTCGACGAAGGACCCCTCGTCGAAGAGCTGCTCGATGCGCTCGCGCGCGGTCTGGCGGCCCTTGGCGTGCTGCTTCTCGACGGCCTTGGCCGACCCGGCGTGCACGGCCTCGTCGATCCGGCGCTCGTAGTCGGCCAGCTTGCCCGCCGTCGTGGTCAGGTCCGGGGCGTCCGGCCCCGTGGGGATCTCGGTGCCCTCGCCCGGCATGGCGCTCACGTCGTCTCGACCTCCTGTGGTGCGACTGCGGGACGTGCCGGCGGGGCCTGGTGCCCCGGTACCTGCGTACGTCCGCGCGCGGATCGTGCGTCAATGTAGTCCCCGTGAGCGACGACCCCACGCGACTCCCGTCACTGACCTCCGCGGCCGGATGCGGTAAGGGGGCGTCCCAGGCGCCCCTCGAGACCCCCTTGGACGGCCCCTTGGACGCTCCCTTGGACGACCCCTTGGACGCGGGCGTGCTCGCAGACGCCCGCCCCGGTGGGGCCCGCGTCCTGCTGCTGACGCAGAGCCCCTCGACCAACGCCCACGCGGCCGCCCTGGCCCGCGACGGCGAGCCCGGCCCGCTCGTGGTCGTCGCCGAGCACCAGACGGCCGGGCGGGGCCGCCTCGACCGGGCGTGGACGACGCCCCCGGGCACCGCGCTCACCTTCTCGCTGCTGGTGCGACCCGACGTGCCGCTGGCCGGCTGGCCGTGGCTGCCGCTGCTCACCGGCACCTCCGTGGCCGCCACGCTGGCTCGCCTCGGCCACCCGGCCCGGCTGAAGTGGCCCAACGACGTGCTGCTGGACGGGCGCAAGCTGGCCGGCATCCTGCTCGAGCGGGTGGAGGCCCCCCGGGGCTCGGACCTCGGGGCCGCGGCCGTGCTGGGGGTCGGCCTCAACGTCGGCCTCCGGGCCGCCGACCTGCCGGTGCCGACCGCCACCTCGCTGCGGGTGCACGCGGAGGAGGCGGGGCGGACAGGCGGGCGGACGGGCGGGCGGGTGGACGTGCCGGACCGCACCGACCTGCTGCTCGCGCTGGTCGCCGACCTCGTGGCCCGCGTGGAGGTCTGGGCGGAGGTCGGCCAGGACGCGGCGCGGCCGGGCCACCCCAGCCCGGTGCGCGACCGGACCCTGCGCGAGGACTACCTCGCCGCCTGCGACACCGTCGGCCGCCGCGTCCGGGTCTCGCTGCCGGTGGGGGAGCCGCTCGTCGGCGAGGCCGTCGGGGTGGACGAGGACGGGCGGCTGCTCGTGGCGGCCGAGGGCGGCTCCGGCGACCCCGTGGCCGTGGGAGCGGGCGACGTCGTGCACGTGCGGCCCGCGGAGGACTGAGCCGCAGCAGCGCCTCCCGGGGCCCACGGACCCCCGCGGACCGCCCACCGACCCCCACCGACCCCCACCGACCCCCACGGACGTGGCCGGGGTGTCGGGCGGGGTGACAGACTGACCCCGAGCGCGGTGCCCCGGGGGTCGGGTGCCCCGCCGCCGTCCGTGCTCGAGAGAGCCACCCGCGCGGGGACGCCGCGCGGTGAACCACCGCACCAGGAACTGAGGAGCCGCGTTGCCGCGCGACGACGAGCACATCCCGAGCCCCCTCGAGCAGGCCATCCTCGGGGACCTGCCCGTGCTCACCTCGCCGGAGGTCGCGGAGTGGGCCGGCGTGCCCTCCGACCAGGCGCGACGCCTGTGGCGCGCGCTGGGCTTCCCGGAGTACGCCGACGACGTGGCGGCCTTCCTGCCCTCCGACGCCGAGGCGGTGCGGACGCTGGGGGAGGTGACCCGCTCCGGGCTGCTGAGCTTCGACCTGGCCGTGAACCTCACGCGGGCGCTGGGCCAGACGATGGCGCGCCTGGCGGACTGGGAGGTCTCGGCCATGGTGCAGCGCGTGGAGGAGATCCAGGCCACCGACCCCGAGCACGGCAGCCGGGTGGACGCGGCGCTGGAGCTGGTCTCGGGCTTCACCAAGCCGTTCGAGGAGCTGCTCATCTACGCCTGGCGGCGACACCTGGCCGCCGCCGCCGGCCGGATCGAGGCCCTGGGCTCGGAGGACGCCGACCTGCACACCGTCAGCCAGACGATCGGCTTCGCCGACATCGTCGGGTTCACGGCGCTGTCCAACACGCTGACCCAGGAGCGGATCGGCGACCTGGTCGAGCTGTTCGAGACCCGGTGCGCCGACGTCGTCTCCTCCCAGCGGGGCCGGATCATCAAGTCCATCGGCGACTCCGTGCTCTTCGTCAACGACGATGTCGAGCGCGCCTACGACACCGCCGAGGGGATCATCAACGTCATCGGCCGCGACTCCCGGATGCCCGACGTCCGGGTGGGCCTGGCCACCGGCAGCGTGGTCATGCGGATGGGCGACGTGTTCGGACCGCCGGTGAACATGGCCGCCCGGCTCACGAACGTGGCCCGACGCAACCGGATCATCGTCGACGCGGAGACCGCTGAGCGCCTGCCGGACGACCGGTTCGAGACCCGCCACCTCGCTGCTCGGCCGGTGCGCGGGTTCGGCATCGTGGAACCGCTTGCGGTGCGTCGCCGCTGACGGGACACGCCCGGTCCGCAAGCGTGCACGACCGTCCACCCGAGAGGTGGATCACTGGTGAACGCCCCTGCGACGTGGTAGTGCCACCACCACCGCGTCAAGCGTTTCCTGCGTTCTGACCTGCAAGAATGCAAACGGCACGCAAAAAGAGGTTGTCGGTGTCCTTTACCTGCCGTCTTCATGGGGCGTGCACGCCTGTCGGGCATTCCTGACCTGAAGATGTCACTGCCCATTGTGGCCAAGGGGTGGGTGCCGGCCGATCTCTTTGCTTACCCTGAGGTCGTGATCAAGGTTCAGAACATCTCCCTCGACCCGGAGTCGCGTCGCGCGTGGCGCGGGCCCGACGAGGTCGCGCTCTCCCGCAAGGAGTTCGACCTCGTCCACGCCCTCATCACCCGGGCCGGCGACATCGTGACGCGTGACGAGCTCATGCGCGACGTGTGGCACACGTCCTTCTGGACGTCGTCGAAGACCATCGACGTCCACCTCGGGTGGGTGCGACGCAAGCTCGGCGACGACAGCCGCAGCCCGCACCTCATCACCACGATCCGCGGCAAGGGCCTGCGCTTCGAGAAGGCCACCCCTGCGGCCTGAGCCTCCCTCGACGGAGACTCCACCCCCCCAGCACGACCCAGCACGACCCAGCAGGGCCCGGCACCACCTCCCCGCACCCAGCCCCGGCCACCGGCCGGGGCTGCGTGCGTCCGGACCCTCCGTGCGTCCCACCGCCGCGTGCGACTTCCCGGCTGCGGCGCCCCGCCGCCTACGCTGGCCCCCGTGCCCGACACGTCCCACCCCGACCGCAACCCCCTGGCCCCCACCCTCGCCGTGATCGGCGGCGGCCAGCTCGCCCGGATGATGGCCCAGCCGGCCCTCGCGCTCGCCCTGCCGCTGCGCCTGCTGGCCGAGGCTCCCGGCGTCTCGGCCGCCCAGGTCATCGTCGACCACGAGGTCGGCGACTACCGCGACCTCGACGCCCTGCGGGCGATCACCGAGGGCTGCGCCGTGGTCACCTTCGACCACGAGCACGTGCCCACCGACCACCTGCGGGCCCTGGAGGCCGACGGCGTGGCCGTGCGACCCGGTCCGGACGCCCTCGTGCACGCCCAGGACAAGGCGGTCATGCGGGAGCGGCTCGGCGCCCTCGGGGTGCCCTGCCCGCGCAACGCGGTGGTCGCCGACACCGCGGAGGTCGAGGAGTTCGGGTTCCCGTGCGTCCTCAAGACCACCCGCGGCGGCTACGACGGCAAGGGCGTGTGGGTCGTCCGCTTGGCCGCGGACTGCACCGAGCCGTTCGAGACCGCCCGGCGGAGCGGGGTGCGCATCCTGGCCGAGGAGCTCGTCGACTTCTCCCGCGAGCTCTCCGCCATCGTCGTCCGCTCGCCCTCCGGGCAGGCCGCCGCCTACCCGGTGGTGCAGACGACGCAGCTCGACGGCATCTGCCACGAGGTCGTCGCCCCCGCGCCGGACCTGTCGGAGGAGCTGGCCGGGCAGGCCCAGCAGCTGGCGCTGCGCGTGGCCGGCGAGCTCGGCGTCACCGGCGTGCTGGCCGTGGAGCTCTTCGAGACCCGCGACGGCCGCATCCTCGTCAACGAGCTGGCCATGCGCCCGCACAACACCGGCCACTGGACGCAGGACGGCGCGGTCACCTCGCAGTTCGAGAACCACCTGCGCGCGGTGATGGACCTCCCGCTCGGCTCGCCCGCCCCGCGGGCGCCCTGGTCGGTGATGGTCAACATCCTCGGCGGCCCCGAGCCGGACGGCGAGGGCCCCGGGCGCCTCTACGACGGCTACCCGCACGCCCTCGCCCGCGACCCGCACCTGCGGGTGCACCTGTACGGCAAGGAGTCCCGGCCCGGCCGCAAGGTCGGGCACGTCAACGTCTACGGCGACGACCTCGAGGACTGCCTCGAGCGCGCGCGCCACGCCGCGGCCTGGTTCCGCGGCGACCTCGGCAACGAGAGCGAGTGAACGATGAGTGAGTCCAGCACCACCCCGAGAAGCACCACCCCGCACAGCACCGCCCCCCGCGTCGGCATCGTCATGGGGTCCGACTCCGACTGGCCCGTGATGGAGGCCGCGGCGAAGGCCTGCGAGGAGTTCGGCGTCGCCTACGAGGCCGACGTGGTCTCGGCGCACCGGATGCCGACCGAGATGGTCACCTACGGCCGCGAGGCCGCCGGGCGTGGCCTGCAGGTGATCATCGCGGGCGCCGGCGGCGCCGCGCACCTGCCCGGCATGCTCGCCGCGCTCACCCCGCTGCCGGTGATCGGGGTGCCCGTGCCGCTGAAGTACCTCGACGGCATGGACTCGCTGCTCTCCATCGTCCAGATGCCCGCCGGCGTCCCCGTGGCCACCGTGGCCATCGGCAACGCCCGCAACGCCGGCCTGCTCGCGGTGCGGGTGCTGGCGGCCTCCGACGCCGGTCTGCGGGAGAAGATGGAGGCCTTCCAGGCCGAGCTGCACGACGCGGCCACCGCCAAGGGCGAGGCCGTCCGACGGGCCTCGGCACCGGCCCAGCGACTGGGCTTCTGAGCCCCGCCGCGGGCGGGCAGGCGATGGGCGAGCGCGGACGCGGCGGGGCAGCGCCCGCCGACCGGCCGACCGGCGCCACGCCCGCGGCCGCCGGCCCGCGGGCGGACCGGGTCGGCGGCCCCGCGCGCCTGATCGGCGTCGACCTCGCCCGCCTGCTCGCGCTGCTGGCGATGATGGCCACGCACCTGGTCTCGGTCGCGAACGACGACGGGACGCCCTCCGCGGTCGGCTGGTGGTTCAGCGGACGCGCCTCCGCGCTGTTCGCCGTCCTGGCCGGGGTGAGCCTGGCACTCCTCTCGGGGCGCACCCGCCCCGCGCGCGGTCGGGCCTGGGCCCGGGCGGCCGCGGGGCTCCTCGCCCGCGCGCTGGTCGTCGGGGCCGTCGGGCTGGTGCTGGGAGGGCTCGACTCCGGGATCGCGGTGATCCTGGTGAACTACGCGGTGCTCTTCGTCCTGGGTGCGCTGCTGGTGCCGCTCGGCGCCCGGGTCCTGCTCGGGCTCGCGCTGGTCTGGGTCGTGCTCGGCCCCGTGCTGCTCCAGGTGCTGCGTCCGCTGCTGCCCGAGCGCGGGTCGGCGAGCCCGTCGCTGGACTCCCTGGCGGAGCCCGGCCACCTCCTGGCCGAGCTGCTGGTGACCGGCTACTACCCGGTCGTGGCGTGGCTGGCCTACCTGCTGCTCGGCATGGGCATCGGGCGGCTCGACCTGGCCCGGCTGCGCACCGAGGTGCTGGCCGCGGCCGCGGTCGGGGGAGTGGTCGTGGCCGCCCTCGTCACCTCCGTCGCGCACGGGCTCATGCGCCTGCCCGTCGTCCTGGACGCCCTGGGCACCTCCGCGCCGCTCGGCCAGGGCGGCGAGGTCACCCCGCCGGCGGAGATGCTGCGGCTCCTGGTCGACACCGGCATGTTCGGACAGACCCCCACGGACGGCTCCTGGGCCTGGCTGCTCGTGCTGGCCCCGCACGCCAGCACCCCGCCCGACCTGGCGGCCACCATGGCCTCGTCGGTCGCGGTGCTCGCGGCGTGCCTGCTGCTCGAGCGCGGTGCGCGGGCGGCCGGCGCACCTCTCGCCCGGGCGCTCGCCGTGCTGTCGGGCGCCGGGGCGGCCACGCTGAGCGGCTACACGCTGCACGTGGTGCTGACCACCGGCACGGGCACCGGCGCGGGGGCGCAGGCCTGGGCCCAGCAGGCGCTGCTGCTCGTCGTCCTGGGAGCCGCCCTGGTGCTGGCCGGCCTCCGCGGCCCGCTGGAGGCCGTCGCGGCCCGGCTGGCGGCGGCAGCCCGACGCCTCGTGCCGGGGTGAGGTGCGGCGGTCCAGACCGGACGGCCGGGTGCTCATACCTCGGGCGCGAGCGGGTACTGCTCCTCTCGTCCGGGCGTCCCCCCGTCCCCCCTGCGGACGCCTCGGTCGTCCCCGCCGCCCCTGAGGGCACCGATGTTCCCCCCAAGTCACCGGTGCCGCAGGGGCGGCTCCACGTCGGGTGCGCTGCGGGAGCGGGCCGACCACCTGAGAGGGTGGGATGAGCGGCCGGCCCCGCGGGAACCGTGGGGGCATGGCTACCGACCTCCACTACACCGCTCCCGGCCTCAGCGACGCCGACGCCCAGCGCGTCGTCGAGCTCCTCCAGGGCCGCCTCCACGCCTGCAACGACCTGCACCTGACGCTGAAGCACGTGCACTGGAACGTGGTGGGCCCCCACTTCATCGCCGTGCACGAGATGATCGACCCGCAGGTCGAGGCCGTGCGTGGCTTCGCCGACGACCTCGCCGAGCGGATCGCGACCCTGGGCGGCTCCCCGAAGGGCACGCCCGGCTCGATCGTGGGCGAGCGCGAGTGGGACGACTACTCCATCGGCCGTGCGAGCACCCAGGAGCACCTCGCGGCGCTGGACGTCGTCTACACCGGCGTCATCACCACCTACCGCGCCAACCTCAAGGAGCTGGACGACCTCGACCTGGTCACCCAGGACATGTTCATCGCCCAGACCGAGCAGCTCGAGCTGTTCCACTGGTTCGTCCGGGCCCACCTGGAGGACAAGGGTGGCCGCCTGGCCACCGACGGCGCCACGAGCGAGAAGGGCGCGGCGGCCTCCGTCTGAGCAGCGAGGCTCCCGCACCGGGCCGTCCTCCCTCGTGGGAGGGCGGCCCGTCTGCGTGCCGGGAGCAGGCCGGGCGCGTGCTGGTACGGACGTTCTTTACCTTCTCGCTGCGCGAGCCGGTGCACCCGTGTCACGATCAGGGGGCAGGACGACGGGTGCCCCAGCGCCCGGGCGGCGTGCCCGACCGGTGCACGACCGCACAACGAGCGTGACCCCGGCTGCTCGGTCGTGCGCCCCGGCGCGCGTCCCGTCGTCGGTGTCGTGCCTGGTGCACCGAGGTGGTGAGCGCATGAGCACGGCCCAGGAGTCGCCGGCCGACCCGGCCGCGGTCGCGGCGGTGGTCGGCGACGCGGCTCGCGCGCCTCGTCCCCGGGCCTCCGAGGCGGCCCGGCGCCAGGTGCGCACCGCCCGCCTCCTGCTCCGCGCACGGGCGTGCTCGGCCGAGCGTCGCGCCGCCTACGAGGCCGAGGTCGTCGCGCTGCACCTCGGTCTCTCCCAGGACCTCGCGCGTCGCTACCGGGGGAGGGGGATCGCGGACGAGGACCTGCTGCAGGTGGCCAGCCTGGGGCTGGTCAAGGCCGTCCGCGGCTACGACCCGACCCTGGGGCACGACTTCGTCGGCTACGCGGTGCCGACGATCCTGGGTGAGCTGCGCCGCAGCTTCCGCGACACCGGCTGGTCGGTGCGCCCGCCCCGCTCCCTCCAGGAGCTCGTGGTGCGCGTGGCGCCCACGGAGTCCGACCTGTTCCAGCGCCTCGGCCGGCCGCCGCACGAGGCCGAGCTGGCGGCGGCGCTGGGCGTGGGGCCCGAGGAGCTGCGCGAGGCGCGCGCCGCGGCGACCTGCTTCCGCAGCGACTCGCTGGACGAGCCGGCCTCGGCCGCCGACGCGGCCACCCCGGTCTCCGCGTTCCTCGGCGCCGTGGACCCGGCCTTCGGCCACGCCGAGGCGCGCCTCGCGCTCGCCGCTGCCGTGCGCGTGCTGGGCCCGCGGGAGCGGCGCATCGTGCAGCTGCGGTTCTTCGCCGGCCGCACCCAGGCCGAGATCGGGGCGGAGCTGGGCATCAGCCAGGAGCAGGTCTCGCGGCTGCTGGGCCGCATCCTGCGCCGCCTGCGCCTCGAGCTGGGGCTCGACGCCGCCTGACCCCCCGCCTGACCCCCCGCCGGCGTCCTCGGACGGGTCCGGTGGGCCGGGGTGGACGCGGTCAGCTGCCCTCGTTGCCCTCGATGCCGGTCGGGGTGCACAGACCGTCGGGGATCGACTCGGTGTCGTCCTCGATGATGGCGGTGAACATCTGCGTGGAGCGCTCGGGGTCCCAGTGCACCGCGAGGTCCGCGATCGGCACGCCGCAGGTCAGGCCCGCGTCGCCGTCCACCTGGGTCATCGCCATCGCCCACAGCCCGGCGTTCCACCAGTGCTGGCCCTCGCCGAAGCCGAAGGTGTCGGTGACGGCCATGTTGAGGTTCCAGTAGCGGACGGGGTTGAGCACCGACCAGGGGGAGAGCACCTTGTCGCCCACGGCGGAGACGACCTCGCGCTGGTGCTTGGCCCGGTCGATGTCGCCGAGGCCGCTGATGTGCCGGGAGCGGGCGTAGCCGAGCGCGGTCGTGCCGTCGGCCTCCTGGCAGCCCTTCTTCACGTCGAGGTTGGCCAGCGGGTCGACCATGTCCTGGGTCGGGCAGATCTCGATGCCGCCGACGGCGTCGACGACGCTGACGAGGCCGCCCAGGCCGATCTCCACGTACTGGTCGACCCGGATGCCGGTGTTCTGCTCGATGGTGCGCACCAGCAGGCGCGGGCCGCCGTAGGCGTAGGCCGCGTTGATCTTGGTCGTGCCGTAGCCGGGCACCTCGACCAGCGAGTCCCGGGGGATCGACATCAGCAGGTTCGGCCCCGAGCCGGTGTGCAGCAGCATGATCGTGTCGGTGCGGCGACCGGCGGCGTTGCCGGTGCCGTACTCCTGGCGCTGCTCCTTGGTGAGCCCGGCCCGCGAGTCACTGCCCACCAGCAGGTAGGTGGTGCCGGGCTGCTCGTCCGGCCGGTTCGCCGACGGCTCGAAGTTTCGCTCGGTCACCTGGGTCCAGGCGTAGATCGGGGTGCCGATCAGGAACGCCAGCCACAGCACCAGCACGATCGCCAGGTAGCGCACGCGGAAGCGCGGACGGCGGCGCCCCGACCGTTCTCGGGGGGAGCCGGGGCCGCCCGGGCCGCCCGGGCCGCCGGGCCCGCCGGGCCCGCTGGGGCCGTCGGGCCCGCGCGGCGGC
>NZ_JAMOIL010000017.1 GCF_023656415.1 Nocardioides bruguierae
GGCTGGGCATTCAAGAAGTTCTACAACTCCGAGTCAGCCCGACTCGCGGCCCTGCCAGCATGGGTCCACGAGTACAACCACCACCGGCCCCACTCAGCAATCGGCAAGGCCGCCCCCATCACCAGACTGACCAACCTGGCTGGGCATCACATCTAGATGATGGCGTTGTCGGTGATGAGCGGCCCGGTGTTCGTGATGCTTGTCATGCCTGGATCTGCTGCACGATGAGGGCGACTTCTTGGTCGGCTGCTTCGGTCGATGCCTTCCGGGCTCGAACGTGAAGTGCACCCGCTGGCCCAGACACACCAGGTCGTAGGTTCGACTTCTCCCGGGGGCGCCCGGGTCAGCCACATGCATCCTCGGCTCCTGCAACGATTCGGTGTGCAGAGCACGACCAGCCCTACGTCATGGTCCAGCCCGTCGTGCTGCTCGTCGGCGTCCACCGGACCGCGTGGCAACACGGCTCGCTGCTCAGGGCGGGTCGGGAGGCGGGGAGGGGGACCGGATCGAGCGTCGCGCGGGCTCGGGTCGGGAGCCCGGGCGCAGCGACGACACGAGGTCGTCGGCGTCCTCGGGGTGCACCGGACCGAACCAGGCGTCGTCGGGCTGCACGCAGACCACCGGCCCCCGGTTGCACGGCGAGAGGCAGGCGGTGTGGGTGAGCAGGACGTCGTCGTCCTCGAGGCCGCGGGCGACCATCGCGAGGACGATCGCCTCGGCGGTGCGGTCCGACCCGCGGGCCGTGCATCGCGGGCCGCGGCAGACCAAGAGCTGGTGGCGGTGGCGAGGGGGTTCCTCCCAGGCCGGCGAGTCCAGGGCCCCGGCGTCGTCGGCGACGACCCGGGAGGCCCCGTCGGCGACGAGCGCCAGCACGCGCTCGAGGGTGTCGGGGGCCGGGCCCAGCGTGGGCGCAGCCAGGTGGACGACGGGAGCCGACAGCCCGCGGACCGACCGTTCGTCGAGCCACGCCGCGGCCACGCGTCCTGCCCAGGAGACCCCGGGCGCCAGCGACCCGAGCGAGACCCCGACGAGCAGGACGTCGGTGGGAGCGCCGGGGGCGTCGGCGAGGGAGTCCAGGACCATGTGCAGCGAGGGGGCTCCGACCTGCAGGAACGCCACGTGGGCGACGGTCGAGGCGGCCGCCTCGGCCAGCTGGTGGCGCTCCTCGACCTCCCGCACGGACAGTCCGACCAGCACCACGGTCGCGGCACCAGGAGGGGGAGACGTCACCCACCGATCCTGACTCATGACCCGGACGCAGGACCACGAGGGGGACCGGGCACGGCTCGGCGTCCCGGGTCGTGCCCTAGGGTGACGACACACGTCTCGTGGTGATCAGGAACCCGGTGCGACCTCACGGTCCATTCCGGGGCGGTTCCGCCACTGTGAGTCCCCGCCGCGAGGCCGGGACGTAGCCAGACACTGGCCACGGGACCTCCGTCGAGCAGGGGCGAGAACCCCGAGGAGAAACCCATGACCCGTGGCGTCCGGATCGCCCTCTTGTCCACCTCCGACACCGACCTGCTCTCCGCGCGGGCCAGCGGTGCCGACTACGTGCTGGCGAACCCCTCGAGGCCCGGCCACCAGTCGATGGCCGAGACCCTCGACGGCTGCGACCTGGTCGTCGGCCGGCTCCTGGGCTCGGCCGAGGACCTCTGCTCCGGCTTCGAGAGGGTCAAGGCGTCCGGCACCCCCGTCGTCGTCCTCGGCGGCGAGCAGCAGCCCAGCGCCGAGCTGATGGAGATCTCCTCGGTCCCCCTGGGCGTCGCCGCGCAGGCCCACCGCTACCTCGCCGAGGGCGGCCCGGAGAACCTGCGTCAGCTGCACGCCTTCCTCTCCGACACCGTCCTGCTCACCGGTGAGGGGTTCGAGCCGCCGGCCGAGGTGCCGCAGTGGGGCTTCGCGGAGCGCCCGGCCGCGGCCGCCGTCCAGGGGGCGCAGGACCTGCCGCGCGTCGGCATCCTCTTCTACCGGGCGCACGAGGTGAGCGGTAACGCCGCGTTCGCGCACGCGCTCGCCGACGCCGTCGACGCGACTGGTCGAGCGGTCGGCGTCCCCGTCTTCGCGGGGTCCCTGCGCTCCGCGCCCGACGCGCTCTACGAGGCGCTCGGCACGCTCGACGCCGTGGTCGTGACCGTGCTCGCGGCCGGCGGCACCACCCCGGCCGAGGCACAGGCCGGGGGCGAGGACGACACGTGGGACGTCGCCCGGATGCGCGCGCTCGACGTCCCGGTGCTGCAGGGGCTGTGCCTGACCTCCAGCCGCGCCGAGTGGCTGGCCAACGACGACGGCGTGACCCCGCTGGACTCCGCCACCCAGGTGGCGATCCCCGAGTTCGACGGCCGGGTCATCACTGCCCCGTTCTCCTTCAAGGAGGTCGACGAGGACGGCCTGCCGCACTACGTCGCCGACCGCGAGCGCTGCGCCCGCGTCGCCGGGATCGCGGCCAACCACGCCCGGCTGCGGCGCCTCGCCCCCGCGCGACGGCGGCTCGGCCTCGTCCTCTCGGCCTACCCGACCAAGCACAGCCGGGTCGGCAACGCGGTCGGGCTCGACACGCCCGTCTCGACGGTCCGGCTGCTCCGCCGGCTCCGCGAGGAGGGCTACGACCTGGGCGCCGACAACGTCGTCACCGACGTCCTCGCCCTCGCCGAGAACGACGGCGACACCGCCGCCGGGGACGCGCTCATCCACGCGCTCATCGACGCCGGTGGCCAGGACGAGGAGTGGCTGACCACCGCCCAGCTCGGCGACGCCCACGTCCGCATCCCGGGCGAGACGTACCGCCGCTGGGCCGCCGACCTCGACCCCGACCTGCTGGCCGGGATGGAGGCGGCCTGGGGCCCCGCGCCCGGCTCGCTCTTCGTCAACGACGAGGGCGAGCTCGTGCTCGCCACCCTGCGCGCGGGCAACGTGGTGCTGCTGATCCAGCCGCCCCGCGGCTTCGGCGAGAACCCGGTCGCGATCTACCACGACCCGGACCTCGCGCCCTCCCACCACTACCTCGGCGCCTACCGCTGGCTCGAGGCCGAGGAGGCCGACGGCGGGTTCGGCGCCCACGCCCTCGTGCACCTCGGCAAGCACGGGTCGCTGGAGTGGCTGCCCGGCAAGAACGCGGCGCTCTCGGCGTCCTGCGCCACCGACGCCGCCCTGGGTGACCTGCCGCTGGTCTACCCGTTCCTCGTCAACGACCCCGGCGAGGGCGCGCAGGCCAAGCGCCGCGCGCACGCCACGATCGTCGACCACCTCGTGCCGCCGATGGCGCGCGCCGAGACCTACGGCGACATCGCCCGGCTGGAGCAGCTCCTGGACGAGCACGCCAACGTCGCCGCCATGGACCCGGCCAAGCTGCCCGCCGTCCGCGGGGAGATCTGGCAGCTCATGCACGCGGCCCAGATGCACCGCGACCTCGGCCTCGACGAGCGTCCGGACGACGAGGAGTTCGACGACTTCCTGCTCCACGTCGACGGCTGGCTTTGCGAGATCAAGGACGCCCAGATCCGCGACGGCCTGCACGTGCTCGGGCAGGCGCCCGACGGCGAGGCGCGGGTCAACCTCGTGCTCGCCATCCTGCGCGCCGCCCAGGTCTTCGGCGGCCGGCAGCACGCGGTACCGGGCCTGCGCGCGGCCCTCGGGCTCAAGGACGACGAGGCGACCGTCGTCGTGGACGAGGCCGAGCAGCGGGCCCGGGCGCTGGTCGAGGCCATGGAGGCGCACGGCTGGGAGCCCGCTGCCGCCGAGGGCCTGCACGACGACCCGGAGGTCGTCCGGGTGCTGCGCTTCGCGGCCACCGAGGTGGTGCCGAGGCTGGCTCGCACGACCGACGAGCTCGACGCCGTCCTGCACGCGCTCGAGGGCGGCTTCGTGCCCGCCGGGCCGTCCGGCTCCCCGTTGCGCGGCCTGGTCAACGTCCTGCCGACGGGGCGCAACTTCTACACGGTCGACCCGCGTGCGGTGCCCTCGCGACTGGCCTGGCAGACCGGCCAGGCGCTGGCCGAGTCGCTCGTCCGTCGTCATGTCGAAGACACCGGGGAGGTGCCGCGCTCGGTCGGCATCTCGGTGTGGGGCACCTCCGCGATGCGCACGTCGGGCGACGACGTGGCCGAGGTGCTCGCGCTGCTCGGCGTGCGCCCGGCCTGGGACGAGGCGTCGCGGCGCGTCACCGACCTCGTGCCCGTGCCGCTCGAGGAGCTCGGCCGCCCGCGCGTGGACGTGACGGTGCGGATCAGCGGGTTCTTCCGCGACGCGTTCCCGCACGTCGTGGCCATGCTGGACGACGCCGTCCGGCTCGTGGCCGGGCTCGAGGAGTCGGACGAGGACAACCCGGTGCGCGCGCACGTCGCCGCCGACCTCGCCGAGCACGGCGACGAACGGCGCGCGACGACCCGGATCTTCGGCTCCAAGCCCGGCTCGTACGGCGCGGGCGTCCTGCAGGTCGTCGAGTCCGGCGGGTGGCGCAGCGACGCCGACTTCGCCGAGGTCTACACGGCCTGGGGCGGCTTCGCCTACGGCCGCGGGCTGGAGGGCCGCCAGGCCGCCGACGACATGCGCACGTCCTACCGGCGCATCCAGGTGGCGGCGAAGAACGTCGACACCCGCGAGCACGACATCGCCGACTCCGACGACTACTTCCAGTACCACGGCGGGATGGTCGCCACGGTCCGCGCGCTGACCGGCGCCGATCCCCGGGCCTATGTGGGCGACTCGACCAGTCCGGACGCCGTGCGCACCCGGACGCTGCAGGAGGAGACCAACCGCGTCTTCCGCGCCCGCGTGGTCAACCCGCGCTGGATCGCGGCCATGCAGCGACACGGCTACAAGGGCGCCTTCGAGCTCGCCGCCACCGTCGACTATCTCTTCGGCTTCGACGCCACCGCCGGCGTCGTGCACGACTGGATGTACGAGGCGCTGGCGCAGGAGTACGTCCTGGACGAGACCAACCAGGCGTTCCTGCGACAGTCCAACCCGTGGGCGCTGCGCGGCATCGTCGAGCGGCTGCACGAGGCCGCTGAACGAGGTCTGTGGACCGAGCCCGACGCCGACCTGCTGGCCGCCATGCAGGCCGTCTACCTGGAGACCGAGGGCGACCTGGAGGACCGGGCGTGACCACCCCGCTCGCGCCTCCCCGCAGGGTCGCGGCGATCGGGATCGGGATGGGGCCGCAGCACCTGACGCTGCAGGCCGTCGCCGCGCTGCGGTCGGTGGACGTCGTCCTGGCCTTCGCCAAGCGCGAGGGCGACCCGCTGCTGGCCGTGCGCCGGGCCATCTGCGCGCGGCACGACGTGTCGCTGGTGGTCCTGGACGACCCCGAGCGCGACCGGAGCCCGGGGCTCGACGGGCCCGGTTACGCCGCCGCCGTGGACGCCTGGCACGCCGCGCGCGCGGCCGCCTGGGACGCCGCGCTCGACGAGCACGCCGGCGACGTCGGCGTCCTCGTCTGGGGCGACCCGAGCCTGTACGACTCGACCCTGCGCCTCCTGGACCGGATGGATCGGCCCGACCGTCCCCTGGCCGTCGAGGTGGTGCCCGGCATCTCCAGCCTGGTGCTGCTGGCCGCGCGGCACCGGCTCGTCCTGCACGACGTCGGTGACCCGCTGCACGTCACGACTGCCCGGCGCCTGCCGGAGGCGTTGGCCCAGGGGCAGCGCAACGTCGTGGTGATGCTCAGCCGCACCGTCGACCTGGGCGGGCTCGGCGTCGACGACTGGACGATCTGGTGGGCCGCCAACCTCGGCGCCGACGGGGAGCGAGCCGTGGCCGGCCGGGTCGGCGACGTGCTGCCCGACATCGCCCGCGCCCGGCGGGAGGCCGACGCGGTCGATGGCTGGGTGATGGACCTCTACCTGCTCCGGGGCCCGGCATGAGCGCGACGCCCGGCGCGTGGACCGCGGCGTCCGGCAGGCGTGGGCACACGGTGCTCGCCGTCCCCGTGCCGGCGCTCGACGACTGGGTCCGCCGGCGGACGGCGCACCACGACGCCTCCTTCGTCTCCGTCGACCCGGACTTCTGCCACGCGCACGTGACGGTGCTGGCGCCCTGGGTCGCCGAGCCGGACGAGGAGCGGATGGAGCGTGTCGCCGGCCTCGTCGGCGCGGTGAGCACGTTCGAGCTGGTGCTGGAGCGGGTCGGGGTCTTCCCGGACGGGCTGCTCCACCTCGTCCCGGAGGACGACGGGCCGCTGCGCCGCCTGGGCCGGGTGCTGACGGCGGCGTTCCCCGAGACCCCGCCGTACGGCGGCAGGCACGCCGACCCGGTGCCGCACCTCACGCTGGAGCAGACGGCCGCCGGCGTGGACGCGGAGTGGGTGCGGGCCTCGCTGGGCACGCTGCTGCCGGTGAGGCACACCGTCGACCGGGTCGACCTGCAGTGGTGGGCCAACGACGACTGCCGGCTGTTGCGGACCTTCCCCCTCGCAGCGGTGCCAGCGCCGGCCTCTCCGCGCGGGACGGTGGACGCATGACCGGCCTCCTCGTCGCCGGCACCACCTCGGACGCCGGCAAGAGCACCGTCGTCACCGGGCTCTGCCGCGCGCTGGCGCGCCGCGGGGTGCGGGTGGCGCCCTTCAAGGCGCAGAACATGTCCAACAACTCGATGGTCGTGGACGCGCCCGGTGGCCTCGACGTGCGGAGTGGGGACGACGACGGGCAGCCGCGCGGCGCCGAGATCGGCCGCGCGCAGTGGACCCAGGCCGTGGCCGCGCGGGCCGTGCCCGAGGTCGCGATGAACCCCGTGCTGCTCAAGCCCGGCGGCGACCGGCGCAGCCACGTCGTGCTCCTGGGGCAGCCTGGGGGGGACGTCGACTCGACCACCTGGGTCGAGGGACGTCGCCACCTGGCCGCAGCCGCCCACGCCGCGTACGCCGACCTCGCCTCCCGCTACGACCTCGTGATCGCCGAGGGCGCGGGCTCGCCCGCCGAGGTCAACCTGCGCTCCGGCGACTACGTGAACATGGGTCTGGCCCGCGCCTTCGACCTGCCGACCGTCGTCGTCGGCGACATCGACCGCGGCGGCGTGCTGGCCGCCTTCGTCGGCACCCGCGAGCTGCTCGACACCGAGGACCGCGCCCTGCTCGCGGGCTGGGTCGTCAACAAGTTCCGCGGGGACGTCGGCCTGCTGCAGCCGGGTCTGGACGTGCTCACCGAGCGCACGGGGCTGCCCGTCCACGGGGTGCTGCCCTGGCACCCGGACGTCTGGCTGGACTCCGAGGACACCCTCGACCTGGAGTCGCGGCGAGCGACGGCGAGTGGGCGCCGGCGGGCCGCGGTGATCCGGTTCCCGCGGGTCTCCAACGTCACCGACGCCGACGCGCTCGGCCTCGAGCCCGACCTCGACGTCGTCCTGGCCTCCTCGCCGCGCGACCTGTCGGGCGCCGACCTCGTCGTGCTGCCCGGCACGCGGGCCACTCTCGAGGACCTCGCCTGGCTGCGCTCCCGCGGCCTCGACCGGGCCGTGCGCGAGCACGCCGCCGCAGGACGCCCGGTGCTCGGGATCTGCGGCGGCTGCCAGATGCTCGGCCGGACCATCGAGGACCCTCACGGCGTCGAGGGCGAGGCCGGCGCCCGGGTCGAGGGCCTCGGCCTGCTCGACGTCGTCACCGTCTTCGGCCCGGAGAAGGTGCTGCGGCGGCACGCGCCCGCCGGCTACGAGATCCACCACGGGCGGGTCACGGGCGACGCCTCGCTCGGGGACGACGGCCGACGGGAGTTCGTCTCCGCCTCCGGGCTGGTGACCGGCACGATGGTCCACGGCCGCCTCGAGGACGACGCCCACCGCTCCGCCTACCTCCGCGAGGTGCTCGGCGTGGAGTCGCGCGCGAGCTTCCCGGCAGCCCGGGAGCGGCGGATCGACGTGCTCGCGGACCTCGTCGAGGCCCACCTCGACGTCGACGGCCTGCTCGCGCTCGCCACCGACGGGCTCCCCGGGGCGCGGCCGTGAGGGTGCTGCTCCTGGGCGGCACCGGCGAGGCGCGCGCCCTGGCCGCCGCGCTGGTGGAACGGGGCGTCGACGTCGAGACCTCCCTCGCCGGACGGGTGGCCGACCCGGCCCTGCCCGTCGGCGGCCTGCGCGTCGGCGGCTTCGGCGGGGTGGACGGACTGGCGGCCCACGCGGACGCCTTCGACGCGGTCGTCGACGCCACCCACCCGTTCGCGGAGACGATCAGCGGCAACGCAGCGCGCGCGCTCGCGGAGCCCGGCTCGCCGCCCCTGCTCCGGCTGGCCCGCCCGGGGTGGAGCGAGCCCGCCGGGACGGGCGTGCGGCCGTGGGTGCGGGTGCCCGACCACGAGACGGCGGCCGCCGCCGTCCTGGGGCACGGGGAGCGACCGTTCCTCACGATCGGTCGCCAGCACCTGGCTGCGTTCACCGGTCCGCTGGCGCACCTCCCGGTGCTGGCCCGGGTCGTCGACGCCCCCGAGGTCGCGGTGCCGGGAGCCTGGACGCTGCTGCGCAGCCGCGGCCCCTACGAGCTCGCCGGCGAGCGGGCGCTGCTGACGGAGCACCGCGTGGACGTCCTCGTCACGAAGGACTCCGGCGGGCCGCTGACCTGGCCGAAGATGCTGGCCGCGGCCGAGGCCGGTATCGCCTGCGTGGTCGTGGAGCGGCCCGCGCCGCCTGCCGGCGTCACCCTCGTCGAGGACGTCGCCGCAGCCGTGGCCTGGGTGTCGGCCCTGGCCGCGGAGACCGGCGAGGGGACGTCCGGTGCCTGATGGGTCGTGCGGTGGCGAGGCCCCACGCGGTGGCCGCAGCGAGCAGCGCGGCGCCCGCGTCGACCCGGCGCGCGAGGCGGCGGGCCCGGACCAGGTCGGGAGTGGCCGGCGGCGGGCCGTCGCCCAACAGGTGCCGGTGCTCGGTGCGGGCGTCGTCCCCGGTGCCGTAGACCAGCGTGCCGCCGAGCCGGACGCCGAGCGCGCCCGCGAAGGCCGCCTCCACCGGCCCGGCGTTGGGACTGGGGTGGCCGGACGCGTCCCGCCGCCAGACCGCCGCGGCCTCGCGGGGGCTGCCCGCCTCGGTGGGGGCCAGGGCGGTCGCGAGCGCCGCGGTGACCCGGGCGCCGGGCAGGCCCAGGACGTCGTCGAGCCGGGCCGAGGCCCAGCCGAAGCGTCCGTGCCGGGCGCTGCGGTGGCCGACCATCGCGTCCAGGGTGTTGGCGGTGCGGTGGGCGACCAGGCCCGCGGGCCCGGCGAGAGCGCCCCAGACCAGCGAGCAGACCACCGCGTCCGAGGTGTTCTCGGCGACGGTCTCGACGCCCGCGCGGGCAACGCCGGCCTCGTCGAGGAACCGGGTGTCGCGGCCGACGACGCGGGCGACCTGGGTGCGGGCCGCCGGCAGGTCCCCGGCGACCAGGTGCTGCTCCACGGCCGCGACCTCGCGGTCGAGGCTGGTGCCGCCCAGCACGGTCCAGGTGGCCAGCGCGGTGAACGCGGCCCGGGGCACGGGGTGTCCACGCAGCGCGCGGTCGACCGCCCACGCGGCGGCCGTCGGCACGCCCACGAGCAGCGCGGTGTACGCGGTGCCGACGGCGCGGCTGTCGCGCCAGGCGGTGCGCTCCAGGCCGTTGCCGACGGCGCCGAACCAGGCCACCGGGTGGTGACGCTGCGGGTCGCCGAGGAGACGGTCTGTGGCCACGCCGAGCAGGATGCCGATCGCCCGGGCGCTCATGGGCGCCCCCTCTCGTCGCAGGAGAACTCATGAGCAGCAGCAACCACGGTGCGCGCCGCGTCCTGGTCACCGGCGGCGTCCGCTCGGGGAAGTCCCGGCACGCCGAGGAGCTCGTGTGCGGCTGGGCCGGCGACGGACCGGTCGTCTACGTGGCGCCCGGCCCGACGGCCGCGGAGGACCCCGATCCCGATTGGGCCGCGCGGCTCGACGCGCACCGCCGTCGCCGCCCGTCCGCCTGGACGACGGTGGAGACCCGCGACCTCGCGGGCGTGCTGCGTGGCGTGCGGGGTGCCGGCGAGCCGGTGCTCGTCGACTGCCTCGGCACGTGGGTGACCGGCATCCTGGACGAGGAGCAGGCGTGGGACCGTCCGCCCGCCGCGCTGCTGGCGCTGGTCGAGGCGCGCGTGGACGCGACGCTCGCCGCGCTGACGGCGACCGACCGACCGGTGCTGCTGGTGACGAACGAGGTGGGCCTCGGGGTGGTGCCCGAGCACCGGTCCGGCCGGGTCTTCCGGGACCTGCTCGGCACCGTCAACCAACGCCTCGCCACGGCGTGCGAGGAGGTGCACCTGGTGGTCGCCGGGCGCGTCCTCGTGCTCTGAGGCCGTCGGTCCCGGCCGAGCGCTCATGCCACGACCGCCGCGAGACCGACGAGCACGATCGCGCAGGACGCCTCGACGCAGGCGCCCAGGACGTCCCCGGTGATGCCGCCGAGGCGGGCGGTGCAGCGGCGGACCAGCAGGACCGAGGCCCCCGCGGCCACCGCGGTGACCAGCAGCGGGCCGAGGGCACCGGACGGCCCGGCCGCGAGCGCGACCAGCGCGAGCAGCAGGGCCCCCAGCGTCCAGGACCCGACGGCGGCGGCGACCGGCACGGTGCCCGCGACGCCCGCGCCGAGCCCCTCGTGCCGGGCGGACGGGACGGGGCGCGCGCAGCAGGTGGCGAGTGCGCAGCGAGGGACGAGGACGGCCAGGCCGACGAGCAGCCAGCCGTGCTCGGCGCGCGTCAGGGCCGCGACGCCGGCGGCCTGGAGACCGGCCACGAGGACGGTGGCGAGGGTGCCCGCCGGTCCCGACGTCCCGGTGCGCATGACCGCCAGCGAGCGCTCGCGGTCGTAGGAGGCGGTGAGGCCGTCGGCGACGTCGGAGAGACCGTCCCAGTGCAGGGCCCGGGTGCCGAGCGCCAGGGCCGCGACGACGAGCAGGCCGATGGCCGGCGTCGGAAGGCCGAGCGCGCCGCCGACGAGGACGACCAGCGCCGCGAGCAGGCCCAGCGGCAGCACCGCGACGGGTGCGAGCACCATCGCGAGGCCGGCGACGCGCGGGTCGAGCCGGGGGACGAGCGAGGCGCGGCTCGGCGGAGGCACGGGCACCGCGGAGAGGGTGCCGACGGCGAGGAGGAGGGCGTCCCGCACCGACCCCACCCGGGACGGGGTCGCTGCGGGCCCGCCGGTCACGGGAGGACGTCCCCCAGCAGCGCCGTGCCCGCGAGCAGGGCTACCGCGGAGCGGACGACCGGGACGGCCGCCACGGCCCCGCTGCCCTCGCCCAGCCGCAGGCCCAGGTCGAGCAGCGGCTCGAGCCCGAGCTTCTCCAGGGCCAGCGACTGGGCCGGCTCGGTGGAGCGGTGCCCGGCCGCGAACCAAGCCGCCGCCCCGGGAGCCAGCGCCTCGGCGGTGAGCGCGCAGGCCACGGACATCAGACCGTCCAGCAGCACCGGGACGCCGGTCGAGGCGGCCTCGACGAGGAACCCGACGGCCGCCGCCAGGTCCGACGCGCCGAGGGCGGCGAGCGTGGCGAAGGCGTCGTCGTGGACGTCGAGGGTGCGATCCAGCGCCGCTTGCACGACCGCGGTCTTGCGGGCCAGCCCCTCGTCGTCCACGCCGGTCCCGCGGCCGACGACCAGGTCGGCCGGCAGCCCGAGCCGGGCCGCGACGAGCGCCGCGGCCGGGGTGGTGTTGCCGATGCCCAGGTCGCCCGTCATCAGCAGGCGGCCGCCGGCGGCGACCTCCTCGCGGGCCACGACGCGGCCGGCCTCGAACGCGGCCGTGGCGTCGTCGTGGCTCAGCGCGTCGACCAGGTGGATGGCGCCGCTGCCGCGGGTGACCTTGTGGTCGCGCACCGCAGCGGGGGCGCCGTCGAGGTCGTCGTCCACGCCGACGTCGAGCACCCGGACGCTCACTCCGTGCGCGGCGGCGAGCGTCGAGACGCCGGACCGGCCGGCGACGACTAGGTGGACCATCGCGGGCGTGATCGCGGCGGGGTAGGCAGAGACGCCGTGGGCGCTCACGCCGTGGTCCCCGGCGAGGACGACGAGGCGCACCTCGCCGGGCCCGTCGAGCAGCGGCGGGGGCACCGACCCGAGGGCTGCGGAGGCCCAGACGGCGAGGTCGCCCAGCCGTCCGAGCGCGCCCGCGGGCGTGGCCAGGCCGGCCAGCCGGTCGGCCGCCAGGCCGGCGACCACCGGCTCCGGCGGGGCGACCGGCCCGAGCGGCCCGAGCAGTGCGGGGGAGGCGGTCACAGGCCGGCCGCCAGCTCGCGTCGTGCCGCGGTCCCGGACGCCTGCCGGTGCAGGGCGCCGACGGCGCCGGTGAGGGCCGTGCCGAGCACCGCCCACAGCGTGGCCAGGGTGACGAGCGAGGCGGTGCGGAACTCCCACAGCGTCGAGGCGGGGAAGTCGCCCACCTCGTCCACCGTCGGCATGACGGCGCCGACCGCGACGACGACCGCGAGGTAGCCCAGCGTGCAGGCGACGACGGCCGCGAAGGCGCCGTGCCGGCGCGCCAGGCGCACCGCCAGGACGACGGCGGCGACCGCCGCCACCAGCGAGATGCCGGCGAAGCCGAAGTAGCCGGCCGTCCGGATGCCGATGGTGTCGCCGGACCCGACGGCCGGCGGGTTGGCCGGGTACCTCCAGAACGGGACGAGGGCGAACGCGACGAAGCCGACCAGGCTGACGACCGCGGTGGACTGGGCGGGCGTCAGCGAGCCCGTCCGCCCGGCAGAGGCAGCCGCCGCGATCGCGACGAGGCCGCCGAGGGCGAGACCGGCGCAGACGGTGGCCAGGCCCAGCCCGACGGTGCTCTGGACGGACCGGGGGACGAGGGCGTCCTCGCCGTGGGAGTGCGAGTGCTCCTCGGTCGCGGCCGCGCCGGCCGTCTCTTCGGAGTCGTGGCTGTGCGTGTGCGTGCTCTCGGCGCTGGTCTCGAGTGCGATGGCTCGCTCGACGGAGGGCTCACCGACGGTCCACGCCACCGCGAAAGTGACGAGACCGGCGAGGAGCCCGGCGAGGAGCCCGCGGACCAGGAAGGCGCGGGCGGTCATGTCCGCGCCTCAGTGGCAGGGGTAGCCGAGCAGGTGACGGCCGTCGTGCACGAGCTCGTGCACGAAGGAGCCCGCCGGCAGCGAGACGGCGCCCTGGTCAGCGCCGACGAAGAACAGCAGGAGGAGGCCGAGGAGGCCGAGGAAGAAGGCCCAGGGGGCGAGCTCGCGGAGCGGGACCGCGACGGTCTCCGGGGCGAGTGCGGGGCCGGCGACGGTGGTGCCGGCGAGAGAGGTCGACTGCGACATGAGTCCTCCTCAGGGATGAGTGCGTCCCTGTTCGATGGGGTGGAAGCGGACCTTCGGGTCTGACTTCCGCCCCACTGGTCCCCGGTCGTGCCGGAGCCAGGAGGACGGTCACAGTAGCGCGACTGTGTCGGAATCCCACCGACTTCCTCGTGCCCGCCGAGGCAGCCTAGGGCACGACCGGGGCACGTGCCCACAGGGTCCTCCGTCCGGATGCCCTGGACGGTGCGTGAGGACCGGACCCCCGGGAGGCGCCCCCGGTGAGAGGCGTGGCGAGAGGTGTAGCGTGCTGTCCGCCAGCGACGGGAACCCGGTGAGAGTCCGGGACTGACGCGCAGCGGTGTGGGTGACGGGCCGGGCACGACGCCACTGGGGGAGACCCTGGGAAGGCGCCCGGTTCGAGTGATCCCGAGTCCGAAGACCTGCTGGTCCTTGCGGCACCCGCCGCGAGGTCGACTGAGGGCTTCGCGCACGAGCCCCGGACCTCCCGAGGAGCCTCGTGGTCACCCCTGCTGCACCCTCCGTCCGCTCTGCCGGCACCACCCGGGTCCGGCGTGACCTCTGCCCGGCGGTGTCGCGGCCGTGGCCCGCCACCGACGGGCTCCTGGTCCGGCTGCGCCTCGTCGGCGGCCTGCTCCCCGCCCGCGCCCTGGGGTCGCTCTCGGAGGCGGCCGACCGCTTCGGTGACGGCGCCGTGTACCTCACCGGTCGCGCGAACCTGCAGGTCCGCGGACTGCCCGCCGGGAGGGAGGGTGGCCTGGCTCCGGCTGCCGACCGCGCGCTGCGGGCCACGGGACTGGTGCCTCACCCCGCGCACGAGCTGGCTCGCAACGTCCTGGTGTCGCCGCTGTCGGGCCTCGTCGGCGGCCGCGCCGACCTGCGTCCCGTCGCCGCGGCGCTCGACGCGGCGATCGTGGCCGACCACGCCCTCGCGGCGCTGCCCGGCCGCTTCCTGCACGTCCTCGACGACGGGCGTGGCGACGTCCTCCCCCGGGGAGGAGACCTGAGCCTGGTGGCCCTCGACGACGTCCGGTGCCAGGTGCGCGCGGGCTCGACGTGGGGCCCGGTGGTCCCCTTGGACCGGGCCGCCGAGGTCCTGGTCGCGCTCGCCCGGGCGTTCCTGGAGTCCCGCGGGGACGGCCCCACGGCGCCCTGGCACGTCGACGAGCTGCCGGGCGGCGGCGCCGCGCTCGTGACTCCGTCCGCCCCCGACCCCCGGGCCGAGGTCGCGTCACCGCCGCTGCCGTTCGGCCTCGTCCGGGCGCGCGGCACGGGTGCCGCGGTGGTGGACCACGTGGAGGCGCCCGACGGCCTGCTGGACGCCGCGGCGGTCGGCGGGCTCGTCAGCCGTGGTGACGTCCTCGTGGTCACGCCCTGGCGGGGGGTCCTGGCGCCGCCGGGTCCGCCGGGTCCGGCCCGTCCGGCCGCCCGCTCGACGGAGGAGGACCGATGACGGCACGCACCGACGGCTCGAGGGGGCCGCAGGCCCCGACGCGACACTACGAGTACGCCACCAGTGGACCGGCGATCTACCTCGAGTCCTTCGCCACCATCCGCCGGGAGGCCGACCTGTCGCTGGTGCCGCCGTCGGCCGAGCGGCTGGCGGTGCGGATGGTGCACGGCTCGGGCCAGGTCGACCTCGTCCCGGACCTCGTCGTCCACCCCGACCTCGTCCCGGCCGCCCGCGCCGCGCTGGACGCCGGCGCGCCTGTCCTGTGCGACGCGCGGATGGTCGCGATGGGCGTCACCGCCTCTCGGCTGCCCGCCGAGAACGAGGTGCTCTGCCGGCTCACCGACCCGGCCGTCCCGGAGCTGGCCGCGCGGTGGGGCACGACCCGCAGTGCCGCAGCGGTCTCGCTGTGGCCGGACCGGCTCGAGGGGGCGGTGGTGGCCATCGGCAACGCCCCGACGGCGCTGTTCCACCTGCTGGAGATGCTCGTGGACGGCGCGCCCCGGCCGGCCGCGATCGTCGGCTGCCCGGTGGGCTTCATCGGCGCGGCGGAGTCCAAACAGGCGCTGGTGGACCTGCGCGAGCAGCACGGCATCGACGTCCCCTTCGTGACGGTGCGGGGGCGCCGTGGCGGGTCGGCGATCGCGTCCTCGGCGGTCAACGCCCTGGCCCAGGAGGCCGAGTGAGCGCCCCCGGCTCCGGGACGGCGCCCCGGCCCGGCCGCCTCTGGGGCGTCGGCGTCGGACCGGGCGACCCCGAGCTCGTCACGCTCAAGGCCGCGCGGCTCATCGGGTCCGCGGACGTCGTCGCCTACCACTCGGGCGTCGGCAAGCCGTCGAACGCGCGGGCCGTCGCGGCCGACCTGATCCCGGCGTCCGCGACCGAGGAGTGCCTCACGTACCCGGTCACGACGGGCCGCACCGACCACCCGGGCGGCTACGCGGGCGCTCTGGAGGACTTCTACGTCGAGGCCGCCGGTCGCCTCGCGGCCCATCTCGAGGTAGGCCGCGACGTGGTGGTGCTCGCCGAGGGCGACCCGCTCTTCTACGGCTCGTTCATGTACCTGCACGACCGGCTCGCCGAGCGGTTCGAGACCACCGTCGTGCCTGGCGTGCCCGCGTTCGCGGCCGCCACCGCGACGGTGGCGTGGCCGCTGGTGAGGCAGACCGACGTCCTCGCCGTGCTGCCCGGCACCCTGCCCGAGGCGGAGCTCGCGCGCCGCCTGGCCGACACCGAGGGGGCGGTGATCATGAAGCTCGGCCGGACGTTCCCCGCCGTGCGTCGTGCGCTCGAGGCCGCCGGGCGGCTCGACCACGCGATGTACGTCGAGCGGGCCTCCACCGACGTCGAGCGGCGGATGCCCGTGCGGGACGTGGACCCCACCTCGGTGCCGTACTTCTCGATCATCGTCGTCACCGGCGACTCGCTGCACGGGGCCGGACGACGCCCCGCGACCGCGCCCGCCGCAGCGCCAGCGACCCCTGCCGAGCGGACCGGCGCGGACGTGGCAGAGCTGCTCGTCGTCGGCCTCGGCCCCGGCCCGGATGGCTGGCTCACGGCGGAGGCCACCGCGGCCTTGGCGCAGGTCGACCACGTGGTCGGCTACGCGCCCTACGTGCACCGGGTGCCGCAGCGCGCGGGGCTGACCCGGCACGCGTCCGGCAACGGCGTGGAGATCGACCGGGCCCGTGACGCGCTCGACCTCGCGCTGGCCGGCGAGCGGGTGGCGGTCGTGAGCGGCGGGGACGCCGGGGTGTTCGGGATGGCCACCGCCGTCCTGGAGGCCGCTGAGGACCCGCGCTACGCGGCCGTGCCCGTCCGGGTGCTGCCGGGGGTGAGCGCGATCCAGGCGGTCGCGGCCCGCGCGGGCGCGCCGATCGGCGGAGACTTCGCGGTGCTCTCGCTCTCGGACCGGCTCAAGCCCTGGGCGGTCGTCGAGCGGCGGCTGCGCGCGTTGTCCGAGGCCGACATGGTCGTCGGCATCTACAACCCGGCCTCGCGCAGCCGCACCGAGCAGGTGGTGCGTGCGCAGAAGCTGCTCCTGGAGCACCGCGACCCCGACACCGTCGTCGTGGTGGGGCGGGACGTCGGTCGGGCCGAGGAGTCCCTGGAGGTCACCACGCTCGGGGCGCTCGACGCGGAGGCGATCGACATGAAGTGCCTGCTGCTGGTCGGGGCGTCGCACACGCGCGTGGACGCGGCCGGCCGCGTGTGGACGCCGCGGTGGATCCGGTGAGGTGGGTGCGGTGACCGTGCACGTCGTCGGCGCCGGGCCGGGCGCCGCGGACCTGCTGACGCTGCGGGCGGTGGGCCTGCTGGGCGTGGCCGACGTCGTCCTGTACCCGGGCACCTACCTGGACGAGGCGGTGCTCTCGCACTGTCGGTCGGGGGCGCGGCTGGTGGACACCGCCCGGCTCGACCTGGACGCGATCCTGGCGGTCATGACGGAGGCCCACGCCCGGGGGGAGGACGTGGTGCGGCTGGTGTCCGGGGACCCGTCGCTGTACTCCGCGCTGCACGAGCAGGCCGCACGGCTCGACGCGGCCGGCGTGCCGTGGGAGGTCGTGCCGGGCGTCCCGGCGTACGCGGCCGCGGCAGCGCTGGTGGGCCGGGAGCTGACGGTGCCGCTCGTCGCCCAGTCGGTGGTGCTCACCCGCACCCGGGCGCGCTCCTCGGCGATGCCGGAGGGGGAGACCTGGGAGGCGTTCGCGGCCACGGGTGCGACCCTCGTCCTGCACCTCGCGATCACGCGGCTGCGTGAGCACCTCGACCGGCTGCTGCCGACGCACGGCGCCGGCTGCCCCGTCGTGGTCGTGCACCGCGCCAGCCAGCCCGGGGAGCTGGTGCTGCGCGGCACCGTCGGCGGGCCGGCCTGCGTGGCGGACGCCGTGGAGGCGGCAGGCCTGCGGCAGGCGGCGGTCGTGCTGGTCGGACGGGCGCTCGGGGAGTTCGTCGACGCCGCGGGTGAGTCCTGGTTGTACGCGGCGCATCGCCCGCGGGGTGCGCCGCACTGATGCGTCGCCTCGGGGTCGGTGGTGCTCCCCGCCCCACGGAGCCGACCGCGGTCAGGCGTGGGGCTTGGTCCAGGTCCACTGGGTGACGGTGCGGGCGGGGGTCCAGCCGGTGAACCGTCCGACGGGCGCAGCGTGCTCGACCGCGAGGCGGGTCAGCTCGCCGCCGTGCCCGGCGTACGCCTCGGCGAGGACCGCCTCGGTCTCCAGGGTCACGCCGTGGACGACCAGCCGGCCGCCGGGGCGCAGCCGCTCGCGGCACTCCTCGAGCAGCCCGTGGGCGGTGGCGCCGCCGCCGACGAACACGGCGTTGGGGGCCGGGAGGTCGGCGAGGGCCCCGGGCGCCCCGCCCTCGACCACGACCAGGTCAGGCACACCGAGCCGGGCGGCGTTGCGGCCGATCCGGGCGACGCGGTCGGGGTGCTGCTCGATGGCGATCGTGCGGCACGTGGGGTGCGCCCGCATCCACTCGACGCCGACGGACCCGGCCCCCGCGCCGACGTCCCACAGGAGCTCACCGGGGCAGGGCGCGAGCCGGGCGAGCGCGGCAGCGCGGAGGTCGCGCTTGGTGAGCTGGCCGTCGTGCTCGAAGGCGTCGTCCGGGAGGCCCGCCACCCAGCCGATCCCGTGGGCCGCGGCCGAGCGAGGCACCTCCACGCAGACCAGGTTCAGCGCCGGCAGGTCGACCAGGTCGTCGCGGGCGGCGAAGCCCGCGGCGGTGGTGTCCCAGCGTGCCTGGGTCGGGGCGCCGAGGTCCGCCAGCACGGTCAGCGCCGCGGCGCCCTGACCGGTCGCCACCAGCAACGCGGCCAGGACGGCGGGGGTGGTCGCGTCCGAGGACAGCACGACGACCCGGCGGCCCGGGGCGACCTCGCGCAGGACGCGCTCGACGCGACGTCCGACCACGGTGACGACCGCGCAGGACTCCTCGCCCCAGCCCATCGCGGCCCGGGCCAGCGCCACCGAGGAGACCGCCGGCAGCACCTCGACCCGGTCGGCGCCGAGCAGGTCCACGAGGGTGGCTCCGACCCCGGAGACCAGCGGGTCGCCCGAGGCCAGGACCACGGCGTCGGGATGCGACGCGAGCAGGTCCACGAGGCTCTCGCGGAACGGGCGGCCCCAGCTCTCGCGGACCTGGTGCTCCGCGCGGCCCGTGGGCGGGGGGAGCAGCGCGAGGTGCCGCTGCGCGCCCAGCACGGAGGGCGCTGCGAGGACGCGGTCGCGTCCGGCCGCGGTGAGGTCGCCGTCCGCGCCGATGCCGACGACGGCGACCCGGGGAGCCGTGCCGGCACGCAGCGCGCGCAGGGCGGGCAGCACGGCGTCGCGGGTGAGCGGGGCGAGTCCGTGGCCGCCGGGCACCGCGGGATCGGCGTCCGCCGGGTCGAGCCAGCAGAGCTCCTCGATCTCGCCGGCCACGACGGGCACGACGGCGGCGCCGGCGGAGTCCCGCGGCAGGTCGGCGACGAAGACGGTCGAGACCACGGTGCGGCCGGGCTCGTTGGCGGCGGCCGCGGTCCAGTGGCCCAACGGACGGGCCACGAGGTCGGTCAGCCCGACCTCCTCGGCCACCTCGCGGCGAGCGGCGGCCAGCGCGGTCTCGCCCGGCTCGAGCTTGCCGCCGGGAAGCATGAACGCGGTCGTCCCGCGCTTGCGGACGACGAGTAGCCGCCCCTGCTCGTCGAGGAGGCAGAAGGCGGCGACGACGATCGGGGCGTGGGCGGCGGACGAGGACATGGGCGCCGACGCTATCGTGAGCGCACAGCCACGAGGTGCCTCGAGCCACGGTCCGCGAGACCGGGGTGCGGAGGAGAATCTGGGAAGCCGGTGAGAGTCCGGCACAGGCCCGCTGCGGTGACCGGACGTGCACGCCATGCACGAGGCCGGAAGTCCGAAGACCGGCCTCGCGGCGTCCTATCCGATGGCGGACGAGCGGGAGCCTCTCATGCCACAGCAGTCAGACCTGTCCTACCCACTCTCGGCCGTCGTGGGCTCCGAGGACATGGTCCTCTCCCTCGTCCTGGCCAGCATCGCGCCCGCCCTCGGCGGCGTGCTCGTGCGTGGCGAGAAGGGCACGGCGAAGTCCACCGCGGTGCGGGCGCTGGCGCGCGTCCTGCCGCCCGTGCGGGTGGTCGAGGGTGACCGGTTCTCCACGGACCCCGACGACGAGGCCGAGGTCTCGCCCGACGGCCCGTTCGGCGTCGACGCCGCGGTCACCAGCCGGCCGGTGCGGCTCGTCGAGCTGCCCGTGGGCGCCGGCGAGGACCGCGTGACCGGCTCCCTGCACCTCGAGCGGGCGCTGGCCGACGGCGTCGCCGAGTACGAGCCCGGCCTGCTCGCCCGCGCCCACCGCGGCCTGCTCTACGTCGACGAGGTCAACCTCCTCCACGACCACCTCGTCGACCTTCTCCTCGACGCCTCCGCCACCGGCCGCGCCACCGTCGAGCGCGACGGTGTCTCGCTGACCCACCCCGCGCGGTTCGTGCTCGTCGGCACGATGAACCCCGAGGAGGGCGAGCTGCGCCCGCAGCTGCTCGACCGGTTCGGCCTCGCCGTCGACGTCGCCGCCCCCCGCGACCCGGCGACCCGGGTCGAGGTCGTCCGCCGTCGGCTCGCCTACGAGGCGGACCCCGCCGCCTTCGTCGCCCGCTTCGCCCAGGACGAGCACCTGCTCGCCTCCCGGATCGCCGACGCCCGGGACCTCGCCGCCTCCGTCGTCCTGGGCGACGCGATGCTGCTCGCCGTCGCCCAGGTCTGCGCCGCGTTCGAGGTCGACGGGCTGCGCGCCGACATCGTCACCGCCC
Organism: Nocardioides bruguierae; assembly: GCF_023656415.1. Classification (GTDB taxonomy): domain Bacteria; phylum Actinomycetota; class Actinomycetes; order Propionibacteriales; family Nocardioidaceae; genus Nocardioides; species Nocardioides bruguierae. The sequence continues at coordinate 20,486 of NZ_JAMOIL010000017.1, forward strand.
GCGCCGCCGTCGCCCACGCCGCCTGGTGCGGCCGCACCGGCGTCACGCGCGAGGACGTCCGGGTCGCCGCCCGGCTCGCGCTCCCGCACCGGCGCCGCCGCTCGCCCTTCGACAGCCCCGGCCTCGACGACGACCTGCTCGACCAGGCCCTCGACGACGCCCTCGGCCCGGACGACGAGCCCGAGCCCCCGACCCCCGACGGCGGCACCGACGGCGGCGGCGGCGGCGGCGGCGGCGGCGACGGCCCCGGCGACTCGGACGGCCCCGCCACCGACGAGCGCCCCGGCACCGCCCCCGAGGGCGGGACGTCATCCACCCCGGACGTCCCCTCCGCACGGACGGATGACGTCCCTGCCCCGCAGCCCCACGCGCCGCAGCCCGAGCCGCCGCAGCAGCCCGCCGGCCCCACGACCACCGCCGCCGCGGACGCGCCCTTCCGCACCCGCCTGCTCCAGGCGAGGGGCACGACCCGGGGGAGGTCGCGCAGCGACGCCGGCCGCCGCAGCCGCGCCGAGTCCGCCACCGGCCGCCGCACCGGGGCCCGCCCGGCGTCCCGCGGTGGGTCGCTGCACCTGCTGGAGACGCTGCGTGCGGCGATCCCGCACCAGGCCGCGCGGGGCCGCGGCACGGGTGCCGGGGGCGGCGACCGCCTGCTGATCGAGCGGTCGGACCTGCGCGAGGCGGTCCGCGAGGGGCGCGAGGCCAACCTCGTCCTGTTCTGCGTCGACGCGTCCGGCTCCATGGCGGCGCGCAGCCGGATGGCGGCCGTGAAGGCGACGATCCTGAGCCTCCTGCTGGACGCCTACCAGCGCCGCGACACCGTCGGCCTGGTGACGTTCCGCGGCAGCGCCGCGGAGCTGCTGCTCCCGCCGACCGGCTCGGTCGACGTGGCCGCGGCCCGGCTGGAGCAGATGCCCGCCGGCGGGCGCACCCCGCTCGCCGAGGGCCTCGCCGAGTGCGCCCGCGTGCTCGACCGGGAGCGCCGCCGTGCCGGCGCGCGACGTCCCCTGCTCGTCGTGGTCACCGATGGCCGCGCCACCAGCGGTCCCAACGCCCTCACCCGCTCTCTCGAGGCCGCCGACGTGCTGGCCGCCGACGGCGTCGACACCGTCGTCGTCGACTGCGAGGCCGGCCCGATGCGCCTCGGCCTGGCCCGCACGCTCGCCGCCCGCCTGGGCGCCGAGCACCTGCCCGTCGGCACCGTCGACGCCTCCGCGCTGGACGCCGCCGTGCGGGGCTCGATCCTCCGCGGACGCGCGGCGTGACGGCGGCGACCCGTCCCGCCCGCCACCCGCTCTACGACGTCATCGAGGCCCGCAGGGACGTGCGGGCGGAGTTCACCGGCGAGCCGGTGGCGGACGAGGTGCTGGGCCGCGTCCTCGAGGCGGCGCACGCCGCGCCGAGCGTCGGGCTGACGCAGCCGTGGGACTTCGTGCTGGTCCGCGAGCCGGCGACGATCGTGCGGTTCGCCGAGCACGTGGCGGCCGAGCGGGCGGCGTTCGCGGCCGAGCTGCCTCCCGACCGGAGGGCGGTCTTCGAGCCGATCAAGACCGACGGGGTGCGCGAGAGCGGGCTCGGTGTGGTCGTCACCCACGACCCCGGTCGCGGCGGACACCACGTCCTGGGCTCTCGGACGGTCGAGGACACCAGGCTGTTCTCCAGCGTCCTGGCGATCCAGAACCTCTGGCTCGCCGCCACCGCGGAGGGGCTGGGCCTGGGCTGGGTGTCGTTCTACCGCGAGGAGGTGCTGGCCGCGTTGGTCGGCGCTCCGGAGGGGGTCCGTCCGATCGCCTGGCTCTGCCTCGGTCACGTCGGCCACCGCCAGACCGTTCCCGACCTCGAGCGCCACGGCTGGCGCTCGCGGCGTCCGCTGGCCGACGCCGTCCACCACGAGACCTACGGCGGCCGCGCGCGGCGTCGGTGAGGAGATCTGATGCCCCAGGGCAAGCCGCTCGTCGTCCCGGACGACGGGCTCACGACCGCGCAGCGCCGCTCGCTGCCGTTGCTGATGGTCCACACGGGTGACGGCAAGGGGAAGTCGACCGCCGCCTTCGGCCTCGCGATGCGCGCCTGGAACCAGGGCTGGGACGTCGGGGTCTTCCAGTTCGTGAAGTCCGCGAAGTGGCGGATCGGCGAGCAGACCGTGCTCGAGCGGCTCGGCGAGCTGCACGAGCAGACCGGCGAGGGCGGGCCCGTGACCTGGCACAAGATGGGCGCCGGGTGGTCGTGGTCGCGCAAGGCCGGGGAGGAGACGGACCACGCCGCCGACGCCGCCGAGGGCTGGGCCGAGGTGCGCCGCGCCATCGCGCAGGAGCGCCACGACCTCTACGTGCTCGACGAGTTCACCTACCCGATGGAGTGGGGCTGGGTGGACGTCGAGGAGGTGGTCTCCACCCTCCGCGACCGTCCCGGTCGGCAGTACGTGGTGGTCACCGGACGTCGCGCGCACCCGGCGCTCGTCGAGGCCGCGGACCTGGTCACCGACATGACCAAGGTGAAGCACCAGATGGATCGGGGGCAGAAGGGGCAGAAGGGCATCGAGTGGTGAGCGCTTCCCACGCCCTGGCCCGCGTCCTGCTGGCCGCCCCGAGCACCGGCGCCGGGAAGACGACCCTCGCCACCGGCGTGATGGCGGCGCTGCGCCGCCGTGGGCTGGAGGTGTCGGGGCACAAGGTCGGCCCCGACTACATCGACCCCGGCTACCACGCGCTCGCCACGGGTCGTCCCGGGCGCAACCTGGACCCGCACCTGGTCGGCGAGGAGCGGGTCGCCCCGCTGCTCCTGCACGGAGCGAGCACCCCACGCCCGGCCGACGTCGCCGTGATCGAGGGCGTCATGGGGCTCTTCGACGGCCGCGTCGGCACGGACGGCTTCGCCTCCTCCGCCCACGTCGCCACCCTGACCCGCACGCCGGTCGTGCTGGTCGTCGACTGCGCCCGTGCCTCCCGCACGGTGGGCGCGGTCGTCCACGGGCTGGTGACGTACGACCCGTCCGTCCAGGTGGCGGGGGTGATCCTCAACCGCGTCGGCAGCCCGCGGCACGCCGCCGAGGTGGCGTCGTCGGTGCGGGTGCCGGTGCTCGGCCAGGTGCCGCGGGACGAGTCCGTCGCCACCCCGTCGCGGCACCTGGGGCTCGTGCCGGCCGCCGAGCGCGGGATGGTCGAGGCCGAGCTCGATCCGCTCGTCGCGCTGGTCGAGGCACACGTGGACCTGGACGCCGTCCTGGACGTGGCACGCAGCGCCCCGGAGCTCGAGGTCGAGCCGTGGAGCCCGCCGCTCGCCCCGCCCCGGCCCGCGCAGACCCGGGCCGGCGCGCTCCCCGTGGTCGCCGTCGCCGGCGGCCGCGCCTTCACGTTCCGCTACGCCGAGACCGAGGAGCTGCTGCGTGCGGCGGGCTGCGACGTCGTCGTCCTCGACCCCACGAGCGCGCCGGCCCTGCCGGCCGGGGTGGCAGGGCTGTACCTCGGCGGGGGCTTCCCCGAGGTGCACGTGAACGCGCTCGCGGAGAACGTCTCGCTGGTGGGCCAGCTGCGCGACGCGGTGCGCTCGGGCCTCCCGACCGTCGCCGAGTGCGCCGGGCTGCTCTACCTGTGCCGCACCCTCGACGGGGTGTCGATGATCGGCGCGATCGACGCCGACGCGGCGATGCACGAGCGGCTGACGCTGCGCTACCCGGAGGCCGTCGCGGTCTCGGACTCGCTGCTCACCCGGGTCGGCGAGAGCGTGACCGGGCACGAGTTCCACCGCACCCGCGTCACCCCGACCGCCGGGGCGGCGCCCGCGTGGAGGGTGGCCGACGGCCCGCACGGCGCCGGCTTCGGAGCAGGAGGCGGGGTCGAGGGCTTCACGAGCCCCACACTGCACGCCTCCTACCTGCACACCCACTGGGCCGGTCAGCCGCAGATGGCGCAGCGCTTCGTGGAGGCGGTGCGCGCGTGGTGAGCGTTCCCGGGGTCGCGGGCGACCCGGGCACCGACCTCCTGCACCACGGCGACGTCGAGGTCCGGGGAGCCGGGCTGCTCGACCTCGCCGTCAACGTCCACCCCCACGGTCCGCCGCGCTGGCTCGCCCAGGCGTTGCGCGACAGCGTCGAGGACGTCGCCGCCTACCCTGACGCGCGCGCCGCCGAGGTCGCGCTCGCCCGAAACCACGGTCGCGACCCCCGCGAGGTGCTGGCCACTGCCGGCGCCACCGAGGCGTTCACCCTGCTCGCCCGGATGCGCCCGTGGCGGCGGCCCGTCGTCGTGCACCCGCAGTTCACCGAGCCGCACGCAGCGCTGGAGCAGGCCGGGCACCGCGTCGAGGTCGTGCTGACCTCCGGCGACCACCGCCTGGCCACGGCGGCCGTCCCCGAGGACGCCGACCTGGTCGTCCTCGGCAACCCGACGAACCCCACGGGGGTCCTGCACCCGCGCGAGGACGTGCTGGCGCTGACCCGGCCCGGCCGGCTCGTCGTGGTCGACGAGGCGTTCATGGACGCGTTGCCCGGGGAGCCCTCCTCGCTCGCGGGATCTCCCGTGGAGGGCGTCGTGGTCGTCCGCAGCCTCACCAAGACCTGGGCGATCCCGGGCGTGCGCGCGGGCTACCTGCTGGGTGGCCCGGACGACGTCGACACACTCCGCGCCGCCCGCCCGCCGTGGTCGTTCTCGGCCGCCGCGTGCGCGGCGGTCCTCGCCATCAGCACGCCGCAGGGGGCTGCCGAGCAGGCCCGGCGTGCGACCGAGCTGTCGGACTGGTCGGCCTCGATGGCGACGCAGCTCCGCGCGCGCGGGGTGGAGGTCGTGGCGGGCAGCGCGCCGTTCCTCCTCGCCAGGCTCGGTGAGGGGACGCACCGGCGTCTGCGCGAGGTCGGCGTAGCGTCGCGGCGTTGCGACACCTTCCCCGGGCTCGACGACGGCTGGGTCCGCCTGGCCGCGAGACCGCCGGCCACCGTGGCCGTGCTGCTGCGGGCACTGGAAGCATGCGGAATGCGCGGTTGCGGCCCGTGACCGGGGTTCGCTGCGTTCACCTCGGCCCTGGTAGGCGTCACTGGTGAACGGCCGGACGCTGACCGCGCGGCACGCTCTGAGGCGGTCCAGCAGGCGCGGTGGATCTGGCCACCGTCGCCGACAGTCCTCGCCGCACGCCACGGCCGCTGGCTCACCAGTCCCCACACGGTCCGAGCGCGCTTGGGTTCCGTTACCCCGCGCACCGCGCCTGACTGGTTCGGCTGACCGCTCTAACGGTAGGTCCGTCTGATCGCGCCATCATGTGCTTGACATCGGCAATCAATGCTGCCAACTTTGTCCTGACATTGTCTCGGGAGGAATTGGCTCGTGATGCGGATGACCTCGCCCCCCTCATCGTGCGCGAGACCGGCAAGCGTCACCCCGAGGCGATGGCGGAGGTCGAGATGAGCGCTGCCTACTTCGACTGGTTCGCCTCGGTCGCGGAACGACTCGAGCACGAGTGGACCGATGACCGGGCACAGGTTCATCGCGTGCCTGTCGGCGTGGTCGCCGCCATCACCGCCTGGAACTTTCCGCTCTCGCTGCCGGCGCGCAAGCTCGCTGCCGCTTTCGCCGCAGGCTGCCCTGTCGTGCTGAAGCCTTCTCCGCTGTCACCGCTCAGCGCCATCGCCCTCACACGCGCCTGCGACCGTCACCTGCCCGCCGGCTGCGTGGGCGTCGTCCTGGGTGGGCGGGACCAGGCCCACGAGCTCGTGGACAGCGACCACGTGCGGGCGGCCTCCTTCACCGGGTCGACGGAGGTCGGAGTCGGCCTGGCGACGCGTCTCGGCGCCACACTCAAGCGCGGTGTGCTCGAGCTCGGCGGACGAGCCCCGTTCGTGATCCTTCCGGGGGCGAACGTCGGCCGGGCGGTCGACCACCTCATGGTGGCGAAGTTCCGCAACAACGGGAGCTCCTGCATCGCTGCGAACAACGTCTTCGTGCACGAGTCCCTGGTCGACGAGGTGTGGGAGTCCGTCGTGGCCAGGGTGTCCTCCATGGTCACGGGCGACCCGTTCGATCCCGAGTCCGATCTCGGCCCGCTGCGCACGGATGAGCTTGCGGACTCCGTCAGAGCACTGGCCGACATTGCCGTGCGTGATGGTGGGGAGTCCGCAGTGGGGACCGCGATGAGCGGGGGTACGCGCAACGTGCCTGCGACCGCGGTGCGGGTGCGATCCGACTCCGCGTCGTGGGCCGCCGAGGTGTTCGGACCGCTCCTCCTCCTGCGCGGCTTCGACAGCCCGGAAGAGGTGTCCCGGGAGGTCAACGGGTGGCGCAGAGGGCTCGGCGGATACGTGGCAGGGAGGTCCCGCCAGGAGGCGTCGAGCTTCGCGTCGCGGTTGCGGGTGGGCATGATCGGGATCGACACAGGATCGCCCAATGCGCCCAGGCTCCCGTTCGGCGGCTTCGACGAGGCGGGCTGGGGACGCGAGGGTTCGGCCCTGGGCGTCGATCCCTTCCTCGAGACCCGGACGCTGTCCTTCGGCTCCGGCGTCGCACCGACGGTGGGGGAGGCGCGGTCATGACCAGCGAGCACGTCCGGCGGCCTCGGTGGGTCTACGGCCAGGGCGACGAGCCGGACTACCGCTTCAGCTTCGCGAACGAGCGCACCTTCCTGGCCTGGATCAGGACCGCTCTGGCTTTCATTGCCGGCGGCGTCGGAGCGGACCTGCTCGCGCCGGCCGGTGCGGGAGCCGCCGGCACGGTGCTCGCCTCGGTCCTGGTGCTGCTGGGCGTGCTTCTGTCCGGCATCGCCACCCTGCGGTGGGCGCGGGCCGAACGTGCGATGCGGGAGGGGCGTGCCCTTCCCGGCTTCCTGTGGGTGGGGGTTCTCCCGGTGGGGCTGGTGCTCGCTGGTGTGCTTCTGTGGGCGGCGTTCTGGTGAGATACGCCCGCGTGCCGGCCCAGGACCCGGGCCTGCAGAACGAGCGGACCGCACTGGCCTGGCGGAGGACGGCGTTCTCCGTGGCCGTCGTCGGCCTGGCGATGGTGCGACTCTCGTTCCACGACTGGGGACCCGCCGCCGCGGTGTGGGCACTCGTCACGATGCCCGCCGTCGTGCTGGTCCTCGTCGGGTCCTCCAGGTCCTACTCGGGCCGATACCTCGACGCGCACAGGGTCGGCGCTGGTGTCGCGGTGCTGGCAACAGGGTCCACGGTGGTCGTGCTGGGGCTCCTGGGTGCCGTGTTCCTCTGGGCGCGATGAGGGCAAGGGTCGCTGAGGTGGATACGACGTGTGAGCAGTACGGGCTCCTCCAGCGCCGACAGCCGCCCTCGGCAGGCCGGGTGCCGCAAGCCATGCAGCGACCTCGTGCGACCTGCCTCCACCCCTCCATCATCCCGCGCGCGCACGCAAGGGCGCGGTCGGCCGATCCACGAGGTACGCGGCACCGAGCACGGCCGCGTCCGGTCCGAGTGTGGACGTGCGGACCTCCGGCAGCGGCTCGGCGGCACGGGTGACGAGCCGGTCGCCCAGCGCGCGCTCGACGGCACGGGAGAGCAGCGTGCCGGCCGCGGCCACGCCGCCGCCGAGCACCACGACCTCCGGGTCCAGGAGCAGGACCGCGTGGACGAGCCCCTCCGCGACAGCGTCGGCGAACACGTCGAGTACGGCGATCGCCGGCAGGTCTCCGGCGGCCGCGGCGGCCACCAGGCTGTGGGAGTCCGGCCAGCCGCGCTCGCGGGCCAGGCGGCCCAGAGCGGTGCCGGAGGCGTACTGCTCGTAGCAGCCGCGGCCGCCGCACCCGCAGGGCAGCCCGCCCGGCCGGATCGGCACGTGTCCGATCTCCCCGGCGGCCCGGAAAGCGCCCCGCACCAGGGCGCCCTCGTGGACGACGGCGCCCCCGATACCGGTGCCGAGGCAGACGTAGAGGAACGAGTCGGAGCCTCGTCCCGCCCCTGCTCGGGCCTCTCCCAGGGCGGCGACGTTCGCGTCGTTCTCGAGCCGGACGGGCACGCCCCACGCCTGCTCCAGCTCAGTGCGCAACCCGCGTCGGCCGAGGCCCGCGAGGTTCGGCGCCACGCTCAACTGCTCGCCGGTGGGGTCGAGCGGTCCGGGCACGCCCACGCCCACGCCGTCCACGGCGGCGGGGCCGCCGAGGTCGGCGATCAGCTGCGCGACGTGCGCGAGAAGGGTCTCGTAGGGCGCCGGGTCACCGACCGTCGCCCACGAGGTGCGCGAGCGCACCGGCCCCTCCGGCGCGGCGACGACGCCGGCGAGCACCTTGGTGCCGCCGACGTCGACGCCGACCCTCACACCCACCGGCCCGCGTGGGTCGTACGCGGGCTCACTGGGCGGGCTCCTTCTCGGCGTCCTCGCCGAAGATCATCCGGGCCCACTGGTGGTGCCGCTCGGGCGTCCAGGACGGCTCCTGTGCATGCCAGGAGACCGGCGTCGCGCCGGACGCGGCCGCCAGCCGCTCCATCAGGTCATCGGCGAGGTGGGCACGACCGGTGTCGCGCAGGTGCTGCGCGTAGGTGACCGGGTCGTTGTAATAGGTCGGCCCGGTCTGCAGGGTCGTCTGCATGGGGTCCGGCAGCGCGCCGGGACGCCCGGCGAGCTCGTTCCACCACTCGGTGAGATGGGCACGCATCTCGTTGGCGAGGACGGGCTCCTTGTCCAGCAGGTTCTCCGTCAGGTGCGGGTCGCTCGGCACGTGGTACAGCGACTCCCACTCCACGAAGTTGGCGCCGGGGTGGTACGTCCGCACGTAGAGGTGCTCCCTGGTGCGGACGGCGCGCTGGTAGGTGTGCGCGCCGTGGCCGAGCACCAGGTACTCACGGTCCTCGATCTCGCCACCGGAGATCGCGGCCGCGAAGGACCGCCCCTGCCAGCCGGAGCCGGGCGCGATGTCGAGCATCTCGCACAAGGTGGGCGCCAGGTCGATGTTGTAGAGCATCTCGTCCCGGTGTCGGGCCTCGTCGGGGAGGTCGTCGGTGACGCCCGGCCAGTACATGACCAGCGGCAGGCGGTGCACCGGCTCGTTTGCGTTGCCGTGCTCGGCGTAGGAGCCCATCTCGCCCAGCGACTCGCCGTGGTCGGCGGAGACGATGATCGCGGTCTCTTCCGCGATGCCGAGCTCGTCGAGGGTGGCCAGCAGCTCGCCGAAGAGCGAGTCCCAGTACATGATCGAGCCGTCGAAGCCGTTGATCAGGTGCTCGAAGTCGGCCCGGTCGCCGATCTGCTCGGGCATGTTCGAGGGCACCGGGCTGGGCAGCGGGAAGCCGGCGTAGTGCAGGTCGCGGGCCGTGCGCGGCCCGTAGACCTCCTGGTGCGCTTCGATCGTGGCGGCATCCGGCCACTCCTGGACGGGGCCGGACTCGGCGGCCTTCCGCGTCCAGGACGGGTCTGCCAGGTAGGGGGTGTGGGGCTCCCAGTACGTCAGGTGCAGGTACCAGTCGTCCTCGTCCGCGTGCCGGCGAATCCAGTCCAGCCCGACGCGGTTGATGTCGGCGCCGTCCTCGTCGTTGAGCTCACCCGTGGCGCGGATGGTCTCGCGGAAGTTGCCGAGGAAGTAGTAGGCGCGGTGGCGCTCGGCGAACATCGACACGGCAGCGGTGTAGGTGCCGTGGGCCTGGAGCAGCTGGCCGAACAGAGGCCGGGTCGGGTGCGGCGCGTGACCGGAGTCGAGCCGGTAGCGGGCCGCGTCCCCGAAGTGACCGATGACGCCGTTGGTGATGCCGAACTGGCTGGAGTACAGCGCCGTGCGGGAGGGCAGGCACGGAGAGTCCGAGCCGTAGTAGCGGTCGAAGGTGACGCCCCGGTCGGCCAGGGCCTGGAGGTTCGGCGTGGTGTCGCGGTGGTACCCGTACGGGGTCGTGTGGTCCGCCCTCAGGGTGTCGACGTCGATGTAGATGATGCGCACGTGGGGTCTCCTCGTGGTCTCGGGCGTGCTCAGGCGGTCGGGGCGGCGAGCTCGCCCGGGAAGTGGCAGGCGGCCATCTGGCCGGTCGCGGTCGGCGTCAGCGTCGGCGCCTGCTCGATGCAGACCTGGCGGTCGTCGCGGAAGAGCGGCCCGATGGGGCAGCGGGTCCGGAAGCGGCAACCGGTCGGCGGGTTCTTGGGGGACGGCAGGTCACCGGTGAGCACGATCCGCTCGCGGTCGCGCTGGGCGACGTCCGGCTTCGGGGAGGACGCCATCAGCGAGGCCGTGTAGGGGTGCTGCGGGTCGCTGTAGACCTGCTCGGCGTCACCGATCTCGACGAAGGTGCCCAGGTACATCACCGCCACGCGGTCGCTGATGTGCTTGACCACCGACAGATCGTGGGCGATGAACAGGAAGCCCAGGTCGAGCTCGTCGCGCAGGTCCGAGAGGAGGTTGATGATCTGCGCCTGGATGGAGACGTCGAGCGCGGAGACGGGCTCGTCGCACACCAGCAGCCGGGGCTCGGCAGCCAGGGCACGCGCGATGCCGACGCGCTGGCGCTGGCCGCCGGAGAAGGCGTGGGGGAGCCGGTCCAGGTGGAGCGGGTTGAGCCCGACACGCTCGGAGAGCCGCAGGATCTCGGCCTCCCGCTCCTTCGCCGGCACGCCACGGACCTCGAGGGCCTCCTCGATCGACTGCCGCACCGTGCGGCGCGGGTTGAGCGAGGCGAAGGGGTCCTGGAAGACGTACTGGACGGTCTCACGGATGCGCTTGGACCCGGCCCGGTCCTTCGGGCCGAGCTCCTGGCCGCCGATGCAGACCGAGCCGCCGGAGACGGGGTTGATCCCCATGATCGCGCGAGCCAGCGTGGACTTGCCGCAGCCGGACTCGCCGACAAGGCCGAGCGTCTCACCGGGGCGGACCTCGAGGCTGACGCCGTCCACCGCGTACACCGGGTCGGCCTTGCCGAGCAGCCCGCCGCGTCCGCAGTTGACGTCGACCCGCAGGTCGGTGATCTCCAGCAGTGGCTCGCCGCCGATCTCGCGACGGGCGGCCGTGGCCTCCGCCGGAGGCGCCGGGGTCAGCGGCGCGCCGTCCCCGGTGACGTGGCAGGCGGCACTGTGCTCGGGTCCACGGATCGTCAGCACCGGCACGGACTCGCGGCACCGGTCCTCGGCGAAGCGGCAGCGCGGGTTGAACGAGCACCCGGTGGGCAGGCGGGACGGGTCCGGCGGGGCGCCCGGGATCGCCGGGAGTCGGTGCTCCTCCCCGTCCTCGAGCTTGGGCATCGCGGCCAGGAGATCCGCGGTGTAGGGCAGCTGGGGCGCGCTGAAGATCGCCTCGACCGGCCCGCGCTCCATGACGCGCCCGCCGTACATGACCACGACGCGGTCGCACATCTCGGCGACGACGCCCATGTCGTGGGTGATCATCAGCACCGCGACGCCGAGATCCTCGCGCAGCTGGGCGAGGAGCCGGAGGATCTGCGCCTGGATGGTCACGTCGAGCGCGGTGGTCGGCTCGTCGGCGATGAGCAGCTTGGGCGAGCTGGCCAGCGCGATGGCGATGACCACGCGCTGGCGCATGCCGCCGGAGAACTGGTGCGGGTACTCGTCGAGCCGGCGCGGCGCGTCCGGGATGCCGACCTGCTCGAGCAGCTCCAGCGCGCGAGCACGCGAGGCCTTCTTCTCGCCGCCGTGTACGATGAGTGCCTCGGCGATCTGGTCGCCCACGGTCATCACGGGGTTCAGCGCCGACTGCGGGTCCTGGAAGACCATGGCGATCTCCGAGCCGCGCAGTGCCTGCATCTCCTTGTCGGAGACACCGAGCAGGTCCTGGCCGCGGTAGAGCACTTCGCCGCCGACGACGCGGCCCGGCTTGTGGATCATCCGCAGGATCGAGCGGGCGGTGACCGACTTGCCGGAGCCGGACTCGCCGACGATGCCGACGACCTCGCCGGGGCGGACCGTGAAGGAGACGTCGTTGACCGCCCGGACGATGCCGAACTGGGTCTCGAAGTGGGTCTGGAGACCGCGGACGTCGAGCAGCAGGTCCGTGTCCAGGGAGCCGGCGGGCTCGGTCGAGGGGGTGGTGATGGTCATCGTCGGTTCGCCGCCTTGTTGAGCGCGTCGGAGAGGAGGGTGAAGGCCAGGGCCAGGAGCAGGAGCACCACGCCGGGACCGATGACGTAGGTGGGCAGGGTCTGGACGTAGCGCGCGCCGGTGTTGAGCAGCGCGCCCAGCGAGGGCTGCGGCGGGTTGATGCCCAGGCCCACGATCGAGAGGCTGGCCTCGATGAAGATCGCGGCCACCGTGTAGATCGCCGCGGTCACCAGCAGCGGGTCGACGACGTTCGGCAGGATGTGGCGGACCATCACCGTGCGACGCGGCACACCGAGCGTCCGCGAGGCCACCGCGTACTCACGGTCCTGCTGGGTCAGCAGGCCGGCGCGCGCCAGGCGACCGAACTGCGGCAGGCCCGCGATGACGATGGCCGAGAACAGGGCGAACCATCCGGCGCCGATGACCAGCACGATCATGATGCCGAGCAGCAGTCCGGGGATGCCGAGCACGATGTCGAGGGCACGCTGCACGAACAGGCCGAGGCGACCGTTGAGGTAGCCGGTGAGGCCCAGCAGGGTGCCGATCGCGAGGCTGACGGGCACCGCGGTGATGATGAGCGTGAGGTCGGTGCGCAGGCCGTAGATCGTGCGGACGAGGATGTCGCGGCCGAACTCGTCGGTGCCCAGCCAGTGGGCGGCCGACGGCCCGGCCAGCGCGCCGCTGCTCTGCTCGTCGTACCCGCCCGGGAAGAGGGCGGGCGCGAGCAGAGCCAGCGCCACGAGGGTGCCGAGCAGCACGAGAGCGGTGATGCCGCGCCCGCTCTTGAGCACCATGAGGTAGCGGTGGAGCGTGGGGAACCGGGGGGCCCGGCGGACGTCCTTGGTCGCCCTGCGCGCGGGAGCGCTGGTGGCAGACATGGCTTCTCCAGTCGTGTCGCGCGGCTCAGGCGAGCCGGATGCGGGGGTCGAGGGCGGCCAGGGTGATCTCGGTGAGCAGCTGCGCCATGACGGCGACGAAGACCGTCCCGACGATCACCACCTGGATGACGGCGTAGTCGGAGGCCTGCGCCGAGGTGACGGCCAGCTGGCCGATGCCGTTGCGGGCGAAGATGGCCTCGATGACGACGGCACCGGCGAGCAGGTCGCCGAAGCGGATGCCGATGGCCACGACGGCCGGGCCGAGGCTGTTGCGCAGGACGTGGCGCCGGTAGATGCGCCCGGACGGCACGCCCTTGGCCGTAGCCAGGTCGACGAAGTCCTCCTGCTGGACCGAACGCATCTGGGTCTGCACCAGCCGGGCGATGCCGGCCGCCATGGGCAGGGCCAGGGCGATCGCGGGCAGGATCAGGTACTGGATGCCGATGACCGGGTCGGAGAGCACCGAGACCTCGCCGCTGATGGGGAGGACGGGCAGCGCGACGCCGAAGACCAGGATGAGCAGCAGGCCCGCCAGGAACGGAGGCATCGCGAGCATCGTGGTGTTGGTGCCCTCGGTGAGGAATCGCGACCAGCGTCGGTTCGAGGAGCCGGCCGCGACGCCGAGACCGATGCCGGCGACGACCAGCAGCAGCCCGGCCAGCACGGCAAGCTCGAGGGTCGAGCCGATCCGGTCCCCGATCAGTTCGGAGACCGGCCGCCGGTACTGCAGCGAGGTGCCGAGGTCACCGGTGAACAGTCCCTGCATCCAGTGCAGGTACTGCGTCACGTACGGCTGGTCGAGGCCGAGCTCCGCGCGGATGGCTGCGATCGTCTGCGGCGAGGCGTCCGGACCGGCGAGCAGTGCCGCGGGGTCACCGGGCACCAGGCGCGGCAGGCTGAAGGCGATGACGCTGGTGACCAGGAGGACCAGCACCACCGAGGGCAGCTTGCGGACGAGGTAGCGGATCATTGGGTCACGCAGGCGTCGTAGTAGTTGGTGCCGCCCAGCGAGTAGGCGATGCCCTGGACGCTGGAGTCGACGACGGACGGGAACGGCGCGGTCACGAGCACGTCGAGGAACGCCTGCTCGTTCATGTACTCGGTGAGGGCGGCGGTGGCCTCGGCGCTGTCCTCGCCGGCTGCGATGACCGCGTTCACGAGCTTCTCGTACTCGGGGGTGTCGAACACGCGGTGGGCACCGGCGAGGCGCAGGTCGGCGTTGGTCTGGAGCATGAACGCCGTTCCGCCGTTGGAGCCGCGGAGGATCAGGTAATTGCCGGCGGCTTGCTCGGCGGCACGCGCCTGGAAGTCGGGACCGGCCAGCGGCGTTGCCTTCACCGTCAGGCCGATCGCCTCGAGGTTGTTGGCGATGATCTGGTACTCGGCGGCCAGTGTCGGGATGTTGAGGTAGGTGATGGTGACGGTCTCGCCCTCCGCACCGGCCTCCTTCACGAGCGCCGAGGCGGCGTCAGGGTCGTACGTGAAGCCGGCCTGGTCGGTGGGGTAGTCCGGGCTGGACGGCGACCAGTACAGGCCGTCGGTGTCGCCGAGGCCTGAGAAGACCTGCTCGTTGATCCGGTCCCGGTCGATCGCCATGGCGATGGCCTGGCGGACCTTGACGTCCGCGCCGGCTCCCTTGGTGGTGTCGATGACGAGGGGGAAGACGGCGTCCGCCCCGGAGGACAGACTGAACGAGTCGTCGCCGTCCACCAGGGTCGTGGCGTCCTGGATGGTGAGACCGGAGGCGATCGCCGTGCTCCCGGAGCGCAGGGCCGAGATCTGGGCGGTGGAATCGGCGATGGTGTCGACCTGGACCGTGGCCAGCGACGGCTCCTCGCCCCAGTAGTCGTCACGACGCTCCAGCGTGATGCCGGCGCCGGCGGTGTAGTCGCTGACCACGTACGGCCCGGTGCCGATCATCTGGCTGCCGTCGAGCAGGCCGTCGTAGGTCTCGGAGTCCACGATCGGGGTGAGGTCGAGGGTGCTCGCCAGGACCGGCGTCAGCGGGTTCTGGCCCGTGATGGTGACCTCGAGGTCGCCGGTCTTCTCGATGTCCCACGTAGCCAGGATGGCCTTCACGTCCGACGGCGACGTCTCCGAGGCAGCCGTCTCGAAGGTCCACACGACGTCGTCGGCAGTCATGTCGCGCCCGGTGCTGAAGGTGACTCCCTCGTTCAGCGTGATGACCGCGGTGAGGTCGTCGTCGGAGAGGGAGATGTCCGAGGCGAGGACCAGGTCCAGCGCCGTGGGGTCCTCAGCCGTCCCGTAGGCCAGCGGCTCGAAGACCCCGCGGGCCCACCACTGGTTCGCGGCACCCTGAGCGAGCACGCGCTCGGGGATCGGGGCCTGGGCGTTGGCGATGGTGAGCGTTCCACCGTCGACGCACTCACCCGAGCCGCCGGACGCCTCCTGCTGGACGGCGGATGCGCAGGCCGTCAGGGAGCCGCCGGCGAGCACGAGGGCGGCGATGCCGACCAGGGCCCGACTGACGGGCGCGAGACGAGTCTGGGACATGGCTGTTCTCCTTGGATGACGAGGTGCCCTCCGACCGGCCGCAGTGCGGGTCGGTGGCGTCGGACTCTCAGGTCCGTGACGTGGCACACGTTACTTAATGCTCAGTAAGTGAGCAAGCGCACGCGGCGATCTTTATCCGATGGATGTCCCTCAGCGTTACTCCACGAAGGCGACGACCACGAGGACGCCGAGCATCCCGAGGCAGCAGCAGACGGCCAGCACGGTGACGGGGACGCCGGCCCGCGCCGGCCCCACCAGCTCGTCGTGACGGTGCAGGGACCGCGTCACAGTGCGGTACCGGAGGGCGGAGGCGCCGGTGGCGAGGGCGGCCAGGGCGAAGGCCAGGGCCGCCGCGAGGGCGACCCGCGGCGAGACAGGGGCGAGGACGCGGCCGGCCCCCGCGGCGGCCACCGCCAGCGAGAGGGCGGTGCGGCGCCAGCTGAGCGCCGTGCGCTCGGCCTGCACGGCGACGTCCCAGAGTCCCGCCTCGCGGGCGTTCCCGAGGCGACGCCCATTCAGCGGCGCCGCACTCACAGGCTGCTCACGACCAGGGCGACCAGCAGCACGCCGAGGACGACGCCCGTACCGCCCGCGAGCACGGGCGAGAGGAGCGCGGACGGCAGTGGCCGCTCCTCGCGCAGGGCACGCTCGGTGCGGACCCAGCCCCACCAGCCCTCGAGGGGAGCGAGCGCGCCGAGCAGCACCAGGCCCAGGGCTAGCACGCGCTCGAGCCACGGCTCGATCGGCAGGTCGAGGGCGACGAGCGCGACGCCGGCCGCGCCCAGCGCCAGCGAGGTGCGGATCCAGGCCAGGAACGTCCGCTCGTTGGCGAGGCTGAAGCGGGGGTCCGGCTCCCCGCCGGCAGCGTAGACCCCCGCTGGGAAGCGTCGGGTGCCACGGTCGGTCGCCCCGCTCATGCGCCGACCACCGTGGTGCCGAGGTGCGCGCGGAATTGCTCGACCAACGGGTCCTCGACGTCCTCCATCCACCGCAACAGCGCCGCTCGGCACGCCGCGAGGTCGTCGGCGTGCTCCGAGGAGGAAGCGAGGTCGTCCAGCGCGTCCGGGTCGACCTGTGTGTCGTAGAGCTCCTCGGGAGCACGGCGCAGGTAGAAGTCGGTGCGCGCCGCCATCGCGGGGTCACCCTCGGCCGCCTCGACCATGGCCGCCCAGGAGCGGCCCCACATGTTCTCCGCCCGGTAGCGCGGCGTCCCGTCAGCCCAGGCGTTCCACACGTAGGTGCGGTCGGGGCGGTGCAGGCCGCGCATCTCCAACCGCATGCCGCCGGAGTTCTCGTGGAAGACGGAGACGACCTCCTCGCGCCAGGTCGAGACCTCCCCGCGCAGCAGCGGGCCGAGGCTGTGCCCGTCCACCCCCTCGGGGACCCGTGCGCCGGCGGCCTCGCACAGCGTGGGCAGCAGGTCCAGGGTGGAGGTCCACGCATCGATCCGAGTCCCGGGCTCGACCTCTCCCGGCCAGCGCAGCACGACGGGCACGTGGATGCCCGGTCGGTAGCAGCTCGCCTTCGCCCACGGCAGGGCGATGCCGTGGTCGCCGTGGAAGACCACGAGGGTGTCCTCGACCAGGCCCTCCTCCTCCAACACCCGGAGCAGGGCCCCGATGGTGTCGTCGCAGCGACGCACCGAGGAGAGGTACTCCCGGTACTCGCGCTCCACCTCCGGTAGGTCCGGGAGGTATCCCGGCAGCCTCACCTCGTCGTCCGGGGGGCAGGTGCGCGAGGGCTCCGGGAAGGCATCGCGGACCTCCGGCGGGTAGAAGGTCTGCTCCTCGTCACTGCCGTGGAAGGGCCGGTGCGGGTCGTGGGAGTTGGCGAGCAGGAACCACGGCCGGCCCTGCTCGCGGGCGCTGCGCACGAACGTGCGGGCGCTCGCCCCGTACGCGGTGGCATCGCGACCGTCGGCGAGGTCGGCCCGGTCGCGGGTGAAGTCCCAGGCGAGGCGGTCCTGGGGCTGGAGGTGCTCGAGCTTGCCGAGCGCGCCGGTCAGGTAGCCCTGCTCGCGCAGGACGTCGGTGAGCAGCTCGACGTGCTCGTCCATGGGCTCGAACCCCATGGCGCCGTTGCGGTGCGGCCAGCGGCCGCTGAGCATGGCCGCCCGGCTGGGCTGGCACACCGCGATCGGCACGAACGCGTGGCCGAGGACTGCCCCGGATGCGCCCAGCGCGTCGAGGTGGGGAGTCGTCCAGGACGGCCCGCCCAGGCAGCCGGGCGCCTCGGCCCCCATGTCGTCGGCGGTGATGACGAGGATGTTCAACGGCATGGGCGCTCCTGGACCTGCGGGACGTGTCTCAGGACACGTTACCTAATGGTCAGTAAGTCGCGCACCAGTCGGAAGCCGAGGTTACCGCCGGCGCTGTCCGGCGAGTTCCGCGTGCGGGCCGCGACCCGGTATCGGTTGCAGTAGGAGTCGTGGCAGAGGTAGGAGCCGCCGCGCATCACCCGGTCCTCACCTGTCGCCGGCCCTCGCGGGTCCCGTGCGCCCGCAGGGGCGTGGGTGGTGCCCCACCGGTCGGCGCACCACTCCCACACGTTGCCGGCGACCTGGTGCAGCCCGTAGCCGTTCGGCGCGTAGGCGTCGACGGGCGCGGTGCCGCGGTAGCCGTCCTCGCCCGTGTTGCTCACCGGGAAGCGGCCCTGCCAGATGTTGGCGCGGTGCTCGCCCCCCGGCGTCAGCTCGTCGCCCCACGCGAACCGGGCCTGCTCGAGGCCGCCTCGGGCCGCGTGCTCCCACTCGGCCTCGGTGGGCAGCCGGGCACCGGCCCAGCGGGCGTAGGTGTTCGCGTCCGCCCACGAGACGTGGACGACGGGGTGGTCGGCGCGCCCGTCGAGGTCGCTGCCCGGCCCCTCGGGGTGGTCCCAGGTGGCGCCCGTGACGGCCGCCCACCAGGGTGTGACGTCGGGCCGCGGCGAGGCCTTGCGCAACGGCCCGGGCAGGAACGAGGCGAAGACGTAGGACCAGCCGATCCGCTCGGTCTCGGTGACGTACCCGGTCGCCGCGACGAACGCGGCGAATCGGTCGTTGCTCACCGTGTACCGGTCGACCTCGAACGGACTGAGCACGACCTCGCGGATCGGCCCCTCTCCGTCGGAGGCAAACCCCTCGGCATCCTCGGTGCCCATGAGGAAGGGCCCGCCCTGCAGCGCGACCCAGGAAGCCCCGTCGTCCGCCGTGGTCGCGGTGGGCGGGGAGCCCGCAGACGGGGCCACGCCCTCGCCGTCGGGTCGTCCCGGCATGCAGCACGAGCTCATGAGTCCTCCTGACCGAGTGCTTGGTAGGTCGGGGGACAGTGTGCCCCGTCACGCCCACCGGGCCCAGGCTGGGGCCCGGTGGGACCGCCTGCCTGGCGGGGCCGAGGCTCGGTCAGGCGGCGCCCGTCCGGTAGCGGCGGACGTGGGCCATCAGCAGCCCCACGAGGTCGACGTCCCCCGCCGAGAGCCAGAAGAGCTGCAGCCCGTTCATCATCGCCAGGACCTCGATGGCCACGACCTCGGGGTCCAGGTCGGTGTGCACCCGGCCGGCCTCCTGGTCGCGTCGCACGATCGCCGTCAGCGCGGCACGGCTGTGGAGGTGACGCTGGCTGAAGTACTCGTGCGCCGGGTGGTCGGCGTCCAGGCTCTCCGCCGCCGTGAGCGTGAACAGCCGGACCAGGCCGGGCTGGCCCAGGTTGCGCTCGGCGATCACCCGCACCCACGTCTCGAGCGTGACGTCGTCGGGGTCCAACGCCCCGGCCATCCACTCCTCGTCCTCCGCGTCGCGCTGCTGCAGCACGGCGAGGATGAGGGCGTCCTTGGTCTTGAAGTGATGCAGAAGGCCGGGCTGGGAGACGCCGACCTCGGCCGCCACCTCCGCGAGCGAGGTCGCGCGGAAGCCGGTCTTGGCGAACACGCGCGCCGCTATCTCGATGATCTCCTCGCGGCGGGTGCGGCGCGGCGCGATCGTCACGTGGCCTCCTCGGGTGTCGAGCAAGTGTAGGCGCTGTCGTAGCGGGAGACGCACGCGGTCGCGCCCGGTCTCTGCGCCAGTACGACCACATGACCGGGGCGAGCTCGTCCGGCGGCGATCAACGCCGTAATCGGAATCCCTCGATCCGTTCGACTGTAGCCCGGGGGCGGTGGCGCCCCTCGCGTGGGTTGGTGGCCACACTGCAGGCGGCGCCGCCTTGTTCTGCGAGAGACGCCTCCCGCGGAAACTGCAAGGCTGAACCCGAGGACGTGCCGGGCCAAGGTGGCGTAGGTGAGAACAATAGTGTTCGGCCCTCCACGCCTTGCGCCGGAAGCGCCTGGATGTCACAGTGTGATCCACATCAATCGAATCGGTTCGATCAGGGGGTATGCATGGTCACGATCAGTGACGTGGCCAAGCGCGCCGGTGTCTCGCGTTCCACGGTCTCCTACGTATTTTCCGGTCGTCGAGCCATCTCGCCGGAAGTGCGGGCTCGTGTCGCGGACGCTGCCCGCGAGCTCGGCTACACCGCGAACGCGGGTGCCCGTGCGCTGAGGACCTCGCAGACGCGGGTGATCGGCCTTCTCGCCCAGTTCCTCGATGACGAGTTCGCTCCGGCGATGCTCCAGTACATCCAGGGAGTCACGGACACGGCCCGAAAGCTCGGCTACGACGTGCTCCTCGTGACTGACCCGGACGGTCCTGCGGCGCTGCGTCGCGTCACAGACTCGCGGATGGTCGATGGGGTGGTGCTGTTGAACGTCGCAGAGGATGATCCCCGAATACCTCTGCTCCGCAATGCGGAACAGCCAGGAGCCCTCGTCGGTCTTCCGCGCGACGGTGCGGGTGTCGACGTGTTCGACCTTGATTTCCCTGAGGCCGGGCGACTCATGGTCGAGCAGATGGTGGAGGCAGGCCACGAGGAGATGCTGCTCATCTCGCAACCTCACGACGTGGTCGAACGCGGCGGTGCCTACGTGTGGCGACTGCGTGACGGATGCATGCAGCGCGCCGAGCAGCTCGGGGTTCGCGTACATCACAGCTTCGCTCCCTCCCGCGCTCCCGAGATAGGGGAGTGCCTCCATGATCTTCTCGACGAGCACCCCGGGGTCACGGGCCTCCTGCTCAACAACGAGGCGGCGGCGACAGCGTTGCCCGGCGTCCTTCACCAGCGCGGGCTCAGCGCTCCCGACGACCTTTCAGTGATCGGCCGCTACTCCGAGGAATTCGCTCGTGTCTTCTCTCTTCCGTTCAGTTCGGTCGAGAGCGCACCCGACTTCCTGGGACGTCTCGCTGTCCAGCACCTCGTCCATCGCATAGAGGGGCAGCGCCCCCACGACTCCGCCTACATCGCCCGACTGGTCGCGCCGGTGTTCCGCGACCGCGGCAGTGTCGGCCCCGCCAAGAGAATCTGACCCACTCAGCGTCCTGCAACCCGGGCAGGCGTCCGTCGTTGCACCCGGCCGCTGCGCTCCGAGAAGGAAGGTCTCCTATGACATCCGTCGACGAACCCCTGGCGCGAGCAGCCCGCGCCACCTCGCCAGTCTCTACCCGGGCCCGCGCTGTCCCTGTCTCTCCGCGTACCGGGCGACTCCATCCGCTGCCACTGGACGCCCTGGTGCTGCACGGCGGACTGTGGCGTCAGTACCAGTCCGTCAATGCCGACCGGACCTTCGACCACGTCATGCACTGGCTCGATCACGAGGGCTGGCTGTCGAACTTCGACCGCGTCGCCTCGGGTGAACCGATGGGCGACAGGCCTGGGTGGGTCTTCTCCGACTCCGAGGTCTACAAGGTCGCCGAAGCGATGGCCTGGGAGTACGCCCGCACTGGCGACAAGACCCTGCCCGTGCGGCTCGAGGCGCTCGCCACCCGGATCGCCGCGGCACAGGATCTGGACGGCTACCTCAACACCGCGTTCGGGCACGGGGAGCAGCGGCCTCGGTGGAGCGACCTGGCGGAAGGACACGAGCTCTACGTCGCCGGCCACCTCCTCCAGGCCGCCGTCGCACACGTGCGCACGATCGGGGAGGGCACGCTGGTGCGTGCTGCGGTGCGGGCCGCAGACCAGTTGTGCGAGGAGTTCGCGGACGGGGCACGTGAAGCCATCTGCGGACACCCGGAGATCGAGGTGGGACTGGTCGAGCTCGGCCGGGCGCTCGACGAGCCGCGCTACATCGACATGGCCCGTACGTTCGTGGACCGCCGTGGCCACGGCTCCCTGGGCGAGGGCAACTTCGGTCGTGCCTACTTTCAGGACGACACGCCCGTGTTGACGGCCGACGTGCTGCGGGGTCACGCCGTCCGAGCGCTCTATCTCTCGGCGGCTGCGATCGACCTCGCCGTCGACCAGTCCGACACCGAACTGCTCGACGCTGTGCAGCGCCAGTACGACCGCACCGTCTCCCGCAGGACCTACATCACGGGCGGCATGGGGTCGCGGCACCAGGACGAGGGGTTCGGCGAGGACTGGGAGCTCCCCAACGATCGTGCCTACTGCGAGACCTGCGCAGGGATCGGTTCGATCATGGTGGCCTGGCGCCTCCTCCTTGCGACCGGGGAGGTCAGATATGCCGACCTCATTGAACGCACGCTGTACAACGTGGTGGCAGCCTCGCCGTCCGACTCCGGGGACGCCTTCTTCTATGCCAACCCCCTCCATCAGCGCGTGGAGGGTGAGCCCGTGGACCCGGTGCGGGCCAATCCCCGGGCCGAGAGTTCCGACCGTGCCCCCTGGTTCGAGGTCTCCTGTTGCCCCACCAACCTCGCCCGCACGTTCGCCTCACTGAGTGCGTACTTCGCTACCGTCGACGAGCGTGGGGTGCAGTTGCACCAGTACGGCGACTACGTCCTGCGGACGCCGTGGCGCGGTGGCTCGTTGGCGCTGAGTGTCCGTACCGACTACCCGGATGACGGCACTGTCGTCGTCGTTGTCGAGGAGGCTCCCGAGACGCCGTGTGAGCTTCGGTTGCGGGTTCCGGAATGGTGCGAGGGAGCCACGTTCCGGGTGCGCGGAGCCGCGCCCGTGGACGTGAGCCCTGGCTGGGCCACCGCGGTGGGCCCGTGGAGCCCGGGGGACCGGGTGGAGCTGCATCTGCCGCTGCGGCCCCGTGTGATCGAGCCTGACCCCCGCATCGACTCGGTGCGAGGGTGCCTGGCCGTGCAGCATGGCCCGGACGTGCTGTGCTTGGAAGGCATCGACCTGCCGGCCGGCTGGTCCCTCGACGACGTGGCCGTAGACGACCCGTCCTCGGAACTCCGCGAGGGGATGCCGGCACGGGTGTCGCTCCGCTCGCGCTCTGCACTCGACGCCGCGTGGCCCTACCGTCCTCGGGTGCGTGGGGCGGCCGGTCGCCTCATCGCGGGTCGTGCGACGAGCTCAGGCGAGGGCGCGGTGTCGTCCAGCCCCGGGCCGTACCGCGAGACGCATCTGGGGCCCGCGGACCCTTCGGGTGGTGCCGAGGACCGTGTGCGGGTCGCACTGAGGCCCTATCGCGGATGGGGCAGGCGGGGACGGACCACCATGCGCATCTGGCTCCCGACGAGCTGAACCGTCTGCCGGATCACGGCGCTTGCTTCTCGATCGCCGCAGGTCATGCAAGGTTCTCGGCCAAATCCTTAGTAACCGCTTGATAGTAGATGTGATCGTGGTTACATTAAGCGAACCGATTCGACGAATCGTTTCGACTGCATCGAATCGGTTCGACAGTGAAGTCAGGCGAGCAGGACGCGGCGACCGAGCCGGCCCCGCCCGCAGGCCGACGGGCAACCGTCCGGCGAACTGAATACCGGCCAGAACGTTTACCCGGCCGAACGGCCGAACAGAACGGCCGTCCTTCGTCACCCTGACGCCCGCACAACAGGCAAGGCGCAACGGTGGTCCGGCCCGAGATCGGCCGACCAGGCGTGGCACAGAGCGGCCGGACCATCGGTCGCAGCTGCTCACAGGCTCACACGGCGCGCACGGGAACGCCGCGACAGTCGGCCAGCACAGCAAGGCCAACACCAGAAACGCGGACCACGGTCACCGATGGGACACCGGTGGTGACCGACACAGACACGGCTGAGGGGCACTCGGGTTCCTCACCGCCGACCCCACAAGGCGCCCACCGTCCACCCGGACAGCGCGGCAGCAGACAGAGACACCGGCCCCTGCCGGTCCCACGAGGAGGAACAATGAACACCAAGCGCACCCGTCGTACGGGCCTCGCCGCGACCGCCGTCCTGGCGATCGTCGGCCTGGCCGCGTGCGGTGGCGACGGCAGCGGGTCGGCCAACGGCGACTCGGGTGAGCCGCTGACCACCGTGAGCTTCTGGGATCCCTACCCCCAGTACGACGACAGCTCCGACTGGGCGAAGTACGTCGAGGGCTGCGCGCCGGAGGGCACCACCCTCGAGCGGACCACGGCACCCAACGGCGACCTGCTCAACAGCCTCACCAGCGCCGTCCGCGAGGACAACGCCCCGGACGTCGTGCTCCTCGACAACCCGGCCGTGCCGGACGCGGCCGCGTCCGGCCTCCTGGCCTCCTCCGACGACGTCGACTTCGAGATCGGTGACGCCGACGAGAACCTCGCCGGCCCCGGCCTCATCGACGGCAAGACCTATGGCGTCCCGATCGGAGCGAACACGCTCGGGTTGTACTACAACGTCGACGTGCTGAAGGCCGCCGGTGTCGACCCGGCTTCGATCACCGACTGGGCCAGCCTCAACGACGCGCTCGCCGCGGTCACCGACAACGGCAACTCCGGCATCACCTTCGCCGGTATCGCCGGCGAGGAGGGCACTTTCCAGTTCCTGCCCTGGTTCTGGGGTGCGGGCGCCTCCCTCACCGACCCGGGGTCGTCCGAGGCCGTCGAGGCCGGGCAGCTCCTGTCGGACTGGATCGGTGACGGCTATGCGCCGAAGTCGGCCATCAGCGACAACCAGTCCGCCTCCTGGGACCTGTTCCTGACCGGCGACTACGGCTTCGCCGTGAACGGCTCCTGGTTCGCCAAGTCTGCCGCCGACCTGGATTTCGACGCCGTCATGATGCCCATCCCGGCCAAGGACGGCGGCGCCGCACCGGTCCCCACCGGCGGAGAGTTCGCGGTCGCGCCGATCCACCAGAGCAACGCGCAGGCCCGCTACGACGCGGCCAACGAGATCATCGACTGCCTGGTCGGCAACGGCAATCAGGTCGAGACCGACGACCAGCTGGGGTACTTCGCCGCCAACGGTGAGGAGCGCCAGACGCAGATCGACGCCGACGCCGTCTGGACCCCGTGGACCGACGCCATCAACAACGCCCAGGGCCGCACCAGCGACCTCGGCGCCGACTACACCGCCACCTCGGGTGCGCTCTCCGCAGCCGAGCAGGCCGCCCTCAACGCAGCCGGTGACGAGGACGCCGTCGCGCAGGCGTTCGAGGAGGCCGGCCAGTCCGTCGGCCAATGATCCATCATCTCGCCGGTCCGGCGGCCGCATCGGGCGCCGGACCGGCGTGAGACCCCCGAAAGATCGATCGAGACGGCCGCGAGGTCGAGAACCAGGAGAGGGTGACCAGCCATGGTCCACCAGACCGAGGACGTGCAAGGCCTCGTCCGGCGCCCGCCCGCGCCCGAGGCCCGCACAGCCGAGGCCGCCGGTAGCGACACGACGAGCCCGAAGCGGCCCCGTCGCCCACGGATCTCCCGTCCCACGCTGGCAGGGCTCGGCTTCATCGCTCCGCTCGCGGTCTACATGGTCCTCTTCTACCTGTACCCGCTCGTTGAGAACGTCTCGATGAGCCTGCACCGCTTCACCCGTGCCACCTACGTCACCGGTGAGGCGCCCTTCGTGGGCACTGACATCTACCGCGAGGTGATCGGCTCCGCTACCTTCGCGCCCACCATCGTCCAGACGGGTCTGTTCGTCGTCATCTCTCTGGTCTTCCAGTACACGATCGGCCTGACCCTGGCCGTGTTCTTCCAGCGCCACTTCCCCCTCTCGGGGGTCCTGCGAGGCCTCTTCCTGGTCCCCTGGCTGCTACCGATCATCGTCTCCGGCACGACCTGGCAGTGGATGATGGACGCCGACTCGGGAGTCATCAACGGTCTCCTCGGGGTCATCGGCATCGACTCGGTGTGGTGGCTCAACGCCGACAACGCCCTGTGGGCAGTCATCATCGCCAACATCTGGCTCGGTATCCCGTTCAATCTGGTCATCCTGTACTCCGGCCTGCAGAACATCCCGACTGACCTGTACGAGGCGGCGTCCGTGGACGGCGCCAGCCCCTGGCGCCAGTTCTGGTCGATCACTTTCCCGCTCCTGCGGCCCGTCACGGCCATCACCCTGCTCCTCGGCTTCGTCTACACGCTCAAGGTCGTCGACATCATCTGGATCATGACCACGGGCTCAGGGTCGTCGCAGACCCTCGCCACCTGGGCGTACTCGATGGCCTTCGGAAAGGGTTCCTCGGCCATCATCCGCTACTCCGAAGCCTCGGTGGTCGGCACCGTCCTGCTCCTCATCGCAGTCGCGATGGGATTCGTCTACCTCGCTGTCCAGCGCCGTCAGGAGGCCTGAGTCATGGCCATGCAGGCCCTGCCGGAATCGACCGGCACTACGCGAAGCTCGGCTCCCCGCCGGCTCGGTCGTCCCGGCCGAACCGGTGGTCCGACCAAGGCTGCGGCCGCCCGCCCGCGTGGGCGAGGTTTCTGGAAGACGGTCCTCGGGCTCGTCCTGACCGGCCTCATGCTGTTCCCGCTCTACTGGATGGTGAACGTCTCGCTCACTGAACGCAGCGCCATCCGTGAGGCCAGCCTCTACCCCCGCGCCTTCACCCTCGACAACTACCGAACCGTGCTCGGCGACCAGCTCCCCTACCTGGGGACCAGCGTGATCATCGGCTTGGGAACGGTCGTCCTCACGCTGATCATCTCTGCCCCCGCCGGATACGCACTGGGGAAACTGCTGACCCGTGGCAAGCGTGCGCTGAGCTTCCTGTTGATCGTTGCCCAGATGATCCCGGCTGTCGTCATGGCGCTGGGTTTCTACGCCGTCTACACCGACCTCGGCGTCCTGGACACGTTGCCGGGGCTGATACTGGCCGACTCGACCATCGCTGTCCCGTTCGCCGTGATGCTCTTCTCGGCCTTCATGAGCGGCATCCCCAAGGAGCTTCTCGAGGCAGCCCAGATCGACGGTGCGTCCCATACCAGGACGTTCTTCACCGTCGTCCTGCCCCTGTCCCGCAACGCTGCGGTCACGGTCGGCCTCTTCGCATTCCTGTGGGCTTGGTCGGACTTCCTGTTCACCTCGACCCTGAACAGGGGGGGAGGGGATCTCCGGCCGATCACCATGGGTCTCTACGACTACATCGGGTCGCAGAACCAGGAGTGGGGCCAGCTCATGGCGACCGCTGTGCTGGCGTCCATCCCGACCGCCGTCCTCCTCGTCGTGGCCCAACGTTTCGTCGCCGCGGGCCTCACCGCCGGCGCGGTCAAGGACTGACGCGTCGTGATCCCCACCAGCTGGGCAGCACGTACCCCTCAGCCCATGGATGCTTCGTGCATACGCTCCTCTCAGAAGCGGATCACGACGCGACCGGAAGCGAGCACGCTGCCGCCGTTGAATGTTCGACAGGTGCCCTTCTCTCATCGTGGATCGTGGACCAGCCTCTCCCCGGTCACCGGGACTTGCTCGATCTCCGACACCATCCACCTGGTGTCGCACGTGAACGGCATGCACGCCGTGCTCGCTCTCCGGCCGGAGGTCGCGGGTCGGTCCGTCGACCTGCGATGGGACGCCGACCCGGCCGAGTTCAGGTGGGTCTACCGCGATGAAGGTGGGCCTACGATCCGCGCCGCGTTCGACGGCGCCGAGACGATCCGACTGCGCGGCGACGGTAAGACGGTGCTGCGGATCAGCGACGCCGCCGGCACCCTCACCCCGTTCACCGGTACCTATTTGTTCGACGACCCCGTCGACGACGCACCGGTGTTCACGTCCTACGAGACCGGACGCCGGTACCGGGTCACGCTCCTGGAGGGTTCCTGCGAGGTGACTGGTTCAGGTGTGCTCGGTGAGACGCCCCGGTCGGTCCTCCTGGGCGGGTGCGGCGGACCCTGGGAGGCATCCATCGAGGAACTCACGTCCCACCGTGCCCCGTACCGGGCGGAACGACCCTTCGACGATGTTGTGTCCGCCAGCGCCGCCGCGTTCGGGACCTACCTCGACACGATCGCCCCGTGGCGGGACGAAGGCACACCCGCTGTCGACCTGGCCGCCTACGTCCTCTGGTCGGCAACCGTGGCCCCCAGCGGCTACCTCACCCGCGAATCGGTCCTGATGTCGAAGCACTGGATGGACAAGGTGTGGAGCTGGGACCACTGCTTCAACGCGCTGGCGCTCGCACCCGGGCTGCCCGACGAAGCACTCGACCAGTTCCTGGTGCCGTTCGACCACCAGGACGGGAGCGGCGCCCTACCGGACTCCGTGACCCAGTCCGAAGTGCTCTACAACTACGTCAAACCACCGATCCACGGCTGGGCCCTAGCCAGACTGCGGGCCACGGCCGCCCGCACCCTGACCCACGAAGAGCTCAGCTCCCTGCACGACCGGCTCGCAGCGTGGACCAACTTCTGGCTGGAGCACCGCCGCGTCCCCGGGTGGCGGATACCCCACTACCAGCACGGCAACGACAGCGGTTGGGACAACTCCACGACGTTCGATCGCGAACGGGTAGTCGAGTCCCCGGACCTCGCGGCGTTCCTCGTCGTCCAGCTCGACGTCCTCGCCGGGCTCGCCGACGAACTCGGACGCCCGAGCGGCCAGTGGGCGCGGGAACGCGACGACATGCTCCGCGCCCTCACAGATAAGCTCTGGACAGGGGACGGGTTCGTCGCGCGTGGTGTGCGCGACGGTCGCGCCAGCAGCGGTTCGAGCCTGCTCAACACCCTGCCCCTGGTCCTGGGCGACCGGCTCCCCGTGGCCTCTCGGGACGTGCTCGTCACGGACGTGACCGAGCACCTCACACCGTGGGGGCTGGCCACGGAGCCCGTCGGGTCGCCGCTCTACGAGGACGACGGATACTGGCGCGGCCCCATCTGGGCGCCATCGACGGCGCTGGTCGAGGACGGACTCCGGCGTTGCGGGGAGAGCGATCTTGCCGACCAGGTGAGCGCACGCTTCCGACACCTCTGCGAGGCGTCCGGTTTCGCGGAGAACTTCAATGCGCGCACCGGAGAGGGACAGCGTGACCGCGCCTACACCTGGACAGCCGCGGTCTACCTGATGCTCGCAGCCGACCACCAGCGGCGAGAAGGCTCCGAGGTCCATCAACACCGGACGCGCGCTGCCACCCGGGACCGGGTGTAGGTCACCTCCGTCGGTCCGCAGCTGGCGCCGGGACGGGATGCTCGTTGACCAGGTGGCACGCGTTCGTAGCCGGCTGTCTATGACCTTCGATGTGAACGCTCACATAACGATCCCTGCCTCACCCGGGCAGTGCTCGAGCCACACCCGGACGGGACCCGATCGAAGCCCGAGCAAGCCCCCCAGAAGTACCCGAAGAGAAGTACCCACAGAAGAGAGAGCACCTGCAATGAGGAACCCTCCGATGTCCAACCGGCTGCCACGCCTGGCAGTAGTGGCCACGGTCGCAGCCGCCTCGATGGCACTGCCCACCGCGGCTCCCACTCAGGCCGCCGAGGCCACAGCCGCAGCCGCCTCCGTCCCCGACCCCGTCGTCCACTACGAGTTCAGCGACGACCCATCCACCGGAGTCATCGCCGACTCGAGCGGCAACGGCCTCAACGCGACCCTCCTCAACCCCGGCACCGCCACCTCGACTGGCGA
Organism: Nocardioides bruguierae; assembly: GCF_023656415.1. Taxonomy (GTDB): domain Bacteria; phylum Actinomycetota; class Actinomycetes; order Propionibacteriales; family Nocardioidaceae; genus Nocardioides; species Nocardioides bruguierae. Next base: position 49,615 of record NZ_JAMOIL010000017.1, read on the forward strand.
CGCCCTACGGTTCTCCGGCGGAGCACCTGCCTCGGGCACCTCCGTACGTCTTCCGGCCGGCGCGCTCGGCGGCGCCGCTGACATGACAGTGTCCATGCGCCTGACCTGGAACGACGACGAGCGCTCCTGGGAACGGCTCTTCGATCTGGGCAGCGGGACCAGCAGATCCTTGTTCGTCACCCCCCGCTCCGGCGACGGGAGCATGCGCAACGTCATCACGGTCAATGGGGCTGGCGGCGAGAGACGCGTGAACGCCTACGACTCACTTCCCGCGTCTCAGGAACACACCGTCACCGTCGTCCTCGACGCGACCGACGACACCATGACCCTGTACCTCGACGGTGCGCGCGTCGGCACGACCGCCACGACCATCACCGCACAGGAGCTTGCCGGAGGCAGCACCGCGGGCTGGATCGGGCGCTCCTTCTACCCGGACTCCCTCCTGCCCGCCACGGTCGACGACTTCGTCATCTACGACGCAGCACTCGACGCCGACCAGGTCGCTGCGCTGATCCCCGGTACCGTCCCGACTGCCACCACCCTGGTCGAGACCGAGTTCGAGCGCCGCACCACCATCGGCGTGGCTCCCCAGCTCCCCACCAGCGTCCGATCGGAGTTCACCGACTCCTTCGACCGTGACGTCCCCGTCGAGTGGGACGAGGTCACCCCTGACCAGTACGACCACCGGGGCGACTTCGTCGTCGACGGTACGGCCGGCGGCCAGCCCGTCACGACCACGGTCATCGTGACCCGCGAGGGCGAGATGACCATCGACCTCGGCTCCGACACCGGCGACTTCACCGGCGGAGCCGCCGGTAGCCTCTACGGCCTCTACGACGACGGCCTGCCCACCGACAACCTCGTCGAGGGATTCGGTCTCCAAACCACCGCCACGAAGGCCCAGGACGGCGGTCAGCACCCCGGGTCGGACGCCCTGGAGATCCTCGAGCCACTGGCCCGCACCACCGGCGGCAAGGTCTACATCCGACCCACTGACTACTACCGAGGCTTCCCCTACCAGTGGCCAGGCAACACTCCGCAGGAGAAGCTCGACGACTACTTCTCCAAGCTGCAGATACAGCTGGACCAGATCGACGCATTGCTCGCCACCAAGCCCGACCTCGTCGACAGCATCGTCATCGAGCCGTTCAACGAGCCCGAGGGCAACATGTTCGGCACCGGCCAGTGGAGCCTGAACGGCGTCAGCTGGCTCAATGACCCGACTGACTACTTCGCTGCGTGGGACAAGGCCTACCGGATGATCCGGGAGCACAACCCCGACATCCCGATCGCGGGCCCCAACACCAGCGTCCTGTTCAACCAGGTGCGCGGCTTCCTGGTCCACACCAAGGAGCAGGGCACGGTCCCCGACATCGTCACGTGGCACGAACTGAGCGACCCCGCGTCCGTCCGACGCAACATCGACCGGTTCCGTGGCTGGGAGGACGACGTCCTCGGCACCGAATCCGACCTGCCCATCAACATCGACGAGTACGCGTTCAACTACCACACGTCGGTCCCCGGCCAGATGATCCAATGGATCTCCGCGCTGGAGGAGAAGAAGGCCGACGGCATGATCGCCTTCTGGAACTTGAACGGCAACCTCACCGACTCGGCCGTGAAGACCAATCGCGGCAACGGCCAGTGGTGGCTCTACAACGCCTACACCCGCATGACCGGGCACACCGTTTCGGTCTCACCGCCGCAGCCGGACGTCAGCTACACGCTGCAGGGCACCGCGACGTACGACTCGGACCGCACCATGGCCAAGGCCATCATCGGCGGCAAGTCCGGCGACGCTTTCGTCGCCTTCGACAACGTCCCCGACGCCCTGGGCGGACAGGTCCGCGCCAACATCGAGGAGATCCCGTGGACCGGGCAGCTCGGTGACTCCACGCAGCCCCGTCACGTGGCCGACATCGTCCTCCCGGTCCAGGGCGGCTCCGTGTCCCTCGACTTCGGCGGCGACCTGCCCGACCTCGTGGAGTCCTCCGCCTACCAGATCACGCTGACCCCCGTGGGAGCGTCGCCCACCACGGAGGTCGCCCCGACCACCTGGCAGCAGACCTACGAGGCAGAGGACGCCGGGCACACCGGGAGCGGATGGTCCAACAACGGCCCCGAGGGCAATCCGAACAACGTCGGCGGGTTCTACACCTCCAATTTCCGCAACGTCGGCGGTCTGCGCACCGACTCGGACGTCAAGCTCAACTTCAGCGTCGACGTGCCCGAGGATGGCACCTACGACCTGCAGCTGTTCACGAGCACCCTGAACACGTTCTTCCGCGTCGCCGACAGCGGTCCGACCAACGTGTTCCTGTCCGTGGACGGTGACCAGGAGCAGGAGCTGTTCCTCCCCCTGGGCTACAAGTGGGTCGTGTGGGACCACACGGACACCACCGTCGACCTGACGGCCGGCGACCACACCATCACCGTCGCCGCTCAGAGCCTGGACGGAACGAAGAGCACCGTGGGCGACGCCATCGTCGACCGGATGGTCCTGTCCAAGGCGGACCCCTCCGCGACGAGCTCGGTCTACGAGGCTGAGTATGCCCAGCTCGACGGCGCCACAGCCTTCTACGGCGGCGACGGCTCGGTCTCCGGACCCGGTGGCGCCACCCTGGACGAGGGCAAGGACGTCACGTTCTGGGTCTACTCCAAGGACGACGCGCCGGCGAAGGTCCTGGTCGACAGCGCCAGCGGCACGCCGACGCTGCAGGTCAACGGCCGCCCTGTCCTGCTCAACAAGCGCACCGGCACGGTCACCTTGTCCGGTGGCGTGAACAAGGTCGTCGTCTCCGGTACCGCAGTGGCACTGGACCGGATCGTCGTCACCCCTGACTCCACCGTCCTCCCCGGGACGACGTACCAGGCGGAGAGCGCCACCCTGGCCGGCGACACGGAGGTCGTCGACCTCTCGCTCGCCGCGGGGGGCAAGGCCGTGGACCAGATCGGCGGAGCGCCGGGCAACGGAAACACGGTCACCTTCGACGTGCGCGCGGCCAAGGCAGGCCCTCACGCGGTGACCATTCGATTCTCCAACCCGGAGCAGGTGCCGGCGACTCACTACAACCCGAACCCGGTCGCGCGTCACGCCGACATCTCGGTCAACGGGGAGCTGGTGGCTCCGGGCACCATGTTCGTGCCGACGTTCCACGAGAACCAGTTCTGGGAGCGGACCGTGGTCCTCGACCTCGCGAAGGGCGCAAACGCCATCGAGTTCCGTTCCGAGGAGGAGCCCAACTGGGACCAGGAGACCTACGCCTCGAACGTGTGGGGCCCGGGCTGGCCCGGTCTGGTGCTCCGTGACGACATGGCACCAGTCCTGGACCAGATCGTGGTGCGACCGTTCGCGGCCCAGGTGAAGGCACTCGCCCCGACCCTGACCGCTCGGGAACGGCCCTCCATCTCCGGGGTCGCCCGGGTCGGCGGTCGGCTCCGTGCGAACCCGGGTACGTGGGGCCGTGGAGTCGAGTTCACCTACCGTTGGTTGCGTAACGGCGACCCGATCCGCAAGGCCGTGGGACGTGTCTACCGCCCCACGGTCCGCGACAAGGGCGACCGTATCCGCGTGCGGGTGACCGGCCTGCGGACGCGGGACGGCGCCAAGGGCACGGCGACCTCCAAGCCGGTCCGCATCAAGTCCGCTCGGTCGCGTCACAGCCGCTGAATCGCACGGTCCCGGGGCCCGGCTGGTCGGGCCCCGGGACCGCTGGGGCAGCGAAGGTGGCCGCCGCGAGGCCCACGGCGAGCCAAGGCAAGGATGGGAGCCTTCCGCGGTGTTCGTGACCAGATCGCCAGCGCACGGTTGATGCCGGCGACGACTTCGGACGCGCTGCTCGTGAGCGTCTCATCGCCGCTTCATCCCTGCCCCGCCAAGCTGTTGCCGGCTGGGCGTGCACGCACGCACCACACGCGGAGCGGGGGCGAGCTACTTCATCGGGCTCGAACGCCCTGGCTGATGTGCCCGTGGCGAGGAAGGCTCGCGCGGCCGTCACAGAGCCTGATCATCATGGTTGGATCGCGGTGACTCGTGTCTGTTGCTCAGGCCCTCGATCATCAGCGTGAGCCCGTAGCGGAATTCCTCCACCAGGTCGATCGAGCCCGGGGGTCGGGCCGTGCTCCCTCGCGCGGTAGTGGGGTCCACGCTGCTCGCGGCGCCGCCTGGACCGGCGAGAGACGCCTGTCGCGGAACCTGCATGCCGAACCCGAGGACGTGCCTGGCCAAGGTGGCGTACGTGAGAAGAGCTTCGTCCGGCTCGAAGCCACGCTGCTGGAGGACCTCGAGCGTGCGCTCACGGAGTCCGACTGCGTGGGGGCCGGACGGGAAGTCTGCCAGGAGCAGTGGGGCGACGTTCCTGTGCGCCTGCAGCGTTGCAAACATGGCTTCGGCGACGTGTCGCAGACTGACGTCCCACGTGGCCTGCGTCAGGAGGGTCTCGTCGAGCTCCACCTCTCCAAAGACCTGGTCGACCACCGCGCGGATGAGCGCTGCGCGATCGGAGAAGTGCCGGTACAAGGTCGCTGTGCTCCCTTTGAGTCGAGCAGCGAGGGACCGCAGGGTCAGGGCCTCTGCGCCCTCTTCATCGACGATCCGCAGCGCGGCCGAGACGATCCGCTCCAGGGGTACCGGGGGGCGGCCAGGCCCTCTGTCAGAGGTCGAGCGCGCATCAGGAGAGGCAGTCGGCATCTCGTCAGTATGCCGCCCGGGCTTGGCCGGCTGGCCAGCCATGCCAATAAGGGATACAGTGTGGTCATTATTGGCGCCGGTGGTGAGCGGGCCTCGCCGGCATGCCCACTCGTCGGCCCGCACGTGTCGGAGGTGTGACCCATGTCCACCCATTCCTCCACTTCTGTGCTCGTCGTGGGCGCTGGTCCGGCGGGGCTGACTCTCGCCTGCGACCTGCGCCGCCGTGGCGTCGATGTCCGCATCATCAGCGCGGCTACCGGGGTCTTCCCGGGGTCCCGTGCCAAGGGGGTGCAACCGCGCACTCTGGAAGTTCTCGACGACCTGGCCGTACTGGAAGATGTCGCAGCCCATGCCACGACCTACCCCAAGCTCGGAATACATCTCGGCCCCGCGGTCATCAAGCGCAGGATGATCTCGCTGCACCGGGCCACGGAAGACGTCCCGTATCCCAACACTCTTCTGTCCGGTCAGTACGACACGGACGCCGCACTTCTCCGGCGGCTCGAGCAGCTCGGCGGTTCCGTCGAGTTCGAGACTCGTCTCACCGGCCTGGCTCAGACCGACGGGACTGTCACGGCGACCCTGGAAGGGCCCGACGGAGTCGAGCAGTGCTCAGCTGACTACCTCGTCGGCGCCGACGGGGGCTCGAGCGCGGTCCGCAGGTCGGCAGCCATACCGTTCGAGGGGACGACAGACGAGACCGACCGGATGATCGTGGCAGACCTGGTGATGTCCGGGCTCTCCCGAGACCTCTGGCACATCTGGCCGGGGCTCAACGGCCACTTCATGGCGCTGTGTCCGATGCCCGGTGGTGAGCTCTTCCAGTTGATGCTCAAGCTCAAGCCCGGTGAGCCCGCTGAGATGACCTCGGATGCGCTCACGAGGGCCATCCGCGCTCGCCGCGGCACCCGCTCGGTGCAGATCGCGGAGGTCCGATGGTCGTCCGTGTGGCGGCCCAACGTCCGACTGGCCCAGCGCTACCGCAGTGAGCGGGTCTTCCTGATCGGCGACGCCGCCCACGTCCATCCGCCCACCGGGGCCCAGGGCCTCAACACGGGGGTGCAGGACGCCTACAACCTCGGCTGGAAGCTCGCGCAGGTCATTGCCGGTGCGCCTGATGGTCTGCTCGACAGCTACGAGGCTGAGCGGCAGCCGGTGGCGGCCGGCGTGCTCGGGCTGGCCGTCAGGCTTTACGACGACACACGCGCCCACCCGTCGGCGGCACTGAAGCGAGGCGACGAGGAGCGGCAGCTCTCCCTCACCTACCGTGGTGGACCGCTCGCGCTGGACGTGAGCGACGACAGCCCTGGCGTGCGACCGGGAGACCGAGCGTCGAATGTCAGCTGGGTCGATCCGAGCGAAGGCCCCCAGCGCCTCATCGATCACCTGCGCGGGCCGCATTTCACCCTCCTGGCGCTCGGCGAGGCGGCGGTCGAGGCGGTCGGGGGAGTCGCCTGGCCGGCCGCTGGCGCGCGACTGCACACCATCTCGCTCACTGGTGCTTCGGCTCAGCACGTGGCCACTGCCTACGGAGTCACCTTGCCGACCCAGGTGCTGATCAGGCCGGACGGCTACGTCGCACAGGTGGCCCACGAGAACTTTGCTGATGCAGTGAACCGATTCATCTCGCTGAGCGCGCCCCGATGATGCGCCCAGCGGCCCAGCGGCTGGGTAGGGGTGCAGTCGCTGGCCGGCACGGCAAGTCGACGCAACCGAGTGCTCAGACGTAGCACCTCCGCCGCGTCAGATGCTCGAGGCATCGGGGTGGGGCGTCCTGACACACTGTGGTCCGTGAGTGAGGAAGCCCCTTCGCGCAAACGCGGGCACAAGCTTGAGGCGGCCATCCTCGAGGCGGCCTGGGCCGAGCTGTCCGAGTCGGGCTGGCGGGGGTTCACGATCCAGGGCGTTGCCAAGCGGGCGCGGACCGGCAAGGCCTCGATATATGCCCGCTGGCCGACCAAGGCCCTTCTGGTTCATGCGTCCGCGCAGATGGTCGGTTCGCAGCTGCCCCGACCAGTTTTATCGACGGGACACCTCGCCGAGGATCTCGCGGCGACTCTGACAGCGGCCTCCGAATACCTGAGCGGCCCGTTCGCTGAAGCCCTCCATGCCATTACCGAGGCCCTTCGGATGGACCCCACGGCCCCCGCGATCGACGCGGCCACCGAGGAGATCCGCATCGTTGCCGACATCATTCGCGCTGCTCAGGCCGCTGGCGAGCTGGGTCCGGGCGCCGTCCCACGATCGGTGACTCACTGCGGCTTCGCGCTGTTGAACTACCACTTGATGACTCGTCGAACGCCGCCGGACCCGGATGAGATCGAGTCGATCGCACGCGACGTCTGGGCTCCGGCGATCCGCGCCAGCCTGCCCTGTGCTGACTGACGGCGGTCTGGGTGGCCGGGCTGCTCTGGCTGCACCCCAATAGAGGTCGCCGCGTTCTCTATTGACGTCGTGTGACCCCCGTCATACAGTGCTGCCCACCCGCTGAAAGGTTTCAATACCTGGGGCGGGCCCGCGTGGACCGAGCCCTGTCCACGACTTCGCCTCCGGTCCATCGACCGCCGCTTGCCAGGGAGTCGCGTGATGCACTCATTCCCCCTCAGAACCAGACTTCGAGCCACGCTCGCTGCTGCAACCATGGCGTCCGTCGTCATGGGGCTGGCCCCGATCGCCCCGAGCCTCGCGACAGAGCCACAGGAGCAACCTGCCCGAGCAGCAGGTTCGACGGTGGACTGGCGCGAGTACGTCCTGGGGCCAGACCACAAGCTCGTTGCACCGGTAGCGGTCACCTTGCTCTCCGGTGATGTCACCAACCTCCCCGCACTGACCGGCGCGGGCGGAGCAGCCACCTTCACTGTCGAGGAGGGGGGCGAGCCGGCCTCGGTCCTCATCGACTACGGGAAGGAAATTGCCGGCACGCCTTTCCTTGATTTCGCTGAAGGTGACGACAGCGCCGCGCCGGACATCTACACGGCCTTCAGCGAGACCCGCGACAACTTCTACGGACAGGCGCTGAGCAAGACGTCGGCGCCGGCAAGTAGCGGCGATTCTGTGATCGAGGTGACTGGCCCGGCTCTCTTCCGCGTTGGCGACACCATCCACTTCTACCCTGCGGGTGGCCAGAACGTCGTCACGGCCATCGACGGGGACGTGCTGACCCTCGAGAATCCGCTGGCGGCCGATCTCGGCACCGGGGTCTACGTCGTGGCGCTGACGAGTCGCCTGTCCGGTGACAGCACCACGTCGGCCGGCTACCCCAGAGTGCTCAGAATGGCCGTCTCGAGCGGAGCTCGGGCATTCGGATCGTTCGAGGGTGGCCAGCGCTATCAGGTCATTGAGCTGCAGGACCCGGGCTCGGTGAGCATCACTGGTGTCGGGACCAGGTTCGAGGCCTATCGCGCCACGGCTGCCAAGTACGAGGGCTACTTCCTGTCGAGCTCTCGGAAGCTCAACAAGATCTGGTACAGCGGGGCCTACACCCTGCAGACCAGCATGCAGCCGGCCGGGAAGGGGGCCCACCCGGAAACCGTGCCGGTCGTGCTGGACGGAGCCAAGCGCGACCGCGCACTCTGGGCAGGTGACCTGGCGATCGAAGGTCCTGGCATCCTCGCCACCCTCGGTTCCAACGGCCAGGAGTATGTGCGACAGACACTCCTGAAATTTCTGCGCACGACCAGCGCAGGCGCGGGCATCAATGGCCAGAACGCCCGCTCCGGGGCGATGGAGCCGTACTCGAACAGCTACTCCCATTGGGCAGCCATCGCCGCGGTGGACTACGTCAAGAGGTCCGGGGACATGCGCTTCGCCCGTCGGTTCCTTCCGGTTCTTCAGGGTCAGCTCGCGTTCGACCAGACCCTCACCCGCAAGAATGGCCTCGTCGCCACGAGCGACGACTCGTGGGATGTGGCCGGCGGATACGACTGGAATCCCTACGACGGTGCGAAAAGTGGGGTGGTGACGTCCTTCAACCTGTTGTACTTCGAGGCATTGCGGCAGACCGCCTATCTGGAGCAGCGGCTTGGTGACGTTGCGGCGGCCGAAGCCCACCTGGCCACGGCCTCGAAGGTCAAGCGCTCGATCAACCGAAGCCTCTTCAACACGTCCACGGGCGTGTACGACAATTCCGCGAGCGATCGGGGCACCGTCGCTCAGGACGCCAACTCGCTCGCAGTCCTCTTCGGAGTCGTGCCTCCGACGAAGCTCGCAGGGGTGCTCGCCTCGCTGAAGGGATTGTGGGGTCCCTATGGATCTGCGCCCTACTCGGACGCCGCCCACAGCACGTTGATCAGCCCCTTCATCAGCGCCTTCACCTCTGCGGCCCTGTTCGAGCAGGGCGATGTCGCCGCGGCCAAGGACTTGGTGAAGCGCACCTGGGGGCCGATGACTGAGGCTCGCAATCCGAGCTACACCGGCACGTTCTGGGAGAACGTGGCGTCGGACGGCACGGTTGCCGACGCCTCGACAAGTCTGTCCCATGGGTGGTCGGCGGGTGCCACGGCAGTCCTGAGCGACTACGTGCTCGGGGTCAAGGCGATCGAGCCCGGCTACCGCACGTTCGAGGTCGATCCCGCGTTCGAGACCGTGCAGTGGGCGCGAGGCGCGGTGCCGACGCCGCGTGGTGCGATCACGGTTCGGTGGCAAGCCGTCGGGGCCGGCCACGAGCTCCGAGTCCGGGTGCCTGCGCACAGCACGGCAAGGGTCAGGACCGATGGCCGACGATGGGTCACCGTCAAGGGCGGACCCGCCGGCGTGAGCCGGGTGTTCGTCATCAACTGAGCGACGTCGTGCAAGACCTGTTCGGCCGGCCGACGAAAATGGACGGTCGGGACAGGGCACGCACGCTGCCGACAAGCAAGACAGACCCACCCAGGCAGAGTCGCAAACGATCCCGGGCTGGGACGCCGCACCGCGTCGAGTGCAGCGTCTCGGCCCGGGATCACCTGCGTCAGACGAGTCATGCGACAGGAAGATCCCAGCGTCTCGGCGCGTGCCGACGACGTTCGGGTCGAGGCCGATGCCTCCTCACGCCAGACTTCGGGTCAGACCGCGACGGGGCGCCGTGGGTGTGTCCATCGCACGGCCAGCAGCGCGGCGGCGCCGAGTGCGAGCAGGAGTGCGACGCGCTCGGGGCTGGCGAGCAGGACAGCGACGACGGGCTCGAGCGGATTCCCGGTCGTGAGGCCACGTTCGATGGCCCAGGACGCGGCGACGACACCGATGCACCCGGCGAGCACGGTCGTGGCCACGCGGGAGCGGGCCAGCACCAGGAGAGGTGCGAGCACGAGGACGAGGGCGAGGACCTGGGCGGCCTCGAGACCGAGGTTGAACCCGAGGAGCGGCAGGACGAGGTCGGAACCCCGCAGCGACAGCTCACCGAGCGCGCCGGCGAACCCGAGGCCGTGGACGAGGCCGAAGACGGCCGTGAGGCCGAGCTCCCAGCGCCACGACAGCCGCGGGCGAGCCGCGTGCACGGCGGTGACGAGGATGGTCAGCGCGATCGCTGTCTCGACCCACCGGCTCGGCAGGTCGACGAGACCGGTGGCGGCCAGGGCAAGGCTGATCGAGTGGCCGACGGTGAAGGTCGCCGTGAGCAGGACGAGGCGTCGGACGGTCGTTCGCCATCCTGCCTTCACGGCTCCGGTTCCTGCGTCCGAGGCCTGGACCGACAGCGACCGTCGGGCCACGCCCAGGGCCAGCAGGCACAGGAGGAGCAGGTGGTCGGCACCGGAGCGGAAGTGCTCGAACCCGATCGCGAGCATCTCGCGGACCGTGCTGAGCGACGAGGCGGTGGGCTCCGCGGCCCCGGACGGGAGAGTGACGGTGAGGGACGTGCTCGGCTCGGCCTGGGTGAGGGTGGCGACCAGGGAGGTCTCGCCGTCGGTGCCCACGGCGCCGACGTAGACCTGGTGCGTCACGATGACGTCGGTGACCAGGCCCCACGTCAGTGCGAGGTCCGTGAGCTCGGTGCCGGTCGCGGTGTTCGCGGGCACGGCGCGCAGGACGACGCGGGCAGCGTCCACGCCCTCGACGGAGCCGGCGGTGACCCGCTGCACCGAGAGGGTCCATGCGGTGCCATCGGCGGCGGTGAGGGAGACCTTGCTCAGCAGCAGGTCGGTGATGGAGTCGGCGTCGGCGGTGACCGCGGCGTCGACTCCGTCGTCGGCAGCGTCTTGGGCGAAGGAGGTGCCATAGGCAAGGTCGAGACGGTCGAGCGGGACGCGGGCCACGAGGGTGACGACGGGGGACTCCGCGGTGGCGTCGGCGCCGAGCCGGGTGACCACGAGCGTGGGGGAGGCGCCGTGCGCGCTCGCCGGGACGGCCAGACCGACCAGCGCGAGCGCGGCGGCCGCGAGGCCGGCGGCCATCAAGGCCACCGACCTCGCGCACCGCTCCAGAGCCCCGGTGTCGGGAATGGTCACGACGACGTGCCCGTCCCGTAGTCGAGCTCCTTGTCGCGGTAGATCGTGTGCAGGTGGATGCCGGACTCGCCGGGGTTGTCCACGTTGGCCCACTCGATCCAGACCCGGGGACCGTCGATGCGCAGGTAGGAGCCGGTGGTGTCCTGGTCGACCTGGCCCGACCACGACACGTAGGTGTCCTCCAGCTGGGACTCGTAGAGGTCCAGCAGCGGCTGGGCGAGATCCTCGTCGTAGTCGTCCACGTAGCCCTCGATGACCGACCAGACGAGCTCCTGCTCCTCCTCGGTCAGGTCGCCGTAGGCCACGCCCTCGGTGTCGGGGTAGTCGGTGTCCGACTGCGGGCCCATGACCAGCTGGTCGTAGGTGCCACTGAGCTCGGCGGCCGCCAGGGTGTCGTCGTCCATCGAGGTGAACAGGGCGAAGAAGTTGTCCGCGAGGTCGCCCATCGCCTCGACGCTCTCGCCGTCCTCGTTGGTGTACTCGATCGGCTGGACGCCCTTGAAGTACGGCGTCACCGAGAGGGCGCCGTCGCCGACAGTGACCATGATGCCGAGGTGGTGGCCGCCGAACTGGATGGCCCAGGCGTCGTCGGTGGACGGGTCGCCGTAGAAGGCGATGTGGTAATTGGCGGTGCCGTAGGTGGTGTCGTCCTCGCCGGAGGACAGCGTCTCCTCGGAGCCCTGCTGGGCGGTGAAGTACTCCAGGCCCTGGTCGGAGAGCACGGTCTCGAGGATCGCCATCACGGCTTCCTGCTGGGCGTCGGAGAGGTCGCCCATCCGCAGGCCCACGCGGCCGCTGAAGAGACCGTCGGGGAAGTTGGACCAGCTGCACTCCTTGGTGGAGAGGTCGGCGAAGTCCTGGGTGACCTCGGTGACCTGGTCGTCGTCCAGCAGAGCGATCAGCGCGTTGGCGGCATCGACCGCCTCGGCGGTGACCTCGGTGGTGTCGGCGTCCGGGGTGGAGGCGGAGATGGTGTCGGTGTCGTCGGCCTCGCAGGTGGTGCTGCCACCCATTCCGCCGCCGTCACCGGGAGCCTCGCCGTCGCCCGGGCCGCCCGAGGGCATGCCATCAGCCGAGGCCGAGGTCGAGTCGCTCGCGGTGCTGTCGTCGTCCGACCCGCAGGCGGTGAGGCCGGCGAGGCCCAGGGTGGTGACGGTCGCGCCGACGGCGAGCCGCACGGCGAGGCTTGCACGCCGGGTGCGGCGCGCCGGCGCGATGAACGTGTTGGCCATGGAAGGGGTCTCCTGGTCAGAGTGGGTCGAGGCCCGGACGTGCCGGGTCGACGGCCCCGCGTTCTGGGGATGGCGCGACGGTAACGGACGTTCTTGTGCGAATCCTGTGGGCTCTCCGTGCGAGGCTCATGACGCCAGCTGGCCGCAGGCCTGCCACAGGCTGGTTCTCGCAGCGGGGCACGGTCGGGTTCCACGTCCGCCCGAGCGAGGCACGCGCCTCCGGCTCAGTGCCGTGGACGGCTGCCTCAGGTCCGGAGGAGTGCGGAGTGGAGCTGGTAGCGGCTGGCTGCGTAGAGGTGGTGGCCGACCTCGATGGCGCGTCCGCGGTCGTCGTAGGTGACCTGGTCGACCGTGAGCAGTGCGCTGCTGGGCTCCTGCAGGGTGTCGGCTTCCTCGGGTGTGGCTCGGCGTGCGCCGACGGTCTGGTTGGCGATGTGGGGGTTGACCGCCTTGGCGCGCAGGAGCCGGTAGAGGCTGGTCGTCTCGATCTCGGTGCTGGTGATCGGAGCCAGCTCTTCGGGTAGGTGGTTCGTCATCAGAGCGATGGGGACGTCGTCGGCGAGTCGGAGGCGGACGATGCGCAGGACGGGGCTTGCCGGGCGGACCTCGAGCAGGTCGGCCACCCGGTCGGTGGCGGGGGTCAGGCCGAGGTCGAGGACCTGTGTGGTCGGGTGGAGCCCGGCGCGCTCGAGGTCCTCGTGCAGGCTGGCGAGCTCGATGGAGCGGGACACGCGTGGGGGCAGGACCCGGGTGCCGATGCCTCGGCGTCGGACGACAAGCGCGGTGTCGACCAGCCGCTGCATGGCGCGTCGGATGGTCGGTCGGGAGACCCCGAGCATCTCTACCAGGGTCGGCTCGCTGGGCAGCAGGGTTCCTGGCGCGAGGTCACCGGAGGCGATGGCCTGCTGCAGGTGGGTGGCGAGCTGGTGGTGGATGGGGACGGGTGTGAGCCGATCGGGTACGAAGCCGGTGAGCACCGTCCGGGCTGGGCCGTCGGTCTCAGTGCGCGGTTCGGTCGGCCTGGCTCGGGGCATCTGTCTCGCCTTCGTCGCACTCGTGCAGCTTCGCCGCCTTGCCCCTGCATCAGCGGGTCGCTGGTGCTGAGGTTGTTCGATCGGGGCGAGGCTACGTCACTGCGCGCTGCCCGAGCCTGACGAACGAGCGCCCGACACCCGCTCTCGGTCGAGGCTCGGGGTGTGTGGACGCTCGATCGTTGTCTGCGACCAGGAGATCCGCTTGCGCGGTCGCGGTGGTCATCGGGTCGTCCTCACCTTCCGGCCGGCCGGGCCTCGAAAGGGCCCCCTGCGTCGCGGGCTGCTCGAGACATCTTGGAGAGGAGCTCGATCAAGGTGGCTCGCTCGGTGGGGGAGAGGCAGTCCAGGAACGCGGCTGCGTGCAGGCCGTCACGCATCGCGGTCCACAGGTCCTGGCCTCTTTCGGTGAGGACGAGCACGCGCTTGCGGCCGTCGCTCGGGTGGAGCTCGCGCGCCACAAGCCCGGCTTCCTGGAGTCGGTCGGCCACCAGCGTGGCGGTCGACGGGTCTCGGTCGAGTCGTCGTGCCAGGTCTCGTGGCGTCACGGGGTCGGTCGACGTGGCCAGGAGTCGGATGGTCGGCCCTGCGGAGGCGGGGGCCCCGAACGCCTGAAGGGTCTCGGCCACCAGGGTGCCGCCCCGCTCGGCCAGGTCCGTCAGGAGTGCGAAGACCTGTGCCTTCTCGTGGGTCTCTCGTGGGGTCACGGTCGGGATGCTACATTGTTCAAGTCAATGATACGACTCAATGAGATTGGTGAATGATGTGATGCAAGGAACGGACGGGCCGGTGTTGGTCACCGGTGGAACGGGCTACTTGGCCGGCTGGGTCATCGTTGAGCTGCTCGGACGAGGGTTCGCCGTCCGCGCGACAGTCCGCGACGTGCTCCGGGCGGAGCGCGCACGCGAGGCGTTGCTCGCCCACGGGCCCGCTGATGCGTCGCTGGAGCTCGTGGAGGCCGACCTGATGGCCGACGAGGGGTGGAGCGAGGCTCTCAGCGGCGTGAGCGCGGTCGTGCACACGGCTTCCCCGATGCCGTTCGACAGCAGTGTCGATCTTGTCGCGGCAGCGACGCAGGGCGCCTCGCGCGTGCTGCGGCATGCGGCAGCGGCGGGAGTGACTCGGGTCGTGGTGACGTCGTCAGGGGTCGCGGCGTACCCGCCGGACGCGTCGCAGGTGATGAGCGAGCGCGAGTGGACGGCGTCGTCCGGCGACCCCCTCCAGGCCTATCCCGACTCCAAGATCCACGCGGAGAGGCTGGCGTGGGACCTGGCGGACGAGCTCGGGTTGGAGCTGACCACCGTCCTGCCGTCCTTCATGCTCGGTCCGCCGGCAGGTGATGCCGACCGCTCGGGCACCATCGGCGTGGTGCGTCGGCTGGTCTCGGGAGGGGTGCCGGCTGTCCCCCGTCTGGGCTGGAACGTCGTCGACGTGCGGGACGAGGCTGTGCTGCACGTGCTGGCACTGCTCGACCCCGCCGCTGTCGGGCAGCGGTACCTGGGGGCCGGGGACTTCGTCTGGTACCGCGAGCTCGCCGCCACGCTGAGAGGAGGACTCCCGGACGTGCAAACTCGCATCCCCACCCGGCAGCTGCCCGACGTCCTGGTGCGCCTCATGGCGCGGCGCGACAGGCAGCTGCGGATGATCGTCGGAGAGCTCGGAGTGCAACGCCGTGCCGACTGCTCCAAGGCCGTCCGTGAGCTCGGCTGGCACCGAAGGCCGGTCGAGGTCACCATCCTCGACACCGGACACGCCGTGACCCAGGATGCGGGCCCCGCTGCGTGACCGGCAGGCGAGGTCGCCGGGGTGGGGGGATGTCGCCACCGTCGCCGGCCGGTCATCGCCGCGAGAACGTCCCCACGTATTCCGCACAGACTCCCGCTACTCGCCGAGTTCAGCCGTTGCGAGCCGGACAGCGCGGATGGGGCCCGGGGTGGCGGAACCCGCAGGTCAGACCAGCTTTCACACCTCTGACCTGCGCAGACGTGGTTGCGGGCATCTGCGCCCGAGCTGGATAGAGCAGCCGCCTCCTCAGCGAAAGGTCGTAGGTTCGACTCCTACCTGGGGCACCCGGAGAAATTCCCTCTGTCCTGGGCGGATGGTGTGCGGGTGTGGCGCCTGCGACTCCGGTGACGTGGCTCGATCGGGCTTCTGGCCAAGACTTCCGCACGAACCGATCGTCGACGACGCCACGGCCGCTGGCTCACCGGTCCCCACACGGGCCGAGCGCGCTTGGGTTCCGTCGCGGGCTACATGCCCGAGATGAACGTCCTGCTCGGGCTGGAGGACTTCAGCACCCAGAGCGACCAGCCGCTGATGAAGAACGTCCGCGTGCGGGTCTCTCGCCCTCGTCGACGGAGGGCGAGGGTCCTGGCTGACGTGCAGCCGGGACCGTCCCCGCCCGCCCCGGCTGTCGGCGCGAGCGCTGCCCTATGGTTGTCGGATGAGCGGTTCTTCTCCGGTGACCCGGCGGTTCCCGGGCCAGGACGCCGGTGAGGACGCCGCCGGCACGGGCGCCGACGCCGCCGGTCGGCGAGGCCGGGGTTACTCCAAGGGCCGCGCAGCGCGATCGCGGATCCTGCGCGTGGCGACCGAGGCCTTCGCCGAACGGGGCTACCGCGGTGCCTCGCTGGCCGAGATCGCCCGGGCCTCGGAGCTCTCGATGCCCGGCCTGCTGCACCACTTCGCCAACAAGGACCAGCTCTTCGCCGCTGTCCACGAGCACCTCGAGATCGCGGACCAGCGTCTCTTCGACGGGTTCGCCGGCGAGGACCCCAGCGGCTTCGGCGTGCTCGACGCCTTCGTGAGCATGGCCAGGATGAACCTCGATCGGTGGGAGTACGTGCAGTTCACCCACCTCATCGCCGCTGAGTCGGCTCCGGGTGGACACCCGGGGGCCCACACGTCCCGGGAGCACTTCCGGGCCGCTCGCCAGCTCCTGGTCGAGGGGTTCACGCGGAGCCTGGCCCAGGGGGAGATCCGGACGGGCGTCGACCTCGACAGGCTCGCCGTGGAGGTCGTCGCCATGGTGGAGGGGCTCCAGAACCAGTGGTTGCAGGAGCCCGAGGCCATCGCCTACGCCGAGCACTTCGCCACCTGGGTGGAGGACCTGAAGGCCTCGCTGCGTCCGTGACGCCGGCCGCCGTCGGGCGGTGTCGCACGACCGGCGCTGATGTCGCGCGCGTTGCGTTCCTGTTACGAGTTCTGTCACCTCTTCAAAACCGACAGACCTATCGGTAGTTTTTGGCGCACCGCCTCTCCGGCGGCCCGATCTCTCCCGAAGTGAGCACCTATGCGTACCTCTCGCCTCCACCTGGCCGCGGCGGTCGTGACCGCCCTCGGCCTCGGCGCCTCGCTGACCGGTTGCTCGAACGGCTCGACGGCGTCGTCGAGCTCCTCGAGCACCCTCACCCTCGGCTCCCAGGTCGACGTGACCTCGTGGGACCCGGCCGCCATCGGCGCAGGCCACTACCTGCAGTACATGCAGCCGGTCTACGACTCGCTGCTGCAGCTGGACGAGAACGGCGACGTGGTCGCGGACCTCGCCACCGACTACAGCTGGGACAAGTCGCGTACCCATCTGACCCTCGAGCTGCGCGACGACGTGACGTTCACCGACGGCACCGCGTTCGACGCGGACGCCGTGGTGGCGAACATCGAGGCCATGAAGAACGGCTCGGGCGCCGCGTCCGGCTCGCTCGCGTCCGTCACCGATGCCACAGCCGACGACGCGGACACGGTGACGCTGAACCTCTCCGAGCCCGACCCCGGCCTCGTGCAGAGCCTCACCGACAACGGTGGGTACATGGCGAGCCCGGCCGCGATCAGCGACGGCTCCCTGGACACCGAGCCCGTCGGCACGGGCCCGTACATGTTCGACGCCGGCTCCTCGACCACCGGCAGCGAGTACCACTTCGTCCGCAACACGGACTACTGGGACTCCGACGCCTACCCCTACGACGAGGTCGTCATCCAGCCGCTGACCGACGACAGCGCCCGCCTCGCGGCCCTGCAGTCGGGCGCCGTCGACGCCGCGTCCGGCCTGGCCCAGTGGGTCGAGCAGGCGGAGGCGAGCGACCTGGTCGTCCAACAGAACGTCGTCGACTGGAACGGCCTGTTCCTCGACGACCGCGACGGCACGATCAACCCCGCGCTCGGGGACGTCCGCGTGCGCCGTGCGATCAACTACGCCTTCGACCGCGAGGCCATCCTCGAGAAGTACCAGCTCGGCTACGGCAGCGTCAGCACCCAGGTGTTCAACCCGGGGTCGGAGGCCTACGACGAGTCGCTCAACGACTACTACGACTACGACCCGGAGAAGGCCCAGCAGCTCCTCGCCGAGGCCGGGTACCCGGACGGGTTCACCCTCACCCTGCCGTCCTCGGACTGGACATCGTCGTTCGACGCGGTGGTGCAGCAGCAGCTCGGCGACATCGGCATCACAGTGGAGTACGAGAGCATGCCCACCACCAACGTGCTCTCGCGGCTGCCCGACTTCGCGGCGCACAAGTTCAGCTGGTCCATGTTCGCCGACCCGTGGGGCGTCGTGCGGGACCTGGTCCTGCCCGATGGTGCTGCGAACTACCAGCACAGCACCGACAAGACCGTCGAGTCCCTGGTGGCCGAGATCCGCACCGCCTCCGAAGACGAGCGGGCCGACCTCTACCAGCAGCTCAACAAGCACCTGGTGGAGCAGGCCTGGTTCGCGCCCTGGTACGCCACCGACGTCATCTACATCCACTCCGACGCGGTCGAGGTGACCCAGCTGCCCGGCAACATCGTGCCGCCGCTGAGCCTCTACGCCCCCGCCTCCTGACCCGTCACGGGGGAGGGCGTCCGGTCGGGCGCCCTCCCCCGGGAGGACCACCCATGCTCCTGTTCCTCACGCGCAAGGTCGGCGCGGCGCTCTCCCTGGTCGTCGTCGTCGCCTCGATCACCTTCTTCATGCTCTACGCCTCCGGCTCCGACCCGGTCGCCAACCTCCTCGGCCAGTCGGCCACCGCCGCGCAGATCGAGACGCGCCGCGCCGAGCTCGGCCTGGACCGGCCGGTGCTGACGCAGTTCCTCGAGTGGTGGGGCCACCTGCTCCGGGGCGACCTCGGCACCTCGTGGACGAACCGGCAGCCGGTCATGGCGACGCTGCTGACCCGCGTCCCGGTCACCCTGAGCCTGGCGATCGCCGCCACCGTGGTGGCGGCCGTCGTCGGCACGGCCCTGGGCACGCTGGCCGCCCGCTTCCGCGGCGTCGTCGACGTCGTCCTCCAGCTCGTGGTCGTCGTCGGGTTCGCGCTGCCGGCCTTCTGGTTCGCCGTGCTGCTCTCCCAGACCTTCGCTATCCGGCTCGGCTGGTTCCCTGCGGTGGGGTACACGCCCCTGGTGGAGTCCCCGGCCGCGTGGCTCTCGAGCATCACCCTGCCCGTCGTGGCGCTGGCCGCCGGCGTGACCGCCTCCATCGCCCAGCAGGTCCGCAACTCCGTCATCGAGGTGGAGCGGCGCGACTTCGTCCGAGCCCTCCGCAGTCGCGGCATCGGGCCCGGCCGCATCCTGGTGGCCCACACGCTGCGCAACGCGGCCCCGGCCGCT
This sequence comes from Nocardioides bruguierae, assembly GCF_023656415.1. GTDB lineage: Bacteria > Actinomycetota > Actinomycetes > Propionibacteriales > Nocardioidaceae > Nocardioides > Nocardioides bruguierae. Next base: position 68,573 of record NZ_JAMOIL010000017.1, read on the forward strand.
CTCACGGTGCTCTCGCTGCAGTTCATCGGCCTGCTCGGTGGGGCGATCATCATCGAGAACATCTACGCGCTGCCGGGCATCGGTGCCCTGGCCATCTCCGCCACCAACGTCGGCGACGTCCCGGTCGTCATGGGCATCGTGCTCGTGACCGTGGTCATCGTCGTCGTCGTCAACCTCGTCCTGGACCTGCTCCAGGGCCTCCTCAACCCGAAGGCGAGGACGCGATGACCGGATCGACTGCCGCCCCCGTCCGCACCCCCTCGGACCACGTCGTGCGGCGCGCCCTGCGCAACCCGACCGTCGTGGTCTCCGGCCTGGTGCTCCTCCTCGTCGTGGCGGCCGCGGTGCTCGCGCCGCTCCTGGCGCCCCACAGCCCCACCGAGGCGGTCCTCGACGACGTCCTGGCGCCCCCCAGCGCCGACCACCCGCTGGGAGGCGACAGTGCCGGCCGCGACGTGCTCTCCCGGCTGCTCTGGGGCGCCCGCACCAGCCTGCTCGCCGGCCTCATCGCCATCGTCACCGCTGTCGTCGTCGGTGTGCCCGCCGGGCTCGTCGCCGGGTACCGCTCAGGTCGCTTCGACGCGGTGGCCGGCTGGGTCGCGAGCGTCCTCCTGGCCGTCCCGGGCATCGTGGCGCTGCTCGTGGTCGTCTCCGCGTTCGGCACCGCGATGCCGCCCTCGATGATCGCTCTCGGCGTGCTGCTCTCGCCCGCGTTCTTCCGCTTGACGCGCTCGACCGTCGTCAACGTCCGGGCGGAGCTCTACGTGGACGCCGCGCGTGTCGCCGGCATCAGCCCGGTCAGCATCGTGTTCCGCCACATCCTGTCCGTGGTCGCGACCCCGATCATCATCCAGGCCTCCCTGAGCGCCGGCGTCGCGATCATCGTCCAGGCAGGTCTCGCCTTCCTCGGGATCGGTGACTCGCTCGCACCCAGCTGGGGCGCGATGGTCAACGACGCCTACCGCAGCAACATCGAGGCCCCGCTCCTCACCCTGTGGCCGGGCCTTGCCATCGGCATCACCGTGGCTGCCCTCGCCCTTCTCGGCAGCGGTCTCAGCGACGTGGTCAACCGCACCGACGCGGTCCAGAGCCCCCGTCGCTCCCGACGGCTCGCCGCCGAGGCCGCCGCCGAGGTCGCGGCTGCGCCGAAGGTCGAGGCTCGGACCTCCGACGAGGCCACGCTCGTGGTCGAGGACCTGCACGTGCAGTACAGCCGCCAGGACGGGACCCGCGCCGAGGTGGTCAAGGGCGTCTCCTTCCACGTCGACCGCGGCGAGTGCCTCGGCATCGTGGGCGAGTCCGGCTCCGGGAAGTCCCAGACAGCGTTCTCCGTCCTGGGACTGCTCCCGCCGGAGGCGGTCCGGGTCGCCGGTGCGATCCGCCTCCGGGAGCTGGACCTGCTCTCGCTGGGCGAGCGCTCCCTCAACCACATCCGCTCCTCCCGGCTGGCCTACGTGCCCCAGGACCCGATGAGCAACCTCGACCCCGCCTACACGATCGGTGCGCAGATGGTGGAGACCATCCGCGCGCACGAGCGACTGAGCCGGCGCGCCGCCACCCAGCGTGCGCGGGCGCTGCTCGAGCGCGTCCTCATCGTCGATCCCGACAAGGCCCTGGGCTCCTACCCGCACGAGATCTCCGGCGGCATGGCGCAGCGTGTCCTGATCGCCATGGCGATCTCCTGCTCGCCCGACGTCCTGATCGCCGACGAGCCGACGACCGCCCTGGACGTCACGGTGCAGCAGGAGGTGCTCGACCTCCTCCGCGAGCTGCAGCGCGACCTCGACCTCGCCCTGGTGATCGTCACGCACAACCTGGGTGTCGTCGCCGACATCTGCGACCGGGTCGCGGTGATGAAGGACGGGCGCCTCGTGGAGACCCGCGACGTGTTCGACCTGTCCGCCGCGCCGCAGCACCCCTACACCCGCGAGCTGCTGGGCTCCACGCTCAGCAACGTGGCACCCCGGACCCGCATCGGCCAGGGGTCGCCCTCGACCGCCACGACGGAGGCCTGACATGCCCGTGACCACGAAAGCACCCCTGCTCGAGGTGCACGAGCTGCGGGTCGAGTACCCGCGCGCAGGGTTCCGCCGAGGCTCGTTCGTCGCGATCGACTCGATGAGCGTGCGCGTGCCCGCCGGCACCACGCTGGGCGTGGTGGGGGAGTCGGGGTCGGGCAAGTCGACGCTTGGTCGCGCGATCCTCGGGCTGGCGCCGATCACGCACGGCGGCGTCATCTTCGACGGCCGGGAGATCACCCACGCCGACGCGCGCACCCGACGGGCGCTGAGCGCGGACCTCCAGGTCGTCTTCCAGGACCCGTACTCCTCGCTCAACCCCGCCATGACGATCGAGGCGATCCTCGCGGAGCCGCTCGTGGCAGCGGGGACGAGCCGGGCCGCCGCCCGGGCCCGGCTCACCGAGCTCCTGGACATCGTGGGCCTGCCGGCCGACAGCCTCGCCCGACTGCCCCGCGAGTTCTCCGGTGGCCAGCGCCAGCGCATCGCCATCGCCCGCGCGATGGCGCGCGAGCCGAAGCTGGTCGTCTGCGACGAGGCCGTGAGTGCCCTCGACCTCTCCACCCAGGCGCGGGTGCTCGACCTGCTGCTCGACATCCAGGCGCAGACCGGCGTCGCCTACCTGTTCATCACCCACGACCTGGACGTCGTCCGCCACGTCAGCGACGAGGTCGTGGTCGTCAACCGCGGCGCCATCGTGGAGCGCGGCCCGGCGGCCCAGGTCGTCACGAACCCCACCGACCCCTACACCCGGCGCCTCGTGGAGGCGTCGCCGATCGCGGACCCGGTCGCGCAGCGTGCGCGCCGAGCAGCCCGCCACCCCACCTGAAACGGAGCGTCGTGTACACCATCGCCATCCTCACCCAGCGCAAGGCCGGTCTCAGCCGCGAGGAGTTCCTCGAGCACTACCGCACCACCCACTTCGCGCTCAGCTCCTCGCTGCCCGGTCTCGTCTCCTACCAGCAGCACGCCGCCGCGCACGGCGCCGACGCCTGGACCGACCCGGAGAGCGACGCCGAGTTCGACGCGCTGTCGGTCTACACCTTCGAGTCGCTCGAGGCCGGGCGGGCCGCCTTCGCCGGACCCGAGGGGCAGGCCGTGGACGCCGACACCGGCACGTTCATCGACTGGGACTCCGTCCGATTCTTCCCCGGCCAGCAGATCCAGCGGTTCGACCGATGAGTGACCCGGAGCAGACCCTGCGCCTGCTGTGGCCCCAGTGGCAGGGCGCGTCCCTCCCGGTCGTGGCCGAGCTGCTGCCCGAGGTGCCGATCGAGGCAGCCCGTACCGGCTACGCCGTCGGGACCGCCGTCCTCCAGGCCGTCCTCCCCTCCCACCCGGGCACCACCGCCCGCGTCCCGGTGGAGCCCACGGTGCCCGACGAGGTCACCGTCGTCGACGGCGTGGAGTCCAAGGACGTCGTCCTGCGGCAGCTCAGCGCCGGGCTGGCCACGATCGGCGAGCACGACCCCGCGCGCATCCTCACGCTCGGTGGCGAGTGCTCCGTCAGCGTGGCGCCGTTCGCCTCCCTGGCCGCCCGCTACGGCGACGACCTCGCGCTCGTCTGGATCGACGCCCACCCCGACGTCGGCCTGCCCGGCAGCGAGAACGCCGGCCATCACGCGATGGCCGTCTCCCTGCTCACCGGGCACGGAGACCCGGACCTCCTGGCCGCCCTGCCCGGTCGCCTCGACCCCTCCCGCGTCGCCCTGGCCGGGCTGCACTCGTGGGACGAGGGCGACATCGGGAACGTCTCCGCATGGGGCATCACCTCGTTCTCCCCGCAGGACCTGCGCGACGGCGCCGGGGAGCTCGTGGCCTGGCTGCGGAGCACCGGCTGCTCCCGGGTCGCCGTGCACCTCGACGTCGACGTCGTCGACAGCGACGAGGTGGTCCTCGGTCTCGGCATGGAGCCCGGCGGCATGCGCATCGACGAGGTGCGCGCGCTGCTGGCCGCCCTCGACGACGCGGCCGACGTCGTCGGTTTGACCGTCGCCGAGTTCATCCCCCGCCAGGTGCTGTTCCTGCAACGCCTGCTCGACGGCGCGCCGCTGACGCGCTGATGCCCTTCCAACCTGATCAAGGAACCAGAACCGTGTCTTTCCGACCCCTGCCCCAGCTCTCCACCCCGCCCGGCTTCCTCTGGGGCGCCGCCACGGCTGCCCACCAGGTCGAGGGCAACAACGTCGCCAGTGACTGGTGGGGCCTGGAGCACTCCGGCTCGCCTGTCATCACCGAGCCCAGCGGCGACGCCGCCGACCACTTCTCCCGTTGGCCCGAGGACCTCGACATCCTGGCCGGCCTGGGGCTGAACGCCTACCGGTTCAGCCTCGAGTGGTCGCGCATCGAGCCCGAGCCGGGAGCGATCTCGGCAGCGGCGCTGGACCACTACCGTCGCATGGTCGCCGGCTGCGTCGAGCGCGGGCTGAGCCCGGTCGTCACGCTCCAGCACGTCACCATGCCGGCCTGGTTCCGGCGTGCCGGTGGCTGGCAGTCGGACGGGGCGGCGGAGCGGTTCGCCGGCTTCGCCGAGACCGTGCTGCCGGTGCTCAACGAGGGCGCGGAGTGGGTGGCCACGATCAACGAGCCGAGCCTCCAGCCCCTCATGAGCGCGCTGCACCGCGGCGACCCCGCAGCCCTGAACGCCTGGCACGGCGGCCCCATGCCCCTGGCCACGCCGGAGGAGGTGGACGCGCTCGTCACCGCCCACCGCGCCGCCCGCGACGTGGTGCGGTCGGGCACGCAGGCCAAGGCCGGCTGGACCGTGGTGGTCCACGACATGCAGTACGGACCCGAGGGCGAGGTGCACGCCAAGGAGTGGTTCGAGGCGAACGAGGCCCCCTACCTGCGTGCCAGCGCCGGGGACGACTTCATCGGGGTCCAGAACTACACGCGCTCGCGCTTCGACGCCGACGGCGAGGTCCTTCCCGGGCCGGACGACCGGATGACCGGCATCTGGGAGTACTACCCCGAGGCCCTCGGCAACGCGGTGCGGTTCACCCGGTCCGTCGTGGGAGACGTGCCGATCCTCATCACCGAGAACGGGCTCCCGACCAACGACGACGCTGAGCGGGTCGAGTTCATCGACCGGGCGCTGCGCTCGCTGGACGGGGCCATCGCCGACGGCGCCGACGTGCGTGGCTACATCCACTGGTCGGCCATCGACAACTTCGAGTGGGCCCTGGGCTACGCGCCTCGCTTCGGGCTCATCAGCGTCGACCCCCGGACCTTCGAGCGGACGGTCAAGCCGAGCGCCCGGTGGTACGGCGAGCTCGCCCGCCGGCAGTCGTTCGCGGGAGTCTGAGACCCACCCCGGACGGGTTCCCGGCGACCGCGATCAGGCCGCTGGGAACCGCGGCGTCCGGGGAGACACCGAGCACCCGCCGGACCCACAATGTCAGCCATGGAATCCGAGCGCTTCGCCGCCGCTGAGGAGTGGGAGGACTTCGTCAGCCGCAGTTTCTACGCGCTGGCCATGGAGTCCGCGGTCGACCGGTTCACCGCTGTCGCGCGCTTGGCGGCGCTGAGCCGTGGAGTCCGGCTCTCGGAGGTCGCCACGAGCGCTCCCACGAGCCTGCGCCGGACCGCCTCGCTGGTACGCAGCAACCCGTCCGAGGACCTGCTGTTCCTCATCCAGCTCGCGGGCCGGTCGCGGCTCGAGCAGGCCGGCACCCAGCTGGTGCTGGGCGCGGGGGAGGCGACGTTCTGTGATCCGAGCGTGCCCTACACGATCGAGACGAGCGGGCACCAGGTCGTGGCGATGGTGCCGCGGCACGAGGTGCTGCCGGCGCGCGCGACCTCGGCGGCGGTGCGGTTGCGCCCGCTCAGCCTGGACCTGGCTCCGCTGCGCGTGTTCCGGCTGCTCGCGGAGGAGATGATCTCCACCCCGGGTGGTGAGCGGGACCTGGAGACGGGGTCAGTGGCGGGCGCCGCCACCGAGCTGCTGCGCAGCGCTGCACGCGCCGCCGTGGGAGACGACGCCGGCGCGCGCTCGCTGTCGCGCGAGCACCAGCTGAGCTCGGTCAAGGACTACCTCGTGACGCGCCTCATGGACCCTGGGCTCCGACTCGAGCAGGTCGCGGCGGACAACGCGATGTCGCTGCGTCAGCTGACGGCGGTCTTTGCGCCCGAGGACTCTCCGGCCGCCTACATCCGGCGCGAGCGGCTGCGACGGGCCCACCGAGACCTCACCGACCCCGGGTTCGCGGCCGTGCCCGTCGCGGCGGTCGCGGCGCGGTGGGGCTTCGCGGACGCCAGCACCTTCGGCAGGGCCTTCCGCCGTGAGTACGGGTGCTCCCCGCAGGCGGCGCGCGCGGAAGCGGGTCCGTCCCGCTGACGTCCCGCCCTCGACGTTCTCGGCGGTCGCGTCGACGTTTCCGGCACCAGCCGTGAACGTCTCGTTCCAACCATCCTCCTGGCGCTCGATGCCCTTCCTCGGTCGCCACGACCTGGGGTTGAGTGCGGCGACCGCACGAACCCAGCCCGGAGAGGTCCCCATGTCCAGCAGCCATCAGCACGGCGCCGTCGAGGCCCGTTCCTTCGACCACGTCCCCGAGTCCGAGCGTGGCGGGTCCGTCCGCGGCCAGGCGAAGTTCTGGTTCATGGTCAACGCCACGTTGATCACGGCCTACACCGGCGCGGTCGGTCCCCTGTTCGGCATGGGCCTGCCCGCGACCGTGCTCGCCATCGTCGTCGGCACGCTGTTCGGCACGCTCTTCCAGGCGTTCCATGGCGCTCAGGGCCCGCACATGGGGCTCCCGCAGATGATCCAGAGCCGGGTGCAGTTCGGCTCGCGCGGCGCGATCCTGCCGATCGCGGTCGCCGCCGTCGTCCCGATCGGGTTCGCCGTCTTCTACCTCCAGACCGGTGGCGGCGCCGCCGCCAGCGTGCTGCCTGGCACGTTCGAGGCCTGGCAGCTGGGGCTCGGCGTCCTCGCCGGGGTGCTGGCCATCGTGGGCTACCGGCTGATCCTGGCGGCTGAGGGCGTCATCGCCTACGTGATGCTGGCGAACCTGGTGGCCCTCACCGTCGCCGCGGTCACGGTGCTGCCGCTGGGCGACCTGGCGGCGGACGGCTCGTGGAGCGCTGTGGGCTTCCTGGCCCAGTTCGGCGCCTCGGCCGGCTACCAGATCGCGATCGCGCCGATCGTCTCGGACTACACGCGCTACCTGCCCTCGTCGACGCGGAGCGCGGCGGTCTCGGCGGCCGTCTTCGTCGGGACGGTCTGCTCGGCCCTGTGGATCGAGGTCCTCGGCGCGGCCGTCTCCTTGAGCTACCCCGACCTCGACGTCGTCGTCGCGATCGGGACCATGGGCGATGCGTGGGGGTTCGGCCTCGGCACGGTGACCATGGTGGTCGCCGCGATCGTCTGCCTCGTGACCGCCGCCGTGTCCGTCTACTCCGGCACCGTCTCGCTCCTCAGCGGGGCCGAGGCCTTCAAGGCCTTCGCCTCGACCCCCGCCCTTCGCGCCTGGACGATCAGCATCGCGACCGTGCTGGTCATCGCCGCGGCCCTCGCACTGCCCGGTGACGTGCTGCTGTCCTTCTCCACCTTCCTGCTGCTCCTGGGCTACCTGCTGATCCCGTGGACCGCAGTGAACCTGACCGACTACTACCTGGTGCGGCGAGGCGTCTACTCGGTCTCCGACATCCTGCGCACCGACGGCGGCATCTACGGCCGCTGGGGAGTGAGGGGCATGGCCAGCTACGGGCTCGGCGTGCTGTGCATGGTCCCGTTCGTCTCCACCACCCTCTACACGGGGCCGGTGGCGGCGAGCCTGGGCGGCGCCGACATCGCGTTCGCCGTCGGCCTGGTGGTCTCAGGCACTTGCTACGCGCTGCTCATGCGCTCGGTCGACCTGGCCTCCGAGCGGGCACAGGTGAGCTCGGCCGAGATCGCCACCGGGCGCCTGGGACGGACCTCTCGTCCTTCCGACAGTGCCGGCCTGGCCGAGGGGAGCCCTGCGTGAGCACCCAGCCTCCCTCCTCGCTCTCCCGGGACGAGACGACGCTGCGCCTGGTCTGGCCCCAGTGGCAGGGCGGCGGCCTGGCCTCGGTCACCGCGTTCTTCCCCGAGCAGCCCGTGGCCCGAGCCAGGCGTGGCTACGCAGTCGGGGCCGCCGTCCTCGAGGCCGTGCTCCCCGAGCACGCCGGACCGACCGCGCACGTCCCCGTCGACATGAGCGACGCAGGCCTGGAGCTCGTGGACGGGGTCGAGGCGAAGGACGCCGTCGTGACGGGTCTGGGCTCGGCGCTGAGGACGCTCGCCCAGCACCCCGACGCGAGCAGGGTCCTGACGCTCGGTGGGGAGTGCTCGGTCAGCGTCGCCCCGTTCTCGGTGCTGGCGGACCGGTACGCGGACGACCTCGCCGTCGTGTGGATCGACTCCCACCCCGATGTCGGGACGCCCTCCAGCGAGTACCCCGGCTACCACGCGATGGCGGTGGCCGCGCTGACCGGTCACGGCGACCCGGACCTCGTCGGTCAGCTCCCAGCCGTCCTGCCAGGCTGCCGAGTGGCGCTGGCCGGCCTGCACTCGTGGACAGATGACGACATCGGCAACGCCGCTGAGTGGGGCATCAGCACCTTCGCGCCCGGCGACCTGCGCGCCTCTTCGGACCCGTTGCTGGCGTGGCTCGCCGGGACCGGGTGCAGCAAGGTCGCCATCCACCTCGACGTCGACGTGGTCGACAGCGAGGAAGCCGTGCTCGGCCTGGGCATCGAGCCCCACGGGCTCACCACCACCCAGGTCCAGCGGGTCGTCGCCGACATCGCCGCACGGCATGACGTCGTCGGGCTGACCATCGCCGAGTTCATCCCGCGGCAGGTCATGCAGCTGCAGGACCTGGTGGACGGCATGCCTCTCGTGTGAGTGCCTGGCGCCGGGGGCCTGTACCCGCAGGCGTCCAACCTCTCAGAAGACGTGGTGTCGCGCGTCCCTGGGAAGTGCAGCCCCGCGACGCCGCCAATGCCGGGCGCGTCGTCCGCCGTGGTCCCGCACCCCGCCACTCGCGGTAGCGGCCGACCCCCACGCACCGTCTCCGCGCCCGCCTGGCTGGACAGAGCACCGCCTCCTGAGCGAGAGGTCGTCAGTTCGACTCCTGCCTGGGGCGCCGTAGATCTCTGAGGAGGGACGAAGCCCGGGAACCGACAGGTTCGCCGGGTCTCGCTAGGTCGTTGGTTGCTCCGTGGGTGCCGGTCCGGGCGGTCTGGCGACGGGTGGCTGGCGATGGGGCGGCTGGCGACGAGCAGGCCCGCTGGGGCGGAGGGCGCGAGTCTGTCGGCAGGGTGGAACTCTTCATCGGTCGGTTTCACAGGTGCGCCCTTGGCGCTCTCACAGGACGCTCCCGGGTCCCCTGCCGACGGTCGAGGCATGACGCACGACCACCCCGCCCACTCCACCCCCCACGAGACCGTCCGCGCCCTGCGCGAGGAGGTCGAGCAGGGGTCCGACGAGCGCGATGCGTTCGGCCACCGCCTCTACGCCCAGGGCTCGAGGATCCACCTCCGGCGCCGGGCCTTCATGAACCGGCTCTTCGCGACGACGGGGGCGGTGGCCTTCGCCGGGATGCTGGCGGCGTGCTCCGACGACAGCAGCACGACGTCGTCCGACTCCGCCTCCGGTGCCCCGAGCGGAGCCCCGACCGACGGCGGCGGCCCCGGCGGTGACGGCGGCGCCCCCGGCGGGATGAACGACACGATCACCGACGAGTTCGTCGGCCTGACGACCGACGGCACCGTGATCGAGGACCTGTACTCGATCGAGTCCACCGGCGTCAGCACGGACGCCGTCGTGGCCGCGGCGGCCGCCTGGCTGGCGAGCCTGTCCAGCGACCAGCAGGACGAGGTCACCTTCGACATCGACCCGGCCGACTACACCGAGGACGAGTTCCGCATGTGGAGCAACGTCGACGGCTACCAGCGCCAGGGGCTGAGCCTGGGGGACATGACCGACGAGCAGAAGACGCTCGCCATGGCCATCCTCGAGGCGGGGATGAGCGCGGACGGCTTCAGCAGCTCCGACACGATCATCAAGCTCAACCAGTACGCGGGCGAGCTGATCGGCAACACCGACCAGTTCAACGAGGGCCTGTACTGGTTCACCATCATGGGCACCCCGTCCTCCACCGACCCCTGGGGCTGGCAGATCGACGGCCACCACCTGGTGGTCAACTACTTCGTGCTCGGCGACCAGGTCGTCATGACCCCGACCTTCATGGGGTCCGAGCCGATGCAGGCCAACTTCGGCACCGACTCCGAGTACGAGGGCCTCTCCCTCTTCGACGCCGAGTTCACCGCCGCCATCGCGATGGTCAACGCCCTGGACTCCGACCAGCAGAAGGTCGCGATCATCTCCTCGGACAAGACCGGGGACGACATCAAGGCGGTCGCGTTCGCCGACAACTCCGAGGTGGCCTACGAGGGCCTGGTCGCCACCGCGCTCGACGACGACCAGCGCGAGAAGCTGTGGACGCTGACGAACCTGTTCGTCGGCAACGTCGACGACGGCCACGCCGAGATCAAGATGGAGCAGGTCAAGGACCACGTCGACGAGACGTACTTCTGCTGGATCGGCGGGACCGACGACGACTCGGTCTTCTACTTCCGCATCCAGAGTCCGGTCATCTACATCGAGTTCGACTGCGAGACCCCCGGTCCGGTCGGCCAGGGCTGGGGTGCCGACAACGAGGTGTCGCGCCAGCACGTCCACTCGATCACCCGCACGCCCAACGGCAACGACTACGGCAAGGCGCTGCTCGCGCTGCACCTGGCGCTCGACCACTGACGGGTGGTCCCGCGGGCGGCGAGCACCGCCCCCGGGGTCACACGTCCTCGGGCACGGCGACCTGCAACGACTCCAGGTCCGATCAGTCAGCGTAGGTGCGGGCCGCCGCTGAAGCGCGAGGATCTCCGCGCGGTCTGGATGCGCAGGAGGGGTGCTGCGCGATGAGGGGGAGTCGTCGGTCCGCCGTCCCCGGGTCGATCTCTCGGAGCGCGCGCCTCGGCTGCGTGGACGTCTCCCGCGGAGATCAGCCTGGCCGAACCTGCTCACTCTGTGCGGCCCCGCCTGACCCGACCCGACCCGGCGCGGCCCGGTCCAGGCGTCCCCGGCCCCCGTCTCAACGTGAGACGGGGGCCGGTCTCACATTGAGACACCGGGCCGGGTCGCGAGCCCCCACCGGACCCCTACGTTCGCCTGCGGAAAGTGTGACTGACGTCACTCCAGCGGCCGGTGATCCCGCGGGCTCCGCCCCGGTCGGTCCGCGTCGCTGGGCAGCACGTCGCGACCAGAGGAGCAACGCATGTCAAGCAGTGTCCGTACCGTCATCAGCCCCGGCCGCTACATCCAGGGCAAGGGGGCCATCCACCGGATCGGGGAGTACCTGGCCCGGCTGGGCAGCACGCCGCTGTTCGTCGCCGACGACCTCGTCTGGGGCCTCGTGGGGCACGACGTCGAGCCGTCCGTGAAGCAGGCGGACCTGCCGATGCGGCGCGAGGCGTTCGGGGGAGTGCCCAGCGCTGTCGAGGTGGACAGGCTCGTGGCCGTGATCCGGGAGGCCGGCGCGGACGTGGTGGTCGCCGTGGGTGGCGGCAGCGTCATCGACGCGGTCAAGGCCGCGGGCCACCTGGCCGACATCCGGTGGGCGAACGTGCCCACGGTGGCGTCCACGGACGCGCCCTGCAGTGCGCTCGCGGTGATCTACACCGAGAGCGGCGAGTTCGAGGAGTACCGGTTCTTCCCGCGCAACCCCGACCTCGTGCTGGTGGACTCCCAGGTCGTGGCCAACGCGCCCGCCCACCTCCTGGTGGCCGGCATCGGCGACGCGCTGGCGACCTGGCTCGAGGCGAGGGCCACGGCCCGCTCCCACTCCCAGACCATGGCGGGCGGGCTCCCGACGCTGGCCGGCACGGCGCTTGCCGAGCTCAGCTGGGAGGTGTTGTGGGAGAACGCGCTGCCCGCGATCGCGGCGGTGCAGGACCACCAGGTGACGCCGGCCGTGGAGAAGGTGATCGAGGCGAACACCCTCCTCTCGGGGCTGGGGTTCGAGTCCGGTGGCCTCGCCGCCGCCCACGCCATCCACAACGGGCTGACCGCGGTCGGCGCCACCCACGGCCTGGCCCACGGCCAGAAGGTCAACATCGGCTCGCTGACCCAGCTCGTGCTCGAGGCCGCGCCGACCAGCGACGTCCGCGACTTCATCGAGTTCACCACCAGGGTCGGGCTGCCGAACACGCTCACGGAGGTGGGGCTGCGCAGCGACGACCTCGACTCCCTGCGCGTCGTGGCGGACGCCGCCACCGTGCCGGGCGAGACCATCCACGCCATGCCCTTCGAGGTGGCCGGTGCGGACGTGGTCAGCGCGCTGGCCTCGATCGAGCGGTTCGCCGTGCGGGTCCGCGAGGAGGCCGGTCTGCCGGCCCCCGTCCCCTACGTCGCGGGGCACTGAGCCGTGGCACCGGGCGGCCTCTTCCTCAGTGAGCTCATGGGGTCCACGCTGCTCCTGCTCCTCGGCTGCGGCGTCGTCGCCAACGTCGTCCTGGCCGGGACGAAGGGCAACAGCGGCGGCTTCATGCTGATCAACCTGGGCTGGGGGATGGCGGTCTTCGCCGGGGTGTTCGTCGCCTTCCGGTCCGGCGCCCACCTCAACCCGGCGGTGACGGTGGGGCTCCTGACCTCCGGTGCCGACCTCGGTGGTCCGCTGAGCGTGCTGTCCTACCTGCTCGGGCAGCTCTCCGGCGCCTTCCTGGGGGCGGTGCTCGCGTGGCTCGTCTACCGGGACCACTTCAACGACGCCGCCAACGAGCCCGGGGCCATGCTGGCGGTGTTCGCGACCGGCCCCGAGATCCGGCGCGCGTCCACGAACCTGGTCACCGAGCTGCTGGGCACCTTCGTGCTGGTCTTCGTGGTGCTGTCCTTCGGCTCGACGCCCTCGGGCCTCGGTCCGCTGGGGGTGGCGCTGCTCGTGGTGGGCATCGGCGCCTCGCTCGGCGGGCCGACCGGGTACGCGATCAACCCCGCCCGCGACCTCGCGCCGCGGATCGCCCACGCGCTGCTGCCGATCCGGAACAAGGGCGGCAGTGACTGGGCTACGCCTGGGTGCCGATCGTGGGCCCCCTGCTCGGCGGAGCGGCGGCCGGCGTCCTCGCCGCGGCGGTCGGCCTCGTCTGAGAGCAGGCGCGAACGGACCCCGGGAGGCACGTGCCTCCCGGGGTCCGTCCGGTCCCGCGGGGCTGCCCGGCCCGACGCTCAGCGCGGGCTGAGCCGCAGGACGGGGATGGTGCGGGCGGTGCGGGCCTCGTACTCGGCGAAGCCGGGGCTGGCCTGCTTGAACCGCTCCCAGGCGGCGTCGCGCTCGGCGCCCTCGAGGTCGGTGGCGTGCACGTCGGTGCGGGTGATCGTGGTGCCGTCGCCGGTCTCGATCACGAGGTCGGGGTGGGCCAGGAGGTTGTGGTACCAGGCCGGGTTGTCGGGCGCCCCGGCCTTGGACGCCGCCACCAGCCAGCCGTCCCCGTCCTCGATCCCCATGACGGGGCTGACCCGCGGCGCGCCGGACCTCGCCCCCACCGTGTGCAGCACCACGAGGGAGTCGCCGAACGGCGCCGCCTCGGTGACCACGCCGTGCCGCTCGTGGAACTCGGCCAGGACCCGCGCGTTGAAGTCGGACATGGCTCGATCCTGCCTCCGGACGGCACGTCCCGCCACCAGCCCGGGGGACGACCCCGGCCCAGACCAGTGTCGAGACTTTGTCATGACATGGGTCAGCTGCCCGCCGTCCACGCCGATGAAGGAGGCATGAAGAACGTGCTGCTGGTGGAGGACGACGGCGACATCGCCGTGCTCCTCGGCTTCGCCCTCCGGGGCTCCGGGGTGCGCCTCGAGGTCGTCGCGACCGTGGACGCGGCCCTGGACGTCCTCGCCCGTCGCGAGACCGACCTGCTCGTCACCGACGTGCGGCTCGGCACCCGGGAGACCGGGCTCGACCTCGTCCTCCACGCCCGTGCGCTCGGGCTGGAGCCGCTGGACGGGGTGGTGGTGATCTCGGCCAGCGTCATGGCCGAGGACCTCGCCGCCGCCCAGGACGCCGGCGTCACCGAGTTCGTGGCCAAGCCGTTCGACGTGCGCGCCCTGGCCCGCCGGGTGGCCGCGGTGACCGGCTCGCCGCAGGCCGCCTGAGCCCGGGGGAGCGGTCCCGCCGGCTCCGGTCGGCCGACCGCCTCAGGTCGCTCAGCGCCGCCCGCGCAGCAGGTAGCAGACCGGCAGGACGCCGGCGGAGCTGACCGTGCTCAGCGCCAGCGCCCACAGTCGCCGCGAGCCGCGGACCTGCGCCGCGTCCCTCGCCCTGAGGTCGCGCAGGGCGACCAGGCGCAGGACGGCGTCGGCCACGCCGACGCCGATGACGACCCCGCGGGTGCGGGGGCTGAGCTGCTCGAGACGTGACACGGGGTCGACGGAGCCCCATCCTGCCCGACGGGGCCGACGTCACGTCCGCGGCGGGACAGGCGGCGTCCACGTCGCCCGGACGCACGGCGGGTGCGGTTAGGTGGGGCCAGCAGACGCGGCCGCGGCGCCGCCCGTCCCCGGAGGAGAACGCATGACCAGTCCCGCCTACCAGGTCCTCGACCCGAGCACCGGTGAGGTCGCCGAGACCTTCCCCCACGCCACGGACGCCGAGGTCGAGGGCGCGCTCGCCGCCGCCCAGACCGCCTACACGTCGTGGAAGGCCGTCCCGATGGCCGAGCGCGCCGTCGTCGTGAAGCGCATCGCCGCGCTGTTCGAGGAGCGCAAGGACGAGCTGGCCGCCATCGCCACGCAGGAGATGGGCAAGCCGCTGTCGGAGGGCGTCGAGGAGGCCGAGTTCTGCCAGGCGATCTTCGACTACTTCGCCACCGAGGGCCCGACCCTCGCGGCCGACCAGCCGATCAAGACCTTCTCCGGCGGCAGCGCGGTCATCCAGCGGCTGCCGATCGGCGTCCTGCTCGGGATCATGCCGTGGAACTTCCCCTTCTACCAGATCGCCCGGTTCGCGGCGCCGAACCTGATGCTGGGCAACACCATCGTGCTCAAGCACGCCGAGTCGGTGCCGCGCTCGGCGCTCGCGGTGGAGCAGATCATGAAGGACGCCGGCCTCCCCGAGGGCGCCTACGTCAACGTCTTCGCCAGCTACGACCAGGTCGAGACCATCATCGCCGACCCCCGCGTGCAGGGCGTCTCGCTCACCGGCTCCGAGCGGGCCGGCGCGGTCGTCGCCGCCCTGGCCGGCAAGAACCTGAAGAAGTGCGTCCTCGAGCTGGGCGGCTCGGACCCGATGGTCGTCCTCGACGCCGACGACCTGGACTCCGTGGTCAGCGACGCCTGGGACTTCCGCACCTACAACACCGGCCAGGCCTGCAACTCCAACAAGCGGATGATCGTGCGCTCGGAGGTCTACGCCGACTTCGTGGAGAAGATCGTCGCGAAGGCGAAGGCCGTGGAGGAGTTCTCCCCGCTGTCGTCGCGACGTGCCGCCGAGGCTCTGGACGCCCAGGTGCAGGACGCCGTCGCCAAGGGCGCCACGCTGCACGCCGGCGGCGTGCTGGGCGAGGCCCCCGCCGCCTACTACTCCCCGGCGGTGCTCACGGGCGTCACCCCCGAGATGCGCGCGTTCCGCGAGGAGCTCTTCGGCCCCGTCGCCGTCGTCTACGAGGTGGCCAGCGACGAGGAGGCCCTCGCCCTGGCCAACGACACCACCTACGGGCTCGGCGGCTCCGTGATCAGCAAGGACGAGGCACGCGCCCGCGCCCTCGCCGAGCAGCTGGAGGTCGGCATGGCCAACGTGAACTCCACCGCCGGCGAGGGCGCGGAGATCCCGTTCGGAGGCGTCAAGCGCTCCGGCTTCGGCCGCGAGCTGGGCCCGCTGGGCATGGACGAGTTCGTCAACAAGCGGATGTTCTACGTGGCCGACTGAGCCACGGCTGGCTGACCGTGGCCGGACCGACTGCCCGGGCCGGTCGCCCGCCCTACCAGGGGCGCGGCGGGCGGCCCGGCAACGGTCCGGCGTCGCGGGTGAGCGCCAGCAGCTCCTCGCGCAGCGCGTCGACCTCGCCGGCGTCGACGTCCCCGTCGAACAGCGACGCGGCCGAGACCCCGTCCGCGGCCCGCACGATCACGTGCGTGCGCCCGGCGTCCAGGCCGTCCGCGGCCAGCCGCTCGCGCCAGCGGTGCCAGGCGTCCCGCGCGTCCTGCGTGGCCTCGGGCACCGCGCTGATCAGCGCCAGCAGCGTGATCTCCTCGCGCACCTGCGTCGCGTCCAGCTGGTCCAGCGAGGCCCGGACGTAGGCCCGCAGCAGCCGCCCCGGGGCGTCGTCCTCCGGGTCGAGCTGCGCCTCGACGTGCTCCTCGAACTGCGCCTCCAGGTGCGCGCCCAGCGCGACCAGCAGCGCGTCCTTGCTGGGGAAGTGGTGCAGCAGGCCGCCCTTGGAGACCTCGGCCACCCGGGCGATCGTCTCGAGGCTCGCCCCGGCGCCGTGGGTCAGCAGCGCCCGCCCGGCCGCGTCGAGGATGCGTGCCCGCGTCTGCACCGGGTCCCGGGTCCGTCTGCCCTCGCTCACGCGGCCCAGCCTAGGTGGAGCGGGACGCGTGGCCGTCGTCGGGAGTTGGTTACCGACCGTCTGGACGGTACGTTATCGCCATGACCAGCACCCTGCCCACGACTCCGGTCGCCCGCCCCACGTCCTCGCCCGTGCCCGCCGGCATCGCGCGACGACCCTGGGCCGCGCTCGTGGTGCTGGTGCTCGCGGTCGTCCTGCTCTCGGTCGACGGCACCGTGGTGGCGCTCGCCGTGCCCGCGCTCTCTGCCGACCTCGCGCCCACCTCCACGCAGCTGCTCTGGATCGGCGACGTGTACTCCTTCGCCATCGCGGGCTTCCTGGTCACGATGGGAGGGGTCGCCGACCGGTTCGGCCGCCGCCGCGTCCTCCTCGTCGGGACGACGGCCTTCGGGCTGACCTCCCTGGCCGCCGGCCTCGCCCCCACCCCGGAGACCCTCATCGCCGCCCGCGCGCTCCAGGGCGTCGCCGCGGCCACCCTCATGCCCTCCACGCTGGCGCTGATCCGCGCGCTCTTCCCGGACGCCGCGCGGCGCACCCGCGCCGTGGCGATCTGGGCCGCCGGCGCCTACGCGGGCGCCGCCGCCGGCCCCGCGGTGGGCGGCCTGCTGCTCGAGCACTTCTGGTGGGGCTCGGTCTTCCTGGTCAACGTGCCGGTCGTCGTGCTGCTGCTCGTCGGCACCGTGGCGCTGGTCCCCGAGTCGCGCGACCCGCACCCGGGCCGGCTCGACCTGGTCAGCGCCGGTCTCTCCCTGCTGGCCGTGGTGCCCGTCGTCCTGGCCGTGAAGGAGGCGGCCGTGCACGGTGTGACCCCGCTGGCCGTCGCCGCCCTGGTGGTCGGCGTCCTGGCGGGCGCCACCTTCGTCCGCCGGCAGCGGGCGCTGAGCCGCGCCGGCCGCGCCCCGCTGCTGGACCTCGCACTGTTCCGTGACCCGACGGTCCGGGGCGCCGTGGGCTCCACGCTCGTGGCGGTGCTGGCCTTCAGCGGGCTGCTCTACTTCTTCTCCCAGTACCTCCAGCTCGTGCGCGGCCTCGGCCCGCTGCAGGCCGGTCTGTGGGAGCTGCCGCTGACCGCGGCCGCCGTGGCCGTCATCCCCTTCGCCGGCCGGGCAGCCGCACGGTTCGGCCAGGGCCGGGTGATCGGCGCCGGGCTGGCCGTCTCCGCCGCCGGGATGGCGCTGCTGGCCGTCGGCGAGAGCGCCGCCGGGTACGTCGTGCTCGCGGCTGCGCTCGTGCTGGCCGGGCTGGGGGAGGGGTTCGCCTTCACCCTCAGCACCGACGCCGTGCTCAGCGCGGTGCCCGCCGACCGGGCCGGTGCCGCCTCCGCCGTCAGCGAGACCGCCTACGAGCTGGGCGTGGCCCTCGGCATCGGCGTCCTCGGCTCCGGCCTGACGCTGCTGTACCGCTCCGGCCTCGACGGCCAGCCCGAGGAGGTCCGCGACTCGCTCGCCGGGGCCCTCGCGCACGGCTCGGACGAGGCGGTGCTGCTCGCGCAGCACGCGTTCGTCGACGCCATGCAGGCGGTCTCGCTGGCCGCCGCCCTGCTGCTGTCGGTGGCCGCGGTCGTGGCCTGGCGGCTCATCGGTCGGCGTCGTGACGAGGACGTGCTCGACTCGTGACGGCCCGCACGTGGCGCCACGTCGGCGCCGGGGAGCAAGATGTCGGAGTCCCGCAGTCGGCGGGAGCACGCACCACGGAGGTCGCCCCACCCATGTCCACGCCGCCGTCCACGCCGTCGTCCACGCCGCTCACGACCCACGACGCGCTCCAGGTGGGCGCGCGCGACCACCTGGTGCAGCACTTCGCCAAGCAGCAGGGCAGCGACCTGCTCGTGCTCGAGCGCGGCGAGGGGCCCTACGTCTACGACACGCGGGGCACGCAGTACATCGACGCGCTCTCCAGCCTGTTCTGCTCCCAGCTGGGGTACTCCTACGGCGAGGAGTTCGCGGAGGCCGCCACCCGGCAGCTCACCACGCTGGCGTTCAACACCAACTGGAACACCGCGCACCCGGCGTCCATCGAGCTGGCCGAGATGATCAGCGACCGGGCCCCGGCCGACGACTACAAGGTCATGTTCACCGGCGGCGGCTCGGAGTCGGTGGAGTCGGCCTGGAAGATGGTGCGCGAGCACTTCGACGCGCTCGGCCAGCCGCAGCGGGTCAAGGCGATCGCCCGCCGCACCGCCTACCACGGCGTGACGCTCGGGGCGCTCTCCTTCACCGGCGTCCCGGGCTTCAAGTCGGGCTTCGGCACCGCGCCCATCGAGGTCAGCCACGTGTCGTCGACCAACGCCTTCCGGGCGCCCGACGGCGACGACCCGGCCGCCTTCTGCGCCCGGCTGCTGGCCGAGGTCGAGGACGCGATCCTCGCCGCCGGCGCCGACGAGGTGGCGCTGATCATCGCCGAGCCGGTGCAGAACGCGGGCGGCTGCTTCGTGCCGCCGCCGGGCTACTGGCAGGGGCTGCGGGCGCTGGCCGACAAGTACGGCACCCTGCTCATGGCCGACGAGGTCATCACCGGCTTCGGCCGCATCGGCGAGTGGTTCGCCGTCGCCCGGGAGGGCGTCGCCCCCGACCTGATCTCGGTGGCCAAGGGCATCACCTCGGCCTACGCCCCCATGGGTGCGGTCCTGGTCCGCTCGCACGTGCTCGAGCCGCTGGTCGACCAGGGCAAGGTCTACCGCCACGGCATCACCTTCGGCGGGCACCCGGTCTCGGCGGCGATCGCCCGCAGGAACATCGAGATCTTCGAGCGCGACGGGGTGCTGGAGAACGTCCGCACGCTGGCCGGGCCGCTCGGCGAGAAGGTCGCCACGCTGCTGGACCTCCCGATCGTCGGGGACGTGCGCGGCGCGGGCTTCTTCTGGGCGATGGAGCTGGTCAAGGACGACGAGGCCACCCGGTTCGAGAAGGAGGAGCGCGACGAGCTGCTCCGGGCGTTCCTCCCGCGCCGGCTGCGCGAGGCGGGTCTCATCGCGCGCTGCGACGACCGCGGCGACGCGGTGCTCCAGATCGCCCCGCCGCTGATCAGCGACGAGGCGCTGCTCGAGGAGATCGTCTCCCGCCTGCGCGACGTGCTCGCCGACGCCGGCGAGCACATGAAGCTCTGAGCGCGGTCCCGGTGGCGGCCTCGCCCCCGGGGCGCGAGGACGAGCGCGGCCACCGCCCCCTAGGGTGAGGCTGTGCAGGGTGAACCCGTGACCGGTCCCGAGGCCGCGGCCGACGAGCCGTCCCCGCCTGCCCGCACGGCGGGTGGCAAGCCGCCGACGATGGCCGAGATCGCCGCCCACCTGGGCGTCTCGCGCCAGCTCGTCTCCGCCGCCATGCGCGGTGCGCCGGGCGCGAGCAAGGAGAACCGCGAGCGGGTGCGGCAGGCCGCGCTCGAGCTGGGCTTCGTGCCGAACCTCGCGGCCCGCGAGCTGCGCGCCTCGAAGGGGCGTCAGGTCGGCGTCGTGTTCAACCCCGCGCACTCCACCGAGGCCGACATCATCGAGGGCGTCTACGCCGAGGCGCGCGAGCGCGGGCTGGGTGTGGTGCTCAGCGCCGTGACCGAGCACCGCAGCCCCCGTGACGCCTTCCGCGAGCTCATCGCCCACCGCTGCGTGGCCGTGGCCGTCATCGGCTCCGACCTGCCTCGCGCCGACCTCGCCGAGCTCGCCGGGCAGGTGCCCGTGCCGGTCGTCGGCGTCGGGTACGGGCGCCGGGACGCGGCGTTCTCCGTCGTCCGCTCCGCCGGCGACACCGGCATCGCGCTGACCGTCGAGCACCTCGTGGGCCTCGGGCACACCGAGATCGCCTACCTGGACGCGGCCGGCCCCGCTCCGGCGGCGATCCGCCTCGCCGGCTACCGACGCGCGGTGAAGAAGCACGGCCTGGTCGAGGACGTCCTGGGCGACCTCACCCACCTCGGCCTGCCGACCTACCCCGAGGAGGTGGGTTCCTCCGTCGCGCGCCAGCTGCTCGCGCGGTCCAGCCTGCCGACCGCCGTGGTGGGCAGCAACGACCACGCCGCGGCCGCCCTCGTCTGGGCGCTGTCGCGGCGGGGGGTGCGGGTGCCCGAGGACGTCTCGGTCACCGGCTACGACGACTCCCCGCTCGCCCGCGTGAGCGCCAACGACCTGACGACGGTCAACCAGCGTCCGCAGGACATGGGCCGCGCCGTCGTCCGCTCCTCGCTCGCGGCGATCGAGAGCCCCACCGCCCCGCCGGAGCCGGTCGTCGTCGACGTCGAGCTGGTCGTGCGCTCCTCCACCGCGGCGCCACGCGCCTGAGCCCAGCCTCGGGACGTCATACGCACCGGAGACACGGGTCTCCGGGGCGTATGACGTCCCGGCGGCGGCTCAGCCCTCGTGGGCGGCGAGGTCGAGGTGGCGCGACCAGCCGCTGGCGCTGACCAGCGTGCAGGCCAGGCAGACCAGCGCGACGACGCCCAGCATCGCGGGCACCGAGAACCACGCGCTGAGCGCGGCGAGCAGCGCAGGCAGCAGGAACCCGACGTAGGCCAGCGCGTAGTAGACGCCGGTGAGGCCGGCCAGGTCGTCGGGGCGGGCGATGCGCTGCACCTCCAGCAGGCCCGAGACCACGGCGATGCCGTAGGCGGCGCCCAGCACCAGGGCCACCGGCACGGCGAGCACCGGGCTGCCGACGAGGGCGGTGAGCGCGGCCAGCGCCATGCCGAGCGACATCAGCACCATGGAGACGACGATCGCCCTCGCCGAGAGGGTGTCGTCCAGGCGGCGTGCGATCGGCTGCACCAGCACGCCGGTGACCAGGGTGGCCACGGTCAGGGCTGCGGTGAACAGCAGCTCGGCCGAGCCAAGCGAGCCCTCGACCGCCTGGGGCACGATCGCGTAGGCGACGCCCGCGGAGCCGAAGATCCAGGGCGCCATCGGCAGCACCACGTGCAGGAACCGTCGGTGCCCCGCGGCGGGCACCCGCAGCCGGTCGAGGAAGCGCAGGTCGCCGCGCTCACGGCGGGTCTCGGGGGCCGAGCGGGCGACCAGCGCGAGCACCGGCACCGTGAGCGCCACGTGCACCACGAACGGCCACAGCAGCGCCGGGTGGCTCCACTGGGCGAGCAGGGCCGCGGCCGCCGGGCCCGCGGCGAAGCCGAGCGTGAGCAGGATCGAGGAGCGGCGGGCGCCGGCACCGGGGCGGGCGGTGGCGTCCCAGGAGGGGCGCGAGAGCTCGCTGACCCAGGCGGTGCCCACCGACATGGCGACGCCGACGGCCACCCCGACGAGGGCGCGGCCCGCGAAGATGGCGGCGTACCCGGCGACGTCGCCGACGGCCAGCGCGATGCTGCCGAGCACGGAGGCGACCAGGCCGGCGAGCATGACCGGTCGCCGGCCCACGTGGTCGGAGAGCGCCGAGGCCACCAGCAGCCCGGGCACGAGCCCCAGCACGTAGGCGCCGAGGAAGACGTTCACGTCGACCTGGGAGAACCCCATCTCGACGCGGTAGACGCTGAGCAGCGGCGTGAACTGGTTGCCACCCCAGCCGATGACGAACATCGCCGCGGCCGGCACGCGCCAGGCGCGGGCGGCCCTCGCGGCGCGCGGGCCGGTGGCCGGCGCGGTGGGGGGTCAGGACGGCGGCCTCGACCTGCGTGCTCACCAGGCACCGCCCAGCAGCACCGCGTGGGTGCGGCTCAGGTGGCCGCGCAGGCTCGCCTCGAAGGCGTCCGGGTCGCAGGCGGCCACCTCCGCGGCCATGCTCCGGTGCTCCTCGGCCAGGACGACGAGGTGCTCGGTGTGGGCTCCGATGGAGCCGATCGCCATGCGGCGCTGCCGGTCGCCCAGGCTCGCGTAGAACCCGGTCGCGACGGCGTTGCCCGACGCCTCGACGATCGTGGCGTGGAACTCGGTGTCGGCCCGGGCGAAGCCGGCCACGTCGCCGGCCGCGGCCAGCCGCTCCTGCTCGGCGAGCAGGGCGACGACCGCCGTGGCGAGACGGTCGCGGGCCGCGTCCTGGCCGGGGGAGACGAGCCGACGCACCGCCGCGCTCTCCAGCGCACGGCGCACCTCGAGCACGTCGCGGGCCTCGCCGGGGGCGACCGGCACCACCACGGCGCCGCGGCGCGGCACCAGCTCGAGCAGGCCCTCGGCCTGGAGCCGGAGGAACGCCTCGTGGACGGGGGTGCGCGAGATGCCCAGCGGGGCGCCGACCTCGACCTCGCTCAGCAGGGAGCCGCCGCGCACGGCGCCGGTGAGGATGTCCTCCTTCACCGCGCGGTAGGCGCGCTCGGCGGCGGGGGCAGCGGGGTCGTCGATCGGTGGCACCTCAGGAACGTACAACCTTGCATGCAAGGAGTGCCAGCGGACGTGAGCGCCGTGACGGGCGGTGCGCCGGCAGCCGCATGAGCGCGCCATTCGGTTGCAGGGTCACCGCCCGTGCGGCGGCCTCAGCTGAAGACGACCGTCTTGGTGCCGTTGAGGAGCACCCGGTGCTCGGCGTGCGCGGTGACCGCGCGGGAGAGGGCGAGCGCCTCGAGGTCGCGGCCCATGGCCGTGAGGTCCTGGGGCGACTTGGTGTGGTCGACGCGGGTGAAGTCCTGCTCGATGATCGGGCCCTCGTCGAGGTCGGCCGTCACGTAGTGCGCGGTCGCGCCGATGACCTTCACCCCGCGCGCGTGCGCCTGGAAGTACGGACGGGCGCCCTTGAACGCGGGCAGCAGGGAGTGGTGGATGTTGATGGCGCGGCCCGACAGGTCAAGGCACAGGCCGTCGGAGAGGATCTGCATGTAGCGCGCGAGCACCACCGAGTCGGCCTGGTGCACCTCGACCAGCCGGCGCAGCTCGTCCTCCGCGTCCGCCTTGGTGTCCTTGGTGACGGGCACGTGGTGGAACTCGATGCCGTGCCACTCGACGAGCTCGCGGAAGTCGGTGTGGTTGGAGACGACCGCGACGATGTCGGCCGGCATCGACCCGGTGCGGGTGCGGTGCAGCAGGTCGTTGAGCACGTGCCCCTGCTGGCTCACCATCACCAGCATCCGGTGCTTGCGGGTGGGGTCGTGGAAGGCCCACTCGGCGCCCAGGTCGTCGGCCACCTCGGTGGCGAAGGCGGCGCGGATGACGTCGAGGTCGGTCGGCTCCAGCGCGGCCGCCCGCATCCGCAGGAAGAACAGGCCGGTCTCCTCGTCACCGAACTGCTGGCTGTCGCGGATCGAGAACCCGTGGGAGGCCAGGAAGCCCGCCACCGAGGCCACGATGCCGTGGCGGTCCTGGCAGGAGAGAGTGAGGACGAGCTCGGACATGACGACCTTTCGAGAGCGGTGCGCAGCGCGTAGACGGTAGCCGCAGGCGTCCTCACGCGCGTAAAGGCCGCCTCAGACCCGGATCAGCACCTCGCCGTGCACGAGGTTGAACCAGCCGTCCTCCTCGGCGGCCCACGCCTGCCAGGCCTGCGAGACCTCGACCAGGTCCTCGGGGTCGGCCAGCTTCTCGTCGACCAGCTGGGTGGCGATCGCTGACTGCAGGATGCGGTCGGCCCACGACCCGCCCCACAGCTCGCGCGCGTCGGGGTCGGCGTAGCACCAGGTGGACGACGTCGCGGTGATGTCCGTGGCGCCGGCTGCGCGGGCCCAGGCGAGCAGCCGCCGCCCGGCGTCCGGCTCGCCGCCGTTGGCCCGCGCCGCGGCCTGGTAGTAGCCGGCCCACTTCTCCAGGCCGGGGCTCTCGGGGTACCAGGTGAACGAGGCGTAGTCGGCGTCGCGGACGGCGACCACGCCGCCCGGCCGGGTCACGCGGATCATCTCGCGCAGCGCCGCGACCGGGTCGGTCACGTGCTGGAGCACCTGGTGGGCGTGCACGACGTCGAAGGAGTCGTCGGGCAGGTCGAGGGCGTGCACGTCCCCGATCAGCAGCTCGGCGCGGTGGGCGAGGTCGGAGCCGGCGCGGGTCAGCCCGGCCCGGGTCTGCTCCCGCGCCTCCTCGGCGACCTCGACCGTCACCAGCCGGCCCGGCGCGGTGCGGGCGGCCAGGCCGGCGGTGATGGTGCCGGGTCCGCTGCCGACGTCCAGGAGGTCCTGGCCGGGCCGCAGGTGCGGCAGCAGGTAGGCGGCGGAGTTCTCCGCGGTGCGGGCCAGGTAGGAGCGCTGGACGCTCTCGCCGTAGCCGTGGGTGTAGCGCGCGCCGGGGGTGCTCATGACGCGAACCTACGCCTGGAATCCCACGATGCAAGACTCCTGTCTTGCGATGTGGGATTAACGACCGCCCAGGACCTGGGCCGCGATCTGGGCGCGCACCTCGTCGGTGATGGCCCGGCAGAAGCCCACCGGGTCCTCGTGGGCGGGCACCTCCTCGGGCACCACCGCGTGCACGACGCCCGCCTCGGCGAGGTCGACGGCCCGCACCTGCTGGCGGCGCGCCATCTCGGGCGCCCGGTCGGGGGTGCGGAACAGGATGGTGGACGCGCCCTCGGGCGGCAGCGGGGAGAGCCAGGCGTTGCCGGCCGCGACCACCCGGCGGGCCGGCAGCAGTGCCAGCGCCCCACCCCCGCACCCCTCGCCGAGCAGCACGCTCACGGTCGGCACGGTCAGCTGCACCATGTCGGCCAGGCAACGGGCGATCTCGCTGGCCAGCGCGCCCTCCTCGGCGTCGGCCGAGAGGTCGGCGCCGGGGGTGTCGATGACGCAGACCAGCGGCTTGTGCAGCTGCTGGGCGATCTGCATGCCGCGCCGGGCCGAGCGCAGCGCGGCCGGGCCGAGCGGCCGGTCGGCCATCTGGGCACGGCGGTCCTGCCCCAGCACCACGCAGGTGGTGCCGCCCAGCGAGGCGAGCACGGTCAGCAGCGCCTCCTCGGACTCGCCCGCCTGCGTCCCGTTCAGGGGGACGACGTCGGCGGCCGTGTGCCGCAGCAGGTCGCGCACGCCAGGCCGGTCGGGGCGGCGGGTCAGCTCGATGGCCGACCACGCGTCGGCGGCGACGCCGGGCGTCCCCTCCGCGTCGCGGGCGGCCACGGCCCGGGAGGCCGGGACGTCGTCGAGGCCACCGAGCCGGTCCTTGAGCAGGGCCAGGCTGCGGGCGGCCACCTCGGCCAGGTCGTCGTTCTCCACGACGGCGTCGACGATGCCCCGGCGCACCAGGTTCTCGGCGACCTGGACGCCCTGGGGGAACGGCTTGCCCTGCAGCGCCTCGTAGACCACGGGCCCGAGGAACCCGATCAGCGCGCCCGGCTCGGCGACCGACACGTGGCCCAGCGAGCCCCACGAGGCGAAGACGCCGCCGGTCGTGGGGTGGCGCAGGTAGACGAGGTAGGGGAGGGCGGCCGCCTTGTGGTCGACGACCGCGCGGGAGATGTCGACCATCCGGACGAAGGCCGGCGTGCCCTCCTGCATCCGCGTGCCGCCGGACGCCGTCGCGGCGATGAGCGGCAGCCGCTCGGCCGTGGCGCGGCGCACCGCGGAGACGATCCGCTCGCCCGCGGCGCGGCCGATCGAGCCACCGAGGAACCGGAACTCGCCGACCACCAGCGCCACGTCGTGGCCGCGGATGCGGCCGCGGCCGGTGATCACCGACTCGTCGGTGCCGGCCTTCTCGGCCGCCGCGGCGAGCTCGGCCAGGTAGGCGTCGTCCGCGCCGGGGTAGTCGGCGGCGGTCAGCGGCCTGTCCCAGCTCACCCAGGAGCCGGCGTCCAGGTTGGCCTCGAGCAGGTCCCGGGCGCCGAGCCGGCGCCGCTTGGCGGGCCGGGCGCCCGCCGCGGCCTCGTTCTCAGGCGGTGCGGTGGTCGTCATGCGGAGAGCTCCGATGCGCGTCGCGAGGAGAGCAGGGGCGCGTCCAGCCAGGCACGGACGGCGGCGCCGTCGCTGCCCAGCACGGGCGGCGCGGCGTGGGCCCGACGCGTCGTCTCGGCCCCCACGGGGTCGAAGAAGCGCAGCGGCGGGCCGGGCAGCGTGACTTTCCCGAGGGTCGCGTGCTCGACGTCGAGGAGCAACCCCTGGCTCGCGGTCTGCTCCCAGGCGTAGACGTCCTCCAGGTCGCGCACCTTGCCCGCGGGGATGCCCACCTCGTCGAGCCGGGCCAGCAGCTCCTCGGCCTTCCAGCCGACGAAGACCTCCTCGACCAGGGCGATCGTCTCGTCGCGCCGCGAGACCCGTTCGGGGTTGGTGGCGAAGCCGGGCAGGTCGGGGTCGAGCCCGAAGCCCGCGCAGAACATGTGCCAGAGCTTCTCCGAGCCCACCGCGATCTGGACGGCCCCGTCGGCGCAGCGGAACAGGCCGTACGGGGAGATGGACGCGTGGTGGTTGCCGGCCGCGCGGCCCACCGTGCCCGCGATGGTCCAACGGGTGCCCTGGAAGCCGTGCACTCCGACGACCGCGGCCAGCAGCGACGTCCGCACCACCTGGCCGCGCCCCGTGCGCTCGCGCTCGTGCAGGGCGGCGAGCAGGCCGTAGGCGCCGTACATGCCGGCGAGCAGGTCGCCGATCGGCGTCCCCACCTTCTGCGGGTCGTCGGGGCCCGAGCCGGTGAGCGACATGAGCCCCGCCTCGCCCTGGGCGATCTGGTCGTAGCCCGAGCGGCCACCCTCGGGCCCGTCGTGGCCGAAGCCGCTGATCGAGAGCGTCACCAGCGCCGGGTTGAGCTCGGCCAGCCGCTCCGGCCCCAGCCCGAGGCGCGTGAGCACGCCGGGGCGGAAGTTCTCGACCAGGACGTCGGCGCGGATGATCAGCCGCTTGAGCACGGTGAGGTCCGCCGGATCCTTGAGGTCGAGGGTGATCGACTCCTTGTTCCGGTTGGCGGAGAGGAAGTAGGTGGACTCCGCCCCCTCGCCGTCCGGCCCGCAGGTGGCGAACCCGTCGTCGGTCGGCTGCACGAACGGCGGGCCCCAACCACGGGTGTCGTCACCGTGGCCGGGTGCCTCGACCTTGATCACGCGGGCGCCGAGGTCGCCCAGCATCATCGTGGCGTGCGGCCCGGCGAGGGCGCGGGAGAGGTCGACGACCAGCAGGTCGGACAGCGGACCGGTGGTGCTCACAGGAGTCTCCTGGGATGTCGGGGTGGGTCGGGCGGCGCGCTCGCACCGCCCGGGTGGGGCAGGTGGGGCGGTGGGTCAGGCGTGCCGGGCCGAGCCGTCGACCACGTGGTTGGTCAGGGTGCCGAGACGCTCGACCTCGACCTCGACGGTGTCGCCGGGCTGCAGCAGCCACGGGGGAGTGCGCGAGTAGCCGACGCCGGAGGGCGTGCCGGTGGCGAGCAGGTCGCCGGGGCGCAGGGTGAACGTGCGGGAGATGAGCGAGAGCGTGTCGCCGACCGTGTAGACCATCTCGTCGGTGCGCCCCTCCTGCACGGTCTCGCCGTTGACGCGGGTCAGCACCCGCAGGCCGTCACGCAGGTCGCCGACCTCCGAGGCGGGGACGATCGGGCCCAGCGGGCCGGAGGAGTCGCCGTTCTTGCCAAGAATCCACTGCGAGGTGAGCTTCTGGGCCCGCCGCGAGGTGACGTCGTTGAACGTCGAGTAGCCGACGACGGCCGCCAGCGCATCCTCGGGCGAGGCGTCCACGAGCGTGGCGCCCACGTAGGCGACGACCTCGCCCTCCCAGTCCAGGCCGTCCTCGTCGACCGGGACGGGGATGCCGGCGCCACCGACCGAGAGCGAGGCGGGCCAGCGGGCGAAGAGGGTGGGGTAGGGCGGGACGCCGTCACCGGCGTAGGAGCCCTCGGCCACGTGCTTGAGGTAGTTCAGGCCGATGCAGATCACCCGGGCGCCGGGCAGCACGGGCGGCACGAACGTCACCTCGGACGCCGGCAGGGCCGACCCGGTCGGCTCGAGGGCGAGGTAGTGCGCCGGGTCGCCCCAGAACTCCTCCAGGCCCGCGAGCACGCTCACCTCGTTGCCGTCGGCGGAGAGTGCGCCGACGAGGACGCCTCCCGCGGGGTCGGCGAGACCGACGACGCGGCGCTGGGGCTGGGGGTTCTCCGGCATCTCCTGCATGGGGTGTCCTCCTCGGACGGCGTGGGCGTGTGACGACGGTCGCACAAAACCTCTAAAACATCTATATCTTTTAAACGGTTGCTGGTAGAACTTCCCCTATGACCGACGTCTCACCCGATCTGACTCCGCGCTCCCGCGCCGAGCAGCTGGCCGCCGCGATCGAGCGCCGCATCCGCGGCGAGCGCCTGGCGCCGGGCACGAGCGTCGGCACCCTGGAGGACCTGCGGGCCAGCAGCGGCTTCTCCCGTCCGACCGTCTCCGAGGCCGTCCGGCTGCTGCGCGACCGCGGCATCCTCGTGATCCGGCCCGGGCGCGGCGGTGGGCTCTTCGTCGCCGAGGCCGGGCCCGTCGTCCGCCTGCGGCACACGCTGCTGGCCGTGGACGAGGACCCCACGACCGTCGTCGACGCCATCGAGCTGCGCGACCACCTCGAGCTCCTCGTCGCCAGCGGCGCCGCCCGCTGCCGCACGGACGAGGACGTCGTCGCGCTGCGGCACCTGCAGTCGCGACTGGCCGACGCCGACGGCTGGTCCGCCTTCATGGCCGCCAACTGGGCCCTGCACGAGCGGATCGCCGCGATCTGCCCGAACGCCATGGCGCGCGCCGTCTACACCAGCACGCTGGGGCACCTCACCGGTGCCGGGGCGACCTGGTCCGACGACGAGCGTCCCGACTACCGCCTCGAGCGCGTCGCGGTGCACGACGACCTGGTCGAGGCCATCGCGGCCGGCGACCTGGACGCCGTCGCCGCCGCCGTCCGACGCCACCAGCACTCCGACTAGTCACCCGCCGCCCTCCCGGGCGGCCGTCACCACCGCACCTCGGCAGGCCGCACGGCCGCCCGAGGCCCCGGCCGTACCCACTCACCGCCACCGGAGGACACCATGACCGCCACCCAGCCGACGCGCGCCGAAGCCGTGGCCGCCGACCCCTCGGCCTTCCGGCAGTTCCTCTTCGACCACGACCACCCGCGCTACGCCGACGTGCGGGGCCTGGACTGCTACGCCTACCGCGAGGCCGCCCGGCACGACGCGTTCACCGGCGGCCTGGTGCAGGGCTGGACGCCGCTGTACCTCAACGAGTTCCGCGGGGTCACCGAGGACGGCACGCTGCGCGAGGGCCTCTACGACCTGACCCCCGCCGCGCCCGGCGAGGAGGCCCCGGTCGCCGCGATGGTCGCCGCCGCCGAGCGACTCCTCGGGCTGCTCGACGACGCCGGGCGCGCCCGGGTCAACCACCCCGTGGACGCCCCCGAGTGGCAGACCTGGGCCAACCCGGAGTTCATGCAGTTCGACACGGGCCTGCGTCTGGAGCTGCAGCCGGAGGCCGTGCGCGAGGCGACGCTGGACCTGCTGCGTGCCTCGCTCAGCGAGGAGGGCTTCCACGCCGCGCACCGGATGATGGTGATCAACGGGTTCCTCGGGGAGGTCGTGGACCTGCCGAGCATCCTCAACGAGTGGAGCTACAACGTCGCGCTCTACGGCACCCCCGACCTGCGCGCCCCGTGGGGCTGGCAGCTCTTCGGCCACCACTGCGCGGTCAACTGCCTGGTCGTCGAGGGCCGGATGATCGTCTCCCCGATGTTCCTCGGCGCCGAGCCCGACTGCGTGGACGCCGGCCCGCACGAGGGCCCGGGCGTCTTCGGCGAGCGCATCCGTCTCGCCGAGGCGCTCATGGCTGCCCTGCCGGCCGAGCAGCGGGAGCAGGCGATCGCCTACGAGCAGATGGTCGACCCCGCGATGCCCGAGGGCCGCGTCCACCCCGGCGACGAGCGGCACCTGGCCGGGGCGTTCCAGGACAACCGCGTCATCCCGTTCGAGGGCGCTCCCGTGGCCGCGATGCCGGACGACGCCCGTGCGCTCGTCCTCGCCCTGGTCGAGGAGTTCTGCTCGGTGCTGCCCGCCGGTCCGCGGGCCGCGCGGGTGCGCGAGGTCGCCGCCCACCTCGACGAGACCTGGGTGTCCTGGATCGGCGGCTGGCAGCCCGGCGACGTCTTCTACGTGCGCGTGCAGTCGCCCGTCGTCATCGCCGAGCTCGACCACCACTGCGGCGTCTTCCTCGACTACGACACCCCGCAGACGTTCCACATCCACACGGTCCTGCGCACCCCGCACGGCAACGACTACGGCCGCGCGTGGGTCCGCCAGTGGCAGGAGGCCCAGCGGTGACGACCTCGCCGTCCTTCGTCGGCTTCACCAGCGGCGCCGCCGCCCGGCACGAGGTCGCCAACCTGCTGCACACCTACGTCGGCATCGCCGACGCCCGCGACGTGGGCGCCGGGGTGGCACTGCTCGGCGACGCGAGGGTCGTCTTCCCCGCCGGCGGCTTCGACCGCCGCGAGGACGCCTCGGCGTTCCTCGCCGGGCTGTGGGGCTCGGTCGTCGGCCACCGCCACGACGTGCACAACCTCGTGGTCGAGCCGGCCGTCGGCCCCGACGGGCAGCCCGAGCCCGGCCGCTGGCGCGCCCACGCCACCTACACTCGCTGGATGATCGACGGCGCCCCGCGCCTGCACACCCTGGGCGAGTACGACCTGGTCGTGGCCGAGGACCCGTGGCGGATCGAGGAGCTCGTCGTCACCCGCACCTGGACCGAGTGAGGGGGCCCGTGTGAGCGTGCTGCACCGCGCGACCCTGATCCTCGACGCGCTCGCCGAGAGCCGGCGTCCGCTGACCGTCTCCGAGCTGGCGACCCGCACCGGGCTGGCCCGCTCGTCGGCGCACCGCGTCCTGCAGTCCCTGGAGGAGGAGCGGCTGGTCGTGCGCTCGCCCGAGACCGTCGGGTACGTGCTCGGACCCGGCCTCCTGAAGTTCGGGATGGGCAGCCACCTGCGGTTGCTCGCCGCGAACCGCTCCCACCTGGCGGTCCTGGCCCGCGAGGTCAACGAGAACGTCGACCTCGCGGTCTTCTCCGGCCGGGAGGTGGTCGTGGTCGACCAGATCGCCAGCCCCGCTCGGCTGCGCGGCGTCACCAAGGTCGGGCAGTCCTTCTCGCTGCACGGCTCGTGCATCGGCAAGGCGTTGCTCGCCCAGCTGCCCGACGCGCGGGTGCGCGAGCTGCTCGAGGGTCCGCTGCGCGCCTTCACCCCGGCGACCATCACCGACGTCGACCGCCTGGTCGCTCAGGTGGACGAGGTGCGACGCACCGGGGTCGCCGTCGACCGCGAGGAGCACGACCGCGGCATCGCCGCCGTCGCCACCGCCTACCTCGGGCCGACCGGCGCGCTGCAGGCCGTCTCGGTGGTCATGGCCTCCCACCTGCTGGCCGAGAAGTGGGACCTCGCCGTCGGCTCGCTGGCCCGGCTGCCCGGCGCCACCGTGGACGTCGCGGCCGCGCGGGCCCAGCGCGCGCTCGCGGGCGCGCGCTGACCCGCCCGAGCCGCGCGCGGGACGTCGTCGTGCGGGACGGCGTCGTCCGTCTCAGGAGTCCTGGGGCGCCAGGGTGAACGCCTCGGTGTGCCGCAGGACCCGCTCGTCGTCGGAGACCTTCCGCGTCCACGCGAGGACGTAGGAGCGCTGCTGGGAGCCCATCCGCGCCTGGATGAGACCGGGGCCGCCGACGTCCGAGCCGTTGGCCTTGGTCAGCACCGTCCAGCCGCCGGCCTTCGTCGAGGCCCAGATCGTGAGCGTGTCGGCGTCCACCAGGTGCGTGCCGTGCTCGGTGAACCACCGGTAGCCCTGCCGACGCACGTAGGTGACGCCGTAGGTCTTCTCTACCTCGCGGCCGTCGGCCCGGGTGAAGGTCACGTCGAGGTCGATCGACTCGCGGGCGGCCAGCGTCCGGGTGGGCGTGGTGTCCATCGATGAGACCGGGTCGTCCCCGGTGACCGTGACCGGGTTGCTGACCCACCGCGGGGTCCTGAGCCGCACCGGGGTCGTCTCGTGGCGGTAGGTGACGCCGTCCAGCGTGCGCCGGAACGTCATCTTCCACTCCTTGCCGAGGCCCTTCGGGTGGATCCGCACGTTCGGGTAGACGAGGGCGACGTCGTCGCCGCGGCCGCGCCACACGCTCACCCAGCGGCCGTCCTCGGTGCTGTGCTTGATCCGGATGCGGTCGCGGTGCAGCACGTAGTGCGCGGCGAGCTTGAACCGCATCCGCTTGCCGTAGGTGAAGTACTGGAACGACACGTCGCTGTTCTTGGTGGTCCCGTTCGGGCGGGGCACGTAGAAGTCGGCGGCGGCGAGGCTGCGCGGCAGGGGACGTGCGTCGTGCTGGGTCATGCGTGCCTCCCGAGAGCGTGGTGGTCCTTCCTCGGCCGGCTGCAAGGGGGGAGTCGCCGGCCGAGGAAGCGGTGCGCCAGGAGGCTGAGACTCGTCCGGTGGCGTGGACGCTCCTCCCGGCGCGCGACGATGATGCACGGCTCGACCTCAAGCCCACGTCAAGACGACCCCAGGCCGACCGGGGTCGTGCAGGGTCGTGCAGGGTCGTGCAGGGAGGGAGTGCGGGGCGTGTCGCCGGAGGCGTCAGAGCGCCGCGGCCGCCGGAGCAGGCTCGAGGGTCTCGGCCGGGGCCGAGAAGTGCCCGTGGTGGGAGACGCGGTCGGCGAGCATCAGGCCGACGAGTCCGGCCAGGGTGACGGCTGCGGCGACGGCGTAGGTGCTGAACAGGCCGGTCGAGCCACCGGTCGCGATGGCGGCGCCACCGATGGTCGGCCCGAGGAAGGCGCCGATGAAGGAGGTCGAGTTCGACCAGCCGAGCGCGGTGGCACGGGCCGGCAGCGGGAAGATGTTCGAGGTGGTGGTGTGCACCAGGTTCATCGTCGAGTGGCCGCCGATGCCCATCAGGGCGATGCAGACCAGGGCTACCGCGACGCCGGTCGGCAGGAACGCCATCCCGAGCAGCCCGAGCAGGGTGCAGGTCCCGGTGACGACCGCGGTGCGGGCGGGGCCGGTGCGGTCCGCGGACCAGGCGGTGGCGAACGAGCCGATGACCGCGGCGCCGGTCAGCACGAACGTGAACAGCAGGGCGGCCCGCAGGGAGAACCCGAGCTGCACCATCGCCTCGGCGGCCCAGACGTTCAGGCCCTGCCAGGCGACCATGTTGCCGATCGCGCAGACGGCCACGAGGACGGCGACGACCAGGCCGCGGCCGGTGAGCACCGAACGCAGCTTCTGCGCCGTCGTCCACCCGCGGCCGGCGACCTCCTGCGGGGAGTCCGTCGGGATGGTCATCAGCGCGACGGCGACCGCGATCGCGGCGGCCATCGCGGCGCCCACGAAGAACATCGGGCGCCAGCCGAACGCGGGCAGCACCGGCACGGCGAGCAGGGCGGCGACGACGCCGCCCAGCGGGATGCCGGCCATGGTGATCGTGACGACGAGGGAGGCGCGGCGGGAGGAGGCGCTGTTGCGCGCGACAGTCATCGCGGTGGTCAGCGCGCCGCCGACGCCGAGACCGGCGAGGAAGCGGGCGGCGCCCAGCACGCCTGCGCTCTCGGCGAGGCCGGTGAGCAGCGCCCCGCCGGCGAAGACGAGGATCGCGGCCATCAGCACCTGCTTGCGGCCCAGCCGCTCGGCCAGGAGCGGCGCGAGCAGCGCGCCGAGCACGGCGCCGATGTAGACGAGTCCGCCCACCGTGCCGATGGACTGGGGCGTCACGCCCAGGGACGGGTCGTCCAGCAGCAGCGGCACGACCGAGCCGAAGACGATGAGGTTGTAGCCCTCGATCACCGTCACGACCATGCACAGGACGATGACGGCGGGGTTCGAGCGGTGCTCGAGGGACGCCTGGTCGGCGCCGGTAGCGGGGACGTGCATGTGGGACCTCCACGATGAGTCGGGCGGGCGGGGGAGCGGCCTGGCCTGGGCGGCCGGGACGGACGACCCGTGAGCCGGTGTGACGGAGGTCATGGTGCTCACCGGACGGAGGTCACCGATATGGGCTCGTCCCGGAATCCTGGACGGTGAAGTGACGCGGGCCACACTGCGCCGCATCGTGGTGGACGCCACGTCGCACGGCCCGCCGGCGACGTCCCCGATCTCCTCGCCCGTCCGTCACCGAGCCCCTCGGAGGTGCCCCGTGCCCACCCCTGACACCACTCCCGCCGCGACCTCGGCCGCCGCGCCGTCCGGCGCTGTGCCCGCCACCGCCGACGTCGCGATCGTCGGCTTCGGCCCCGTCGGCAAGCTGCTCGCGCTCCGGCTCGGCCGGGCCGGACACCGGGTCCTGGTCGTCGACCGCAACCTGGCCGGCTACCCGCTGCCCCGCGCGGTCACCCACTGCTCCGACTTCGCCCGCATCCTGCAGTCGGTCGGGCTGGGCCCCGACACCATCGGCGAGGTCACCCAGCCCTACGACGACATGTACGTGTGGCGCGACGCCGAGGGTCGCTCGCTGGTCGAGGTCGACTGGTCGGGCCTGGGCGAGTCGGGCTGGTACAACACCTACTTCTTCTCCCAGCCCGCACTCGAGGACAAGCTGGACGACCTGGTCGCGCAGCTGCCGAGCGTCACCGTGTGCCGCGGGTGGCAGGCCACCGGCATCGAGCAGGACGCCGACGGCGCGACCCTGTCGCTGCGGGCCACCGACGGCGACGAGGAGGCGGTCGTCCGGGCGTCCTGGTTGATCGGCGCCGACGGTGCGAACTCGGCCGTGCGCCGCTGGAGCGGCATCGAGTGGGCCGACCTCGGCTTCTTCTACGACTGGCTCGTCGTCGACGTCATCCCCGACCCCGCGCTGGAGTTCCCGCACGTCGCCCGGCAGAACTGCGACCCGCACCGCCCCGCCACGATGGTGCCGGGCGGCCCGGGTCGGCGCCGCTGGGAGTTCATGCGGCTGCCGCACGAGACCAAGGACGAGCTCAACCGCGCCGAGACCGCCTGGAAGCTGCTCGAGCCGTACGGGCTGACCGAGGAGAACTCGGTGCTGGAGCGGCACTCGGTCTACACGTTCCAGGCGTGCTGGGCCACGCGCTGGCGCGACGGCCGGGTCCTGCTGGCCGGCGACGCCGCGCACCTCATGCCGCCGTTCGCGGGTCAGGGACTCGGCGCCGGCGTGCGTGACGCGATGAACCTCGGTTGGAAGCTGGACGCCGTGCTCAGCGGCCGCGCCCCGGAGGCGCTGCTGGACACCTATGGTGCCGAGCGCCTCCCGCACGCCCGCGCGTTCATCGACTTCTCGGTCGGCCTGGGCAAGGTCATCTGCCTCACCGACGAGGCCGAGGCGGCCGCCCGCGACGAGCGGATGATCGCGGAGTGGGCCGCCGGCATGAAGCCTCCGGCCCCGCCGCGGCCGGGCCTCGGCGAGGGTCTGCACGCCGGCGAGCACGGCGGCGCCCTGGCGATCCAGGCGCGGCTGTCGGTGGGCGGCGAGGAGCCGCGGCTGGCCGACGACGCCCTCGACGGCCCCGGCGCCCTCGTGGTCAGCGACGCCGCGCAGCTGGCCGGGCTCGACGCCGACACCCTGGCCGGGCTCCGCTCGCTCGGCATCACCCCGGTCGCGCTCGACGGACTCCCCTCACCCGAGGTGCTCCTCGCCGAGGACGTCGACGGCACCTGGACGACCTGGCTGGCCGACCTCGGGGTCAGCGCCGTCCTCGTCCGCCCGGACTTCCACCTCTACGGCGCCGGCGACGACGCGGTCGCGCTGGCCACCGGGTTCCTCCGGGCCGTCGCCACCTGCGGGCAGGAGGCGCCCGTCCCGGCCTGAGCACCGGTCAAGGCTGAGCACCGGCGCCCACGTGCAGGAAGGCCGCCGACCCGAGGAGGGTCGGCGGCCTTCGCGCGTCCGCCGGTGCCGTCTGTGCCGGCAGGTGCCTGCGGTGCCTGGCCTCAGGCCGGCTGCACCCGGCTGCTGCGCGACCCGGTCACCTGCGCGAGCACGCCCGCGGCGACTGCCTGGTCGAGGGCGTCGCCGCGCCAGGCGACGTGCTGGTCCGGGCGCACGAGCACGAGACCGGCCCCGTAGCGCGACCGTTGCGCGGGGTCGAGGTCGACCACGGCGAGGGGGACGCCGCAGGCACCCGCGGCTGCCACGACCGCGTCGAGGGAGGCCGTCGGGTCCAGCCGGAGCAGCGTGAACCCGGCGCCGAGCACGTCGTAGACGGATCGACCGTCGCCCAGCCAGTGGTGCGGAAGACGAGCGCCGGGGTGGGCGCTGGGAACGTAGTCGGTCACGGACGCGGCCGGCGCGTCGGACCCGTCGGCCACGACGGCGTCCGAGCCGGCGTAGTCGTAGCCGAGCACCAGGCCGAGGGAATGGAACTCGGGACGCTTGGCGGCCAGCGCGGCCTCGGCATCGGGGCCGGTGAGGCTCGGTGCGAGGAAGGCCTCCTGCGCACCCGCGGCCGCGATCGTGGCCGCGGCGACACCGCGCCGCTCGGTCTCGTAGGTGTCGAGCAGGGCCTCGTCGGCCCAGCCGGCCAGCACGCCGGCGAGCTTCCACGCGACGTTGACGGCGTCGGCCAGGCAGGTGTTGAAGCCGTGGCCGCCCCACGGCGGGTTGAGGTGCGCCGCGTCGCCCACGAGCAGCACCCGCTGCCCGCGGTAGCGGTCGACCAGGAGCATCCGCGCGTTCCAGGGATCGGTGGCCAGCACCTCGACCTCGAGGGAGTCGTCCCCGACCAGCGCCCGGACGAGGGCGGCCGGGTCGTGGCCGGCCCCGTCGGTGCCCTGGACGATCGCCCACCAGGTGCCGTCGAGGTCGAGGCGGCCCATGAGGCCGCCGGGCTCGCCGACGACCCAGTAGTGGATGCCGAGCGCGCACGGCTGCGCGGTCTCCAGCGCCGGCGCGCGGAAGGTGATCGACAGGTTCGGGCGGGCGCCCGAGGAGCCCTCGTAGCGGGCGCCGACGGCCTTGCGGCACAGACCCGCCGAGCCGTCGCAGCCCAGGAGCCAGTCGGCGCGGACGCGGTGCTCGCTGCCGTCGGGGGCGGCCAGG
The DNA here is from genome assembly GCF_023656415.1 of Nocardioides bruguierae. Classification (GTDB taxonomy): domain Bacteria; phylum Actinomycetota; class Actinomycetes; order Propionibacteriales; family Nocardioidaceae; genus Nocardioides; species Nocardioides bruguierae. The sequence continues at coordinate 105,984 of NZ_JAMOIL010000017.1, forward strand.
ACGGCGTCCGCGTGCTGCGGCCCGTCGACCACCGCGACCGCCCGCCAGCCCTCCAGCACCCGGACGCCGGGCGTGCGCCGCGCGGCCTCGAGGAGGACCTCCTCGACCACGGGCTGGGGCGCCTGCTGGCCGGGCTCGGCGAAGTCGTCGTGCCGCTCGGGGCGCAGGCCGAAGGCGTGCGGGAACCGGGTGATCTCCTCCCCGAGCAGGGCGGTGCAGAAGACGACGTCCTGGGCGTGGGAGACCGGGATCGGTGCGGCTGCGCGCAGCGCCTCGGCGAGCCCCCAGCGGCGCAGGTGCTCCATCGTCCGCACGCTCGTGGTCTTGGCCCGGGGTCGCAGGGCGTCGCGCTCCGTGCGGGGCTCGACCAGGAGCACCTCCACCCCACGCCGCCCGAGCTCGATCGCGGCGGCGAGCCCGGAGGGCCCGCCGCCGACGACGAGGACGGGCACGTCGGTGGGTGCGGTCCAGGCGTCGGTCGCCGAGGCGGGGAAGTGGCCTGTCGAGGGCGTGGTCTGCGTCACGTCGGACAGGGTGGGTCCCGCTCGCCACCTGCCCGACCCCTCGTGCCGGTCAATGAAAAGTGGTCAGGTCGTGCGGCCCACTGCCCGCTGGGCGCCGAGCGCGCGGGAGATGGCGCGCGCGGCGGTCTGCACGGCTGGTGCCAGTCGGCGTGCGTCGAAGGTCTGGTCGGGCACCACGACGGAGAGCGCGGCCGCGACGGTGTCGTCCGCGTCCCAGATCGGGGCCGCCACGGAGAGGACGGGGCTCGGCACGGCGCGACGGAAGATCGCGATCCGCTCCCGACGCACCTCGGCCAGGGTCCGACGCAGCCTGGCCTTGTCGACCAGCGTCTGCTCGGGGTCGTGGCGCAGCGGCAGGTCGAGGTACGGCTCGGTGAAGTCCGGCTCGGCGAAGGCCAGGAGCACCAGGCCGACGCCCGTGGAGTGCAGGGGGAGGCGCCCGCCCACCCGGTAGAGCACCTCGGTGGCGCGGTGCCCGGAGATGCGCTCGACCAGCAGGCCCTGGCGCTCGTCGCGCACCGCCAGCAGGACGTGCTCGCGCGTGGCCTCCGCCAGGTCGTGCAGGTAGGGCAGCGCCACGTCGCGCAGCCCGTGGCCGCGCGGGGCGAGGGAGGCGACCTCCCACAGCCGGACACCGATGCTGAACCGGCCGGCGTCGTCCCGCTCCAGCGCGCCCCAGGCCATCAGGCGGCCGGCCAGGCGCAGGGCGGAGGACGCCGGGATGCCGCTGCGCCGCGACAGCTCGCCGAGCGTGAGGAACCGGTGGTCGAGGTCGAAGCAGTCGAGCAGGGCGAACGCCCGGTCGATCACCGGCTCGCCCTGGGGTGGGCGCTTGCCGCGCGCCCGGGTGGCGGTGCCGTCGTCAGCGGGCAGGTCCTGCTCCACCTGCGTCATGTCGCCCCCTGTCCGGCCCGAGGGCCGACGTTCCCCGTTCCCCGACAGCCGTGCCGGAGTTCCATTGGTCGGCAACATGGTACGCGTCACGGTGAGACGCGCATCACTCTCGGGGCCAACCGGTGCGGCGACGACCGCCGCCCGACGACGAGCACGACGAGTCCGAAAGGCCCCGCAATGACGCCTCGACCTTCCCTCTCCCGAGCACCCCGCCGTGCACCCCGCCGTGCACCCCGACGTGCGCTGGCCGCCGCCTCGGTGGCCGTGCTGGCCGCCGGCGCGCTGGCCGCGTGCGGCGGCGGGTCCTCCGCCGACAACGGCTCCTCGGCGGACGACGGCGCCCTGGCCTTCGCCTACGACTACGACCCGGCGCCGCAGGGCTACGACCCGCTGCTCTACGCCGGCGACTCCCAGCGGCTGATGTTCGGCTCGCTCTACGACTCCCTCTTCGTCATGGACGAGAACGGTGACGCCCAGCCGAGCCTGGTCACCGACTTTTCGTTCAACGACGACAGCAGCGTCCTCACCCTCACCCTCGACACCAGCGCGACCTTCAGCGACGGCAGCACGCTGAGCGCCCAGGTGGTCAAGGACAACCTCGACCGCCGCGACGACCCCACCCTGGCCGCGTACGTGGGCTTCGCCGCGGGCGGCGAGACCGAGATCAGCGACGTCACCGCCGAGGGCGAGGACACGGTCGTCATCACCTTCGCCGCGCCGCAGGGTGGCGCGGCCGCCCTGCTGGCCGACCAGCCCGGCATGATCGTCGGCCCGGACGGCCTCTCCGACCCCGACAGCCTGGCCACCACGCCCGACGGCTCGGGTTCGTACACGCTCTCCGACGAGACCGTGAAGGGCTCCTCCTACGTCGTCGACCTCGTCACCGACGACCCCGACGCCGGCGACTACGGCTTCGACGAGATCACGTTCACCCCCATCGTCGACCCGCAGGCCCGCGCCAACGCGTTCGTCTCCGGCGAGGTCGACGCCGTGCTGCTCGACCCCGAGACCGTCTCGTTCGTGGAGGGCCAGGGTGCCGCCATCGTCGAGAACGGCGGCCTCGTGACCGGCCTGCCCGTCTTCGACAAGCTGGGCGCCACGTCCGAGCCCTTCGCCTCGGTCGAGGTGCGCCAGGCGCTCAACCTGGGCGTCGACCGCGAGGCCATCGCCGCGCTGCACGACGGTGCCGTGCCCTCCGCCAGCCTCTTCCCGGCCGGCGCGGACGGCTTCGACGACACCCTGCTCGACGACTACGCCTACGACCCGGACGCCGCCAAGGCGCTGCTGGCCGACGCCGGCTACCCCGACGGCTTCTCGTTCCCGATGATCACCCTCGGCCAGAACGACACCGACCTGCAGGCCATCCAGGCGCAGTGGGCCGAGATCGGCGTCGAGATGCAGATCGAGAAGGCCGCCTCCACCGAGGCCGCGTTCGCCTCGGTCAACACCACGCCGCTCGGCTTCGGACAGTTCGCCATCGGCAACCCGCTGGGCTTCGTCCAGGGCGTCGTGGTCGGCGGGTTCATGAACTTCCAGGGCGCCAGCGACGACGCGATCACCGCCGCCGTCGGTGCCGCGCAGGGCGCCGAGGACGACGCCGCCCGCACCGAGGCGCTCACCGCCCTCGACCGGGCCATCACCGACCAGGGCTGGTACGTGCCGCTGTACGAGTCCTTCACCTCGGTCGGCTACGACGCCGACAAGCTCGCCGAGCCGGTCTTCCCCGGCACCCTGAGGTACCCGCTGCTGACCAGCTTCCAGCCGGCCTCCTGAGCCGCACGCCCGGCCGCGTCGACCGCTGTGACCAGCGGCGACGCGGCCGGGGCCCGCACGTCCCCGACCCCTCCCGGGAGGACCCTCGTGACCGCCTTCGTCCTGCGCCGCCTGCTGATGGGCGTCGCCACGCTCGCCGCGGCGGTGCTGATCAGCTTCCTGCTGGTGCACGCCGGCTCCGGCTCGCCGGGCGCCGTCGTCCTCGGGCCGTCGGCCACCCCGGAGGCGATCGCCGCCAAGAACGCGGAGCTGGGGTGGGACGACCCGCTCCTCGTCCAGCTCGGCGACTACGTCGGTGGCTTGCTCACCGGCGACCTCGGGGTCTCGCTCGCCGACAGCCGCTCCATCGCGGACGACATGGCCGCCCGCCTCCCGGTGACGGCCAGCATCGCGGCCCTGGCCACGCTGGCCTCGGGCATCCTGGGCGTGCTGCTCGGCGTCACCGCCGCGGTGCGGGGCGGCTGGGTGCGACGACTGGCCACCACGGGCGCCGGCATCGGCCTCTCGCTGCCGCAGTTCTGGGTCGGCGTCGTCCTCACCTACGTCCTCGCGATCCGCCTCGGGCTCGTCCCGGCGACCGGCTACACCGCCCTGGGCGAGGACCCGGCCGGCTGGGCCCGCAGCCTCGTCCTGCCGGTGCTCACCCTCGCTGTCGGCGGCGCCGCGATCGTCGCACGCACCGCCACCACGGGGCTGGAGGAGGCGCTGCGCGCCGAGCACGTGCGGACGCTGCGGGCGATGGGCACGCCGGAGTGGAAGGTCCGCTACGTGCACGCCCTGCGCTACGCCTCGGTGCCCGTCGTGAGCGTGCTCGGCATCCAGTTCATCGTCCTCTTCGGCGGCTCGATCATCATCGAGCAGCTGTTCGCCCTGCCCGGCCTCGGCCAGGCAGCCGCGGCCGCGGTCTCCTCCAAGGACGCGCCCGTCGTCCAGGCCGTCGTCATCGTCGCCACGCTCGTCGTCGTCCTCGTGAACCTCGCGCTGGACCTCGTCGTCGCCGCCCTCGACCCGAAGGTGAGGACCGCATGACCAGCCCGACCGACCAGCGTCCCGACCTGCCGGCCGCGACGCCGGTGCCGCCGGCACCCGGAGCCCAGGCCATGCCGGTCCCGCCGCCCCCGGAGCAGGTGCGCCGCGTGCCCCGGGGCCCGCGCCTGGCCGCGCTGCGCCGACCCGGCCCGGCGATCGGCCTGACCTGGCTGCTGCTGGTGCTGGCGGCGTCCCTCACCTCGCCGCTGTGGCTGCCCTACGGCACGGCGGAGCAGGACCTCGCCCGCCGCTTCGAGGGCCCCTCGGCCGACCACTGGCTCGGCACCGACGACCTGGGTCGCGACCTGCTCACCCGCATCGTGGCCGCGGCCGGCGTCGCGCTCACCGCCTCGCTGGTCACCGTGCTCGTGGCGCTGGTGATCGCGGTGCCGCTCGCCCTGGCCGCCGCCGAGCGCGGGCCCCGCGTCGAGCGGTGGACCAGCCGCGTCTCCGAGGTTCTCCTGGCGCTGCCGGCGACGATCATCATGCTGGCGGTCATCGGCGTGATCGGCGTGCGGACCTACTGGATCATGGCCGTCCTCGGCGTCCTCATCTCCGCCGCGGTCTACCGGGTGCTGCTGGGCGTCGCCCAGTCGGTGCGGCAGCGGCTCTACGTCGACGCCGCCCGCGTCGACGGCCTGCGGTCCTGGATGGTCAACGCCCGGCACGTGCTGCCCGGCATGGCCAGCGTCGTCGCCGTCCAGGCCGCGCAGCTGTTCGGCGTCGCGATCCTCATCCAGTCCGGCCTGGCGTTCATCGGCTTCGGCCCCGCCGACCCCGAGCCCAGCTGGGGCGGGATGATCGCCGTCGCCTCCCGCTACGTCTACACCGCGCCCTGGATGATGGTGCCGACCGGCGTCGTCCTGGCCCTCACCGTCATCGCCGCCAACGCGGTCGCCGACGGGATCGCCGCGCACGCGGCCTCGGTCTCCGGGCACGCGAGCAGCGGCCGCCGGTCCGGGCGGGTCACGCTCCTCGGCGCCACCCACGGTCGCGCAGACGACGTCCGCCTGGCCGTGCCCGCGGGCGCCGGCACCCCGCTGCTCGAGGTCGAGGGCCTGCGCGTGGCCACGACCGAGGGCCCCGAGCTGGTCACCGGGGTGTCCTTCTCGGTGGGCGCCGGCCGCGTCGTCGGCCTGGTCGGGGAGTCCGGCTGTGGCAAGTCGATGACCGCCCGCTCGCTGCTCGGGCTGCTGCCCACGGGCGTGCGGCTGACCCAGGGCGCGCTGCGCTGGGAGGGCACCGACCTGCTGGCCGGCGGTGCGTCCGCCGACAAGGCGCTGCGCCGCCTGCGGGGGCGCGAGATCGCGATGATCTCCCAGGAGCCGATGGTCGCGCTCGACCCGATGTTCTCCGTCCGCTCCCAGCTCGTCGCGCCGCTGCGCCGCTTCCGGGGCGTCTCGCGCCGCGAGGCGGTCGGCCTCGCCACGGACCTGCTCGCCCAGGTCGGCATCGTGGACGCAGCGCGCGTGCTCGACTCCTACCCCCACCAGCTCTCCGGCGGCATGGCCCAGCGGGTCGCGATCGCGCTGGCCCTGACGGGCGAGCCGCGGCTGCTGGTGGCCGACGAACCGACCACCGCGCTGGACGTGACGGTGCAGGCCGAGATCCTCTCCCTGCTGCGCTCGCTGGTCACCGACACCGGCCTGTCCGTCGTCATCGTCAGCCACGACCTGGGTGTGATCGCCGACCTGTGCGACGACGTCAACGTCATGTACGCCGGCGAGGTCGTGGAGTCCGGGTCCTGCGAGGCCGTCCTCGCCTCGCCCGCGCACCCCTACACCGCCGCCCTGCTCGAGGCGAACCCGCACGTGCCCGAGGGGGAGGCCCTGCCGCACCGGCTGCCCTCCATCGGCGGCACCGTGCCTGCCCCGGCGGCGTGGACCTCCGGCTGCCGGTTCGCCGGACGCTGCCGCTTCGCCACCCGGGCGTGCGCCGAGCCGCTGGTGCTCACGGCTGCGCCGGGCGTCCCCGTCGGCGCCGTACCCGACCACGCCGTCCGCTGCGTGCGCGCGGACGACCTCTCCCTGACCGCCGCCCCCGAGGAGGACCCCCGATGAGCGCCACACTGCCGACTCCCGGCCCCTCAGCCTCGGCCGTCGTCCCTGCGCTGGAGGTCCGTGACCTCGTCGTCCGCTACGGGCGGGCGCCCGGGCGCCTGCGCCGCCGCGCGTCCGCGCCGGCCGTCGACGGCGTCGACCTCGTGCTGGCGCCCGGGCGCACCGTGGGTCTGGTGGGGGAGTCCGGATCGGGCAAGTCGACCATCGCCAAGGCCGTCCTCGGCCTGCAGGCCGTCAGCGACGGCACGGTGACCTTCCGCGGGCAGGACCTGACCTCCGCGTCGGCACGCGAGCGCCGCGCGGTGGCCGCCGACCTCCGGGTCGTCTTCCAGGACCCCTACTCCTCCCTCAACCCGACCCGCACCATCGGCGACACCCTCGCCGAGCCGCTGCGGCTGCAGGGCCTCGGGGCCGCGCAGGCCCGCGAGCGCGCCGTCGAGGTGCTCGAGCAGGTGGGCCTGCCCGGCGAGGTCGTCGACCGCTACCCGGGCCAGTTCTCCGGCGGTCAGCGCCAGCGCGTGGCGATCGCCCGGGCCCTGGTGTGCCGGCCTGAGGTCGTCGTCCTCGACGAGCCGGTGAGCGCCCTGGACCTCTCCACGCAGGCCCAGGTGCTCAACCTGCTGGCGGACCTGCGCGACGAGCACGGCTACTCGTTCCTCTTCGTCGCCCACGACCTCGGGGTCGTCCGGTTCCTCTCGGACGACGTCGTGGTGCTCTACCGGGGTCGGGTGATGGAGTCCGGGCCGGCCGAGGAGGTCACCCAGCGACCCCGGCACCCCTACACGCAGGCGCTCGTCGCGGCCTCGCCCGTGCCGCGGCCCGGCGAGCAGGCCGAGCGACGCCTCGCGCGCGAGCGGCTCGGGGTGGGCTCGGCGTCGACCGCGTCGGCCGACCCCGCGGGCTGCCCGTTCGCCTCGCGCTGCCCGCTGGCCACCGACACGTGCAGCACCGAGCGGCCCGCCCTGCGGCTGCTCGGCGAGGCGCAGGTGTCCTGCCACCACGCGTCATGACGCTCGCGTCGCCGCCGGCCGCTGCACCCGCCCCGCTGGTACCGGCCCTGCTGGGCTCGCCCGTCGGCACCGAGCCGGTGATCCCCGGCTTCCACCCGGACCCGACCGTCTGCCGCGTCGGGGAGTGGTTCTACGTCGCCTCGTCGAGCTTCGAGCTCACGCCCGGGGTGCCGATCCACCGCTCGCGCGACCTGGTCACCTGGGAGCTGGTCGGCCACGCCCTGGCCGAGCCCGCCCACCTCGACCTCGCCGGGGCGGCGCCGTCCTCAGGGGTCCTCGCCTGCACCCTGCGCCACCACGACGGACGCTTCTGGCTGGTCACGACGAACTTCGCCGACGGCGGCTGGCAGCTGATCACGTCCGCGGTCGACGCGGCGGGCCCCTGGCGCACCCCGGTCCGCGTGGCCGCGCCCGGCATCGACCCCGACCTGACCTGGGACGACGACGGCACCTGCTACCTCTCGCTGGCCGGGTTCGGGCCCGGCGGTCCGCAGGGGCCGGTCCAGCAGCGGGTCGACCCGTGGACGGGCTCGCTGCTCTCCGAGCGGGTCGCCCTGTGGCGGGGGACGGGCGGGCAGTTCCCCGAGGGACCGCACCTCTACCGCCGCGGCGAGCACTGGTACCTGCTGATCGCCGAGGGCGGCACCGAGCGCGGCCACGCCGTCACCCTCGCCCGAGGACCCTCGCCCCAGGGCCCGTGGGAGCCCTGCCCGCACGGCCCCCTCCTCACCACCCGCGGCACCGACCACCCCGTGCAGAACGTCGGCCACGCCGACCTCGTGCCGCTCTCCGGCGCCTTCCCGGGGGCGGAGGTCGACGACTGGGCGATCGTCTTCCACGGCGTCCGACCGCGCGGCTCCAGCCCGATGTTCCACGTGCTCGGCCGCGAGACGTTCGCCTCCCGGGTGACCTGGGTCGACGGCTGGCCGGTGGTGACCTCGCCGTTCGTGCCCCAGCCACAGGCTTGCTCCGACGTCCTGCCGATCGGCCGGGACCCGCGCCTCCCGGCGACCTGGTGCGTGCCGTCGTCCTGGTGGCGCCCCGAGCCCACCGAGCGCGGCTGGCTGCTGCGCGCCGAGACCCTTCCCGACGGCACCCAGCGGTCCCGGTTCGTCGGACGTCGCCAGCAGCACGCGTCCTCCCGGCTCACCGCCACCCTCGAGCTGACGCGCCCCGGTGGTCGAGGTGCGACGAGGCCCGGCGAGGAGCCTCGAGACGGCCGCAGGCCCGCACCCGCGTCGAGCGCCGGCGTCCAGGCGCGCATGGACCCGCACCACACGTTCTCGGTGCTGGCCACGACCGTGTCGGACGACCCAGCGGGGTCGACGCTGGTCCGCTGCGTCGCCACGATCGGCGGCCACGAGATCGAGCTCGGCCGTCGGACGCTGAGCACCACCGACCCGGGCACCACCGACCTGGGCACCACCGACCTGGGCACCACCGACCTGAGCAGCACCGACCCGGTGACCCTGGTCATCGAGACGGTCGACGACGACGGCCCGTTCCACGCGCCGACGACCGGCCCGGACGTGCTGCGCGGCCTGGTGGTGCTCGACGAGCAGGACGTGCTGCTCGGAGAGCTGGACGGCCGCTACCTCTCGACGGAGGTCGCCGGCGGCATGGTGGGCCGCATGCTCGGCCTGGTCGCCGTCAGCGGGTCGGCGTGCGCGACCGCCTGCTCCGTGACGACGACCGACCGGCCGGAGCGAAAGGTCTGAGAACGACAGTGTGTGCGTCTGCGGTCACTAGGTGACGGCAGACGCACACACTGCGTCGGTGAAGGGGCGGGAGATCAGGCCAGCGCGGCGAGCATGGCCGCGAGCGCGGTCTGGGCGGCGTCCTTGTCGGCCATCCAGGCGTGCTCGGCCCCCTCGACGCTGACGAGCTCGACGGGCACGCCGACCTCGGCCAGCCGGTCGCGCAGCCGCTCGGACTGCACGTGCGCCACGACCGAGTCGGCCGTGCCGTGGACCAGCAGGAACGGCGGTGCGCCCGCGTGCACGTGGGTGACGGGGCTGGCGTGCGTGGCGACGTCCGCGACGTCGGTGACCGCGCCGCCGACCAGGAGCGCCTCGGGGGAGCTGCTGGTGGTCGGGTCCTCGCCGCGGTCGGCGGAGATCTCGCGCAGGTCGGTGGGCGTGTACCAGCAGATCGCTCGGCTCAGCGCGGTCGACGGGCCGGTCACGCCGACGGAGCCCTCGAGGGAGGCGTCACCGGAGTCCCCGGTGAGGGCGGCCATGGCGGCCAGGTGGGCGCCGGCGGACTCGCCCCAGATCGCGACGCGGTCGGGGTCGACGCCGAGCTCGTCGGCGCGGTGCCGGACGAACCGGAGCGCCGCCTTCACGTCGTGCAGCTGCGTCGGCCAGGCCGCCTCGCCGGTCAGCCGGTAGTCGATGCTGACCACCGCCCACCCGGCCCGGGTGACCTCGACGAACGGCTCGTAGGCGGCCGGGGAGAACATCGGCCCGACGCCCGTGCGCCGGCCCACGCGCCAGGCGCCGCCGTGGACGAACAGCACGACCGGCAACGGCGCGTCGGTCGGGGCGAGGGGCAGGTGGACGTCCAGCTCCAGCGGGCGGCCGCCGTCCGTGCTCGCGTAGGCGAGCCCGGGGAGCAGGCGGTGCCCGGCCGGGGTCACCAACGGAGCGGCGAAGGGGGCGTCGAACGGCGGGACGATGGGTGGGCGCGGCACGGGATGAGTCTCTTCCTCGCGGGTGTGCGGGTGCTGTGAGCGGCGCAGGCGTCGTCCTACTGGTTCTCCCAGCGGTGCTGGGGGTGGAACTCCATGTGGTGACGCTGCGCGGCCGCGCCCATCTGCGGGAACTCGGGGACGTAGGGCGGGGACGCCGGGTCGATCGCGTCCGCGAGGGTGCCCATGTGCTGGAAGAACCGCTCGAAGCCGCCGGTCGCGGTGCCGAGCATCCGCGTGGGCTCCTCCACCCGGTAGGCGTGCTTGTAGCCGCTGGGGACGAAGCCGAAGTCGCCGGGCTTGAGCAGCTTGTCGGTCTCGCCCTCGGGGGTCTCCAGGAAGACCCGCACCGCGCCCTCGACGATGAAGAAGGTCTCGTGGGTGTCGGCGTGGGTGTGAGCCGGGATGACCTCGCCGGGAGGGCAGGTCGCCAGGAACATGCCGAACTGCCCGTCGGTCTCGTCGCCGGAGAGCATCACGGTGAAGTGGTCGCCGAAGAGCTTGGCGTGCTCGCCCTCGCCGGCCTCGAGGAAGAACGGGGCAGGCTTGCCGGGCAGGACGCCGTCCCACGCGGGGCGGCCGGAGGCGTCGGAGAGGTACTCGAAGGACATGCGGACCATCCTCGCTCGGTGTGACCTGGGTCTCTGGGCATCTTCCATTGAGCGGCAGACGTCGTTGGGACGGGGGTCACGCTCCGGGCACTCTCGGCCGGTCCGCACCCTGACAGAGGAGAGACCATGCACCCCTACCCCGACGGCTTCCTCTGGGGCGCCTCGACCGCCTCGCACCAGGTCGAGGGCGGGTGCGTCAACAACGACTGGTGGCACCGCGAGCGGGTGCTCGGCCTCGAGCGCAGCGGCGACGCCTGCGACAGCTACCACCGCTACGACGAGGACGTCGCGCTGCTCGCCGGCGCCGGGCTGAACGCGTACCGGTTCAGCCTCGAGTGGAGCCGGATCGAGCCCGAGGAGGGGCTCTTCCTGCGCGCCGAGGTCGACCACTACCGCCGGATGGTCGAGTCCTGCCGCGCCCGCGGCGTCGAGCCCGTCGTCACGCTCAACCACTTCACGGTGCCGCAGTGGTTCGAGGAGCGGGGCGGCTGGACCGCCCCCGGCGCCGGTGACCTCTTCGCCCGGTTCTGCGAGCGGGTGCTCCCGGTCCTGGACGGCGTCGGGCACGTCGTCACCCTCAACGAGCCGAACCTGCACTCGTGCCTGGTGAACATGGGCCCGCACGTCACCGCGTTCCCGCCCGCCCCCGACCTCGCCGTGGCCGACGCGCTGCTGGCCGCGCACCGGGCCGTCGCGCCGATGCTGCGCGAGGCCACCGGGGCGCTCGTCGGGTACTCGATCTCCTCCATCAGCTTCCACGAGACCGACGCGACCGACGACGCCGCCCGCCGGCTCGCCCACGACGTGATCGACCGCTGGTTCCTCGACGCGGCCGGTGAGGACTTCGTCGGTGTCCAGGGCTACACCCGCATCCACCTCGGTGCCGGCGGGCCACTGCCCGTGCCGCCCGACCCGGCCGCGCGGATGATCGAGCAGATCGGCTGGGAGTTCTACCCCGCCGCCCTGGAGGAGATGGTGCGCAAGGCGGCCTCGCTCTCCGGCGGCACGCCCGTGCTCGTCACCGAGAACGGCATCGCCACCGCCTCCGACGAGGAGCGGGTCGAGTACACGACCGCCGCCCTGGAGGGGCTGGAGAAGTCGCTCGCGGACGGCGTCGACGTGCGCGGCTACCTGCACTGGTCGCTGCTCGACAACTTCGAGTGGGCCTCGGGCTACGGCCCCACCTTCGGCTTGATCGCGGTGGACCGGGAGACGTTCGTCCGCACCCCCAAGCCATCGTTGGCCTGGCTGGGCGAGAAGGCACGGGCGGCGCTGGCGTGAGCGCCGACGGGGCAGCGGCAGGTGTCCGGCTCGCGGACGTGCGGCTGCGCGATCCTTTCCTGCTGCAGGCCGAGCCGGGCCGCTACGTCCTGCTCGGCACGAGCGACGAGCACGTCTGGGGCGGGCCCGCCACCGGCTTCGACTGCTGGACGAGCGCCGACCTCGAGAGCTGGCACGGCCCCGTGCCGGCTTTCCGGCCGCCGGAGGGCTTCTGGTCCTCGGAGCAGTTCTGGGCACCTGAGGTGCACCCGTGGGCGGGCCGGTTCGCGATGGTCGCGACGTTCCTGGACGACGCGACGCGGGTGCGCGGCGTTGCTGTGCTCATGGCCGACCAGGCCACCGGGCCCTACGTCCCGTGGAGCGACGGACCGGTGACCCCGCGCGGTCTGCCCTGCCTCGACGGCACCCTGCACGTGGACGACGACGGCAGCCCGTGGCTGGTCTGGAGTCGTGGCGCGGAGGCGACCGACGACCTGCCCGCGCTGGCCGACGGCGAGATGTGGGCGCAGCGGCTGACCGCGGACCTGCGGTCGGCGACGGGCGAGCCGGTGCTGCTGTTCCGGGCGTCGACGGCGGCCTGGAGCAGACCGTTGCGGCTGCCGCCCGGCGTCGAGCACAGCGCGCTGCGACTGGCCGAGGACCCGCTCTTCACCGACGGTCCGTTCCTCTTCCGGCGCCCGGACGACGGCGCCCTGCACCTGCTGTGGTCGAGCTTCGGTGAGCGCGGGTACGCGATGGGCGTCGCCGTCTCCTCCGGCGGGGTGCTGGGCCCGTGGGAGCAGGCCGACGAGCCGCTGTGGCCGCACGACGGCGGCCACGGGATGCTGCTGGTCCGCCCCGACGCGCCGGACTTGCTCGTCCTGCACGCCCCGAACGACTCGCCCCTCGAGCGGCCGCTGCTGGCGCCGGTGGCGTGGGTCGACGGGCGGCTCACCCTCGTCTGAGGTCCCCGCGCCGGTGTCGAGCACCCGTGGTGCCGGCGGCAGTGCCGGATCAGGTCAGGCCGGCACGCCGACCTGCGTGGACGACCCCGGGGCGAGCCGCTGCTCAGGGCGCCCAGGGAGGTCGAGGACGCCGTCGACGCCAGTGGGGAGGTCGACCGTCACGGTGAGAACCCCGTCCGCGATCCGCCACGCCACCCGGATCTGGTCGTGGGCGGTCTCGAGGGTCGTCTCGGCCCACGTCAGACCCCCTCCGGGGCGGGGGGCGACCAGGACCGAGGAGTAGCCCGGTGCGGCGGGAGCGAGGCCGCCGACGGTGCGGTGCAGCCAGTCGGCCACCGAGCCGAGGGCGTAGTGGTTGAACGAGGTCATCTCGCCGGGGTTGATGGTGCCGTCGGGCAACATCGAGTCCCAGCGTTCCCAGATGGTGGTGGCGCCCATGGTGACGGCGTAGAGCCAGCTGGGGCACTCGCGCTGCAGCAGGAGCCGGTAGGCGTCGTCGAGGTGGCCGGTGCGGGTCAGTGCGTGGGTGACGTAGGGGGTGCCGGCGAAGCCGGTGGAGATCCGCCAGTCTGCCTCGCGGACGAGGGTGGCGAGTCGTTCCCCGGCCTTGGCCTCGAGGTCCGGGGTGAGCAGGTCCCACGCGATCGCCAGGGCGTAGACGGTCTGGCAGTCGGAGGTGATCGTCCCGTCGGCGGCCGCGAACGCCTCGCGGAACTCCTCGAGCGTCGCGGCGGCCCGGTCGGCGAGGTCGTCCGCCTCGGCGTCGTGGCCGAGCGCCCGTGCGGAGGCGGCGACCATCCGCAGCGTCCGGATCAGGGCGGCGGTCGCGACCACGTGGATGTCCGCGCGTGAGGCGAACGGCTGCTCGGGCGGGGCCCCCGGGTCGAGCCAGTCGCCGAACTGGAACCCGTCGCCCCACAGGCCGCGCTCGTCGAGCAGGGTCGCCACGTGCTCGACGTGGGCGAGCATGGTGGGCCAGGCGGCCTCGAGCACGTCCGTGTCGCCGTGGGCCTCGTAGAGCGCCCACGGCACCCACACCGCAGCGTCCGACCAGATCGCCGCCGAGTCGGGGGCGGGGAAGTCGCCGGGCGGCGGGGGCTGGTGCTTGAGGGCGTCCGGCACCACGAACGGGACGACGCCCTTGGCTGCGTCCGTCTCGACGGCGAGGTCGGCCAGCCAGCCGGTGAGCATGGGGCGGGTGTCGAACAGGAACGCCGCCGTGGGCGCGAAGACCGCCAGGTCGCCGGTCCACCCCAGCCGCTCGTCGCGCTGGGGGCAGTCGGTGGGCAGGTCCAGGAAGTTGCCCCGCATGCCCCACACCACGTTGTCGTGGAGTCGCTGGAGGTCCGGGTCGGAGACCCGGAACCGGCCCGTGCGGGCCAGGTCGGTGTGGACGACGACGGCCTCCAGGTCGTCCGTCGACAGGGCGCCCACCTGGTCCTCGGGCCACCCGGTGACTTCCGCGTACCGGAACCCGTGGAACGTCAGCGTCGGCTCCACCACCGCGGGCGCCTCAGCCAGGACCCACGTGTCGCTCGCCGCGGCCAGCCGCAGCGGCCGCGTGCCCAGCTCGGCGTCCTCCAGCACCTCCGCGTGCCGCACCACGATCCGAGTCCCCGCCAGAGCGGGCGATCCGGGCAGTCGCAGCCGCACCCACCCCACGAGGTTCTGCCCGAAGTCGACCAGCCTCCGCCCCGACGGCGAGGTCCAGACCCGCACCGGGGAGACGACCTGCTGACGCCGCACCGGCGGCCCCGCCGGCACCAGCCGCTCCAGCGACACCGGGGCGACACCGTCGCAGGTCACCACGCGCACCGGCCCCCACCCCTCCTCGGGGTCACGACCCAGTAGCCGCAGGTCGGTGCTCTGCCCGTCGTAGAGGTCGTCGGCCAGCACGTGCGACCCCCGCGCCTGCCACTCCTCGTCGGTCACGACCGTCTGCACGTGCCCGTCGGCGAAGCCGATCTCCAGCTCGGCGACCAGCGCCGGCGTCGACCCGTAGGTCTCCGACTCCCCGACGAACCCCAGCTTGCCCGCGAACCAGCCCCGCCCCAGCAGTGCGCTCAGCACGCACGACGAGCCAGGTGCGGGCAGCAGGGCCGTGACGTCGTGGCTGCGGTACCGCAGCCGCCACTCGTACGCAGACCAGCCCGGCGCCAGCACCTCGTCGCTCACAGGCACGCCGTCGACCGACGGCTCCGCCAGCCCGTGCGCCGACACGTGCCAGGTCGCCGAGACCACCACGCCGTGACCGTCGTCGACCACGAACCGGCGCCGCAGCCACGGCGTCGAACCCAGGTCGTGCGCGGGCGCGACGAACGAGGCGGACCAGGAGCGCGGGGTGTTGGTGACGGTGCTCACCCACGGCAGCGTGCTCAGCGGGTGCCGCCCCCGCACGTGGGGGCACCACTCAATGGCACGGGGCTCACCCAAGGCTCACCCAGGCCTCACCAGGGGCTCAGGCTGGGCACTCCCAGGTGTGCTCCCCGCCGGTGACGGTGCGGGCGCTCCCGTCGGGCAGGACGACGTCGGCCGTCGTGCCCGACGGCAGGTCCAGCGTGAGCGTGAAGGTCGCCTCGTCCCGCGTCCAGGTGCAGGCCAGCGGCCCGTACGGCGTCTCCAGCCGGGTCGAGGCCCGCTGCAGTGACGGGCCGGGCAGGGGCTCGACGCGCACCCGGGCGTAGCCGGCCTCGCCGACCCCGGGCACCTCGGGCAGGCGGACGCCGGCGAGGTGGGTGTGCAGGAACGAGGCGACCGCGCCCTTGGAGTAGTGGTCGAGCGAGCCGCGCACGGACCCGTCCGGCGCCATGCCGTCCCACCACTCCCACATGGTCGTGGCCCCCGCCTCGACCATGCCGAGCCAGGAGGGCACCCCGGTGCGCGCCAGCAGCGCGTGCGCGAGGTCGGCGTGGCCGTGGTCGGCCAGTGCCGGCAGCAGCTGGCCGGTGGCGAGGAACCCGGTGGTCAGTCGGGTCCCGTCGGCGACGACCCGCTCGGCCAGCCGGTCGGCGACCGCCTGCCGCCGCTCGGCCGGCACCAGCCCGAAGGCCAGTGCCCGCACGTAGTGGGCCTGCCGCTCGCCACCGGGCACGGTGCCGTCCGCGGCGACCCGGTCGTCGTCCCCGAGGAACTCCGCCTGCCACGCCAGCGTCGCGCCGTCGGCGAGCGTCCCGTAGTGGGCGGCCTCGCCCGTCAGTCCGAGCACGGTGCAGGACGCCGCCAGCAACCGCGCCGAGCGGGCCAGGAACGCGGTCGCGACCACCGCGTGGTCGACCCGCGGGTCCGGGTTCGGCGCGACGCCGGGCTCCAGCCACTCCCCGAAGTGGAAGCCGGTGTCGAGCAGGTACCGCTCGTGGGCTGCGGCCTCGCGGCGGCGCGCGGCCCGGTCGGGGTGGCGGCCGGCGGCGGCGCGCTCGGCCTGCCCGTCGACCCAGGCGCGCATCGAGGGCAGGCTCTCGGCGAGCACGCCCGCGTCGCCGTAGGCGCGCCACAGCTCCCACGGCACGAGCACGGCGGCGTCGCCCCAGCCGGCCGAGCCCGCGCTCATGTCCTCGAAGACGTCGCCCGAGGGCTGCGCGCCGGCGGGGTTCGGGATGACGGTGGGCACCTTGCCGTCCGCCCACTGGTCGGCACGCAGGTCGGCCAGCCAGCGGCGGGAGAACGCGTGCACGTCGGCCAGCAGCGCGGCGGTGCCGACGAAGACCTGCCAGTCGCCGGTGAACCCGGAGCGCTCGCGCTGCGGGCAGTCGGTCGGCACCGCGCACGTGTTGGCGCGCAGGCTGTTGACCACCACCTCGTGCAGCCGCTCGAGGCGCGGGTCGTCGCACGTGAAGGTGCCGGTCTCACGCAGGTCGGTGCGGACCTCGACGCCGACCACGTCGACGTCCGCCTCGCGGGGCAGGCCCTCGAGCTGGACGTAGCGGAAGCCGTGCGTGGTGTGCCGCGGCTCGGCATGCTCTCCGCGGGCGCCGGAGGTGATCACCTCGTCGACCTGGCCCGCGGGCAGCAGCTGCTTGGTGGCGAAGTTGAAGGCCCGCAGGTGGCCGGTGTCGACGCGGCCCTCGGCGTCCAGCGCCTCGCCGTGGGTCAGGGTCACCCGGGTGCCCGACGGGGCGATCAGTCCGCCGTCGCGTCCGGCGAGCCGCACCCAGCCGTTGAGGTTGAGGCCCAGGTCGAGCACGCGGGTGCCGTCGTCGAGGACCGCCTCGGCCACGGGGGAGACCTCGCGCACCGCCCGGACCGGGGGCGCCGAGGGGAGCACGAGCCGGACGTCGTCGGCGGCCCCACGTCCGGTGGCTTGGACGGGCTGCCACTGCGGCGCGGTGGGCTCGGTGGTGAACCAGGCGGGGTCCAGCGCGCTCAGGTCGATCGTCTGTCCGTCCATCAGGTCGGCGCGCAGCACGTGCGAGGGACGCGAGTGCCAGCCGTCGTCCGAGATGAGCAGGGTGCGGCCGTGGCCGGGCGTGCCGGCGGCGTCCACCTGCTCGACGCGGAGCAGGAGGGCGGTGCGCTCGCCGAAGCCGTCGCCGTGCCGCTGGAACCCGTGCCGGCCGCGGAACCAGCCGTCGGAGAGCAGCGCCACGAGGGTGTTGGTGCCGGGGCGGAGCAGGGCCGTGAGGTCGGCGGTCTGGACCTCGAGCCGTCGCCGGTAGGCGGAGAACCCCGGGGTGAGCTGTTCGTCGCCCACGCGGGTGCCGTTGCAGAACAGCTCGTAGAGCCCCTCGGCGGTGGCGTGCACCAGGACCTGCTCGGTGTCCTCGGTGATCTCGAACGTGCAGGCCAGGAGGTGTGCCGGGCGCTCGCCGACGGGCGGCACGAGCGGCTCGTGCGGACCGACCCAGGTAGCGCTGCCCAGCAGCGGTCGGGCGTCGGTCGCGGTCGTCGGCGTGACCGCCGACGCGGGGGTCTCGGAGGTGAGCGTCATGCCTGCGTCCGTCCTGTGAAAGTTACCAAGTGGCAGGCAAAGACTTACCACATGGCAACAGAATGTGTAGTGTGCGCCACACGTCGGCCGTGGGCCACGTCACGTGCCAGTCTTCGGGTCCGCATGCACGGGCCTCGCGAACGAGGGGGAAGTCAGATGTCACTGCTGTCGGGGAGCGCCAACCAGCCGACCCTGCCGCCGGGAGAGGGGGAGGGCCGTGGGTTCGTCGACCCGGGCACCGGCTTCGTCGCTGTGCTGGCGATCGCCTCGACGCTGCTCTTCGGTGCCCTGCTCTCGGTCGGCATCCTGACGCTGCCGCTCCAGGCGAACGCGATCGACGCCGCCACCTCGACGACGACCATCGCCATCGCCAACGGCTTCGCCGGGATCGCTGCCCTGGTGCTCAACCCGGTGATCGGGCGGATCTCCGACCGCACCAGCAGCCGTTGGGGTCGGCGTCGTCCCTACCTCGTCGCAGGCGCCGTCCTCGTGCTGCTCGGGGGACTCGTCGTCGTCCAGGCGGGCTCGGTGCTCACCCTGGCGCTCGGCTGGCTGGTGATGACGCTCGGCCAGGTGGCCGGCCTCACCGCACTCGGCGCGCTGGTGCCCGACCTGTTCTCGCCCGAGCGGCGTGGCCCGGTCTCGGCGCTGTTCGGCGTCGCCGGCACCGCTGGTGCCGTGGTCGGCCTCTTCGTGGCCAGCCTGTTCTCGCCGCACCTGACGCCGATGGTGCTCGTCCCCGCGGCGCTCGCTGCCGTCGCCATGCTGGTGATGGCCGTGGTCGCACCGACCGCCGGGAGCGCCGCCCCGGCCGCCGACCCGTCCCACGGTGCGGGTCTGCGGGCCGTCGTCTCGACGTTCTGGGTCAGCCCGCGCCGGTACCCGGACTTCGCCCTGGCCTTCCTCAGCCGCTTCGCGGTCTTCTGCGCCATCGCCGCGGTCAACGCCTACCAGGCCGTCTACCTCATCGTGGACCTGCACGTGGACCCCGTGGACGTCGCCGGTCGCGTGTTCCTCTCGACCCTCGTCCTCGGCGCCACCGCCCTGGTCTTCTCCACGATCCTGGGTCGGGTCTCGGACAAGGTCGGTCGCCGCAAGCCGTTCGTCATCGTCTCGGCGCTGATCTTCGCCGTCGGCCTGGCGCTGGTCGCCTCCGCCGACAGCTTCGGCTCGTTCCTCGTCGCGAGCGCGGTCATGGGCCTGGGTCAGGGCGTCTACCTCGCGGTCGACTTCGCCCTCATCACCGAGGTGCTGCCCGACCCGGCCAACCCCGCCAAGGACCTCGGCATCATGAACCTGGCCATGAGCCTGCCGAACATCGTCGTGCCCGTCGTCGCGCCGGGCCTCCTCGCGATCGGCGCAGCGGCCGGCAGCCCCGGCAACTTCGGACTCTTCTTCGGGGTCGCGGCGGTCGTCGGTCTGGTCGGTGCCGTCCTCATCGTGCCCGTCCGGGGCGCGCGCTGAGCCTCGTCCCCGGGACTCACCTCCCGCCGTGGGCCCGGCCGCTGACTACAGTGGCCGGGCCCGCGGCGCTCCCGAGCCGCCGTGCGGCACGAGGGGCAGGTCGTCGTGCGGGGGAGGAGGAGGTCGTGCCGCTGAGCGAGGACGCACCGGTGCGACGCAAGGTCGGCCGGCAGGCGGAGAACCGCGCGCGCCGACGCGCCGAGATCCTGGACGCCGCGGTCGCCGCCTTCACCGAGAAGGGCTTCAACGGCACCTCGCTGCGCGACGTCGCCGCGCGCGCCGGCATCACCCACCCCGGGCTAGCGCACCACTTCCCCGACAAGGCCGCACTGCTCGAGGGCGTCCTCGACCGCCGCAGTGCCGACGCCATGACTGCGGTCCCCGTCGATCCGCACGACGGGCTCGCCATGCTCCGGGCGCTCGTGCGCCTCACCGAGCACGACCTCACCGACCCCGATGGCCTGCGGATGTTCCGGGTCGTCTCCGCGGAGGCGCTGGCCCCCGCGCACCCGGCGCACGCCTACTTCCGTGACTGGTACTCGCAGGTGCGGGCGTGGGCCCGCACGGGTCTCGCTGACCTCGAGGGCCGGGGTCTGCTGGCCGCAGGCGTCGTCGACGTGGACGCTGCGGCGACCCAGATCGCCGGCATGCGCGACGGCCTCGACCCGCAGTGGCTGCTCGACCCCCACGTGATCGACCTGGTCGCCGTGGTGCGTGCGCACCTGCAGACCTACTGCACCGAGCCGCTCTGAGCGTTCCGTCCTCCTGGTCCAGGACAGGTGATGCGTCGACCGTCGTGCAGGACGGATGCCGTACGAACGTCAACGACACAAGGGTGGACAGAGATGGACCCCGAAGGGTGCCGCACGATCGTCACCGGCGGGGCGAGCCACGGGCGCGGGGACCGTCCGCAGCGAGGTCGACGGCGTTGAGGCCTCGGTGGCCTGGCTCGCTGGCCATCCCGTCCGGTCCTTCCACCTCCGCGCCCCGGACCTCGGGGCACACTTGTGTGCCCTGCGGTACACGGGTGCGCACCCCGGCGCCGGGGGTGGAAGGATGCACGCCCGTGAGCGCCCAGGACGACGAGACCACCCCGGGCCGCGCCGGCCGTCAGGCCGCCGCGCGTGACGAGCCACGCGCCGCCCGCACCCGCGAGGCGCTGATCACCGTGCTGCGACGCCACCTGCGCGCCGGCGGCGGCCCGCTCTCGGTCGCCGAGGTGTGTCGTCGTGCCGGCATCCACCGGGTCACCTTCTACGGCCACTGGCCCGACCTGGACGCCGCCCTGGACGACGCCGCGACCACCGAGGTGGACGCCCTCGGCGTGACCCCGGAGGCCGTGCTGAGCGCCGCCACGACGCCCGTCGAGCTGGCCCGGACCTACCGGGCCCAGCTGCAGGCGCAGCTGGAGGAGGTCCGGGCGCACCGCGAGGTCTACCGGGGGCTCTTCCGCGCCGGGGGGCTCGAGCTGCGGCTCCAGACGTCGATGCGCACGCGCGCCGAGGACGCGATCGCCCAGCTGCGCCGCCTCGGCGTCGACACCGGCGACTCCCTCGACGTCGCGGCCGGCTACCTGGCCGCCGGCGCCGCCGCGTCCTACCGCGACTGGGCGTTCAGCGACGAGCAGGACGTCGACCTGGCCGCCGCCCGGATCACCGCCCAGCTGCCCGCGTGGTGGCCGCAGGCCTGACGGGCACCCCCGGAGGGCTCAGCCCAGCCAGACCTTGCGCAGGGTCTCGGTCACGACCCACGTCGTCCGCTCGCCCTCGCTCAGCCGCACCACGACGCCCGGCGCCAGCGCGACCACCTCGCCGTCGGCGAAGGTGAGCGTGCCGTTCCCCGCGAGCACGACGAAGACCTCGTCGGCCTCGACGTCGGTGGCGGTGCCCGGCGTCATCTCCCACACGCCGACCTCGGTGCCGCCGAGCGACGTCAGCGTGCGCAGGCCGGCCCCGGGCGAGCCCACGACCACGTCGTCGGCGGGCAGCGGCTCGATCGCGAGCGGGGAGGTGGTGTCGAGGACGCGGGTCATGGCGGCCAGCCTGCCGCACCCGGGCGGGTGCCGGTGCGGCAGGCTGGGTGACGTGGCGAACAACGCGCTGGGCGACTTCCAGACCCCGCCCGCGCTCGCCGCGGCGTGCCTGGCGCTGGTCGACCTGCCCGCCCACGCCCGGGTGCTGGAGCCGACCTGCGGCACCGGCGCCTTCCTCGTCGCCGCCGGGGAGCGGTGGCCCGACGCCGAGCGGCTGGGGGTCGAGGTGCAGCCCGGTCACGCCGGGATCGCGCGGGCGCACGCCCGGGTGCTCGAGGACGACGTCCTCACCCTGCGCCTCGACACCGACCTGCCCTGGCGGACCGCGGGCCCGCTGGCCGTCGTGGGCAACCCGCCGTGGGTGACCAGCGCCGACCTCACCCGTCTCGGCGTCACCACGGCGCCCCGCCGCCGCGGTCTCAAGCAGCTGCCCGGCCTCGACGCCCTGCTCGGCGCCTCCAACTTCGACGTCGCCGAGACGCTGCTGCTCACCGTGCTCGAGCACCTGGCCGAGCAGCCCCTGACCGTCGCCGTGCTGGTGAAGACGCAGGTGGCGCGCGCGGTGCTCACCGAGGTCGCCCGGGCCGGGCTGCCGCTGGTGGCCGCGGAGGTCTTCGGCGTGGACGCCCGCCGCTGGTTCGGGGCCTCGGTCGACGCGTGCTGGCTGCACCTGCGGCTCGACCCGTCGGCCGGCCGGCCCCCGGGCGCCGCCGGCGGGTACGTGGCCGACGTCCACGCCGGGCTGCACCGCGGCACCCCGGAGCGGCGGGTGGGCGTGGTCGACGGCCGCTGGGTCGAGGACGTCGACGCCTACGCCCGGGTGCGGGCCGCCGACGGCGCCAGCCCGTGCCGCTGGCGCTCGGGGGTCAAGCACGACGCCGCGTCCGCCCTCGAGCTGGTGGTGGACGGGGCGGGCACGGCGAGGACGGCGGCGGGCCAGCCGGTCGCCGTGGAGCCGGAGCACCTGCACCCGCTGCTCAAGGGCGGCGACCTGCACCACGGGCGCCCGGCCTCGCGCCTGCTGGTGCTGCCCCAGCGCAGGCTGGGGGAGGAGACCGCCGGCCTGGCCGACGCTGCGCCCGGCCTGTGGGGCCACCTCGAGGCGCACGCCGCCGTGCTGGACGGCCGTCGCTCGCGGATCTACGCCGGACGACCGCGGTTCAGCGTCTTCGGCCTCGGCGACTACACGTTCGCGCCGTGGAAGGTCGCGGTCTCGGGGCTGCACCGCGACGCCCGGTTCCGGCTGGTCGGCCCGACGGCCGTCGGGGGCGGGGCGCCCCGCCCCGTCCTGCTCGACGACACCGCGTACCAGGCGGCCTTCTCGGGGCCGGAGGCGGCGGCCGAGGCCGCCGTGGCCTGGGCGGTGCTGGGCTCGCCCGCCGCGTCCGACCTGCTGGCGGCGCTGCTGCCGCGCGGGGCGAAGCGTCCGGTGACCGCGCGCCTGCTCGCGCGCCTGGACCTGGCCCGGCTGCCGGTCGACGACGCGGAGGTCGTGGCGCGCGCCCGTGCCGGGCTGGCGCAGCAGGGCGCCGAGGAGGCCTGCGGGGGCGTGCCGGCCGCCCTGGCCCGGCTGCGTGCCGATACCACGGACGCGGCGGTCTGACCCCGCCCGATCGGTGGGCCCGACTTGGCGGTACTTGCGCGGGTACGCACAATCGTGGCGGACCACCATCTGACCGCGCGGCCCCGGCCGCACGTCCCCCAGGAGACACGTGAGCGACGAGCCGACCACCGGTGGTCCCGCCGAGCCCGCAGCCGCTGACGAGGCACGCCCCGCTCCCCGCGCCGGACGGCGACGGGCCAGGCCGCGCCGCGGGCGCGCCGTGCTGCGGGCGATCGTCAGCACGCTCGTGGTGCTCGCGATGGTCTCCGGTCTGGGGGCGGTCTGGTTCTACCGGCACCTGAACTCGAACCTGACGGTCGCCGACGTGACCGCCCAGCTCTCCGACCGGCCCACGCAGGTCGAGGTGGAGGGCCCGCAGGAGCCGCTCAACATCCTGGTGATGGGCATCGACGACCGGTCCTGCGACGGCTGCGGCATCGACAAGGAGTCCGGCGCCGACGGCTCCGACAACACGCTCCTCATCCACCTCTCGGCGGACCGCTCGCGCGCCTACGGCGTCTCGATCCCGCGTGACTCGATGGTCGACCGGCCCGAGTGCACCGACGACGACGGAGGCTCGCTGCCCGCCGAGGACTACGCGATGTGGAACGCCGCCTTCTCCGTCGGCGGTGCGGCCTGCACGATCCAGCAGTTCGAGTCGCTCACCGACATCCGCCTCGACCACTACGTGGTGGTCGACTTCGGCTCCTTCAAGGACATGGTGGACGCGGTCGGCGGCGTCGAGATGTGCATCCCCTACGACATCGACGACTCCGCCCACAACATCTACCTCGAGGCCGGCACCCGGACCCTCGAGGGCGACGAGGCGCTGGCCTACGTGCGCGAGCGCTACGCCGTCTCGGGCGGCTCCGACCTCGGCCGGATGAAGCGACAGCAGGCTTTCCTGGCCTCCATGGCGCACACGGTGGTCTCGGCCAACACGCTGGCCAACCCGCTGCGGCTGACCCGCTTCCTCGACGCCGCGACCTCGTCGCTGACGGTCGACTCCGGGCTCGGCAGCATCTCCAAGCTGGCCGACCTGGGCTACCAGTTCCGCAACATCAGCCTCGACGGCATCCAGTTCATCACCATCCCGAACACCGTCGACCCGAACAACCCGAACCGGCTGGTGTGGACCGAGGACGCGGCGAAGGTCTGGCGCAAGCTGCGCAACGACAAGCCGCTGACCTCCTCGATCGCCACCGACGCCATCTCGGCCGGGTCGCTGCCGGGCTCGGACTCCGCGTCGGACTCCGCCTCCGCCAGCAGCTCGCCGAGCGCCTCGTCGAGCACCGGGACGAAGAAGAACAAGAAGAAGGGCTCCGGCGGCGCCGCGCTGGCCGACGAGGACGCCCTCGCTGCCGCGGGTCTGTGCACGTGAGCGAGACCGACGGCGCCCAGGAGGCGCGCGAGCCCGGCACCCAGGAGCCGGCAGGTGCGCAGCCGGCGGAGACACCGCGCGGGGAGACGTCGCCGGCCGAGCCCGACTGGCAGCGCAAGCGTCGGCTGGCCGAGGTCTTCGGCGAGGTGCTGCCCGGCACCACCAGCGACGAGCGCGGCCCGGACGGTGGGCGAGGCGGCCGCTCGGGGGACGACTGGCTGCGGGAGCAGGTGCCGCCGCACCACGGCGGCTGACACCCGCCGCTCCGACCCGGACGCAGCACGGCCCCACCGCACGCGTGCGGTGGGGCCGTGCTGCGTCGCGGGCTGGCCCGGTGGCCGGCGACGCGTCGTGCGGGGGTGACCCTGGTCAGGCCTTGTGCTCGCCGCCCTCGGCGGGGGCGTTCTCCGCGGCGGCCTGCGACTGGAGCAGGTCGCGGATCTCGCGCAGCAGCACCGTGTCCTCCGGAGTGCCGGGAGGGGCGCTGGGGAACCACTTCTCCTTGGCCTTCGTGTACGGCAGCACCACGAAGAAGTAGACGACCGCGGCCATCACCAGGAACGCGATGAGCGCGTTGAGGAAGTACCCGACCGACCCCTCCTCGGCGCCGACGAAGACCTCGTCCGCGTCGGGGATCTGCGCGAGCAGCAGGGCGGTGAACGCCGTGACCACGGTCGCGAACGCGGTACCGATGATCACCGCGACCGCCAGGTCGACGAGGTTCCCGCGCAGCAGGAAGTTCTTGAATCCGCTCAGCATCGTTGGCCTTCCCGAAAGTCTCCAGGCCCGGCCGGGCGGCACGGGTCCGGGAGCAACCTAGCCAGACCAGGCGTAGCTGAGGAAGGCTCTCGCGGCCGCGTCCACCACGTGGGTGACCTGGGTCTCAGGCACGCCGAGCACCACGACCCGTCCACCGGTGGCCCCTGCGGGCCCGGAGGCCGACATCCCCGTGGCCCCGTCGCCGGTGGGCAGCGCCAGGACGGTGACGTCGGCCGCCACCACGGTCGAGAGCGCGGACGCGTCGGCCGTGCCCGCCCCGCCGCCCACACCGCTACCCACCCCGCCCGAGGCGGAGGCGAGCAGGTCGATCCGGTCGCCGACGTCGAGCAGCGCCGCCGTGCCGGCGTCGGGCAGCCGCACCGGCACCGCCGTCGTCCCGGCCTCGGAGGCCAGGCCCGCGCCGACGAGGCGGGCGGACGTGATGGCCTCGCCCGCGCCCACCGGGCCCGCGAGCACCTCGCCCTCGGGCGCGGGCAGCGCCCCCGGCGGGGCGGTGCCGGGCACCTGCTCGACGGTCGTGAGGTCGTCGGGCGTGAGCGTGGCACCGGCGGGCAGGTCGTGCGCCGCCACCGTCACCGTCTCGGACGCCGGGGGCGGCGCCGAGACCGCCCGCAGGCCCAGCCCCACCGCCGCGGCGGCCAGCAGGGCCGCCAGCAGCCGGCGTCGCGCCAGGACGGCCGAGCGGACGCGGCGGCGGGCCGCGGCCAGCCGCTCGCGCGGGGTGAGGGGGAGGTCCGAGAAGGTCACGCCTCGACGGTAGGCGTCAGCGGCTCGCGGCGTCGGCCGTCATCCACAGGCCCGCGGAGGAGGCGTGCCGCGCCGCAGCAGCGGCGATCAGGAGGCGCTGGAGCCCGAGGCGCTGCTGGACGACGAGGACCCCGAGGAGGACTTCTCCGACGAGGACGACGACGAGGACGACGACGAGGACGACGAGCCCGACGACGACGACGAGCCGGAGCCCGCGTCCGAGGAGGACGACCCCGAGCCGGACTTCTCGGAGGAGGACCCCGAGGAGGACTTCTCCGAGGAGGACGAGCCCGACCCGCGCGAGTCGGTCTTGTAGAACCCGGAGCCCTTGAAGACGACGCCGACGGCGTTGTAGACCTTCCGCAGCCGGCCCTGGCACTCGGGACACTGCGTCAGCGAGGAGTCCGAGAACTTCTGGACGATCTCGAAGCCGTGTCCGCACTCGGTGCAGGCGTACTGGTAGGTGGGCATCCGATTCCTCCCGGGGCACGTGCGCGAGGCGCGCGGTGGGCCGCGCGCCTCGATGGTGGGCGTCGGGTCGGCAGCCGGCCCCGGTCACCCAGGTCCTGGCACTCCGGCCCGTCGAGTGCCAATGCTACGTCAGAGCCGGTCGCACGTGAGAACGTGCGCCCATGAGCGACACCCGTGCCGCCCGCCGCACCGACGAGGGCCCGAGCCTCCGCGACCGCTGGGCCCGGCTCCCGTGGCCGGCCCGGGCCGGGGCGGGCGTGGCGATCGGCCTGGTGCTCGTGCTGGTGCTGGCCGGGATCGCCGCCGTCGTCCAGGTGCGTCGGGCGCTGCCCGAGACGTCCGGCGAGATCGACCTGCCCGGGCTCGCCGCACCCGTCGAGGTGGTGCGCGACGAGAACGGCATCCCGCAGCTGTACGGGGAGTCGGTGGCCGACCTGGCGATGGCCCAGGGCTACGTGCACGCCCAGGAGCGGTTCTTCGAGATGGACGTGCGGCGCCACGTCACCGCCGGCCGCCTCTCCGAGCTGGTGGGGGAGAGCGGCGTGGAGACCGACGCCTACATCCGGACGATGGGCTGGCGCCGCGTCGCCGAGGCCGAGCTCGGCCGGCTCGAGCCCGACACCCGCGAGCTGCTCCAGGCCTACGCCGACGGCGTCAACGCCTACCTCGACGGCCGGCCCACCGCCGACATCGCCGTCGAGTACACCGTGCTCGGCCTCGGCGGCCTCGACTACCGCCCCGCGGACTGGACCCCGGTGGACTCGCTGGCCTGGCTCAAGGCGATGGCGTGGGACCTGCGCGGCAACATGCGCGACGAGGTCGACCGCGTGCTGAGCGCCGCGGCCGTGGGCGCCGACCGCGCGGCCACGCTCTTCCCGTCCGCCGAGGACGCCACCCCGATCGTCACCCAGGGCACGGTGGTCGACGGCGTCTACGAGGCCGACGCCACCACGGGCGGCACCCGCAACCCCAAGCGTGTCGGGTTCACCACCGACCAGCAGCAGGTGCTGGCGGACGTCGTCGACGGCACCGAGACCATCCCGGCCCTGCTCGGCGTCGGCGACGGCCTGGGCTCGAACTCGATGGTCGTCTCCGGCGACCTCTCCGCCACCGGCGCCCCGCTCCTGGCCGACGACCCGCACCTCGGGGTCTCGGTGCCGGGGGTGTGGATGCAGATGGGGCTGCACTGCACCGCCGCGTCCCAGGCCTCGGGGGAGTGCCCCCTCGACGTCGCCGGCTTCACCTTCTCCGGCTTCCCCGGCGTGATCATCGGCCACAACGCCGACGTGGCCTGGGGGTTCACCAATCTCGGCCCCGACGTCACCGACCTGTACGTGGAGAAGGTGCGCGACGGCCAGTGGCGCTACGCCGGACGCTGGCGCGACCTGCGCACCCGCACCGAGACCATCCAGGTCGCCGACGGGGACGACGTGGAGCTCACCGTGCGCTCCACGAAGCACGGCCCGCTGCTCTCCGACGTCTCCACCCAGCTCGCCGAGGCCGGCGTCGACGTGCTCTCCGGCACCCGCACCGGCCCCGAGGAGATCGCCGCGGGCACCGAGGCCGCGGTCGCGCTGCGCTGGACGGCGCTGGACCCCCGGCCCACCGCCGACGCGGTGCTCCAGATGAACCTCGCCACCGACTGGGACTCCTTCCGCGCCGCCGCCGCCTCCTTCGCGGTGCCCGCGCAGAACCTG
Source organism: Nocardioides bruguierae (assembly GCF_023656415.1). Taxonomy (GTDB): domain Bacteria; phylum Actinomycetota; class Actinomycetes; order Propionibacteriales; family Nocardioidaceae; genus Nocardioides; species Nocardioides bruguierae. The sequence goes on from NZ_JAMOIL010000017.1 coordinate 133,898, forward strand.
GTCTACGCGGACACCGAGGGCCACATCGGCTACCAGGCCCCCGGCGTGGTGCCGATCCGCAAGTCCGGCAACGACGGGCGGACGCCGGCGCGGGGCTGGCTCCCGCAGGACGACTGGACCGACCAGACCGTGCCCTTCGCCGGTCTGCCCAGCGTGCTCGACCCCGACGAGGGGTTCGTGGTGACCGCGAACCAGCGGGTCGTCGACGACTCCTACCCCTACTTCCTCACCGACGACTGGGACCAGGGCTACCGCTCCGAGCGCATCCGGGCCCTGCTCGAGGCCGAGACCGCCGACGGCGGCGACGTCTCCCTCGACGAGCTGGCCGCCATCCAGCTCGACACCCGCAACCCGGTGGCCGCCGCCCTGGTGCCGCGCCTGCTCGACGTCTCCCTCGACGAGGGCTACGCGGACGACGGCCAGGCGCTGCTCGCCGACTGGGACCTCTCCCAGCCCGCCGAGGGCGAGGGCTCGGCCGCCGCGGCCTACCTCAACGCCGTGTGGGCGCGGCTGCTGGCCGACACCTTCCACGACGACCTGCCCGAGGACCTGTGGCCCGACGGCGGCGACCGCTGGGTCGCGGTCGTCACCCGGCTGCTGGACCGCCCCGGCAGCCAGTGGTGGGACGACGCCGACACCGAGGACGTGCGCGAGCGCCGCGACGACGTGCTGGAGCAGGCGATGCTCGAGGCCCGCGACGACCTGACCCGCCGCCAGGCCCGCGACGCCACGGAGTGGACCTGGGGCCACCAGCACACGCTCGACCTCGTCTCCACCCCGCTCGGGCTCTCCGGCATCGGCGCCGTCGAGGCGCTGGTCAACCGCGGTGGCTGGGAGGTCGGTGGCGGTGGCGCGGCCGTCGACGCCTCCTCGTGGGACGCCGCGTCCGGCGAGTTCACGGTGACCACCGCCCCGTCCATGCGGATGCTGGTCTCGCTGGCCGACCTCGACGACTCCCGGTGGATCAACCTCACCGGCGTCTCGGGCCACCCCACCTCGGCGCACTACACCGACCAGACGGACCTGTGGGCCCGCGGCGAGACGCTGCCCTTCCTCTTCAGCGAGGACGCGGTGCGCGAGGCCGGCGACGACGTGCTGACGCTGAGCCCACCCGACTGAGCCACCCGATTGAGCCGACACCGGGATCAGCGGGGCAGCCGGACCACCCCGTCGCCCGTGGCCGCCCCGGTGACGGGCCGGTCGTGCGGCTCGGTGGGCACGGCCACGCCCACCTCCTCGGGGTGCAGCAGCACCCAGACCGGGGTGCCCAGCGGGACGCGGCCCAGCGCACGGTCGTAGGAGCCGCCACCGCGGCCGAGCCGCGCGCCGTCGTCCGCCACCGCCAGGCCGGGCACGAGGACGAGGTCCGCGGTCGCGACGGCGTCGGGGCCGAGCCCGGGGCCGACCGGCTGGAGCAGCCCGTAGCGGGCGGGGGCGAGGTCGTCGGGGCCGGTGTGCACCGCCCAGTCGAGGTCGTTGTCGGGCAGCAGCACCGGCAGCAGCACGCGGCGGCCGGCGTCGGCGAGCGCGGCCAGCAGGGGGCCGGTGCCCGGCTCGCCCGCGGAGGAGACGTAGCAGGCCACCGTCGCGGCCCGAGCGACCTCGGGCGTGGCCAGCAGCGCGGCGGCCAGGTCGTGGGCGTGGGCGACCTGCGCGGCGAGCGGACGCCGTCGACGCTCGGTGAGCAGGCGGTCACGCACCGCCGTCTTCGCCGCAGCACCGCCTCCGGGGCCGTCGACCGAGGTGTTCACAGGCGCCTCCGAGGCTGGTGCGGGAGGCCTTCATCCGTGCGGGCGAAACCGGAGGGGGTTTGCGGACCGGCCACGAGACGACCCTACGATGCTGCGCATGACTGCTGCTGGGCTGGACGCCGCACGCGCGAAGATGCAGGCCGAGGGTGTGGACGAGAACGCGATCCGCACCTTCGCCCACTACTACGGGCTGCTGGAGAACGGCGAGACCGGGATGATCCCCGAGTCCACCATCGAGCCGGTCGGCATGGAGTCCCTCGGCGACGTCGAGGTCGAGGACGAGGCGGCCTCGGCCGCGCTGCGCACCACCGCGGTCATCAAGCTCAACGGCGGCCTGGGCACGTCCATGGGCATGGACCGCGCCAAGTCGCTGCTCTGCGTGCGTCGCGGCCTGTCGTTCCTCGACGTCATCGCCCGCCAGGTGCTGCACCTGCGCGAGCAGCACGGCGCCCCGCTGCCGCTGATCCTGATGAACTCGTTCCGCACCTCCGCGGACACGATGGCCGCGCTGGCCCGCTACGAGGACCTGCCGGTGGCCGGCCTGCCCCTGGAGTTCCTGCAGAACAAGGAGCCGAAGCTCCTGGTCGACGACCTCACGCCCGTCGAGTGGCCGGCCGACCCGACCCTGGAGTGGTGCCCGCCCGGCCACGGCGACATCTACACCGCCATGCGCGGCACCGGCCTGCTCGACCAGCTGCTCGCGGCCGGCTACGAGCGGGTCTTCATCTCCAACTCCGACAACCTGGGCGCCACCCCGGACCCGAAGGTCGCGGGCTGGTTCGCCGGCACCGGCGCCCCCTTCGCCATCGAGGCCGTGCGGCGCACGCCCAGCGACCGCAAGGGCGGCCACTTCGCCCGCCGCAGGGCCGACGACCGGCTGGTTCTGCGCGAGACCGCCCAGACGCTCGACGAGGACAAGGCGGCGCTGGCCGACCTCGAGCGGCACCGCTACTGCTCCACCAACAACATCTGGGTCGACCTGCGGGCGCTCAAGGCCGTGCTGGACGAGCGCGACGGGGTCCTCGGCCTGCCGATGATCCGCAACGAGAAGAACGTCGATCCCGCCGACAAGTCGACCCCCAAGGTCGTGCAGGTCGAGTCCGCCATGGGCGCGGCGATCGAGGTCTTCGAGGGCGCGACCCTCATCGAGGTCGGCCGGGACCGCTTCGTCCCGGTCAAGACCACCAACGACCTGCTGGTGCTGCGCTCCGACGTCTACGCCGTGGGCGAGGACTTCGTGCTCGACCAGGTCAGCGACGACCTGCCGTTCATCGACCTCGACGACGACTTCTACAAGCTCGTCGAGGACTTCGACTCCCGCTTCCCCGAGGGCGCCCCCTCCCTCGTGCAGGCCACGGCGCTGCGCGTGCAGGGCGACGTCACCTTCGGCAAGGGCGTCGAGGTCGTCGGGGACGTCACCGTGGCCGGCGAGGCCGGGCAGCGGATCGAGCCCGGCACGGTGCTGAAGGACGCGGATGCCTGAGCCCGTCTCCGTCGAGGAGCACCTCGCCCGCATCCTCGACGACGTCGAGCCGCTGGCGCCCTACCAGCAGCCGCTGATGGACGCGCTCGGCCTGGCAGCGGCCGAGCCGGTGGTCTCCACGGTCTCCCTGCCGCCCTTCGACAACTCCGCGATGGACGGCTACGCGGTGCGCTACGCCGACGTGGCCGCCGCCTCGGAGGAGCACCACGTGCACCTGCCGGTGGTCGGCGAGATCAGCGCCGGCGACGCCCGGCTGCTGGCGCTGCCGCCCGGCACCGCCGCCAAGATCATGACCGGCGCCCCGGTGCCCAGCGGCGCCGACACGGTGGTGCCCTACGAGTGGACCGACCGCGGCGTCGCCACCGTGGTCATCTCCCGCGCCCCGCGCGAGCGCCAGCACGTGCGCTACGCCGGCGAGGACGTGGAGACCGGCGACCTCCTGATCGAGGAGGGCACCGTGCTCGGCCCGCGCCACCTGGGGCTGCTCGCGGCCGCGGGTCGCCCGACGATCGCCGCCCGGCCTCGTCCGCGCGTCGTGATCCTCTCCACCGGCACCGAGCTGCGCGACCCGGGCACCGGCCTGGGCCACGACTCGATCTACGACGGCAACTCCTACCTGCTGGCGGCCGCCGCCAAGCGGGCCGGGGCGATCGCCTACCGCGTCGGCATCGTGCCCGACCAGCCGCGCGCGTTCCTGGAGTCGCTCGACGACCAGCTCGTCCGCGCCGACGTCGTCGTCACCTCCGGCGGCGTCTCCATGGGCGACCACGACGTGGTCAAGGAGGCGCTCTCGCCGTCCGGCACCGTCTGGTTCGGGCCGGTGCGGATGCAGCCGGGCAAGCCGCAGGGCTACGGCCGCGTCGGTGAGGACTCCGTCCCGATCTTCACCCTGCCCGGCAACCCGGTGAGCGCCTACATCTCCTTCGAGCTGTTCGTGCTGCCGGCGCTGCGCACGATGATGGGCCTGCTGCCCGCGTCCCGCCCGCACGTGCGGGCCCGGCTGACCCACGCGCTGACCTCCCCGCGCGGACGCCGGCAGTACATGCGCGGCGACCTCGACCGGGCCGCCGGCAGCGTCTCGCCGGTCGGCGGACCGGCCTCCCACCTGGTCGGCGACCTGGCCATGGCGGACGCACTGATCGTGGTGCCCGAGGACGTCACCGAGCTGCCCGCGGGCGCCGAGGTCGAGGTCCTGCCGCTCGAGGGCGGACTGGCGGGCGGGCTGTGAGCACGCCTCCCACCGGGGACGCCGGCCCCCGGCTGACCCACGTCGACGAGTCGGGCGCCGCCCGGATGGTCGACGTCTCCGCCAAGGCCGTCACCCAGCGCACCGCCACGGCGACCGGCCGCGTGCTCGTCAACGAGACCGTCGTCGGGCTGCTGCGCGGCGAGGGCGTGCCCAAGGGCGACGCGCTCGGCGTGGCCCGGGTCGCCGGGATCATGGGCACCAAGCGCACCCCCGACCTGATCCCGCTGTGCCACCCGCTCGGCATCTCCGGCGTCGAGGTCGACCTCGAGGTGCTCGACGACGCCGTCGCGATCACCGCCACCGTGCGCACCGCCGACCGCACCGGCGTCGAGATGGAGGCGCTGACCGCGGTCTCGGTCGCCGGCCTCACCGTCGTCGACATGGTCAAGGCCGTCGACAAGCGCGCCGTCATCACCGACATCCGCATCGAGGCCAAGTCCGGCGGCAAGTCCGGCGACTGGACCCGCTGACCCCGCCGAGCCGGCAGTGACGTGCTGCCGACTCACCGCCGGCCCTCGCCGAGTCGGCAGCAGCTTTCATGGGTGTCCGCGCACGGCGGGTGGGCGTAGGCGGCTCGGACGACGGCGGGCAGACTGTCCACCGTGACGCAGACCCCGACGCCCCCGCCGGCCCCCGAGCGCGCCGTGCCCGGCCTGCCGGCCGCGGTGGTGGTCGCCTCCAACCGCGCCGCGGCCGGTGTCTACGAGGACACGACCGGCCCGCTGATCGTGGACGCGCTGGCCGGTCTGGGCTTCGAGGTCGGGCCTGCTGCCGTCGTCCCGGACGGGGAGCCGGTGGGGCAGGCGATCGCCGCGGCCGTGGCCGCCGGTGCCCGGGCGGTGCTCACCACCGGCGGCACGGGCCTGACCCCCACCGACCGCACCCCCGAGGTGACGCGCCCGCTGCTGGACCGTGAGGTCCCCGGCATCGCCGAGGCGATCCGCGCGGCCGGCGTGGCCAAGGGCGTGCCGACGGCGGTGCTCTCGCGGGGCGTGGCCGGCGTCGCGGGGGAGTGCCTCGTGGTGAACCTGCCGGGCAGCCGCGGCGGGGTGAAGGACGCGCTGGCGGTGCTCGAGCAGGTGCTGCCGCACGCGGTGGCCCAGGTGCGCGGGAGCGACCATTGAGCCACCTGCTCGGAGCGGGCCTGGGGCGTCCGCAGGGGGTGCGCCCCGGCGGGTGGCCGGTGCGGCTGCAGCACGACGACGTGCTCTGCCGTCCGCTCCAGCGGCAGGACGCGCGGGCCTGGCGGGTCGCACGGGAGCGCAACGCCGCGTGGCTGGCGCCGTGGGACGCGACCGTGCCGCCCGGTGGTGACACCCGTCCGACCACCTTCGACGCGCTCGTGCGCAGCCTGCGGCGCCAGGCGCGGCAAGGCACGACCTACCCGTTCGTCATCGAGGTGGGCGGGGAGTTCGCCGGCCAGGTGACGATCAACAACGTCGTCCGTGGCTCGGCGATGTTCGGCTCCGTGGGCTACTGGCTGGACCGGCGCTTCGCCGGGCGGGGCGTGATGCCGCGCGCGGTGGCGATGGTCCTCGACCACGGCTTCGCGCGGCTCGGGCTGCACCGGGTGGAGATCGCGATCCGGCCCGAGAACTCCAACTCGCTGCGGGTCGTGGAGAAGCTCGGGCTGCCCGAGATCGGCTACGCGCCCGGCTACCTGCACATCGACGGCGACTGGCGCGACCACCGGCTGTACGCGATCACCCGCGAGCAGGTGCCCACCACCGGGCTGCTGGTGCGGGTGCTCGCCGAGCAGCTGTGAACCACATCCGTCACACCAGCAATTTCCGACACACCTGTTGACATGCGGGTACGTGTGCGCCGTCGACCCTAGAGTCCGTGGCGTGGACCTGAGCCCATTCATCTTCGTGGCCCTGGCGGTGGCCTGGGCCGCCTACCTGGTGCCCAAGGCGCTCAAGCACCACGAGGACGTCGTCAAGACGCGCTCCGCGGAGCGCTTCAGCCAGACGATGCGTGTGCTTGCGCGCCGGGACCACGCCGCTGCCCCCGCCGGGCACGCCGGCTACCTCGACGACGACACGGTGGAGCACGCCGTCGTCCTCGACGAGACGACCGACCCCGACTCCCCGCTCCACGGTGCTGACCTGGCCGAGAGCGACGAGGCCCGCGAGGCCGCCGGCGACCGCGGTGTCGTCATGGCCCGCGCCCGTGCCGCCGGTGCCGCGATGGGGGCTGCGACCGTGGCCGCCACGGGCCGCGCGACCACGGCCACCGCCCGCGCGGCCGCCGGCTCGCGGGCC
>NZ_JAMOIL010000018.1 GCF_023656415.1 Nocardioides bruguierae
CGCTGGCCATCCGAGGACGGCATCAACGACTCGATCCGCTCCCACTGAGCGTCATTCAGCACTGCCACACGCGACATGTGTCAACCATCGCCGACCACCACGCCCGGATTAAGCAGACACGCTCTAGCTGTCACCTCGATCAGCAGTGGGTGGGTCAGGTGCGAGCAGGCTGCTCCAGGCGCAGCGCGAGCGCCGGGCAGGCGCTGACCGCGAGCCGGGCCTGGCTCTCGTCGGCGTCGGAGATCTCGGCGGCCGCGATGACAGGGAAGCCGAACTCGTCCCGGCTGACGTGCTCGGAGAGCAGCCGGGCGCAGAGGCCGTGCCCGTCGCAGCGGGTCCAGTCGACGGCGAGGCGGCTCATCGGGCACCGCCCGTCGGCAGGGCGCCGCGGTCGGGGCGGCCGCAGCCGCTCCCGTGCACGTGGGCGCTGACGTCGTCCGCGAAGACCCCCAGGGCCGAGGCGACGAACCCGACCGCGCCCGTGGGGTGGTGGCAGGCGCCGCGGCCGCGGGTGAGGCCGAGGCGGGTGCGGAGCCGCTCGTGGTCGACGGCCTCGCCGCGGGCGAGGGCGAGGAGGTCGTCGGCGATGGCGCGCAGGCCGAAGACGCAGGGCCCGCACTGGCCGGCGGACGCGCGGGCCAGCCAGTCGGTGACGCGAGCGACCTCGGCGACCGGGCAGGTGTCCTCGGGCAGGACGGCCAGCACGCCGGCGCCCCAGCCGAGTCCGCGCTCGCGCATGTCGGCGCGGCCGACGACGGCGCCGTGGGGCACGGCCCAGGCGCCGTGGTAGCCGCCGACCAGGACGGGGAGGGTGTCGGTACCGAGCAGGTCGCGCAGCGCGACGCCGTGGGGCACCTCGACGACACCGGCGGCCGGGGCGTCCCCGAGCACCGTGACCAGACTGGTGCCCGGCTCGTGGGCGGGGCCGACGCTCGCGTAGCCGGCCGGACCCATCGCGGAGAGCAGGGCGAGCTGCGCGAAGGTCTCCACGTTGCTGGCGTAGGTGGGCGCGTCGTCGAGTCCGCGGTCGTGCGGCAGCACCCGGCGGCCGTTCGGGCGGGGCGCGCGGCCCGAGAGCCCGTTGACCAGGGCGCCGACCTCACCGCCGACGAAGCCGTGGTGGGTGAGTCGCACGTCCAGCCGGGCGCCCGCACGGTGGGCGGCCGCCGCCAGCGCGTGCGCGGAGGGCTCGTCCTCGACGGCGACGACCGGCGCCGCGGAGGAGCCCAGCGCCCCGGCCACGAGCCGGATGCCTGCGACCACGAGGTCGGGCTGGTGCCGCATCAGGGCGCGGTCCTTGAAGGACGCGGGCTCGCCCTCGCCGCCGTTGACCAGCACCCGGCCGCCGAGCGGCACCGCGGCGAGCTTGCGGGCCACCGGGAACGCTGCCCCGCCTCGTCCGAGGAGCCGGACGTCGGTGGCGGCATGCACCAGCCAGGCGCGGTCGCGCGGCGGGACCTCGGGCGTGGTGGCGGCGAGCAGCCGGGGCGCGCCCAGGGTGAGCAGCGGCGGGGTCGGGGCGTGGCCCGCGGTGGTGGCGGGGGCGGTGACGGTCATCGGGAGACCTCCTCGAGCTGGCGGGAGCCGGCCGGCAGCGTGGCCGGACGGTAGGGGTCGAAGGTGCCGTCCGCGCGGCGGACGACGGTGCGGCGGGCGCGTCCGACCACGCGGACGACGAGCGCGAGGGCGACGAGCGCGGACCCGGCGACGTAGGTGGCGATGGCCCAGGAGGAGGACGAGTCGGTGCCGGCGAGGATCGCGTGCACCAGGCTCAGGCCCCAGCCGACGTAGGCGGCCCCGTGCAGCCACCGCCAGGTCCGCTCGGCCGCGTGGTCGACGAACCAGCGGCGGGCCCAGCCCATGAGTGCCGCGAGCAGGATCGCGTACGCGCCCAGCGTGCCCAGCCCCACCGCGAGCGCCTCCCAGCCGGCGGTGAACGGGACCAGCGCGCCGGCCAGGTTCACGTCGACGTAGGAGTCGAGCACGACGAGCACCAGGTGGACGACGAGCGCGACCAGTCCGACGACGGCCGTGCCGCGGTGCAGCAGCTGGCGCACGGTGCGTCGGTCGACGGCCGCCGCCGAGCGTCCGCCCACTGCTGCCGTGGCCCCGAGGGCGACGGTGAGGCTGAACGCCACCCAGGCGAGCATCCCGAAGGAGCGGATCAGATACCAGGCGGTCATGCCGCCACCTCCGTCTCGGTCTGTGTCGCCTCGCCGGCCGGCGTGTGCCGGGGCTCGTCGGGCCAACCGTCGCGGGTGTGGACGTGGCCGCGGCTGTCCACGAGCCGGGTGGGCAGCGGGGCGGCGGCGAGCGCGGCCTCGGTGTCGACGAGCAGCCAGGTGCTGCGGGTGTTGGCGGCCAGGCAGGTGCTGGCCCACACGGTGGCGGTGCGGAAGGCGCCGGTGGCGCTCCGGCCCGTGCGGGGGTCGATCAGGTGGTGGACGCCGACCCAGCGCCGTCCCGCGGTCGAGGACGTCGCCAGCCCGCCGTCGTGCAGCGTCACGAAGCCGCCGCCGGTGCCCTCGGTCTCCTCGACCGAGATCGTCCAGCCGCCGTCCGGGGAGCCGTGGGCGGCCACGTCGCCGCCGATGCTCACGAGGAACGGGGCGTGCGCCCGGCGGGCTCCGCGGCGGACCGACTCGTCGACCGTCCAGGCCTTCGCCGTGGAACCGAGGTCGAGGCCGGTGCCGGCGGGGACGCCGAGCAGCCGGAGGGCCGGGTCGCTGCGCAGCCCGTGCCAGCCGATGACCCGCTCCGCTCCCTGGCCCTGGCGGGCGGTGCCGGTGGGCCTCCCGCGGACGACCGCGATGTCGGCGTCGTAGCCGAGCGCGACCAGGTCGGCGGCGAGCGTCGGGTCGACCGCGCCGTCCGTGGCCCGGGCGGCTGCGACGCTGATCTCCACCAGCGCCATCGTCAGCGGCCGGACCGGGACGAGGTTGCCCGCGGCGGCGTTGACGCGGGCCAGGTCGGAGTCGTCGCGGAACCGGCTCACGGCCCGGTCGACGTCGGCCATGAGGGTGCGGACCGTGGCGGTCACGGCCGGCAGGTCGCGCTCGTCGGCGCACGTCACGACCACGCTGCACGACCAGTCGCTCCACCGCGTCGTGGGGTGGGCGCTCATGACGAGTGCGTCCCTGCGTCGGGCCCGGACTGGCCGGTGCTGCCGGAGATGCCGGAGCCGGACGAAGAGCTCGAGCCAGAGCTGTCGGAGCTGGAGGAGCCGTCGGAGCTGGAGGAGCCCGAGTCGCTCGAGCTTCCCGAGCCGCTGCTGCTGGAGGAGCCGCTGTCGGTGGAGGACGAGCCGGAGTCGGTCGAGGTCGAGCCGGAGTCCGTGCCCGTGTCGGTGCTCGAGCTGGAGTCCGAGGTGCTGCCGGACGTGTCCGTGGTCGCGGTGGTCGTGGTCGCCGCCTCGGCGGCGAGGGTGTAGCCGCCGACGGCACCGATGCCGCCGACGACCGCGGCCGCCAGCCAGACGCGGCTGCGGGTGCGTAGACGGCGGCCGACGCCGGCGGTGCGCTGGGGGTCGTGGTTGCTCATGGAGCAAGGTTCCGCCGGGTCACGACAGGGGTTCCTCAGCGCCGCGTCAAGTCCGGGTCAAGCATTCCTGTGGGTCCGCTGTCGATCCTGTGGGGTGGCTGTCGGCGCAGGTCAGGGCGGGTGCTCGACCCCCAGGCACGTGCTCGTCGCCGGGAGGTCGTGACACGTTCGGACGCTCCAGCGGGCCCCGGAGCCGTCCGAACGTGCCACGTTCCGGTCAGTGGTCTCGACGTGCGCTCGTCGCCAGGGCTCCTCGCTGCTCGACCCCCGCCGGCCGGCGGGGTCAGGGGCGGGCGGGGCCGAACGTCAGTCGCACGCCGCGGGCGCGTCCGTCGGGGCCGGGGTCGATGAGCTCCAGCCAGCCGCCGGAGGCCTCGGCGGCACCGCGCGCGATGTCGAGGCCGAGGCCGCTGGAGCCGCGGTCGCTCAGGCCGCGACGCAGCGCGTCGGGGGCGATGCCGGGGCCGTCGTCCGTCACCTCGATCGTGGTGGCCGAACCCTGCGCCGCGACCCGGACGGCGAACGCGGTGCCCTCGGGGGTGTGTGCGAGGACGTTCTCGAGCAGGGCGTCGAGGGCCGAGCCGAGGTCGTCGGGGGTGCTGCGGACCTCGAAGGCGGCGTCGGGGAGGTCGAGGGTGAGGGCTCGGCCCTGGTCCTCGGCCAGCGGCGCCCAGAACTCGACCCGCTCGCGCGCCACGGCGACCGCGTCGACGCTGGGGTGCAGGCCCTCGGTGTTGCCGCGACGCGCGGCGCGGATGATCCGGGTCAGCGACCGCTCGAGCGCGTCGACCGCCGACTCCAGCTCGGCGCGCTCCGGCGAGGCCGGCAGGGTCTCCACGCCCAGCCGGACCGCCATCACCGGGGTGCGGAGGCGGTGGGAGAGGTCGGCAGCCTGCTCGCGCTCGGCGGTGAGCAGCTCGTCGATGCGGGCGGCCAGCGCGTTCAGCTCGACGGCCACGTGGGCGACCTCCGGCGGCCCGGAGACCGGGGCCCGCGCCGCCAGGTCGCCGCCGGAGAGGGCGACGGCCGTGGCCGCCGTGCGCTGCAGGGGGCGGACGAGGCGGCGCGAGGTGACCTCGGCGGCCAGCCACGCCAGCAGCACCAGGGCCAGCGCGACCGCGCCGCCGACCAGGTAGCGCCACCGCAGCACCGTCGACAGGTGGTCGTCGTCGACCACCGCGACCACGCGCAGCTCGCCCGCCCCGTCCGTGCGGCAGATCAGCTCCACCGCGGTCACCTCGCCGGTGGAGACGATGCTGGTCGACTCGACGCCGGGGCTGCTGTCCCCGTCGCCGTCCGGCTTCGCGGATGCGGAGTCCCGGTCGTCCCGGTCCGAGCCCGAGGGGGAGGCCGACGGGGCCGGGGAGGAGGTCGCGTCACGGGACGTGTCGTCCCCGTCCCCGTCGCCGTCCCAGTCCGGGCCGAGGGCGAGCGCCACGTCGTCGTCCAGGTCGGCGCCGACGAGGGTGTCGTCGGCCAGCCGCACGGTGACGGGGTAGTCGCTGCCGGCGTTGACCCGGTCGAGGTAGTCGGACAGGCGGTCGACGTCGACGCTGCCGGAGGTGAGGTACCCGGCGACGCCGTCCGCGGCGTCGGTGGCCCGCGCCTCGGCGGCGGACTGCGCGCTGCCCTGCAGCACGAGGGCCAGCGGGACGCCGGCCAGCGTCAGCACCACCAGCGTGGTGCCGACGACGAGCAGGATGATGCGGGCGCGCAGGCTCATCGCGTGCCGGCTGCCGGTGCGTCGGCTCATGCCGGGCCCGGCTCCACCAGCTTGATCCCGACGCCGCGCACGCTCACCAGGTAGCGGGGGTGGGCGGCGTCCTCGCCGAGCTTGCGGCGCAGCCAGGAGAGGTGGACGTCGACGGTGCGGTCGGCCCCGCCCCACGGCTGCTGCCACACCTCGGCCAGCAGCTGCGGCTTGGAGCGGACCTCGCCGGGGTGCGCCATGAGCGCGGCCAGCAGGTCGAACTCCTTGCGGGTCAGGTCCACCTCGGACCCGTCGAGGGTGACGGTGCGGCCGACCGGGTCGAGGCGCAGACCACCGACGACCAGGGCCGGGTCGCCGTCGTCGGCCTGCCCGGCGCCGGAGCGGCGCAGGACGGCCCGCACCCGGGCGTCCAGCTGGGCGGCGGAGAACGGCTTGACCAGGTAGTCGTCGGCGCCGGCGTTGAGCAGGCGCACGACCTCGGCGTCCTCGTCGCGGGCGCTGGCGATGACGACCGGTGCGCCCTGGAGCATCCGGCTGAGCTCGAGCACGTGGGCGCCGTCGATGTCGGGCAGGCCCAGGTCGAGCACGGTGACGTCGGGGCGGTCCTCGCCGAGCAGGCGCACCGCCTCGGCGCCCGTGCCCACCGCGGTCACGACGTGGCCGTGAGTGCGCAGCCCTCGGCTGAGCGCCTCCCGGATCGTCGGGTCGTCCTCCACCAGCAGCACGCGAGCCACGGGCGAAGGGTAGCCGCGCGACCTGTGCGTGCGCGGTGAGGAGGGGTCAGCCGCGCAGCGGGTCCTGCTCGCGGATCTTGACCGCGAGCACGGGCACCGGGGACTCCAGCAGGAGCCGCTGGCTGACGCTGCCGAGCAGCGCCTTGCCCACGGCGGTGCGGCGCTTGAGGCCGATGACGAGACGGCTGACGCCACGGTCGCCGATCTCGTCCAGCACCGCGTGCACGGGGTCGCGGTCGCCGCGTCCGGCCCTGTTCACCACGGTCGCGCGGCCCTCGCTCGGCACCAGGTCGGCGCCGAGGGGCTCCAGCCCGAGGTTCATCACGACGACGTCCGCGTCCAGCTGGCGGGCCTCGGCGAGGCCGGCCGCGAGTGCTGCCTGCCCCTCGGGGCTGTCGGTGACGGCGACCAGGACGGTCATGGGCTACTCCTCCGTGACGCAGCACCAGGTGCCGGCGGAGAGACCTCCGCAGGCCCGGCCCCCGCCGCTGCCCACGGGAGTCACCACGAGGTTAGGACGCGGCGGGCCCCTCGGTCCCACCGTCGCGGACGTGATGTCGACTACGTGTGTCGGCGACCACGTCCGCGCAGGTCAGAGGGTGATCTGCCACCCGCCGGCAGCAGGGCCCGCGAGGGTCAGTCCACGGACCGCCGCGCTCCTGCCCACAGGTCGATCCCGGACTCCACGGCGTGGTGGTCGATCCGCGAGAGCTCCTCCTCGGTGAAGGCCAGGTTCTCGGTCGCGGCGACGTTCGCCCGCACCTGCTCGGGGCTCGAGGCGCCGACCAGCACGGAGGTGACTCGGTCGTCGCGCAGCGCCCACGCCAGCGCCATCTGTGCCAGCGTCTGCCCGCGGTCGGAGGCCATGTCGTTGAGCGCGCGGACGTGGGTGATCGCCTCGTCGGTGAGCAGGGCCGGGTCGAGCGACTTGCCCTGGCTGGCGCGCGAGCCCTCCGGGACGCCGTCCAGGTACTTGTCGGTGAGCATGCCCTGCGCGAGCGGGGAGAAGGCGATGCAGCCGGCGCCGACCTCGCCGAGGGTGTCGAGCAGGCCCGGGCCCTCGATCCAGCGGTTGAGCATCGAGTAGGAGGGCTGGTGGATCAGCAGCGGCGTCCCGAGGTCCTGCAGGATGGCTGCGGCCTCGGCCGTGCTGGCCGCCGAGTAGGAGGAGATGCCGACGTAGAGCGCACGGCCCGAGCGGACGACGTGGTCCAGCGCCCCCATCGTCTCCTCCAGCGGCGTCTCCGGGTCGGGGCGGTGGTGGTAGAAGACGTCGACGTAGTCCAGGCCCATCCGCTTCAGGGACTGGTCGAGGCTGCTGACCAGGTACTTCCGGCTGCCGCCGACGTCCCCGTACGGACCGGGCCACATGTCCCAGCCGGCCTTCGAGGAGATCACCAGCTCGTCGCGCAGCCCGGCGAACGTGGTGCTCAGGTGCCGGCCGAAGTTCGTCTCGGCGCTGCCGTAGGGCGGGCCGTAGTTGTTCGCGAGGTCGAAGTGCGTGATGCCGGCGTCGAACGCGGCCTGCAGCGTGGCGGCCTGGCGGTCGAAGGCGACGTCGTCGCCGAAGTTGTGCCACAGGCCGAGGCTGACCGCCGGCAGCTTGAGGCCCGAGCGGCCCGTGCGGCGGTAGGGCATCGAGGCGTAGCGGTCGGGAGAGGGCTGGTACGTCATGGCGCCATCCTGCCCACAGACGTGCCCGACCTCACCCACCCGCACCCCCGCCGAGTCGGCAGCAACTGTCACGGGGCGGGCTCCATCCGGGCGAAGCAGATGAAAGCTACTGCCGACCCGGCGCCGCGGTGGGGAGGTCGTGGGTAGCCGCGAACGCGGTGAGGTCGCGGCGCTCGATGGCAGCCGCCATCAGGTCGGGGAAGAGGTCGGGCGTGCAGGCGAAGGCGGGGACGCCGACCTCGGCCAGCGCGGCCGCGTGGTCGGCGTCGTGGGCCGGCGCACCGGAGTCCGACAGCGCCAGCAGCGCGACCACGGTGACGCCGGCGGCGACGAGGTCGCGGGCGCGGCGCACCATGTCGTCTGCGATCCCGCCCTCCAGCAGGTCGCTGACCAGCACGAGCACCGTGTCCTCGGGGGCCCGCACCAGCGACTGGCAGTAGGCCAGCGCCTTGTTGATGTCGGTGCCGCCGCCCAGCTGCACGCCGAACAGCACGTCGACGGGGTCCTCGGCGAGGTCGGAGAGGTCCACCACCGCGGTGTCGAACGCGACGATGCTGGTGCTCAGCGAGCGCAGCGAGGCGAGCACCGCGCCGAAGACCGAGGAGTAGACGACCGACTCGGCCATCGAGCCCGACTGGTCGAGGCAGAGGATCACGTGCCGCTCCAGGCTGCGGGCCCGGCGCGCGTGCCCGACGAGGCGCTCGGGCACCACGGTGCGGTGCTCGGGCAGCCAGTGCTTGAGGTTCGCCGTCACCGTGGCGGGCCAGTTGATGTCGGCGGGCTTGGGACGTCGGCTGCGGGCCGCGCGATCGAGCGCACCGGTCACCGCCTGGACCGTCTTCTGCCGCAGCCGCTCCTCCAGCTCGGCCGTCACCGTCCGCACCACCGCCCGCGCGGTCTCGCGGCTGTGCGGCGGGATGACCCCGTTGAGCCCGACCAGGGTCGAGACCAGGTGCACGTCGGGCTGGACCGCCTCCATCATCTCCGGCTCCAGCAGCAGCTGGTGCAGGCCGAGCCGGTCCATCGCGTCGTGCTGCAGCACCTGCACCACGGAGGTCGGGAAGTACGTGCGGACGTCGCCGAGCCACCGCGCCACCCGGGGCGCCGAGGCGCCGAGCCCGCCGGAGCGGGGTGCGTCGTAGAGCTGCGAGAGCGCCTCGTCCCGCCGCCGGTCGTCGGCGGAGAGCCGGGGAGCGCCGTCGTCGCCGTCGTCCGGCCCCGGCCCCTCGCCCGGACCCTCGCCCGGGCCGACACCCTCGCCGGTGCCGGATCCCTCGCCCGTGCCGTCGCCGCCGGGCGGCGGGTCCAGGCCCGCGCCCTTGCCGAGCACCAGGCGCCAGCGGGTCAGCCGGTCGCGGCCCACGGGGTCGCTCATGCGGAGACCTCCTGGTCATCGGCCACGTCGTCCAGGACGTCGGCGGCGGCCCGCAGCGGCAGCCCCAGCATCTCGGCCACGGTGAGCGCGGCGGGCATCCCGAGCCCGAGGTCGAGCCGCTCCTCCGAGGACGAGGCCGCCGGCTTCGGCCCCCGCCGCAGCCGCGTGCCGATCTGGGCCCGCTCGGGCGGGGTGTAGCGCGAGAACGTGCGGCGCAGCAGCGGCAGCAGGTCCTCGAAGGTCTCCTCGGGCACGCCGGCCACCCACTGATCGACCAGCCCGAGCAGCGTCGCGTCGTGCAGGAGCAGCAGGGCGTCGCCGTCCAGGAACCCGTCGAGCCAGGCCGCCCCCGCGGCGGCGTCGGCCCCGCGGGAGAGACGGCGACCCATGCGGGCGGCGGCCTCGTCGGCGGCCAGGTGGCCACCGTCGAGCAGCAGCCGACAGGCCCGCCCGGCCACGGAGCCGTGGACCCGGTCGTCGCCGGCGACGGCGCCGAGCGCCTGGGTCCAGGCGGGGCCGAGGTCGCCGGCGAGCGGGTCGCCCTCGAGCAGGGCGAGCCCGCGGTGGGCCGCGTCCACGGCCGCGCGCATGGCCTCGGCCGCGTCGTCGTCCAGCGTCACGCAGGCCGGGCGCAACCCGACGCTGCCCCGTCGTGCGATGGTGCGCAGCACCTCGGCCACGCGGTGGGTGTCGGAGCCGCGGACGTCGCCGTAGCGCCGCGTCCGCGCCAGGGGCTCCACGGCCCGCAGCAGGGCGAGGGCGTCGGCGTGCTGCGCGGTGCGCTCGGCCAGCGCGTCGACGACCGGCCCGACCGCGTCCGGCAGCTCCGCGAGCAGGCACTGCTCCACGAGCCCGCCGAGCGTGGCGAGGTCACCGGCACGCCGGGCCTCCTCGGCGACCTTGCCGGAGGCCGCGTCGAGCACCGTCGTCCCGTGCAGGCCGGCCTCGACCACGGCGACCTCGAGCTCGGGCTCCCACGCCAGCTCCCACTCCTCGCGGAACGTGCCCGCGCCCCAGCCCGGCAGCTCGGTGCCCCACCCGACGCCGAGCAGCCGCAGCCGGTGCAGCAGCAGCGAGCGGGCGCGGCCGGCGTCGCGACGCAGGTCGAGCGAGACCGTTTGCGGCTCCGGGGTCACCTTCAGCCGGCACGAGCGCTGCTGCTTGGCGAGGTCCTGCGCGAGCGGGGTGCGGGGCAGGTGCTCGGGGACGCTGCCCAGCGCCGAGCCGACGACGAGCCGGTCGTGGATCAGCCGCATCGGCAGCTCCGAGCCGCCGCAGAGCACGGCGGTCGTGGCGTCGGTCAGCTCCGAGAGCCCCACCGACGGCCGGTCGCGCAGCGCGGCCAGGGCCTCGGCCGCCCGCACGGTCTCCACCACGGAGGCCGGCGGCGCGTCGATGCCCTCGGTCCGCAGCTCGCGGGCCACACGCGCCAGCCACCCCGAGACCACGTCCGTGCCGTCGCGCCAGGCGGCGAACAGGTGCTGGTACCAGCCGGGACTCGTCACGCCCGCGCCGTAGCCCGACTCGGTCGCCAGTCGCCCCGCCGACCACGGCGCCCAGGTCGCGGTCACCTTCACCTTGGGCAGCTTCGTCAGCGTCCTCGTGTCGTGGCTCTTGGGCGGCCAGGCGGACTCCTCCAGCCGCGGCGCGTGGTAGGCGCCGCAGACCACCGCGACCACCTCGTGCTCGGCCGCGACCGCCCGCAGCACGCGGCGCATGGACGCCTCACGCCGGTCGTTCTCGACATCGGTGAAGCCCTCTCGGGACTCCTCGATGGCCCGCACCTCGGCCATCGCCTGCGAGACGGCGGCGAACGCCGGCAGCACCGAGTCGTGGCCGCCGCGACGGTGCTCCACCGCGTCCTCCCACCAGCGCTCGGCGTCCTCGTAGCCGGCCGCGCGGGCCAGGGTCGCGAGCGGGTCGAGGCGGGACGCGGCGGGCCGTTGCTCCCCGGCGTCCGACCCCTCGTCCTCGTCGGCGTCGGGCTCGTCGGCAGTGGGCTCGGCATCGGGCTCGGCGGCAGCAGCCGACGCCAGCGCGAACGCGTGCGCGGCAGGCAGGTCCGCGAACCCCACGGGCACGCCCCGCTCGGCGGCCCAGCGCAGCGCGACCCACTCGGGCGAGAACTCGGCCAGCGGGTAGAAGGACGCCCGACGCGGCTCGTCCGCCACGTAGACCAGTCCGGCCACCGGCGGCACGAGGCCGGCGTCGCCGGCGTGCGGCACGAGCGCGTCCAGCTCGGGGGCGCCCTCGATCACGACCGCGTCGGGCTCCAGCTCGGTCAGCGCGCGCAGCACCGACCGGGCCGAGCCCGGCCCGTGGTGGCGCACCCCGAGCACGTGCACGCCGGCGTGCCGGAACAGCGGGGGCTCGGTGCCCGTGGCGGCGTCAGCCGAGGTCACGGCACGCCCGGTAGAGGTCCGCCCACTCGTGCCGGTCGCGGACCACGGTCTCCAGGTACTCCTGCCAGACCACGCGGTCGGCCACCGGGTCCTTCACCACCGCGCCGACCAGCGAGGCGGCGACGTCCTCGGCGTTGACGCGACCGTCGCCGAAGTGCGCCGAGAGGGTCGCGCCGTTGACCACGACACTGATCGCCTCGGCCGTCGAGAGCGTGGCCGAGGGCGACTTCAGCGCGGTGCGCTGGTCGTCGGTCGACCCCGAGCGCAGCTCGCGGAACACCTGGACGACGCGGGCGACCTCGGCCAGCGGCGCGACGTCCTCGGGCAGCGCGAGCGAGGACGACAGCGAGGCCACCCGGCTGCGGACGATCTCGACCTCCTCCTCGAGGCTGTCCGGCAGCGGCAGCACCACCGTGGTGAAGCGGCGCTGGAGCGCGGAGGAGAGGTCGTTGACGCCCTTGTCGCGGTTGTTCGCCGTGGCGATGACGTTGAAGCCGGGCCGCGCCTGCGCCTCGGTGTCGAGCTCGGGCACGGGCATCGTCTTCTCCGAGAGCAGCGAGATGAGCGCGTCCTGCACGTCGGCGGGGATGCGGGTCAGCTCCTCGATCCGCGCCACCGACCCGGACTCCATCGCCCGCATCACCGGGCTCGGCACCAGCGCCGCGCGGCTCGGCCCCTCGGCCAGCAGCCGTGCGTAGTTCCAGCCGTAGCGCAGCGACTCCTCGGGCGTGCCCGCGGTGCCCTGCACGAGGAGGGTCGAGTCGCCGCTGATCGCCGCCGCCAGGTGCTCGCTCACCCAGGTCTTGGCCGTGCCGGGCACGCCCAGCAGCAGCAGGGCGCGGTCGGTGGCCAGGGACGCGACCGCCACCTCCATCAGCCGGCGACGCCCCACGTACTTGGGGGTGATCACCGTGCCGTCGTCCAGCGTGCCGCCGAGGAGGTAGGTGGTGACCGCCCACGGCGAGAGGTGCCACCGCGGCGGGCGGGGGCGCTCGTCGACGGCGGCCAGCGCGGCCAGCTCGTCGGCGAAGGCCTGCTCGGCGTGCGGGCGGAGCACCTGCTCGTCGGCCTCGCTCGTGGTGGGGGAGGCGGGCGATGGGGTGGGCGTCATGCGAAGGCCTCCGTGAGGGCGGGGACGAGGTCGAGCAGCGTGGCGAGGCGGTGCAGCGGGTGGGTCTGGCCCTCCGAGGCTGCCAGGCGCCGCACGTGGTCGGCGGTGGTGGGGTGCAGGTGCGCGGCCAGCTCGTCGACGAGGTCGTCGAGCACGTGGGGCGGCCGCTTCAGGCGCTCCAGCCGCGCGAGGACCGTGAGCGAGGTGGCCTCGTCCCAGGTGGGGTGGCCGTCGGCCACGGGCAGCAGGCGGACGGCGGCGGTCAGCTCCGGCACCGACGTCACCTGCCCCACGCGGGCGAGCACCGCGGGCCCGCGCTCGGTGTCGGGCAGGACGGCCGCCACCCGGGCGTCCCAGTCGGGGCCGGCGGCCTGGGCGGCCAGCACCGCCCGCGCCCACACGACGTCGCGGCGCAGCGCGACCGCGCGGCGCACGCCCGGCCACGCGTCGGTGCCGACGAGGCTGCGGGCCGCGACCTCCGCGGAGACGCCGGTGCCGGTCCAGGTGGCCAGCGGTGCGCCGGCGGCCAGCCGCTCCAGCCACCAGCCGCGCCGGGACCGCCCGCGGGGCGCGGGACCCAGCCCGTCGCGGGGTGCCGCCGCGTCGTCGTCCGGGAGCCCGACCCCGAGTGAGCGACGCAGCATGCCCTGCGGGCGCACGAGCGGGGCCAGGACGTCGGCCAGCCGCTGCGCCCGCGGCGAGCCCGGGAGCGCGTCGAGCAGTGCCAGGGCCTGTTCGCGCACCCCGGCGGCGCGGTCGTCGAGCGCAGCCTCGAGGAGCGCGGCGTCGGCCTCGCCGAGGCCGACCTCCAGGGCGGTGAGCAGCTCGGCCCGGACCGCCGCCGAGTCGGCGCGCCACGTGGACTCCACCAGGGCGCGCGCGGCGTCCGGGTCGTCGGCGCGCAGCCGGCGGACGAGCACCGCGCGGTGGCTCGAGCCGAGCAGCGCCCAGGCCGCCGGGTCGACGCGGGCGGGCGCGGCCTCGGCGGGTGCGAGGGCCCAGTGCCACTCCTGGCGCCGCGAGGCCAGCCACGTGCCGCGGGCGTCCAGCACCTCCCGGACGCCGGCCCGCAGCTCGCGCCGCTTCGTCGCCGTCGTCAGCAGCGGCACGAGCGCGTCGTGCGGGGCGCGCACGCCGGCGCGCGCCGCGGCCTCGAGCCACCGCTGGAGCGCGTGGCCCGACAGCCGACCGCCCACCGGGGGCTGCGTCAGCAGCAGCGTCAGCAGCTGGGCGGCCCTCTCCGAGGCCGGCGGGAGCGTGTCGTCGGGGGCCGCAGCCTGCTCCTCGGTCGCCTGCGGGGCCACCGCGCTCGCCCGCAGCAGGGCCGTGCCCGTGGCGGCGGCGTCGAGGAGCGCCGTCGCGGGGTCCGCCTGGGGTCTGGTCGCCACCGGCGAGGGGAGCCCCTCGGGCAGCGGTCGGCGAGCCGTGCCCACCAGTGCCGTCGAGGTCACCGCCTCCCACCACGCGCGGAGGTGCTGGTGGCTGAGGGCGGCCTGGTCTCGCGACACGACTTCGTCGTTCCTCGACCGACGGTCGGCGTCGCTGTCGTCGGCTGGGGTGGGTGGTCTCGACGTGCGCTCCTCGCCGGCGCTCGTCGCTGCTCGACCACCGAGCGGGGAGACCGCGAGGGCGCGGAAGCCGCCGGCCTCCAGCTCCCCGAAGACCCGGGTCGGGCGACCACCGGTGAGGGCGGCGAGCACCCACGGGTCCTCGCCGTCGAGCAGTGGCGCCGACGCGCCGACCGCATCGGTGACGGCGTGCTCACCGACGCGCGCGTCCTCCAGCACGACGGGCACGCGGGAGACCCACGGGCTGCGTCGCCAGGCATCGGCGAGGGCGGCCTGGGCCTGGCGCAGGGAACCACCGACCGGCAGCGACTCGTCCGCACGCAGCAGCACCGGCTCGGTGGCCAGCAGCGCCCGGCGCGGGTGGGTGCCGTCGTAGCGGGCGACGGCGGCACCGAGCACCGAGCCGGTGAGCCGGGCGGTGGGGAGGGCGCTGCCCCCGGCGGCGAAGTCGAGCAGCCGCACGACCTCGCCGCTGCGCAGCCCCTGCAACCAGGTGCGCTGCTCCTGCACACGACCGCGGTCGGTGCGGTGGGCGCCGAGGACGAGCCACTCGTCCTCCAGCGCGTCGGCCGCCCGCACCTCCGCCGAGGGCACCGCCCAGCCGACGAAGGCGCGCAGGTCGGCCCGCTGCGGCAGGGGCAGGTCGTCGCGGCGGCGCCAGGCGTGGACGGTGGTCCACCACAGCCCCACCTCGGCGAGCAGGTGGTCGGGCCAGTCGGGTCGGGCGAGCACCTCGGCGCTGAGGTCGCGCACGCGCTCGGCGAGCCCGGGCACCTGGGCGTCGACGAGCCGGGCCGCGGTCTCCTCCCACCAGGACGTGGGGCGGGCGCGCGCGTCGGCGGTGCCGGCTCGGGCCAGGTCGGTGAGCCAGCGGGCCAGGTCCTCCACGCCGTCGTCCATGAGCGCGAGCCGCTCGGCGCGGCGCTTCGCCTGGGCCTCGGTGTCCACGGGCTTCGCGGGGTCGGCGGCCGCCGCCGTGGCCGCAGCCTGCGCACGCTTCTCGGCCCACGCCCGCGCGGTGTCCTCGGGCTCGCCGGCGCTGCCGGCGTCCAGGGAGCCGCGCACCCAGAGCGACAGCAGCGCGAGGGAGTGCTTGCACGGGTGCTTGCGGCTGGGGCACGAGCACCGGTAGGCGGGGCCGGTGAGGTCGACGCTCACCTGGTACGGCGTGCGCCCCGAGCCCTGGCACTGGCCCCACAGCAGTGTCTCGGTCGCCCCGCAGCCCGACCACGGGCCTTGGCCCGGCGGCAGCGCGAGCCGCCGCGCGGCCGCCCAGGACGAGGCGTCCGGGGCCGCGCGCTGGACGCGGTCGAGCGTCCACTCGGAGATCGCGGCTGACATCGCGCCCATCATGGCGGACGCCCCCGACATCCCTCGTCCACCGGTGGCGTGAACGTTGCTGCCGACTCACCGCCGAGTCGGCAGCAACTTACTGCCGACTCGGCGGGGTGAGGGTGCGGCTCGGGGTGGGAAGAGGGGTGGGGGAGAGGGGTCAGTGCTGGGCGTTGGCCGTCTCGAGGAGGTCGACGAGGGCGGCCTTGGTGGCGGCCGGGTCGTCGCTGGGCTGGAACCCGAGCAGGCGGCCGACGGGGATCGCTCCCATCATCTCGGCCATGTCGCCCCCGAGGCTGTCGTCGTCGTTGCCCGACTCCTGCATCGACTTCGCGAACGGCAGGGCGTCGGCGACCCGGGAGCCGGCGTAGGGGTCCGCGAGCACCTCCTTGAGGGTCGACTCCAGGTCCAGCGGGAGGCGCACGATCTCGCCGGCCACCTCGACCTCGGCGAAGGTGTGCAGGTCGCGGCTGGAGGAACCGGTCTGCACGACGTAGGTGCCGGGCTCGAGGACGAAGCGGGAGACCCGCTCGTCCCACACCTCGAGGTCGCGGTGCTCGATGATCACGGTGACCTCGCGGCTCTCGCCGGGCTCGAGGTCGACCGAGGCGAAGCCGCCCAGGACGCGCACCGCGCGCTGGTAAGCCGAGCCGGGAAGGCCGACGTAGGCCTGGACGACCTCGCGGCCGGCGCGCTGACCGGTGTTGGTCACCGTGACGGTCGCGGTGACGGCGTCCTCGTCGGCGGACAGGGAGAGGCCGGTGTGGGCGAAGGTCGTGTAGGAGAGACCGAAGCCGAACGGCAGGGCGACCTCCATGTCACGGGCGTCGTACCACTTGTAGCCCACGAACAGGCCCTCGCCGTAGCGCACGTGGGAGTGTTCGCCGGGGAAGCTGAGGAAGGCCGGGGTGTCCGCGAGGCGCAGCGGGACGGTCTCGGTGAGACGGCCCGAGGGGTTGAGCTCGCCGGTGAGGACGTCGGCGACGGCCTTGCCGCCGCCCTGGCCGAGCAGGGCGCCGTCGACCACGGCCGGGACGGCCGCGAACAGCGGCGCCACATCGACCACGGAGCCGTGGGTGAGCACGACGACGGTGCGCGGCTGGACGGCCGCGACGGCCTCGAGCAGCGCCAGCTGGTCCGCAGGCAGCTGGAGGTCCTTGCGGTCGTAGCCCTCGGACTCGATGCCGTCGGTCAGGCCGATGAACAGCACGCACGTCTGCGCCGCGGCGGCGGCTGCGACGGCCTCGTCCACCAGCGCCTGGTCGGGCACCATCGAGGCGGTGTAGCCGGGCGCGAAGGTGACGCTGCCCACCCCTTGGCCGTCCAGCGCAGCAGTGAGCTCCTCGAGCGGGACGTCGAGCCTGGTCGGGTTCACGTGCGAGCTGCCGCCGCCCTGGTAGCGCGGGGTGCGGGCCTGCTCACCGATGACGGCGACCGACCCGGTGCCGGTGAGCGGGAGCAGGGGGGCGTCACCGACCGGCTCGTTGCGCAGCAGGACGATCGAGCGGGCCGCGGCCTCGCGGGCCAGCGCGTGGTGGGCGTCGGCGTCGAAGGTGGTGCCGGGCCTGGCAGCGGCGGTGGCGCGCGTGGCCAGGCCGGCGACGCGGGCGGCCGCGCGGTCGACGGCCGCCTCGTCGAGGACGCCGTTCTTGACCGCGTCCACGACCTCGGCATCCGAGAGACCGCCGTCGGCGGGCATCTGGAGGTCGAGGCCCGCGCGGACGGCCTCGACGCGGTCGGCCACGGCGCCCCAGTCGGAGACGACCAGGCCCTCGTAGTCCCACTCACCCACGAGGACCTCGGCCAGGAGGAACGCGTTCTGGGAGACCAGCACGCCGTTGACCCGGTTGTAGGAGCACATGACGGTCCACGGCCGGCTGTCGCGCACCGCGCGCTCGAACGCGCGGAGGTAGACCTCGCGCAGGGGGCGGGCGTCGACGTCGGAGGAGGACCGCATCCGGTCGTCCTCCTGGTTGTTCAACGCGTAGTGCTTGAGCGAGGTGCCGACGCCCTGGCTCTGCACGCCGTTGATCCAGGCCGCGCCCATGGCGCCGGCGACCAGCGGGTCCTCGGAGTAGTACTCGAAGTTGCGGCCACCCAGCGGCGAGCGCTTGATGTTGACGCCGGGGCCCAGCAGCACGGCCACGCCCTCGGCCTGGCACTCGGTGCCCAGGGCCTCGCCGACGCGGTGGACGAGGTCGAGGTCCCACGTCTGGCCCAGGCCCGCGGCGGGCGGGAAGCAGGTGGCAGGCACGGAGCCGCCCATGCCGAGGTGGTCGCCCTTCTCCTCCTGCTTGCGCAGGCCGTGCGGGCCGTCGGTGACGAGGACGCCGGGGATCTCGCCGACGGCCTTGGTACGCCAGAAGGACTGGCCCGAGCCGAGCGAGGCCTTCTCCTCGAGCGTGAGGCCGGCGATTGCCTCGAGGTCGGTGTACGGGCTGTCGGTCGGACCCATGACGTCTCCTTCGATGTGGGATGGGCGGCGTGGCCGTCGGGGGTGACCGCCGCCACGTCGAAAACAGTACAGCGTTCTGTTTCTGCGCGGAAGGCCCTAGGGTCGAGGCATGACGAGCACCGGTGCCCCGCGCGGCCAGTACGCCAAGGGCGCGGCCAAGCGGGAGGAGATCCTCCAGGTGGCCCTCGAGGTCGTCGGCCGCGTCGGGACGGGTGGCGCCACGGTGCGCGAGATCGCGGCGGCCGCAGGGATCAGCCCCACCGGCCTCATGCACCACTTCGGTTCCAAGGACGAGCTCTTCGCCGCCGTCCTGGAGGCCCGCGACCGCGGAGACGGCAGCGTGCTGGTCGCCGAGGCGGCGGCCGGCGAGGCCGTCCCGCTCGACCGGGTGCAGGACGCGCTGCGCTCGATGCTCGCCCACAACGTGGACGTGGCGGGGCTGATCGAGCTGTACGTGACCGTGCTGGGCGAGGCCATCCGGCCCGACCACGCCGCGCACGAGTACGCCACCGGACGCTACGTGCTGGTGCGCCGGGAGATGGCGGCCATGCTGCGCAGCGCCCAGGCGGCCGGTGACCTGCGCGCCGACCTGGACACCGACGTCGCCGGTGCGCTGCTCGTCGCCGCGCTCGACGGCCTCCAGCAGATGTGGCTCTACGACCGCTCGCTCGACATGGCCGAGCACGTGGACGCCCTGCTGGAGTCCTGGCGCGCCTGAGCGACCCCGAGGGACGGCCGGCGGGCGCAGTCGGGCCGCCCGCCCTGAGGGAGGGGGCGGGCGACCCGGCCTCTCCACGGGGGTGGGGGGATGAGTCGTCAGGCCGGCCGTCCGTGGACGGTGGGCCGGGCGACGCCGTGGGTCGGGTGGAGCGGCTCAGGCGGCGCCGGGGGTCCTCGAGGCGACCGTCGCCGGCTCGTGGAACTCGCCCAGACGGGAACGCAGCACGTCGAGCACGTGGGCGAGGCGGCGCGAGACCTGGACCTGGGAGACCCCCAGGGCGTCCCCGATCTGGCTCTGGGTGCGGTCCTCGACGAATCGCATCACCAGCAGGTCCTGGTCGCTGTGGCTCAGCCGGGCGATCTCGTCCTCGAGCGTGAGCCGGTCCACCAGGTCGGCGGTCTCGTCGACGCCGGTGCCCAGGTCACG
Source organism: Nocardioides bruguierae (assembly GCF_023656415.1). Taxonomy (GTDB): domain Bacteria; phylum Actinomycetota; class Actinomycetes; order Propionibacteriales; family Nocardioidaceae; genus Nocardioides; species Nocardioides bruguierae. The sequence goes on from NZ_JAMOIL010000018.1 coordinate 19,050, forward strand.
CTGCCCGCCCTCGCCGTCCTCGCCCTCGAAGCGCCGGTCGAGGGAGTCGGCGTGGTAGGCGCTGCCCGCCGTCATCGCGTCGGTGACGGTGGCGGAGGTGGTGTCGAGGTCGTGGGCGGCCGTGTCGACCTGGTTGCTGGTCACCCTGTCCCAGCTGCGGCCCGAGCGCACCAGTCTGCCGTGGGCCTGCTGGACGGAGCGGGGCGGACGGATCGTCCAGCCGTTGTCGCGGAAGTAGCGCCGTAGCTCGCCGCGGATGGTGGGGACGGCGAAGGCCGGGAACGGGTGCCCGCCGCGCACGTCGTAGCGGTCCACGGCGTGGACCAGCGCGAGATAGGCGACCTGCTCGAGGTCGTCCGTCGCGACGCCCTTGTGGCGGTAGCGCGAGGCCAGGGATCGGGCCATCGGCATGTTCAGCCGGACCACTTCCTCACGGACCCGACGGGTGTGCTCGTCGGGGACCATGGTCAGCCCGTGCCAGTCCGCGAGCAGAGTGGCGGTTCTCTGGTCGGACGGGCGGACGGGACGGTCGTGGTCGTCGTGGGCCGGGGGGCCCAGGTGCGGATCGGTCGTGTGGATCATGGTGCTCGCCTCCACGAGGGAGTTGGGGAGTGTTGCTCGGGCCGGGGGTGGCGCGTGCCAGGGGGCTGAGGCCGGTCTCCCGGGTGGGTCCCACGGTTGCGTGCGTGACCCCCACTGTGCCCTGGTACGGACCAGCACGCACACGCCTCACCCCTCCGGTGGCGGGTTGGACAGGCGGGGGTGCGGCATGGGTGAGGGCACGTCCCGGGCAGGACGACGGCCCGGGACCGCCCCGGAGGGTGGGCTGCAGCCCGCGCGCGGATGGGTAGACGCATCGACATGAGTGCTGAGGAGACCCTCGACCTGTCCCTGACGACGCACGCCGACCCCGCGCCGCTGACCGCCGCGTCCGGCGCCGCCGTGCAGCTGCTGGCGACCTGCTGGACCAGCGCCGGCGACACCGCGCCCGACCGCGAGGACCAGACGAGCCCGGTGCCGCTCGCCGAGCGCGTGGACGCGCTGCGTGCCGCCGGCTTCACCGGCATGGACCTCGTCGTCGACGACCTGCGAGCGCTGGAGCGCACCACGGAGGGGCTGCAGGGCCTGGCGCTGCACCTGTTCGCCTCGGGCGTAGGGCACGCCCAGCTGGAGCTGCTGGGCGGCTGGTGGGAGGGGCCCTCGGCCGACCGGGACCTGCTCCTGACCGCGGCCGAGCGCTGCGCCGAGGCCGGGCTCGAGGTGCAGGTGAAGGCCTCGCCGGACCTCTCCGCCCACCCCGTCGACCCCTCCGCCACCAAGGACGCGTGGGGCGCGCTGGCCGACCCCAGTGCGCCGACGTCGGGGCGAGCCTGGTGCTCGAGCCCGTGGCGTTCGGTCAGCTCGCCCCCAGCGCCGACCGCGGTCCGTCGGTGGAGCAGGGCGCAGCCTTCGTCCAGGCGGTGGGGCACCCGAACGGCGGCCTGCTCGTGGACGTGCACCAGGCGGTGCGCGGCGGCTCGACGTGGGCCTCGCTGGCCCACGCCATCGACCCGGCCTACCTGCGCGCGGTCGAGCTGAGCGACGGCCCCGTGCAGCCGCCGTCCGACCTGTCGGTGCCCGAGGAGGCCATGCACGCCCGCTCCCTGCCGGGGCAGGGCGAGTGGGACCTGGCGGGCTTCGTGGCCACGATGCGCGAGCGGGGGTTCACCGGCCCCTGGGCGGTGGAGATGTGCTCCCCGTCCTTCCGCGCGCTGCCCGTGCGCGAGGCCCTGCGACGGGCCGCGGGGGCGACGCTGTCGGTCCTGTGAGGCCCGTTCCTGCTCAGCCGTTCCGGTGGGGCCGGGTCAGCCCTGGGCGGCCGGGGTGAGCTCGCGCAGCGCGGGCGCCACCTCGGCGCCGAACTCGGTCAGGAACGTGCGCTGGTCGTGGCCGGGGGCGTGGAAGACGAGGTGGTTGAAGCCGGCGTCGGTGTACTGCCTGACCTGCTCGACGACCTCCTCGGGCGAGGTCGCGACGATCCAGCGCTGGGCGACCTGCTCGATGGGCAGCTCGTCGGCGACGCGCGCCATCTCCACGGGGTCGGTGATCGAGTGCTTCTGCTCGGGGGTCAGCGACAGCGGGCCCCAGAAGCGGCAGTTCTCCAACGCGGCCTCGCGGGTGTGGGCGTAGCTGACCTTGATCTCGATGGTGAGGTCCTGCTCCTGACCGGCGTACGGGCCGAGCGCGCGGCCCTCCTCGCGGGCGGGCAGCAGCTTCTCGGTGTAGAGGTCCATCCCCTTGCCCGACGTGCAGATGAACCCGTCGCCCATCCGGCCGGAGTACTTGGCCACGGTCGGGCCGCCGGCCGCGACGTAGACGGGCACCTCGATCTCGGGGCGGTCGTAGACGGTCGCGTCGACGGTGGAGTAGTACTCGCCCTCGAAGGTCACCCGCTCCTCGCGCCACAGGGTCCGGATCAGGCGGACGGCCTCGCGCAGGCGTCCGAACCGCTCCTTGAACTCCGGCCACTCGAAGTCGCCGAGCACGGCCTTCTCGTTGAGCGCCTCACCGGTGCCGACGCCCAGGATCACGCGCCCCGGGTACAGGCAGCCCAGCGTGCCGAACGCCTGGGCGATGAGGGCCGGCGGATAGCGGAAGGTCGGGGTCAGCACGCTGGTGCCCAGCTGGACCCGCTCGGTGCGCTCGCCCACGGCCGAGAGCCAGGAGAGCGAGAACGGCGCGTGCCCGTCGACGTGGCGCCACGGCTGGTAGTGGTCGGAGACCCAGACCGAGTCCAGGCCCACCTCCTCGGCGGTGACACCGAGCTCCACCAGCTCGCGCGGGGCGAACTGCTCTGCGGAGGCCTTGTAGCCGAGCTTGAGGTCCACGTCTGCTCCTTCGGGTGGCCGCGCCCTCGCGACCGGTTCGACGACTGTCGTCAACCTAGCCGCCACGTCACGACGACGGGGTGACGCACTCCACCTGGCCGCGGGTGGACGCCGTGGGCACCCGCACGAACGCGGAGGGGTCGAAGTGGCCGTTGCGGCGGCGGAACTCGGCCGCCCGCTCCGGCCACACGAGCGTGAGGCGGCCGGACCGCTCGTCGAGGTACCACGAGCGGCAGCCCCCCTGCGTCCACACGGTGCGGGCGGCGAGCGTGTCGACGAGGTCGGTGTAGGCGGTCTCCGCCTCGGCCCGCACGTCCAGCGCCCCGGCCCCGTCGCGCAGGGTGCGCAGCGCGCCCAGCACCAGCTCGGCCTGCGCCTCGACCACCTCGAACGCGGAGTGGTGGCCGAGCGTCCCGTTGGGGCCGTTGAGCACGAACAGGTTCGGGAACCCGTGGACGACGGTGGAGGCGTGGCTGGTCATGCCGGCTGACCAGTGCTCGTCGAGGCTCACGCCGTCGCGACCGCGCACCAGCGGCGCGTACGGCTGCCGGGTGGTGGCGTAGCCCGTGGCCAGCACGAGGACGTCGACCTCGTGCCGGGTCCCGTCGGCAGCGACCAGCGTGCAGCCCTCCACGCCCGCCAGCGCCGGCGCCACGGTCACGTCCTCGCGCTGCAGCGTGGGGTACCAGTCGTCGGAGAACAGGGCCCGCTTGCAGCCGATCTCGTAGTCGGGCGTGCACGCCTCCCGCAGGACGCCGGCCGGCACCTGCGCCTCCAGGTGCGCCAGCGCCGTGCGGCGCAGTGCGGCGGCCGCGTCCGACCCGGCGAGGCGGGCCTCGAAGAGCTCGTCGGCACGCGCGGAGAGGCCGGCCCGGTCGAGCGCGTCGGGGGCGGCGGTGTCCGGGTCCGGCGCGGGCAGGACCCACGGCGGGGTGCGCTGCAGGAGCACGGTGCTCGCCGCCTCGTCGGCCACGTGCGGCAGCAGCTGCACGGCGCTGGCACCCGAGCCGACGACGCCCACGCGCAGCCCGGCCAGAGGCCGTGTGTCCCAGGCGGAGGAGTGGAAGACCCGTCCGGTGAACCCGGCGAGGCCCGGCACGTCGGGCAGCCGCGGCTGGGTCAGGCGGCCGGCGGCGAGCACCAGCGCCTCGGCCGCCAGCGTCTCCGGGCCGTGCGGCCCGGCGAGGGTGAGCAGCCAGTGGTCGCCCTGCCAGTCCGCGCCGGTCAGCGCGGTGCCGGTGCGCAGGTGCGGGCGCAGGCCCTCCTCGTCCGCGGTGCGGACGAGGTAGTCGTGGATCTCGGCGCCGCCGGCGAACGCGCCCGACCAGGAGCCCGGCCGGAACGAGTAGGAGTACAGGCGCGAGGGGATGTCGCAGGCGACGCCCGGGTAGACGTGGTCGCGCCACACGCCGCCGACCTCGTCGGCGCGCTCCAGCAGCGCCAGGTCGTCGGGCCCCTGCACGAGTCCCTCGCGCACCAGCCTCGTGGCCAGCCCGAGCCCGGCGATGCCCGCGCCGACGACGGCCAGGCGCACCCGGTCGCTCACCCGGTCACTGGTCACCCGGTCACTGGTCACCCGGCCACCAGCGGGGCGACCCGGTCGTAGAGCGTGGTGCGCTGCGCGACGGGACGCCCCACCTCGGCGGCGATCCGCTCCAGGTCGCGCGGGGTCAGCTGACGACCCCGCTCGGGCCCGGCGCCGGGGTCGAGGACGCCGTCGAGCAGCACGCCCCCCAGGTCGTCGGCGCCGCCGGTCAGCACGTGCTGGGCGCCGCGCACGCCGAGCTTGGGCCAGGCGGCCTGGAGGTGGGAGATCCGGCCGTCCAGCAGCAGCCGGGCCACCGCGTGCAGGGCCCGGGTCTCGCGAAGCGTGGGGCCGGGGCGGCCGCCGGGCACGGACGTGTCGACGGGCACCGGGGACTGCGCGGGCACGAACGGCATGGCGATGAGCTCGGTGAACCCGCCGGTGCGCTCCTGCACGCCCGCGAGCGTGCGCAGGTGCGCCACCTGCTGGGCGGGTGACTCCACGTGGCCGTAGACGATCGTCGCCGTCGAGCGCAGGCCCGCCGCGTGGGCGGTCTCGATGGAGGCCAACCAGTCGGCCACCGGCACGTCGGTGCCGCCGGAGAGCACGGCGCGCACGTCGTCGTCCAGGATGCGCGCGGCGGTGCCGGGCACGGTGCCGACGCCGGCCTCGCGCAGCCTGCGCAGCCAGGTGGGCACGTCGACGCCGGCGCGGCGGGCGCCGTCGAGCACCTCCGCGGGCCGGAAGGCGTGCAGGTGGACCGGGGTGCCGTGCGGCCCGGTGACCGAGGTGATCGCCCGGACGATCGCGAGGTACGCCTCGGCACCGCCGTCGACCGGCGGCAGCCCCTGGACGCAGACCTCGGTGGCGCCGAGCGCGGCGGCCTCCTCGGTCAGCGCGGTCAGGCGCGCGGGGGCGAGCAGCGGGTCGAGGTTGCGGTTGACCACGTAGGTGACGGTCTCGCCCACGCGGTCGCGGCGGACCTCGTCGGCCAGCGCCGTCAGCCGCTCCAGGTCGGCACCGTCGGCGGCCAGCAGGCGCGTGTAGCCGGCGTCGTCCAGGCTGCTCGGCCCGCGCTCGGCGGCGCGCAGCAGGTCGCCGACCTCGGAGGTCAGCACGGCGGGCGCGGCCGCCCGGGGCGCGGGCGAGGGGCCCTCGGGGGAGCGACCTGCGACGGCGTCGTCCAGCGCGAGGCCGTCGGCGTCCGCCATCGCCAGGACGACGGGCAGCAGCCGGTCGTCGACCCACTGCGCCCCGGGCCCGCCGGCGGCGTCGCGGGCCGCGCGCAGGTAGGAGGGGTGGGTGGTGAGCCGCTCGCGCAGCGCGAAGCCGAGGCCGGCGCAGCGCTCGGCGAGCGCCTCGACCTCGGGCCAGGGCCGCTCGGGGTTCACGTGGTCGGGGGTGAGCGGGCTGATGCCGCCCCAGTCGTCGATGCCGGCGCGCACGAGCAGCGCGAGCTCCTCGGGATCGGCCAGGTTGGGCGGGGCCTGCACCCGCATGCCCGGGCCGAGCACCAGGCGCGTCACGGCCACGGCAGCCGCGTGCTCGGAGGCGTCCAGGTCGTCGCGGTGCCGCATCGCGGTCGTCGACTTCGCGCGGAAGTTCTGCACGATCACCTCCTGGAGGTGGCCGTGGCGGGCGTGGGAGTCGCGCAGCGCGAGCATCGCCTCGACCCGCTCGGCCGGGGTCTCCCCGATGCCGAGCAGCACGCCGGTGGTGAACGGGACGCCGGCCTGGCCGGCATCCTCGAGCACCCGGAGTCGGACCGCGGGCTCCTTGTCCGGGGAGAGGTGGTGCGGCTGGCCCGGCTCGGCCCACAGGCGCGTGGACGTCGTCTCGAGCATCATCCCCATGGAGGGCGCCGCGTCCTTGAGCAGCTGCATCTCCGACCAGGTCAGCACGCCGGGGTTGAGGTGCGGCAGCAGGCCGGTCTCGCGCAGCACCAGCCGCGCCATGTCGCCGACGTAGTCCAGCGTGGAGGCGTACCCGTGCTCGTCGAGCCAGGCGCGCGCCTCGGGCCAGCGGTCCTCCGGGCGGTCGCCGAGCGTCAGCAGCGCCTCCTTGCAGCCCAGCGCCGCCCCGCCCCGCGCCACCTCGAGCACCTCCTCGGCGCTCATGTACGGGGCGATGCCCTGCGCCCGCAGCCGCGCGGGGGACTGCACGAACACGCAGTAGTGGCAGCGGTCGCGGCACAGGTGGGTGAGCGGGAGGAAGACCTTGCGCGAGTAGGTGAGGACGCCGGGACGCCCGGCGGCCTCGAGGCCGGCGTCGCGCACGCGGCCGGCCAGCGCGAGCAGCCGGTCGAGGTGCTCCCCGCGCGCGGCGAGCAGGGCCTCGGCGTCGCGGGGGTCGGTCAGCGACCCCGCGGCCTCCGCCCGCCCCAGGGCGTCACCGACCTCGGGGAGGTCGGGAGCCAGGACGACGGGGAGCTGCGGTGCCACCGACCCAGCATGCCTGCCACGCGGTCGCGGGGCGACACCGAGGCGGCGCCCGCCCTGCGACCCGGTGGTGCGGACCGCCCCACGTCACGCCCGCGGACCGCTGCCGCCGGGCCCCGTCGACCACTAGCCTCCCCGCATGGACCCGGACATGCCCACGTGGGAGGTCGAGGTGCTCGCCGCCTGGGCCGCGATCTGGCTGGTGGTCGAGACGGCACTGCGGATCTGGGCGATCGGCACCGTGCCCAAGGACCGCCGCCCCGGCTCGGCCACGGCGTGGCTGATGCTCATCTTCTGGCTGCCCTTCATCGGCCTGCTCCTGTTCGCGCTCATCGGCAGCCCGTGGCTGCGCGGGCGCCGGGAGCGGCAGCAGCAGGCGGCCACGGCGCTGATGGCGGAGAAGACGAGCGAGTTCCCGCTCGTGCCGCAGGGCGCCGACGCCGACCCGCACCTGGAGTCGGTGCTGCGGATGAACCGCTCGCTGACCGGGCTGCCGTGCGTCACCGGCGGGGTCGAGGGCGTGCACCCCGACACGGCCGCGGCGTTCGCGGCCATGGCCCGGGCCGTGGACGCGGCGCGCGACCACGTCCACGTGGAGTTCTACATCCTCGCCTGGGACGAGACGACCGCGCCGGTGATGGAGGCCCTGGAGCGGGCGGCCGGACGCGGCGTCGAGGTGCGGCTGCTCATGGACCACCTGGGCTCGCGGGCCTACCCGGGCTTCAAGCAGCTCCAGCGACGGCTGACCGACGGTGGCGTCCGCTGGTCGCTGATGATGCCGATCGCGCCGCTCCAGGGCCACTGGCGTCGCCCCGACCTGCGCAACCACCGCAAGCTGCTGGTCGTCGACGGCGAGCGCGCGTTCGTCGGCTCGCACAACCTGATCGAGCCGGCCTACGGCAGCGAGAAGAACCGCCGGATGGGCCGGGCGTGGACCGACCTGACCGTCGAGGTCTCCGGTGACGTCGTCACCGAGGTCTCCGCGGTCTTCGCCACCGACTGGTACCTGGAGACCGGCGAGGTCCTCGGGCCCGACCGGTACTTCCCCGACCAGCCCGACCTGGTGCCCGGCGGCACCGCCCACGCGATGCAGCTGGTGCCCTCGGGCCCCGGGTTCCCGACCGAGCCGAACCTGCGGATGTTCACCACCCTGATCAGCCAGGCGACCTCGTCGGTCACCATCACCAGCCCCTACTTCGTGCCGGACGAGGCGCTGCTGGGCGCCATCACCTCCGCCGTGCACCGGGGCGTGCGCGTGGAGCTGTTCGTGGGGGAGAAGGCCGACCAGTTCCTCGTCGGCCACGCCCAGCGCTCCTACTACGGGCAGCTGCTCGAGGCCGGGGTGCTCATCCACCTGTACCCGCCGCCCACGGTGCTGCACAGCAAGTACCTCACCGTCGACGACCGGATCGGCGTGCTCGGCTCCTCGAACATGGACTTCCGCTCCTACGCCCTCAACTCCGAGATCATGCTGCTCGGCTTCGGCGGCGACCTCGTGGCGGCGCTGCACGAGGTGGACGAGTCCTACCGCTCGGTCTCGCGGGTGCTGACCAGCGAGGAGTGGGCGGCGCAGCCGGCGCTGCACCGGTGGCTCGACAACGCCTGCCGGCTCACCGCGGCGCTGATGTAGCGCCGCGGACGGTGCCGAGCCAGGGCTCGGCGCCGGCGCCGGGATCAGTGCTCGGGCGAGGTCTCCACGGCCAGCCGCGCGAGCAGCTGGTCGAGCTCGGCGAGATAGGCCTCCGGCGTCCAGGAGCCGGTGAGGAGGCCGCGGCGCACGGCGAAGAGACGAAGGCGCACGGGGCCGGTGACGTCGGCGTGCCGACGCTCGTGCCGGGCCAGCTCGCGCAGCAGGTGCGAGGTGGCGTCCGCGCAGGCGGCGCGGCTCTGCTCGGTGTGGTCGGGGTGGTCGGCCGTGGGGCGGGCCTCGGCGTCCGGGTGGACGGCGGGGGCCGGCTCGGCGGCGACGGCGCTGGCCGGGGAGCGGTCCAGGTCGTTCATGCGTCCTCCTCGGGTCGCGCGTGGGGCGTGGCCCCGGGGTCGGACGGACGCGCGGGTGCGCGGCCGACAGGATGAGTCTCCCCTCCCATCGGCCGCGCGTACCTCGACTTCAGCGAGTTTTTGCTCGCCCACGGGCAACCGTTCACGTCCTCGGTCGCCCGGCGGGTGCGGCTCGGCTCAGGCGAGAGCCTCGGCCAGGCTGCCGGCGGTGTAGCCGGTCGCCTCGGCGACGGGGGTGTTCACCACGGTACCCGCCAGCGTGTTGAGGCCCTTCGCCAGGCTGGCGTCGCTGCGCATCGCGTCCTTCCAGCCCTTGTTCGCCAGAGCCACGGCGTAGGGCATCGTGGCGTTGGTGAGGGCGTAGGTGGAGGTCACGGGGACGGCGCCGGGCATGTTCGCCACGCAGTAGAAGGTCGAGTCGTGCACCTCGAACGTCGGGTCGTCGTGCGTGGTGGCGCGGGTGTCCTCGAAGCAGCCGCCCTGGTCGACCGCGATGTCCACGAGCACCGAGCCCGGCTTCATCTGGGCGACGAGGTCGTTGGTGACCAGCTTCGGGGCCGCGGCACCCGGGATCAGCACCGCGCCGATGACCAGGTCGGCCTGGGTGACGTGCTGCTCGATGGCCAGCTTGGAGGAGGCCAGGCCGTGCACCCGGTTGTCGTAGCGCCAGAACGACATGCGCAGCTTGTCCAGGTCGGTGTCGAGCAGCGTGACGTCGGCACCCATGCCGAGGGCGATGTTGGCGGCGTTCTGGCCGGAGACACCGGCGCCGATGACGACGACCTTGGCGTTGGCGACACCGCCGACGCCGCCGAGCAGGACGCCGCGTCCGCCCTGGGCCTTCATGAGGGAGTGGGCACCGACCTGGGGCGCCAGGCAGCCGGCGACCTCGGACATCGGGTAGAGCAGAGGCAGCGCGCCGGACCCGAGCTGCACGGTCTCGTAGGCGATGCCGGTGGTGCCCCGGGCGACGAGCTCGTCGGTCAGCTTCTGGTCGGCCGCGAGGTGGAGGTAGGTGAAGAGGGTCAGGTCGTCGCGCAGGCGGTGGTACTCCTCGGCGACCGGCTCCTTGACCTTCATGACCATCTCGGCGTCGCCCCACGTGCTGTCGGCGTCCGGGACGATGGTCGCGCCCACCGCGGCGTACTCGGCGTCGGTGATCTGCGAGCCGAGGCCGGCGCCGGCCTGGACGAGGACCTCGTGGCCGTGGGCCGTCAGCTCGGCGACGCCGAGCGGGGTGATGCCGACGCGGTACTCACGGTTCTTGACCTCGGTGGGGACGCCGATCTTCACTGCGGGCTCCATTCTGCTGCGACGCGCGGCCGCGACGGTGGTGGCGGGGATCTGCGGCCATCGTCGTCCTCCCGTGCGGTGCGGCGCCAGGGGTACGCGCGAAGGTTCGGTGGAGGGTTCGGTTTCTCGACTATCCTGCGGTCGCTGCCGCGTCTGCGGCGCGGACGGCTGAACATTCTTCGAGGGGGCCGCATGATCGACGGGCTGGACGACGTGGACGCAGCGATCCTGGAGGTGCTGGCCGTCGACGGCCGGATCGCCAACAACGCGCTGGCCGAGCGGGTCGGGGTGGCGCCGTCGACCTGCCTCGCGCGCGTGCGCGCCCTGCGGGAGCGGGGAGTGGTCCGTGGCTTCGCCGCCGACATCGACCCCGCCGCCCTGGGGCACCCGATCCAGGCGATCATCGCCGTCGTCATGGCCTCCCACGCCCGAGACCGGCTGATGGCCTTCATGGACGAGGCGCGCCAGATGCCCGAGGTGCTCAACGTGTACCTGCTCGGCGGCGAGGAGGACTTCTTCCTGCACGTCGCGGCGCCCACCGTGGAGAACCTGCACGAGGTGGTCATCGGGCGGCTCTCCGGCCACCCGGACGTCGCCTCCACACGCACGAGCCTGGTCTTCAAGTACGCCCGCTCCGGCCGCGTGCCGCTCTCGGCGACCCGCTGACCGCGGCCCCCGGGCCGCCCCGGCCCCGGCCAGGAACACGGCGCCCACGCCCGGTGTTGGGTCGGCATGGAGAACCGGGGGTACCACGACCGCTACACCTGGGCGCAGTCGCTGTTCGGGATGAACGACTACCGCGGCGCCATCAAGGAGCTCGAGTCGCTGCTGGCCGAGCTCGCGGTGGACGAGGACGCCGGCCGCGCGGGCGTCACCGACGCCCGGCTGCTGCTGGCCCGCGCCTACTTCCACTCGGCCAGCCTGGGGCGCGCCGAGTCCACGGCCCGCGCAGTGCTCGCCGAGGACCCCACCGACGCCTACGCTGCGCTGCTGTTGGCGCGCACGCTCGAGCGGCAGGCCCGGCCCGAGGAGGCCCAGATGCTGCTGCGCCGCGCCGCGGTCCTCGGTGCGCCGGGCACGAGCCTGGCCGACCTGGACCGCTGACGCGGCGCGCGCGGGCGGGGGGAGCGCCGGCCTCAGCCGGCCTCCTGCTGCCGCGCGTCGCGGTCGGAGAGCAGCCGGGAGAGCACCGAGTAGACGAGCACCAGCGACAGCGTGCGCTGGGTGAACGTCTGCCGCAGCAGGGGCGCGAGGATCTCGGCCCACTCGGCGTCCTTGGCGGCCACGCTCAGCAGCAGCTGCTGGGCGAGGCCGTCGCCGGACCCGCCGGCGAGCATGAACGTCACGTCCAGGTGCGTGGCCCGCGGGTGCACGCCCACGTGGACGAGGTCGTCGTCGGTGACCGCGACCGCCGCCGCCGCGAGGGTGCTCATCAGGCGCTCCTCGCCGGGGCGCGCGCTGGGCGTGGGCCACAGGGCGAACGCGTTGCGGGCGAACTGCCGGCCCAGGCGCAGGCACTCGTCGGGCTGGGGCTCCCAGGCGCCGTCCGTGCTGACCGGGCCGGTCGGGCCGGCGGGGGAGCCCTGGTACGGGTCGTCCCACGTCCCCTCGTCGGTGTCCTCGAGGGGGACGAGGTGGGGTGCCGCGTGCGCTCCCGTCTCGTGGCCGGTCGGGTAGCCGGAGCCGAAGTCGGCGGCGAAGCCGACCGGTCCGGGCTCGCTCGGCCGGGGGTGCAGCGGGACGGGGGCGCTGCTGCCCGCCTCGTGCGGCCCGTCGTCGGACGGGTTGCTGGGGTGGTCAAGGGGGTGGTCGTTCGACGGCAGTGGCAGGGGGCCTCGCGGCCGGCCCTGCTCGGACGCGCCTGTGGGCGTCCGCCGTCGACGTCCGAGGGCCCACCAGGGGCGCGCGGCATCGTCGCGTCGGCTCATGTAGATCACGCCTCCGTGCGTGTTCGCGGAATCCTTCCGGGGTGCCATTCGGCACCACCGGACCCCGCCTGAGGCACCGGCGCTGTGGCCCGCGCCGCGGGACGGAGGGATCGTCAGGCGGAGGGATCGTCAGGCGGAGGGGCCGTCAGATGGAGGGGCCGTCAGGCGGAGGCGGGCGTGCCGAACGTGAGGACGAGCTCCGCGGTGTCGCTCTCCCCGTTCTCCAGGGCGCCGGCGAGCACGTGCGCGACGGCGGAGCCGACCGCGGCGGCGTCGCCGGCGGGGAGCCGGACGCCGGCCCCCGGGATCTCCACCAGCCAGCCGTGGCCGCTGCGGCGCACCCGGAGGGAGAGGGCCTCGGCCTCGCCGGAGACGTCGGTGCTCTCGAGCCCCGGGGGGTCGGCGGTGGTCGTGGGGACGGCGGCGCCCGCCGTCTCCTGCGGGTCCGCGGCCGGCGCGGGGAACCAGGTGTCACCTGGGAGGTCCGTGCGGCGGGGGCCGGTGCCCCTGCCGCGCACGGGACGTCCGCCCGCGTTGCTGCCGAGAGAGATCATGGGTGCGCTTCCTGCTCCGAGAGGGCGTCAGGATTAACCCGACGAGGGGGCAGCATCTCACGAAACGGGCGCGAGTGGCACCGTCGTGCCGCCGTGGCGGCGCGTCAGCCCAGGTGCAGCACGAGGGAGACCTCGTCCCCCGGCTCCACGCCCTCGGCCGCGCGCACGGCCTTCTTCAGCGGCACCAGGAAGCCGCCGTCCCGCGGGATGAGGGAGGTGGTGAAGGTGGTGGCGCCCAGCACGCCGCGGGCGGGGACGCAGCCCCAGCCGTAGGTGAGCGCGGCGGCGGCCTCGCGCAGCTCCGGGAGCACGTCCTCGGGCACGGGGACGAAGTGGTGCGGCGCGGGTCCGCGCCACTCGATCACGGTGCCGCGCACGGGGATCTCCACGGGCCCGATCCTACGGTCGACGCACGGCCGGCCCGGGTCGTCCGGCCTGGCACGTGCTAGCACATCGAGCGTCAGAGCGGTGCGACGGTGGATCGATCCAATCGCCAAAACGTGACCGAGGCCACGCTCCGGCGCGCGTTTCTGCTGGTGGAGTCCTGTCCCAGTCCGCCTCGGATCGCTACGGTTCGTGACCCGGGCGAGGCGCCGGACCGGCCGGCGGACCCGCCCGCGGGGTCACGGCAGGCCCACGCCCCACGGCCCAGCACTTCTCCTCAGCACGACGACTCAGCACCGCGACCCAGGACCACCCAGGGAGGCTCGATGGTTCTCCAGCACCCGGGTGAGGTCGGCCGCGCCGGCGGCTCCGCCGGCAGCGTCACCGAGGTGGTCGCGCGGGCCGTCGCGGAGGAGAGCGTCCCGGTGCTGTTCCTCTCCGACTCCACCGGCATCAGCGCCGAGACCATGGGCAACGCCCTGCTGATCCAGTTCCCCGACGTCCACTTCGAGCGCGCCAGCGTGCCGTTCATCGACTCCCCCGAGCAGGCGCTCTCCATCGTCGCCGAGCTGGACGCGGCGCTGGACTCCGGCGTCACGCCCCTGGTCTTCTGCACCGCCGCCGACACCGGGGTGCGCACCGCCCTGCTGACCGCACGCGCCCCCGTGATCGACCTCTTCGACATGCACATGCAGCGGGTCGAGCAGATCCTGGGCCGCACCGGCGAGCGCGAGGCGATGCGGCTGCACGGCGTCGGCGACATCAAGCGCTACAACGCGCGGATGGCGGCGGTGGAGTTCACCATCGAGCACGACGACGGCCAGAGCCTGCGGGCGCTCGACAAGGCCGACGTCATCCTCCTGGCGCCCTCGCGCTGCGGCAAGACGCCCACCTCCATGTACCTCGCGCTCCAGCACGGCTTCTTCGTGGCCAACTACCCGCTGGTGGACGAGGACCTCGAGCTCGACAAGCTGCCGCGCCCCGTCGAGGAGTACCGCGAGCGGTGCTTCGGGCTCACCACCACCGTCGAGCGGCTCAGCCGCGTGCGCTCCGAGCGCCGCCGCGGTTCGCGCTACGCCTCCAGCGAGCAGTGCCGCTGGGAGCTGCGCCGCGCCGCCACGATCTACGACCGCCACCGCATCCCCGTCATCGACTCCTCGGAGAAGTCGGTGGAGGAGATGGCCACGCTCATCCTCCAGCAGCACGTCCGCCAGGTGCGGGCGGCTGCTCGTGACGGTCAGTGACGACCGTGCCCCGCCACACCGCAGCACCCACCGCAGCACCCACCGCAGCACCCGCCCAGCAGCACCAGCAGAAGGAGCTCACGATGAGCGCAGGCACGAGCGCAGGCACCACCCACGACAACGTCCGGTGGTTCTCCGAGCTGGGCCTGGGGGACCTCGAGCAGGTGGGCGGCAAGAACGCCTCGCTGGGCGAGATGGTCAGCCACCTCACCGACCTCGGCGTACGCGTGCCCAACGGGTTCGCCACGACCGCCGACGCCTTCCACCGGTTCATCGGCGACACAGGCCTGGCCGAGCGGATCTCCGGCATCCTCGCCGGCCTCGACATCGACGACACCCGGGCTCTCGCCGCGGCCGGCAAGGAGATCCGCGAGACCGTGGTGGCCCAGCCGTTCCCGGCCGACCTGGAGGCCGACGTCCGTGCGGCCTACGAGCAGCTGACCGGCGAGGCCGGGGCCGAGGCGTCCTTCGCCGTGCGCTCCTCGGCCACCGCCGAGGACCTGCCCGACGCCTCCTTCGCCGGCCAGCAGGAGACCTTCCTCAACGTCCGCGGGATCGACGCGGTGCTCACCGCGATCCGCGAGGTCTACGCCTCGCTCTACAACGACCGCGCCATCGCCTACCGCGTGCACCACGACTTCGCCCACGACGCCGTCGGCATCTCCGCGGGCGTGCAGAAGATGGTCCGCTCCGACATCGGCTCCTCCGGCGTCATGTTCACGATGGACACCGAGTCCGGCTTCACCGACGCCGTCTTCGTGACCAGCGCCTACGGCCTGGGCGAGGGTGTCGTGCAGGGTGCCGTGAACCCCGACGAGTTCTACGTCTACAAGCCCGCGCTGAGGGCCGGTCGCCCGGCGGTGCTCAAGCGCGGTGTGGGCGCGAAGGCCAGCAAGATGATCTACACGGACGACGCCACGGTCGGTCGGACCACGGAGTTCGTCGACGTCGAGCCCGCGATCTCCCGGACGCTGTCGCTGACCGACGCCGAGGTCACCGAGCTGGCCGCGCACGCGCTGGTCATCGAGGAGCACTACGGCCGCCCCATGGACATCGAGTGGGGCAAGGACGGCGTCGACGGGCAGCTGTACATCCTCCAGGCCCGCCCCGAGACGGTGCAGTCGCGGGCCTCCGGCGCGCTGGAGCGCTTCGCCATCGACCAGGCGGCCAGCAAGAAGGCCGAGGTCCTCGTCGAGGGCCGCGCCATCGGCCAGAAGATCGGTGCCGGGCCCGTGCGTGTGCTGGCCTCGATCGAGGACATGCACTCCTTCGACCCCGGCGAGGTGCTCGTCGCCGACATGACCGACCCCGACTGGGAGCCGATCATGAAGCGGGCCTCCGCCATCGTCACCAACCGCGGCGGCCGCACCTGCCACGCGGCGATCATCGCCCGCGAGCTGGGCATCCCCGCTGTCGTCGGCACCGGGGACGCCACGCGCACCCTCACCGACGGCACCGCCGTCACCGTGTCCTGCGCCGAGGGCGACACCGGGCTCGTCTACGCCGGCGCGATCGACTTCTCCGTCGAGCGCACCGAGCTGGACACCATGCCCGAGGTGCCGGTGAAGATCATGATGAACGTCGGCACGCCGGAGCAGGCCTTCGCCTTCTCCCGGCTGCCGCACGCAGGCGTCGGGCTGGCTCGGCTGGAGTTCATCATCAACCGGCAGATCGGCATCCACCCCAAGGCGCTGCTCGACCTCGAGGCGGACGCCGAGTCGCTGCCGCTGGACCTGCGCACCGAGATCAACGAGATCATCGCCGCCTACGACGGCCCGCGGGACTTCTTCGTCAAGCGCGTGGCCGAGGGCGTGGCCACCATCGGTGCGGCGTTCGCGCCCGAGAAGGTCATCGTGCGGATGAGCGACTTCAAGTCCAACGAGTACGCCAACCTCGTCGGGGGCGAGCTGTACGAGCCGCACGAGGAGAACCCGATGATCGGCTACCGCGGCGCCTCGCGGTACCTGTCCAAGGACTTCGCCGAGTGCTTCGCGATGGAGTGCGAGGCGATCAAGCACGTGCGCGACGAGATGGGCCTGACCAACGTCCGCATCATGATCCCGTTCGTGCGCACCGTGGCCGAGGCCAAGGGCGTGGTCGCGCTGCTCGCCGAGCACGGCCTGCGCCGCGGCGAGAACGGCCTCGAGGTCGTGATGATGTGCGAGGTGCCCTCGAACGCCGTGATCGCGGCGCAGTTCCTGGAGCACTTCGACGGGTTCTCCATCGGCTCCAACGACATGACCCAGCTGACCCTGGGCCTGGACCGCGACTCCGGCCTGGTCGCGGAGTCCTTCGACGAGCGCGACCCCGCCGTCAAGCACATGCTCAGCCTCGCCATCCAGGCCTGCAAGGACGCCGGCAAGTACGTCGGCATCTGCGGCCAGGGCCCCTCCGACCACGCCGACCTCGCCGAGTGGCTGCTGGAGCAGGGCATCGAGTCGATGTCGCTCAACCCCGACACGGTCGTCGACACCTGGCTGCGGCTGGCCGGGCAGAAGGCCTGAGGCCTAGCGGCGGGTGAGGCGGAAGCGGGTGGTGCGCAGGCGCTGCTCGCTCGTCCCAGCCGTCGCGCCAGGTCGCCAGCGCGCGCAGACGGTACCGGCCAGGGTCCACCGAGGACCGGCACAGCCGGAACGAGGCGCGCTGCTGCGCCGGGTCGACGCCCGAGACGAACGTCGCCGAGCCCACCCGCTCGCCCGAGGGCGCCACGAGCACGGTCTCGAGCATCCACTCCTCGCCGGGCGGCACCAGCGCGTAGCGGTAGGCGTAGGCGCGGCAGCCGCGACGCAGGCTCTGGTCGCGGGCCGCGGTCCGGCTGGCTCCGGCGGAGGCCGGCGCCGCCGCGTCCACCTCCAGCGCCTCCACCGCCCCGACGCCGTCGGGCGCCGCGGTGGTGGAGAAGGCGGGGACGGCGAGCAGGCCGAGCAGCAGGACGCCGGAGAGCCCGCGTGCCAGCAGGTCGCGCCGTCGCGGCGCGGCCGAGGCGAGCTCGGGGAGCGCGCCCACGACCGGGGGCGGGGGGACGGGGGACGGGCGGTGGCGACGCACGCGGGATCGCTCCTGCGGGGGAGGGAGGTGCCGCGCCCGGGGTGCGGAGCACGGCTGTTCACCCTCCACAACGCAGCGACGGCCCCGAGGTCACGCCTCGGGGCCGTCGCCGCGCAGTGGTGGTGTGCCGGGCTGTCCCCGGTGCCCGCCTCCCGGCGGGGAGTCGATCAGACGGCCAGGGCGGCGTCCTCGTCCTCGACCAGGCCGTTGGCCATGCCCCAGGCCACGGCCTGGGTGCGACGCTCGACGTCGATCTTGCGGTAGGCCTGGCGGATGTAGGTCTTGATCGAGTTGATCGACAGACCCAGCTGCTCGCCGATCTCGCCGTTGGTCAGACCGGCGGTGATGAGCGTGAGGATCTCCAGCTCGCGCGGGGTCAGGCGGCTGCCCGCGGGGCCCGAGGGCTGGGTGGGGGTGTGCAGCTTGGCGGGCTCGGGGGCGGCCTCCTGCACCGGGGCCGGGGTGTGCTGCGGCGGGGCGGGCACGCCGCGGCCGGAGACGATGTCCTCCATGGCGACGACCAGCTGGGCGGCGGTCATCGCCTTGGACAGGTACGGGGTGGCGGTGGTGCTGGGCAGCTGGTCGCCGGGCGCCCAGCTGAACACGACGGCCTGCGCCTCGGCGGCGGTCTGCAGGTTGCGCAGCATCGAGGCGCTGAACGCGGACTGGCCCATCGGCTCGTAGAGGACCACGTCCACCTCCTCGGGGTGCGCGAGGGCGGTCCGCACGTCGACGAGACGCACGCGGGACTCGTACGACCCGAGCAGGCTCTCGAGGCCTGCCACGGCGAGGTCGTGGTCGTCGACCAGGGTCACGGTCACGGGGGAGTTGCTCATCAGTTCACCTCTGCGTGTCGGGGTGCAGGCCGTGAACGCCTGCACAGGGTCTGTATCCGCCCGCGGAGGCCTTCAATCAGCCTCACCCTTGCGGGTCTGACGGTGACTCGGGTCACGAAGGACGACGGGTACGTCCCAGCGCCCGGTCGAGGGGTCGACAAGACGCCCCGGGACGCGCTCGGGAGGGGTCAGCCCGCGTTTGCGGCCTGGCGCTCGGTGCGCCGGGGGCTGCGCTGCACGAGCACCTGCGCGGCCGAGATCGGGTCGCCCTGCAGCAGCTCGCCGCCCCAGGAGTCGGCGAGCGCGTCGTCGGCCCCGGCGCCGGCCAGCAGCAGGCGGGACGAGGCGGAGATCCGACGCACGACCTCGACCGCGTGGTCGGGCAGCTCGAAGACGGTGCGCGCGGTGCCGGCCAGCACCACCACGTCCGGGCGGACCACCTCGCAGGCGACCTCGATGCTGGTCAGGGGGGTGTGCGGGCCCAGGAACCGGGTGCGCCAGCCGGCCCGCTGGAGCACCACCTCGAACGCCTTGAGCGCGATGTCGTGGGACTCCTTCGGCGGGCACGCCAGGAGCACGACGGGCCCGGTGCGCGAGCCCGGGCCGGCGGCCAGCGCGGCCAGCCGGCCGCGCACGACGTCGGAGGCGAAGTGCTCGTCGGCCACGTCGAAGTCGCCCAGCTGCCAGCCGACGCCCACGCCGGCGAGGAACGGCAGCAGCACCTCGCGGATGGCCGACTCGACCGAGAGGGCGGCGAACGCGCGGTCGATGGTGTCGTGCATGGAGCCGGTGTCGAAGGCGGTCATGGCCGTCTCCAGCTCGGCGCGCAGCGTCGCTGCGTCCACGGACGGCGGGGCCTCGCAGTCGGTGCGCGGGGCCTCGGCCTGGGCGCGGTCGGTGGCGAGGATGCGCGAGGCGGCCTGGGCGGCGGGAACTCCGTCGGCTCGGGCCGCCTGCATGGCGCGGGCGCGCCGCTCGTCCTCGGGGCCGTACATCCGGTAGCCACCGGTCGTGCGGACCGGGTTGAGCAGGCCGTAGCGCAGCTCCCAGGCGCGCAGCAGCGTCTCGCTCACGCCGACGCGCTTGGCGAGCGCGCCGATGCGGAACTGCTGGGACGGGCCGGAGGCCATCTCGCCCTCCTCTCCGACGCTCGGGCTACCAGGACGGCTCAACCTTATACGAACCCTTTACGGGAAGGGGGTTCGCGCGCGCCCGAGGTGCTCATGCTCCCACACCGCCGCGCGCCGGCAGGGGTCGGCCGCGCCCGTTCGCCGCTGGTGGGAGGCGCGGGCACGGGGAGGGGTGGTCGATACCTTCGACGGACCTTCGACAGTGTGCTTTCATGGAATCTGCACACCTGCTCATGCCGGCGGGTGTGTTCCACGCAGTCGTCGCACGAGAGGTCGAGCCGATGTCCGAGCGTCAGCCGATGGGTCGGCTGATCGATTCCCTGGGGGTCGAGCACCGCCCCGAGCAGGGGGAGCTGGTGCTGGGCGCCGTCGTCCTCCTCAAGGTGATGGAGCCGGACGGCGAGGTCTCGATGCGAGCGGCGTGGTCGCCCGGCCTGTCCTGGATGGAGCGTGTCGGCATGCACCAGGCGGCCGCGGCCGCCGACATGCCCGACCGGCCCGCCGACGTGTGGGGCTCCGAAGGTGTCGCGGACCGCGAGGCCGACGCCGACGACGAGCACCGCTGAGCCCCTTCCGCCGCGCGTCTGCCCGTGAGGTGGGGCCGGTCCGGCCTCAGGCCGCCGCGACGTCGCCGATTGCGGCGCGCAGCAGCGTCAGCACCCGCTGGAGCATGCGGCTGACCTGGACCTGGCTGAGGCCGAGGCGCTCACCGATGGCCTGCTGCGAGAGGTCCTCGCCGAAGCGGAGGTCGAGGGTGCGTCGCTCGACCGGCTGCAGGGTGGCCAGCACCCGCCGCAGCACGAGCCGCGCCTCCGCGCGCTCGAGGTCCTCCTCGCCCTGGGCCGGCTCGACGCCGGTCGCGGCCAGCGAGAGCTCGAGGGAGTCGGTGCTGTAGAGCTGGCGGGCGACGAGCGCCTCGCGGACGACGTCGAGGTCGGCGTCCACCTCGCGGGCCAGCGCTTCGAGGTCCTCGCGACCGACGCGGCTCAGGTCGCGGTCCGCCCGGACGAGGCGGGTGCAGGCGGCCTGCACCTGCCGCGGCGGGCGCACCGACCAGCCGTGGTCGCGGAAGTGTCGGCGGATCTCGCCGGTCATGGAGGGCACCGCGTAGGCCAGCAGGTCGTGGCCGGCGGAGACGTCGAAGCTGCGCACGGCTCGGACCAGTGCGAGGTAGGCGACCTGGCGCAGGTCCTCGAGCGCCACGCCGCGGTCGCGGTAGCGGCGGGCGACCGCCTCGGCGACGCGCATGTTGACCTCGACCACGCCGTCCAGGCAGGCGCGGCGCTCCGCCTCGTCCTGCGTGACGTGGGCGCGTCGCAGCAGGGTGCGCGTCACCTGTGCGCGCTCCTCGTCGCTCAGGCGGGCCGCGTCGACGGCGGAGACGAGCGGGGTGGCGGGTGCGGCCTCGTCGCCGGCCGAGGGCGCCTCGGCGGGCAGGAAGGGGCGGGGCGAGCCGCGGTGGGACTCGTGGCGGTCGTCCGCAGGTCCGGCACTCATCGCCAGCTCGTCTCCCTGTTCGTCGTCCCGAAGGTCGTCCGGGAACCGGTCTCGTCCACCGTGTTCGGTGCACACGATAGGTCAGGGGTCCACAAACCTTCCACAACCTCACCCCTTCGGTGCGTGGAGCGGGTGTGGCGCACACGTGTCCGGAGCGTGAAGCCGCAGGTCAGGAGCTAGGGGGCAACCCTCGACGAAGGGGGGTGAGCAGGGTTGGCCTGTCGGGGTGCGCAGGCTTCGCGCCCGCGTCTCACACACGGCTCACAGGTCGGTAAAGATTTCTTCCGGCAAGGCCCTGACCTGGGAAGACGTAACCCATACGGGGTATCGCCAGGCCGATCTGCCGCGACACCCCGGGGGGCGTCGAAAACCTGCTGCCACGACGTCAGGGGCCGCCTCTCGAGGCCCGGCGACGTCTGCCCTCACCGGCGACCCAGGACCTTGCACCCTCGCAGAACGGCCCTCCGATGCACCCCACGCAGACGCACCCCACCGACCACGCCGGCACCGTCGCCGGGCTCTCCGCGACCACCCGCGCGCACCAGGCCCACTCGTCCCACCTCGAGCTCCAGCCCGCCACCACCGCCCACCTCGCCCACCTGGCGGCCCACCAGGCCGCCTCCGCCGCCGAGGCCTCGCTGCCCTCGCGCGGCGAGGTCGGTGCCCGCCCGACCGTCACCGTCGTGGTGCCGGCCCGCAACGAGGCCCGCAACATCGGCCACGTCCTCGAGCGGCTGCCCGAGGGCATCGACCAGGTCGTGCTCGTCGACGGCAGCTCCCGCGACGACACCGTCGCCGTCGCCCTGGCCGTCCGGCCCGACATCGAGGTCGTGCACCAGGCCCGTCGCGGCAAGGGCAACGCCCTGGCCGCCGGCTTCGAGGCCGCCACCGGCGACTACATCGTCATGATCGACGCCGACGGCTCCATGGACCCCCGCGAGATCCGCCGCTACCTCGCCGCGCTCGACGCGGGCGCCGACTACGCCAAGGGCACCCGCTTCACCGACGGCGGCGGCTCCGACGACATCACCTGGGTCCGTCGCACCGGCAACAAGGCGCTCAACCTCACCGCCAACGGCCTGTTCGGCACCCGGTACTCCGACCTCTGCTACGGCTACAACGCCTTCCGCCGCTCCTGCCTGGAGGCCTTCGCGCTGCCCGACGGCCACGACATCGAGGCAGAGAAGCGCTGGGGTGACGGGTTCGAGATCGAGACCCTGATCAACGTCCGCGTCGCCAAGGCCGGGCTGCGGATCGCCGAGGTCGGCTCCTTCGAGTCCGAGCGGCTCACCGGCGAGAGCAACCTGCGCACCTTCCGCGACGGCACCCGCGTGCTCGTCACGATCCTGCGCGAGCGGCTGACCCGGTCGGCGCGTGCGCCGCGCCCGACCGCCGAGGAGTGCCCGGTCTGCGTGGCCGAGCCGGTGCGGAGCAGCGCGTGAGCACCCCGGTCACCAGCCCGCCCCCGGTCGGGGCCGGCACCACCCGCACCAGCGTGGCCGTCGTGGTCTGCACCTACACCCTCGACCGGTTCGAGGAGACCGTGGCCGCGGCGGGCTCCCTGCTCGACCAGGACCTCGTGCCCGACGAGGTCGTCGTGGTCGTCGACCACCACGAGGAGCTGCGGGCGCGCCTGCGCGAGCAGCTGCCCTCCCAGATCAGGGTCGTGGCCAGCGCCGGCCCGCGCGGCCTCTCCGGTGCCCGCAACACCGGTGTCGCCGCCACCACCGCCGACGTCGTCCTCTTCCTGGACGACGACGCCGTCGCCGACGCGGGGTGGGTCTCCGCCATGCTCACCCCGTTCACGGACGACGGCGTGGTCGGTGTCGCCGGCTGGGCCGAGCCGGCCTGGGCCGAGCCCGGCCCGCCGCGGTGGTTCCCCGCCGCCTTCCTCTGGGTCGTCGGCTGCAGCTACGAGGGCCTGCCGGCCGACGGCTCCCGCGTGCGCAACCCGATCGGCGCCGCCATGGGGTTCCGCCGCGACGCCGTGATGGCCGCGGGCGGGTTCTCGGCGGCCATGGGCCGCGTCGGCAGCCTGCCCGTCGGGTGCGAGGAGACCGAGATGGCCATCCGGGTCGCCGAGGCGCTGCCGGAGGGCCAGATCCTGCTGGCCCGCGGCGCCACGGTGCTGCACCGGGTCGGCGCGCCGCGCCGCAGCCTGCGCTACTTCGTCCGCCGCTGCTACTGGGAGGGCGTCTCCAAGGCCGTCGTCTCCGCGCACGTCGGCTCCGGGGCCGCGCTGGAGACCGAGCGCTCCTACGTCGCCCGCACCCTGCCGGCCGCCGCCGGCCGCGGGGTGCTCGACGCGCTGCGCGGCGACCTCACCGGGCTCGGCCGCTCCTGCGCGGTCACGCTCGGCCTGGCCGCCACCGGCACGGGCTACCTGCGTGGCCGGGCCACCGGACGACGCGCCGTGCCCGTGCCCGTCGCGGCCGTGGGGGAGGCGGCATGAGCGCCACCACCCGGACTCCCGAGCGGCTCGCCGTCTGGTGCACCGAGCTCGAGCTGACCGACCGACCCGGCGGCCTGGTGCCGCCGCCGGGACGGACCACGGAGCGAGCCCGCGTGCTCCTGCGGCTGCACGGCCGCGTCCTCGGCATCGTGGAGGTGCCCGCGGGGCCCTCGCACCTGGTCGCCGAGGTGCTGCTGGCCGGCCTCGGGCCCGCGGGTGCCGCCCGCCTGGCCGACGAGCTGGCCGAGTGCGTCACCGAGGGCTGCGTGGAGGACCCCGCGGCGCCGCTGCACGCCCACCCGCGACTGCGCGGCGAGGCCGACGCGGACGCCCCGCTGGTCACCGTCGTGATCTGCACCCGCGACCGCGCCGACCAGCTGGTCACCTGCCTCGCCACGCTGCGGCGGCAGGACCACCCGGCCATGGAGGTCGTCGTCGTCGACAACGCCCCCTCCGACGACGCCACGCAGGTCGCCTTCGGGTCGGCCGTCGGCGACGACCGCCGCTTCCGCTACGTCCGCGAGGACGTCCCCGGCGTCTCGGCCGCCCGGAACCGCGGCCTCGCCGAGGCGCACGGCGGGATCGTGGCCTACACCGACGACGACGTGCACGTGGACTCCTCCTGGGTCTCCGCGACCGCCCGGGCGTTCGCCGAGCACCCGGCCGCCGCGTGCGTCACCAGCCTCGTCTGCGCCCGCACCCTCGACACCCCGGCGGAGCGGTTCTTCGACGACCGCGTCTCCTGGTCGCTGGCCTGCGAGCCGCGCACCTACACCCCGCTGGAGGCCACCGAGCCGCTGCACCCGTTCGCCGCGGGCGCCTTCGGCACCGGCGCCGGCATGGCCTTCCGCACGAGCGTGCTGCGCGACCTGGGCGGCTTCGACGAGCTGCTCGGGGCGGGCACGCCCACGCGGGGCGGGGAGGACCTGGACGCCTTCGCCCGGGTGCTGCTCGCCGGCCACGAGCTGCACTACGAGCCCTCCGCGGTCGTGTGGCACTCGCACCGGGCCGACCTGCCGTCCCTGCGCAAGCAGATGCTCGGCTACGGCTCCGGCCTGTCGGCCTACCTCACCAAGCACCTGCTCGACGAGCACAGCCGCCGGCTGATGCTCGCCCGCGTGCCGCGCGGCGTGGCGCACTACGCGCGCGGCGCCCGCCGCGTGGTCGGGCACGAGGACGTCGCCACGGCGACGGCTCCCGGCGCGCCCCGCTCCACCGGCGGCATCGACGGCGCCACCACCGGCGGGCACGGCCTGCCCACCACCGGGCTCCTGGCCCGCGAGCTCGCCGGCCTGGCCGTCGGCCCGCTCTGGTACCTGCGCGCGGCCCGACGACGTCGTCGGGACGCGGCGCCCACCCCCCCCCCCCCGCCCCGCCCCCCCCCCCCGGCCGCCCCGGCGCCGGGCCGCGCGGGCCGGGCCCCGGTCCCCCCGCCGGCCACCCCGGAGGTGGCCTGATGCACGTCCTCGTCAACGTCAACGCCCTCGGCCCCGTCGGCGGCGTCGAGCAGAGCACCCTCCAGGTCTCGCGCGGCCTCGCCGAGCGCGGCCACCAGGTCAGCGTCCTGTACCGCCGCGGCGGGGAGAACGCCGAGGAGTGGCGCGACGTCGCCACCGACCTGCGGCAGGTGTCCTCGTTCGACTGCGCCGGCGTCCGCGCACCGCTCGACCTCCTCCGCCTCGCCCCGGCGGTGCGTGCCGCCGCGCGGTGGAAGCCCGACGCGATCTGGCTGAACCGCGCCGAGCAGCTCGTCTGGGGCGCCGCCGCCTCGCGGGCCGCCGGCTGCCCGCTGGTCGTGCACGTGCGCACCCACCTGCCTGTCCCGTTCCTGCCGGTGGTCGGCCGGGCCGGCGACGAGTACCTGGCGGTCTCCGACTTCGTCCGCGAGCGCTGGATCGCCTCGGGCCTGCCCGCCGAGCGCATCACCACCCTGCACAACGGCATCGACCCGGCGGCCTACCCCGAGGGTGGCCTGCACGAGCGGGCCGAGGCCCGCGCCGAGCTCGGCCTGCCGGCCGAGGGCCGGGTCGTGCTCTCCTACGGGCGCCAGGACCCCGCCAAGGGCGTGGACCTGCTGCTCGAGGCGTGGCGGACGATGCCGGGCCGGCGCCCCGAGGACCGGCTGGTCCTCGCCGGCGACCCCGGCCCGCGGCACGGCGGCTACGTCGACGCCCTCAAGGTCAGCGCGCCGGACGGGGTGGTCTGGCTGCCCTCGCGCGCCGACGTCGTCCCGCTGCTGCACGCCGCCGACGTGGTGGCGCTGCCGGCCCGCTGGCAGGAGGCCTTCGGGCGCGTCGTCGTCGAGGCGATGTCGACCGGGCGGCCCGTCGTGGCCAGCGCGGTGGGCGGCGTGCCGGAGATCCTCACCGGCGAGCACTCCGCCGGCCTGTGCGCCCCGGGCAGCGTCGCCGACCTGGCCGCGCGGGTCGCCGGGCTGCTGGACTGGCGCCAGGAGGACCCGGGCCTCGGCGCCCGCGCCCGCCGGCACGTGGCCGACCACTTCGGGCTCGACCGCGTGGTCACCGGCGTCGAGGGCGCGCTCCAGCGCGCCGTCGCCGCCCGCGCCACGGCCGCGACGGTCCCGGCAGCCGTGACCTCGGACGGCGTCCCGGCATGAGCACCACGGCGCAGCCCACGACCGGGCTCACGACGGGCCCGGCTTCCTCGGACGAGGCGGGCCTGCCCGGCCCGGGCGACCGGCTGCGCACCTGGGTGCTGCGGGACTGGGCGGTCAACGCCGGGTACCCGGACTCCCGGGCCTGCCTGGCGGTGTTCCGGTTCTCCCAGTTCGCCGCCGCCCGCTGGGGCCGCCCCGGCCGGGTCGTCGCCCTGGTCTGCCAGGCGCTGAACGCGCTCGCGCTCGGCGTGGAGCTGCCGGCGGTGTGCCCGGTCGGGCCGCGGCTGCGGCTGTTCCACCCGCACACGGTGATCGTGAACCCGGGCGTCCGCCTGGGTGCGGACTGCGTGCTGCGGCACGGGGTCACGCTCGGCAACGTCGTCGACGCCGACGGCCACGAGCGCGGCAACCCGGTGCTCGGTGACCGGGTCGAGCTCGGCGCGACCTGCGCGGTCCTCGGCCCCGTCCACGTGGGTGAGGGCGCGCGCGTCGGTGCCCTCTCGGTCGTCACCCGCGACGTCGCCCCCGGGGTGGTCGTCGTGGGCTCGCCCGCCCGCCCGCTCACCCCCGGCTCCGCCGGCACCCCCCAGGACACACCGCAGGACACGCAGCACCAACCAGAGCACCAACCAGAGCAGCACCCCGATCAGCACAGGGCCGACGTCGTCCCACCCACCCCCGCTCCTTCGCTCCCGCACGAGGTCTGAGTCATGAGCCACGACATCCTGCCCGACCCCGCGGTCGGCCCCTCCAGCCCCGCGTCACCGGCCCCCGAGGCCACCGACGCCACCACCGACGCCACCACCCCCAGCCGGCACGCCTCCGCGCCCGCCGGCTCCCGGCTCGCGCTGGGTGCCACGGCGGCGCTCGCGCTCGTCGTCCCGCTGCTCACGCTGACCGACCTGCCGGTGCCGGTCGTCCGGCCGCTGCTGGTCGTGGCCTTCGTGCTCCTCGTGCCGGGCGTCCCGGTCGTCTCGCTGCTCGGCATGCGCGACGCCTGGGCCCGGGTCGTCACCGTCGGCCTCGTCAGCGCCGGCAGCCAGGTCGTCCTGGCCACCGCGCTGGTGACCGCCGGCGTGCTCGACGCCCTCGCGGTGACCGCCGTGATCGGGCTCGTCGGGATGCTGCTCACCATCCTGGCCTGGCAGGGCACCCGCCCCGGTGACGGCGCGGCGGCCACGCTGGCCGCGGCACGCGAGCGGGTCTCGCTCGCCGCGCAGGGCGCCGGCCCGATGCTGCTCGCCCTCGGCGCCGTGCTCGCCGTGTGGGCCGTGGGCGTGGCCCGCGCCGGCACGGACGAGTTCGACGACCTCGGCCTGGTCGCCTCGCTGGGCCCGGCCGTCTGGGTCGCCGTGGCCGCCCTCGGCCTGCTCTGCGCCCTCGAGCTGCGCCGCAGCCACCCCCGCGGCCTCGTGGCCGGCGCGCTGGTCCTCGCGGTGGTGCTCGTGCTCCAGGGCACCCCGGTGATCGTCGAGGGCGTCGGTGGCGTCCCCGTCGGCTGGCTGCACCTCTCCTTCGCCGACCACATGGCCGAGACCGGCGGCATCCTCACCGGCAAGGACGCCCGCTTCTCCTGGCCGGGCTTCTTCGCGCTGCTCGGCGTGGTCGTGCCCGCCGCCGGCCTCGGCGACGGCGCCGACCTGCTGCGCTGGGCCCCGCTGCTCAACGGCCTGCTCGTGCTCCCGCCGCTGGTGCTGCTGGCCCGCTCCGTCTCCCGCTCGGCACGCGTCGTCGTCCTCGCCCCGCTCGTCTACGCCGGCTTCAACTGGTACCAGCAGGACTACCTCGCCCCGCAGGCCATGGCCCTGCTCCTGATGCTCGGCGTCGTCGCCGTCCTCCTGCACGTCGGACGAGGCGGGGTCGGCGAGCCCACCGTGGACCGCCACGTCCTGCTCGGCCTGATGCTGCTGCCGCTGGCCGCCATCGCGGTCAGCCACCAGCTCACCCCGCCCGTGACGGTCGGGATGCTGCTGGTCCTCGCGATCGCCAAGCGCACCGCCCTGCCGAAGCTGTGGCTGGTGATGCTGGCCTTCACCGTGCTGTGGACGGTCTTCGGCGCCAGCGACTTCTGGATGGGCCACCTCGACCAGATCTTCGGCACCGTCGGCCAGGTCGACGGCAACGTCACCGCCGGCGTCGCCGACCGCGTCGTCGGCACCGACGGCCACGTGCGGATGCTGGCCCTGCGGATGGTGCTCTCGGCCCTCGTGCTGCTCCTCGGTGGCCTCGGCTTCCTGCGGCTCGTCCGCGACCCCGCGCAGCGCCGCACCGGCTGGATGCTCGCCGCCCTGGCGATGGGTCCCTTCGGCCTGATCCTGCTGCAGAGCTACGGCGGCGAGGTCGTCATGCGCTGCTTCGTCTTCGCGCTGCCGGCCCTCGCGGTGCTCGCCGCGACCGGCATCGAGGGCGTGCTCGGCATCCGCGGCGAGGCCGCCGCGACGCCCACCGGGGCCCGGGCCATGGTGCTGCCGGTCGTCGGCGGCGTGCTGCTCGCCCTGGTCCTGGCCACGCAGGTGGCGGCCCGCGGTGCGAACGCCCCGTTCGAGGAGACCAGCGCCACCCAGCTGGAGGCGACGCGCCTCCTGGTCGAGCAGCGCGGCGACGACGAGGTCGTCCTCTCCTTCGGCTGGCAGAACCCGCTCGGCCTGCTGCCGGCCGCCCAGCCGCGCAACCAGGAGGCCTCGGAGGAGACCTGCGGGTCGCTGGGCTTCGGCCTGGAGTGCGTCGAGCACTGGGACGCCGAGTGGATCTACGCCTCCGCCACCGACGACGCCTACTGGGCCCTCACCACCGGCGAGCCGGGCCAGGGCATGGCGATCGCAGAGGAGCTGCTCGCGCAGGGCGGCTGGGTCGAGGTCTACCGCGCCGACGACGTCCTGCTCCTCGCGGCCGCGGACCGAGGTTGATCCCCGATGGACTCCTGGGAGGGCCCGCCGGGCCCGGTTCCGGTCGACCGCGCCCCGGTCGGCACCGGCGACGCACCGGCCCGACGGGGCGCCCCGCCCCGCCGGTGCCGGGGCGGCCGCCCGCTCGTCGGGGGCTGCGCCCCCGACGGGTGCGCGGTGCCCGCGGTGGCCGGTCGATGACCGCCACCGAGCAGGCCTCGGGCTCGGCGCCCTCGCTCGGTCGTCTGGTGGGCCGGGCCGGCTCGTCCGTCGTCGGCCCCGCCTCGTCGCTGATGGCCGCGACGGTGACCACCTCGCTGCTCGGCCTGGTGTTCTGGGCCGTCGCCGCGCGCACCTACGACACGGCCGAGGTCGGGCGGGCGTCCGCGGTGATCTCCGCCGCGACCCTGCTCGCCACCCTGGCCCAGCTGAACCTGGGCAACGTCTTCGGCCGGTTCCTGCCCGCGGCCCGCGAGCGCCAGCGCGCGTTCGTCGGCCGGGGCACGGGCGTGGTGGTCGGGCTGGCGCTCGCGCTGGGCGCCGTCTACGCCCTGCTGCCCGTCTCCGACCCGCTGCTCGAGGGCGTGGCCGAGGGCGTCACGTTCCCGCTGCTCGTGGCGGTGCTCGCCGTGTTCGCGCTCCAGGACCTCGTCCTGGTGGCCGTGGGCCGCGCGACCTGGGTGCCGGTGGAGAACCTGTTCTTCGCCCTGGCCAAGCTGGGGCTGCTGGTCGCCGTCGCGCCGCTGGTGCCGCGCGGCGGCATCGCGCTGGCCTGGGTGCTGCCCGCCCTCCTGGCGGTGCTGGTGGTCTCCGCCGGGCTGCTGCCCGGCGTCGTGCTCGGCCGCCCCGGCCGCGGCCCGGTCGGCGGGGTGCTGCCCACGCCCCGGACCCTGCGGGAGTCGGTGGCCGGCGAGTACCTCACCGGCCTGGTCTCCACCGCCGTCCCGTTCGCCCTGCCGCTGCTGGTGGTGCACCGGCTCGGGCTCGAGGCGAACGCCTGGTTCTCGCTGCCCTGGATGGCCGCGACCGCGCTGAACCTGCTGCTGTGGAACATCGCCTCCGCGATGCTCGTGCGCGGCGCCGAGCGCGCCCACGCCTCCGGCGGCTCGACCGCGACGGCGGTGACGGGCCACCTGACCCGCTCCTCGCTCCAGCTCGCGCTGGCCGTCGCCACCAGCGGCGCCCTGGCGCTGTGGCTGGGCGGCGACCTGCTGCTCTCGCTGGTCGGGGCCGAGTACGTCGAGCAGAGCCGCTGGATGCTGCGGCTGGCCGCCACCGCGGCGCCGGCGACCGCCGTGATCGTCGTGTGGACGACGCGGGCCCGGCTCCAGCACCGGATGGTGGCGATGGTCGTCGTGCAGTCGCTGCTCGGCGGCGCCACGCTCGGCGTCGCCGCGCTGCTCCTGGGCCCGCTGGGCATCACCGGGGTCGGCGTCGCCTACCTCGGCACCCAGGCCGTGGCCGGGGCGCTGCTGCTCCCCGGGGTCCTGCGCGCCTGCCGCGACGACCAGGACAGCCGGGGCGAGCAGGACGGGGAGCCGGTATGAGGCACCCCGTCCGCCCGCTTCCGGGCCT
The DNA here is from genome assembly GCF_023656415.1 of Nocardioides bruguierae. Lineage (GTDB taxonomy): Bacteria > Actinomycetota > Actinomycetes > Propionibacteriales > Nocardioidaceae > Nocardioides > Nocardioides bruguierae. The sequence continues at coordinate 49,324 of NZ_JAMOIL010000018.1, forward strand.
GTTCCAGGGCCCGGCCTCAGCCGCGGTAGCGGTAGACCGAGACCCAGTCGATCAGCACCCGACCGCTGCTGCCGGACGGCGGCGTGCCGCCGTCGCTCTCGGTCTGGAGCACCCAGTGCATCGGGGTGGTGGGCACGGCGTTGGTCGTGCGCTCGACCCGGCGGCCGTCGAGGATCAGGTCCACGTGCTGCGGGGTCCACTCGATGGTGGCGACGTGCCAGCGGTTGAAGCGGCGGCTGGTGTGCACGTAGCCGCAGTTCTCGGTGGGGTTGCCGAGGCAGTGGACGAAGCCGGAGATCCGGCCGTCCAGCGGGCCCTCGGGCCAGTCGATCTCGCCCTCGTTCCAGTTGTCGGAGTCGGGCCACAGCAGCCAGGCGGTCTTCCAGCCGTCGATCGCGGGCGCCCGGAACCGGACGCTCCAGCGACCGTAGGTCTGCCCCTGCCAGGGGCTGCCGATCACCGGGGCCGGTGCGCTGGCGCGGGCGACGCCGTCCTCGGTGCCCAGCCGCATCCGCATCAGGCCGCGGCGGGCCGAGAGCCGGTCGGCGTCGTAGGTGGCGCCGTTGAAGGTGTCGTTGAAGCCGTCGTAGGCCGACCAGCGGCCGTAGCGGCGCAGGAACGTGCCCTCGCCGGCGCCCTTGCGGAAGTCGTCGACGAAGACCTGCCGCCAGTGGCGCAGGTTGCCCACCGGGGCGGCGGCGCCGTGGTCGGCCGCGCGGCGGCCGCCGGCACCCACGACGAGCGCGGTCCGCTCGCCGACGCGGCGGAGCGTGCCGCCGCGTCCGACGCAGGCCCACACGCGGTACCGACCGTCGGCCAGGCGCCGCGAGGTCCGCACCCTGACCCCCGACGCGTCCGGCTTGCGCCACGCGGTCGGGAAGTCCACGCGCCCCCCGCCCACGCGGCGGGCGCACACGCCCACCCGGCGTGCCGACATCGGTTGCGAGGACCGGACGCGCACCGTCGCGCGGACCTTCTCGGCGCCGACCGACAACCGCAGCACCGGCGCCGAGAGGCGCGTGGCTGCCGAGGCGGGGCCGGCTGACGTCACGGTCAGCAGGCCGCACAGGACGACGAGGGCCGCTGCCAGCGCAGCGGCCCGCACGGGACGAAAGAGCGGATGGGCGCTCACGAGTCTCCTCCGGTGGGTCGCAGCGCGACCACAGCGAGCGATCTACCTGCGGCGCCACGGGCGCGGCAGGACTTCAGGGACGTACGCCCGGACACACCGGGCAGGGGACGACGCACTCGTCGCCATACGAGGGAGGGAACCTACATGAAACGCACAGCGGCGGCCATCGCTGCCACCATGTGGGGTACGGCGGTGTTCACCGGAGCAGCCGTCGGCGCAGGACTCGTCGGGACGGCCAGTGCCGGGCCCGCCGGGGCGGAGCTGCACGTCGACTTCGGCAACGCCTCGACCACCCCCGCGGCCGGCTACCTGCTCGACTTCGGCCAGCCCTACGGGGACCGGACCGGGGCGCAGCAGGGCACCGACCTGACCTACGGCTGGGTCGACGAGGGCGGCAGCACGCCGCTCGACCTCAGCAGCCGCGGTCGGTACCGCAACAACACCGGCCTCAGCGACGAGCGGGTCAACTCGTTTATGCACATGGCGCTCTCGGACGGGACCGCCGGCGCCTGGGAGGTCGAGGTGACCGACGGCTGGTACGAGGTCACCGTGGGTCTCGGCGACCCCGCCCCGTCCTACGACAGCGTGCACACGGTCGCCGCCGAGGGCGTGACCGTGGTGCCGGGCTACGCGCCGACCTCGGCCGACCGGCTGCGCTCGGCCACGGTGCAGGTGCCGGTCGACGACGGCCGGCTGACGCTGGACGGGATCGGCGGCTCCAACGTCAAGATCAGCTACGTCGACGTCGTCCGTGTCTCCGCGCCGGTCTCGACCGTCGCCCTGCCGTTCTCGGTCGACTTCGGTGCCGCCGGCAGCGACCCGGTCGACGGGTCCGTGCGGGACTTCGGCGAGGCCTACGGCCAGCGTGCCGACGGCGTCTACGGCTGGCTGGCGCAGGGCACGGACACGCCGCTCTCGCTCGTCGGCAACGGTCGCACCCGCAACGCCTCCGGCCTCGCCGACCAGCGGCAGGCCACGTTCATGCACATGCAGGCGGGCGCCGGCAGCGGCGTCACCGACCAGGGCGACTTCGGGGTCGCGGTGCCCGACGGCACCTACCGGGTCACCGTCGGCACCGGGGACCCGGGCAACAACTACGACTCCAGCCACCGGATCGTGGTCGAGGGCACCGAGGCGATCGCCGCGTACACGCCCACCTGGTCGACCAAGTTCCGCACCGGCGTCGTCGACGTCGAGGTCACCGACGGCGTCCTGAACGTCTCCGCCGTCGGCGGCTCGAACACGAAGATCAACTTCCTCGACGTGCAGGACTGGAGTGATCCCGGGGGGGCGTCGTTTCCGGTTCTGGTCGACTTCGGAGCCACCAGCAGCACCCCCGCCGACGGGTACCTCCTCGACAGCGGCGCGGCGTTCGGGGCGCAGACGGGCGGCTACTCCTTCGGCTGGGTCGCGGAGGGCACCGACACCCCGATCGACGCCACGCTGAACGGCCGCCAGCGCGCCAACGCCTCCACCACCGACCCGCGGCTCCAGAGCCTGATGCACATGGACTGGAGCGGTACCGGCAGCAACGGACTGGCGCAGCCGATCTCGTGGGAGCTCGCGGTGCCCAGCGGCACCTACCGCGTCGAGGTCGCCGTCGGTGACGCCGCCGGCGTCTACGACAGCACCCACGCCATCGACGTCGAGGGGGTGACGACGGTCGGTGGGTTCACCCCCACCAGCGCCAACCGGTTCGCCATCCGCACCAGCACCGTGACGGTGGTCGACGGTCGGCTCACCATCGACTCCTCGGCCGGCACCAACACCAAGATCGACTACGTGATCATCGACTGGATCGACCCGAGCCGGCCGCGCGTCGCCAGCATCACCCCCACCACCGGGGCCACGGACGTGTTCCGCGACCTGTCCGTGACGACCGAGCTCACGCTGCCCGGCGGGGCGATCGACTACACGACCGTCACCGAGGACACCGTGCAGCTGCACGAGGTCGACACCGGCGCCGTGGTGCCGTCCTCGGCCAACACCTCCGGCGGCGGAGACGTGCTCGTGCTGACGCCGTTCCAGACGCTCGACCCCAACACCGAGTACGAGTTCGTCGTCACCGACGGGGTCGAGGACGTGGTGGGCAACAAGTTCCTGCCCTTCAGCTCGACCTTCACCACCGGGACGCTGCTCTCGGGCACGGGCATCGACGGCGTCGCCTTCAGCCAGGAGGTGGCCGTGGACGACCACATGTTCACGACGATGACCTTCGGGCCGGACGGCCGGTTCTACGCGGCCACGCTCAACGGCTTCATCTTCCGCTACGACGTGGCGGCGGACGGGACGCTGAGCAACGAGTACCAGATCAACACGGTCTACGACCTCAACGGTGGGGAGTTCCGCACGATCATCGGCCTGGTCTTCGACCCGGCCTCGACCCCGACGGACCCGATCCTGTGGGTGACCGACAACTTCATGTACATCGGCACCGACGACGTCCCCGACTGGTCGAGCAAGGTCGACCGCCTCACCGGTGCGAACCTGCAGAACGGTGAGACGGTGATCGAGAACCTGCCGCGCTCGGCCCACGACCACGAGGCGAACTCGCTGGCCTTCGGCCCGGACGGGGCGCTCTACCTGACCATGGGCTCCAACACGGGCATGGGCTACCCGGACCCCGCGTGGGCCAACCGGGCCGAGACCGAGCTGGCCGGCGCGATCCTGCGGATCGACACCGACGCCCTCCCGGCCTCGCTGCCGCTGGACGTCAAGACCACCGACGGCGGCGGGACCTACGACCCGTACGCGGCCGGTGCGCCGGTGACGCTGTACGCCACCGGCGTCCGCAACGCCTTCGACCTGGTGTGGACCGACGACGGCCAGCTGTACGCGCCGACCAACGGCTCCGCGGCGGGTGCGAACATCCCGTCGGTGCCGGAGACCCTGCCGGACACCTGCTCGGCGCGGATCGACTCCGGCGAGGCGGGGGCGTGGACCTACGACGGGCCCACGTTCGCCACGATCCTGGGCAACCCGGTCGCGCAGACCGACTTCATCCACCACATCGTCGAGGGCGGCTACTACGGCCACCCGAACCCGTCGCGCTGCGAGTTCATCTCCTACGGCGGCAACCCGACCGCGGGCGTGGACGACTGGGAGGAGACGCAGTACCCGGTGGGCGTGGAGCCGGACCGCAACTTCCGCTCCGAGGACGTCTTCGACGCCAGCATGCACGCCTCGGCCAACGGCGTCCTGCAGTACTCCAGCGACGTCTTCGGCGACCTGCTCGCCGGGCAGCTGCTGGTGGTCCGCTACAGCGCGGGCAAGGACGTGATGGTCGTCGGTCGCAACGGTGCGGGCGACGTCACCGGCCTCACCACGGGGGTCACCGGGTTCACCGGCTTCGCGGAGCCGCTGGACATCGCCGAGGCACCGGACGGCTCGGGCGTGCTCTACGTGAGCGAGCTCGGCGCCAGCCGGATCACCCTGCTGCGACCGGTCACCGACTGACCGCAGCCCGACAGCACGCAGGCCCCCGGACCGTGAGGTCCGGGGGCCTGCGTGCGTGGGCTCCTGATCGGTGCGCGGGGGAGACGGGGGTGAGCGGGGCTCAGACCGCGACGCGGCGGTGCCGCGGGGCGTACCCGCGGCGCGGGGCGGTGGGCCGGGTGCGGGCGGCGCGCCGGCGTCCGGCGGAGCCCGCAGGACGGGGCGCGCCCACGGGGACGGGCTGGAGCATGAGATCGAGGGCGAGGACGCCGGTGGCGTCGACGCGCTGGGCGGGCTCGGAGTGCTGGGCGGGCTCGGAGTGCTGGGCGGGCTGGGCGGGCTGGGCCGCGCGGACCCGCTGCTCGGCGCTGCGCTCGACCGCGGTGGCGGCCGGGGAGAGGGTGCTGACCACCTGGCGCAGCCCGCTGGAGGCCAGGTCGTGCAGGATCGCGGCGGCCTCGGCGGCGCTGGGCCGCTGCTCGGGCTCGCGCCGGGTCATGCGGTGCAGCAGCGCGGACCAGCCCGCCGGCAGCGAGGTCGGGATGAGCGGGCTGTGCTGGAGCCGGGCGTAGGCGGCGCTGTCGTCGCGGCCCGGGTAGGCGCGTCGCCCCGTCACGGCCTCGAGGAGCACGAGGCCCAGGGCGTAGACGTCGGCGCGGTCGGTGACGGGGTCCTCGCTGATCTGCTCGGGGGCGAGGAAGGCGACGGTGCCGACCGTGTGGCCGGGCGTGTCGCGGGTGCGGCGGCCGTCCCACTGGGCGATGCCGAAGTCGGCGAGCATGGCGCGCTCGGGGCCGAGCAGGATGTTGCCGGGCTTGACGTCGCGGTGCACCACGCCGAGCGCGTGCACGCCGGCCAGGGCGGCGGCGACCTCGGCCCCCACCTGGGCGGCGCGACGGGGCTCGAGCGGGCCGCGGGTGATCTCGGTGGCCAGGTCGTGGCCCTCGACGAGGTCCATGACCAGGTGCGCGGGCCGGGACCCCGCGTCGACCAGCGCGGGTACGCCGGGCACCCGCACGTGGGCCAGCAGCAGGGCCTCGTCCGCGAGCCGCTCCCGGTTCACGTCGGTGTCGGCGTCACGGCGCAGAACCTTGAGGGCCACCTCGCGCTGGAGGTGGGTGTCCCAGGCGCGGTGGACGACGGCGGTGCCGCCGGTGCCCAGGGGGCCCAGCACGCGGTAGCGGTCGGCGATGAGGGGGATGGCGGGCAGCCCGTGGGCGGTGACCGCCGGCAGGTCGGCGGCGACGTCGGTCGTCAGCACGGCCGACTGCCGCGTCCGCTGCTCGTGTGCGCTCATCCTGGTCCTCGATCCTCCCCGGCGACGCTGTGTGCCGCCTGGCAAGGGGTTCCCGGTCCACTGAGCGCCCAATCTCCCCCTCAGGGGTGGGGTCCGGTTCCTCCGATTCGGGTGAACCGCCTCCTCGACGGTCGTCGGGGCCCGGGCCGCGGGGCGTTCAGGCCTCCCGTGCCACGGACTCGCGCGTCCGCAGCAGGGACGGCCCGTACCAGGTCAGGAGGCGTCCGGAGACCATCTCGACCGGCGTCCGGGTGAACACCTCGGGCCCGTCGTCCTCGGTGAACACGTACGGCTCGTCCATGAGCAGCACCGCGTCCGCACCGGCCGCATCCATCCACGAACTCTCGACACGGGGGTAGCGATCCTCGCCCGTTCGGGCGAGGGCGGAGCGTGCGGCGGGCTCCGGGTGCCGGACGCGCCACCCCAGGCGCCGGCACAGGTCGGCGGTGAACGTGGCGGCACCGACCACCATCCACGGGTCGCGCCACACGGGCACCACCACCTCCCGCGTCACCGGGGGGAGGGGGCCGAGCCAGGCGTCGGCCACGGCGTCGAGCCATGCCGGCCCGGCGCCGGCCCCGCCCGTCCAGCCGAGCTCGTCGACGAGCAGGCGGCGCATCTCGGCCACCGCCTGCGGCACCGTCTCGATCTCGGTCACGACCACCCGGACGCCGGCCTCGCGCAGCCGGCGCACGTCGATCTCCCGGTTCTCCTCCTTGTTGGCCACCACCACGTCGGGCTCCAGGGCCAGGACCGCTGCCAGGTCGGGGTTCTTGGTGCCCCGCACGCGGGCGACGCCGCGCGCGTCGAGGTCGGGCGGGTGCGTGCACCAGTCGGTGACGCCCACCAGGGCCTCGGGGCGGGTGGTCGCCAGCGCCTCCGTCAGGGACGGGACGAGGGACACGACGCGGCGGGCGGGACTGCTCACCCGTCCACCGTAGGGCGCTGCGCCGGCTCGCGCCGATCCTGTGTCGGGCCTGTCCGTGCGTCACCATGGCGCGTCAGCACCGCACGTCAGCACCTCACGTCAGCTCGGAGACCCGCACCACCGATGACCGACCTCTCGCCGGCACCGCTCCGCGACCGCCCGGACGCGACGAGCGACCGTCCCCGTGCCGGCCGCCTGCCCTGGGTCGACGTCGCCAAGGGCGCCTCGATCCTGCTGGTGGTGCTGCACCACGCCTCCACCAAGAACCTGCTGGTGCAGCTGCCCGGGGAGCTCGGCTGGGTCTCGCAGGCCTGGTACGAGGTCTCCACCGCCCTCAAGCCGGTGCGGATGCCGCTGTTCTTCGTGCTCAGCGGCCTGGTGGCCGCCGGCGCGGTGCGGCGGCCGTGGCGGGCGGCCCGCGCACGGTTCTGGGGCCCGGCCTGGCTGCACCTGGTGTGGCTGCCGCCGCTGGTGGTGTTCTTCTCGGTGGAGACGACCCTGCCGGGCAACCGCCTCACCGGCGTCACCGACGTCCTGGCCGACCTGCTGTGGGCCTCGACCAGTCTGTGGTTCCTCTATGCGCTGGCGGTCTACTTCCTGCTCGCGCGGGCCGTCGTGCGGCTGCCGCGGGTGCCGGTCCTGGTGGTGCTCGCGCTCGTCGCGGCGCTGGCCACCTACGTGCCCACCGAGCACTGGAACCGGTTCTCGGTGGTCTTCCACGCCGTCTACTTCGTCGCCGGGGCGCTCGCCCCCGACCTCGTGCACGCGGTGGCCGAGCGCGTGCGCCGCGTCCCGCTGGTGCTCCTCCTCGGTGGCTACCTGCTCTGTTGGGTCGGGCTGGACGCCGGCGCCGTGCCGGTCAGCACGCGGCTGTTCGTCACCAGCCTGGTGGGGGTGCCGCTGGGCCTGCGCGTGGCCCAGGCGGCCACCGGTCGACCGGCGGCGCTGCTGGCCGCGCTCGGTCGCCGCACGCTGCCGGTCTACGTGCTGCACCTGCCGCTGCTCGGGCTGGCCGTGCACCTGCCCCTGCCGCTCGGCACCAGTGCGGCGGGTGCGCTCCTGGCGCCGTTCGTGCTGCTCGCCGTCGTCGTGCCGACCACGCTGCTGCTGCACCGCGGCCTGCTAGCGCTGGGTGGCACGTGGCTGTTCGCGCTGCCCGCGTGGGTGGAGCCGGCGCTGGACCGGCTGGCCGGGGGCCGGCGTGCGAGGTCGGGTGCGGGCGTCTCGTGGCTCGTCGCCGGGGCTCCTCGCACCTCGACGACCGGTGGCGTCGCCGGGGCTCCTCGCACCTCGACGACCGGTGGCGTCGCCGGGGCTCCTCGCACCTCGACGACCGGTGGCGTCGCCGGGGCTCCTCGCACCTCGACGACCGGTGGGGTCGCCGGGGCTCCTCGCACCTCGACGACCGGTGGGGACGTCGGTCAGACCGAGCGCCGGTAGGCGCCACCCACCTCGAAGAAGGCCTCGGTCACCTGGCCGAGCGTGCAGACCCGCGCCGCGTCCATCAGGGCCGCGAAGACGTTGCCGTCGCCGGCGGCGACCTCCTTGAGCCGCGCGAGGGCGGCCGGAGCCTCCTCGGCGTGCGCGGCCCGGAACGAGCCCAGCCGCTCCAGCTGGGAGCGCTTCTCCGCCTCCGTGGCCCGGGCCAGCTCGACGGTCTCGGGGGTGCCGCCCTCGGCGTGCTCCTTGCGGAAGGTGTTGACGCCGATGATCGGCAGCGTGCCGTCGTGCTTGCGCTGCTCGTAGAGCATCGACTCGTCCTGGATGCGGCCGCGCTGGTAGCCGGTCTCCATCGCGCCCAGCACGCCGCCGCGCTCGGTGATCCGGTCGAACTCGGCCAGCACGGCCTCCTCCACCAGGTCGGTCAGCTCGTCGATCACGAACGAGCCCTGGAGCGGGTTCTCGTTCATCGCCAGGCCCCACTCGCGGTTGATGATCAGCTGGATGGCCAGGGCGCGGCGCACCGACTCCTCCGTGGGGGTCGTGACGGCCTCGTCGTAGGCGTTGGTGTGCAGGCTGTTGGCGTTGTCGTAGATGGCGATCAGCGCCTGGAGCGTGGTGCGGATGTCGTTGAAGTCCATCTCCTGCGCGTGCAGCGACCGGCCGGAGGTCTGCACGTGGTACTTCAGCTTCTGGCTGCGCTCGCTCGCGCCGTAGTGCTCCTTCATGGCCACCGCCCAGATGCGGCGGGCGACCCGGCCGATCACCGAGTACTCGGGGTCCATGCCGTTGGAGAAGAAGAAGGACAGGTTGGGCGCGAAGTCGTCGATCGCCATGCCGCGCGCCAGGTAGGACTCCACGTAGGTGAAGCCGTTGGCCAGGGTGAAGGCGAGCTGGCTCAGGGGGTTCGCCCCGGCCTCGGCGATGTGGTAGCCGGAGATCGAGACCGAGTAGAAGTTGCGGACCCCGTGCTCGATGAACCACTCCTGCACGTCGGCCATGCAGCGCAGGCTGAACTCGGTGGAGAACAGGCAGGTGTTCTGGCCCTGGTCCTCCTTGAGGATGTCGGCCTGCACCGTGCCGCGGACCGTCGCCAGCGCGGTGGCCGGGTCCACGCCCTGCTCGGCCGCCTGGTCGAGCACGGTGATGAGGAAGAACGCCAGCACCGTGGGCGCGGGGCCGTTGATCGTCATGCTCACGCTGGTCGACGGGCTGAGCAGGTCGAACCCGTCGTAGAGCTGGCGCATGTCGTCGAGCGTGGCCACCGAGACCCCCGAGGTGCCGACCTTGCCGTAGATGTCGGGACGCTCGTCGGGGTCCTGGCCGTAGAGGGTCACCGAGTCGAAGGCGGTCGAGAGCCGGGTCGCGGGCTGGCCCTCGGAGAGCCGCTTGAATCGGCGGTTGGTGCGCGCCGGGTCCCCCTCGCCGGCGAACATCCGGGCCGGGTCCTCGTTGTCGCGCTTGAACTTGAAGACCCCGCCGGTGAACGGGAACTCCCCGGGCAGGTTCTCCCGGCGCCAGAACGAGACGAGCTCGCCGGCGTCGGTGGTGCGGGGCAGGGCGACGCGGGGCACGCGGCTGCCGGAGAGCGACTCCCGGGTCAGCCGGGTGACGATCTCCTTGTCGCGCACCCGCACGACCTGCTCGTCGCCGGAGTAGGCCTCCACCACCGAGGGCCACGCCTCGAGCTGCGCCGCCACGTCGGCCGGCAGCGCGGCGCGCGCCTCCTCGACCAGGGCGGGCACGCCGCCGGCGTCCGCACCCCGCGCCTCGAGGGCGGCGGCCACGGACCGCGCCGACTGGAGGTCGCGGGCGCAGGCGGCCAGGCGCGCGGTCTCGGCGTGGTAGCCGCGCACGGTGGTGGCGATGTCGGAGAGGTAGCGCACCCGCTCGGCCGGGACGACGGCCCCGAACCGGGTCGAGTGGCGCACCGAGACCTCGGGCAGCGTGCCCGTGGCCACGGGCAGCCCGTGCTCGGCGAGCAGCCCCCGCAGGTGCTGGTAGAGCGCGGTGACGCCGTCGTCGCCGAAGGTGGCCGCCGAGGTGCCGAAGACCGGCATCTCCTCGGGGCGGGAGCCGAACGCCTCGCGGTTGCGGACGAGCTGGCGGCCCACGTCGCGCAGCGCGTCGGCGGCACCGCGGCGCTCGAACTTGTTGACGGCCACGACGTCGGCGAAGTCGAGCATGTCGATCTTCTCCAGCTGGCTGGCCGCGCCGAACTCGGGCGTCATCACGTACAGCGAGGTGTCGACGAACGGCACGATCGCGGCGTCGCCCTGACCGATGCCGGGCGTCTCGACGACGACCAGGTCGAAGCCGGAGGCGCGCAGCACGGTGAGCACGTCGTCGAGGTGCTCGGGCAGCTCGTGCGCGCCCCGGGTGGCCAGGCTGCGGAAGTAGACGCGGTCACGGTCCAGCCCCGCCAGGTCGAGGGCGTTCATCCGGATACGGTCGCCGAGCAGCGCACCGCCGCCGCGGCGCCGGGTCGGGTCGACGGCGAGGACGGCGACGCGCAGCTTGTCCTGCTGGTCGACCCGCAGCCGCCGCAGCAGCTCGTCGGTGAGGGAGGACTTGCCCGACCCGCCGGTGCCCGTGAGGCCCAGCACCGGCACCGCGCGGGCGGCGGCCGCCTCCTGGAGGCGGGCCAGCACTGCCTCGTCCAGGTGGCCGCCCTCGGCACCGGTGACCGCGCGCGCCACCGTGGCCCGCTCCCCGCCGATGACCGCGTCGGCGTCCACGCCGCGCACCTCCCACGGGTCGAAGTCGCAGGCCCGGACGACCTCGTTGACCATGCCCGCCAGCCCGAGCCGCTGGCCGTCCTCGGGGGAGAAGATGACGACGCCGCTCTCGCGCAGTCGGGTGATCTCCTCGGCCACGATGACGCCGCCGCCGCCGCCGACCACCTTCACGTGGCCGGCGCCGCGCTCGGCGAGCAGCTGCACGAGGTACTCGAAGTACTCCACGTGCCCGCCCTGGTAGCTCGAGACGGCCACGCCCTGGGCGTCCTCCTCGATCGCGGTCTCCACGATCTCGGCGACCGAGCGGTTGTGCCCGAGGTGGATCACCTCGCAGCCCTGGCTCTGGAAGATCCGCCGCATGATGTTGATCGAGGCGTCGTGGCCGTCGAAGAGGCTGGAGGCGGTGACGATCCGCACCGGGTGGGTGGGGCGGTGGAGCTCGGGCACGGGGGTCCTCCCTGGTGGTGAGCACGGGTCGGCGCCGGGTCGCGACGCACTTACTTGGACGTCCAAGTATGTGGGCGACAGTACGTGCTGGGAGTGCCGGGCGGAAGGGGTGCCGGCGGTCGCAGGTGCCGCCGGGATCAGTCGACCGGGTCGCCCGCGCTGCGCCGCAGGCGGGTCAGCAGGTCGGTGAGGGCGGTGACCTCGCCCGGCGCGATGCCGGTGCTGCGGAAGACGTCGTTGAGGTCCTCGGTCGCGGCGGCGGCCAGTGCGCGGCCGGCGTCGGTGAGCACGGCGAGCACCACTCGGCGGTCGGCCTCCCCGCGCTCGCGCAGCACCAGCCCCTGCCGCTCGAGGCGGTCGACGGCGCTGGTGACCGAGGCCGGGTGCACCTGGAGCAGGGAGCCGAGCCGCGTCATCGGCAGCCGCCCGTCGCGGGTGAACGAGAGCAGCTGCAGCAGCTCGTAGCGGGCGAAGGTCAGGCCGTGCGGCCGCAGGACGGCCTCGATCCGCTCCATCAGCAGCTGCTGGGCGCGCACGAGCGTGGTCACCATCGCCATGCCGTCCGCGGCGTCGGACCAGCCGCGGGCCACCCACTGGCGGCGCGCCTCGCGGATCGGGTCGGGGCGGGTCATGCGCTCATCCTGCCGCACGCCCCGGCGCACGGACGCCGGTGAGGTGGCGGCAGCCCCCCGTCAAGCGGACGCAGCGACCCCCCCACCGGTGCTGCGTCCGCCCCCCTTTGTCCTGCGGGGGGCTGCACGCCTTGCGCTCTAGTGTCTCCGTGTCGTGGACGTCTCAATCATTTTCTGCTCAATCAGTTGCAGTGAGCAGACCACTGACAGGACACGCTTGTCACCTGGGCAGGACGCCTGCTACGCCCGTGGCACCCAGTTCCTCGTCCGTGAGGAGGGTGGCGGTGAGCCCGCCCTGCTCCAGCGCGCGGACGGCGGTGGCCTGCTGCCCCGGTGCGCACTCGAGCACCAGCAGGCCCTCGGGCGCGAGCCACTCCGCGGCGTGGGCGGCGACGCGTCGGTGCAGGTCGAGGCCGTCGGCGCCGCCGTCGAGGGCGTGCCGGGGCTCGTGCTCGCGGGCCTCGGGGGGGAGGTCCGCCAGGGCGTCGGTCGGCACGTACGGCGCGTTCACGACCAGGGCGTCGACGTGGCCGCGCAGGGTCTCGGGCAGGGCGTCCAGCAGGTCCCCGGTGTGCACCTGTGCACCGGGAAGGTTGGCGGCGGCGCAGGCCGTGGCGAGCGGGTCGAGGTCCGCGGCGTGCACCTGCGCGGGTGCCGGGTGGCCACCGCGCTCGAGCAGCGCGAGGACGAGGCGGGCCAGCGCCCCGGTGCCGCAGCACAGGTCCAGGAGCACCGTGGGGGTGTCGCGGCCGGCCAGGTGGGCGGCGGCGGCGCGGGCCAGCAGCAGCGAGCGCCGGCGCGGCACGAAGACCCCGGCTGCGGTGCGCACGCGCACGCCGTCGACCTCGGCCCAGCCCAGGAGGACCTCGAGCGGCTCGCCCGCGACCCGGCGGGCGACGAGGCCCTCCAGCGCCTCCGGCTCCGCGCCCGTGCCGCGCAGCAGCGCCGCCTCGTCCTCGGCGAACACGCAGCCGGCGGCGCGCAGGCGGGCGACCAGCGGGTCCGGCGCCGGCGTGGGTGCCGGCGTGGGTGCAGGGGCGGGGGCGGGCACGCCGTCATCCTGCCGGGCCGTGCCGCCGAGGCCGAGCGGGAGGCCGAGCAGGAGGCCGAGCGGGAGGCCGAGCAGGAGTCCGAGCAGGCGTCCATCGGGCGTGGGTTACCCGCAAGTAGGTCTTCGGGTACGTTCGCGACGTGACCCAGGACACCGCCCACTCGGTCAGCCCCGACTCCGACCGCCACTGGTCCGACCCCGGGGCCTGGCCGGCCGCCCCCGGCGTGCACCGCATCCCCCTGCCGCTGCCCGAGGACGGGCTCAAGGCCGTGAACGTCTACGCGATCGAGGCCGACGACGGCCTCGTCCTGGTGGACGGCGGGTGGGCCATCCCGCAGGCGCGCGAGCTGCTGGAGTCCTCGCTGCGCTCGATCGGCTCCGGCCTCGGCGACGTGCGTCGCTTCCTGGTGACCCACGTGCACCGCGACCACTACACGCTGGCCCGGGTGCTCGGCTCCGAGCTCGGCGTCGACGTGGTGCTCGGCCGCGGCGAGCAGCCGGCGCTGGAGTACCTCGAGGCGCTGCACGGGCCCGAGGAGGAGCACCCGGAGGACCGGCGCTCCGGCGCCGAGCCCCTGCTCGCGGCCCTGCTGCGCAGCACGGGCGCCACCGAGCTCGCCGACCTGTGGGCGATCATCGAGAAGGACGAGAAGCCAGGCGAGGGCCACTTCTGGCACCGCCCCGACGCCTGGCTGGAGGGGGACGTGCCGCTGGCCGTCGGCGCGCGGACGCTGGACGCCGTGCACACCCCCGGGCACACGCCCGGCCACTACGTCTTCGCCGACGCCGAGGCCGGTCTGCTGTTCGCCGGCGACCACGTGCTGCCCACCATCACGCCGTCCATCGGCTTCGTGGTGCCGCCGGACCCGCACCCCCTGGGCGACTTCATGGCGTCGCTGACCCGGGTGCGGGCGCTGCCCGACCTGGGGCTGCTGCCCGCGCACGGCCCGGTGGGCGGCTCCTCGCACGCCCGCTGCGACGAGCTGACCGTGCACCACGAGGACCGGCTGGCGCTGTGCCTGGCCGCGCTCGCCGACGGCCCCCGCTCCGCGCACGAGGTCGCCGGCACCTTCGGCTGGACGCGGCACGAGACCGACTACGCGGCGCTGGACCCGTTCTCCGGGGGTCTGGCCGCGATGGAGACCAAGGCGCACCTCGAGCTGCTGGTGGCGCGGGGGGACGCCGTGCGGCTGACCGAGCCCTCCGTCGACGGCGCGCTGCTCTTCGGGCTCCTGCCCGCGCGCCCCTGACCGACGCGGCGTACCCCGGTGCCCCGGGGCGTGCTGCCCCGCTGACCTGCGAGGTGTGGAGAACTCGCGCCGGAGGAGGGCCGGCTGTCGGTGGTGGGCCGCACCGTTCTCGCATGAGACCTCTGCACCTGTACGGCCGCGACTCCGACCTCTCCGACACCATCTCCGGGCTCCTGGCGCAGGAAGGGCCCGAGCCACCCTCGCAGCGCCGGATCGCCGCCCGGCTGCGCACCAGTCCGGGCACGCTCGCCCACGAGTACGGCAACCGTGCGGGGATGCTGCGCCGTGCGGCGGCCGTCGTGGCGGGCGACCACGACCACGACTGGTACGAGCGGGCGCGGCTGGCCGCCGACCGCGGCGGAGGGCTGGCGGCGCTGCTGCCCCGCACCAGCGAGGAGTGGCAGCACGAGGTCACGTGGCGCACCTGGTGCACCGTGGCCGTCGGTCGCCCCGCGGTGGCGATGGCGCTCGCCGCCGGGCACATCGGTGAGCGCCGCGCCGTCGGCGGCGTGCTGGACATCCGCTCGGGTGGCCTGGAGGAGACGGCTGGTCATCACGCCGCGCTCGTCGACCTCGCCACCGCAGCCCTTGTCGGGCTCATCACGAGGGGCACGGCGCCCGACGTGGACACGCCCTGGTCGCCTGCCGGGGCGGCCGGGCAGCGGCTGCCGGGTGCCGAGCACCTCTCGCTCCTCGCGCGCCTGGAGGAGCAGGTGCGCGAGGAGGTCGCGTCCTGAGGGACGGCCGGCGCCCCCACCTGCTCGTCATGGCCTCGCCGCTCGTCCGGCACCGACCTCTCCGGCACCGACCTCTCCGGGATCGTCGAACGTTCGAGCAGACCGAGCAGTGCTGCTCGAACGTTCGACGATCTCGGGGAGGGTGGGGTGCCGGGTCGGTCAGCCCCGCGCCAGCCGCATGGGGCGGTGCGGGATGTGCCCGTCCAGGTACTCCTCGCCGTCGACGACGAAGCCGAAGCCGCCGTAGAACCCGACCAGGGGCGACTGGGCGCCGAGCACGACGTCCCGTCGCAGCCCGGCCTCGGCGTCGAGCGCCTCGCAGGCCTCCAGGCAGGCGTGCATGAGCGGGGCGGAGAGGCCGCGGCCGCGGGCGTCGGGGTGCAGGACGACCCGGCCGATGCGCAGCTCCGCGCCGTCGTCCAGCACCCGGGCGATGCCGAGGAGGCGCTCGTCGCCCGCGACGTGCAGCGTGACGTGCCGGGTGGCCGGCTCCGTGTCGCGGCCGTCGAGGTCGTCGTAGGGGTCGCGCTGCTCGACGACGAACACGTCCTGGCGCAGCTTCCACGCGGCGTAGGCGGTGTGGACGTCGAGGCCGGCGAACGGGTTGGCCGCGGTGCGGGCCTCGGGTCGGGCCTCGAGTCGGGCCTGGGGCGTCGGGGGAGGGCTCTCGGTCACCGGGCCATTGTGCTGGGCCCGTGCGCGCCGGGCTAAGGTGCCCTCGTCCAGTCAGGGGAGCACCCGGGCGGCCGCGAGGCCGGGGGGTTGCTGAGAGTGCGGGCCAGCCGCAGACCCTACGAACCTGCCCCGGTTAGCACCGGCGAAGGGAGTGCTGATGAGCCTGCGTGCCCGTCTCCGCCCGTCCACCTGCCCGTCCACCCGTCCGTCCCGCACCTCGCCTCGCCGCGTGCGTCCGGCGCGCGGCCTGGCGGCCGCCGCGACCCTCGCGCTCCTGGCCTCCGGCTGCTCGCTGGTCGGCTCCGAGAGCGACGAGGCCACCGACGCCTCGGGCGCCTCGGCCACCGCCGACTCCTCCGGCTCCGCGGCCGGGGGCACCGTCACCCTCGTGACCCACGACAGCTTCTACCTGCCCAAGAAGCTCATCAAGCAGTTCGAGTCCGAGACCGGCTACACGTTGGAGCTGCGCTCGGTCGGCGACGCCGGCTCCCTGACCAGCCAGCTCGTGCTGACCCAGGACGACCCGATCGGTGACGTCGCCTTCGGTGTCGACAACACCTTCGGCTCGCGCGCGCTCGACAACGACGTCTTCGCGCCGGCCGACGTCGACCTGCCCGACGGCGTCGCCGAGCACGCCCTGCCCGGGGACGACGACGGCACGATGGTCGCCGTCGACGACGCGTCGGTGTGCGTCAACGTCGACACCGCGTGGTTCGACGAGCAGGGGATCGAGCCGCCCACCACGCTGGACGACCTCACCGACCCCACCTACGAGGACCTCTTCGTCACCTCCGGCGCCACCACGTCCTCGCCCGGCTTCGCCTTCCTGCTGACCACCATCGCCGCCTACGGCGACGACTGGCAGTCCTACTGGAGCGACCTGCTGGACAACGGCGCCAAGGTCGACCGCGGCTGGGAGGACGCCTACCAGGTCGACTTCACCGCCGGCGGTGGCAACGGCGACCGGCCGATCGTGCTCAGCTACGACTCCTCGCCCGCGTTCACCACCGACGGCGAGGGCGGCACCACCACGGCCGCCCTGCTCGACACCTGCTTCCAGCAGACCGAGTACGCCGGCGTCCTGACCAACGCGGAGAACCCCGAGGGCGCGCAGGCCGTGCTCACGTGGCTCACCAGCGACGCCGTGCAGGCCGCGCTGCCCGAGTCGATGTACGTCTTCCCGGTGGTCGAGGGCACCGCGCTGCCCAGCGACTGGGCGCAGTTCGCCGTGCAGCCCGACGACCCGTGGACGGTCGACCCCGCCGACGTCGCCGAGAACCGCGACACCTGGCTGGCCGACTGGCAGGACGTCGTCAGCAGGTGACCCCCAGGTCACCGACGAGCCCGGGGGCCGGCCTGCGCCGCGTCGCCGGGCTCGTCGCGCTCGCGGCCCTGCCCACCGCCGTCCTGGTGGTGTTCTTCGTCGTGCCCGTGGCCGGCATGGTCTCCCGCGGGTTCGTGGTCGACGGGCCCGGTGGGCCGAGCGTGGACGTCGGCGGGGTGCTCGAGGTCCTCGGGCGGGACCGGACGCGCCGGGTGCTGTGGTTCACCGTGTGGTCGGCCGCCGCCGGCACCGCCGTCTCGGTGCTGCTGGGGCTGCCGGCCGCCTACGCGCTGCACCGGCTGGAGTTCCCCGGCCGCCGCCTGCTGCGGGCGGCGGTGATCGTCCCGTTCGTGCTGCCCACCGTCGTGGTGGGCGTGGCCTTCCGCGAGCTGCTGGGGGAGTCGGGCCCGGTCGTGCGCTGGCTCGGGGTCGAGCTGGACGGCACGGCCACCGCGATCGTCCTCGGCCTGGCCTTCTTCAACGTCTCCGTGGTGGTCCGCGTGGTCGGCGCCGCCTGGGAGAGCCTGGACCCGCGGCCCGGCGAGGCCGCGGCGGTGCTGGGCGCCTCCCCGGTGCGGGTGCTGGCCACCGTCACCTGGCCCCAGCTGCGGCCGGCGGTGGTCTCCGCGGCCACCGTCGTCTTCCTCTTCTGCGCCACCGCCTTCGGCGTGGTGCTCACCCTGGGCGGGCTGCGGTACTCCTCGGTGGAGACCGAGATCTACCTGCTCACCACCGACCTGCTCGACCTCCAGGGCGCCGCGGCGCTCTCCCTCCTCCAGCTGGTGGCGGTGGTGGCCCTCATGCTGCTCGTCGGGCGGCTGCGGCCCGCGGGCGACGGCCGGGTCTCCCGGGTCGTGGCCCGTCCGCGCCGCCCCCGCCGGGGCGACGCGGCCGCGCTGGTGCTGACCGGCCTGGCGGTGCTGCTGCTCGCCGCCCCCGTGGCCGCGCTCGTGGTCGGCTCGCTCCAGGGCCCGGACGGCTGGTCGCTGGTGCACTACCGGGCCCTGACCAGCACCGGTGAGGACGCCTGGACGGGCTCGTCGGCCGCCGACGCCCTCGTCACCTCCCTGCGCACGAGCATCGACGCGACCTGGATGTCGCTGCTGCTCGGCGGCCTCGTGGCCGTCCTGCTCTCGCGCCGCTCCCGCACCCGGGGCGAGCGCCGCGTCCGGCGGCTGCTCGACGGCCTGTTCATGCTGCCGCTGGGGGTCTCGGCCGTCACGCTCGGCTTCGGTTTCCTCATCACCCTCGACTCCGACCTGCTCGACCTGCGCGACTCGCCACTGCTGGTGCCGATCGCCCAGGCGCTGGTGGCCCTGCCGCTGGTCGTGCGCACCCTGCTGCCGGTGCTCGCGGGCATCGACGACCGGCAGCGCCAGGCCGCCGCGTCCCTGGGCGCCGGCGCGTGGCGCACGTTCCTCACCGTCGACGTGCCCGTCGCCTGGCGGCCGCTGCTGGCCTGCGCCGGCTTCGCGTTCGCGGTCTCGCTGGGCGAGTTCGGCGCCACGTCCTTCCTCGCCCGGCCGGACGACCCGACGCTGCCGGTGGTCATCTACCGGCTGCTCTCGCGCCCCGGCGACGAGACCTTCGGCACCGCCCTGGCCGCCTCGGTCGTGCTGGCGGCCGTCACCGCCGCGGTCATGCTGCTCGTGGAGCGGCTGCGCGTGCGGAACCTGGGGGCGTGGTGAGACCCCCGACCTCCCCGACCTCCCCGACGACCCCGACCACCCACCCCGACAGGCAGGAGCAGCCGTGCTGAGCATCGAGGGCGTGAGCATCGCCTACGAGGGCACGCCCGCCGTGCGCGACGTGGACCTCACCGTGGCCGACGGCGAGGTGCTGGCCGTGCTGGGGCCCTCGGGCTGCGGCAAGTCGACGCTGCTGCGGGCCGTGGCCGGGCTCGAGCCCGCCCTCGGGCGGATCGCCTGGGACGGCCGGGACCTCGCCCGCACCCCCACCCACCGCCGCGGGTTCGCGCTGATGTTCCAGGACGGCCAGCTCTTCGACCACCTCACCGTCGCCCGCAACGTCGGCTACGCCCTGCGCGTGCGCCGGTTGCGGGGACGACGGGTGGCCGAGCGCGTCGAGGAGCTGCTCGACCTCGTCGGGCTCGCCGGCTACGGGGAGCGGCTGCCCGGCACCCTGTCCGGCGGGGAGCGCCAGCGGGTGGCGCTGGCCCGCTCGCTGGCCGCGCAGCCGCGGCTGCTGCTGCTCGACGAGCCCCTCTCGGCGCTGGACGCCGGCCTGCGCGAGCGCCTGGCCGGCGACCTGCGCGACATCCTGCGCCGCGCGGGCACCACCACGCTGCTGGTCACCCACGACCACGAGGAGGCCTTCACGGTCGCCGACCGGATGGCCGTGATGCGCGAGGGCCGCGTGGTGCAGCAGGGCGCGCTCGCCGAGGTGTGGCGCGAGCCGGTCGACGCCTGGACCGCGCTGTTCCTCGGCTACGCCCGGGTGCTCACCGGCCCCGCCGCGTCCGCGCTGCTGGCGGCGGCGGACGTGACCGCGACGGGGGAGCGGGTGGCCGTGCGCCGCTCGGCCCTGGTGGCGGACGACGGCGGCCCGCTGCGCGCTCGCGTGCGGTCGGTGCGCGCGACGCCGGTGCAGACGCGGCTGGTCGTCGACCTCGAGGGCCCGGACAGCGCCCCGCTGGGGGAGGCCGACGCCGTCGCCGACCTGGGCCGGCGCGTCGGCCCGGGCGACGAGGTGCGGCTGCGGGTCGACCCGGGTCGGCTCGCCCCGCTCCCGGGGTGAGGGAGGCCCTGCCGCGTCGTCGTGGCTTGGGAGCCGCTGTGCACCGTTCCCTAGACTCCCTCCTCGTGTACCGCCGCGCCTACGTCCTGCTCGTCGGAACCGCTGCCGCGATGGGGCTGTGGGCCGTCGTCACCGCACTGATCCTCGGTCGCCCCCTGGTCGACCCCGAGGGCAGCTTCCTGGGTCCGTCGTGGCTGCGGCTCCCGCTGCTGCTCGGCGGCGCCGTCCTGGTGGACCTGATCCCCAGGACGCTGTGGAAGTCGCGCCTGCGCCCGTCGGCGATGAAGCCGGTCTTCATGCAGCGGCTGCGCACGCACTGGACCAAGGACCGCCTGCTGCTGGTCTTCCTGGGCATCGGGTGCTTCTACGTCACCTACGTCTGCTACCGGAACCTGAAGTCGTTCCTGCCCTTCATGCAGGACAACATGTACGACCGCGAGCTGCACCTGCTCGACCGAGCGCTGTTCTTCGGCCACGACCCCGCGATCGTGCTGCACGACCTGCTCGGCACCAACGTCGCCGCCTGGTTCCTGTCCTACATCTACCTGTGGTTCCTGCCGCTGGTGCCGATCGCGGTGACCGTCTGGGTCGTGTGGTCGCGCAACCTGTCCTACGGGTACTGGTTCGTGACCGCCCAGTGCCTCGCCTGGAGCCTGGGCACGATCTCCTACTACGCGCTGCCCACGCTCGGCCCCGGCCTCGAGTACGTCTCCCTCTACTCCGACCTGGCCTACACGCCGACGACGTCGCTGATGGACTCGTTGGTGAACTCACGGCAGGGCGTCATCCTCGGCGGGCTCACAGGTCAGGTGCAGTCGGTGGCGGGCTTCGCCTCGCTGCACTGCGGCATCACCCTGCTCATGGCGCTGATGGTGCAGTACACGCTGCGCCTGCGCTGGGTGAAGATCCTGTTCTGGGCGAACTTCGCCATCACCGTGGTGGCGACCCTGTACTTCGGCTGGCACTACGTCGCCGACGACATCGCCGGCATCACCCTGGCCCTCTTCTCCTTCTACGTGGCCGGGCTGGCGACGGGGCAGCGGTTCGACCACAGCGGCCTCACCTCGCACCCCACGACGACCGGCTCGCGCATCCCGGTCGGCAAGGACTGACCGGGCCGCTCAGCCCCTCGACGCACGATCTTCGGACCGGCGCCCCGCATCTGCGGGGCGCCGGTCCTGCATTGCGGGCACCCCACCGGGGTGCCGCGGGAATTACAACGGTGGAGG
>NZ_JAMOIL010000019.1 GCF_023656415.1 Nocardioides bruguierae
CCCCCGGCCCGCCCGCCCCTCCCCCCCCCCCCCCCCTGCATGGGCGCCCCCCCCCCCCCCTGGGGGGGCCCCCCGGTCCTGCATTCCGGACACCTCACGGTGGTCCCGAGTGAATTACATCGGTGTAGTCGTCAAGCCGACACGCCGACGTTTCGCAAAAAGATTGCGTCAGATGTTTCGGATGTGACGAAAGTTCCCTACCGTGACGGACGTGATCAGCCCCCAGAGCCGCCCCGCCCGCCTCGGACGGCGACCCGTGCGCCCCTCGGCCGCACGTGCCGCCCGCCGAGGCGTGGCCGGGCGGACGCTGTCCGCCCGCACCACCGCCGCCGCCCTCACGGGCTCCCTGGCGCTCGCCGCCGTGCTGGGTGCCGGCGCGGCCCCCGCGTCGGCCCGGGACAGCGACGACTACCCCAGCCGCACCGACGTGCAGCGTGCCCGCCAGGCCGTGCAGCAGGGCGAGGCCGACGTCGCCTCCGTGCGCGCCGAGCTGGCCGTGGCCGCCCAGCGACTGGAGCAGGCGCAGGTCGCCGCGGCGCAGGCGGCCGAGGCCTACAACGGGGCCCGCTACGAGGCGCAGCAGGCCCGCAAGGCCGCCCGCGCCGCCCAGCAGCACGCCGACGACGCGGCCGCCACGCTCGAGGACCGCCGCTCGGCCTACGCCGACGTCGTGGTCGCCAGCTACCAGATGGGCCCGCAGCTCTCCGCCCTCGGCGCCATCGCCGGCGCGGACGCGGCGGCGGACAGCAGCGCCGAGACCGACGGCTCCGCGGCCACCGCGGGGCTGGACGGGCTCCTGGCCGCCATGGCCACCGTGCAGGAGGCGCAGGACGCGATGGACCGCCGCGTCCAGCAGATCACCGCCACCTCCACCCTCGCCGACGTCGCCTCCGACCAGGCCGAGGAGGCCGCCGAGAAGGCCGAGCGGCTCGAGGCGAAGGCCCGCGAGGCCAAGGTCGAGGCGCAGGCTGCCCAGGACGCCGCGGCCGCCGAGACCGCCTCCGTCGCCCAGCGCCGCGACGCGCTCATCGCCCAGCTCGCGGTGCTCCAGGAGACCAGCGTCCGGATGGCCCGCCAGCGCCAGGAGGCCCTCGAGGCCGCCGCCCGCGCCGAGGCCCGCCGCGCCGCACGCCAGGCTGCCGCGGAGGCCGCTGCGCAGGCCGAGGCCGCCGCGCGGGCCCAGGCCCGCCGGGAGGCGCGTCGCGAGGCCCGTCGCGAGGCCCGTCGCGAGGCGCGGCAGCAGGCCGCGGCCTCGTCCTCATCCTCCTCGTCCTCTTCTTCCTCGTCCTCGTCGTCCTCCGGGGGGTCGAGCTCGTCGGGCTCCTCCGGCTCCTCGGGGTCGTCGGGGTCGTCGGGGTCCTCGGGCTCGAGCGGTGGCAGCAGCACCGTGCCGTCGGCCGGCGGCGTCTCCGCCGTCCTGGCCTACGCCCGCGCGCAGTTCGGCGAGCCCTACGTGTGGGCTGCGGCCGGGCCGGACTCCTGGGACTGCTCCGGCCTGACGATGATGGCCTGGGCCCAGGCGGGCGTCTCGCTGCCGCACTACTCGGTGGCGCAGTACGAGGCCACCACGCCGGTCAGCATGAGCGCGCTGGAGCCGGGCGACCTGCTGTTCTGGGGCACCAGCTCCGACCCGTCGTCGATCTACCACGTGGCGATCTACTCGGGGAACGGGATGATGATCCACGCCCCGCGCACCGGCGACGTCGTCAAGGAGGTCTCCATGTACGAGTGGACCCTCCCGAACTTCGCCGGCCGTCCCTGACCCGGCCGTCCCTGACCCGTCCCGGCTGGGCCGTCCCCGTCCGGGGAGGCCCGCGGGACGGTGAGCACACCCGTCCACCGGGTGGTTCCGCCCTTTGCTACTCGGGAGTAGCCTGGCTCACATGGCCACGCACGTGGAGACTCCCGCCCCGTCCGCCTCGCGCCCCGACGAGGGCGCCCCCGCCCCTGCGCCGGCCGGGGTCGCCCCCTTCGACGTCGCGGAGATGACCGCGGCGCTCGACGGCCGCTGGGCCCAGGTGCGCCGCGACGTGCGCGCCCAGCTGCCCCTGGAGGCGGAGCTGATCGCCTCCGCGGACGACCTCACCCGCGCCGAGTACCGCGAGCGCGTCAAGGACGTGCTCCTCGAGCTGGCCGCGACCGGCCAGACCGGGCTCGGCTTCCCGACCTCCCACGGCGGGGGCGGGGACGTCGGCGCCTCGATCGCGGCCTTCGAGACGCTGGCGATGGGCGACCTGTCGCTCATGGTCAAGGCCGGCGTGCAGTTCGGCCTCTTCGGCGGCGCGGTGCTCCAGCTCGGCACGAAGGCCCACCACGACGCCTACCTGCGCGACATCGTCGAGGGTCGGCTGCTGGGCTGCTTCGCGATGACCGAGACCGGTCACGGCTCCAACGTCCAGGCGCTCGGCACCACCGCCACCTACGACCCGGCCACCGACGAGATCGTCGTGCACACCCCTGAGGCCTCGGCCACCAAGGACTACATCGGCAACGCCGCGGCCCACGGCACGATGGCGGCTGTCTTCGCCCAGCTCGTCGTGGACGGCGAGGAGCACGGCGTGCACGCGGTGCTGGTGCCGATCCGGGTGGACGGCGAGCCGGCGCCGGGCGTCACGCTCACCGACGACGGCCCCAAGCTGGGCCTCAACGGCGTCGACAACGGCCGCATCGCCTTCGACCAGGTGCGCGTGCCCCGCGGCAACCTGCTCGACCGGTTCGCCGAGATCACCGACGAGGGCCGCTACACCAGCACCATCGCCAACCCGAACCGCCGCTTCTTCACGATGCTCGGCACGCTCGTCCAGGGCCGCGTCTCGGTCGGCGGGGCGGGCGTGAGCGCCGCGAAGGCCGCCCTCACCATCGCCGTGCGCTACGGCGACCACCGGCGCCAGTTCGACACCGGGGACGGCGAGGAGCAGGTGCTGCTCGACTACGGGATGCACCAGCGCCGCCTGCTCCCGCGGGTCGCCCGCACCTACGCGCTCTCGGCGGCCCAGGAGGTGCTGGTCGAGCGGCTGCACGAGGTCTCCACCGCCCGCAACGGCGGCTCCGGCACCGAGGTGGACGACCACGCCCAGCGCGAGCTGGAGTCCCGGGCCGCCGGCACCAAGGCGCTCGCCACCTGGCTGGCCACCGACGTCATCCAGGAGTGCCGGGAGGCCTGCGGCGGAGCCGGCTACCTCGCCGAGAACCGGTTCGCCGCGCTCAAGGCCGACACGGACGTGTTCACCACCTTCGAGGGCGACAACCACGTGCTGCTGCAGCTCGTGGCCAAGGGCCTGCTCACCGACTACGCCTCGTCCTTCGAGGACCTGGACCAGTTCGGGCTCGTGCGCATGGTCACCGGCCTGGCGGTCGAGACGGTCGTGGAGAAGACCGGCGCGCACGCGCTGCTGGAGCGGGTGCGTGACCTGCTGCCCGGTGGCGACGACTGGTCCAGCGAGGCCCGGATCGCCGACCCCGAGTACCACCTGGCCATGTACCGCTTCCGTGAGGAGCACCTGGTCAGCGGCGTGGCGCGCCGACTCAAGCGGGGCATCGACCGGGGCGAGAAGGCGGGTGCGGTGTTCTCCCGCGTCCAGGCCCACGTCATCGCGGCGGCCCGCGCCCACGTGGAGCGGCTCGTGCTCGAGGCGTTCGTGGCGAAGGTGCGGGCGCAGCCGGCCGGCCCCGTCCGCGACGCCCTGGCCGCGCTGTGCGACCTGCACGCGCTCGCGGGCATCGAGTCCGACCGCGCCTGGTTCCTCGAGCACGGCCGGCTCACCGTCGCCCGCTCCAAGGCGATCACCCGCGAGGTCGAGACGCTGTGCGCCCGCCTGCGGCCCGTCGCCGTCGACCTCGTCGACGCCTTCGCGGTGCCGCGCGAGGTGCTGCGCGCCGAGGCGCTGCTCGGCTGAGCCCCACGCGGACCCCCGGCCGGAGGAGCGCCCTCGGGACGGACGACGGCCCCGGACCTGCTGGTCCGGGGCCGTCGTGCACGGGTGGGGCGAGCGGTCAGTGACCCTCGGCCTTGTGCCGGTCGAAGGAGGCGTGGATCTCGGCCTCGGCGGCGGCACGGTCGACCCAGTCGGCGCCCTCGACGGACTTGCCGGGCTCGAGGTCCTTGTAGACCTCGAAGAAGTGCTGGATCTCCAGGCGGTCGAAGTCGGAGACGTCGCCGATGTCCTGGAGGTGGGCCAGGCGCGGGTCCGAGGACGGCACGCACAGCACCTTGTCGTCGCCGCCGGCCTCGTCGGTCATGCGGAACATGCCGATCGCGCGGCACTTGATCAGGCAGCCGGGGAAGGTCGGCTGCTGGAGGATGACCAGCGCGTCCAGCGGGTCGCCGTCCTGACCGAGGGTCTCCTCGATGTAGCCGTAGTCGGCGGGGTACTGGGTCGAGGTGAACAGCGTGCGGTCCAGCCGCAGGCGCCCGCTCTCGTGGTCGACCTCGTACTTGTTGCGCTCCCCCTTGGGGATCTCCACCAGGACGTCGAACTCCAGCACGCGCGCTACTCCTCCGTTGATCCCGAGCCTCGGTGCCCGGGTGTCGTTGCGGTCAGATTCGAGTCGACCAGCCGCGGCAAGTCAACAAGACGACGGGCCCCAGGATCGGGGCCCGGGTCCAGTGTCCCGCACAATGGCCGCTCCACGCGAGAGAGGGGGCACCCGGTGCCACGGAGTGACGCACGCCACACGTCGGGCGGCGGTCGACGCACCGCTCGTCGGGCCGCGCGTGCCGCCCGTCGTGACGCCCGTGCGCGCCGCCGCTGGCCGCGCCGTGTCGGGCTCACCGCGCTCGCCCTCGTCCTGGTCGCCACCGGCGTCGTCGTGAGCGGGGTCGCGGACCCCGTCGTGGCCCCCGTGGCCGAGCCGCTGCGGCGGGCCGCGGAGGACGCCTTCGACTCCGTGAGCGACTCCGTCACCGGCTCCCTGCCCGGCGCCTCGCAGGACGAGGACCCGACCGACCCGCTCGCGGTGGCCGCCCCCGCGGCCCTGGGCCTGACCACCCCGACCCCCGCCGCCGTGCCCGCCGAGGCGGTCACCGACCAGCCCGTCGACGCCGCCGCCGTCCGCCGGGCCCTGCGCGGGCCGCTGGCCGCCGACGTGCTGGGGCCGCACGTCTCCGTGGCCGTCGCCGACCTGGACGGCGACCTGGCCCTGAGCCGCGGGGGAGCGGCGATCCCCGCCTCCACCACCAAGCTGCTCACCTCGGCCTCCGCGCTGCGCCTGGTCGGCGCCGGCACCACGTTCTCCACCACGACGGTGCTCCAGGGGCGGCGCGTCGTGCTCGTCGGCGGCGGTGACCCGCTGCTGGCCTCGTCGCCCGTCGACGACGACACCTGGCCGGCCCGCGCCGACGTGGTGACGCTGGCCCGGCGCACGGCCGCGACGCTGGTGCGCGACCTCGCCGACGCCCCGGCGGCGCGCCGCACCCTGCGCGTCGGGTACGACGACACGCTCTTCTCCGGCCCCGGCTTCAATCCCACCTGGCCGCTGGGCTACCGCGGCGAGGTGGCGCCCCCGACCTCGGCCCTGTGGGTGGACGAGGGGTCGTCGCTGACCGGCTCGGGCTACTCCACGGACCCCGCGACCGACGCTGCCACCGTCTTCACCGCGGCGCTGCGGGACGCCCTGGCCGCCCAGGCGCGGACGGGGCAGGTGCGGGTGCGCCTGGTGGGCTCGGCGTCGCCGGTGACCTCCACGCAAGCCGCCGCCACGCTGGCCTCGGTCGAGAGCGCCCCCGTGGGCCAGCTGGTGGAGCGGCTGCTCCAGGTCAGCGACAACCAGGTGACCGAGGTGCTCCTGCGCCACGTGGGCCTGGCCGCGCGCGGCACCGGCTCCATCGCGGCCGGGCTGGCCGGGGTCCGCCGGGTGCTGACCTCGCTGGACGTGCCGCTGCCGCTCCGCCAGCTGGACGGCTCGGGGCTCTCGCGGCGCAACCGCATCGATCCCCGCACCTTCGTGGGCCTGCTCGCTGCCGCGGCCGACAGCGACGAGGACGACCCGCTGCGCGGGCTCTTCCCCGGGCTGCCCGCCGCGGGCTCCACCGGCTCGCTCACCTACCGGTTCGCCGACGCCCCCGCCGCGGCGGTGGGCCACGTCCGCGCCAAGACCGGCACCCTCAGCAACGTGACCTCGCTGGCCGGCGTCGCGCTGGACGCGGACGGCACGCCGCTGGTCTTCGCGCTCCTGGCCGACCGCGTCGCCGACGTCGACGAGCTCTCCGCGCGCGACGCGCTCGACCGTGCCGCCGCCGCGCTGGGTGCCTGCGCCTGCGGGGGCTGAGCGCTCGGCGAGCGCGGGGTGGGCCGTGGCCGGCGCGCCGGTGCGGTGCACAGCGCGTTCCCCGCTGCGGGGGATGGTGCGTCACCGCCCGCTGACTAGGGTCTGTCCATGACCTCCACGGCCTCGTCACCCGAGATGATCGACTGGGACCTCGCGGTCTCCCTGGGCGGTCGCCTCGCCGGCGACGGCCCCACGGTCACCCCCGCCCAGGCCCGCCGGGCCGTGGGGGACCTGCGCAACGGCGCCGAGCGCGCCACCGACCTCGTCCGCGCCTACACCGGGCTCGACGGCGGCCGCGACACCGCGCCCGTGCTGGTCGTGGACCGGCCCGGCTGGGTGCAGGCCAACGCCGACGCCTTCCGGCACGTGCTGGGCCCGGTCGCCGGCCGCCTGGCCCAGCGCAAGCCCCCGGGCCGGCTCAGCCTGGCGGTGGGCTCGAAGATCACCGGCACCGAGGTGGGCGGCCTGCTCGGCTTCCTGGCCGGCAAGGTGCTCGGCCAGTTCGACCCCTTCCACGAGCCGCACGGCCGGCTGCTGCTGGTCGCGCCCAACATCGTGCACACCGAGCGCGAGCTCGACGTGGCGCCCCGCGACTTCCGCCTCTGGGTCTGCCTGCACGAGGAGACCCACCGCGTGCAGTTCACCGCGGTCCCGTGGATGCGCGACCACCTCTTCGGCCTGGTCGAGCGGCTCTCCGCCAGCCTCGAGGACACCTCGGCCATCGAGGACGGCCTCAAGCGCGTCACCTCCGCGCTCAAGCAGCGCGGTGGCGGCGACCAGCCCGGCCCCGGCGGCGCGCTGTCGCTGCTGGCCACCCCGGAGCAGAAGGCCGTGATGGACGACGTCACCGCCGTGATGTCGCTGCTCGAGGGGCACGCGGACGTGGTGATGGACGGCGTCGGCCCCGAGGTCGTGCCCACCGTCGACACGATCCGCGCCCGCTTCAACGAGCGCCGCAAGGGCGCCGGCGTGCTCGACCGGGCGCTGCGCCGCTTCCTCGGCCTCGACGCGAAGATGGCGCAGTACCGCGACGGCGCCGTCTTCGTGCGGCACGTGGTCGACACCGTCGGCATGGACGGCTTCAACGCCGTCTGGTCCGGCCCGGCCTCGCTGCCCACGCGGGACGAGATCGCCGACCCGGCCCTCTGGGTCGCACGCGTCCACGGCTGAGGTGGGCCTGCACCCCAGCGTCGCGGCGGTGCGCCGGGCGGTCCGCGAGGGCGTCGCCGACCTGCCCGCGGACGCCACCCTCGTCGTCGCCTGCTCCGGCGGGCCCGACTCGCTCGCCCTCGCCGCGGCCGCCGTCGCGGAGAAGCGCGGCCGCCGGGTCGTCGGCGCGACCGTCGACCACGGCCTCCAGGAGGGCTCGGCCGCCCAGGCCGCCCGCGTCGTCGAGCAGCTGGCGGCGCTGGGCGCGGACGAGACGCTCACCGCACGGGTCACCGTCGACCCCGGTGGCCTGGGCCCCGAGGCGGCGGCCCGACGCGCCCGGTACGCCGTGCTCGACCAGGTCGCCGAGCACACCGGCGCCGCCGCCGTCCTCCTGGGGCACACGCGTGACGACCAGGCCGAGACGGTGCTGATGGGCCTGGCCCGCGGCTCCGGCGGACGCTCGCTGGCGGGGATGCGGCGGGCGTTCGACGTCTACCGTCGCCCGCTGCTCGACGTGACCCGCGACGACACGGTCACGGCCTGCCAGGTGCTCGGGCTGGAGGCCTGGGACGACCCCCACAACAGCGATCCCGGCTACACCCGGGTGCGGGTGCGCCGCCGCGTCCTGCCCCTGCTCGAGGAGGACCTCGGGCCCGGCGTCGCCGCCGCGCTCGCCCGCACCGCCGACCAGCTGCGCACCGACGCCGACCTCCTCGACGACCTGGCCGACGCGGCCTGGGAGCGGCTGCGCCCCGCGGACCCCGGTGGCGGCCTGGACGCCGGCGCCCTCGCCGACCTGCACCCCGCCCTGCGCCGACGGGTGCTGCGCCGGCTCGCGCTGGCGGCCGGGTCGCCGGCCTCGGAGCTGTTCCACGAGCACGTCCTCGCCGTCGAGCGCCTCGTCACCGCCTGGTCCGGCCAGCGCTGGATCGACCTGCCCGGGCACCTGCGCGCCGTGCGCGCCGACGGCGTGCTGCGCGTGGTGCCCGCGGACTCCTGACCCACCGCGCCCGACCCACCGCGCCCGACCCACCTGTCTGGCCCGTCCGGGCCACCCCGGGTGACCCGCACGGGCCATCTGGCCGGGGACAGCCGTAAAAGAACACGAACTCACTCAGTCGCGCCCCTCGCGCGCCCGATACTCCGAGCGGACCATTCCGCGCGCCGGATCGCACCCCGATTACCCGATGCTGGGTACGCGCCAGACCTCGAGGACAACCATGACCCGCCTTCGTCGTGCCCTGGCCGCCGTCACCGCCGTGTCGGTGACCGCTGTCGGTGGCTTCGCGTTCACCACCCACTCCGCCACCGCTGCCGGCGGCTCCGTCACCTCCGCGCAGGCGGAGGTCGCCGCCGCGGACACCAAGATCTCCGGCTACCTCGTCGACCCGCAGACCCTCGAGTACCTCGACGACGTCTTCATCGTCGCCAAGCAGGGCGGCGAGATCGTCGCCACCGCGCTGAGCTACGGCGCCGACGGGTTCGAGCTGTGGGTGCCGGCCGGCGTCACCAAGGTCGAGGTCAAGGACCCCGACTACATCGACGTCACCCGCACCTTCGACACCACGACCGGCAACAAGACCGGCGTCACGATCTTCCTCAACCGCGCCCGCTACCTCGCCGGCTACGTCACCGACGACGTCGGCAACCCGCTCCTCGACGCCTCGGTCGTCGCCGTCACCGGCGGCCAGACCGTCGCCAGCCAGCTGACCTACACCGACGGCGACGACGTCGACGGGTTCTTCAACCTCGAGGTGCCCGCCGGCCGCTACAAGGTCGTCGTGGACGCCGGCGACGGCTACTACCCGCGCGTCGACACCGGCGTGCAGGTCACCGAGGCCAGCTCCGGCGTGCCCGGCGACTACACCGTCCACCGCCGCAGCAGCGTCTCCGGCGTCGTCAGCGACGGCCTCGGCGAGGTCGCCGGCGCGAGCGTCGTCCTCACCGCGCGCGCGGACGACTCGCCCACGCCCGAGGTCACCGCCACGAGCAAGCGCAACGGCAGCTGGTCCGCCGACCTCGCCGCCGGCAAGTACACCTGGAAGGTCACCAAGCGCGGCTACCCGGCCGAGCGCGGCACGCTGGCCGTCGGTGGTCGCCCCGCCACCCAGGACGTGCTGCTCACGACCACCCTGCCGACCCGCACCTCCCTCGAGGGCCCCGGTCGCCTGCGCCCCCGCAAGCAGATCGAGCTGGACATCGACGTCGCCGCCAAGGGCGCGACCCCGACCGGCAAGGTGCGCGTCGTCGCCCCGGCGCTCGACGTCGACGAGGTCGTGGTGCTGCGGCGCGGTGCCGCCACCCTGACGCTGCCCAAGCCGCGGGACCTCGACCGCGTCGTGGTGAAGGCCGTCTACGGCGGCAGCACGAAGCCCGGGCTCGTCCTCCAGGGCTCGAGCGCCCGCCTCGTCCTGACCCGCTGAGTCCGACCCGCCGAGCCCGACCCGCTGAGCCCGACCCGCTGAGCCCGACCCGCTGAGCCTGGTCCGTCGGGACCGACCTCCGGCCCCGTCCGCCGGCACCTCGCGTGCCGGTGGGCGGGGCCGAGGCGTCCCCGGTTCTGTGCTCCGACCCGGGGGCCGTAGGCTGCCGCCCATGGACTCTGCCCACGTGGAGAACGACCTCGTCAACGTGCTCTTCACCGAGGCCCAGATCCAGCAGCGGCTGGGCGAGCTGGCCGACGAGATCGAGCGGGACTACGAGGGCGAGGAGCTGCTCGTCGTCGGCATCCTGCGCGGCGCCGTGATGGTGATGGCCGACCTCGCCCGCTCGTTCGACCGGCACGTCGAGATGGACTGGATGGCCGTCTCCTCCTACGGCTCGGGCACCCAGTCCAGCGGCGTCGTCCGCATCCTCAAGGACCTCGACACCGACATCTCCGGGCGCCACGTCGTCATCGTGGACGAGATCATCGACACCGGCCTCACGCTGTCGTGGCTCACCTCGAACCTGTCGAGCCGCAACCCTGCCTCGGTGGAGATCTGCACCCTGCTGCGCAAGCCGGAGGCCCTGCAGATGCCCGTCAACGTCAAGTACGTCGGCTGGGACATCCCCAACGAGTTCGTCGTCGGCTACGGCCTGGACTTCAACGAGAAGTACCGCAACCTGCGCGACATCGGCACCCTGGCGCCGCACGTCTACTCCTGACGGACGGCCGGGCAGCCCCCGGCGTACCCACCGCGGGGTTCCTCCCCCGTCCGGGCGCTCGTCCGCTACCACTCGCCTGAGACACTGGGCCCAGCGTCGGCGTGTACCGTCGTCGATCCGGAACGTCTGCACAACGAGAGAAGCACGTGAAGCGCATATTCAAGGGCCCCTGGCTGTGGATCGTCGTCGCGGTGATCGGCGTCTTCGTGGCGCTCCAGTTCCTCGCCCCCAGCAGCGGCGGCGACGAGATCTCCTCCTCGGAGATGACCTCCTACATCACCGACGGTGACGTCAAGGAGATCACCTTCGTCGGCGGCGACCAGGAGATCCGGGCGACCCTCGACGACGGCGTGCGCTCCGAGGGCGCGGACGTGATGACGTACTGGATCACCGGCACCCAGTCGCGCATCTACCAGCAGGCCATCAAGCAGTTCGAGGCCGGCACGATCGACGAGGTCAACACCGAGATCAGCGAGCCCAGCCTGCTGACCTCGCTGCTCGTCTCGTTCCTGCCCTTCGTCATCCTGCTGCTCGTCTTCCTCTGGCTGCTCAACAACATGCAGGGCGGCGGCGGCCGTGGCGTCATGCAGTTCGCCAAGTCCAAGGCGAAGCTGATCTCCAAGGACATGCCGAAGTCGACGTTCTCCGACGTCGCCGGCGCCGAGGAGGCCATCGAGGAGCTCGGCGAGATCAAGGAGTTCCTCCAGGAGCCCGCCAAGTTCCAGGCCGTGGGCGCCAAGATCCCCAAGGGCGTGCTGCTCTACGGCCCTCCGGGCACCGGCAAGACGCTGCTGGCCCGCGCGGTCGCCGGCGAGGCCGGCGTCCCCTTCTACTCCATCTCCGGCTCCGACTTCGTCGAGATGTTCGTCGGCGTCGGTGCCTCCCGCGTGCGCGACCTGTTCGAGCAGGCCAAGGAGAACGCCCCCGCGATCGTCTTCATCGACGAGATCGACGCCGTCGGCCGCCACCGCGGCGCCGGCATGGGCGGCGGCCACGACGAGCGCGAGCAGACCCTCAACCAGCTCCTGGTCGAGATGGACGGCTTCGACGTCCGCGGCGGCGTCATCCTCATCGCCGCGACGAACCGCCCCGACGTGCTCGACCCCGCGCTGCTGCGTCCGGGCCGCTTCGACCGGCAGATCCAGGTCGACGCCCCCGACCTCGCCGGCCGCCACATGATCCTCAAGGTCCACTCCCGCGGGAAGCCCGTGGCCGAGGACGTCGACCTCATGGCCGTCGCCCGCCGCACGCCCGGCTTCACCGGTGCCGACCTGGCCAACGTGCTGAACGAGGCGGCCCTGCTGACCGCGCGCAGCAACGCCAAGCTCATCACCAACGAGTCCATGGACGAGGCGATCGACCGCGTCATCGCGGGCCCGCAGCGCCGGACCCGGCTGATGAACGACAAGGAGAAGCTGATCACCGCCTACCACGAGGGCGGCCACGCCCTCGTCGCGGCGGCGCTGCCGGGCAACGACCCGGTCCACAAGATCACGATCCTGCCGCGCGGCCGCGCGCTCGGCTACACGATGGTGCTGCCCGACTCGGACAGGTACTCCCAGCCGCGCAGCCAGATGCTCGACCAGCTCGCCTACATGCTCGGCGGCCGCGCTGCCGAGGAGCTGATCTTCCACGACCCGACCACGGGCGCGGGCAACGACATCGAGAAGGCCACCAGCGTGGCCCGCGCGATGGTCACCCAGTACGGCATGACCGAGCGCCTCGGCGCGATCAAGCTGGGCGAGTCCAACTCCGAGCCCTTCCTGGGCCGCGACATGGGCAGCAGCCGGAACTACTCCGAGGAGGTGGCCGCCGCCGTCGACGCGGAGACCACCCAGCTGCTGGCGTCCGCCCACCAGGAGGCCTTCGACATCCTCGAGGAGAACCGGGACGTCCTGGACGCTCTCGTCCTCGAGCTGCTCGACAAGGAGACGCTGGACAAGGAGCAGATCGCCCGCGTCTTCGAGCCGCTGCGCCGCCGTCAGCCGCGCCCGGCCTGGACCGGCTCGGCGACCCGCCGTCCCTCCGACATCGCGCCCGTGGAGATCCCGCAGGAGATCCGCGACCGCGCGAACAGCAACGGCAAGGTCGAGCAGGGTGCCGGCGCGGTCGTCACGCCCCCGGGCGAGGGCGGCGACGTGCACGGCGGCCCCGGTGGCCCCGGCAGCCTCCCGGGCGGCCCCACCCCGCCGTCCGGCCCCTCCGACGGCGCGCTCTGAGCGCGTCGCCCCCACGCAGGAGACCCCCCGCATGACGGACCCCGTCACCCTCCCCGAGCGCTCGCGCGCCGACGTCCCCGAGTTCGACCACGCCCGTGCCGAGGCCGCCGTCCGCGAGCTGCTCGCGGCCATGGGCGAGGACCCCGACCGCGAGGGCCTGCACGAGACCCCCGCGCGCGTCGCCCGGGCCTACGCCGAGCTGACCCAGGGCCTGCGGCAGGAGCCGGAGGAGGTGCTCACCACCACCTTCGACCTCGGCCACGACGAGATGGTGCTGGTGCGCGACATCGAGCTGTGGTCGATGTGCGAGCACCACCTGGTGCCCTTCACCGGCGTCGCGCACGTCGGCTACATCCCGGCGGCCTCCGGCAAGATCACCGGCCTGTCCAAGCTGGCCCGGCTGGTCGACGTCTACAGCAAGCGCCCGCAGGTGCAGGAGCGGCTCACCACCCAGGTGGCCGACGCCCTCATGGACATCCTCGAGGCCCGCGGCGCGATCGTGGTGATCGAGGCCGAGCACCTGTGCATGACGATGCGTGGCGTCCGCAAGGCCGGCGCCCGGACCATCACCTCCGCCGTGCGCGGCATCATGCACAACGCCGCCACCCGCTCCGAGGCGATGGCGCTGATCCGGGGCGGGACGCGCTGAGGATGGCTGTCTCGCAGGAGGCCGCGGCGCTGCTGGCGCCGCTGGGCCGCCCGCGCGTCATGGGGGTCGTCAACGTCACCCCCGACTCCTTCTCCGACGGCGGACGCTTCCTCGACCGCGACGCGGCCGTCGAGCACGGTCTCGCGCTGCTGGCCGAGGGGGCCGACGTCCTCGACATCGGCGGGGAGTCCACGCGCCCCGGTGCGACCCGTCCGCTGGTCACCGAGGAGCTGGACCGGGTGGTGCCCGTCATCGAGCGCCTCGCCGCGGCCGGCGCCGCCGTCTCGGTGGACACCATGCGCGCCGAGGTGGCCCTCGCGGCCGTCCGGGCCGGCGCCGTCGTCGTCAACGACGTCTCCGGCGGCCTCGCGGACGAGGCGATGGCCGGCGCGGTCGCCGGCACCGACGCGCTCTTCGTGGCCATGCACTGGCGCAGCCACTCCGACGCCATGTACGACCTGGCCTCCTACGACGGCCCCGGCGGGGTCGTCGGCGCCGTCGTGGGCGAGCTGCGGGCCCGCCTGGACGCCCTCGCCGCGGCCGGCCTCCCACCCGAGCGGGTCGTGCTCGACCCCGGGCTGGGCTTCGCCAAGCGCGGGGAGCAGAACTGGGAGCTGCTGCGCGGCCTCGACGCCCTCGAGGGGCTCGGTCGTCCGCTGCTGGTGGGCGCCAGCCGCAAGTCCTTCCTGGGGGCGCTCCTGCCGGGGCCCGACGGCTCCCCGAGGCCGGTCGAGGGACGCGAGCACGCCCACCAGGCCGTCGTCCTCGACTGCGCGCGCCGAGGCGTGTGGGGGGTCCGGGTGCACGACGTCCGGGCGGCCCGTGACACCCTCGCAGCGGCGACGGCGCTGGGCCTCGCCGTGAGCGAGGAGGACGCATGAGCGGCTCCGCAGGGTCGGCCACGGGGCCGGTGGACGGGCCCGTGACCGGGCTGGACGAGCTGAGCGTCACCGGCATCGAGTGCTTCGCCCACCACGGCGTCTTCGAGCACGAGAAGCGCACCGGTCAGACGTTCGTCATCGACCTCGTGCTGGGCGTCGACACGCGTCGGGCCGCGGCCTCGGACGACTTGCGCGACACGGTTGACTACGGCAGCCTCACGGCGGCCGTGAAGGCGGCCGTCGAGCGCGACCCGGTCGACCTGATCGAGACCCTCGCGACCCGGATCGCCGGTACCTGCCTCTTGCAGGACGGTGTTGAATGGGCGAGGGTCACGGTCCACAAGCCGGACGCACCCATCGACGCGACGTTCACCGACGTCACGCTCACGATCACCCGGACACGCAAGGACCTCACGTGACTGAGACCCCGAACCCCCACATCATCGACGCCGACACGCTGACCGGGGAGATGCGCCCCATCCGTCGCGCCGTGCTGTCGCTGGGGTCCAACCTCGGCGACCGGGTGACCACGCTCCAGGGCGCCGTGAACGCGATCGCCGACACCCCCGACGTGTGGGTCACCTCCGTGTCCGCCGTCTACGAGACCGCACCGGTGAACTGCCCGCCGGGCTCCGACGACTTCCTCAACATCGTGCTGCTGTGCGACACCACGCTCGCCGCCCACCGGCTGCTCGAGCGCTGCCTCACGGTCGAGGACGCCTTCGACCGGGAGCGCGGGGAGGCCAACGCGCCCCGCACCCTCGACGTCGACCTGATCGTGGTGGGCGACCGTCGCAGCGACGACGAGAACCTGCGCCTGCCGCACCCGCGGGCCAAGGAGCGCGCGTTCGTCCTCAAGCCCTGGTACGACCTCGAGCCCGACGCGGTCCTCCCCGACGCCGGCCCGGTCGCCGACCTGCTGGCCGACCTCGGCACCGACGGCGTGACGCTGCGCGAGGACATCACGCTCGAGATCGAGTGACGCGGGGGTGACCCCGCCGCTCGACCCTCCTCCCGACCCCGACGACGGTCAGGACGAGCCCACCCAGGGCACCATCCAGCCCGCCTCGGCGGGCGCCATGACGGCGCTCGTCGTGCTCGGCATCGTCATCGGCTGGACCTACCACCGCGTCGCGGTCGCCCTCTTCGGCACCGCGCCCCTGGTGACGTGGGCACCGCCGGCCGTCCTGGCGCTGGTCGGCGTGAGCCTGCTCGTCACCGCTCGGGCCACTCACCGGCAGGTGCACGTGCGCCGGCAGCGGCTCGAGGCGCACCGTGCCGTCAACCGCCTGGCGCTCGGTCGCGCGGCCACCTACGTGGGCGCCCTGGTCGGCGGCGGGTACCTGGGCTACGCGATCAGCTGGCTCGGTGTGCCCTCCGAGGCGGCCACCCAGCGACTCGTCCTGTCCGGCCTCGCCGCGCTGGCCGCGGTGGTCGTCGTGGCGGGCGGGATCCTGCTGGAACGCGCGTGTCGCGTCCCCGAAGACGACTCCGACGCCTAGCCTGCGTCCATGAGCACCACTTCTGCCCCCTCCGCCACATCAGTCACAGCTGACCAGGGCGGGGAGGCGCAGGACGCCGGCACGCCCGGTCGTTCCTCCTCGCGCCGGCTCCAGCGCTCCACCCGGCTGACCGTCGCCACCGGCCTGGTCGCGCTCTCGGCGCTGCTGGTCGTCGGCGCCGTGCCCACCGGGTCGTGGCTGCTGGTCAGCGCGGCCGCGGTGGCCTCCGTCGTCCTCGGCCTCGCGGCCAGCCGGATCACCTACGCCGAGCTGCGCGAGTCCCGCCGCGAGCACCAGCGCGACCGCGCCGAGCAGGCCCAGGCCTACCGTCGGCTCGCCGAGGCCCGGGCCGAGGAGCACGCCGCCCGCGTCGCCACCCTGAACGAGCAGATCGCCGAGCGCGAGAAGGCGCTCGAGGAGCTCGGCACCGAGCTGGGCGGCGCCCAGAAGCACGTCGCCGAGGGCGTCCGCGCCCTGGGCGTGGAGAAGCGCCGCTACGAGGAGCTCCAGCGCCTCCAGCGCCGCACCGAGGTCGGCCGGGACGAGGCGGAGAACCGCGCCGCCGAGGCCATCGTGAGCCTCGCCGAGCTCGAGGGCGAGGTCGAGACCCTCCGCGCCGAGCTCCAGCAGGTCACCGCCGCGTGGCACCGCGCCGAGGCCGCCTCGCGCCGCCACGCCTGAGCACCGCCCCCAGGACGCCCGCCGCATCCCTCACTCAGGCGGTGGGCCAGCGACGTCGCGCGGCCGGACACCACCCCCTTCCTCGTCCGGCCGGGCGACGTCGTCGCGTCCGGACCCGCGCGCACGGGTGTCGGGCACCGGTGCTGGCTCCTGCCGGGTGAGGCCGGTGCGGCATGATGTCGTGCCGTGACTGACCCGCTGCCTGAGATCAAGACCGACCTCGTGAGCCGGTTCGAGGACGACCCCGACGAGCTCGTGGAGCGCACCGAGCTGCCCGTCGGGTGGCACGTCGACAGCCCCGACGCCGGCGACCGGTTCCAGGTGGCCCGGTTGACGCACCTGCTGCGGGCCCACGAGCGGCACGGCCGCGGCTGGGCGGGCGCCGGCGTCGACGACGTCCTGCTGGAGGTCTCCGAGCAGGGCCTGCTGACGCGGGAGAACGTCGTCGTCCGCGACGCCGCCGGCACCATCCAGGCCTGGGGCAGCGTGCACGACCGCGCGGGCGGGCGGATGCTGTTCGTGCACGTCGTCTCCCGCGAGCTGCACGGCGCCGAGGCCGACGCCTGCTCCGACGCGCTGTTCGAGTGGGCCCGCGGCCAGGCCCGCGCCATCGGCGCCGCCCGCGGCCTGCCGACCCAGCAGATCGACACCGGCGCCTTCGAGGACGACGAGCGCCAGGCCCGCTGGCTCACCGGCGCCGGCTTCCGGCACGTCCGCACCTGGTGGCAGATGAGCCGCCCCGGCGAGGAGGGCGACGCCGACCTCGTGCCCGACCCCACCGACTGGGAGCGCAAGGGCATCCGGTTCCGGCTCGTCGACCGCGAGGGCAGCGACCTGCCGGCCGAGGAGGACCTGCGCGCCGTCCACGACGTGCTCGAGCAGGCGTTCAAGGACCACTTCAACTCCTTCGAGGAGACCTTCACCGAGTTCCTGCGCCGCACGCGCGAGGAGCCCGGGCACCGGTGGAGCCACTGGTGGATCGCCGAGATCGTCGACGGCGAGGGCGACCCCGAGCCCGTCGGTGCGCTGGTGGGCGAGGCCTCGGAGTCCTCCACCGGCCCCGGCTCGTCCTACGTCTCCTACATCGGCGTGCTCGAGGCCGCCCGCGGCCGCGGCGTCGCCACCGGCCTGCTGCGCACGATCATCGCCGACGCCGCCCGTCGTGGCCGCGGCTCCGTGGGCCTGGAGGTCGACGCGGACTCCTCCACCGGTGCCCAGCGCCTCTACTCCGGCCTCGGCTGGCGGACCAAGTACGTCACCCAGTCCTGGCACTTCGACGTCCCGGTGGGCTGAGCCGCCAATAGTGCGCGACGAAAAGCACCGGAATCGCCGCCGACGAGGTGCCTTTCGTCGCGCACTATGTGTCGAGCGGTGGTGGATGAAGCCTCAACCACCGCGTCCTAGGCTGGGGGAGTGAACCGCCCCCTGAAGCGCCTCGGCTTCCTCACCATCGGTCTCTTCGACCCGGCCTCGCCGCGGGAGGGGCACGAGTCCACGCTGCGGCTGATCGAGCACGGCGAGCGCCTCGGCCTGGACTCCGCGTGGCTGCGGCACCGGCACCTCCAGCACGGCATCTCCTCGCCGGTCGCGGTGCTGGCGGCGGCCACCCAGCGCACCTCGCGCATCGACCTCGGGACGGCGGTGACGCCGCTGGGCTGGGAGAACCCGCTGCGCCTGGCCGAGGACTGGGCGACGGTCGACGTCCTCTCCGGCGGCCGGCTGAACCCGGGAGTCTCCGTGGGCCCGCCGATGCGCTGGGACGACGTGAAGGGCGCGCTCTACCCCGACACCGCCGACGTCGAGGACCTCACCTACGCCCGCGTCGAGCGGCTGCTGGGGCACCTGCGCGGCGAGCCGGCCAGCCCGTTCGAGGGGACGGTGGGCATCGAGACCTTCTCGCGCCAGGTGCAGCCGCAGGCGGCCGGCCTGGCCGAGCGGGTCTGGTACGGCGCCGGGTCGCTGCGGTCGGTGGCGTTCGCGGCCGCGCAGGGGCTGAACCTGCTCACCTCGTCCGTGCTGACGGGGGTGCGGGCCGAGCCGGGGGAGGAGCCCGACTTCGCGACGCTCCAGGCCGAGCAGGTCCGGGCCTTCCGGGCGGCGCACCCGGCCGGCGAGGCGGCCCGCGTCTCCCAGGGCCTGGTGGTGATCCCCACCGACTCCGCGAGCCCCGAGCAGGCGCGCCGCTACGCCGAGTACGCCGCGTCCCGCCTCGAGCGCACCCGCAGCCCGCAGGGGCCGGGCGGCCTGCTGTTCGCCCCCGACCTCGTCGGCCCGAGCGAGGAGCTGGCCGAGCGGCTGGCCGCGCACGCGGCCTTCGCGGAGGTCGAGGAGGTCGCGTTCGCGCTGCCGTTCACCTTCGGCGAGGCCGACCTCGTCCAGATCCTGACCGACTACGCCACGCGTCTCGGCCCGTTCCTCGGCTGGTCGCCCGCCCGCTGACCTCGGCGCAGGGGTCGGGCAGTGGGGTCAGGCGGAGTCGGCCAGGGACGCGCGCAGTGCGCGGTGCAGCCCACCGGGGGTGAGGACGCCGGCGAAGCCGACGCGCCCGTCGCGCACCGCGACCCGGGGCTGGTCGTGGCGCAGCATGGTGGCCAGGGCCTCCTCCAGGGTGCAGCCGAGGTCGACCACGGCCTCGACGTCGCCGCCGGAGACCCCGTCGAGCGGCTCGAGGTGCTCGCGGGTCAGCTCGATCACCGAGAGCCGGCGCAGCCCGCGCTCGGCGCCCACGAAGTCGGCCAC
The DNA here is from genome assembly GCF_023656415.1 of Nocardioides bruguierae. Lineage (GTDB taxonomy): Bacteria > Actinomycetota > Actinomycetes > Propionibacteriales > Nocardioidaceae > Nocardioides > Nocardioides bruguierae. The sequence continues at coordinate 19,238 of NZ_JAMOIL010000019.1, forward strand.
GAACGCGTCGGCCGGGTGGGCGAGCACCTCGGCCGGCGACCCGTGCTGGGCCAGGCGGCCGCCCTCGGCGAAGACGGCGACCCGGTCACCCATGGCGATGGCCTCGTCGATGTCGTGGGTGACCAGCACGACGGTCTTGCCCAGCTCGCGCTGGAGGCGGCCGAACTCCTCCTGCAGCCGCACCCGCACGACCGGGTCGACGGCGCCGAACGGCTCGTCCATCAGCAGCACGGGCGGGTCGGCGGCGAGCGCCCGGGCCACGCCCACGCGCTGGCGCTGACCGCCGGAGAGCTGGTGGGGGAACCGGCGCCCCTGCGCGGCCGGGTCGAGCCCGACGAGCTCGAGCAGGTGCTCGGCGCGCTCGCGGGCCACCTTCTTGGACTCCCCGAGCAGCAGCGGCACGGTCATGACGTTCTCGGTGATCCGCTGGTGCGGGAACAGCCCGACGGCCTGGATCACGTAGCCGATGCCGCGGCGCAGCTCGGTGGCGTCGAGGCCGGTGACGTCGCGGCCGTCGATCTCGATCGTGCCGTGGGTGGGCTCGATCAGTCGGTTGATCATCTTCAGCGTCGTCGACTTGCCGCAGCCCGAGGGGCCGACCAGCACGGTCAGGGAGCCGCGCGGGACGTCCAGGTCGAGGTCGTGCACCGCCACCGTGCCGTCGTCGTAGCGCTTGCCCAGGCCACGCAGCCTGATCATCGGGGTGGTCGAGGAGGCGGTGCCGTCACCGGTAGCGTCCATGCGCGTGACCCTACTGGCGAGCGCCGACGCGGGGACCACCTGCTACTCACGGCTGACCAACGACTGGCTGTGCTGGCAGTACGTCTCCGACTACCGCACCGAGATCACCGACGCGACCGTGCAGCACCTGCAGATCACGCTCGTCTCCGTGGTCGTGGCGCTGGCCCTGTCCTTCCCGCTGGCGCTGCTGGCCCGGCGCTACGCCCGGCTCGAGTCGCCGATCCTCGGGCTGGCCACGGGGCTCTACACGGTGCCCTCCATCGCGCTGCTGCCGCTCCTGGTGCCCTTCACCGGCCTCAGCGCCACCACCGTGGTGATCGGGCTCGCGCTGTACGCGCTGACGGTCCTCGTCCGCGCCTTCCTCGACGGCCTGCGCTCGGTGCCCGAGGAGGTGCGGGAGTCCGCCACCGGCCTGGGCTACGGACGAGGCAGGCTGCTGCTCCGGGTGGAGCTGCCGCTGGCGATCCCCGTCGTGATGGCCGGGCTGCGGGTCGCCACCGTCTCCACGGTGGCACTGACGACGGTGGGCTCGCTGGTCGCCCACGGCGGGCTGGGCAACCTCATCGCCAGCGGTGTCACCAGCGACTTCCGTGCCGAGCTGCTCACCGCCGCCGTGCTCTGCGTCGTCATCGCGGTGGCGCTCGACGTGGTGCTGGTGCTGGTGCAGCGGCTGTTGACGCCGTGGACCCGGACGGGGGCGGGCGCATGACCGTCCTCTCCGACGCCTGGGCGTTCCTCACGGACCCGGCTAGCTGGACCGGCTCCGGCGGCATGCTCCAGCTGCTCGGCCAGCAGCTGCTGATCACGCTGGTGGCGCTGCTGCTGGCGCTCCTGGTCGGGCTGCCGGTCGCGCTGTGGCTCGGGCACCTCGGCCGCGGCGGCTTCCTCGCCGTCAACGTCTCGAACGTCGGCCGGGCCATCCCGACCTTCGCGCTGCTCGCCCTCCTGGTCGCCGCCGACCCCTGGGACGTGACAGGCGGGCTCTTCCCCGGCACCGCCTACGCGGGCCCGTTCGGCCGGGCCGGGGTCTCGACGCTCGTGGCGCTGGCACTGTTCGCGCTGCCGCCGATCATCACCAACGCCTACACGGCCGTGCGCGAGGTGCCGGCCGACGTCCGTGAGTCGGCCACCGGCCTCGGGATGAGCGGGAGCCAGCTGTTCTGGCGCACCGAGCTGCCGCTGGCGATGCCGCTGATCGCCACCGGCGTCCGGCTCGCCCTGGTGCAGATCTGGGCGACGGCCACGATCGCGGCCCTCGTCGCCGGCCCGGGCCTGGGCCGGGTGATCACGGACGGCTTCTACCGGACCCTCTACGGCCAGGGCATCGCCGGTGCGCTCGTGGTCGCGCTGGTGGCGCTCGTCCTGGAGCTGCTCGCGGCCCTCGCCCAGCGCCTGGTGGCGCCCGCGCACCTGCGGGCCTGAGGCCGCCGGCACCGCGGGGCGCCCCGCCACGGGACCCCTCACCCGGGTGAGCCAGGAATGTCGGCGGCCGCGCCTAGGCTCGACCGTCGTCCCTCCGTTGGCCGCGCTCGGCGGCCGCAGCACGGGAGGACGAGGCAGCGGGGCCCTCCCGCTGACCGGACACGCGCGGTCCGCACCCTGCCGGGTGGGCCGCGGGACACAGAAGGTTGGACCCCGCCATGAAGCAGACCCCGTTGCGCCGTGCCCTCGGCGCCCTCGCCGGCACGCTGGCGCTCTCCGTCGCCCTCACCGCCTGCGCCGGCGACGACCTGGCCTCCGACAGCGGCAGCTCCGAGGGGTCCTCGGCGTCGGCCGGCGGCCCGCTCACCATCGCCAGCCAGAGCTTCGCCGAGGCCGAGCTGGTCTCGAACATGTACCAGCTGCTGCTGGAGGACGCCGGCTACGACGTCACCCTCCAGCTCGTCGACGCCCGCGACGCCTACATGGCCGACTTCCCCGGCGACGTCGACGTCGTGCCCGAGTACGTGGGCGGCATCGTCAACTTCCTCAACACCCGCGAGAACGGCGCGAACGCCGAGGCCTTCACCGAGGCCGACGGCCAGGACATGGCGGACGCCGGTGCGGACCTGCTCGACGCCGCGGGCATCACCCTGCTCGACGTCTCCGAGGCCGCGGACGCCAACGCCTACTTCGTCACCCAGGACTACTCCGACGCCAACGGCGTCACCGCGCTCTCCGACCTCGAGGGCCAGAAGGTCGTCCTCGCGGCGGCCCCCGACTGCGAGGGTCGCGCCGACTGCGAGGCCGGGCTCGAGGACGTCTACGGCATCGACATCACCAAGCTGCTGCCGCTGGGCTACGCCTCCGAGCAGACCTACTCCTCGGTGATCGACGGCGAGTCCGACCTCGGCCAGACCTCCACCACCGACGGCACGCTGGAGTCCCAGGGCCTCGTCGTCCTGGACGACGACCAGGGCATCCAGCCCGCCCAGAACCTGGTGCCGGCCATCTCCACCGAGTTCCTGGACGCCCACCCCGACGTGGCCGACGTGCTGGACCCGCTGATGGCGGCGCTCGACACCGACACCCTCGCCGAGCTCAACGGCCGGATCAGCGTCGACCGGGCCAAGCCCGCCGACGTGGCGCAGGAGTTCCTCACCGACGCCGGCCTGCTCTGACGCAGCCCGTCTCCCGACGCCCCCGGACGCAGCCCGCGTCCGGGGGCGTCGTCGTGCTGGAGGGGCCGGGAGAGGGGCCGGGACAGCGGGGCCGGGCGGGAGGGGCCGGGAAGGTCGCGGCGCCGGCTACTTCTCGTTCGGCCGCAGCTCGATGGCGGCCCGGGGCACGGTGGCGCGGTCCAGGTCCGGCACGTCGATGACGCGGCCCTGCGGCTCGACCCTGCGGGGCAGCGACCCGTCGTGCTCGCGGACCAGCGTCGCGACGTGCTCGGCCTCGGCCCGGCGGTCCTGCTCGACCAGCCAGCCGACCAGCCGGTGCTCGGGGGCCAGGGCGGCGTCGACGAGCGAGCCGTGCGGCCCCCACAGGGAGACGACGCCGCGCTGGAGGGCGCTCCACCAGGCGTCGCTGCACCCCGGCACCTCGGCCAGGTGGCGCGGCAGGTCGGCGGCCAGCACGGAGCCGCGGAACGTCTCGGACACCTTCTCCGAGCCGTACTCCTCCACCGCCCCCAGCGTGGCCCGCTTGGCCCGCCAGAGCGCCTCCAGGTCCTCGGGCGAGGAGCCGGCGCCGTCGTCGTCGGCCGGGCGCCAGTGGAGGACGACCTCGGGCACGATCCCGATCAACCGGGCCTGCAGGTAGGCCAGCGTGGTGGTGGGCGCGTCGCCCGCCGGGTCCCCGGCCAGCTCGCCGAGCGGCCAGGCCAGGCCGGCGACGTCGTAGAAGCTCCGCTTGAACATCTTGTTGCCGGCCATCGAGTCACCGAGGACCCGCGGGTACTGCTCGAGCAGGCACGCCCGGCGCGCGTGCGTGTGCCGCATGCGGGCGGGCTCGAGCAGGCGGTCGTCCTCCCAGCGGGCGTAGGAGCCCGTGACCACGTCGGCGCCGCTGCGGCGCATCTGCTTCCACAGGGCGGCGTAGGCGCCGGGAGGCACGACGCTGCTGCCGTCGACGAACGCGAGCAGGGCCCCGGTGGCCACCTGCACGCCGGCGTTGCGGGCGGCGCCGGTGCCCACGCGCTCGCGTCGCAGCACGCGGACGCGGTCGGGGTGCGCCTGCGCGTAGGAGTCGGCCACGTCCGCGGAGGAGTCGGTCGAGCCGTCGTCCACCACGACCACCTCGAGCGGGCCGTGCTCCTGGCCGAGCACCGAGTCGAGGCAGGCGGCGAGCCGGTCCTCGTCGTCGCGGACGGTGACCACCACGCTCAGCAGGGGAGGGGTGCGGCGCAGGAGCCCGGTCAGCGGCGTCATGGCGGTCACCGTAGTCAGCCGGGTGCTCGGGAGGACGACGGGCGTCCGCATGTGACCTGCGCCACTCCCAGGAGATGTTCGGAACCCGGCCGCCCGGTCGTACCGTGGTCACCGGAACACCAGACGTCTTGTACCCGGAGCCGGCCCGTCCCTGAGACCAGGGGCAGGTGGACGGCCGGGACGGGAACGGAGAGGTCCTGAGGATGCACCCTGCCCACACCGACGTGGCACCCACCCAGCCCGAGCGCGCCCGCCTGAGGATCGGCGTCATCGGCGCCGGCCGCGTGGGAGCCGTCCTGGCGGCCCGCCTGCGCGCCGCCGGCCACGAGGTCGTCGCCGCCTCGGGCGAGTCCGACGCGAGCCGTCGGCGCCTGGCCGACCTGCTGCCGGGCGTCGGAGTGCGCAAGCCGACCGACGTCGCCCGCGCCGCCGACCTGCTGCTGCTCACCGTCCCCGACGACATGCTGCGCAACGTCGCCACGACCCTGGCCGACGCGGGCGCGCTGCGCCCCGGACAGGTCGTGCTGCACACCTCCGGCCGACACGGCCTCGCCGTGCTCGAGCCGGCCCGCGCGGTCGGCGCCCGCACCGGCGCCCTGCACCCCGCGCTCACCTTCACCGGCACCGCCGTCGACCTCGACCGGCTCGCCGGCTGCGTGTTCGGGCTGACCGCCGACGAGGCCGAGCACGACCTGCTCGACGGGCTCGTCGCCGACCTCGGCGGCCGCCCCACCTGGGTGCCCGAGAGCCGCCGCACGCTCTACCACGCGGGCCTGGCGCACGGCGCGAACCACCTGGTCACGCTCGTGGCCGAGGCCAAGGAGGTGCTGGCCTCCGCCGGCGTCGACGACACCAGTGGCACGCTGCGCCCGCTGCTCGAGGCGGCGCTCGCCAACGCGCTGGAGTCCGGGGACGCGGCGCTCACCGGCCCCATCGTCCGCGGGGACGTCGGCACGGTCCGCGCGCACGTGAGCGACCTGCTCGCCCAGGCACCGCAGACGCTCGGCTCCTACCTGGCGCTCGCGCAGGCCACGGTCTCCCGGGCGGTGCTCGACGGTCGCCTCACCGCGCTGCGCGCCGCCGCCGTCCGCACCGTCCTGGCCGACGCCGAGGAGCGGCTGCTCTCCCGCAGCGCTCCGCGGGCGACGTCCGGGCAGACCCTCGGCGCGACCATGCGTGGCTACCAGGGGGACGTCCGATGACCGCGACCACCACTGCGACCGCCACCCGGCGCCCGGTCCTCGTCCGCACCCGTGAGGAGCTGGCGGCGGCGATCGCCGAGCGCCAGGTCGTGCTCGGGCGGCCGGGGCGCGTGGGCCTGGTGCCCACCATGGGCGCCCTGCACGACGGCCACGCGAGCCTCATGCGCGCGGCCCGCGAGCAGGTCGGCGACGGCCCGCTGGTCGTCTCGGTCTTCGTGAACCCGTTGCAGTTCGGCGCGGGCGAGGACCTCGACCGCTACCCCCGCACCCTGGACGCCGACCTCGAGGTCTGCGCCGAGGCCGGGGTCGACGTCGTCTTCGCCCCGACGGTCGCCGAGATGTACCCGACGTGGCCGGCGCAGCCGCAGGTCACCGTCGAGCCCGGCCCGCTGGGCGAGGTGCTCGAGGGGGCCACCCGGCCCGGCCACTACCGCGGCGTCCTCACCGTCGTGGCCAAGCTCTTCGGGCTGGTCCGCCCCGACCTCGCGATCTTCGGCGAGAAGGACTATCAGCAGCTCGTGCTCATCAAGCAGATGGCGGCCGACCTGTGCCTGCCGGTCGAGGTCGTCGGCGGCGCCACCCGGCGCGAGAGCGACGGCCTCGCCCTCTCCAGCCGCAACCGGTACCTGGACGAGGAGCAGCGCCGCGTCTCCCTCGCGCTCTCCCGTGCGTTGCTGGCGGGGCAGGCCGCTGGGGTGGACGGTGCGGCCGCCGTCCTCGAGGCCGCCGGTGCCGTGCTGGCCGCCGAGCCCGGTCTCGAGCCGGACTACCTGGCCCTCACCGACCCAGCCCTCGGCGACCTGCCGCAGGCACCCGAGCCCGGCACCGCCGCGCGGCTCCTCGTGGCCGCCAAGGTCGGCACGACCCGCCTCATCGACAACGTGCCCGTCTCGCTCGGCTGACGCCGGCCCGTCGACGACCCCCACCCCTGGAGGACCCGTGCTCCGCACGATGATGACCTCGAAGATCCACCGCGCCACCGTGACCCAGGCCGACCTGCACTACGTCGGCTCGGTGACGGTCGACGAGGACCTGCTCGACGCCGCCGACCTGCTGCCCGGCGAGCTGGTGCACATCGTCGACATCACCAACGGCGCCCGGCTGGAGACCTACACGATCGCCGGGCCGCGCGGCTCCGGCGTGCTCGGCATCAACGGCGCCGCCGCGCACCTGGTGCACCCGGGCGACCTGGTCATCCTCATCGCCTACGGCCAGATGGACACCGCCGAGGCCCGCACGCACGTGCCGCACGTCGTCTTCGTCGACGAGCGCAACCGGGTGCTGGAGACGGGCGGCGACCCGGCGTCCGTGGGCACGGGCGACGGGCGCGTCAGCGACCCCCGCACCGGTCTCACCCGGGGTGACGCCGTCGGGGCCGTCGGCGTCGGGCGCTAGCCTGACCAGGATGTCCACGCCTGCCGCACGGCTCCCGAGCCGCACCGTCCCCGGCCGTCTCGCGGCCCCCGAGCCCGGCTGGACCGAGCGGGCCGACGTGGTCGTGGTCGGCTCCGGCGTCGCCGGCCTGACCGCCGCGCTGCGGCTGGTCGAGGCGCTCGGCCCCGACGCGGACGTCGTCGTGGTCACCAAGGACCGGATCTCCGTCGGGTCCACCCGGTGGGCGCAGGGCGGCGTGGCCGCCGCGCTCGGCCCGGGCGACACCCCGCACGAGCACGAGGTCGACACCCTCGTCGCGGGCGACGGCGCGTGCGACGCCGAGGCGGTCAGGGTGCTGGTCGAGGAGGGTCCGGAGGCCGTCCGCGAGCTCATCGGCCTCGGCGCCCAGTTCGACCTCGACCCCGAGGGCGAGCTCTCCCTGACCCGCGAGGGCGGGCACCACCGCGACCGGATCATCCACGCCGGGGGCGACGCCACCGGTGCAGAGATCCAGCGCGCCCTCGTCGCGGCGGTGGGCCGCAACCCGCAGATCCGCATCGTCAAGCGCGCCCACGTCCTCGACCTCGCGCTGGCCGAGGACGGCGGCGTGGCCGGCCTGACCCTGCACGAGATGGGCCAGGGCCAGCACGACGGCGTCGGCCTCGTCCGTGCCCCCGCGGTCGTGCTCGCCTCGGGCGGGCTCGGCCAGGTCTTCAGCCAGACCACGAACCCGTCGGTCTCCACCGGCGACGGCATGGCGATCGCGCTGCGCGCCGGTGCGACGCTGCGCGACCTCGAGTTCGTGCAGTTCCACCCCACCGTCATGTACCTCGGCCCCCTGGCCGCCGGTCAGCAGCCGCTGATCTCGGAGGCCGTGCGCGGCGAGGGTGCGTTCCTCGTCGACGGCCTCGAGAGCGAGGGCGGGACGCGGTTCATGACCGGCGTCCACGAGCTGGCCGACCTGGCCCCGCGCGACGTCGTCGCCAAGGCCATCCGCCGCCGGATGATCGAGACCGGCATGCCGCACATGTGGCTCGACGCCCGTCACCTGGGCACCGACCGCGGCGAGGACCCGGAGGCGTTCTGGCAGCGCCGGTTCCCGACCATCCTCGCCACGTGCCGCAGCCACGGCGTCGACCCGGTCACCGACCTCATCCCCGTCGCCCCCGCCTGCCACTACGCCTCCGGCGGCGTCGCCACCGACACGTGGGGACGCACCGACGTGCCCGGCCTCTACGCCACCGGCGAGGTGGCCTGCTCCGGCGTGCACGGGGCCAACCGGCTGGCCTCCAACTCCCTGCTCGAGGGACTCGTCTTCTCGCGCCGGATCGCCGACGTCCTGCCCGGTGAGCTGCGCGGGTGGGCCGAGCCCGTCGAGGACGCCCGGACCGCCGGGCTCGTCGCTGCCGAGGCCCGGCACGGGCTGCAGGAGGTCATGACCGACCAGGTCGGCGTCCTGCGCCACGCCGCGGGCCTCGCGATCGCCGACCAGGTGCTCGCGCAGATGCACGGAGCCACCGACGAGGAGCCGTACCTGGACTCGTGGGAGGTCACGAACCTCGCCACCCTGTCCACGGCGCTCACCGGCGCCGCGACGCTGCGCCAGGAGACCCGCGGCTCGCACTGGCGCGAGGACCACCCCGACCGCGACGACGCCGCGTGGGCCGGCCACGTCGACGTCCGACTCCTCGACGGCGAGATGAGCTGGACGTTCTCCCCGGCCGGGGCCACGGACCAGGACGTGGACGCCACCGCCGACACCACCACCGACACCACCGCTGACACCGACGGGGAGGGCGCCGCGTGAGCGCGATCCGACAGACGCCGCTGGCCGGCATGGACCCCGCGCTGGTCGCGGAGATCGCCGACGCCGGCCTCTCGCCGGAGGCGGTGCACGCGCACGTGGCGCTCGCCTTCTCCGAGGACCTGCCGGGCGGCGCCGAGGACGCGACCTCGGCCGCGATGCCGCCCATGGGCACGGCGACCGCCGACCTGGCCAGCCGCCAGGAGGGCGTCGTCGCCGGCCTCGCGATCGCCGAGCTGGCCTTCCGCTACGCGCTCGGCCCGGCCGTCGAGGTGCTGGCTCGCGTGCCCGACGGCACCCGGGTCGTCCCCGGCGACGTCGTGATGACGGTGCGCGGTCCGGTGGCCGGCGTCCTCACCGCGGAGCGGACCGCCCTCAACTTCGCCTCCCACCTCTCGGGCGTCGCCACGGCGACCGCCCGGTGGGTCGACGCGCTGGAGGGCACCGGCTGCCGGGTGCTGGACACTCGCAAGACGCTGCCCGGGTGGCGCGACCTGCAGAAGTACGCCGTGCGCTGCGGTGGCGGCGTCAACCACCGGTTCTCCCTGGTCGACCGGGCGATGGTGAAGGACAACCACGTGGTGGCCGCGGGCGGGGTCGTGGAGGCCTACCGGGCCGTCCGCGAGCGCGACGGCGTGATCCGGGTGGAGGTGGAGGTCCAGGACCTCGACGAGCTGCGCGCCGTGCTCGAGGCGGGCTGCACGGAGGTGCTGCTCGACAACATGGGTCCCGACCTGCTGCGCCAGGCGGTCGCGATCAACGCCGAGCTGACCGGTGGCGAGGCCACCCTGGAGGCCTCCGGCGGGCTGACCATCGAGCGCGCCCGGGCGGTCGGGGAGACCGGGGTCGACTTCGTCTCCTCCGGCGCGCTCACGCACTCGGTGACGGTGCTCGACCTCGGCCTGGACTTCCGGGAGGACTGAGCCCGTGGCCCCCGCTGCACCGCAGCCCGCCGGGCGGCTGCTGAGCGTCGTCCTCGGCAACGCCAGCACCGCCCTGGGCGTCGTCGCCCCCGGCGAGCGGGGCGGCGAGGTGGTGCGGCACTGGACCCTCTCCTCCGACGAGCGCCGCACCGCCGACGAGTGGGCCGTGCTGGTGCGCGGCCTGGTCGGGCCCCACCTGGACGAGGTGGAGGGCGTCGCCGTGGCCGCCACGGTGCCGTGGGTGCTCGGCCGGTGGCGCGAGATGCTCGAGCGGCACCTGCCCGACCTGCCGGTCGTGGTGGTGGGCGCCGGCGTGCGCACCGGCATCCCCGTGCTCACCGACAACCCGCGCGAGGTGGGTGCCGACCGCGTCGCCAACGCGCTCGCCGCGCTCACGCGCTGGGGCGGGCCGGCCGTCGTGGTCGACGTCGGCGGCACCGCCGTCACCCTCGAGGTGGTCAACGCCGCCGGGCAGTACGTGGGCGGCGCGATCGCGCCCGGCGTGGAGGTCGGGCTCGAGGGTCTCGGACGACGGGCCGCGCAGCTGCGGCAGGTCGAGCTGGTCCGCCCGCGCTCGGTGGTCGCCCGCAACACCGTGGAGGCCGTGCAGTCCGGCCTCGTCCACGGCACCGCCGCGATGGTCGAGGGACTCGTCCGCCGGGCGCTGGCCGAGCAGGACCTCGACCCCGCGACCACCCGCGTCGTCGCCACCGGCGCCTACGCCGGCCTCGTCGCGGACGAGGCGGGCTGCTTCACCGACGTCGAGCCGCACCTCACGCTCCTCGGTCTGGGCCTGGTCTTCGCGCGCAACCACCGCTAGCCGGCGGTCGAGGAAGGACGAAGTCCTGTCTCGAGACCACCGACGCCTCTCCGGTGCGCGCCCCGGCCGGGTGCGGGGATCTCGTGGCTCCTCGCCGGGGCTCGTCGCACCTCGATCTCCGGTGAGGCGACGAGCGCGCGTCGAGACCACCACCGCCACGGAGCCCCGCCGGCCCAGGACCGGCCCAGGACCGCCCCACCCCGCTGGTGCGCCCGGGCTGGCTACCGTCTGCTCTCGTGCAGATGATCCTGGGGCCGGCCGTCGGACCGGTCGAGGCCGACGACGTCGCCGACCACTACCCGTGGCCCGAGCGCGGGCCCGCCGAGGACCGTCGCCCCTGGGTGCGGGCGATGATGGTCTCCACGCTGGACGGCGCCGCCGCCGGCGCCGACGGCCTCAGCCTCTCGGTCTCCGGCACCGCCGACCGGGCGGTCTTCACCGCCGTGCGCCGGTTCGCCGACGTGGTCCTCGTGGGCGGCGGCACGCTGGCCGCCGAGGAGTACGGGCCCATGCGGGCGAACCCGGACGACGCGGCCCGCCGCGCCGCGCAGGGGCAGGCCCCGGCCTCGAGGCTCGCGGTGGTCTCCGGCTCGCTGCGCCTCCCGCTGGGCGAGGACGGCTTCCTCGCCTCCGACCTGCCGCCGCTCGTCTACACGACCGAGCAGTCCCCGGCCGACGCCCGCGCGGCCCTGGCCGACCGGTGCGAGCTGGTCGTGCTGCCCGGCGAGCGCGTCGACGTCGCCGCCGTCCTGGCCGACCTCGCGGCCCGTGGCCTGTGGCGCGTGGTGTGCGAGGGTGGGCCGACCCTGCTGCGGCAGGTGACCGCCGCCGGCCTGCTCGACGAGGCCGACCTGACCTTCTCGCCGGTGCTCGCCGGCACCTCCACCACCCCCACCACCGAGGTGCTCAGCGACCCCGCCCGGTTCGCCCTGCGCCACGTGCTCACCGAGGACGGGTTCCTCATGGGCCGCTACGTCCGGGAGGACCTCGCATGATCGACCTCCGCTCCCTCGCCGCCCTGCTCGACCGCTACGGCGACGACCTCGACCTGCCGGTGGCCCCGTTCGCGATCGACGGCACCGAGCACGACACCGACACCGACCCGGTGCTGATGGGCGTGGTGAACCTGTCGCAGGACTCCTGGTACCGGGAGTCGGTCGTGCCGGACGCGCCCGCCGCGCTGCGCCTGGGCCGCATCCTGGCCGCCCAGGGCGCCCACGTGGTGGACGTCGGCGCGGAGTCCGTGCAGGCGCACGCCGCCCGGGTCGCCGAGCAGCGGCAGGCCGACCAGCTGGTGCCCGTGGTCACCGACCTCGTCGCCGCCGGGGTGCCGGTCTCGGTCGAGAGCTACCACCCCTCCGTGGTGGAGGCCTGCCTGAAGGCGGGCGCGAGCGTGCTCAACCTGACCGGCTCCGGCGAGGACGAGGCGATGTTCGACCTCGCCGGTCGGCACGGCGCGTCCGTGGTGATGTGCGACGTCGGCGGCGAGAACCCGCGCGAGCTCGAGGCGGCCGCCGGCCCCGCCGACGACCCGATGGGTGCGGCGCTGGACCGGTTCGCCGCCCGGATCGAGCACGCCCGCTCGCTGGGGGTGCGCTCGATCGCCGTCGACCCCGGCGTCGGCTTCGGGTTCGCCTGGAACCCCGACTACGTCGACCGGGCGCGGTACCAGGCCGCCGTCCTGCTGCAGACGTTCCGGCTGCGCCGCCTCGGGGTGCCCGTGTGCCACGCGCTGCCGGCGGCGATGAACCACTTCCGCGAGGAGGTCACCACCGCCGAGGGGTTCTTCGCGGTGCTCGCCTCGCTCGGCCGCACCGGCGTGCTGCGCACCCACGAGATCTCCCGCGTGCGCGGCGTGCTGCACGCCATGGCGGACTTCTCCCCGGACCCGGACCGTCGCTGATCCCGTTTTCCGGCGGCCCTGCTCTCCTCCAGGCCTGTCCAGGAATTCATGCCGATTCCCGGTGGTGGAGCAGTCTTCGCGTATTCGTGCTGGCGCGACCCCGGCCCGGGCAAAGGTCCTGTGCGACGGGCGTCGTTTCGCGAATTCAATTCCACAAGGGCGTGCGCGAGTTTGCGCGGAAAGGCGTAATTACTGCTAGCGTCGGCGGCGAATTGATTCAGAGTCTTCTCGCGGCCCGGCATTGTCAGGGTGGCATTGCCGCCGAATTCTGCGGGAGTCTCACCGACGAAAGGAAAATGTTCATGGCGCAGAAGGTGCAGATCATTCTCGAGGACGACCTCGACGGTTCCGAGGCCACCGAGACGGTGCAGTTCGGGCTCGACGGCGTCTCCTACGAGATCGACCTCTCCGACGAGCACGCCGGTGAGCTCCGCGAGGCGCTGGCCCTCTACGTGGGCAACGGCCGCAAGGTCGCCGGCCGTCGTTCCTCGGGCGGGGCCAAGAAGGCCGCCGCCGCGACCGGCTCCGGCCCCTCCGCCAAGGAGATCCGTGACTGGGCCCGCGAGAACGGTCACGACGTGCCCGACCGCGGCCGCGTCTCCGCCGAGGTGCGCGAGGCCTACGACGCCGCGCACTGACGCCACCGCAGCTCATCGGCTCGTCGACACCCTCGCGCGAGGGGGCCAGTTCCCTCGCGCGAGGGTGTCGTGCGTCGTGGCCGCCGAGGAGGATCGGCGTCATGACGAGCTCGACACCGACCCTGCCCGAGACCATCGAGCGGCGGGACGCGCGCTCCGTAGGACTTGGGCGCGCGTCGTCACAGCGATTCCCACTGCCGTCCGGGCGCGCGGTGGCCGCCGTAGCGCTGGGTCTGCTCCTCGCGGGGTGGACGCTGTCACTGGCGTGGGCACCGTTCCGGATGACCGCCTCGGAGGACTTCCTGCTGCTGGGGACGGTCCTCACCACCGTGTCGGCCGTGACCTGGGGCCTCGTCCCGTCCGTGGCGCTGCGCAGTCCGTGGCTCGCGGGCGTCCTGGCCTCGGCGCCGCTGATGCTGGTCTGGATCGGCGGAACTCGGCTGCCCCTCACCCTGCCGGTCGCGCTGGTCGCCGCCGCGAGCGTCACCTGGGGCCGGTCGCGTCGGGCCGCAGGCGTTCTCGCGTTCATCGCCTGGGGCCTGGTCGCCCTCGTGGTCGTCACCGGACGCGGAGGCATCATCGTGTTCGGCACGATCCAGGTGGACTTCAACCGCCTGGACACCGGTGACCTGCTGACGCTCCCCTTCTATGCCCTCGGGTTCGCCGCCCCGTTGCTGGTGGCCGAGCTCGGCCGCCGGGCCTCGACGACCGCGGCCCGAGCCGCCGCGTTGGAGGCGCGGGCCGGCGAGGTCGAGCGGGAGGCCGCCGTCCTGGACGAGCGAGCGCGCTTGGCGCGCGACCTGCACGACGTCGTCGCCCACCACGTCTCCCTCATCGCCGTGCGGGCCGAGACGGCGCCCTACTCCGAGCCAGGCCTGGGCGACGCAGGTCGCCGCGTCCTGTCCGGGGTCGCAGACGACGCCCGTCGGGCCCTCGACGAGCTGCGCCAGGTGCTCGGCGTCATCGGCCGCAGCGCCTCCGAGCCGGCACTCTCCCCTCAGCCGACCGCTCTCGACGCCCACGCGCTGGTCGAGCGGGCAAGGATCGCCGGGGAGAACGTCACCTGGGAGCCCCACGCTCCCAGCGCCGGTGCGCTGGCAGCCGTCGAACCGGCCACCGGGCTGGTCGTCTACCGCCTGCTGCAGGAGGGGCTGACGAACGCTCGCCGACACGCGCCCGGTCGCCCGGTGGTCGTGCGCCTCGCGCTCGGAGGCGGGCGAGTCGTGCTCTCGGTGTCCACCGACGTCGGCGCTGCCACCTCCCCGCCCACGCCCGGGCGGGGTCTCACGGGCGCACGCGAGCGGGTCGAGGCGCTGGGCGGCACCTTCGGGCTGCGGACGCACGGCGCCGTCCTGAGCCTGGAGGCCGACATGCCGGGCGGGCCCGCGTGAGCACCTCCGTCGCGCAGCCGCTGCGCGTGGTGCTCGCCGACGACCAACCGGTCGTGCGAGAGGGCTTCGCCGCCGTCCTGGCCGCGGCCGAGGGGATCGAGGTGGTCGGCACCGCCGGGGACGGACGGGCCCTGGTCCACCTCGTCGCCGAGACCGCGCCCGACGTGGCGCTCGTCGACGTGCGGATGCCGGTCCTGGACGGGATCGCGGCGACCGCCCAGGTGGCGGACCTGGGGCGCACCCGGGTGCTGGTGCTGACGACCTTCGACCTCGACGAGTACGTCTTCTCGGCCGTGCGGGCCGGCGCCAGCGGGTTCCTGCTCAAGGACGTCTCGGCCGACCGGCTGGTCGAGGCCGTCCGGCTCGTGGCGGACGGGTCGATGCTGCTGGGGCCGGGCGTGACGCGTCGCCTGGTGGAGGACTTCGCCGCGCTGCCGTCCGAGCCCTCCCCGGCTGCGCCGGATGCCCCGGGCACCACGGGGTCCTGGGCGCCCCACGAGGTCGCGGCCCGCGCCGGGCTGACCCCGCGGGAGACCGAGGTCCTCGGCCTGGTCGCCCGAGGCGGCTCCAACGCGGAGATCGCGGCGTCGCTGGTGGTCGGGGTGGAGACGGTGAAGAGCCACGTGGCCGAGGTGCTGCGCAAGCTCGCGGTGCGCGACCGTGTCCAGGCCGTCGTGTGGGCCTACGAGCACGGCCTGGTCGCCCCCGGCGACCCCGCGTGGAGAGCCGGGCGGGCCTGAGCTCGGGGGATCGTGTTCGCTGACAGCGGATGCCCTCCTGACCCGTTCCGGGAACGCGTAGGGTGGGCGAAGGGTTGGAAGGACCAGAGCCCCACCGTCCCTGGCGGTGGGTTCCCCCAGTACGAGGAGCGATGCCCATGTTCGAGCGGTTCACGGACCGTGCCCGCCGGGTGGTCGTGCTGGCCCAGGAAGAGGCCCGCATGCTCTCCCACAACTACATCGGGACCGAGCACATCCTGCTCGGCCTCATCCACGAGGGTGAGGGTGTCGCCGCGAAGGCTCTGGAGTCCCTGGACATCTCGCTCGAGGCTGTGCGTGCGCAGGTCGAGGAGATCATCGGTCAGGGTCAGCAGGCGCCGAGTGGCCACATCCCGTTCACCCCGCGCGCCAAGAAGGTGCTCGAGCTGTCCCTGCGCGAGGCGCTGCAGCTCGGCCACTCCTACATCGGGACCGAGCACATCCTGCTCGGCCTCATCCGCGAGGGCGAGGGCGTCGCCGCCCAGGTCCTGCAGAAGCTGGGCGCGGACCTCAACCGCGTCCGCCAGCAGGTCATCCAGCTGCTCTCCGGCTTCCAGGGCAAGGAGTCCAGCCAGTCGGCGCAGGCCGCGACGACCGGCGGGGGCGAGTCCCCCTCCTCCTCCCTGGTGCTCGACCAGTTCGGGCGCAACCTCACCCAGGACGCGCGCGACGGCAAGCTCGACCCGATCATCGGTCGTGCTGTGCAGATCGAGCGCGTGATGCAGGTGCTGTCCCGCCGCACCAAGAACAACCCGGTCCTCATCGGCGAGCCCGGCGTCGGCAAGACGTCGATCGTCGAGGGCCTGGCGCAGGACATCGTCAAGGGCAACGTGCCGGAGACGCTGAAGGACAAGCAGATCTACACGCTCGACCTCGGCGCCCTGGTGGCGGGCTCCCGCTACCGCGGTGACTTCGAGGAGCGCCTGAAGAAGGTGCTCAAGGAGATCCGCACCCGCGGCGACATCGTCCTGTTCATCGACGAGATCCACACCCTGGTGGGTGCGGGTGCCGCCGAGGGCGCGATCGACGCCGCCAGCATCCTCAAGCCGATGCTGGCCCGCGGCGAGCTGCAGACCATCGGCGCGACGACCCTCGACGAGTACCGCAAGTACCTGGAGAAGGACGCCGCGCTCGAGCGCCGCTTCCAGCCCATCCAGGTGCCCGAGCCCTCGATCGCCGACACGATCGAGATGCTCAAGGGCATCCGCGACCGGTACGAGGCGCACCACCGCGTCACGATCACGGACGAGGCGCTGGTCTCGGCCGCGACGCTGGCCGACCGCTACATCTCCGACCGCTTCCTGCCCGACAAGGCGATCGACCTCATCGACGAGGCGGGCTCGCGCCTGCGCATCCGTCGCATGACGGCCCCGGCCGACCTGCGCGAGTTCGACACCGAGATCGGCGAGGTCCGCCAGCGCAAGGAGGCGGCGATCGACGGTCAGGACTTCGAGGCCGCCGCGCGCCTGCGCGACGAGGAGAAGCAGCTCATCCTCAAGAAGTCCGAGCGCGAGAAGCAGTGGCGCTCGGGCGACATGGACGAGGTGGCGGAGGTCGACGAAGAGCTGATCGCCGAGGTGCTCGCCGTGGCGACCGGCATCCCGATCGTCAAGCTCTCCGAGGAGGAGTCCACGCGACTGCTCAAGATGGAGGACGAGCTCCACAAGCGCGTCATCGGCCAGGACGAGGCCGTCAAGGCCCTCTCCCGCGCCATCCGCCGCACCCGTGCCGGCCTGAAGGACCCGAAGCGCCCCGGCGGTTCGTTCATCTTCGCCGGCCCCTCCGGTGTCGGCAAGACGTGGCTGTCGAAGACGCTGGCCGAGTTCCTCTTCGGTGACGAGGACGCGCTCATCCAGCTCGACATGTCCGAGTTCAGCGAGAAGCACACCGTCTCGCGGCTGTTCGGCTCCCCGCCGGGATACGTCGGTTACGAGGAGGGCGGCCAGCTCACCGAGAAGGTGCGCCGCAAGCCGTTCTCCGTGGTCCTCTTCGACGAGGTCGAGAAGGCCCACCCGGACATCTTCAACAGCCTCCTGCAGATCCTGGAGGAGGGGCGACTGACCGACTCGCAGGGTCGTGTCGTCGACTTCAAGAACACCGTCATCATCATGACCACCAACCTGGGTAGCCGGGACATGGCGCAGTCCGTGAACCTCGGCTTCAACCAGGCCGGTGACGCCGCCGGCTCGTACGAGCGGATGAAGTCGAAGGTGTCGGAGGAGCTGAAGATCCACTTCCGCCCCGAGTTCCTGAACCGTGTCGACGAGGTCATCGTCTTCCCGCCGCTGAGCCAGGAGCAGATCATCTCGATGGTCGACAACATGATCGCCGCCGTGGAGGTCCGCCTCCGCGACCGCGACATGGCGATCGAGCTGACCCAGGCGGCCAAGGACCTGCTCGCCGAGCGCGGCTTCGACCCGGTGCTCGGTGCCCGTCCGCTGCGCCGCACGGTGCAGCGCGAGGTGGAGGACGTCCTGGCCGAGAAGATGCTCTACGGCGAGGTCGGCCCCGGCCAGATCGTGCTCGTGGACGTCGAGGGCGAGGGTGCTGCCCGCACCTTCACCTTCCAGGGCCAGAAGGTCGCCGAGCTGCCCGACCTGCCCCCGCTGGAGACCGCCAGCGCGAGCGAGTCCGGCGGCGGCGCGGCCGACGTGCCCAAGTCGGGCGGCAGCCCGTCCAGCGGTGAGGGCGGCGCGACCGCCCAGGGCTGAGCCCGCCACCGGCTGACCAGCAGCCGACGGCCCCGGGACCGCGAGATCCCGGGGCCGTCGTGCGTCCGGAGCCAGGGACCATGCGGCGTCAGGGCAGGGCGTAGACGTCCTCGGCGACGTGCACGAGGAGGCCGTCGGCGACCAGCGCGGCCAGGCACCGCAGCCGCTGGGCCTCCGGGCCCCACGCCGCGTCCAGGGCGGAGCGGCGGACGGGTCCGTCGGCGTCGCGCAGCACCGCCATGAGGCGCCCGCGGCACTGCCGGTCGGTGCCGTCCCAGGCCTGGGCGCGGCGGGCGGGTCCGTCGTAGGCGGGGTAGCCGGCCGCGCGCCAGGCGCACTGGTCGGCCACGGGGCACTCCTCGCACCGCGGCCCCGCCGCCGTGCAGACCAGGGCGCCGAGCTCCATCACGGCCACCGCCCAGGTGGCGGCGGTCGCGTCGTCGTCGGGCACCAGCAGTGCAGCCTCCTCGCGCTCGGCCTTCGTCACCGAGGGGCGGGGGTGCTCCGCGCCGCCGACGACCCGGCCCAGCACCCGCCGCACGTTGGTGTCGAGCACGACGTGCCGCCGGCCGAAGGCGAAGGACGCCACGGCCGCCGCGGTGTAGTCACCGACACCGGGCAGGGCCAGGAGAGCCCCGTGGTCGTCCGGGACGAGGCCGTCGTGCCGCTCGGTGATCGCCACCGCGGCCGCGTGCAGCCGCAGGGCCCGGCGGGGGTAGCCCAGGCGCCCCCAGGCCCGCACGGCCTCGCCCACCGGCTCGGCGGCCAGGGCGGCCGGGGTGGGCCAGCGCTCGAGCCAGGCGGCGTGCACGGGCAGCACCCGGACGACGGGCGTCTGCTGGAGCATCAGCTCGGAGACCAGCACCGACCAGGGGCTCGCCTCCGGCCGCCGCCAGGGCAGGTCGCGGGCGTGCTCGTCGTACCAGTCGAGGACGGGCTCGTGGAGGGTCGAGTCGGGCACGGCCCGACATTCTGCCCGTCGGTGTGCCTCCGACCGCCAGGGGGCACGGCTGACTAGCGTGCTCGCCATGCCCCGCCGTCGTCCCCGTGCCGCCCGGAGGGCCTCGTGAGCCGCGGTCGCCTGCCCGCCCGCGTGTACTGGGTCCGACGCGTCGTCGTGCTCGGCGCCGTCGCGCTGCTCGTCGCCGTCGTCGTGGGCGCGGTCCGGCTCGTCGCCGGGCCCGGCACCACCGAGCAGGCCCAGCAGGTCTCGGCGGGCACGGAGGCGGGCACGTCCGCGAGCGCCGATCCCAGCGCCGACCCCTCCGCCGACGCCACCGCCGACGCCACCGCGAGCGCGGGCCAGAGCACGGGCCAGCGCAAGAAGAAGCGCACGGCCACCGCCACGCCCACGCCGACCCCCGCGGAGCCCGAGGGCACCTGCGAGGACAGCCAGGTGGTCGTGACCCCGACCGTCGGCACCGTCTACGCGGGCGCCGGCGCCACGTTCACCCTCGAGCTGAGCACCCGCAAGGTGGCCGCCTGCTGGTTCGACGTCTCCCCGCGCACGGTCGTGGTGAAGGTCAGCGACGACGACGGGGAGGTGTGGTCGACCCGTGAGTGCCGCCGCGCCCTGACCGACCTCTCGGTCAGCCGCCTGGCGGTGCGACGCGACTCCACGACGCCGGTGTCCCTCGCCTGGAGCGGCCGGGAGTCCGACGAGGGCTGCACGGTCAGCACCGACTGGGCCGAGCCGGGGGAGTACGAGCTCCAGGCGGCGTCGCTGGGCGGCGAGGCCGGCAGCACCACGTTCACCATCACCACGCCCTGACCGGCGAGCAGCCGGCGACCGCCCGGCGCCGGCCGGGCCCCACCGAGGAGCACCCGTGAGCGGACCCGTCGAGTACGACCTGCAGGCCGGCTGCGCCCGCTTGACCCTCAGCGCCCCCGACCGGGGCAACGCCCTCGACGCCGCCTCGGCCGGTGCGCTGCTGGCCGCCGTGCAGCAGGCCGGGCGCGACGGCGCGCGGGTGATCCTGCTGCGCGCCCAGGGGCGCTTCTTCTGCGTGGGTGGCGACCTCGCCGCCTTCGCGGGCTCCGACGACGTGGGCGGCTACGTCGACGACCTGGCCGAGACGCTGCACCGCACGGTCTCCGAGCTGACCCGCAGCCCCGCCGTCGTCGTCTCCGCCGTGCAGGGCGCGGCGGCCGGTGCCGGGTTCCCGCTGGCCGCGGCGGCCGACGTCGTCCTCGCGGCCCGCTCCGCCTCCTTCGGCCTCGGCTACGGCCGCGTCGGTCTCTCCGTCGACGGCGGCACCACCCTGCTCACCCAGACCCTCGGCCTGCACCGCACGCTGCGGCTGGCGCTGCTGGGAGACCGGCTCACCGCCGCCGAGGCGCACGACGCCGGCCTCGTCGCCCGCGTCGTCGAGGACGACGGCCTGGACGCCGCGTCCGAGGAGGTGGTCGCCTCCCTGCTGGCCGGCTCGGCGAGCGCCGCGGCCCGCACGAAGGCCCTGCTGCGCGAGGGCCTGGGGGTGGTGCCCGAGGCGCTCATGCGCGAGGAGACGTTGGCCATCCGCGCCCTCGTGGAGAGCCCGGACGGTCGGGAGGGCGTGCGCGCGTTCCTGGCCAAGGAGCCGCCGGCGTTCGGCTGAGCGCCCGGCCGCGGGAGACGTCCTCGTCAGTCCGCGGCTGCGGCCAGGACAGCGGTGAGGTACGGGGCGACCAGCGCGGCCAGCTCGTCCTCGTCGGCGTCCTGCGGCACGGCGCGCCGCAGGACCAGGAGCATCAGCGAGCCGTGCACGAGGTCGCCGAGCAGGTCGGTGGAGAGGCCGACGGGCTCGCCGCGCTCCAGGGCCCGGCGACGGATGAGGTCGATGGCCTCCACGGGGGCCGGGTCGACCGTGGCGCCGACCGGCGGTGCGGCCTCGGCCGGTCCGCCGTCGGGGGCGGCGGGCAGCGCGTCGAGCGCCAGTCGGTGCCGGACGAGGGTGGCCGGCTGCGACCACGACTGGAGCAGCCCCACCATCAGCGCGCTGAGGTCGCCGGCGAAGGAGCCGGTGTCCTCCGGGTCGGGCTCGACCACCGAGGAGGCCACCGCGTCGGCCAGCAGGCGCTCCTTGTCCTGCCAGCGCAGGTAGATCGACGACTTGCCCACGCCGGCGCGGCGGGCCACGCCGTTGAGGCTGAAGCCGGCCCGACCGTAGGCGGCGTACTCCGCGACCGCGGCACGCATGATACGCTCGTCCGCCCCGACTTCGCGCGGGCGCCCCACCGACCTGACCTGGCTCATGCGGCTGATCCTGGCAGAAGGTAAAGACCCGGGGCGGTTTGTTTCAGTTCCGCCTGCGTCCAGATATGCCGAGGCACCTACCCAGAACCGGGCTCGACCACCGTACGGGCGAGGCGGTAGCGCACACGCGCGCCTAGCGTCGGCACGCCCCCGCGTCCCGCGGGCGGCAGGACGACGGGCGCCGTGCACGTGCGGCGCAGGAGGGGGCGGACCGTGCCCGAGGAGCACAGCAGCAGCATCAAGGACCCGGAGCTGTACGAGTCGCTGCGGGAGGACGGCGCTTCCAAGCAGAAGGCCGCCCGGATCGCCAACGCGGCCGCGGCCTCGAGCCGCGAGGAGGTCGGGTCCCGCGGTGGTGGGTCGGGCAGCTACGAGGACTGGACGGTCGAGCAGCTGCGCGAGCGGGCCCGGGAGCTGGACGTGGAGGGGCGTTCCTCCATGACCAAGGACGAGCTGGTGGAGGCCTTGCGCGAACAGTGAGTCACTGGTCCGGACCAGGGACCGAGGTCCCACGGACACCGGGCAGGACGCCCTCGCCCGTCCGGGCGAGGCGCGTGACGTGCGGGCCTCGATGACGTATGACTGTGCGGCAGGTCGTCCGCGGTGGACCGGGCAACTTTGCACAAGCGTTCGACATACAGAATATTTACATTTGTGGGGTCACCTCCGCGGGTGAAACCCTCCTCGGCGTCTGTGCTGCGACCCCTCTCGGGGGCTACGTTCTAGTGGTGAGTGCCAACCGACCTGTTCGCGTCGCGCTCATCGACAACTTCGAGGTTTCGTCGGTGGGTCTGCGTTCCATGCTGACCTCCTACACCTCGCGCGTGGTGCTCCTCGACCCTCGCGCGGCCCTGGAGAGGCCGACGACCGTCGACGTCGTGCTCTACGAGCCGGCCCGGCAGACGCCGACCTCCCAGGCGATGCTCCGTGACCTGGTGCGCGGCTCCGGTGCCGTGGCCGCGATCTACTCGTGGCGCGACCCGGACGGCGACTCGGTGCGCGGCAGCTTCGCCATCCACCTCTCGAAGGCCATGCCGGTCTCCGACCTGGTGGCCTCCGTGGAGGCGTTGCGCGACGGCGGCGAGGTCGCCTCGCTGCGGCGCATCCCGGCCGACCCCGGTCCGCTGTCCGTCATCGACCAGACGGTCGACGGCGCGCACGACCTGACCCCGCGCGAGGCCGAGATCCTCTCGCTGGTCACCCAGGGGCTGACCAACTCCGAGATCGGGGCGCGGCTCTACCTGAGCATCAACTCGGTCAAGACCTACATCCGTGCGGCCTACCGCAAGATCGACGTGACCCGTCGCGCTCAGGCCGTGGCCTGGGGCATGGAGCACGGGCTGGCCCCGCTGGCCGAGATCCGCGGGCCGGAGGCTGCGCCCGGCGACGCGTCCCCGAATGCCTCCACGGCCGTCGCCGAGGCCCGCCGGCACGCGGTGGAGGCGCTCGGCCAGGAGCCGGTCGCCGAGCAGGCGGGCTCGCTGTGAGTCCGCTTTCCTGACCCGCCTGTCGCGGAGCCTCATTCGTTCAGACGAGACCCGAGCGGGTGAGTTTCGCGGCGGACGAGGCGCCGCTACTGTGGCGCCACGGCCCACCGATTCCACCGGCCTCGGGTGAGACATCACCGGACAACGGGTGGAGGGCCACGCGGCTCTGCCGCAGCCCTCGGCGGGCCCCGAACCGTACTCGGGGCCCGCCGACCAGGCTGGGATCTCTCGACAGGTACCCCGCCTCCCGGCGTTCTAATCAGTGGATCAGTCCACTTCTCAGCCGCGCCGCCGCATGCGCTCCGTGAGGGCGTGCGCCTCGCGCAGCAGCAGCCTGCCCAGCTCGGGGCGGCGAGCGTCCTCGAAACGGTGCTCGACACCGGTGAGCGAGAGCGCGGCCACGGGCCGCTCGTGCAGGTCGAAGACGGCGGCGGCCATGCCCCACGAGCCCCGCACGACGAGCCCGGGGTTGGTCGCCCAGCCCTCGCGCCGGGTCCGCTCCAGCAGCGCGCGCAGCGGCGCCGGGGCGTGCTGCTCGCCGTGCTCGGCCACCAGGTCGACGCGCGAGAGGTAGTCGTCGATCTCGTCCTCGGGCAGGTGCGCGAGCACCGCGATGCCGGCCGAGACCACGCCGAGCGGGAAGCGGGAGCCCTCGTGCAGCACGTGGCTGCGCAGCGGGAAGCTGCCGTCCTCGCGCACCAGGCAGACGGTCTCCTCCCCGCGGCGCACCGAGAAGAAGGCGCTCTCGCCGGTGGCGTCGGCCAGGCGGCGCACGAACGGCTGGGCCAGGGCGGTCACGTCGTAGCGGCGCGCGGCGGCCGCGCCGAGCAGGTACAGCTCGGGGCCCACGTGCCAGTCGCCGGTGCCGGGGTCCCGGTCGGCCAGCCCGGTCTCGGCCAGTGCGGTCAGCAGGCGGTGGGTCGTGGCGCGGGGCAGGCCCGCCGCGCGGGCGAGGGCGGAGGTGCCCGCCCCGTCCGGCTCCGCCCCCGCGAGGGCGCGCAGGACGGCGGCGGTGCGGCCGACGCCGTCCACGGGGGTGTCCACTCACCGAACGGTAGCGGCTGGCGCTGCTCACTCACAGGCCAATCCGAGGCCGCCTGCCGGACGGCCGTTGACGTGACCGCCGTCACGGGGCTGGACTCGACGCATGGACAAGGTGGTCTCCTCCGCGGCCGAGGCCGTGACGTGCGTCGAGCCCGGCGCGACCCTCGCGGTCGGCGGGTTCGGTCTGTGCGGCATCCCCTCGGTGCTCATCAACGCCCTGCTCGAGGCCGGCGTCGACGATCTCGAGGTCGTCTCCAACAACGCCGGCGTGGACGACTGGGGCCTGGGGCTCCTGCTCGCCGCCGGCAGGCTGCGCCGCGTCGTGGCCTCCTACGTGGGCGAGAACAAGGAGTTCGCGCGGCAGTACCTCTCCGGCGAGCTGGAGGTGGAGCTGACCCCGCAGGGCACGCTCGCCGAGCGGATGCGCGCCGGCGGCACCGGCATCCCCGCCTTCTACACCGCCACCGGCGTGGGCACCCAGGTCGCCGAGGGCGGCCTGCCCTGGCGCTACGACAGCGAGGGCAACGTGGCCGTCGCCAGCCCGCCGAAGCCCACCGCGCGGTTCGACACCCCCGAGGGCGAGAAGGAGTTCGTGCTCGAGCGGGCGGTCGTCGCCGACGTCGGCCTCGTGCGCGCCTGGAAGGGCGACCGGCACGGCAACCTCGTCTTCCACGCCGCGGCCCGCAACTTCAACCCGCTCGCGGCGATGTGCGGCCGCTTCACCGTGGCGGAGGTCGAGCACCTCGTCGAGCCCGGCGAGCTGGCCCCCGACGAGGTCCACGTGCCCGGCGTGTTCGTGCACCGCGTCCTCCCGCTCACCCCCGAGCAGGCGGCCGAGAAGCGGATCGAGAAGCGCACGGTCCGCCCCGCCCACCCCACCGCCGAGACGGAAGGTGCCTGAGATGCCCTGGAACCGCGACCAGATGGCCGCCCGCGCGGCCACCGAGCTCAGCGACGGCATGTACGTGAACCTCGGGATCGGCCTGCCCACCCTCGTCCCGAACTTCGTGGACGACGACGTGGAGCTCGTCCTCCAGAGCGAGAACGGCATCCTCGGCGTGGGCGCCTACCCCGTCGAGGGCACCGAGGACCCCGACCTCATCAACGCCGGCAAGGAGACCGTCACCCTGCGGCCCGGGGCTTCCTTCTTCGACTCCGCGCTCAGCTTCGGCATGATCCGCGGCGGCAAGATCGACGCCGCCATCCTCGGCGCCATGCAGGTCTCGGCCACCGGCGACCTGGCCAACTGGATGATCCCCGGCAAGATGGTCAAGGGCATGGGCGGGGCGATGGACCTCGTGCACGGCGCCAAGAAGGTGATCGTGCTGATGGAGCACGTCGCCCGCGACGGCAGCCACAAGATCGTCACCGAGTGCTCGCTGCCCTACACCGGCCGCGGCGTGGTGCAGCGGATCATCACCGACCTCGCCGTCCTCGACGTCACCGACGACGGCCTCGTGCTCGTGGAGCTGGCACCGGACGTGACGGAGGAGCAGGTGCGCGAGGCCACCGGCGCCCCGCTGCGCAGCGCCCTGGTCGCCTCCTGACCTCCTCGGCCTCCCGGGTGGCGACGCGAGGGAGGGTGTCGGCTCAGCCGGTCTGGTACCGACGCCACCGCCCGGCCGTGGTGCCGTGCTCGCCGATCGCGACCACCCGGACGCGGTGCGTGCCGGGCGCCGGGGCCGCGAGCACGACACGGCGGACGTCGGGGGAGGCCCGGGTCCGCTCGGCGGTGCCGCCCAGGCGGTAGGCGAGGACCGGCGCCCCGGTGTCGCCCGCGCCGCGCCAGGCGACCACGACGGAGCCGTCCGCGCGCACCCGGACGCGCGGTCGGCCGGGTCGGGCCGGGCGCAGCGCGTCGCCGCAGCCGGTGACCGAGACCTCGTAGGAGCCGAGGCTGGCGTAGTCGTCGTAGCCGCCGTCGCTCCAGGAGCCCTCGCCGACGCCGTCGACCAGCAGCACCCAGGCCTCGCCGGCCTCGGGCACGGACAGGGTGGCGTCCAGGCCCTCGACCACGCCGCGCGCGGCCGTGGCGGTGGGGGCGGCGGTGACCAGGGGAGAGCCGGGGTCGGTGCTGCGCACCAGCCGGGCGCGCACGTCGAGGTCGGTGCCGTCGCTCGGCGCCGCCACGCGCACCTGCGCGCCCGCGGCGCAGGTGCCGAGCGCCCAGGCGTCCACGTCGTCGCTGGTGCCGATCACGCCGGCGGCCACGACGGCCCCGCCGCCGTCCGTGGTGAGGCCGTCCGTGGTGAGGCCGCCCGTGCTGAAGACGGGCGTCGCGTCGGCGGGCAGCGACGGCGCCTCGTCCGCCCGCAGCCCGAGGCGGCCGACGAGGATCGCGAGGTCGTCCTGGGTGTTGGTCGCACCGGGGTAGTCGCCGCGGCTCCACTGGGTGAGGGGGCGGTAGTAGCCGACCCCCATGATCGGCGCCCACACCCCCTGGCCGCGCGAGTAGGACGAGGTGGTGTCGCCGTCGTGGGTGAGACCGAGGTTGTGGCCGGCCTCGTGCGAGGCGGCCTCGGCCACCGACTTCGCGCTGCCGCCGGTGCCCTGCGGGAAGACCCAGGCGGGCTGGTGCCGCCCGCCCGTGGCGGCGAAGGTGCCGACGAAGGCCAGGCCGCCGCAGCCGCGCGTGCACAGCTCGGCGTAGGCGCCCACGCTGGGGGTGATGAGCACCCGGGTGCCGTAGCGGGTGTCGGCCGTGTCCGTGCGCACCAGGGCGTCGGTGCCGGGGTCCTCGGTGGTGACGTCCACGTCGAAGGCCGCGAAGTCCTCCGCGACCCGGGCCCAGACCTCCTGCACCCGCGCGAGCTCGGCGTCGGAGAAGGCGGGGCCGTCACCGGCCGGGTCCCAGGCCGGGTGCGCGCCCTGCACCGTGAGGCTCCACGCGCTGCCGATCACCTGCTCCGCGGCGGTGGTGCCGTCGACGTCGAGCAGGATCGTGAGCGCGGCGCCGGGGTTGCTGTGCAGGGCGAACGTGCTCTCCAGCGGGGCCACCCGGGCGCTCGTGGCGTCGGCGGTCGTCCGCGCCGCGACGGGGGCGGCCGGCTCGGTGTACACGAGCCGCCCGTCGCGCACGGTCGCGGTCTCGTCCTCGGCGAGCACCTCGTGGGTCGCGGCGACCGACAGCCCCGCGCGGGCCGCGACCGCGGCCAGCGGGTCGCTCGCCGGCTCGGCGCTGCTGGGCCCGGTGCCGAGCACGCCGAGGGGCGCCGCGAGCGCGGCGGCGGCGAGCCCCGCCACGAGGCGGGGCGGGAACGGCACGGGCACGGATCAACACCTCCGGGGCGTTGATCGGCCCCGGGGCGTGCCGGTGCAGGCGGGCACGGACAAGATCCGGCCAAGGACGGTGCAGGAACGGTGAAGGCGGGGGCCGGACGGCCCGGGGACGCGGGGCGCCGGGCCCGCCGCGTCCGGGACGGGTGGACCTGCGTCCACCGAGTAGGCCCTGTCGGTCTCGAACCGACGACCAGCGGATTAAAAGTCCGATGCTCTACCAACTGAGCTAAGGGCCCGGGGTCGGCCAGGCCGACGGCGTCAGGGTAACCAGCGGGCACCCGCGCGCCCGCATCCGCCTGCGCCGCGGGGCCGCCCGCGCGGGGTCAGGCGAAGAGCAGCCAGAGCACCAGGAGCGCGGCGAGCACGACCCCCACCACCACCAGGGTCACGAGGTGGAGACGGGCGGGGCCGGCGCTGCTGGTCGAGGGGGGGGGGCATGGCTCTCCGTGAGTCAGGTGGTCGGGTCGGGCGTCGCCGGAACCATGTCAAGACGCCACTGCTGACGGATACCCCCTGCCGCACCCTCGGACATCCCCGGACATCGCCCGTTCGGGCGAGGGCGTCCGGGGTGTCCGTGACCGGCGCCGCACGGCCGCACCTCCGGGTGAGCCCGTCCGGGCGAGGCCGTCGGGGTGGGACGACCCGGCGTGGGCCCGACCTAGCGTCGACGGCGTCCAGCCATCGACCCGTCCCCAGCGAGAGGACCCTCGTGACCCGCATCGGCTACACCCTCATGACCGAGCA
The DNA here is from genome assembly GCF_023656415.1 of Nocardioides bruguierae. Taxonomy (GTDB): domain Bacteria; phylum Actinomycetota; class Actinomycetes; order Propionibacteriales; family Nocardioidaceae; genus Nocardioides; species Nocardioides bruguierae. The sequence goes on from NZ_JAMOIL010000019.1 coordinate 47,140, forward strand.
GTCCGGCCCCCGGCAGCTCGTCGGCTACGCCCGCGACGCCGAGCGCGCCGGCTTCGACTTCGAGGTCTCCAGCGACCACCACAGCCCGTGGCTGACCGAGCAGGGCCACGCGCCCTACGCCTGGTCCGTCCTCGGTGCGGTCGCGCAGGTGACCGAGCGGGTCGAGCTGATGACCTACGTGACCTGCCCGACGATGCGGTACCACCCCGCCGTCGTCGCGCAGAAGGCCGCGACCATGAGCCTGTTGTCGCAGGGGCGCTTCACCCTGGGCCTCGGCTCGGGGGAGAACCTCAACGAGCACGTCGTCGGCGAGGGCTGGCCGGCGGTCGAGACGCGGCAGGAGATGCTGGAGGAGGCGATCCACATCATCCGGCGCCTCACCGACGGCGAGCTGCTCACGTACCGCGGTGACCACTTCGCCGTGGACGCGGCGCGGGTCTGGGACCTCCCGGAGGACCCGCTGCGCATCGGCGTCGCGGCCGGCGGGCCGAAGGCGGTCGGACGGTTCGCGCCGCTCGCCGACGACCTCATCGCCACGGAGCCGAACGCGGACCTGGTGCGGGCCTGGGACGACGTCGACGGGGTCTCCGCGATCGGGTCCGGCGCCCGTGCCATCGGCCAGGTGCCGATCTCGTGGGACCCCGACGAGAAGGTCGCGATCGAGCGCGCCCACGAGCAGTTCCGCTGGTTCGCCGGCGGCTGGAGCGTCAACGCCGACCTCCCCACCACCCAGGGCTTCGCCGGCGCCACGCAGCTGATCAGCCCCGACGACGTCGCCGCCAACATCGCCTGCGGCCCGGACCTCGACAGGCTGGCGGCGTCCATCACCGCCTTCGCCGACGCCGGGTTCACCGACGTCGCCCTCGTCCAGATCGGGGACGAGGCGCAGCAGCGCTTCCTCGACGAGGCCGCCGAGCCCCTGCTGGCGCGGGTGCGGGAGCGGCTGCAGGGCTGAGGCCGGGCGGGGTCAGGGCGCCGCTGCCCCGAACGCCGAGGCGAGGAACGCCTGCGTCACCGGGGTGACGGTCTCGGCGTGCACCACGAGGCTGACCCGGTGCCGGGGGTCCGCGTCGGCCAGCGGGCGGGTGGCGACCGCGCCCGGCCCGGCCGCGTCGCCGAGGTCGCGCACCGTCGAGCGCGGGGCGATCGCCACGCCCAGCCCGTGCGCCACGCAGCGCACGACGTCCTCGAGCAGGGCCATCTCCAGCACGCGGCCCGGCGCCAGGCCGTGCGCGGCCAGCGCCGCGTCCACCTCGACCCGCGCCCGGGAGGAGTCGTGGAAGCGCACCAGCGGCCCGGCGGCCAGCAGGGCGGCGAGCGGCACGGCATCCTCGTCGGCCAGCACGTGGGCTGCCGGCAGCACGGCCACCTGCTCCTCGTCCAGGAGCACGCGTGCCTCCAGCCCGGCTGGCAGCGTGCCCGGGCCGCCTCCGCCGACGACCGCGGCGTCGAGGTCGCCGGCGGCCACGGCGGCGGCCATGACGGGGCTCGGGTCGGCCACCGTGCGGATCTCGACGTCGGGGTGGGCTGCGTGGAAGCGGCCCAGCATCCCGAGCACGTCCGTGGTGCGCGAGGCGGTCTGGGTGAGGCCGAGACGCAGCACGCCGCGTCGTCCTCCGCCCATCTCCGCGAGCTCCTCGCGGGCGTCCGCCACCTGTCCCAGGATGCTGCGAGCGCGCAGGCGCAGCGCCTCGCCGGCCTGCGTCAGCCGCACCGAGCGGGAGGTGCGCAGCAGGAGGGTGGCGCCGACCTCCCGTTCGAGGCGGGCCACCTGGGTGGACAGGGCGGACTGCGCCACGCCCAGCTCCCGGGCGGCGCGGGTGAAGCTGAGGTGGTCGGCGACGGCGAGGAAGTACCGCAGCTGCCTGAGCTCCACGTCGGTCTCCGTCCGGTCGGGGGTGCGGGATTCGGGGCGGAGTCTTCAGCGTCGACGATCTGCTTGCAACATCAATAGCCTGTGAGTTCTCTCGGAGGCAGATGGATGGACACGTGTCGGGCAGCCCTCGGGTCCTGCGGCGTCCGATGTCACAACGCCGTTGCACACCTTTCACTTGCGCGACTCACGATCACTGAGATCTCGGCACCCTCGACCCACCTCGGAGCGGTAGTGTCGGAAACAGCAACAGGTGCAAGTTCCAGCAGGTCGACGCCCGCGGAGTTTGTGATCCAACGGCGTTTCTGCTTGCACGGAGTCCTGCCGGACGAGCAAGTCGGAGCGGCGTGTCACCGCATCGGTTGCGGGGCCGTCGCAGTGGCGGTTCCACGCCCCGACAACAGGAGTAAGTGAGCGAACATGGCTCAGGGCACCGTGAAGTGGTTCAACGCCGAGAAGGGTTTCGGCTTCATCGCGCAGGAGAACGGCGGCGACGACGTCTTCGTGCACTACTCGGCCATCCAGGTCCAGGGCTACAAGAGCCTGGACGAGAACCAGAAGGTCGAGTTCGACGTCACCCAGGGCCCCAAGGGCCCGCAGGCGGAGAACGTCCGCCCCGTGTGACTTCCGTCCGGCCCTGGGTCGGACGAGGACGAGGTCCTGGCCCTGCGGGGTCGGGGCCTCGTCCCTTTTTCCTGGTGCCCGCCGGCAGTGCCTCGGTCCCCGGACTAGTCGGGTGCTGGGAACACGTTTCCTCGCCGCCGTCGTGGGGCAGGCTGGTGCGTGATGGAGACCAGCGGAGCTAGTGAGGCACGGGTGCAGGACCAGTTCGACGTGTCCCTCGAGGACGCAGACCTGCTCGGCGAGGTGGAGCTGACCACCTCGCTCATCATTGCTGCCTCCGAGTCGGAGGAGCACCTGCCCCAGGACGTGATCGACGAGCTGCTCGGGCTGAGCGGGGACTGACGCCCACCGCCTGCACGAGCCGTGCGCGGCCCACCGAGACCAGCGCGGACGACGAGCCCCGGCCACCGGCCGGGGCTCGCGTGCGTCCGGAGGTGCTGACGGTCGTGCGGCCCGCACTCTTGCGTGGATAGGGTAGGGGGGTACCCTATGGGCATGACCGAGAACGAGACCCCGCCGCAGGTGGACGTGAGCGACCCCGCGATCGACGCGGTGCTCGATCCTGTGCTCGATCCCGAGCTCGACCCGGACCACCAGCACGGGTACCTGAAGTCCAAGGACGACTACCTCAAGCGGCTGCGCCGGATCGAGGGCCAGGCGCGAGGGCTCCAGCGGATGGTCGAGGAGGACAAGTACTGCATCGACATCCTCACGCAGGTCTCCGCCATGACGAAGGCCCTGCACTCGGTCTCGGTGAAGCTCCTCGAGGAGCACATCAACCACTGCGTCATCGGTGCCGCCCGCACCGACGAGCAGGCCGGTCGGGAGAAGGTCGCCGAGGCGGTCGACGCCATCGCGCGTCTCGTCCGCTCGTGACCCCCGGCCCGTGACCACACCAGCACCACACCAGCAGGAGGCACCACCCATGACCACCAGCACCTTCACCGTCACCGGCATGACCTGCCAGCACTGCGTCTCCTCGGTCACCGAGGAGGTCTCCGAGATCCCCGGTGTCACCGACGTCGCCGTCACGCTGGACGACGGCAGCCTGGTCGTCACCTCCGAGCAGCCCCTCGACCGCGCCGCCGTCAGCGCCGCCGTGGACGAGGCCGGCTACCAGCTCGCCTGATGAGCGCCACGACGCCGACCCCCGCCCAGGCCTCGTCCCCGGGCGCCCCGGGTGCCGGTGAGGAGGCGCCCGGCCAGGACGTCGACCTCGCCATCACCGGCATGACCTGCGCGTCGTGCGCGCACCGCATCGAGCGCAAGCTGACGAAGCTCGAGGGCGTCACCGCCAGCGTCAACTACGCCACCGAGACCGCGCACGTCACGGCCCCGGTCGGCTACGACCTCCAGCGGCTGCTCGACACCGTCTCCGCGGCGGGCTACGGCGCCAGCGTGCCCGAGCCCGACGCCGAGCCGGAGGACGGCGACCCCGTGCTCGCCGGGTACGCGCGGCGCCTGGTCGTCAGCGCGGTGCTCACCGTGCCGCTGGTCGTGCTGTCGATGGTGATGCCGCTGCAGTTCCCCGGCTGGACGTGGGTGGCCCTCGTGCTGGCCGCGCCCGTCGTCACCTGGGGCGCCTGGCCGTTCCACCGGGCCGCCGTCCTCGGGGCCCGGCACGGCGCCACCACGATGGACACCCTGGTGTCGCTGGGCGTGACCGCCTCGACCGTCTGGTCGGTGGCCGTGCTGGTCAGTGGCCCCGACAGCGGCCACCTCTACCTCGAGACCGCCGCGGTCATCACCACGTTCCTGCTCGCCGGCCGCTGGCTCGAGCGCCGCGCGCGTCGCTCGGCCGGCGCCGCGCTCCGCTCCCTGCTGGAGGCGGGCGCCCGCGAGGCGACCCTCCTGCCGGGCTGGAGCCAGGAGCACCGCGAGGACGGCGTCGAGCGCACCGTGCCCGTGGCCGAGCTGGCCGTGGACGACGTCGTGCTCGTGCGCCCCGGGCAGCAGCTGCCCACCGACGGCGTCGTGCTGTCGGGCGCGTCGGCCATCGACGCCTCGGTGATCACCGGCGAGTCCGTGCCGGTGGACGCCGGCCCCGGCGACGAGGTCGTCGGCGGCACCCTCAACGTGGGCGGGCGGCTCGTCGTCCGCGCCACCGCGGTGGGGGAGCAGACCCGGCTGGCCCAGCTCGCCCGCATGGTCGAGGAGGCCCAGACCGGCAAGGCGGCCGCCCAGCGGCTCGCCGACCGGATCTCCGGCGTCTTCGTCCCCGTCGTCCTGGTGATCGCCCTGGCCACCCTGGTGGGCTGGGTGGCGCTGACCGGTGACCTCGGCAGCGCCGTCACCGCGGCCGTCGCCGTGCTCGTCGTGGCGTGCCCGTGCGTGCTCGGCCTCGCCACGCCCACCGCCCTCGTGGCGGGCACCGGCCGCGGCGCACAGCTGGGCATCCTCGTCCGCGGGCCCGAGGCCCTCGAGGCCGCCCGCGCCGTGTCGGTCGTCGCCCTCGACAAGACCGGCACCCTGACCACCGGTCGCATGAGCCTGGTGGGCGTGGTCGCCGCCTCCGCCGAGGCCGTGGAGGTGCACCGGGTCGCCGGTGCGCTGGAGTCGGCCTCCGACCACCCGGTCGCCCGCGCGATCGCCGAGGACCGGCCGGTCGACGGCGCCCGCGTGGAGGACTTCGCCGACCGGCCCGGTCACGGCGTCGTCGGCACGGTGGTCTCGCCCGACGGCACCGCCCTGCGCGCCGTCGTCGGCCGCCCGGAGCTGCTCGAGCGCGAGGGGCTCACGATCTCGCCGGTGCTGCACACCGCGCTCGACGCCTCCCGGGAGCAGGGCCGCACCGCGGTCCTGGTCGGCTGGGACGGGGAGGCCCGCGGCCTGCTCGAGGTCGCGGACACCGTCCGCGACGGCGCCGCCGACGCGGTCGCCGAGCTGCGGCGGCTCGGGCTGCGGCCCGTCCTGCTCACCGGTGACCACGAGGCCGCCGCCCGCGGGGTGGCCGCCCAGGTCGGCATCGACGAGGTCGTCGCCGGCGTGGTGCCCGAGGAGAAGGTGGACGCGGTCCGCCGGCTCCAGTCCGACGGCACCGGCGTCGCCATGGTCGGGGACGGCGTCAACGACGCCGCGGCCCTGGCCACGGCCGACCTCGGCATCGCCATGGGCACCGGCACGGACGCGGCCAAGCAGGCCGGCGACCTGGTGCTGGTGCGGGGCGACCTGGCCGTCGTCGCGGACGCGGTGCGGCTCTCGCGTCGCACCCTCGGCACGATCCGGGCGAACCTCTTCTGGGCGTTCGGCTACAACGTGGCCGCGCTCCCGCTGGCCGCCCTGGGGCTGCTCAACCCGATGATCGCCGGAGCGGCCATGGCCGCCTCGAGCGTCTGCGTCGTGGCCAACAGCCTGCGGCTGCGTCGCTTCCGCTGACCCAGCGCCGACTCGGCGTCAGCGGCAGGCCGCGAAGAGCAGCGGGCCCTCGGAGAGGTCGGAGAGGAACGGGCCGTCGGCGGGGTCCAGGCGCAGCGTGGCGACGTCGCCGTCCACCGCGGTCTCCTCCACCGAGAACCGCTCGGGGAACGTGCCGCCCTGGCCGGGGGCCTCGCCCGAGGCCAGGGTGGCGCGGGTGGTGGCGTTGTCGGTGGCCTGGTCCTCGTTCTCGAAGGCCATGGCGACCAGCACGTCCGCGCCGGCCTCGGGGTCGCCCGCCCCGTCGCCGTCGAGGGCGGCCATGGCCCAGCCGGCCAGCGGGTCCAGGTCGCCCGCCTGCGCGATGAGCGAGGCGCCGACCTCCTCGTCGGACGGGTCGGCCTCGGCCATCGAGAGCTCCGTGCACGCCTGGGAGCCGGTCAGCAGCGCGACCGAGAGCGGTGTGCCCGCCGCGTCCACCGCGTCCAGGGCGTCGGTGACGCCGGCGTCGTCGGTGCCCTCGCCGATGCCCGCCACCGCGTCCTCGAGGTAGGCCCGGTTGTCGCTGAGCAGCACGAGGTCGTCGTCGGCCAGCAGCGCCACGTGCGCCAGCTGCGGGGCACCCTGCAGCCCGGTGCTCGACTCCAGCGCGGCCACCACGTCGTCGCCGCCGGCCCACACGCCCGAGGTCGGGTCGGAGGGGGCGGTGTACCCCGCCGCGGAGAGCGCGTCGGCGAAGCCGGGGTAGAGGTCCTCGTCCGGGCCCGCGGGCACTCGCAGCACCTCGACGGCGCCTTGCGTGCCCTGCGCGAGCACCTCCCAGTCCGCGGTGAGCGGCGACCAGCCGTAGACCTCGTCCAGCAGGGTCGCGGCCTCGACCAGGCCGGAGCGGGAGGTGAGGTCGGCGTCGTAGCCGTCGTCGAGCAGGGCCTCCAGGTCGGCAGGGTCGGTGCCGACCACGCCCAGGCGCTCGCGGACGGCCTCCCAGTCGGTGAACGACCAGCGCTGGGTGTCCGCGGGGGTCGCGGCCACGGCCTGCTGGAGCGAGGTGGCCTGCGGGGCGAAGCGGGTGAGCCCGACCAGCACGAGGACCAGCACCGCGAGCACCAGCAGCGCCAGCACCGGCGGCGGCAGCGACCGCAGGCCGCGGCGGCGCTGCGGCTCGGTGGCGCTGCCGTCGTCCGGGCTCGTGCTGGTCGTGCCCGGATCGGGTCGCTGGCTCACCGAGGGTGCCTCCTTGCGGGTGGTCGTCGGGGTGTGAGACTACGGGGCATGGAGCTCAGCCCGCCGCTCTCCGGTGCCGAGGTGGCCGCGACGCAGGCGTCGACCGCCGAGACGACCGCCGCCGGGTGCGTGGTCCTCCGCAAGGGCGGCGACGTGCTGCTCGTGCACCGGCCCAAGTACGACGACTGGTCGTTCCCCAAGGGCAAGGTCGACCCCGGCGAGCACCCCGTGGCGACCGCCGTCCGGGAGGTCGAGGAGGAGACCGGGCTGACCGTCCACCTCGGCGCCCGGCTCGCCGACCAGACCTACCCGGTGGCGGCAGGGCGCAAGCGGGTCCACTACTGGCACGCCCGGGTCGCCGGGGACGACAGCGACGCCGGCGTGGCCGGCTACCACCGCGGCAACGAGATCGACCGGGTGCGGTGGGTGCCGCGCCGCGAGGCGGTCGGCCTGCTCACCTACGAGCGCGACCGCCGGCTGCTGGTCACGGCGATCCCGTCGCGCAAGCGCACCACGCCCGTCGTCGTCCTGCGCCACGGCGTGGCCACCGCCCGCAGCGAGTGGCGCCGCGACGACCGCGTGCGCCCCCTCTCCGACGTCGGACTGACGCAGGCCCGCGGCCTGGCCCCGCTGCTGGCCGCCTACGGCATCGAGCGGGTGCTGTCCTCGACGTCGACGCGCTGCCTGCAGACGGTCGCGCCCTACGCCCAGGGCCTCGGCCTCGCGGTGGCCCGCACGGGGGAGCTGAGCGAGGAGGGCGGCACCGCCCAGGGCGTGCGCGACCTCGCCGCCAACGCCGCCTCGGAGGCCTCCGGACGACGGCGGCCCACCCTGATCTGCTCGCACCGCCCCGTCCTGCCGTGGGTGCTGGAGGGGATGGGTCTGGAGTCGGTCCGCCTCGATCCCGGCGAGATGCTCGTCGCGCACCTGCGCGGCGACGACGTGCGCGACGTCGAGCTGCACCGGCTGCACGGCTGAGCAGGCCGTTCCCCGCGCCTGTGAGCCGGGTCACCTAGACCCGGTAGGCGCGAGCGTCAAGGCCGACCCGGGCGTGTTCACCTGCCGGCCCGCACACCTTCGCACCGAGGTCGCCGGATCGCCCACGTCGGTTCACTGCTCGTTCACCCAGCGCCCCGTGACGCGTCACTTCCGGTCCCTAGCGTCGCCGTCGCAACGCAGCAACCCCACTGACTTCTCAGGAGCACCTGAAGTGAAGACCACTCTCCGTCGCGCCATCGTTCCCGGTGTGGCCGCCCTCGCTCTCGCCCTCACCGCCTGCGGTGCCAGCAACGAGGAGACCGGCGGCGCGTCCGCCGACGCGGACACCAGCCTCTCCGGCGACCTCAGCGGCGGCGGCGCCTCGACCCAGCAGGCCGCCATGGGCGCCTGGGCCGTGGGCTTCAACGCGACCTACCCCGACGTGACGGTCAACTACGACCCGGTCGGCTCGGGCGGTGGCCGCGAGTCCTTCATCGCCGGCGCGTACCCCTTCGCCGGCTCGGACGCCTACCTCACCGACGACGAGGGCGAGCTCTCCGCCGCCAACGAGCAGTGCGGCGGCACCGCCATCGAGGTGCCCTCCTACGTCTCGCCGATCGCGATCGTCTTCAACGTCCCCGGCGTGGACGAGCTGAACCTCTCGCCCGACACCCTCGCGGGCATCATGGCCGGCCAGATCACCCAGTGGGACGACGAGGCCATCGCCGCCGACAACCCGGACGCCGACCTGCCGTCCGAGCGGATCAACGCCGTGCACCGCTCCGACGAGTCGGGCACCACCGAGAACTTCACCGACTACCTCACCGCCGTCTCCCCGGACGTGTGGGACGCGGGCGCCATCGAGGTCTGGCCGACCGAGTACGGCGGCGAGGGCGCGCAGGGCACCTCCGGCGTCATCCAGACCGTCTCCGGCGCCGACTACTCCATCGGCTACGCCGACGCCTCGCAGGCCGGCGACCTGGGCACCGCCAACATCGGTGTCGGCGACGAGTTCGTGGCCCCCTCCGCCGAGGCCGCCGCGAAGATCCTCGAGGTCTCCCCGGAGGCCGACGTCGCCACCGACACCCAGCTGGTCTTCGACCTCGACCACGAGACCCAGGAGTCGGGCACCTACCCGATCGTGCTGACCTCCTACCTCCTCGGCTGCACGTCCTACGACGACGCGAACACCGCCGACATGGTCAAGGCGTTCATGAGCTACGTGGTCTCCGACGAGGGCCAGGAGCAGGCCGCCTCCGAGGCCGGCTCGGCGCCGCTCTCGGACAGCCTCCAGGAGTCCGCACAGGCGATCATCGACCAGATCGGTTCCTGATCACGATCTCGTCAGGTTGATCGAGGGGCCCGGACAGGTGAGCATCCTGTCCGGGCCCTTCGGCACGACGGCTCCCGCTCCACCCCGAACCCTCCGCGAGACCAGGAGAACCACCCGGTGTCCGTGACAGACCCCGAGACCGACCTGCAGCCGATCGGCAGCACCAGCAGGGCCGGTGACACCATCTTCCGCGGCTTGGCGACCGCCTCCGCCGTGGTGATCGTCCTGGCCCTGGCCGGCGTCGCCGCGTTCCTCCTCGCGCAGGGCCTCCCGGCGCTGGACGGCGCCGGCGCCCGGTCCTACGGCTACGACAACATCTGGGTCTACACCGGCCCGCTGCTGTTCGGCACGCTGCTCGCGTCGGTGATCGCGATGATCGTGGCGACGCCGCTGGCGATCGGCGTGGCGCTCATCATCAGCCACTACGCGCCGCGGCGGTTCGCCAAGGGCCTGGGCTGGCTGATCGACCTGCTGGCCGCGATCCCGTCGGTCATCTTCGGCATGTGGGGCATCGAGTTCGTCGCCCGCAACATGGTGCCGGTCTACAACTGGCTCAACGACTACCTCGGGTTCATCCCGCTCTTCGCCGGCCCGGTGCCGACGTCGGGCCGCACGATGATGACGGCGGGCCTGGTGCTCGGCGTCATGGCCCTGCCGATCATCACCGCGATCTGCCGCGAGATCTTCGCCCAGACGCCGGTGATGCACCAGGAGGCCGCGCTGGCCCTGGGTGCCACCCGCTGGGAGATGATCCGGCTCGCCGTCTTCCCCTACGCCTCCTCCGGCATGGTCTCCGCGATCCTGCTCGGCCTGGGTCGCGCGCTGGGCGAGACCATGGCGGTCGCCCTCGTGCTCTCGCCGAGCATCGTGGTGAGCTTCAACCTGCTGACCGCCGAGTCGGGCTCCTCGTCCTCGACCATCGCGGCGAACATCGCGCTGAACTTCGGCAACGCGTCCGGCTCCAAGGTCGACGCGCTGATCTTCACCGGCCTCGTGCTGTTCGTGATCACCTTCGCCGTCAACTTCCTGGGTCGCTGGGTCGCCGCCCGGGCCGTGAAGAAGGGCTGAGCCCATGACCGACCTGGACAGCAAGCCGGCCGAGACCCACCTCGCCCCGCTCTCCCACGCCACGCTGCCCGGCTGGGCGCCGTGGGCCACCGTGGTCGTCGGCCTCGTCGTCGGCGCGATCGTCGGCGGCGTCATGCTCGGCGGCGGCGTGGTCGCCACCGTCGTGGTCGCGTGGCTCGTCGTCGTGCTCGCGCTGCCGCTGTGGTCGCGCGCCGTCGAGGGCGGCCGCAAGGGCACCGACCGGCTCGTCACCGTGCTCGTGTGGTCGACGTTCGGCCTGGCGATGATCCCGCTGGTCTCGCTGACCTGGCAGGTGGTCAGCAAGGGCGTCGGCATCCTGTCGCCGCAGTTCTTCCAGAACTCGATGGCCGGCGTGCTCGGCTCCGGCGGCGGCATCTACCACGCGCTGATGGGCACGCTCATCATCACCGCCCTGGCGACGCTCATCTCGGTGCCGATCGGTGTGCTCACCGCCGTCTACCTGGTCGAGTACGGCAAGAACAACACGTTCTCGCGGATCATCACGTTCCTCGTGGACGTCATGACCGGCATCCCCTCGATCGTGGCCGGCCTGTTCGCGTACGCGCTGTTCGTCGCGTTCTTCGGCCCCGGGGTCAAGATGGGCTTCGCCGGGTCGATCGCCCTCTCGGTGCTGATGATCCCCGTCGTCGTCCGCTCGACCGAGGAGATGCTGAAGCTCGTCCCGGCCGACCTGCGCGAGGCGTCCTACGCCCTGGGCGTGCCCAAGTGGCGCACGATCACCAAGGTCGTCATGCCCACCGCGGTGGCCGGCATCGTCACCGGTGTCACCCTCGCCGTCGCCCGCGTGGCCGGCGAGACCGCACCGCTGCTGCTGACCGCGGGCCTGACCAACTACGTGAACTTCAACCCGTTCGACGGGCGCATGACCACCCTGCCGGTGTTCATCTACTACGCGATCAAGGAGCCCGGCATCTACGCCGAGGAGATGACCGCGTACGCCTGGGGCGCCGCCCTGGTGCTGGTCGTGATCGTCATGGCCCTGAACGTCGTCGCCCGGGTCATCGGTGGCGTCTTCGCCCCCAAGACCGGCCGCTGACCCCGACTCCTCCACGAATCAAGGACACTGAACTCATGGCCAAGAGCATCGACGTCTCGGACCTGAACATCTACTACGGCGACTTCCTCGCCGTGGAGGGCGTCAACATCTCCATCAAGGCCCGCGCCGTGACCGCCCTGATCGGGCCGTCCGGCTGCGGCAAGTCGACCTTCCTGCGGTCCCTGAACCGCATGCACGAGGTCATCCCCGGCGCCCGCGCCGAGGGCAAGGTCATGGTCGACGGCCAGGACCTCTACGCCTCGGACGTGGACCCGGTGGCCGTGCGCCGCCAGATCGGCATGGTCTTCCAGCGGCCCAACCCGTTCCCGACGATGTCGATCTACGAGAACGTCCTCGCCGGCAAGCGGCTCAACGCCAAGAAGCTGAAGAAGTCCGAGGCCGACGACCTCGTCGAGAAGTCGCTGCGCGGCGCCAACCTGTGGACCGAGGTGAAGGACCGTCTCGGCAAGCCCGGCATGGGTCTCTCCGGCGGTCAGCAGCAGCGCCTCTGCATCGCCCGCGCGATCGCCGTCGAGCCCGAGGTCCTGCTCATGGACGAGCCCTGCTCGGCCCTGGACCCGATCTCCACCGCCGCGATCGAGGACCTCATCCACGACCTGAAGTCCGACTACACGATCGTCATCGTCACCCACAACATGCAGCAGGCCGCCCGCGTCTCCGACGACACCGGCTTCTTCAACCTGCGCGCCACGGGTGAGCCCGGCCAGCTGGTGGAGTTCAACCCCACCAAGAAGATGTTCACCAACCCGGACAACGAGTCGACCGAGTCCTACATCTCCGGTCGGTTCGGCTGAGCCGCCGACCCTCCTCGCCTCCCCGGCCCCCTCCACCCGTCTGCGGTGGTGGGGGTCGGTGTGCGTGTGGGGGGACTGGGATACGACCCACCACATTCGTGGTTCTTGCCCTCGAGAACCACGAATGTGGTGGGTCGTATCCCCGTGGGGCCAGGTCCTGTGGATGACCGGATGCGCAGGAGCGGCGCAGGGCGCAACCTGGGCGGGTGCCCCGCCCCCTCCCGCCGCCCGTGTCGTGGCACCCAGGTGTGCCCGGGGTGGAGCGTGCGTACCGGTCCGACATCACCGGCCGGGGAGGGCCGACGCCCAACGAGGCCCGAGGGCCGCGCTGGGTGTCGGTGGGACGCGGGTGCTTCCGACCGGTGGAACCGGCCCCCTCCGTCCTGCAACGCATCGCAGATGCCTCCTACCGGTTGCCGTCGGCGCCCTCGGGCATCACGGGCTGGGCAGCGCTGCGGTGGCTGGGCGCCACCTGGTTCACGGGCGTGGACGTCGGCGGCGAGCTGCGACCGGTCCCGCTGGCGACCGCCGGGTCGACCGTCCGCCCTCGGTGTGGGGTCGCGGTGAGTGAGGAGCGCGTAGGAGCCCACCAGCTCGTCGAGGTGCGGGGGCTCAGGGTGACGGACGCGCTGCGCAGCACGGTGTACGAGATGCGGCACTCCCCGAGCCTGGCCGGCGCTGTGGAGGCGGCGGACATGGCCGCCACGTCGGACCTGGTCAGTCGAGACGAGCTCGCCGTCGCAGTGGCGGCTCATCGGGCCTGGACCGGTGTGGAGCAGGCGAGGCGGGCCCTGGCCCTCATGGCCGAGAACTCCTGGTCACCGGCCGAGAGTCGCCTCCGTCTGCGCTGGCTCCAGTGGTCGGGTGAACGTGCGCTGCTGTGCAACCAGCCTGTCTTCGATCTCCAGGGCCGGCACGTCGGTACGTCGGATCTCCTCGACGCCCGAGCCGGGGTGCTCGGTGAGTACGACGGGGACGACCACTGGAACCGGGAGCGTCGGCGGGGTGACCTCAGTCGACTCGAAAGGTTCCAGGACCTGGGGCTGGAGGTGGTGACCTTCGTGGCGGGTGAGTCCGACCGTGACGTGGCCGACCGGCTGCGCGGCGCCTATGGGCGGGCGGCGCTGCGTCCCGCCGCTGACCGCGCCTGGACGCTGCGTGCGCCCACCTGGTGGCAGCCCACCACCACCGTCGCCCTGCGCCGCAGCCTCGAACCCGCCCAGCGAAGGCGCTTGCTCGGGCGTCAGCAGCCTGCTGCGTGAGGTCGGTCGGAGGCGGTGGCCTGGGTACGACCCACCACATTCGTGGTTTCGGGCGGGCAGAACCACGAATGTGGTGGGTCGTACCCCGACCCGTCCGCCCGACCGGTCGTCAGGGACTGCCCGAGCCTCAGGGCAGGCCGACGAGGCTCAGCACCCCGTACGCGAGGGCGGCGAGGAGGGCGGAGCCGGGGAGGGTGAGGGCCCACCCGATCGCGATGGAGCGCGCGACGCCCCAGCGGACGGCGGTGAGCCGCCGGGTCGCCCCGGCACCGACCACCGCGGAGGTGATCGTGTGGGTGGTGGAGACCGGGGCGTGCAGGGCCGCCGCGACGTACATGACCGAGGCAGCCACCGACTCGGCTGCGAAGCCGCGGGGCGGGTCGAGGTCGATGATCCGGCGGCCGAGGGTGCGCATGATCCGCCAGCCGCCGGCCCAGGTGCCGAGCGAGATGGCGGTGGCGGCGGCCAGCACGACCCACAGCGGCAGGTCGCCGGGCTGGGCGTACCCGCCGACGATCAGCGCGAGCACGATGACGCCCATCGTCTTCTGCGCGTCCTGCAGCCCGTGACCCAGCGCCATGGCGGCCGCCGAGAGGGTCTGCGCCATCCGGAAGCCGCGGTAGGTGCGCTGGGGCGCCGAGCGCCGGAAGACCCACATCAGCGCGACCATCACCAGCATCGCCAGCGCGAAGCCGACCAGCGGGGAGAGCACCAGCGGCACCACGACCCGGCCGAGCACCACGCCCCAGTGCACCAGCGAGCCGCTGACCAGCGCGGCGCCGAGCAGACCGCCGATCAGCGCGTGCGAGGACGAGGAGGGCAGACCGCGCCACCACGTCCCGATGTTCCACGCGATGGCGGCGAGCAGGGCGGCCATCACGACCGTCAGCCCGTGCGAGGCGCTGCCGCTGGGGGTCACGACCTCGGAGATCGTCACGGCGACGGCCTGGCCGAGCAGCGCGCCCACGAAGTTCATGACGGCGGCCAGCGCCAGCGCGACCCGCGGGGTCAGCGCCCGGGTGGAGACCGAGGTCGCCACCGCGTTGGCCGCGTCGTGGAACCCGTTGGTGTAGTCGAACACCAGCGCGATCACGACCACGGCGACGATGATCGCCAGGTCCACCTCAGGACTCCTTGACGACGATCTGCTCGACGATGTTGGCGACCCGCTCGAACGCGTCGATCGTGTCCTCCAACGACTCCACGACGTCCTTCAGCTTCAGCACCTCCAGCGGCGCGTACTCGCCGGAGAAGAGGTGGGCCAGCAGCCGGCGGTGGTTGCGGTCGCCGGTGTTCTCGAGCCGGTTGATCTCGATCCAGTACTCGTCGAGGTCGCGCAGCCCGCGCAGCGACGGCATGGCCGCGGCGGTCACCTCGGCGCACCGGCCGATCACGTCGACCTGGTCGGTGAGCCCGGTCGGCAGGTCCACCACGCCGTAGAGCAGCATCCGGTCCACGGCGTCGTCGATGCCGTCCATGACGTCGTCCAGCGCCGCGGCGAGACGGTAGATGTCCTCGCGGTCGAAGGGGGTCACGAACGTCGAGTTCACCTTGCGGATGAGCTCGTGGGTGCGCTCGTCGGCGGCGTGCTCGGCCTCGCGCATCCGCGCCGCCACGTCCTCACGGTCGGCACCGGCGGTGACCATCTCGGCGAGCAGGCCGGCGCCGCCGACCAGGTGTCGGGCGGAGTCGGTGAGCATCGTGTAGAAGGCGCCCTCGACCGGGCGGAACCGCAGACCCACGAGCCACTCCTCGTCCACAGGCACGCCGGGGGTGCGCGCTCACCCCGAAGGGTAGGGCGGACGACGGCCGGGCAGCCAACCAGCGGGCCGCCGGCGTCCGCCCCACCACCGCGGGGCGTGACGGCCGTCTCAGGCGTTCTTGGCCGACCCGCGCCGGCGCCGCTGCCGCTCGATCAGCGTCTCCTGGAGGTGCACCTCGCCCTGGCTGCGGGTCCACTCGCCGTCGGCGCCGAGCACCCAGGCGTCGGTGTCGGCGTCGAAGGCGAGGTCGAGCACCGCGGCCACCTCGGCCAGCGAGTGCGCGTCGGGGAGCCGGACGAGCACCTCGACGCGACGGTCGAGGTTGCGGTGCATCATGTCGGCCGAGCCGATCCAGCACTGCGGCTCCCCGCCGTTCTCGAACCAGAAGACGCGGCTGTGCTCGAGGAACCGCCCGAGCACCGAGCGCACGGTGATGTTCTCGCTCAGCCCGGGCACGCCGGGACGCAGCGAGCAGATGCCGCGCACCAGCAGCTCGACCGGCACCCCCTCGCGCGAGGCCAGGTAGAGGGCGTCGATGATCGCCTCGTCGACCACCGAGTTGGCCTTGAGCCGGATGCGGGCCGGGCGCCCGGCCCGGTGGTGGCCGATCTCGGTGTGGATGGCCTCGACCAGCCCCGAGCGCACCGAGTCCGGCGCGACGAGCAGGTCGTCGTAGGAGGCGTTGCGCGACCAGCCGGAGAGGTTGTTGAACAGGTGCCCGACGTCCTCGGTGATCTGCTCGTTGGTGGTGAGCAGGCCGAGGTCCTCGTACATCCGGGAGGTCTTCGGGTTGTAGTTGCCGGTGCCGACGTGGGCGTAGCGGCGGATGCCGTCGCCCTCCGAGCGGACCACCAGCGACAGCTTGCAGTGCGTCTTCAGGCCGACGAGGCCGTAGACGACGTGGCAGCCGGCGTGCTCGAGCTTGCGGGCCCAGCGGATGTTGGCCTGCTCGTCGAAGCGGGCCTTGATCTCGACGATCACCAGCACCTGCTTGCCGGCCTCGGCGGCGTCGATGAGGGCGTCGATGATCGGGGAGTCGCCCGAGGTGCGGTACAGCGTCTGCTTGATCGCCAGCACGTGCGGGTCGGCCGCCGCCTGCTCCAGGAACCGCTGCACCGAGGTGGAGAACGAGTCGTAGGGGTGGTGCAGCAGCACGTCGTGGCGGCGCAGCGACTTGAACACGTCCACGGGCGCGGCCGACTCGACCTCCGCCAGCCGCGGGTGCGTGGTCGGCACGAACGCCGGGTACTTCAGCTCCTCGCGCGGCAGGTCGGCCAGCCCGTGCAGGCCGCGCAGGTCGAGCGGGCCGGGCAGCCGGAAGACCTCCGGCTCGGAGATGTCGAGCTCGGAGACGAGCAGCTCGAGCACGTCGTCGTCGATGGACTCCTCGACCTCGAGGCGCACCGGCGGGCCGAAGCGGCGGCGCAGCAGCTCCTTCTCGAGCGCGGCCAGCAGGTTCTCGGCGTCGTCCTCCTCGACCTCGAGGTCCTCGTTGCGGGTGACGCGGAACGTGTGGACCTTGAGGATCTCCATGCCGGGGAACAGCCGGTTCAGGTGCTCGCCGATCACGTCCTCCAGCGGCACGAACCGCTGGTTGCCCAGCGGCACGAAGCGGCTGAAGATCGGCGGCACCTTGACCCGCGCGAAGTGCTCCTTGCCCGTCTTCGGGTTGCGGATCAGCACCGCGAGGTTGAGCGAGAGCCCCGAGATGTAGGGGAACGGGTGCGCCGGGTCGACGGCCAGCGGCGTGAGGACGGGGAAGATCCGCTCCTTGAACATCCGCTTGCAGTACTTCTGCTCGTCGCGGTCCAGCGCGTCCCAGCGCAGCAGCTCGATGCCCTGCTCGGCCATGCCGGGCAGGACCTCCTCGGTGAAGACCTTCGACTGCCGCAGCGTCAGCTCGTGCGCGGTGGACCAGATCTGCTCCAGCACCTCGCGGGGCATCAGGCCGGACGCGGCACGCACCGCCACGCCCGCGGCGATGCGCCGCTTCAGGCCGGCCACGCGGACCATGAAGAACTCGTCCAGGTTCGAGGTGAAGATCGCCAGGAACCGGCAGCGCTCCAGCAGCGGCAGCGAGTCGTCCTCGGCCAGCTCGAGCACCCGCTGGTTGAACCGCAGCCACGACAGCTCGCGGTCGAGGAACCGGTCGTCGAACTCACCGATCTCGCTCACCGCCTCGTCGTCGGGCACGTACGGGGGCTCGACGTCGAACGGCTCGTTCGGGGCGGCGTCGGCGTTCTCCACGATCTCGGCGGACATGGGCCCATCCTTCCACCTCGCACCGACGTCGGGCAGCCGCCGTCGGGGGTGGCGGACGGAGTCGGAGGACCCGTCGTCCAGCGTTCACCGGGCGTTCACGGCGGGCGGGTGAAGGTGCTGCCGACTCGGCGGAGGGCCCTCGGGAGAGGGCTTGAGGGAGAGGGGAGCGGGAGAGGGGAGGGGGAGAGGGTCAGAGGGACGGGCGCCAGCGCCGCAGCTCGCGGGTGAACTCCTCGGCGTCGACCATGGAGCGGTCCACGCTCATCGGCTCCAGGCCCGGGCCGGAGAGGTCGACCCGCCACTGCCGGGTGCCGGGCTCGCCGACCATCTCGACGCGGGTGGCGCTGTCGTAGGCGTCGAAGCGGCCCACGTCATCGCGGTGCTGCACGGTCACCACGCCCAGGCTGTCGATGCGGACGGCGGCAGCCGGGCGGCGCACCACGAGCGCGACCACGAGCAGCACGAGCGCGAGCGCGGCGGACCCGGCCAGCAGCGGGTCGCCCGAGACGGCCTCGGCCGGCGGCTGGGACCAGTCGGCCAGGAACGCCGAGTACACGGCCACGCCGGCCGCCACGGCCGCGAGCACGAGCAGCAGGGAGCCGAGCACGTTGCTGCGCTGGCCGGAGACGGCCACGGAGGCCTCGCCGGGGTCGGCGGAGGCAAAGGTGGAGGCAGGGGCAGAAGCCGGCACGGCGGACGAGGCGTGCGCACCGGCACCGCCGGCGTCCTGCGTGCCCGGGGCACCGGCGGGGCGCTCCAGGCCGCGCGGCCCGAGCCCGGCCTCGGCGGCGCGCAGGCGGGCGGTGACCTCGGCGAGCTGGGCGCTGAGCTCCTCCAGGCGGCGCTCGGCGGCGAGCCGGTCCTGGTAGGCGCCCTCGACGAGCTCGTGGGCGTGCCGGACGGAGGACTCGACGGCCTGGCGGTCGAGCTCGCGGGCGGCGAGCGCGTCCTCGGCCTCGCCACGCAGGCGGGCCGACTCGGCCGCGGCGTTCTCGGCGGCGACCCGGGCGGCCACCGCCGCGGCCAGCTCGTCGGCGTGCCGCTGCTCGGCGGCCGCGATGTCCTCGAGCGCCTCGACGGTGCGCTGCTCGGCGGACTCACGCTCGGCCTGGGCACCGGCGGCGGCCTCGGCGGCGGCGCGGGCGGACTCCTCGGCCTCGCCGCGCAGCCGGGCGGCCTCCACGGCGGCGGTCTCGGCGGCGGTGCGGGCGTCGTGCGCCTCGCCG
>NZ_JAMOIL010000020.1 GCF_023656415.1 Nocardioides bruguierae
ACACGAAGGCCTCCTTGGTGGCGGAGCGGTTCCTAGACAGCTCCACTCCACACCCGGGAGGCCTTCGTCCACCTACACCTCAGACCGTGTCGTCACACGATCTCGACCAACGTGCCTGGGCATCACACCTAGCCGACAGGAGCAGCCCTCGACGGCACGAGGGCCGCCCCACCGGTGGTGGGACGGCCCTCGTGCGGGTGCCGGACGCGGTGCGTCAGGCCTGCGGCTCGTAGGCGGGGGTGACGCGGTTGATGGCGTCGCCGATCCGGTGCACGCGCAGCGCGTTGGTGGACCCGGGGATGCCCGGGGGCGCACCGGCGACGATGACGACGAGGTCACCCTCCTCGACGCGGCCGATCTTGAGCAGCGCCTCGTCGACCTGGCGCACCATCTGGTCGGTGTGCTCGGCCTCGTCGGTCAGGAAGGTCTCCACGCCCCAGCTCAGGGCCAGGCGCGACCGCACCCGGGACTCCGGGCTGAACGCCAGCACCGGCGGCGCACCACGCAGGCGCGACATCCGACGGGCGGTGTCGCCGGTGGTCGTGAACGCCACCAGGTAGGACGCGCCCACGCCGGCGGCCACGTCGCCCGCGGCCTTGGCGATGACGCCCGACTTCGTCCGCGGCGCCCACTTGATGTCGGCGAACCCGAAGTGCTCGTCGGAGAGCGCGCGACGCTCGGTGGTCTCCACGATCCGCGCCATGGTCTCCACGGTGTGGATCGGGTAGTCGCCCACGCTGGTCTCGCCCGAGAGCATCACCGCGTCGGCGCCGTCGAGCACGGCGTTGGCCACGTCGGAGGCCTCCGCACGCGTCGGGGACGGGGAGGAGATCATGGACTCCAGCATCTGCGTGGCCACGATGACCGGCTTGGCGTTGAGCCGCGCCTTCTCCACGATCTGCTTCTGCAGGAACGGCACGTCCTCCAGCGGGCACTCCACCGCCAGGTCGCCACGGGCGACCATGAAGCCGTCGAACGCGCGGATGACCTCGTCGAGGTTGTCGATGGCCTGCGGCTTCTCGATCTTGGCGATGATCGGGAGGCGGATGCCCTCCTCGTCCATCACCTTGCGCACGTCCTGCGCGTCCTTGGCGTCACGCACGAACGAGAGGGCGATGAAGTCGACGCCGAGGTGCAGCGCGAACCGCAGGTCCTCGATGTCCTTCTCGCTCATCGCCGGCACCGAGACGGCCACGCCGGGCAGGTTGATGCCCTTGTGGTCGCTCACCTTGCCGCCGACCAGCACCTCGCAGCGCACGTCGGTGTCGGTGACCTCGATGGCACGCAGACGGACCTTGCCGTCGTCGATGAGGATCGGGTCGCCGACCTTCACGTCACCGGGCAGGCCCTTGTAGGTGGTGCCGCAGGACTCGGCGTCACCGGGCACGTCGCGGGTGGTGATGGTCCACTCCATGCCACGGCGCAGCTGGACGGGCCCGTCCGCGAAGGTCTCCAGACGGATCTTCGGGCCCTGGAGGTCCGCCAGCACGGCGACCGCCTTCCCGGAGTCGTCCGAGGCGGCGCGGACGTGGTGGTAACGCTCCGCGTGCTCCTCGTGAGACCCGTGACTCATGTTCAGCCGGGCGACATCCATCCCGGCGTACACGAGCTCACGGATGCGGCGGGGGGTGCCGACAGCGGGACCCAGGGTGCAGACGATCTTGGCTCTTCGCACCCGCTCAGAGTACCGGCCCCTTGGATCGTTCCAGCCACCGGCCGCCCCCTGGACGGCCACATTTCACCTTCCCAGGCGCAACTTGTCAGATAAGTCACCCCGCGGGTGGCCCGGGGAAGGCGTGCGAGGAGGGTCGGCCCGACGACGGGAAAAGGTCGGAGCCGGGCCGACCATGAGGGTCGACCCGGCTCCGGGTGCTGCAGGAGCGCCGGGGCGCTCAGGCCATCAGCGGACGGTCCGTCGGCTTGATCGGCGCGGGCAGCGCCGTCGAGCCGGTGAGGTAGGCGTCCACGTGGGAGGCAGCGGCGCGGCCCTCCGCGATCGCCCAGACGATGAGCGACTGGCCGCGGCCGGCGTCGCCGGCCACGAAGACGCCGGGCTTGGAGGACTGGTAGTCCGCCCCGCGCTTGACGTTGCCGCGCTCGTCCAGGTCCACGCCCAGCTGCTCGACCAGGCCCTGCTTCTGCGGGCCGGTGAAGCCCATGGCGAAGAGCACCAGGTCGGCCGGGATCTCGCGCTCGGTGCCCTCGACCTCGGTGAGCTTGCCGCCCTCGAAGACAACCTCGACGATGCGCAGGCCCTTGACGTTGCCGTTGCCGTCGCCCACGAACTCCTTGGTGGAGGCCGAGTAGACGCGCTCGCCGCCCTCCTCGTGGGCCGAGGAGACGCGGTAGATCATCGGGTAGGTCGGCCACGGCTGGCCCGCGGGCCGGTCCTCGCCGGGCTGCGGCATGATCTCCAGCTGCGTGATCGACGCGGCGCCCTGACGGATCGAGGTGCCGAGGCAGTCGGCGCCGGTGTCGCCGCCGCCGATGATGACGACGTGCTTGTCGGTGGCGGTGATCTGCCCCTCGACGCTCTGGCCGACCGCGGTGCGGTTGGCCTGCGGCAGGAACTCCATCGCCTGGTGGATGCCGTTCAGCTCGCGGCCCGGGGCCCCGAGGTCGCGCGGCACCGTGGAGCCGATGGCCAGGACGACGGCGTCGTACCGCTCGGCCAGCTTCTCCCCCGTCAGCTCGCCGCCGACGTCCACGCCCGTGCGGAAGACGGTGCCCTCGCGACGCATCTGCTCCAGGCGCCGGTCGAGGTGCTTCTTCTCCATCTTGAACTCGGGGATGCCGTAGCGCAGGAGGCCACCGACGGCGTCCGCCCGCTCGTAGACCGCGACCGTGTGACCGGCGCGGGTGAGCTGCTGGGCGGCGGCGAGGCCGGCGGGGCCGGAGCCCACGACCGCGACGGTGCGGCCCGAGAGCCACTCCGGCGGCTGCGGGGTCACGTAGCCGGACTCCCACGCCTTGTCGATGATCGAGACCTCGACGTTCTTGATGGTCACCGGGTCCTGGTTGATGCCCAGGACGCAGGCGGTCTCGCAGGGCGCGGGGCAGAGGCGACCGGTGAACTCCGGGAAGTTGTTGGTCGCGTGCAGACGCTCGATCGCGTCGGCCCAGTCACCGCGGTACACCAGGTCGTTCCACTCCGGGATGATGTTGCCCAGCGGGCAGCCCTGGTGGCAGAACGGGATGCCGCAGTCCATGCAGCGGCTCGCCTGCGGCGTGATGATCGGCAGCAGCGCGCGACCGATGCCGTCGGGATAGACCTCGTCCCAGTCGTTGACGCGCTCCTCGACGGGGCGGCGTCCTGCGACGGCACGCCCCTCCTTGAGGAATCCCTTGGGGTCAGCCATCGTGCTCAGCCCTCCGTCGTGGTGCCGGCCGTGCGCACCGCGCACGGGAAGGTGGAAGTCACGCGGTCAGCCATGGAGGGCCTCCATCATCGCGTGAGCGGTCTGGTTCTCGTCGAGGCCGTCGGCCTCGGCCTTCGCCTTTGCCTCGAGCACGATGCGGTAGTCCCGCGGCATGATCTCGGTGAAGCGCGTGAGGGCGGCCGGCCAGTCGGCGAGCAGCTGCTCGGCGACCTCGGAGCCGGTCTCCTCGAAGTGGGCACGCACCATCTGCTCGAGCTCGACGGCGGCCTGGCCCTCGACGGCACCCAGCTCGACGAGCTCGGTGTTGACCCGGAAGGGCTTGAGGTCCAGGACCCAGGCGATGCCGCCCGACATGCCGGCGCCGAAGTTGCGGCCGGTCTTGCCGAGCACCGCCAGGCGTCCGCCGGTCATGTACTCGGCGGCGTGGTCGCCCACGCCCTCGGTGACGACCCAGGCACCCGAGTTGCGCACGCAGCAGCGCTCACCGACGCCACCACGGACCAGGATCTGGCCGGTGGTCGCGCCGTAGGCCAGCGTGTTGCCGGCGATGATGTGCTCGTGGGAGCGGAAGGTGGCCGCCCGGTCGGGGCGGATCACGATCCGGCCACCGGACAGGCCCTTGCCCACGTAGTCGTTGCCGTCGCCCTCGAGACGCAGGGTGATGCCCCGCGGGACGAAGGCGCCGAACGACTGGCCGGCGGACCCGGTGAAGGTGATGTCGATGGTGCCGTCGGGCAGGCCCTCGCCGCGGTACCGCTTGGTGACCTCGTGGCCGAGGATGGTGCCCACCGTGCGGTTGACGTTGCGGATCGGCAGCTGTGCGCGCACCGGCTCGCCGGTCTCGAGCGCAGGCTGGGCCAGCGGCACGAGCTCGGTGACGTCGAGGCTCTTCTCCAGACCGTGGTCCTGGCTCTTGGTGCAGCGCAGGTCCTGCTCCGGGAACGCCGAGGTGTCCGGGGCGTGCAGGATGGGCGACAGGTCGAGCCCGTCGGCCTTCCAGTGGTCCACGGCCTTCTGCGTGTCGATGGCGGCGACCTGGCCCACGGCCTCCTCGATCGAGCGGAAGCCCAGCTGCGCCAGGTACTCGCGCACCTCCTGGGCGATGTACTCGAAGAAGTTCACGACGAACTCGGGCTTGCCCGAGAAGCGCTCGCGCAGGACCGGGTTCTGCGTGGCCACGCCCACCGGGCAGGTGTCCAGGTGGCACACGCGCATCATGATGCAGCCGGAGACGACCAGCGGGGCGGTGGCGAAGCCGAACTCCTCGGCGCCCAGCAGGGCGGCGATGACGACGTCGCGACCGGTCTTGAGCTGGCCGTCGGTCTGCACGACGATCCGGTCACGCAGGCCGTTGAGCAGCAGGGTCTGCTGGGTCTCGGCCAGGCCGAGCTCCCAGGGACCGCCGGCGTGCTTGAGGGAGGTCAGCGGGGACGCGCCCGTGCCGCCGTCGTGCCCGGAGACCAGGACGACGTCCGCGTGCGCCTTGGAGACGCCCGTGGCGACCGTGCCGACGCCCACCTCGGAGACCAGCTTCACGTGGATGCGGGCCGCGGGGTTGGCGTTCTTGAGGTCGTGGATCAGCTGCGCCAGGTCCTCGATGGAGTAGATGTCGTGGTGCGGCGGCGGGCTGATGAGGCCCACGCCCGGCGTCGAGTGCCGGGTCTTGGCCACCCACGGGTACACCTTGTGGCCGGGCAGCTGCCCGCCCTCGCCGGGCTTCGCGCCCTGCGCCATCTTGATCTGGATGTCGTCGGCGTTGGTCAGGTACTCCGAGGTGACGCCGAAGCGGCCCGAGGCGACCTGCTTGATCGCCGAGCGGCGCTCGGGGTCGTAGAGGCGCTCGGGGTCCTCGCCGCCCTCACCGGTGTTCGACTTGGCGCCGAGCCGGTTCATGGCGATCGCCAGGGTCTCGTGGGCCTCCATCGAGATGGAGCCGTAGGACATGGCGCCGGTGGAGAAGCGCTTGACGATGGACTCGACCGGCTCGACCTCGTCGATCGGGACCGGGGTCCGGCCGAGCTCCTCGGCGGACTTGAACGAGAACAGGCCTCGCAGCGTCATCAGGCGCTCGGACTGCTCGTCCACGCGCGAGGTGTACTGCTTGAAGACGTCGTAGCGGCCGGCGCGCGTCGAGTGCTGGAGGCGGAAGACCGTCTCCGGGTCGAACAGGTGCGGCTCGCCGTCGCGGCGCCACTGGTACTCGCCACCGGTCGCCAGCTCGCGGTGGGCGGGCTGGATGCCGCCGCGCGGGTAGGCGGTGCGGTGCCGACGGGCGACCTCCTCGGCGATGACGTCGATGCCGATGCCGCCGAGCTTGGAGGTGGTGCCGGTGAAGTAGGTGTCGACCGTCTCCTGGGAGAGGCCGATGCACTCGAAGATCTGCGCACCCGTGTAGGAGGCGACCGTCGAGACACCCATCTTGCTCATGACCTTCAGGACGCCCTTGCCGAGCGCCTTG
This sequence comes from Nocardioides bruguierae, assembly GCF_023656415.1. GTDB lineage: Bacteria > Actinomycetota > Actinomycetes > Propionibacteriales > Nocardioidaceae > Nocardioides > Nocardioides bruguierae. The sequence goes on from NZ_JAMOIL010000020.1 coordinate 5,839, forward strand.
ACGAGGTTCTTGACCGCGACCTCGGGCTCGGTCTTGACGTAGTAGCCCTCGCGGGCGAGGTCCTCGACGGACTCCATCGCCAGGTACGGGTTCACCGCGGCCGCGCCGAAGCCGACCAGCAGCGCCACGTGGTGCACCTCGCGCACGTCGCCGGCCTCGACCAGCAGGCCCACCTGGGTGCGGGTCTTCTGGCGCACCAGGTGGTGGTGCACGGCGGCGGTGAGCAGCAGCGACGGGATCGGCGCCTGCTCGGCGGTGGAGTGGCGGTCCGAGAGGAGGATGACGCGGGCGCCGCGCTCGATGGCGCGGTCGCACTCGCCGAAGATCTCCTCGATGCGGGCGGCCATCGCCGCACCGCCGCCCTCGACGTCGTAGAGGCCGCGGGAGACGTGCGTGATGAAGCCCGGCATGTCGCCGTCGTTGTTGATGTGCCGGATCTTCGCCAGGTCGTCGTTGGAGATGACCGGGAAGGGCAGCACGATCTGACGGCAGGAGGCCGGCGTCGGGTCGAGCAGGTTCGACTCCGGGCCGATGGAGCCGTTGAGCGAGGTGACGAGCTCCTCGCGGATGGCGTCCAGCGGCGGGTTGGTGACCTGCGCGAACAGCTGGCTGAAGTAGTCGAAGATCAGCCGCGGCTTCTCCGAGAGCGCCGCGATCGGCGTGTCGGTGCCCATGGAGCCGATCGGCTCGGCGCCGGTGTTGGCCATCGGGGTGAGGAGGACGCGGAGCTCCTCCTCGGTGTAGCCGAAGACCTGCTGGCGACGGGTGACCGAGGCGTGGGTGTGGATCACGTGCTCGCGGTCGGGGACGTCGTCGAGGTGGACGAGCCCGGCGTGCAGCCACTCGGAGTAGGGGTGCTCGGCGGCGAGGCCGGCCTTGACCTCCTCGTCCTCGATGATCCGGTGCTCCTCGGTGTCGATGAGGAACATGCGGCCCGGCTGGAGGCGGCCCTTGCGGACGATGCTGGCGGGGTCGAGGTCGAGCACGCCGACCTCGGAGGCCATGACGACGAGACCGTCGTCGGTGACCCAGTAGCGCGAGGGGCGCAGACCGTTGCGGTCCAGGACCGCGCCGATCTGGTGGCCGTCGGTGAAGACCACCGAGGCCGGGCCGTCCCAGGGCTCCATCATCGCGGCGTGGAACTGGTAGAAGGCGCGGCGCGCCTCGTCCATCTCGCCGTGGTTCTCCCAGGCCTCCGGGATCATCATCAGCACGGCGTGCGGCAGGGACCGGCCGCCCATGTGCAGCAGCTCGAGGACCTCGTCGAAGGACGCGGAGTCCGAGGCCTCGGGGGTGCAGATGGGGTACAGGCGCGACAGGTCCCCGGGGATGACGTCGGACTCCAGGAGGGCCTCGCGGGCGCGCATCCAGTTCCGGTTGCCCTTGACCGTGTTGATCTCGCCGTTGTGCGCGATGAAGCGGAACGGGTGCGAGAGCGGCCAGCTCGGGAAGGTGTTGGTGGAGAAGCGCGAGTGCACGACCGCCATGGCGGAGGCGACGCGCTCGTCGACCAGGTCGGGGAAGAAGTTGTCCAGCTGGTCGGTCGTCAGCATGCCCTTGTAGGCGATGGTGCGGCTCGACAGCGACGGGAAGTACACGTCGGTCTCGCGCTCGGCCCGCTTGCGCAGGCAGAAGGCCTGACGCTCGAGCGGCATGCCGGTGAGCGCCTCGGCGCCCGCGACGAAGAGCTGGCGGAAGGTCGGCATGACGCCGAGGGCGGTGGCGCCCAGGATGGACGGGTCCGTCGGGACGTCGCGCCAGCCGAGGACGCTGAGGCCCTCCTCGGCGGCGATCGCCTCGATCCGGGCCGCGGTGGCGGCCACGGCGGCCTCGTCCCCGGGGATGAAGGCCGTGCCGACCGCGTACGTGCCCGCGGCGGGCAGGTCGAAGCCGGCCTCGCGGGCCACGTCCCGGAAGAACGCGTCCGGCACCTGCATGAGGATGCCGGCGCCGTCGCCCGAGTTGGGCTCCGCGCCCGCGGCTCCGCGGTGCTCGAGGTTGCGCAGGGCGGTGAGCGCCTGCGCGACGATGCTGTGGCTGGCCTCGCCGGTCAGGGTCGCCACGAAGGCCACGCCGCACGCGTCGTGCTCGTGACTCGGGTCGTAGAGGCCCTGCTTCGGCGGGAATGCGTGCTGGTAGGGCACCGGGTGTTCTCCCGTCGTCGTCGGCACCGGGCAGCCCCTCACGCTCGTCGACGAGCGAGGGGTCGAACCGGCTGCTGGCGGGTGGTGCTGGAACTGGTCGTGACCAGTCATGACTGCCGGGGACGACGTTGGCCCTCGCGCGCTAGAAGATTACCACCGGGTTTCGCGGAGTCCCGCACCGCGGACACGGTGACCGCCGGTTGAGACCGGCTCAGGCGTCGGGGCGGGGTTCGGCGGGAGCCTCGTCCGGGTCCTCGTCCGGGGCCTCCTCCGGGTTCACCTCGGCCCCGGGCTCGACAGGCTCGTCAGGCTCCACCGGCTCGTCGCGCAGCGCGTGGCCGCGGGCGGTGAGGACGTCGGTCTCACGGCCCGGACGCAGGCGCGCCGAGACGACGAAGTAGACGGCCGCGAGCACGAACATCGCCAGCGAGAGCCACACGTTCCAGCGCAGGCCACCGACGTCGGAGAGCTCCACGGAGTCGATCCGCAGGTTCTCGATCCAGGCGCGGCCGGCGGTGTAGGCCATCACGTAGGCGGCCAGCACCCGGCCGTGACCGAGGCGGAAGCGTCGGTCCAGCCAGATCACCAGGAAGAACGCCCCCAGCGCCCACAGCGACTCGTAGAGGAAGGTGGGGTGGAAGAGCGTGTCCGCGGGGTACTGGGCGCGCACGCTGTCGCGGTCCGGGTCGATCTCCAGGCCCCACGGCAGCGTGGTCGGGCTCCCGTACAGCTCCTGGTTGAAGTAGTTGCCCCAGCGGCCCATGGCCTGGGCGATCAGCACGCCCGGGGCGATGGCGTCGAGCAGCGGCAGGATGCGCAGGCCCTTGAGCCGCGCGCCGATGGCGATGCCCACCGCGCCCAGGGCGATGCCGCCCCAGATGCCGAGGCCACCGCGCCAGACGTAGAGGGCCTCCCACGGGCTCCCGCCGGGGCCGAAGTAGCGGTCCCACTCGGTGACCACGTGGTAGAGCCGCGCGCCGACCAGGCCGAACGGCACCGCCCACAGGGCGAGGTCCTGGATGTCGCCGACGCGTCCACCGCGGGCGGCCCAGCGGCGCTCGCCGATCCAGACGGCGGCCACGATGCCCGCGATGATGCACAGCGCGTAGGCGCGGATCGGCACGGGGCCGAGGTACCAGACGCCCTCGGACGGGCTGGGGATGGCCAGCACGGCCAGCTGGGGCAGCACGCCTCAGACCTCCCGCACGCCGCGGGCGAGGTCCTCGGTCAGCGTGCGCAGCGCCGACAGACCGGCGGCGCGGTCGCTGCCGGCGTCCAGGAGCGTGCGCACGAACGCGGAGCCGACGATCACGCCGTCGGCGAAACGCGCCACGTCGGCGGCCTGTGCCCCGGTGCTGACGCCGAGGCCCACCCCGACGGGCAGGCCGGGCTGGGCCGAGAGGGTCTTGGTGCGCTCCACGAGCGGGCCGGCGAGGCCGCTGGTGGTGGTGCGGGCGCCGGTGACGCCCATGACCGCGGTGGCGTACACGAAGCCGCGGCAGGCCGCCGTCGTCATCGTGATGCGCTCGTCGGTGGAGGACGGGGAGACCAGGAAGACCTTGTCGAGGTCGTGGGCGTCGGCCGCGGCGATCCACTCGGGCGCGAAGTCGGGCGTGAGGTCAGGGGTGATGAGCCCCGCTCCCCCGGCGTCGCCCAGCGAGGCGGCGAACTTCTCCACGCCGTAGCGCTCGACCGGGTTCCAGTAGGTCATGACGAGGGTCGGCACGCCGGTGGCGGCGACGGCCTCGACGGTGCGCAGGACGTCGGCGGTGCGGGTGCCGCCCTCGAGCGCCTGCTGGGCGGCGGCCTGGACCGTGGGGCCGTCCATCACCGGGTCGGTGTAGGGCAGACCGATCTCGATCACGTCGCAGCCGGCGTCGACCATCACCTTCATGGCCTCGATCGAGCCCTCGTGGTCCGGGAACCCGGCGGGCAGGTAGCCGACGAGCGCGGCGCGCCCCTCGGCACGGGCCTGCTCGTAGGCCGTGGCGGTGGTGCTCACTTGCTCTCCTGCTCCTGACCCTGGTCCTGGCCCTGGTCCTGGCCCTGCTCCTGGCCCAGACCGAAGTACTCCATGACGGTGCCCATGTCCTTGTCGCCGCGACCCGAGAGGTTGACGAGGATCGTCGCCTCCGGGCCCTTCTCGGCCGCCAGCTCCTCGGCCACCTTCAGCGCGCCGGCGACGGCGTGGGCGGACTCGATGGCGGGGATGATCCCCTCGGTGCGGGCCAGCAGGGCCAGGGCGTCCATCGCCTCGGCGTCGGTGACGGGCAGGTACTGCCCCCGACCGCTCGCGGAGATCCACGCGTGCTGCGGGCCGACGCCGGGGTAGTCCAGGCCGGCGGAGATCGAGTGCGACTCGATCGTCTGCCCGTCCTCGTCCTGCATGAGGTAGGTGCGGGCCCCGTGCAGGACGCCGGACTCGCCGGCGTGGATGGGAGCCGCGTGCCGCGGCGTGTCGACGCCCTCGCCGCCGGCCTCGAAGCCGTAGATCGCCACGTCGGCGTCGTCGAGGAAGGCCGCGAACAGGCCGATGGCGTTCGAGCCACCGCCCACGCACGCCGCGACGGCGTCGGGCAGGGCGCCGTACTGCTCCAGGCACTGCGCGCGGGCCTCGTCCCCGATGCCCCGGGCGAAGTCACGCACCATCGACGGGAACGGGTGCGGCCCGGCCGCGGTGCCGAACAGGTAGGCGGTGTGGTCGACGTTGGCGACCCAGTCGCGCATGGCCTCGTTGATGGCGTCCTTGAGGGTGGCACTGCCGGTCTCGACCGGGATCACCTCGGCACCCAGCAGGCGCATGCGGGCCACGTTGAGCGCCTGACGCCGGGTGTCGACCGCGCCCATGTACACGGTGCAGTCGAGGCCGTAGTAGGCGGCGGCCGTCGCGCTGGCGACGCCGTGCTGGCCGGCGCCGGTCTCGGCGATGACCCGCTTCTTGCCCATCCGCTTGGTCAGCAGCGCCTGGCCGAGGACGTTGCGGATCTTGTGGGCGCCCGTGTGCGCGAGGTCCTCGCGCTTGAGCAGGACGCGGCAGCCGACCCGCTCGGAGAGGCGGGTCGCGTGGTAGAGCGGGCTGGGCAGGCCGGCGTACTCGCGCAGGGAGGCGCCGAACTCGTCGGTGAACGTCGGGTCGGCCATGGCCTGCTCCCACGCGACGGTGAGCTCGTCTAGCGCGGCCACGAGGGCCTCGGGCATGAAGCGGCCGCCCCAGGCGCCCTCGCCGCCGAACCAGCCGTGCAGGTCGGCGTCCCAGGGTCCGTGACCGGTCACCGGTGCGGTGGTCTCGTCGATGCTCATGCGCCCACTCCCGTCATCGCACGGACGGCGGCGGTCGGCTCGCCGTCCTTGACCAGTGCCTCCCCCACGAGCACCGCGCGGGCGCCCTCGAGGACGTGCCGCTTCACGTCGTCGGGGGTGAAGACCCCCGACTCGGCCACCTTGACGACGTCGTCGGGCAGCAGCGGCGCGAGGCGGCCGAACGTGTCGACGTCGACCGCCAGGGTCTTCAGGTTGCGGGCGTTGACGCCCACGAGGGGGGCGCCCAGGGCCACGGCCCGGGCGCACTCGGCCTCGTCGTGGACCTCGACGAGCACGGTCATCCCGAGCTCGGAGGCCAGGTCGTGCAGGCGGCGCAGGTCGTCGTCGTCGAGGGCGGCCACGATGAGCAGCACCAGGTCGGCGCCCGCCGCGCGCGCCTCGATCACCTGGTACTCGGTGACGATGAAGTCCTTGCGCAGGATCGGGGTCTCGACCGCCGCCCGCACGGCGCGCAGGTCCTCCAGGCTCCCGCCGAAGCGGCGCTGCTCGGTGAGCACGCTGATCGCGGCCGCCCCGCCGGCCTCGTAGGCGCGCGCGAGGACGGTGGGGTCGGGGATGTCGGCGAGGTGCCCCTTGCTGGGGCTCCTCCGCTTGACCTCGGAGATCACGCTGGAGCCTGGCGCGCGCAGGTGGGGCATCGGGTCGCGGGCGGGGTCGACGTCGGCCAGCGCGGCCCGCAGGTCGGCCAACGGGGTCGCCGCCTCGCGGACGGCCAGGTCCTCCCGGACACCGGCGACGATGTCGTCGAGCACGGACACGCGGTACACCTCGGATCTCTCTGCACGGGCCCGGCACGACCGTGCCGGGCGGGTTCACGCCTCGCCCGAGTCTGTCACGCGGGTGGTGCCCCCCGCCCGGGCAGGGCCGTGGGTGGACGGGGGTGCGGGAGCGGGCGGACGGAGGATGACACGCAGGGGTGGTCGCGCCACGCCCTGTGCAGGAGCGCCCGCACGGAGGGCGTGCGTCCACTAGCCTGCCTGGCACGCGCCGGGCGCTCGGCCCGTGCGCGCCATCCACCCACCCCTCTCGGAGAGGTATCCATGAGCTACGACGCACCCCCGCCGCCCCCGCCGTACGGAGGCGAGCCGGGCGGCTACGCCGCTCCCGCCGGCAAGAGCAAGAAGGCCATCTGGGCCCTCGTGACCGGCATCGTCGGCCTGCTGTGCTGCGGCCCCGCCGCGATCGTCGCGATCGTCCTGGGCCACCAGGCCAAGGGCGAGATCAGCGCCAGCGGCCAGGAGGGCGCCGGCATGGCGCAGGCGGGCTTCATCCTGGGCATCGTCGGCGTGGTCCTGTGGGTGCTCATCCTGATCCTCAACGCCGGCTCGTTCATGTCGGTCTGATCGCCCTCGCCGCCGCGCTCGCCGTCGTCGACCTCCGGTCCCGGGACCAGGTGCCGGGTCGACGTCGGCGGGTGCCGGCACCACCGGGGCCGGTAGTCCGTTCCCCCGGCCCCCGGGCACCGCTACGGTGCCGAACGACCACGTGCGCCCGCACCCGGGCGCACGTCTCCCCCACCACCTCGACCCGACGGAGCCGTCCATGAGCGAGACCCCGCCGCCCTACCCGCCCTCCGGCGACCAGCCGCCCGCCTACGGTGGCCAGCCCTCGTACGGCGGTCAGCCGCCGTACGGCCAGCCTCCCTACGGTGGCCAGCCCGGCTACTCGCAGCCCGAGAACCACCCCCGCGGCACCCTGATCCTGGTGCTCGGCATCCTCGGCCTCGTGTGCTGCGGCCTCTTCACCGCCCTGCCCGCGTGGATCATGGGCAACAAGGCCCGCAAGGAGACGACCCCCTCCGGCGTGCCCTACGCCAACGCCGGCCTGATCAAGGCCGGCTGGATCCTGGGCATCATCGGCACGCTGCTGACCGTCGCCGGCATCGCCTTCTACGCGGTGCTGCTGATCATCAGCGTCTCCACCGGCGGCTTCGAGTACACCTACGACAGCAGCTACTGAGCACCAGCGGCCCGCCGCGCGCACGCCCCCGAGCCGGTCGGCTCGGGGGCGTGCGTCGTCAGGGGGCCAGCCAGAGGCCGGGGGCGACCGGCAGGTTGCGCAGGAGCGTGAAGGCGACGATCACGACGACGCCGACCACCACGAGCGGGCGTCCGCCGCGCTCGATCAGCACGGTGGCGGGGTCGCGTCGGCCCTGCCACGACGAGCGGACCCACAGCAGCAGGCCGAGCACGGCCAGCGGCATCAGGGAGACGGCGAGGGCGTTGCTGGAGAACGCGGCCGCGACGTCGCCGTGGGTGAGGTCGTTGACGGCCCGCAGACCACCGCAGCCGGGGCACCAGAAGCCCAGGGCGGCCGAGGGGCAGATGCCCCAGGACCCCTGGGCGTGCGGGTCGCGGACGTGCAGCGCGAGGGTCGCGGCGCCCAGCGTGCCGATGGTCAGCAGGGGTGCGGCGAGCCGCACGGGCAGCGACCGGACCGCCCCGCCGGTGGGCGGGACGGGTGTGACGGGGACCGTCGCGGTCAGGAGGCCAGGCCCATCTTGGCCATGACGCCGTACACGACGAGGGAGGCGAGGGTGATCACGACGCCGACCCAGAACACCGGCATGGAGACCGGGTTGAAGAGGAGGCCCACGGAGCCGACGACGACGCCGACCAGGCCGATCACGACCGCGGTCCAGGCTGCGGGGGTGTTGCCGTGGTTTGCCGACATGGAGCTGCTCCTCGCGTGTGTGGGGTTCTGCGTGCCCGTCCTGCCCGGGGGCGGGGCGGAGCGGGGTCAGTCTAGGCGGTCGGAGCCCTCGGACCCGCGCGCGGGGGTGCCGGGGGCGGCGTCGGCCTCGCTGGTCGGGTCCTCCCCCTCGTCCAGGGCCTTCCACAGGTCCATGCTGGAGGCGCCCTCGTCCAGCGGCGTGCGCGCCGCTCGCGTGGTGGCGCCCGTGGGCGCGTCGTAGCGGCTGCCCATCTCCGGCCAGGTCGGCACCAGGCGCACCACGGCCGCCGTGGCGAGGACCAGGACGACGCTGCTCGCCGCCGCGACCAGGTACCAGCCGCTGGTGGCCACGCCGCCGTCCGCGCCGACGGAGGCGAGGGTGTCGCGGATCGTGGAGCGCACCCCCCACCACGCCTGGACGACGGCGGCGGCGCTGCCGAGCGCGGCCAGCAGGCCCAGCACGGCGACGCCGCGGCGGACCCGGCCGCGGGTGACGAGGACGACGCCGAGGGAGGCCAGCGCGACGAGGGCGAAGGAGGTGACGGCGGGCATGGCCAGCGCGTCGCCGGAGGTCAGGGTCAGCTCGGCGACCGTGCCGGCGGCGCCGTCGCCGGTGGCCGACGCGGCGGGCTTGCCGCCCGCGACCGCGGCCAGCGCACCGGAGGCGAGGACGAGCACGACGACCCCGCCCATCCGGGAACGGGCGCGGGACCGGGTCGAGGGCTGGGCCGAGGGCTGGGCGGGCACGGGACCAGGCACGGGATCAGGCACGGGATCAGGCACGGGCACCGGTGGCGGGCAGGAGGTCCGCGTCGAAGCAGGTGCGGTCGCCGGTGTGGCAGGCCGCGCCCTCCTGGGAGACCTTGACCAGCAGTGTGTCGCCGTCGCAGTCGAGGCGGACCTCGTGCACCCACTGGCGGTGGCCGGAGGTCTCGCCCTTGACCCAGTACTCCTGGCGCGAGCGCGACCAGTAGGTGGCGCGGCCGGTGGACAGGGTGCGGGCCAGGGCCTCGTCGTCCATCCAGCCGAGCATGAGCACCTCGCCGGTGTCGTGCTGCTGGACCACGGCGGGCACCAGCCCGTCGGCGGTGCGCTTGAGCCGGGCGGCCACGGACGGGTCGAGCGGCGTCTGGTCGGGCTGCGGGTCGCTCACGCGTCCCATCATCCCTGCTCCCCCGCGCCGGAGGGCACCCGGTCCGTGGCGCGGCCCTGCTGGGCGACCCAGGAGGCGTGCAGCCCGGCGTAGACCGAGCCGGTCCGGGCGGCCAGCTCGGCGTGCGGGCCGCGCTGGACCACACGACCGTGGTCGACGACGAGCACCTCGTCGGCGGCCTCGGCGGTGGAGAGCCGGTGCGCGATCGTCACGGAGGTGCGGGCGCGCATCAGCCGCTCCAGGGCGCGCCCGATGCGCATCTCCAGGGCGGGGTCGACGGCGCTGGTGGCCTCGTCGAGCACCAGCAGGTCGGGGTCGGCCAGGTGCGCGCGGATCAGCGCCACGAGCTGACGCTCGCCGGCCGAGAGCGACTCGCCGCGCTGCCCGACCCGGGTGTCGAGCCCGCGGGGCAGGCCCGCCAGCCAGTCGCCGAGGCCCAGGGCGTCGGCGCTGGCACGGATGGCCGCCTCGTCCGCGTCGGTGCGGCCGTAGCGGACGTTCGCGGCGAGGGTGTCGTCGAAGAGGAAGCCCTCCTGCGGCACGAGCACGACGCTGCGGCGCAGGTCGGCCTGGGAGACGTGGCGCAGGTCCACGCCGTCGAGCAGGACGCGGCCCTCGCTGGGGTCCATCAGCCGGGTCAGGAGCTTGGCGATGGTCGACTTGCCGGAGCCGGTCTCGCCGACGACGGCGACGCGGCTGCCGGGGGCCAGCGTGAGGTCGACGTCGTGCAGCACCGGTCGGCCGCCGGGGTAGGCGAAGCCGACGTGGTCGAAGGTGACCTCGATCGGGCCCGAGGGCAGCGGCTCGCCGTCGGCGCCGGGGTCGGTGAGGTCGGCGGGGGTCTCGAGGATGCCGATGACGCGGCGCCAGCCGGCCAGCGCGTTCTGGGCGTCGGTGAGGATCTGGGTGCCCATCTGCACGGGCCCGACGAACAGCGTGACCAGGAAGGCGAACGCGATGACGGTGCCGAGCGTCATCGCGTCGGTGCCGAACCAGCCGTCGGGCATCAGCAGGATGCCGACGACCACGACGCCGGCGTTGGCCAGGCCCGCGGAGACCCCGCCCAGGGAGAAGGAAAACGCGGTGAAGCCCTGCGCGCGGAACGAGGCGGCCTTGTGCCGGTCGATGGCCTCGTCGATGCGGGCCTGGGTGCGGTCGGCCACGGCGTAGGAGCGGACGACGGTGGCGCCGACGACCGGCTCGGAGACCGCCGAGAGCATCGCTCCGACCTGGCGGCGCACGACGCCGTAGGCCTCGGTGAGCTTGCGCTGGAAGTAGCGCAGAGACAGGAACAGAGGCGCGAACGCCAGCCACACGACGAGGGTCAGCTGCCAGGAGTAGACGGCCATGACGACGGTGGCCACGGCGATCTGGCCGACGCTGACGACGAACAGCAGGCCGCCGAAGACGAGGAACTGGCTGACCTGGTCGACGTCGCTGGTCACGCGGGCCACCAGCGCGCCGCGGCGCTCGGTGTTCTGGGTGAGCAGCGGCAGGTCGTGCACGTGCCGGAAGGCCTTGGTGCGCAGCGTCGCGAGGCCGCGCTCGGCGGCCCGGAACAGCCGGGCGGTCATCAGGTAGGAGGCGACGCCGGTGACGACGATCGCGGCGGCCGCCAGCAGGCCCATCAGCACGGTGAACCCGAGGTCGACGCCGCCGTCCGCACCCAGGCCCCGGTCGAGGGTCTGCTGCACGGCGATCGGCACGACGACCTCGCCGCCGGAGGCGAGCACCGCCAGGGCGAAGGTGCCGCGCAGGCCCTCGCGCAGCTCCGGGGAGTGCTTCATCCCCAGGCGGATGGTGGTGAACGCGCCGAGGCTCTCGCCGGTGTCCAGCGCGGTGCTGGTGCGGGGCGTGGCGGTGCTCCCCGCGCGGGTGGACGTGGTGGCGCTCATCGGCCCTCCTCCTGCTCGGCGGTCTCGTAGGCGTTGACGAGGCGGGCGTACTCGACGCTCGCGGCGAGCAGCTCCTCGTGGGTGCCGCGCGCGACGATCCGTCCGCGGTCGAGGTGCACCACCTCGTCCGCGAGGCCGATGGTGGCCTTGCGGTAGGCGACGACCAGCAGCGAGGGCTGGGGGCCGTCGCCGGCGGTGCTGCGCAGTGCCGCGAGGATGCGCGCCTCGACCTCGGGGTCGACGGCGGACGTGGCGTCGTCGAGCACGAGCAGCCGGGGCCGGCGCACCAGCGCGCGGGCCAGCGAGATGCGCTGCCGCTGGCCGCCGGAGAGCGAGGTGCCCCGCTCGCCGAGCCGGGTGTCGAGGCCGTGGTCGAGCGCGGCGACGAAGCCGTCGGCCTGGGCGGCGCGCAGGGCGGCCCAGACCTCCTCGTCGGTCGCGTCGAGGCCGAGGGTGACGTTGCCGCGCACGGTGTCGTCGAAGAGGAACGCGGTCTGCGGGACGACGGCGACCGACCGCGCCAGCTCGCCCGCCGCGAGGTCGCGCAGGTCGGTGCCGTCGAGGCGGACGGTGCCGGCCTGCGGGTCGACGAGCCGGGTGACGAGGCTGGTGAGCGTGGACTTGCCGGACGCCGTGGCGCCCACGAGCGCCACCGTGCGGCCGGGCGCGACCGAGAAGCTGACCTCGCGGAGCAGGCCGACCTCGTCCCCGCCCTCGGTCGAGCCGGTGCCGTAGGAGTAGGCGAGCGCGTCCACCTCGAGGTGCGCGCCGCCCGTGGCGGTGCTGGTGGCGGTGCCGTAGGGCATGGAGCCGGTGGCGTCGAGCACGCGCTTGATCCGCTCCCAGCCGACGACGGAGGCGGGGAAGTTGCCGAGCAGCCAGCCGATGGAGCGGATCGGGAACGCCACGACGGTGAGCAGGTAGGCGACGGTGACCACGGCGCCGGCGTCGATGGCGCCGGACTCGACGCGGGCCACGCCCACGCCGAGCACGAGCAGCACGGCGAGGTTCGGCAGGGCCGCCAGCGCCGGGTCGAAGGCGGCGCGGATGCGGCCCGCGCGCACGTTGACGTCGCGCAGCTCGTCGGCGACGCGGCCGAACCGCGCGGTCTCCTCCGGCTCGCGGCCCAGGGTCTTGACGACCATGGCGCCGTCGAAGGACTCGTGGGCGATCTCGGAGAGGTCCGCGCGCAGCTGCTGGGCGCGGGTCATCAGCGGCGAGGACAGCCGCTGGAAGTACAGGTTGGAGACGATCACCGCGGGGAAGACGGTGAGGCCCACGACGGCCAGGACGACGTCGGAGGCGAACATCTGGACGACGGCGATCACCATCATCGCGATCGTGCCGACCGCCATCGGCAGCGGCGCGATGGGGCGCCAGGCGGCCTCGACGTCGGCGTTGACGTTGCTCAGCAGCTCGCCGGTGGGGTGGCGCTGGTGCCACTCGACGGGCAGGCGCAGGTACTGGCGGCTGACCTCGCGGCGGCTGTGGGCCTGCATCCGGTACTGCATGAGGCCGGCGCCGACGCGGCGGGCGACGATGCCGACGGCCCGCAGGATCGCGATGCCGAGGAAGACCGCGAGGACGGCCCACAGCATCGACCCGTCGGTCTCGCCGGTGCTGAAGGCGGGGACGAGGACCTCGTCCGTGGCCCAGCCGAGCGCCCACGCGTCGGCGACGGTGAGCGCGCCGAACAGGACGCTGCCCAGCGTGGAGATCGTGAAGACCCACGGCTCGCGGCGGATGGCGATGCCGAGGACCTTGAAGCCGTCCCAGGTGGTGGCGGCCTTGGTGCGGTTGCCGACGAGGGCGTCGTCCTCGTCGTGCACGACCTCGGGGGTCGTCGTGGTGCTCATGCGCTCCCGTTCGTCGCGGTGTGCTGCCCGGTGGTGCTGCCCGGCTTGCTGCTGGGTGTCCGACTCGGCAGAACTCCCCCGCCCGGGTCCCGTATTCCTCACTAGGGTGAGCGGCATGACGTCTCGGCCCGGGCCCGCCCCGTTCGTCCGCCGCGAGCGCGCCGCGCTGTGCGACCTGCTCCTCGAGGTCGGACCGGACGCACCGACCCTGTGCAGCGGGTGGACGGCCCGTGACCTGCTCGCGCACCTGCTGGTGCGCGAGCGCGAGCCGTGGATGGCGGCGGGCGTCGTCGTCTCGCGGCTGACGGGCCTGACCGAGACCGCGATGGGGCGCTCGGCGCACCGCTCCTTCGACGAGGAGGTCGCTCGGTTCCGCTCCCCCGGCCCGCTGGTGCGCCCGGCGCGCCTGGACGCCGTCGCCAACACCGTCGAGCTGGTCGTGCACCACGAGGACGTGCGCCGCGCCGCCGCGTCCTGGACCCCGCGCGCGCTGCCCGCCGACGACCGCGACGTCGTGTGGCGGGCCGCCTCGCGCATGGGCCGCGTGCTCGCCCGCCCGGCCCGGGGCGGCCTGGTCGCCGCGCGCACCGACACCGGTGAGCGGCACGTCCTGCGCTCCGGCCCCGACCCGGTGCTGGTCAGCGGGGACCCGGTCGAGGTGACCCTGTTCCTCTTCGGACGCCCCGCCTGCGACGTCACCCTCGACGGCTCACCGACGGCGCTCGACACGCTCGATCGGGACGCGTTCGGGTTCTGAGGTCTCGCTGCTACCAGGTCCGGGGATGTCCGGCCCGGGTCGTCATCCCACCGTGCGCACTGCGTCACGCCACGCTGCCCACGCCGTGCGCGACCGGGGCGAGCGGCAGCGTTCGCCCGCGCGACGCGCGGCCAGCTGTCGGCGCAGTCGCGGGCCGGCGTCCACGTGCGCGAGGGCTGCCGCCTTGGTGACCAGCAGGTCCTCGGTCAGGCCCCGGCGGGCTCGCGCCATCGTGAGGAGGCTGAGGTCGGCGAAGTCGGGCGCGAGCCAGTACCAGGGGCGACGCAGCGCCCACCGCCAGTAGCCGTCGAGGTCGGCGCGGACGGCGCGGCGCACGTCCCCTGGTGTCGGAGCGGGCAGGACGTCGGCCGGCGACCGCCCCGCGAGCACCAGCCCGTGGGCGGCGAGCTCGAGCCGGGTGAGCGACGACAGCCGACGCTCGCACGGCCGGCCGTGCGACCAGGTGACGTGCCGCCGGTCGGGGTCCCCCAGCGTCCCCGCCTCGACCCACGCGCACCCGAGGTCGAGGCCGCGGGCGGGGCCGGCGTCGAGGTGGCGGTGCAGGTCGTCCACCGCCCCGACGTCGACGGAGGGAACGAGCACGACCAGGTCGAGGTCGCTCACGCCGGCGACGTGGTCGCCGGTGGCCCACGAGCCGCCGACCCAGACCGCGGTGGCGCCGAGCGCACGTGCGGCGTCGGCGAAGGCCTCCAGCACGGAGGCGACACGGGGGTCCGGCATGGCTCGAGACTAGGCGCCGAGGCGCGATCCGCGAGGCTCGCGGACTCTCGCGGAGACGCCGAGAAATTCTCCACAGATGCAGCACAGAGCCTTTTATTCGAACTCCCGAACGCCTAGACTGTCAGGCATGACATGGCAGGCGGACGACGTGGGGCACGGCTCCGGTGGCAACCCCACCCGAGCCCTCCTGGCGCGCGTCCGCACGGCCAGGCGTGCCCAGCACCTGGCCGACGTGGAGGTCGCCCACGCCACGGTCGCGTGGGTCGAGGCCCACCCGGAGCAGGCGGTCATCGGCCTCGCGGACGCCGCCGCCTACACGTGGGACACCCCGGCCTTCCTGCACGGTGACCGGCCCCTGGATCTCGGCGGGCCGGGATCGCCGTTGGTGACCGAGGCGGCCGTCCTCGAGTGGGCCGCGGCCCTCGGGATGTCCACCGACGCCGGCCGAGCCTTCATCGGCCACGTCGTGGAGCTGCGCTACCGGCTCCCCCGGACCTGGGCGGCGATGACGCGTGGGCTCGAGCTCGACGACGACGGCCGGGTGCGCATGGCCGATGCTCGCGAGGTCGACCACGCCCTGCCGTGGTCCAGGGCCAGGCTCGTCGCCCGGAGGACGATGCACCTCCCGGCGGAGGGCGCGGCGTTCGTCGACGACCAGCTCGCCGCCGTCGCGCACAAGATCGGGCCCACCGCCCTCGAGCGCCTCACCACCGAGGCCCTGGTCAGGTTCGATCCCGAGACGGCGGAGCAGCAGGCCCTCGACGCCGCCGACACCCGCCACGTCACGATCGACCAGACCCCGCTGGGCCACCGCATGGTGGATCACACCGGCACCGTCTGCCTCGACGCCACGCTGGACGTCACCGACGCCGCCGATCTCGATGTCGCCCTCGCCGTGGTCGCGGCTCAGCTGCAGGAGCAGGGGCACACCGGCGGGCTCGATGCCCGGCGCGCCGCCGCCCTCGGCGAGATCGCCCGCCGACAGCTCGAGGACGACCAGCACGACGCACGCACTGGCACCGGCACCGGGCGTGCTGCTCGCGACCTGACGGTCTACGTCCACGTCTCCGAGGACGCGATCCGCGCCGCCGCGCACGGCACCGCGGACGCCCACCAGGAGCCGCTGGCCCGGGTCGAACCGGGGCCGGGCACCCTCAGCGCCCTCGGGGGCGGGTTCACCAGCCTCGAGGTCCTGCACCGGTGGGTGACGGAGTCCACGGGCCGGACCTCGATCGCCGTCAGACCCGTCATCGACCAGCGCACGCAGCGGCACGCCGAGGCCTACGAGTTCCCCGACCGGCTCAAGGAACAGGTCCGGTTGGCGGAGCCCACGTGCGTCTTCCCGTGGTGCCGCCGACCATCGCGCCGCGCCGACATCGACCACGTCGAACCACACGCCCACGGCGCGGGGACCAGCACCGACAACGCCGCACCCCTGTGCCGAAGACACCACCGCGCCAAGACCCACCTCGGCTGGCGCTACGAGCGCGCGCTCAGCTCCCAGGGCATCGCCACCGGCTGGCGCTGGACCAGCCACGACGGCCTGGACTACCTCATCACCCCCGCCGGCACGACGAGCGCGACGACCGGCCCGGCGGAGGCCGGCACGACACTCGCCTGACGCCGGGTTCCCCGTACGACATCCTGGGCTCATGCACCCGGAGCACGCGGCCGCTGCCTTCGGCGAGGAGGCGCTGCGGCACGTGCGCATGCTGGCCCCGCCGCACGCACCGCGGGTCCCGGCCACGGCCTGCGTCGCGCTGCACCTCCACCCCGACCACCTGTGCGACGGCCGCACCGTGCTGGCGCACCTCACCGCCGACGGCGTCTACCGCACCCAGTTCGAGACCGGCACCAGCAACGGCGGCCTCACGGCGCACCCCGGCGGTGACCGCTGGCGCTGGGAGCAACGCCTCTTCGGTGGCGTCTACGACCACGCGCCACCCGAGGCGCGGCCGCGGTACGGGGCGGTGGGAACCGCCGGTGACACGAGCAGCCTCGGTCCGGCGCCGCGGTTCGGGTCCGCCCGCCTCGTCCTGGCACCCCACGTGCTGGCTCGCACCACCTTCTGCTTCCCCGACTCCGTGTTCGAGCCGACGCTCGTGGGCACCGCCGACCGGTACCCGGAGCCCGACCCCGCCTGCGACGTGACGGCCCCACCCCACTCCGACGACCCGCTCGACCACTACGTCGAGGCCCACGTGCACGGGCCCGTCTCCCTGAGCGAGGACGTCGAGGCGCTGGCCCTGGACCCCAGTCACCGCGGCACCCCGACCCACGAACAGGCGGTGCGCCTGGCCGACAGGCACGGCGTGGCCCTGCACTGGCACGAGGGCCGCGTCCTCACCGCCCACGGCCTGGCCGCGCACGAGGACTACCGCGGGGCCGAGGTGGTGGAAGCCGGCCGCCGGGTCGCCGAGGACGGGCGCCTGGACGCCGCCGTCCTCGGCCGTGCCCGCGCCCGGGGCACCGAGGACCCGCAGGTGCTCAAGAAGGTCTGGCACCTCCTCGCCCGTCACGGCACGTCGGGCAGGATGCGCGGGTGACCGCGACGCCCCTGCTCCTCCCCCGCACCATGCCCGTCCTCGAGGACGCCGGCGTGCGCCTGCGTCCCTTCACCCACGCCGACGCACCGGCGGTCCGGGCGGCCACGCAGGACCCCCTCATCCCGCTGATCACGACGGTGCCCGCCACCGACGACGACGGCGAGGTCGCGGCCTACGTCGAGCGACAGCTCGGGCGGTTGGACGAGGGAGTCGGCTACTCCTTCGCCATCGCGGACGCCGCGACCGACACCTGCGTCGGCGAGATCGGCCTGTGGATGCGGGCCGACGGCCGGTGCGGCACCGGCTACTGGGTCGTGCCGGCGCGACGTCGCGAGGGCTGGGCCTCCCGCGCCCTCACGCTGCTGACCTCCTGGGCGCTCGACCACGACGACGTCGACGTGATCGAGCTCCTGGCCGAGCCCGGCAACGCGGCCTCCCGCGCCACCGCCGCCCGCGCCGGCTACCAGGAGGTGGCGCTGCTGCGCCGCCACGAGCCGGTCGGCGAGGAGCTGCGCGACATGGTGCTGCACCGGGCGGGCCGGGGCGTGGCCACGGACCCGTGGACGGCGGAGGTGGCCGAGGCCGACGCCGCCCTCGACCAGCGGCTCTCCGACGAGCTCGACGCCCACAACGCAGCCGCGACGCCCGGCCTGGCGCCCGCGCGGGAGCTGACGGTGCGGCTGACGGACGACGCGGGGCTGCTGCTCGCCGGCACCAGCGGCTGGACCTGGGGAGTCGCCGGCGGCATCGCCCTGACCTGGGTGGCGCCGCAGGCCCGCGGGACGGGCGCCGGCAGCCGGCTGCTCGACCTCTTCGAGACCGAGGCCCGGGCGCGCGGCGTGCAGCACGTGTTCACGACGAGCTTCACGTTCCAGGCGCCCGGCTTCTACCAGCGGAACGGCTACGAGGAGATCGGCCGCTGGCAGGGGCTGCCGGTGGCCGGCGAGGCCGACGTCCACCTGGTCAAGGCGCTGTCGTAGGCGGCTCGCCGGACCGCCTAGGGTGGTCGCCCGTGTCGACGAACTCCTCGCAGCCGCAGCCCACCGCCGTCCCGGACCCGCACCTGCGGTCGGACCTGGACCTCCTCGCCGTGGCGGTGGAGACCGGCGACGCCTCTGCCTGGTCGCGTCGGCTCGCCGACCTCGCCGGTGCCGCCACCTGGCAGCACCGGCACCTGCTCGTCGAGCACTCGCTCGCCCACCCCGCGTTCGTGGACGGTTGGCTGGAGGCGTCCTTCCAGGCGGCGGCGACGCACAGCCCCCGGGCGGACGACGACGACGAGGCCGAGGTCCCCGACGACAGCGTCGAGATCGACCCGACCGCCCTCCCCCACGGCTGCCTCACCAGCGCCGGCACGCTCCGCGTCCGGCAGGTCACGGCCGCCGACGAGGCCCAGCGCCACGAGCAGCTGGACATCGCCTCCCCACTGGTCCAGGGCGCGCTGCACGCCGAGCGCCAGGACCCCACCGCCTGGGGCACGCTGTTCGACCAGGCCCGCGGGCTCAAGGCCGACGAGGCCACGTTCCGCGAGCTGCTCTCGGCCGCGGCGCAGTCGTGCCCCGCCGGCTGGGCCTGGCAGGTCAGCGCGCTGGAGACCCTGTCACCCTGGTGGTACGGCACCGCGGCGTCGTCCTACGGGCTGGCCGAGCAGCTTGCCTCGATGGCGCCGGCGACCCGCAGCGAGCTGCTGCCCCTCGTGGCGGCGACCCGGGCGCACGAGAAGGACGCGACCGAGGCCACCGAGCAGATGCTGGCCGAGGCGCTCCCCCGCGCCCAGGCCTACCTGGTCTCCATCGCCGGCGACGAGGTCGAGCTCGTCAACGCGGCCAACGAGGTCGCCGCCCGCCTGCACGCGGCCGGTCGGACCGAGGACGCCGCCCGGGCACTGGCCCCGGCCGGTGCCGCCGTCGACACGCTCGCGTGGAGCGGCCGCGGAGGCGCGACCGCCCACGCCGAGGTGCTGGCGCGGGCGGTCGAGCTCGGGCTGCTCTGACCAGGGTCTAGCGCACCGGGTGACCCGCGGCGGCGAGCGTCGACTTCACGTCCCCGATCCGCAGGGTGCCGAAGTGGAAGACGGTCGCGGCGAGCACCGCGTCCGCACCCGCGTCGACGGCCGGTGGGAAGTGCTCGAGCGCACCAGCGCCGCCGGAGGCGATCACCGGCACGGTCACCTCGGCGCGCACGGCCCGCAGCAGCTCCAGGTCGAACCCGTCCTGGGTGCCGTCGGCGTCCATGGCGTTGAGCAAGATCTCCCCGGCGCCCAGCTCGCAGGCGCGGTGGGCCCACTCCACGGCGTCGATGCCGGCCGACTGGCGACCACCGTGGGTGGTGACCTCGAAGCCGGAGTCGGTGCCGGGCGCGCGGCGCGCGTCGACCGACAGCACCAGCACCTGGTTGCCGAAGCGGTCGGCGATCTCGGCGACCAGCTCGGGGCGACGGATCGCGGCCGTGTTCACCGCGACCTTGTCGGCGCCCGCGCGCAGCAGGCGGTCGACGTCCTCGACGGAGGAGACGCCGCCACCGACGGTGAGCGGGATGAAGACCTCCTCGGCACAGCGCGAGACCATCTCCATAGTCGTGGCGCGACCCTCGTGCGAGGCCGAGATGTCGAGGAACGTCAGCTCGTCGGCGCCCTCCGCGTCGTAGGAGCGGGCCAGCTCGACGGGGTCGCCCGCGTCACGCAGGTCGAGGAAGTTGATGCCCTTGACCACCCGGCCGCCGTTGACGTCCAGGCACGGGATGACCCGGACGGCCAGGCTCACGAGGCACCGCCGGCTGCGGGCAGCGTGAGCGCGAGGGCGTCCTCGAGCGTGAACCGGCCCTCGTAGAGCGCGGTGCCGGCGATGGCACCCTCGACGCCCACCTCGACCAGGCCCATGAGGGCCCGGATGTCGTCGAGGGTGGTGACCCCGCCCGAGGCCACGACCGGCGCGTCCGTGGCCGAGCAGACGTCCGTGAGCAGCTGCAGGTTCGGACCGGCGAGCATGCCGTCCTTGTTGACGTCGGTGACGACGTAGCGGGCGCAGCCCTCGGAGTTCAGGCGCTCCAGGACGTCGTAGAGGTCGCCGCCGTCGCGGGTCCAGCCGCGCGCCGCCAGGGTGCGACCCCGCACGTCGAGGCCGATGGCGATCTTGTCGCCGTGCTCGCCGATGATCCGGCGGCACCACTCGGGGTTCTCCAGCGCGGCGGTGCCGATGTTGACGCGGGTGCAGCCGGTGGCCAGCGCCGCGGCCAGCGACTCGTCGTCACGGATGCCGCCGCTCATCTCGACCTTGATGTCGAGGGCGCCGACGATCTCGGCCTGCAGCGCGCGGTTCGAGCCGCGGCCGAAGGCGGCGTCCAGGTCGACGAGGTGCAGCCACTCGGCGCCGGCGTCCTGCCAGCGCCTGGCGGCCGCGATGGGGTCGCCGTAGGTCCGCTCGGACCCGGCCACGCCCTGCGCGAGCTGGACGGCCTGCCCCTCGGTGATGTCCACCGCCGGCAGCAGCTCCAGGTAGTCGCTCATCGTTCCTCTTCTTCCAGATCAGGTGGTGCAGGTTCAGGGGGGTGCGGACAGGCGGGCTCAGGCCCGCCGGAACATCAGGGTGTAGAGCACGGGCCCGCCGAGGACGAGGACCACGACGGTCATCGCCACGGCGTACCAGTCGCGGGTGATCACCCCGACCAGGACGACGGCCGCCACGCCGAGCGCGACGAGCCACCCGGTCCGGCGCCGACGCTTCTCCGCGAGGCGTCCGGTCACCCGACCCCGGGTGGAGCCGGCGCCCAGCCAGGCGGCGACGGCCCGGAACGGCGCCAGCAACCGGTCGCGCACCGCACGGTGTCGTGCCGCACGCTCCTCGGCGAGCCGACGCTCCGCCGCGCGGGCGGCCGCCTCGGCCTCCCGCTCGGCGCGACGCCGGGCGCGCTCCTTGCTCATCGTGGCTCCGGTCGTGCGGTCAGAGGGTCGCGACCCAGTTGCGCAGCAGCGCCGCGCCGGCGTCCCCGGACTTCTCCGGGTGAAACTGGGTGGCCCACAGCGGCCCGTTCTCGACCGCGGCCACGAACCGGTCGCCGCCATGCTCCGTGGGACCGGTCCGGGCCCATGTCACCAGCGGCGCCTTGGTCCGATCGTTGGTCTCCAGCGTCCACTCGCGCACGCCGTAGGAGTGCACGAAGTAGAACCGCTCGCCCTCGAGGCCGGCGAAGGCCTGGCTGCCCTCGGGCGCCTCGACGGTGTTCCAGCCCATGTGCGGCACCACGGGAGCGTGGAGCCGCTCGACGACCCCCGGCCACTCGTCGCAGCCGTCGGTCTGCACGCCGTGCTCGATGCCCTGCGCGAAGAGCACCTGCATGCCCACGCAGATGCCCAGGACGGGGCGGCCGCCGGCCAGGCGACGGCCGATGAGCCGGTCGCCCTTGATCTCCTTCAGCCCCGCCATGCACGCCGCGTAGGCGCCCACGCCGGGCACGAGGAGGCCGTCGGCGGCCAGGCCCTTCTCGAAGTCCCCGGTGAGCTCGACCTGCACGCCGGTCCGCTCGACCGCGCGCACGGCCGAGCGCAGGTTGCCCGAGCCGTAGTCGAGGACGACGACGGTCTTGGTGGCCAGCACCGCCGGGTCGAGGCCCGCTCCGGCAGGGGCGAGCGCGCTCAGAGCGCGCCCTTGGTCGAGGGCACGCCGGTCTCGCGCGGGTCGAGGGCCACGGCGTCGCGCAGCGCGCGGGCCAGGGCCTTGAACTGGGTCTCGACGATGTGGTGCGGCTCGCGGCCGGCCAGCACGCGCACGTGCAGGCAGAAGTGGCCGTGGAACGCGATCGACTCGAAGACGTGCTGGGTCAGGGAGCCCAGGTAGGAGACGCCGGAGCCGCCGAGCTGCACGTACTGCTGGCCCTCGGGCTCACCGGTGTGCACGCAGTAGGGGCGGCCGGAGACGTCGACCGTGGCGTGCACGAGGGCCTCGTCCAGCGGGACGGTGGCGTCACCGAAGCGGCGGATGCCCTTCTTGTCCCCCAGGGCCTCGCGCAGCGCCTGCCCGAGGCAGATCGCCGTGTCCTCGGTGGTGTGGTGGGCGTCGATCCAGGTGTCGCCCTCGCTGATGACGGTGAGGTCGATCAGCGAGTGCCGCGCCAGCGCGGTGAGCATGTGGTCGTAGAAGCCGACGCCGGTGGAGATGTCGTGCTTGCCGGTGCCGTCGAGGTTGACCTCGACGACGACCTTCGACTCGCTCGTGGTGCGCTCGACGCGGGCGGTGCGGGCGGTCATGCGTCCTCCTCGGTAGCGGGGTCCATCAGGGTGCCGGCCGGCGTCGCCAGCACGGCGGTGGTGGCGTCGCGGAACGCGGCCATCTCCTCGGGCGTGCCGATGGAGACGCGCAGCCAGCCGGCGGGGCCGACCTCGCGCACGAGCACGCCGTGGGCGAGCAGCGCCTCCCAGTGGGCGTGCCGGTCCTCGAAGCGGCCGTAGAGCACGAAGTTCGCGTCGCTGTCGGCGACCTCGAGGCCCTGGGCACGCAGCCAGGTGACGACGTCGTCGCGCTCGCGGCGCAGGTCGTCGACCTTGCCGAGCAGCTCGGGGGCGTGACGCAGCGCGGCCAGCGCGGCCGCCTGCGTCACCGACGAGAGGTGGTAGGGCAGCCGGACGACGCGGATGGCGTCCAGGATCGCCGGGTCCGCCGCCAGGTACCCGAGGCGGCCACCGGCCAGCGCGAACGCCTTGCTCATCGTGCGGGAGACGACCAGGTTGCGGTGCGTGGGCAGCAGCTCCAAGGCCGACGGGGTGCCCTCGCGGCGGAACTCGGTGTAGGCCTCGTCCACGACGAGCAGGCCGCCGTAGGCGCCGGTGGCCTTGCACAGCACCTCGATGGCGTCCGGCGGCAGGGCCGTGCCGGTCGGGTTGTTCGGGCTGGGCAGCAGGACGACGCTCGGCTGCTCGGCCTCGATCAGCTCGCGCGCGGCGTCCACGTCGAGGGAGAAGTCCTCGGCGCGGTGGCCGGTGACCCAGCGGGTCAGCGTGTCGCGGGCGTACTCGGGGTACATCGAGTACGTCGGGGCGAACGAGCAGGCCGTGCGGCCGGGGCCACCGAAGGCCTGCAGCAGCTGCAGCATGACCTCGTTCGAGCCGTTGGCCGCCCAGACCTGCTCGGGCGTGATCGAGAACCCGGCCGCGACGGTGTCGCGCGACAGGTAGGCCGCGAGCGCCTCGCGCAGGGCGACGTGCTCGCGGTCGGGGTAGCGGTTCAGCGTCAGCGCCGCCTCGCGGACCGACGCAGCGATGTCGTCCGCGCAGGCCTCGCTGGGCCCGTACGGGTTCTCGTTGGTGTTCAGCTGCACCGGCACGTCGAGCTGGGGAGCCCCGTAGGGCTCCAGCCCGCGCAGCTCCTCACGGATCGGCGGGAAGTCCACGGTGCGCCTCAGCCCTGGTTCTCGGAGCCGGCGTCGGCGGCGAAGCGCACGCGGACGGCCTGGGCGTGACCGGGCAGGTCCTCCGCCTCGGCCATCGTGGTCACGTGGTCGGCGACCTCGGCCAGTCCGGTGCGGTCGTAGGTGATGACGTGCACCGACTTGGTGAAGGCGCGCACTGACAGCCCCGAGGAGTGGCAGGCGCAGCCGGCGGTGGGCAGCACGTGGTTCGACCCGGCGCAGTAGTCGCCGAGGCTCACGGGCGCGTGGGCGCCGACGAAGATCGCGCCGGCGTTGCGGACGCGGGCGGCCCAGGCGTCCGCGTCGACCGTCTGGATCTCCAGGTGCTCGGCGGCGTAGGCGTCGACCACCTTCAGGCCCTGCTCGAGGTCGTCGACCAGGACGATCGCGGACTGCTTGCCGCTCAGGCTCGTGCGGATGCGCTCGACGTGCTTGGTCGCGCCGACCTGCTTGTCCAGCTCGGCCTCGACCTCGGCGGCCAGCGTCTCGCTGGGGGTCACCAGCACGGACGCCGCCAGCGGGTCGTGCTCGGCCTGGCTGATGAGGTCGGCCGCGACGAACGCCGGGTCGGCGGTCTCGTCGGCCAGGATCGCGATCTCGGTGGGGCCGGCCTCGGAGTCGATGCCCACCGAGCCCTTGACCAGGCGCTTGGCGGTGACGACCCAGATGTTGCCGGGGCCGGTGATGAGGTCGACGGGCGCGCAGGGGCCGGCGCCGTAGGCGAACATGCCGATCGCCTGGGCACCACCGACGGCGTAGACCTCCTCGACGCCCAGCAGGGCGCAGGCGGCCAGGATGCTGGGGTGCGGCAGACCGCCGAACTCCTTCTGCGGCGGGCTGGCCAGGGCGATGGAGCCGACGCCGGCGACCTGGGCGGGCACCGTGTTCATCAGGACGCTGGAGATGAGCGGCGCGAGGCCGCCGGGCACGTAGAGGCCCACGCGGCCCATGGGTACCTTGCGGTGGGTGACGACGGCTCCGGGGCCGAGCTCGGTGCGCGCGTCGGTCTCCAGCTCGTTGGTGCTGGTGGCGCGGAGCCGGCGGATGGACTCCTCCAGACCGGCACGCAGGGCCGGGTCGAGCTCGTCGAGGGCGCGCTGGATCGCCTCGGCAGGCACGCGGACGTCGTCCAGGGTGACGCCGTCGAACTTGGCGCTCATCTCGAGGATCGCCTCGATCCCCCGCTCCTGGACGTCCGCCAGGATGCGATGGGTGGCCGGCACGGCTGCCTCGACGTCGAAGTCGGCGCGCGGGAGGGCGGTCCGGTAGTCGAACGGCTCCTCCGGCGCGCGACCGGTGGCGGCGCTACGCAGGTCGGTCCGGGTGATCATGGCCCCGATTCTAGGCGCCGGACCCGGTGCGCCCCGAGTCCTGGCCACCCGGTGGTACGCCCCGCGCGCCCCACCCGGACGGACGCGTCGTGACGGCTACGGTGACGGCGTGGACCCCACGCTGCCCATGTTCCCCCTGAACACGGTCACCTTCCCCGGGCTGACGGTGCCGCTCAACGTGTTCGAGGACCGCTACCGCGCCCTCGTCCGGCACCTGCTGGAGATCGAGGACCCCGCCGAGCGGATGTTCGGGACGGTGGCGATCCGCGAGGGCTACGAGGTGGGCGACCACGGCGCCCAGTCCCTGTTCCGGGTGGGCGTGCGGCTGCGGCTGACGGAGGCCACCGAGCGACCCGACGGCACCTTCGGGATCGTGGCCGTCGGCGTCGACCGGTTCGACCTGGAACGCCTGGCCCCGCACCCCGAGGGCAAGTTCCCCCTGGGCGCCGTGCTGGCACGGCCCGAGCTGGACGGCGGACCCGACGGTGGCGTCGGCGAGGAGCTGCTCCAGCAGGCCCGCTCCACGTTCACCGCCTACCGCGTCGCCCTGGCCGAGCTCCAGGCCGACCCGTGGGAGGGCCGGCTGCCGCAGGACCCGTCGTGGCTGTCCTGGGCGCTGGCTGCCGGCGCACCGCTCCCCCTGCCGGACCGGCAGGAGCTGCTCGAGACCGACGACCCGGCGCAGCGGCTCGGCCACGTCGTCGACCTGCTGCGCGAGGAGCTGCGGGCGATGAACGTCATCCCCTCGCTGCCCGCCACCGAGGTGGCGCGCACCCGCTGGTCGCCCAACTGACGGGCCCCGCGCACCGGTGCCGCGGCGTACGCGGCAGGATCGGTGCGTGGCCAGGAAGAAGCAGGCAGCCGGCGGGACGCCCGCCACCGTCGCGCTGACCGACGCCGGCGTGGCGTTCACCACCCACCCCTACGAGCACGACCCGCGGGCCGCGTCCTACGGGCTGGAGGCCGCCGAGGCGCTCGGCCTGGACCCGGACTCGGTGTTCAAGACGCTCTTCGCCGACCTCGACGGTGAGCTCGTCGTCGGCGTGGTGCCGGTGACCGGGCAGCTGGACCTCAAGGCCCTGGCCCGCGCGCTCGGTGGCAGCAAGGCCGTGATGGCCAGGCCCGCCGACGCCGAGCGCGCGACCGGGTACGTGGTCGGTGGGATCTCGCCGGTGGGCCAGAAGAAGCGGCACCGCACCGTGGTCGACGAGACCGCCGTGCTGCACGACGTCGTCTACGTCTCGGGCGGTCGTCGGGGGTTCGACCTGGGTCTGGCCCCCGACGACCTCGTCACCGTCACCGGTGCGGTGCTGGCGGAGATCGGCCGCTAGACCGCTCCGCCGTCGTCAGTCGGTGGTGGTGATCCGCAGCCGCATGCTGAACTCGCCGTCCCCGCCGCTCACCGAGGCGCCGACGGCCTCCAGCGCGTCCAGGCCGGTCGTGCCGCTCTGCTCGGCGATGTCGGCGAACAGGTCCGAGCCGGCCATCCGGAGGAAGAAGACCGAGCCGGCGCCGTCGGCGTCCGGGACGGCGCGGCTGAACACCGGGTCGGAGGCCAGGTCGCCACCGGAGGCCACGGCGTCGCCGTAGGCGTTGCCGGTGACCAGTGCCGAGCCCGAGGGGGTCTCCTCGACGGTGATCTCGCCGGAACCCAGCGCGTAGCCGGCCAGGATGTTGAGGGTGTCCACCACGGGGGCGACGTCATCGGGCGTCCCACCCACGAGGACCGCGACGGGCAGGGCGTCCAGGGACGTGGAGGCCATCGCGCTGTTGAGGTCCAGCCCGGAGCCGAGCGCGATGCCGATGCCGTCGCCCACGGCGGCCGAGAGCTGGTCCAGCGTGAGGTTGAACGAGGACTGCAGCTCGGCGTCGATCTCGTCGGGGGTGGTGCCCAGGGAGCTCGAGAGCGCCTCCACCTGGGCCTCGATCGCGCCGTCGGCCAGGCCGGCGGCGAGCACCGCGTCGGTCTCGGCGGGCAGGGACGACACCATGTCGCCGCCGGCCGTGACGTCGGTGACGGCGGCGGCCTCGTCGGAGGCCATGCCGCCGGCCTCGACCTCCAGGGCGCCGTCCTCGAACCGCACCTGGGCCACCGCGCCTCCGAAGCCCTCCATCTGGGCGAGGCCCTCGGCGAGCTGGGCCGAGTCGCCCATCTCGTCGAGGCCGGACTGCGAGGCGATCAGGTCGCCGAGCGCGGAGCCCAGCGCCGGCGCGACGTAGGCGGAGACGATGCCGGTGTCCCCGGCCAGGCCGCTGAGCTCGGCGTAGTCGGCGTCGTCGGCCAGGCTCCCCTCGTCGAGGGCCGCGAAGGCGTCGTCGAGGCCCTCCTGGGTCTCGGTGGCGTACAGCCAGCCGTCCCGCACCTCGTACGCACCGAGGTCGTCGGGCTCCTCGCCGCCGTCGCAGGTGGCGAGCGCCTCGAGGCCGGCATCCACGAGGCTCTCGTCGGTGACCTCCACGGCCAGGAGCGGCACGGTGTCCTCGGAGAGCTCCCCGCGCAGGACCACACCGGCACGGTCGCCCAGCCAGGGCTCCACGTCGTCGGCGTAGGAGAGCGTGTCCTCGCAGCCGGCCTCGGCGATGATGGCCTCGACCATCGCCGCCTTCGGGTCCACCTCGCCCGCGTCGCCGTCCATGCCCAGCTCGGCGGCGAGGTCGGGGAACTTCTGCAGGGTGCGGACGGCCTCGACCTTCTGGCTGCCGCTGGGGTCCAGGCTCATGCCGACGTAGACGAGCGCGTCACCGGGCAGCGCCTCGGCCGCCTCCCCGCCGTCGGAGGTCCACCACCAGGCGGCCGCGGCACCGCCGCCGACCAGCACGAGGGCAGCCAGGCCACCGCCGATCGCGAGCCCGCGACGGGCACGGGGCTCCTTGTCGGCGGGCCGACCGGCGTCGGACTCCAGGTACTCGGGGTGCTGCCCGGCCTGCTCGGGGCTCTGCTCGGCGGGGTGGTCGGGGTGCTGCTCGGTCACGGCGGGTCCTCGGGTCGGGTGCCGGCGGGCGGGCGAGAGCCCCGCCGCGGCGCTGCGTCCCCCGGGTGGTCCGTCCGGGGGTGGCAGCAGGCTATCCGGCGTCGGGGGTTCCCTGCGGGCGTCGCCGTGAAGTCCGAGGTAACAGTCCGAACACGACCACCAGGGCGATGGCCGCGGCCAGGGGCGCGCAGGTGAGGACGGCCCAGGAGCCGATCGTCAGGTGGTCGGGCAGCCGCGTGCCGTCGTCGGCGGAGGCGGCGAGCACCTGCGGGTCGGCGGGGCCCAGCCGGGTGCCCGTCTGCCAGGCGAGCAGCCCGCAGAGGGTCGAGCCCACGAGCACCGCGACCAGCGTCAGCACCTCGTCACGTCGGGCCAGGAGCCCGGCGACGACGCCGACGAGCAGCCCGGCCGCCAGGGTGATCACGGCGTACAGCGCGGGCCCGGAGAACTGGTTGCGCAGGCCGTCGAGGTCGTAGGTGAGGTCGCTGTCGACCACGTACCAGGTGCCCTGCACGACGACGCCCTGCGTCGGGGTCCACACCGACTCCCACAGCCAGCCCAGCAGCGGGCCCAGGAGGGCAGGCACCAGCACGACCAGGCCGGCCACCACCAGGGAACGGCGGGCCGGACGTCGTCCGTGCGACGTCTCCCCCGCCGGGGCCGGGGCCGGGGACGGGACCGGGGGCGGCGTGTCCGCCGCGTCCGAGGTCAGCTGGTCAGGCACCCGGGCCCCAGCAGCTGCTTGAGGTCGGCGAAGAGCGCCGGCGACGGGGTGACGCGGTGCAGGTCACCGACCCGCATCACGATCGTCTTGTCGCGCATCAGCACCCGCAGGTGGACCTCGGAGGACCCGCGGTGCGTGGAGAGGACGTCCTTGAGGTCGGCCACCACGTGCTGGTTGACCCGGGTCTGCGGCAGCTGGATCACCACCGGGCCCGACGGGCCGTCGGTGATGTCGGGGGCGCTGACCTCCTGGCCGTGGATCTCCGGCTGGTCCTTGCTCCGCGACAGCCGGCCCTTCACGGTGAGCACGGCGTCCTCCATGAGCAGCGGCGCCGCCAGCTGGTAGGAGGAGGGGAAGAGCAGGACGTCGATGGCACCGTCCAGGTCCTCGATGGTGACCATGGCCCAGGCGTCACCGCGCTTGGTGATCTTGCGCTGCACCTGGGTGACCAGGCCGCAGACCTGGATCGGCGAGCCGTCCGAGCGCGACTCGTCCAGCAGCAGCGAGCCGATGGAGACGTCGGAGGCGTTGGCCAGCACGTGCTCGAGGCCCAGCAGCGGGTGGTCGGAGACGTAGAGGCCGAGCATGTCCCGCTCGTGGCCGAGCAGGGTCATCTTCTCCCACTCGTCGATGTCCGGGATCGCGACGGTGGTGCCGAAGTCGCCGGCCGCGTCGTCGTCCAGGCCACCGAACAGGGAGTCCTGGCCGATGGCCTCGTTGCGCTTGATGTCGACGTACTGCTCGACCGCGGTCTCGTGCACCGCGACCAGGGCCCGACGCTTGTGCTTCATGTCGTCGAACGCGCCGGCCTTGATCAGGGAGTCCATCACGCGCTTGTTGCACACGTGGGCGGGCACCTTGGAGAGGAAGTCGTTGAAGTCCTCGTAGCGGCCCTTCTCCTCGCGCCCGGCGACGATGCCGTCGACCACGTTGTGCCCGACGTTGCGGATCGCGCCGAGACCGAAGCGGATGTCGTTGCCGACCGGGGTGAAGTTGTTGGCCGACTCGTTGACGTCCGGCGGGAGCACCTGGATCTTCATCCGGCGGCACTCGTTGAGGTAGATCGCCGACTTGTCCTTGTCGTCGCCGACGCTGGTGAGCAGGGCGGCCATGTACTCGGGCGCGTAGTGCGCCTTGAGGTAGGCCGTCCAGTAGGAGACCAGACCGTAGGCGGCGGTGTGCGCCTTGTTGAACGCGTAGTCGGAGAACGGCACCAGGACGTCCCACAGGGCCTTGATGGCCGCGTCGGAGTAGCCGTTGGCCTTCATGCCGCCGGAGAACGGCACGAACTCCTTGTCGAGGATCTCCTTCTTCTTCTTGCCCATCGCGCGGCGCAGCAGGTCCGCCTGGCCCAGCGAGTAGCCCGCCAGCTTCTGCGCCACCGCCATGACCTGCTCCTGGTACACGATCAGGCCGTAGGTGGTGTCCAGGATGTCCTCGAGCGGCTCGGCCAGCTCGGGGTGGATCGGGGTGATCTCCTGCTTGCCGTTCTTGCGCAGCGCGTAGTTCGTGTGGGAGTCCACGCCCATCGGGCCCGGGCGGTACAGCGCGAGCACCGCGGAGATGTCCTCGAAGTTGTCGGGGCGCATGAGGCGCAGCAGGCCGCGCATCGGGCCGCCGTCGAGCTGGAAGACGCCCAGGGTGTCGCCGCGGCCCAGCAGCTCGTAGGCCGCCCGGTCGTCGAGCTCGAGGTCCTCCAGGACGAGGTCCTCGCCGCGGTTCGCCTTGATGTTCTTCACGGCGTCGTCGAGGATCGTCAGGTTCCTCAGGCCCAGGAAGTCCATCTTGATCAGGCCGAGGTTCTCGCAGGTCGGGTAGTCGAACTGCGTGATCATCGCGCCGTCGGCGGGCCGCTTGAGCAGCGGGATGACGTCCTCCAGCGGCTCGCTGGACATGATGACGCCGGCGGCGTGCACGCCCCACTGACGCTTCAGGCCCTCGATGCCGATGGCGGTGTCCACGACCTTCTTGACGTCGTGGTCCTGCTCGTAGATGCCCCGGAACTCGCCACCCTCGGAGTAGCGCTTGTGCTCGGGGTTGAACAGGTCCTGCAGCGGGACGTCCTTGCCCATCACCGCGGGCGGCATGGCCTTGGTGATCCGGTCGCCCATGGCGAACGGGTAGCCGAGGATGCGGCTGGAGTCCTTGACGGCCTGCTTCGCCTTGATGGTGCCGTAGGTGACGATGTAGGAGACGCGGTCGTCGCCGTACTTCTCCGTGACGTACCGGATCACCTCGGAGCGGCGACGGTCGTCGAAGTCGACGTCGAAGTCGGGCATCGAGACGCGGTCGGGATTGAGGAAGCGCTCGAAGATCAGGCCGTGGCGCAGCGGGTCCAGGTCGGTGATCTTGATGGCGTAGGCGACCATCGAGCCTGCGCCCGAGCCACGGCCCGGGCCGACCCGGATGCCGTTGTCCTTGGCCCAGTTGATGAAGTCGGCGACGACGAGGAAGTAGCCGGGGAACCCCATCTGGATGATGACGCCCAGCTCGTACTCGGCCTGCTTGCGCACCTCGTCCGGGATGCCGCCCGGGTAGCGGTCGTGGAGGCCGCTCTCGACCTCCTTGACCAGCCACGACTCCTCGTTCTCGCCGGGCGGGCAGGGGAAGCGGGGCATGTACTTGCCGACGGCCTCGGTGAACTGCACGTCGCAGCGCTCGGCGATCAGCAGCGTGTTGTCGCAGGCCTCGGGCAGGCCGTACTTGTCGCCCCACAGGGCGCGCATCTCCGCGGCGGACTTGATGTAGTAGCCGTCGCCGTTGAACGCGAACCGCTGGCCCGGGCCGTCGCCGGCCGGGATGTCCATCGTGGAGCCGGAGTTGATGCAGAGCAGGTGCTCCTGGGAGGGAGCGTCCTCGCGGCGCACGTAGTGGGAGTCGTTGGTGGCCAGCAGGGGGATGTTCAGGTCGCGGCCGAGCTTGATCAGGTCGGCACGGACCCGGTTCTCGATGTCGAGGCCGTGGTCCATCAGCTCCAGGAAGTAGTTCTCCTTGCCGAGGATGTCCTGGAAGTCGCCGGCCGCCTGGCGCGCGGCCTCGTAGTTGCCGTAGCGCAGGTGGACCTGGATCTCGCCCGAGGGGCAGCCGGTGGTGCCGATGACGCCCTTGCCGTACTGCTGGAGGATCTCGCGGTCCATGCGCGGGTGCTTGAAGTACCCGTCGCGCCAGGCGCCGGTGGACAGCCGGAACAGGTTGTGCATGCCCTCGGTCGACTCCGAGAGCAGCGTCATGTGCGTGTACGCACCGCGGTTGGAGATGTCGTCCGACCCGCCGTCGTAGAAGTTCACGCCCTTCTTCTCGAACCGGGAGATGTTCGGGGCGAAGTAGGCCTCGATGCCGATGATCGGCTTCACGCCGGCTGCGGTGGCCTTCTTGTAGAACTCGTACGCGCCGAACACGTTGCCGTGGTCGGTCATCGCGATGGCGGGCATCTCGAGCTCGGCGGCCCGGTTGGCCAGGTCGCCCAGACGGGCGGCACCGTCGAGCATCGAGTACTCGGTGTGGACGTGCAGGTGCACGAAGGAGTCGGAGGAGCCGTTCGCCATCGGAGCGGGGCGCATCCCTTCTGCGAGTTCGTCAACGGGTGCTGCGGGCAGGGTCCGGGCCACGACGGCGGCCGGGATCCCCGCGGGAGGGGGTCAGCCTACGTGACGCCAGGACCCCACCGTGGCACCCCGCACCGACAGTGCCGGTGCCCCGCGGGGTCGTGCCCTCAGCCCTCGGCCCGGGGCTCGCCGGTGACCTGCAGGGACGCCTCGAAGGGCGTGTCGGAGGCCACGGCGAGCGCCCGCGCGCGGGCACGCAGGTCGTCGCCCACGGCCCGGACGTCGGCCGCGAGCTCGGCGTGCAGCCGGGCCCAGAACGCCTCCGGCTGCTCCCCCGGCCAGGCCATCCGCACGTCCGGCTCGCGCTCCTCGTTGTCGGCGCCGTCGGTGCGCTCCAGCTCGACCAGGCCGGCCGCCGCGTAGAACGCGCGTGCCGGGGCGTTGGCGGCGAAGACCCACAGGCAGAAGCCGCCGGGACAGGCGCGGAACGCCTGTGCGAGCAGGGCAGTGCCCACGCCTCGTCCCTGCGCCGCGGGGCGGACGTAGAGGTCGTCCAGCCAGCCGTCGGTGAGCCGGGCGTAGCCGAGCACCTGGGTGCCCTCGTGCGCCACCCAGACCTCGTCGGCGCGCAGCCGCGCGGCCAGCCAGCCCCGCACCTCGTGCTCGGGGTGCACGCCGTCGGGCATGGGCGCCGCCCGGCGCGCGGTGACGTGCACCTGCGCCAGAGCGACGGCGTCGGCCGGCGTGCCGCGACGCAGCCGCACGGCAGGAACGCCGGCCCCGACGCCCCCGCTCACCGGCTCAGACCGAGTCGCGGACGACCTCGAGCGCCGCGGCCAGGTCGTCCGGGTACGGGCTCTCGAACTCGACGTACTCGCCGGTCGAGGGGTGCTCGAAGCCGAGCTTCACGGCGTGCAGCCACTGCCGCTCCAGCCCGACGCGGCGCGCCAGCGTCGGGTCGGCGCCGTAGGTGAGGTCGCCCACGCACGGGTGCTTGAGGGCGCTCATGTGGACGCGGATCTGGTGGGTGCGCCCGGTCTCGAGGTGGATCTGCAGCAGCGAGGCGAACCGGTGCGCCTCGAGCGTCTCGTAGTGGGTGACCGAGGGCCGCCCGTCGGCGCGCACCGTGAACTTGTAGTCGAACTTCGGGTGCCGGCCCAGGGGCGCGTCGATCGTGCCCTCGAGCGGGTCGGGGTGGCCCTGCACCAGCGCGTGGTAGGTCTTGTCGACCGTGCGGTCGCGGAAGGCCTGCTTGAGCACCGAGTAGGCGTGCTCGCCCTTGGCGATGACCATGACGCCGGAGGTGCCCACGTCGAGGCGCTGGACGATGCCCTGCCGCTCGGCGGCACCGGAGGTGGCGATGCGGAAGCCGGCCGCCACCAGGTGGCCCACGACCGTCGGCCCGTTCCAGCCCGGCGAGGGGTGGACGGCCACGCCGACGGGCTTGTCGATCACCACGATGGCCGGGTCGTCGTGGAGGATCGAGATCCCCTCGACCTCCACCGGCACCACCGTCAACGGGTCCGCCACCGACGGGATCGTGATGTCGAGCCGGGCGCCGGGCAGCAGCCGCTCGCTCTTGGAGACGGCCACGCCGTCGACCAGCACCAGGCCCTCGGCGGCCAGCTCGGCCGCCCGGGTGCGCGAGAGGCCGAACATGCGCGCGATGGCGGCGTCGACCCGCTCCCCCGCCAGCCCGTCGGGCACCAGCAGGGTGCGTTCCTCGCCCGAGACGCTCACGCGTCCTCCTCGCCGTCGACGGTGCTCTCGCCCGTGCTCTCGCCCTTGCTCTCGTCCGCGTCGGTGACGCGGCTGCCGTCCAGGGTGACACCCCGGAAGGTCAGGAGCACGATCAGGACGGCCGCGGAGGTGATGCAGATGTCGGCCACGTTGAACACGGGCCAGTGCGGCAGCTGCAGGAAGTCGACGACGTGGCCGCGCAGGGGGCCCGGCTCGCGGAAGATCCGGTCGGTCAGGTTGCCGGTGATGCCGGCGAGCAGCAGGCCGAGCGCCACGGCCCAGCCGGCGTGGCCCACGCGCCGGGCCACGACGACCACGACCACCGAGGCGACCATCGCCAGGCAGGTCAGGACGACGGTGAACTGCGTGCCCGTGCTGAACGCGGCGCCGGGGTTGAACAGCAGGTTGAGCCGCAGCAGCGAGCCCACCAGGTCACGGTCGCCGTCGGCGAGCGCCTGCGTGGCCCACTGCTTGGTCACCTGGTCGAGGCCCAAGCCGACCACGGCGACGGCGGCCAGGAGCAGCCGCAGCCGGGTGCGGGAGGGCCGGGGCGCCTCGGCGTGCGCGACGCGGTCGGGGCCGTGGTCGGGGTCGGTGCTCACGGGGACGGCGCTCAGCGCCGCTCCTCCCGCTGCTTGCAGGTCATGCAGAGGGTCGCCCGCGGGAAGGCCATGAGACGCAGCTTGCCGATCGGCTCGCCGCAGTTCTCGCAGCGGCCGTAGGTGCCCTTGGCGATGCGCTCGAGGGCACGGTCGATCTGGAGGAGCTTGTCGCGCTCGTTGTTGAGCACGCTCATCTCGTGGTCGCGCTCAAAGGTGGACGCGCCGAGGTCGGCGGGGTCCGGGCCGGCGCCGTCGCCGGAGTCACGCATGAGCCCGGAGAGCTCGGTCTCGTGCTCGGTGATGATCACGGAGGAGTGCTCACGCTGCTCGGTGAGCTCGGCGAGGACCTCCTGGAGCTCCTCGGCGGTCCAGGCGTCCTCGTTCTCCTTGACGACGAGGGCGTCGACGGGAGCGTCCTCGACGGACGGGACCGGGTTCGGGGGGGTGCTCGACATGCGCGGGTGCCTTTACGTGCCAGGACGGGTGACGGAGACGGTGCGGCGGAAGTGTAGTGAACCCGCCCGCGGGCCCACCAGCCGGTCCCCCGGTCGGGCGGGTCGCGCGGTCAGTGGCGGGTCGAGCGAGGCGAGTGGAACGACCGACGGCCGGGCCCGGGGCCGGGCCCCCGCCCGCCCGGGGCCGGGGGGCCCGGGGGTCTCCGCCCACCACCACCC
>NZ_JAMOIL010000021.1 GCF_023656415.1 Nocardioides bruguierae
CTGGGGGGGCGGGCGGGGGCCTGTGGTCCCCCCCGCGCCCCCCCCGGGGCCCGGCCCGGGGCCCGCCCCTCGACGGTGTCGCAGGAGGGACTCAGCCCTCGTCCTCGCCCAGGATGGAGCGCAGGCGCTTCGGCTGGTGCGACTCCTCCGCGTACGGGGTGTCGCCCTGGCCCTTGAGGGCCTCGAGCTGCTGGGTGAAGTAGCTCTTGAGGCGGGAGCGGTACTCGCGCTCGAAGGAGCGCAGGTTCTCCACCTCGCCGGAGAGCCGGTCCCGCTCGCGCTCGAGCTCGCCGAACATCTGCTGGCGGCGCTCAGCGGTCTCGGAGTCCAGCATGGAGGCGCGGGTGCGGGCGTCCTGCTCGAGGCGGTCCGCGGTGCTGCGGGCCTCGGTCTCGAGGCGCTCGGCCCGGGTGCGGGCGCTGCCGACGATCTCGTCGGCCTCGTTCTTCGCGTGCTCGACCATCTGCTCGGCGTTGGTCGTGGCGATCTCCAGCAGGCGGGCCGCGGCGTTGGACGCCTGGGGCACCGTCTCGACCCGGATGGTCTCCATGCCACCCACCGGCACGGCCGCGGGTGCGGGCGCGGCGGCGACCGGCGCGGGGGCCGGCTCCGGCTCGGGCTCCGGCTCGGGCTCCGGGGTCGGCTCCGGCTCGGCCACCGGCTCGGGGGCCGGCGGGGTGTAGGCCTGCGTGGCGGGGCCCGCGGCCTGCGCCTCGCTCAGCTGCGTACGCAGGTCGTTGTTCTCGCGGGTGAGGCGAGCGAGCTCGGCCTCCACCTCGTCGAGGAACTGGTCGACCTCGCCCATGTCGTAGCCCTCGCGGAGCCGGACAGGAGTAAAGCGCTTGTTGCTCACGTCCTCGGGCGTCAGCGGCATGACCTCACCCATTCAATGCTCGTGGTGCCGTGCCCCTGAGCAGCGTCGGAGGCACCTGTCGAGGAGACAATAGCGCCCTCGGTGGGGCACGTGTGACAGCCGGGGCACCCAACACGTCCAGATCCCCTCCGGATCGTGTCCGGAAGGACTCCGACACGGCTCCCCCAGCCGACTGGGAGGCACCTGTGAGACACCCGCCACCCGGGCAGGACCCGGGCGTGGCTCAGGTGTCGGGCCGACTCGCATGCCGGCTCAGGTGCGGGCGCGACTCAGAGGAAGGGGCGGATCAGCAGCGCCTGGTTGAGGGCGCGCAGGACGTACACGGCCACCAGGACGAGGATGAAGCTCATGTCCAGGGCGATGGAGCCCAGGCGCAGCGGCGGGATGAACCGGCGCAGGAACATGATCGGCGGGTCGGTGACCGAGTAGACGACCTCGAGGATCACCAGGACGACACCGGTGGGGCTCCAGGAACGGGCGAAGACCTGCACCCAGTCCACGATGAACCGGACGAGCATCAGGAACAGGAAGATGCCCAGCAGCCAGTCGATGATGGTGCCGATGATCAACACGGCCTCGTCCTCCTCGTTCTCGACGGGCCGTGCACGCGGCCCGGCACCCGTCAGGGCGTCGGTACTGCCGCCAGTCTAGGTGGACGGCCCCAGCCGGGGCCGCCCGGGTGCTGCCCCGGACGCCGCCGGGGACACTGCCCCGGGCGACGGCCCGGGGCCGGATTCAGCTCTGGTTGAAGAAGCCGTTCTCCGCCATGCGCTCCTTCTCCTCGGCCGTCACGGTGACGTTGGCCGGGGAGAGCAGGAACACCTTGTTGGTGACGCGCTCGATGGTGCCGCGGGTGGCGAAGACCAGGCCGGCGGCGAAGTCGACGAGCCGCTTGGCGTCGGCGTCGTCCATCTCGGTGAGGTTCATGATCACCGGGGTGCCCTCACGGAAGTTCTCGCCGACCGTGCGGGCCTCGTTGTAGGTGCTGGGGTGCAGCGTGATGATGCGGGACAGCTCGGACACCACTCCGGTCGGGCCGGTCGCCGGACGGCGACGCTCGGCGAGGTCGGCCACGGGCGCGGGACGCGGACCGCGGGCGGGCTGGGACTCGTGCTGGGCGTACGCCTGGGGCGCACGCGTCTCCTGCGTGTCGTCGGCCTCGTACTCGTCGTCGTACCGGCCGGTGTCCTCGACGAGACCGAGGTACTCACCGATCCTGCGCATCGCGCCGCTCATGACTTCGTCCTCCGATGATGTGTGCCTCGCTCTCGCGACGCACGGGTCCTTGGTTGAAACTAGTGGGTGGAAGGCCGCGATCCGAGGATTGCGGAGCCGACGCGCACGTGTGTCGCGCCGGCGGCGACGGCCTGCTCGAGGTCGCCGCTCATCCCTGCCGAGCACGTGGTCGCGCCCGGGTGGTCGGCCAGGAAGCCGGCGCGGATGCCGGCCAGCCGGTCGAAGGCGGTCGCCGGGTCCTCCCCCAGCGGCGCCACGGCCATGAGGCCTGCGAGCACCAGGTGCTCGCAGGCGGTCACGGCGTCGGCGAGGGCGGGCAGGTCCTCCGGCTCCACGCCGGCGCGGTCCGCGCCCACCTCCGCCCCGTCGGTGCGGCCCGAGTCGAGGCCGACCTGGAGGAGCACCTCGAGGGCGACCCCTCGCTCACCGGCGGCACGGTCCAGCCTGGCGAGCAGCTTGGCCCGGTCGACCGACTCCACGACGTCGGCGTACGCCGCCACCTGGCCGGCCTTGTTGGACTGGAGCCCGCCGATGTAGTGCCAGCGCAGCCCCAGGTCCTCGCAGTCCGCCTTCTTGTCCCGGGCCTCGGGGTGGCGGTTCTCCCCCACGTCCGTGACGCCCAGGCCCGCCAGGAGCCGGACGTCGGAGGCCGGGAAGAACTTGGTGACCACGACGAGCGAGACGCTGCCGGGCTCGCGCCCCGCGGCCCGCTCGGCGTCGGCGACCCGTGCCCGCACCCGGTCCAGGTTGGCGGCCAGCTCGGCCTCGCGGGCGCTCACGCGGCCCCCTGCTCGGCAGGCACCAGACGGACGAGGCCCGCCAGCCGCCCCGCGCCGGCACCGTCGCGCCGGTGGCTGTAGAGGTCGGCGCTGGTGCGGGTGCAGGTGGCGGCCTCGCGCAGCACGGTGACGCCGCAGCGCTCCAGCTGGGCCGCGACCCCGGCGCCGAGGTCGAGCGACGGGGTGCCCCACGAGGTGGTCGCGCGGGTCGCCGGCTCGGTCGCCACGACGTCGTCCTGCATGTCCTGCGGGACCTCGTAGCAGCCGCCGCACACGTGCGGGCCGATCCAGGCCGTGACGTCGACGGCGCCGAGGGCGCGCATCCGCTCCACGGTGGCCACGACGACCTGCCGCTCCACGCCCGCCCGCCCGGCGTGGGCGGCACCGACCACGCCGGCGGCGGGGTCGGCCAGCACCACGGGGACGCAGTCGGCGGCGCGCACC
This sequence comes from Nocardioides bruguierae, assembly GCF_023656415.1. GTDB lineage: Bacteria > Actinomycetota > Actinomycetes > Propionibacteriales > Nocardioidaceae > Nocardioides > Nocardioides bruguierae. The sequence goes on from NZ_JAMOIL010000021.1 coordinate 3,334, forward strand.
ATCAGGACGAGGTCGGGGCTGGTGGCCACGATCCCGTCGGCCTCGGGCCGGGCACGGTCCGGGTCCGGCTCGGCCACGTCCACCTCGCACCCGTGCACCTGCACGAGGTCCGCCAGCTGCGCGCCGGGCGCGAGCGCGGCGAGCAGGCGCCGGTGGTTCTCCGCGACGGCCGACGGGTCGTCGGCCGAGGCGATCGCCAGGTTGAGTTCGTCGAACGGCGGCGCGCTGACGCCGCCCCACCGGTCGGTGAAGGCGACGTCGACGCCGGGTCCGCCGTCCGGCGGGCTCAGGCGGGTGCGGAAGTGGAACACGGGCTCACTTGAGGAAGTCGGGGACGTCGAGGTCGTCGTCGTCGAACTGGACCGGCTGGGGCGCGGGCCGCGGCGTGGTCGCGCGGGTCGCCTGGGTCGGCTCGGCGGACGGCCGGGCCTCGACCTGCGGACGCGCGGCCGGCCGCTCCACGGCCTCCGCCTCGCGGCGGGCAGCCTGCGCGGCGGCGACGGCGGCGCGCGTCTCCTCCTGCGTCTGCGGCTTGGTCTCCTTGCGCAGCACCGTGCCCTCGTCCCGACGCTTCGGCATGCCGCCGTCGAAGCCGGCGGCGATGACGGTCACGCGGACCTCGTCACCCAGGGCGTCGTCGATGGTGGCGCCGAAGATGATGTTGGCGTCGGGGTGCACCGCGTCGGCCACGAGCGCGGCGGCCTCGTTGATCTCGAACAGGCCGAGGTCGGAGCCGCCGGCGATCGAGAGCAGCACGCCGTGCGCGCCCTCGATGGACGCCTCGAGCAGCGGGCTCGACACGGCCATCTCCGAGGCGGCGACCGCGCGGTCGTCGCCGCGGGCCGAGCCGATGCCCATGAGGGCGGAGCCGGCGTTGGCCATCACGGACTTCACGTCGGCGAAGTCGAGGTTGATCAGGCCCGGGGTGGTGATCAGGTCGGTGATGCCGGAGACACCCTGGAGGAGCACCTGGTCGGCCTGCTTGAACGCGTCGAGCACCGAGACGTTGCGGTCGCTGATCGAGAGCAGCCGGTCGTTCGGGATGACGATGAGGGTGTCGACCTCCTCGCGGAGGCGCTCGATGCCCTCCTCCGCGGAGCCGGCGCGGCGGCGGCCCTCGAAGGCGAACGGACGGGTGACGACGCCGATGGTCAGCGCGCCGAGCGAGCGGGCGATGCGGGCCACGACGGGCGCGCCGCCGGTGCCGGTGCCGCCGCCCTCGCCGGCGGTCACGAAGACCATGTCGGCGCCCTTGAGCACCTCCTCGATCTCGTCCGCGTGGTCGTCGGCGGCGTTGGCCCCGACCTCGGGGTTGGCGCCGGCGCCGAGGCCGCGGGTGAGCTCGCGCCCGATGTCGAGCTTCACGTCGGCGTCGCTCATGAGCAGCGCCTGCGCGTCGGTGTTGATGGCGATGAACTCGACGCCCTTGAGGCCGACCTCGATCATCCGGTTGACGGCGTTGACGCCGCCGCCGCCGATGCCCACGACCTTGATGATCGCCAGGTAGTTCTGTGCTGCTGCCACGATGGCTGCCTCTCGCTGGTCGTGGTCCGGCGGTGCCTGCCGGACTCGGGTGCTGTGCTGTGCGGACTTGCTGTGCTGCTGGGTGGTGCTGGGTGCTGCCGGGTGCGCGTGCTGCGCGACGTGTGCCGAGTCGGTCGCCGGGACTCTCAACCCTGACCCTCAGCCTGAGGGTTATAGTTATGTCAACCTCGTCGTGGGCACGACAGTAGGCACCGCGGCGCCACGGATCGTGGAGCCACGCCCGGCGAGTCGGGCGTCATTTCCGACGCGGGCTCAGTCGCTGGTGGTCGGGGTGCCGGGCACCGAGACGTCGTAGACCGACGCGTCCTGCTCCAGCAGCACCGCCAGCACCTCGGCCTTGGTGGCCGAGTCCGACGACGAGCCCCACACGACCGTGCGGCCCCGGGTCATCGCGAGCACGACCTCGTCGGCCGAGCGGACCTCCACGTAGCGGACCTGCTCGGCCAGGTCGTCGGGCAGCGAGACCACCACGCCGGCGGCCTCGCGCAGCGCGGTGGCGGTGACGGTGCCCGAGGTGCGCACCGCCGGCAGCGGGTCGGTGACGCCGGCCGGGGCCGGGAACACCACGCCGTCGCCGTCCAGGGCCCGCACGGCGGAGCCGATGGTCACCGCGGCGACCGGCTCGCGCTCGGTGACGCTGACCAGGAGGGTGTGCGGCCAGCGCCGCACCACGTCGGCGGAGGCGACGGCGGCCAGGGCCTCGACCCGGCGCTCGACCGCGTCGGTGTCGACCGAGACCAGCGCTCCCCCGGTGCCGACGCCGGCGGCCTGCTCCACGTGCGAGGCGCTGAGCAGGTCGGTGCCCTCGACCTCGACGTCGTCGACGGCCAGCCAGGAGGAGAACCACAGGGCGTACACGCCGAGGACCACGAGCCCGAGCGCGAGCACGGCCAGCGCCACGAGGCGCCACACGCCGAGCCGACGGGCGAGCCGACGGCGGCGGAACAGCCGCTGCTCGCGGTCGGCCGCGGCCGGCCGCGACGGTGGGCGGGCCTGCGCCACCTCAGCCCTCCCCGGCCCCGGCACGGCCGGGGTCCAGGATCTCGAGCACCTGGGGGCCGACACCGGTGATGGTGCCCGCCCCGAGGGTCAGGACGACGTCGCCCGGCCGAGCACGCCGCACCAGCTCGGCCGCCACGTCCGCCAGGTCCGGCACGAGGGCGACCCGGTGCGGGGCCAGCGGCACCGCCTCGGCCACCAGCGCGCCGGTGACCTCGGGGTCCGGGTCCTCGCGGGCCACGTAGACGTCGGTGACGACGACCTGGTCGGCGGCGCCGAGCGCGCGGCCCATGGCGGTGCCGAAGATCCGGGTGCGGCTGACCAGGTGCGGCTGGTAGGCCACGACCACGTTGCCCTCGCCCGCCAGCGAGCGGGCTGCCTCGAGGTCGCCCGCGATCTCGGTGGGCTGGTGGGCGTAGGAGTCGTAGACGGCGATGCCGGCGGCCTCGCCCTTGCGCTCCATCCGTCGGCCGGTGCCGGTGAAGGACTCCAGCCCCGCGGCCAGTGCCGCGAACGGCAGGCCGAGCCGGAGCCCGGCGCCCAGGGCGCCCAGGGCGTCGAGCACGTAGTGGCGGCCGGGGATGCGCAGGGTGACCCGCCCCAGCTCCTCGCCGTCGAGCACGGCGGTGAAGGAGGAGGTCGAGCCCACGAGCGCCACGTCGACGGCGCGCAGGTCGGCGTCCTCGCCGGTGCCGAAGCCGGTGACGGCGAGGCCCCGCTCGCGGGCCACGTCCGCGAGGGCGGCCGCTCCGGGGTCGTCGGTGCAGGTCAGCAGCAGGCCCTCGGGGTGGAGGCGGCCGACGAACTCGGCGAAGGCGGCGCGGTAGGCCTCCTCCGTGCCCCAGGTGTCGAGGTGGTCGGCCTCGACGTTGGTGACGACGGCGGCCCAGGGCGAGTAGACGAGGAACGCCCCGTCGGACTCGTCGGCCTCGGCGACGAACAGGTCCGAGGCGCCGGCGTCGGCGTTGCGACCGGTGGCCGTGAGCACCCCGCCCACCGCGTAGGTGGGGTCGGCGTCGGCGGCCAGCAGGGCGGAGGTGAGCAGCGAGGTGGTCGTGGTCTTGCCGTGCGTGCCGGCCACGGCCAGGACGCGCCGGTCGGCCATCACGGCGGCGAGGCCGGCCGAGCGCGGCAGCAGCCGCAGCCCGCGGGCCCGCGCCTCGGCCACCTCGGGGTTGTCCTCGCGGGCGGCGGTGGTGACGACCACCGAGTCGCCGGGGCCGAGGTCGCCGAGGTGGGCGGCGTCGTAGCCGAGGTTGCAGGTGACGCCCAGCTCGCGCAGCGCAGGCAGGAAGGCGGTGTCGTTGTCGTCGGAGCCGGTGACGGACACGCCCTGCTGGGCCATGATGCGGGCGATCGCGGAGAGCCCGGCGCCACCGATGCCGACGAAGTGGACGCGGCCCAGCTCGGCGGCCGGGAGGATCTGCTCGGGGACGGGGAGCCTCATGCCGCGCTCCCCCCGGCCGCACCGGCGGCCAGCACCAGGCGGGCCAGCTGCTCGTCGGCGTCACGCGGGATGAGGCCGGCGGCGGCCCGGCTCATGGCCTCGAGCCGTGCGGGGTCGGTGAGCAGCGGCACGACGTGCTCGCGCACCCAGCTGCTGGTCAGGTCGGCGTCGTCGACGAGCAGCGCGCCGCCGGCGTCCACCACGGCGGTGGCGTTGAGCCGCTGCTCGCCGTTGCCGATCGGCAGGGGGACGAACACCGCGGGCAGGCCCACGGCGGCGGCCTCGGTGACGGTGTTGGCCCCGGAGCGGCAGACGGTGAGGTCGGCCGCGGCGAGCGCGAGGTCCATGCGGTCGCAGTAGTCGAGCACCACGTAGGGGGTGTCGGTGGGCGCCGGGTCGGCGCCACCGTGCTTGCCCTGGACGTGCAGCACCTGGACGCCGGCGGCCGACAGCGCCTGCGCGGCGCCGGAGACGGACCGGTTGAGGCTCGCGGCGCCCTGGGACCCGCCGGTGACCAGCAGGGTCGGCCGGTCGAGGTCGAGGCCGAAGAAGGTGCGTGCCTCTGCGCGGACCGCGGCGCGGTCCAGCGTGGAGATCATCCGCCGGATCGGCAGCCCCGTGTACGTGCCGTCCAGCGGGGTGTCGGGGAAGCTCGTGGCCACGGTGCCGGCGAACCGGGCGCCGATCTTGTTGGCGATGCCCGGGATCGTGTTGCCCTCGTGCACCACCAGCGGCAGGCCGCGGCGACGGGCCACGAGGTAGGCCGGCACGCACACGTAGCCGCCGTAGCCGACCACCACGTCGGGGCGCACCCGGTCGAAGACCTGCGCGGTGGCGCGCACGGCGCCGAGCAGCCGCGACGGCACGCGCGCGAGGTCGGCGTTGACCCTCCGCGGCAGCGGCACCGGCGGCACCAGCTCCAAGGGGTACCCGGCGGCGGGGACGACGGTGGTCTCCAGCCCCCGGGGCGTGCCGAGGCAGGTGATCTCGACGGACGGCTCGAGCCGCCGCAGGGCGTCCGCGGTGGCAAGCAGGGGCGAGGTGTGGCCGGCGGAGCCGCCGCCGGCGAGGAGGATGCGCATCGGGTCAGAACCTAGACGACGGGCGGGTCAGGCGCGGGCGCCAGGGTGGGGGCCAGGGTGGGGGCCGGTCTCCGGCACGGGCGTGCCCTTGCGGGCCGCCTTCCGCGCCGCCAGCGCCGCGGCGGCCGCGGGCTCCCGGCGGGCGAAGCCGACGACGAGCCCGAGCGCCGCCAGGGAGGGCACCAGCGAGGAGCCCCCGTAGGAGATCAGCGGCAGCGGGATGCCGATGACGGGCAGCAGCGCCAGCACCATGCCGATGTTGATGACGGTCTGGCCCAGCAGCCACACGACGATGCCGAAGGTGGCGTAGCGGATGAACGGGTCCACGGCGGTGGCGGCCACGCGCAGGGCGGCCCAGGCGATGACGACGAAGAGGCCGACGACCAGGAGGGTGCCGATCAGCCCCAGCTCCTCGCCGAGCACCGCGAAGATGAAGTCGGTGTGCGCCTCGGGCAGGTCGCCCCACTTCTGGATGGAGTGGCCGATCCCCTCCCCCAGGACGTTGCCGGAGGCCAGCGCGTACAGGCCGTGCGCCGGCTGCCAGCCGGTGTCGTGGAAGTCCTGGAACGGGTCCACGAAGTTCAGCAGCCGCGCCATCCGCTCGGTGTCGACGGTGGCCAGGTAGAGCGCCCCGGCGGCGACCACGGACAGGGCGATGCCGAAGTAGCGGAACGGGGCACCGACCACCCACAGCAGGCCCAGCAGGATCGCGAAGAACACCAGCGCCGTGCCGAGGTCGCGGCCCAGGATGACGAGCAGGGTCGCCAGGGCGGCGCCGGGCACGACCGGCACGAACAGGTGGTGGAGGCTGTCGAGCCGCCGCTCCTTGTGGGCGTAGACGGTGGCAGCCCACAGGATGAGCGCCAGCTTCGTCAGCTCGGCGGGCTGGATGCGGATGGGGCCGACCGGCAGCCAGTTGCGATTGCCGTTGACGGTGACGCCCAGGAAGATCGTCGCGACCAGCAGCAGGCAGCCGAGCGCGAACGCGAGGGGGGCCACGCGCTTGTAGAAGCCGATCGGGAGCCGGCTGGCCACCCAGGCCAGGGGCAGGGCGATGGCCAGCCACATGATCTGGCGCTTGACCACGGCGTAGGAGTCGCCGCCGTTGTACTTGTAGGAGTACACGCTCGAGGCGCTGGCGACCATGATCACGCCGATCACCAGCAGCAGGGCGGCGGCGCCGAGCAGCAGGTAGTACGGCGTCAGCGGCCTGGCGAGGGCGTCGGCGACGGTCTCGCGGACCGAGCGCAGCAGGCCGGTCCGCTCGCCCCGGGGTGCCGGCACGAGCCGGGTGTCGTCGGCGGTGCTGCTCACCGGCGCCTCCTCACGGCTGGGGTCGGGGCCGGGCCCCGACGGAGTGTGCACGGACGTACCCATGCGTCACACCAGTCTCAGGCGTCACCTCGCCGAACCCGCGGAGGCGGTGCCGGTGTGTCGGTGCCGGCGTGTCGGTGCCGGTGTGTCGGCGCCGGCCTTCCTCGGCGCCCGCACGGCAGGGCTCAGGACGAGGCGGAGAGCCCGTCGCGCACCGCGGCCTGCGTGGCCCCGGCGGCCCGGGCGAGGGCGGCGGCCGCCAGGGCCTGCCGCACGTGTGCCGGCTCGGCGTCCGGCAGGTCGCCCACCGCGCAGAGCTCGGCGGCGCTGGTGGAGCGCTCCTCGATGAAGGCGCGGTCGACCAGCAGGTCCTCGACCAGGCCCAGCATCGAGACCCCCGGCATGCCGAGGGTGATCCCGACGGCCCGGGCGCCCTCGACGACCTCGGCCTCGCGCACGAGGTCCTCGGTCGAGGCGTCCTCGACGTCGTAGACGCACGCCACCCGGGTGTGGGTGTAGGCGCGGCCCAGGTCGGCCGCCAGCGCGGCGGGGACGTCCTCGGCCAGGCCGGCGTAGAACTCCTCGTGCTCGGCCGCCGTGTCGAGCACGACCGCCGCGAGCGGGCTCATCGACGTCGTGCCGCGCAGCTGCAGCGCGGTGAGCGCCACCGGGAGCACGTCCCACGGCTCGGGGTCCATCACGGCCTCGACCAGCGGCAGCCCGCCGTCGCCCGCGGCGACCGTGCGGACGCCGCCGGCCAGCAGGATCGTCTCGGTCAGCCGGGCCGTGCGCGCCCGCCCGCTCCCCGCGACCACCAGCCAGGGGGTGTCGTGCTCGGGGTGCCGCAGCCGCCACGCGAGCTCGACCTCGCCCCACACCGGCACGGCGCGCGCGTGCGCCTGCACGACCAGCGGCGCGTCGGTACGCCAGTCGGGCGAGACCACGAGCAGGTCGACCTCGTCCGGCAGCACCGCCGTCGTCCCCGCGCCGAGGGCGATGCTCGCGCCGAGGACGCCGAGGAGCTCGGCCCGCTCGGCCACCTCCGCGGAGGCCTCGCCGAACTCCTCGGCCGTGCGCTCGTCGACGGCGGTGACGGTGGCACCCAGGTGCAGGAGGTTGTCGGCGGCCGCGAAGCCGGCCGGGCCGAACCCGGCGACGACCACGCGGACGCCGGCCCAGGAGTCCAGCCGGCCCAGCGTCAGCGGGTCGGGGCTCACGTGCCCGCCACCCACTCGGCGTAGAAGATGCCGGTGCCGGCCGCGACGCAGATGCCGGTGATGATCCAGAAGCGGATGACCACGGTGATCTCGTCCCACACCATCTCGAAGTGGTGGTGGATCGGGGCGATGCGGAACAGGCGCTTGCCGGTGCCTGTGACGCGCCGGGTGACCTTGAACCAGCTGACCTGGAGCATCACCGAGACCGTCTCGAGCACGAAGACGCCGCCCAGGATGATGAGCAACAGCTCGGTGCGGGTCAGGACCGCCAGGCCCGCCACCGCGGCGCCGAGCGCCAGCGAGCCGGTGTCGCCCATGAAGATCTGCGCCGGTGCGGCGTTCCACCACAGGAAGCCGAAGCAGGCGCCGGTGATGGCGGAGGCCAGGACCGCCAGGTCCAGCGGGTCCCGCACCTCGTAGCACTGGCCGTAGTCGATGCTCGACTGGCCGCACCACTGGTTGTTCTGCCAGATGTTCACGATCGTGTAGGCGCCGAAGACCATCACCGACGCACCGGTGGCCAGGCCGTCCGCGCCGTCGGTGAGGTTCACGGCGTTGGAGCCGCCGATGACCATCACGAGGATGAAGACGGCGACGACGGCGGCCGGGAGCGTCAGCCAGGACAGGTCGCGGATGAAGGAGATGGCCGCCGAGGCCGGGCGGACGCCGCGGTCGTCCTCGAGCCACGGGCTCAGCGCGAGCCCGGCGAAGACGAGGCCGACGATGGTCTGCCCGACGATCTTGGCCTTGCTGCGCAGGCCGAGGTTGCGCTGCTTGTAGATCTTGATGAAGTCGTCGAGGAAGCCGACGAGGCCGGTGCCGACGAAGAGGAACAGCAGCAGCATCGCCGAGGCCGTGGGCATCGAGCCGGTGATCAGCTTGGCCAGCAGGTAGGCGAGGACCGCGGCGGCGATGATCGCCACGCCGCCCATCGTGGGCGTGCCGCGCTTGGTGTGGTGGCTGGTGGGGCCGTCCTCACGGATCTCCTGCCCGTAGCCGAGCCGGGTGAAGTAGCGGATCGCGTACCGCGTGCCCAGCAGGGACAGCAGCAGCGAGAGCCCACCGGCCAGCAGGATGGCGCGCATCGAGGCCTCTCTCTTTCGTCCTTCGTGGTTCTCCCGGCCCCGAGGGGCCGCTGGCATTCTGGCCCACCCGGGCCGAGGGACCTACTCCTGCGACCCGCGTGACGACGCTCACGGGTGCCGGCCGCGGCTCAGCCTGCGGCGATCTCCTCCAGCAGCTCGGCGGCGACGACGCGGTCGTCGAACGGGTGCACCACGTCGCCGATCATCTGGCCCGTCTCGTGGCCCTTGCCGGCCACGAGCACGATGTCGCCCGGGCGTGCCATCCGCAGCGCGGTGGCGATCGCCTCGCGGCGGTCGCCGACCTCGAGCACCTCGGCCCGGGTCTGCGCCGGCACCTGCTCGGCACCGGCGAGGACGGCCGCGCGGATGGTCGCGGGGTCCTCGGAGCGGGGGTTGTCGTCGGTGACGACCAGGACGTCGGCGAGCCGGGCGGCGATCTCGCCCATCACCGGCCGCTTCCCGGTGTCCCGGTCTCCCCCGGCCCCCAGCACGACGAGCACGCGGCCGGTGGCCAGCGGGCGCAGCGCCGCGACGGCGGCCTCGACGGCGTCGGGCTTGTGGGCGTAGTCGACGACCACCTCGAAGCCGGGCGCACCGGGCACGCTCTCGAGGCGCCCGGGGACGCCGGCCAGCCCGGCGATGCCCGCGGCGACGGCCGCGGCGTCGAGGCCCGCCTCGGCGGCCACGGCCACGGCGGCCAGGAGGTTGGAGACGTTGTACGCGCCGGCCAGCGGCACGCCTGCGGCGAACGGCTCGCCCGTGGGCGGGTGCACGACCACGTCGGAGCGGCTCGGCGCGGTCCGCACGTCGGAGACGCGCCAGTCGCCGCGCGGCCCGTCCACGAATTCGGCCGGGTCGGCCGGGTCCGTCGGGTCGACCGCGCCGGTGCTGAAGGTGACCACCGGCAGCGTGGTCTCGGCAGCGAGCCGGCGTCCGTGCTCGTCGTCGGCGTTGACCACGGCGCGGCGGGCGCGCTCGGGGGTGAACAGCGAGGCCTTGGCTTGGAAGTAGTCCTCGACGCTCGGGTGGAAGTCGAGGTGGTCGCGGCCGAGGTTGAGGAAACCGGCGACGTCGAAGACGACGCCGTCGACGCGGCCGAGGACCAGGGCGTGGCTGGAGACCTCCATCGCGCACACCTGCACGCCCTGCTCGACCATGACGGCGAAGAGGCCGTGCAGGTCGGGCGCCTCGGGCGTGGTGAGCGCGGTGGCGACGTCGATCCCGGCGATCCGGGTGCCGACGGTGCCGACCACGGCGGTGACCAGGCCGGCGGCGGCCATGCCGCCCTCGAGCAGCCGGGTGGTGGTGGTCTTGCCCTGGGTCCCGGTCACGCCGATCATCCGCAGCCGTCGGGCGGGCTCGCCGTAGACGTACGCGCTGGCGCGCCCCAGCAGGGCCCGCGGGGAGGCGACGACGAGGGTGGGCACCTCCTGGCCCGCCGAGGCCAGGCGCTCGGCGCCGTCGGTGTCGGTGAGCACGGCGACGGCGCCGGCCTCCAGCGCCTGCGCGGCGAAGTCGGCGCCGTGGGCGCGGGCGCCCGGCAGGGCGGCGTAGAGGTCCCCGGGGCGCACGCGCGAGGTCGCGAGGGTGATGCCGGTGAGCACCGGGCCCTCGTCTTGCCCTGTGCCCGCACCACGGAGGTGGGCGGAAGGGTCGAGGTCGGTCAGGTGCTGGGCGAGGCTCGCCAGCGGGGAGCGCGGCGGGTCGAGCGGGCGGGGGTCCAGGGTGCGGGTCTCGTCAGTCACGGCCGGGCCACCCTACGAGACGTCACGAGTCGTCCCCGGTGCCCCACTCGACCGGGAGGTCGGAGGCCTTCGTGCCGGTCGGCGCGACGGCGTAGCGACGCAGGGCGTAGCCCATGATCTTGCTGAAGGCCGGGCCGGCCACCGAGCCGCCTCCGCCGCCGTTGGTCGGGCCCTGGACGACCACGTACACGGTGAAGCGCGGGTCGTCCGCGGGGGCGAAGCCGGCGAAGGAGACGGTGAAGGAGCCGTCGTAGCAGCCGCAGTCGGAGTTGGCCCGCTGGGCGGTGCCCGTCTTGCCCGCCACGCGGTAGCCCGCGACCTGGGCGCCGGGCGCGACGCCGGCGTCCGGGTCGACGACGCGCTCCATCATCCGGGCGGTCTGGGAGGCGGCCGAGGCGGAGATGACCCGGTGGGTGGTCGTGGTGCCGGTGCCGACGGTGTCGCCGGCGTCCGTCGTGGCGCTGCCCGAGACGAGGCTGGGGCTCACGTACACGCCGCCGTTGGCCACGGTGTTGACGGCGGCCGCCATCTGCAGGGCGTTGACCGACACGCCCTGGCCGAAGGCGACGCGGTCCTGGGTGACCGACGTCCACTGCGCGAGGGACGGCAGGATGCCGGCGGACTCGCCGCTCACGCCCACGCCGGTGACGGCGCCGAGACCGAACTGCTTGAGGTAGCGGCGCAGCTGGCCGTTGCCGAACTTGTCGGCGGTCAGCACGGTGCCGATGTTGGAGGACTTGGCCAGCACGCCGGCGAGCGTGAGCTGGAGGTCGCCGTGCTCCCACCAGTCGTGGATGGTCGTGCCCAGGCGCGAGAGGCTGCCGGGCACGGTCAGCTTGGTGCGCGGGGTCACGAGCCCGGCGTCGACCGCGGCGGAGAGGGTCAGCACCTTCTCCACGGAGCCCGGCTCGTAGACGTCGGAGAGCGACCGGGTGCCCAGGTCGTCGGAGTCCGCGTCGGTCGGGTCGCTCGCGTCGTAGGTCGGGTAGTCGGCCAGCGAGAGCACCTCACCGGTGCGGGTGTCCATCACCACCGCCACGCCGGACTCGCCGCCCGAGCCCTCCACGGTCTGGCGCAGCACGCGCTGGGTGTACCACTGCAGCTCGCGGTCGAGGGTGGTGGTGAGGTCCTGGCCGTCCACGGCGTCGATGGTGGTGGACTCCCCCAGCGGCGTGCGGGTGCCGCCGGCCGAGGAGTAGGTGGTGGTGCCGTCGGTGCCCGAGAGCAGCCCGTTGAACGCCAGCTCGAAGCCGGCCAGGGGCGTGGTGACGCCCTCGCTGTCCGGGGTGCCGAGGAAGCCCACCAGGTTGGCCGCCACGTCGCCGGCCGGGTACTCCCGGATCGGGTCGCGCTGAGTGGAGAGCCCCGAGAAGCCCTTGTCGGCGGCCGCGGCCACCACGGCGGTCGCCTGGGCAGCCGGCACCTCGCGGGCCACGTACTGGAAGCGGGTGTCGGTGCGCCGCAGGCGCGAGAGCACCGTGAAGTAGTCGACGTCGAGGCGGCGCGCGAGGAAGCGGGCGAGGGCCGGGGCCCGGTCCGCCTCGTTGCCCTCGTCGTCGGTGTTCACCAGCAGCGGGTCGGCGATGATCATCTTGCCGTCGGCCGACTCCGCGAGCAGCTCGCCGTTGCGGTCGAGGATGTCGCCGCGCTGGGCCGGCAGCGTCACGGTCTGCAGGCCCTCGTCCGCCGCCATCGCCGCCAGGTCACCGGGGTCGATCGCCTGGAGCTGGACCAGGCGCGCGGCGAACACCGAGAGCACCATGGCGATGACCACGAACCCCCAGCGCAGCCGGACGACCGGGCTGGCGCGACGCAGACGGGGCACGGGACTCCTCGAACGGGGTGCAGTCATCGGTGGTGCTGATGAACGGTGGTGGTGCGGGTGGTGCTGGTGGTCCTTGATAGCGCGTGGACGGGCGCGCCCCGGGGACGCTCGCCGTGCGAGGGCCCGGGTCAGTCCGTGGCGGTCGCGGCGCTGTCGTCGGTGGGCAGGGCGGACTCCCCCGCCGACGCGCGGGCGCGCTGCTTCTTCTCGGACTTCTCGTTCTTCTTCTCGGCCTTCTGCTTCTTCTCCGACTTCTTCTCCGACTTCTCGTCGGCCTTCTCGTCGGTCGACCCGCTGCTGGTCGTGGCCGGCGCGGCCTGCCACGAGGAGGGCACCCGGGTGGCCTTCTCCCGCAGGTTCAGCGACGCGCCGACCGACGCGCCGGCGACGTCACCGCTGACGGCGCCGTCGGAGAGGGAGAGGAAGAGCGGGGCGGCCGGGATCTGCATCCCGAGGCGCTGCGCCTTGCGGGCGATGGTCTCGGGGTCGCGCAGCGTCTCCAGGTCGGTGGAGAGCGCCTCCTCGCGGGCGGAGAGGGTGGCGGCCTTGTCCTCCAGCGCGTCGGCCGCGAACGCGGAGGACTGCAGCGAGGTGTTGAACATGAGCAGCCCGATCACCCCGCCGAGCAGGAGGCCGGCGACGAGCACGGCGAACGGGGCCCGCGGGGCCCGCGTGCGGACGGCCGGGACGACGCGGAGGCGGGTGCTCTCGACCGCCCGCTCGTAGGCCTGCTCGGCGAACCGGGGGACGCGGAGGGCGGAGGTCTGCTGGCTCATCGGGCTGCTCCACGGCTGGGTCGGGGGGAGGTCTGCTGGGGTCGGACCCGCTCCGCTGCGCGGAGACGGACCGAGGCGGCGCGGGGGTTGGACCGGGTCTCGGCCTCCCCCGCCTTCTCGGCGCCTCGCGTGACGAGGCGGAAGGGGGGCTCGCTGCCCTCGGGCACGAACGGCAGGTCCGGCGGGACGTCGCTGCGGGTCACCTCGGTGAGGGCCTGCTTGGTCAGGCGGTCCTCCAGCGAGTGGTAGGACTCCACGACCACGCGGCCGCCGACACCGACGACGCCGAGCGCGGCCGGCAGCGCTCGCCGCAGCACCGCCAGCTCGTCGTTGACCTCCATGCGCAGCGCCTGGAACGTCCGCTTGGCCGGGTGGCCGCCGGTGCGCCGCGCCGGGGCGGGGATCTCGGCGTAGAGGAGCTCGACGAGCTGGCCGGACCGGCTGAAGGGCTCGACCTCGCGCTCGCGGACGATCGCGCCGGCGATCTTGCGGGCGAACTTCTCCTCGCCGAAGTCGCGGAGCACCCGGGTCAGCTCGGCGGCCGAGTAGGTGTTGAGCACGTCGGCGGCGGTGCGGCCCTCGGTGCCGTTCATCCGCATGTCCAGCGGGGCGTCCTCGGCGTAGGCGAAGCCACGCTCGCGGCGGTCCAGCTGCATGGAGGAGACACCGAGGTCGAACAGGACGCCGGCGGCGACGCCGTCCGGGGCCTCGTCGGCGACCACGTCGGCGATCTCGTCGTAGACGGCGTGCACGCCGGTGAACCGGTCGCCGAAGCGCGCCAGGCGCTCGCCCGCCAGGGCCAGCGCGTCGGGGTCGCGGTCGATGCCGACGACCCGGACCTCGGGCAGGCGCTCGAGGATGCCCTCGCTGTGGCCCCCCAGGCCGAGGGTGCAGTCGACGACGACCGGGCGGCTGCCGGCGGGCGCGTCGGCGACGGCGGGGCCGGTGAGCAGCTCCACGCAGCGCTCGAGGAGCACGGGCACGTGCTCGGGAGCGCGCTCAGCGGCGGCCACGGAGGCTGCTCCTGGGCGTGTGCTGCATCGTCTCGACCCGATCTGTGCTCCGCGGGCCGGTGGGACGGCTCGCGGCTGGTGCTGGTGGGGGAAGGTGGAGGGGGTAGCCGTCGGGCCTGGTCCGTGCCCGCTCCCAAGCTCGTGCTCCGCGACCGGGGAAGGTGTCTCGGAGCGGTGCCGTCCGGTGCCGGGGAAGGTGCCCCGGGCGGCAGGTGGAGCGGGCCTGGACCAGGCCCGGCGGTGTCCCTCTTCGGTTTTCTCTGGTGCTGCTGGGTGCTGCTGGTTCGTGCTGCGACGGCCGGCGGTAGCTCAGGCCTCCGCGGGTTGCTCGTCGAGGTCCGTGAACTTCTGCTGAGCCCCGGTCTGGTACTGCTCCCACCGCTGCGGGCTCCAGATCTCGACGCGGTCACCCACGCCCACCACCACGACGTCCTTCTCCAGCCCTGCGCTCACGCGGAGGAAGAGCGGGATGCCGATGCGGCCCTGCTTGTCCGGGACCGTCTGCTCCGCCCCGCCGAACAGCACGCGCCGGTAGTCCCGACTGTCCTTGTTCGTCATGGGCTGGCTCTGGACCCGGTTGGCCTCGGTCATGAACGTCTGCTCGGGCCACACGGTCAAGCAGGACTCCTGGCCCTGCGTGATCACGAGGCCGTCGCTCAGGCCGTCCCTGAACTTGGCCGGGAGGACGAGGCGCCCCTTCTCGTCGAGCTTGGGGGTGTGGGTGCCCATGAAGAACACGTCGCACCTCCATCGGAACGCCTAGTTCCTCCACTTCGCCCCACTGTATCCCACTTTCCTCCACCGTCAACCACCTTTCCCCCCACCTCGCTCCCCCATGCCCCACCCGACCCCTGCCGCACCTGCATCAGTGCAGGTCAGCGCCGTGGGAAGGCGGTGGAGGGCGGTGGGTCGCCCCACTCCCCGCACGGCCGGTCCGGGCTCGGAGGAGCGTCGTGGACGGGGCGTGGCGGGTGGATCCGGGCCGATCGGGGGTCGGCGTGGGGGTGAGTGGGGGGCCGGCGTGGGACGTGGTGGGGGGCGGTGGGAGAGCGTGGGAGGTCGAGGGGGGGGTACGACCGGGGCCCCGATCCCCGAGGTGTCGTCGTGGCGTTGACGCCCCACGGGTTGCACCGAGGACCTACCGTGGAGCCCACCTCGGACGCGGCTCGCGCGGCCCGGGGACGAGGCCATTCCCCGTTCGGAAGGACCCCCTGCCCGTGGACTCCCCGGTCACGACCACCAGCCAGCCCGACGCCCGCCCCGCCGGCGGCGCCCGCCAGGCGGCCGACGTCCACCTCGACCTCGCCGACGTGGCCACGGTCGCCGGTGCGGTGCGGCAGAACGTGGAGCGGGTGATCGAGGGCAAGACCGAGATCGTCGACACGGCGCTCGTGGTGCTGCTGGCCGAGGGGCACCTGCTGGTCGAGGACGTCCCGGGCGTGGGCAAGACGATGCTGAGCAAGGCGCTGGCCCGCAGCATCGACTGCTCGGTGCGGCGCATCCAGTTCACCCCGGACCTGCTGCCCTCCGACGTCACCGGGGTCTCCGTCTACGACCAGGTGAACCGCCGCTTCGAGTTCCGCCCCGGTGGCGTGTTCGCCAACGTGGTGGTCGGCGACGAGATCAACCGCGCCTCCCCCAAGACCCAGTCCGCCCTCCTGGAGTGCATGGAGGAGCGGCAGGTGACGGTCGACAACACGACCTACTCCCTCGAGCGTCCATTCATCGTGGTGGCCACGCAGAACCCGCTGGAGATGGAGGGCACCTACGCGCTACCCGAGGCCCAGCGCGACCGCTTCATGGCGCGGGTGTCGATGGGCTACCCGGTGGAGAACGCGGAGCTGGCGATGGTCCGCAGCCACACCGGCGGCGACCCGCTCGGTGACCTGGAGCCGGTCACGGACGCCGCGCAGGTGCGCGCCATGTGCGACGCGGTCTCGGGCGTCTACGTCTCCGACCCGGTGCAGCGCTACGCGGTCGGCATCACCTCCGCGACGCGCCGCCACGCCGACCTGGCGCTCGGCGCCTCTCCGCGCGCCACGCTGCACCTGGTGCGCGCCGGCCAGGCGCTGGCGGCGCTGAGCGGCCGGGACTACGTGCTCCCCGACGACCTGACCGAGCTCGCTCCCCGCGTGCTGACCCACCGCCTCGTCACCACCGTGGAGGCCACCATGGGTGGTCGGGACGCCGGCGCGGTGCTGGGTCGGGTGCTGGCCGCCGTGCCCGTGCCCGACGGTCACGGCGCCTGACGTGCTCGAGGCACTGCGCGGCCTCACGCTGCGCGGCCGCGCCCTGCTGGCCGCCGGGCTGACCTGCGTCGTGGCGTCGCTCCTGCTGGGGCTCCCGGTGCTGGTGCGCTTCGGGGCGGTGGCCGCGGCCCTGCCCGTGATCACCGTCGTGCTCGTCGGCCGCACCCGCTACCGGCTCGGGCTGACCCGGCGGGTCTCCCCGGAGATCGTGCCCGCGGGCACGCCCGCGACCGTCTCGCTCACGGTCACCAACGACGCCCGGCTCTCCACCAGCGTGCTGCTGCTGGAGGACCAGGTCTCCTACGTCCTGGGCCCGCGGCCCCGGTTCACCGTGACGGGCGCCGGCCGGGCCTGGCGGCGCGAGGTCTCCTACCAGGTGCGCTCGGACGTGCGCGGCCGCCACGTGGTGGGGCCCATGACGGTGCGCGTGTGCGACCCGCTGGGCCTCGTCCGGCTGGGCCGCACGTTCACCAGCACCGCGCCGCTGGTGGTCACGCCCCGGGTGCGACCGCTCGCCCCGCACCCGGTCGGTGGGGCGTCCGCCGGCAGCGGCAACCAGCGCCCCCGCTCGTTCACCAGCGGCAGCGCCGAGGACGTCACGGTGCGCGACTACCGCCGCGGGGACGACCTGCGGCGCGTGCACTGGCCCAGCTCGGCCCGCACCGGCGAGCTGATGGTCCGCCGGGAGGAGCAGCCCTGGCAGCAGCGCGCCACCGTGCTGGTGGACAACCGCGCCGGCGTGCACGCCGGCCGGGGCGCCGCCTCCTCGCTGGAGGTCGCGGTGACCACCGCCGCCTCGGTGGCCGTCCACCTCGCCCAGCGCGGGTTCGCCGTGCGGCTGGTGACGGCCCGGGGCGAGGAGGACGGGATCGCCTGGCACGACCACGTCGCCGGCACCGACACCCGCGCGCTGCTCGAGGCGCTCGCGGTGCTGCCCACCGAGTCCGGCTCGCGGATGGCCACCGGCTGGCTGACCCAGCCCGGCCACGACGGACTGGTCGTGGCGGTCCTCGGCGCCCTGCCCGGGGAGGACACCGGCCTGCTGCGGCGCGTGCGGGCCGCGGCCGGCGCGGGCCTCGCCGTCGTCCTGGACGTCGGCACGTTCGGACCCGTCCCGCCCGAGGCCGCCACCGGCCCCGAGGCGGCGTCCCTGCTCACCGCCCAGGGCTGGACCGCCACCACGCAGCAGGCCGGGGAGCCCGTCGAGCAGGTCTGGGACCGGCTCGCCGCCCCCGGCGCCCGCAGTGCGCGGGCCACGTCCGCACCCACCGCGGGCACCACCACGGGCACCACCACGGGAGGCCCCGCGTGAAGCAGCGCCCCGGCATCGTGACCGCGCTCGTCCCGGCCCTGCTGGCCGCGGGAGCCACCTGGCTGGCGACCTGGTCGTGGCGCGGGTTCACCACCGACCCCTGGCAGCACCTGTGGCCACTGGCCGTGCTGGCGGTGCTGGTCGCCCTCGTCGGCGGGCTGGGGCGCGCCTCCGGGCTCGCCAGTCCCGTGGTGCTGCTCGGCCAGGTCGTGCTCGGGGCGGTGGCGGTCTCCTACCTGCTGACGGGTGCGTGGCTGCCCGTCGGCGCCGGGTGGGACACCCTGGACGAGACGGTGCGGCAGGCGGTCTCCGCCGCGCAGGCCTACGGCCCACCTGTGCCCGCGGAGGCCGGGCTCGACCCCCTCCTCGTGCTCAGCGGCTGGTGGTGCCTCCTCCTGGTCGACGCGGTGGCCGGGGGGCTCGGGCGCCCGGCGGTGGCGGCGCTGCCGCTCCTGGTCGTCTTCGCCGTGCCCGTGAGCATCCTGGGCTCCCAGCCGGAGTGGTGGGTCTTCGCCGGGGTGGCGGTGGCCTGGACGGGCCTGCTCTTCCTGGACGCCTCGAGCGACGTGGCGCGGTGGGGCGGCGTGCTGGACGACGGCGACGGACGGGTCGCGGCTGCCTCCGTGGACGAGCCCGCCGCGGAGCCGGGCACGACCACCGTGCACGGTCCGCGGGCCTCGGACGCGCTGGGCGTGCGCTCGGCCGGCGTCCGCGCCACCGCGCTGGGCGTGGGCACCGGTGCCGTCGTGCTCGCGCTGGCGGTGCCGGCGTCCCTGCCCGCCCTCGACGTGCACCTGCTCGACTACGGACCCGGCGCCGGCGGCGACGACGGGATCAGCATCGAGAACCCCATGACCGACCTGCGGCGCGACCTGCGGCGCCGGGACGACGTGCCCCTGCTCGACGTCCGCACCGACGACCCCGACCCCTCCTACCTGCGCGTGGCGGTGCTGAACCGGTTCGGCGCCAACGAGTGGACCAGCGGCGACCGGTCGATCCCCACCGACCAGGTCGCGGACGGGCAGCCGCTCGACGTCGCCGGGGTCGGCGCCACCGTGGACCGCACCACCTACCGCTACCAGCTCGAGGCCCGCGACGCGTTCTCCTCGCGCTGGCTGCCGACCTACGCGCCCGCGACGTCGGTGAGCGCGACGGGCGACTGGCGCTTCGACACCGCCACCGGCGACTTCATCGCCGCCGACGAGGACCTCACCACCGCCGGGCTGACGTGGTCGACCAGCGGCGTCGAGCTGGACCTGGAGCAGCAGCGGCTGGAGTCGGCCGTGGCCGTGCCCGGCGCCGTCGACCCCATCTTCACCGAGCTGCCCGACAACGTGCCGGGCATGGTCGGCGACCTGGCCCGGGAGGTCACGCAGGGCCAGACCCGCCCCTTCGGGCAGGCCGTGGCGCTGCAGGACTGGTTCCGGCAGAACTTCGACTACTCCCTGGAGAACGTGCCTCCCGGCAACGGCGTGGACGAGCTGGTCGCGTTCCTCTCCCCCGGCGAGGGCGGCCGGGTCGGCTACTGCGAGCAGTTCGCCTCCGCGATGGCCGTGATGGCCCGCGAGCTCGGCATCCCCTCCCGGGTGGCCGTCGGGTTCCTCTCCCCCGAGCAGCAGCGCGACGGCACGTGGGAGTACTCCGCCTACGACATGCACGCCTGGCCCGAGCTCTACCTCCCCTACGCCGGGTGGGTCCGCTTCGAGCCGACCCCGCCGACCCGGGCCTCCGGGGTGCCCTCCTACGCGGAGCCGACGGCGCCGGACGCCCAGCCCACCGCGTCCGCCGGGGCCTCCGACACCCCCAGCCAGCAGGCGTCGGCCCGGCCGGACCGACCCACCTCCGAGCCCACGGTGGCGCCGCGCCCCGAGGCGGCCACCCCGACCGCCGACGAGGAGCCGGGCGTCGGGCTCGCCCCCGTGCTCGGCGGCCTGCTCGGCCTGGTCGCGCTGGTCGGGCTCGCCTCCGCGCCGGCATGGCTGCGCGCGCGGCGCCGGCACCGCCGGCTGCGCGGCGGCCCGGAGGACTGGTGGGACGAGCTCGCGGACGGCACCCGTGACCTGGGCCTGCCCTGGCCCGACGGGGCTTCGCCGCGCAGCGTCGGTGCCCTGCTCGGCTCGCGCCTCGCCGACCCCGACGACGACCGGGAGCGGCCGGTGCTCGGGCCGGAGCAGAACCCGGAGGCCGCGGCCGCACTGGGCCGGCTCGTCTCCCGGATGGAGCGCTCGCGGTACGCCCGCGGCGGGTCCGGTGACGGCTCCGGCACCGAGGGCTCCGCGGACGTGGCGGTGGTCGTGGACGGCCTGGCCGCCGGGGTCCGGCGCCGGGCCCGCTGGGCGGCACGCTGGACGCCGCGCAGCCTGCTGCGACGCTCCGGCAGCACCCCGGCGGCCGACCGGGGCCCGCTGGACCGGGTCGGCTGAGGCCGCACCACCCGGGCCCTCCCGGCTCGTCCACGCGACGGGGTGGGGAACGGGCGAGGCGGGGAACGGGCGGGACCAGAACGACGCAGCCCCCGTCGGTCCGTGGACCGACGGGGGCTGCGGTGGCTCAGGAGCGCCGAGCGCTCGAGGGGCGGGTCAGAACCCGCCGTTCTGCTGGTCGCGGCGGCGGCGCCAGCGCTGCTCCATCCGGTTCATGAAGCCACCGGACGAGGCGGGCTTGGAGCGTCCGCGGGAGGGACGACCGGCGCGACCGCCGTCGACCACGCCGAGGCCACGCTTGCCGCGGGCGGGCTCACCGGCGGGGCCGGCGTCCTGCTGCCTGACGGCGGGCGCGGTGTTCTGGTTGCGGAGGGCGTTGAGGCCGACGAGGGCCGACGCCAGCATCACCACGAACCCGGCGACGCCGAGCGGGATGATGTTCGTGATGGCTCCGGCGAGCAGCACGCCGATACCGAGGACGAACACGAGGCCGGCCACGAGGGCCCGCTGCTGCGCACGACGGCGCAGGGAGGTGCCCCGCAGGGTGTGGACGAGCTTCGGATCCTCCGCGGAGAGGCCGCGCTCGATCTGCTCGAGCATCCGGAGTTCCTCTTCCGAGAGTGGCACCGTTTCCTCCCAGGTGGTGAAAGACCACCGGCCTCGTGCAGACCGGTGGCGGGGTCAAGTGTAGGCATCCGCCAGGCGACCACGGTAGGCACGAGGTGAAAATTCCCACGTCCGAGTCTGCTGGAGGGCCACCTGGGGACCATCCTGCGCCGCCACGGCCCGGTACGGCAGGTCCGAACGTCCCCTCCGGCGTCCCGCTCGCCCCACGCGTCCCGGCAGCCCCGACCGCCCCGCCGGCCCCGACCCACCCGCGGACTCAGCCCAGCAGGCTGGCCGGTCGCACCGCCGCGTCCCCGAAGCGCCGGGTGGCGCGGTCCATCGCCCGGTCGGCCTCCGACCAGCCGTGCTCCCGCTCGCCGAGCAGGTGCTGGTGGTGCACCTGCTCGCGGGGCAGCAGGTTCTCCACCCGCACCCCGACCAGGCGCAGCCGGGCCCGCTGCAGGCCGAGGGCGTCGTAGATCCCGACCGCGGCCCGGTAGACCTCCTGTGTGACGTCGGTGGCCTCGGACAGGGTGCGGGAGCGGGTGATGGTGGTGAAGTCGGCGAACCGGACGGTGATCGCGACCGTGCGCCCCGCCACGCCGGCCACCCGCATCCGCGTGGTGACCCGGCTGGTCAGCCGCAGCAGCTCGCGCAGCACCACCTCGCGGTCGTCGACGTCGCGGGAGAACGTCTCCTGCGCGCCCATCGAGCGCTCCGGGTCGCCGCCGCCGTTGCCGAACACCCCCGAGCGGCCGGGGCTGACCTCGCGCCGGTCGGTGCCCCACGCGAGCTCGTGCAGGTGGGTGCCGAGCGCGTCCCCCAGCGCCCGGCGCAGCGTGCCGACCGGCGTGTGCGCCACGTCCCCCACCGTGACCAGGCCCAGCCGGTGCAGGGAGGCACGGGTCTTCTCCCCCACCCCGTACAGCTCGCCGACGTCGAGGGGGTGCAGGAAGGTGGTGACCCGCTCGGGGGGCACCACCACGACGCCGTCCGGCTTCGCCCGCTTGCTGGCCAGCTTGGCCACCGAGACCGTGGCGGCCACGCCGACCGAGCAGGTGATCCGCTGCTCGTCGTGGATCACCGCCCGTACCTGCTCGGCGATCACCGCCGGCGGCCCCAGCCGCCGCACGGCCCCGCGGACGTCGAGGAAGGCCTCGTCCATCGAGAGCGCCTCGACCAGCGGCGTGACCCGGCGGAAGACCTCCATCACCGCCGAGGAGACCACCGAGAACTCGTCGTGGTCGGGGGCGATGACGACCGCGTCGGGGCACAGCCGCCGCGCCCGGGTCGAGGGCATGCCGGAGCGCACCCCGTACACCCGCGCCGGGTAGTTCGCCGAGAGCACCACCCCGCGGTGCCCACCGCCGACGATGACCGGCACGTCCGCGAGGTCGGGCCGGTCGCGCGTGGCCACCGACGCGTAGAACGCGTCCATGTCGACGTGCAGGATCGGCGTGGCGACCGGCTCCTGCCCCTGCACCCGGGCGGTCATCGGGCGGCCCCGGACGGCTCGGACGCCTCGGCCGGCTCGGACGGCTCGGTCTCGCGACAGGACTTCGTCCTTCCTCGACCAGCGGCGGTGGGCCGTCGGTCGAGGAGGTCAGCCCCGGGCGACCAGGTGCAGCTGCGTGGCGAGCGGGAGGTACTCGGGGCGGTCGGCGACGGCGCGCTCGAGCTCGACGAGGGCGGCGGTGGAGCCGGTCTCCAGCTCCAGCAGGTGTCCGGGGACGAGGTCGGCGAAGACCCGCACGCCGTGCACCGAGACGACCTCGAGGCCGGCGGCGCCGACCAGGTCGACGACCTCGTCGCCGGTGTAGCGGTGCCCGGTGCGGCCGGGGTCGCCGGAGACCGGCGCGAGGAGGTCCTGCGCCTGGGCGAAGTGGCCGGCCATGGCCCGGGCCAGGACGGCGGCGTGGCGCTGGGCCACGAGCAGGCTGAGGGTGCCGCCGGGCCGCAGCACCGCGCGCAGCGCGGCGAGGGCGGCGGCGGGATCGGTGACGAACTCCAGGACGCCGTGGCACAGCACGACGTCGGCGCCACGCCCCTGCGCACCGGAGCCGACCAGGTCGGCCAGGTCGCCGAGGTCGCCCTGGTGGGCGTCGACCTCGACGCCGGCCTCGCGGGCGCGGCGGGCGAGCGAGGCGAGGGCGTCGGGGCTGGGGTCCACCACGGTGACGCGGTGGCCGAGGCCGGCCACGCGGACGGCCGAGCCGCCGGTGCCGCCGCCGATGTCGAGGACGTCCAGCGCCGCCCCGTCCGGCCGCTCGAGCACGGGGGCCAGGTCGTCCCACACGACCGCGGTGCGCACGGCCGCGCGCCGCTCGCTGGTGCTGGGTGCGTTCGGGGTGCCCGCCATGACGCCCACCCTAGAGCCTGGCCCGGGGCCCGATCGACCGGGCTCATCCGGGGCTCCCCGGGCTGCGGTGCCAGAGCTTGCGGGCGACCTGCTGCGGGATCTGCTTGGCGTCCTCACCGGCGGGCTTGACGTCCGCGTACGGCGAGAGCCTGAACCCGCTGGAGTGCACGAGGACGCGGCGGCGACCCATGCCGCCGGCCGCACCGGGGCTGCGGCGGTCGGGACCGTCCGGCCCGCCGGAGCCGTCGGCAGCCGCCACCCCGGCCCCGCGCATGTCGCGATCGGAGACAGGCCCCGAGACAGGGGGCGCGGCCATGACCGGGCGCGAGGACCGCGAGGCGGCGGCCCCCTCACCGGCCCGCTCGTCACCGGGGGCGAGCGCGCCGAACCCGCCGGGCACCACGGCCATCTGCTCGCGCACGGCCTCGATGCCGTGCAGGCGCCACGTGTCGTGCAGCGCGGGCAGCTCCCAGCAGCCGGTGGCGCGCAGCGAGACGCCGCGGTGGCCGGTGCGGCGCAGCTCCCCGCGCACGACGAGCAGCCAGGAGCTGAACACGGTGGCGGCGTAGGGACCCTGGGCGTCCTCGAAGAAGGTGGCGTCCAGCGGGCCGGTGCCGTCGTCGAGGGTCAGGAAGACGACGCGGCGCCCCGAGCGGATCGGTGGGGTCTGGGTCGCGACCTTCACCCCGGCCACGAGCAGCTCGGACTTCGAGCGCTGCCCGAGCAGGTCGGTGGCGCGGGTGGTGCCGAGCTCGTCGAGGAACCGCTCGTAGGTGCTGACGACGTGCCGGGAGGCGTCCAGGCCGAGGATCTCCAGCTCGGCGCGCATCCGCTCCTCGGCGGTCATCTCGGGCAGGCCGGAGACGACGCCCTCGACCGAGGCGTCGCCCAGGTCGAGCGCCATCTGCACCGAGGAGACCGGCTCCGGCGGCGGTGCGCTGCGGGCCTGGGCGCTGGAGCGTCCCCACACGCCCTCGCGCTGGGGCACCTCGGCGCGGCCGAGCGAGCCCCGCTCCTCCCCCAGATCACGGGGGCGGACGGCGGCCCGGGCGTCCGAGGCGCCGGGCAGCTCGACCCCGCGCGCGGCCTCCCGGGCACCGGGCTCGGTGCTGTTGCGCGCGGCCGCGGCCTCGACGGCCGAGGCGGCACGGGTGCGGGCGTTCGGGGCCTGGCGGTGGCTCTGCCACGCCTTGCGTCCCGCGAGGCCGCGCCCGCGGGAGGCGCGCTCGGCCGACCGGGCCTGCCGGTCCAGCTCGGAGACCCCGAGCAGCAGGTCGCGCCGGGTGGTGGTGCCGCGCCGGCCCACGCCGTCGTCCGCGCTCAGGTCGAGGCCGTAGACGGAGTCGAACCCGCCGGCCAGCACCAGCCGCTCGACCACCGGCCGCGAGACGCGGGCGCGGTGCCAGAAGTCGGTGAGCGAGGCGTAGGGGCGGGCCGCGACGATGCGTCCGACCTCGGCCTCGCTGATCCCCTTGACCTCCGAGAGCGCGGGCCGGATGCCCCACGGGCGCCCGTCGGGGTGGCCCGGGTCGCGGGTCGGGTCGGGCGCCCACTCCTCGCGCGGCACGAGCCGCTCGACGGCGTAGTCGGTCTCGGAGGCGTTGACGTCCAGCGGCAGCACGGTGACGCCCTGGCGGCGCGCGTCCTCGAGGATCAGCCGCTTGGGGTACATCCCCGGGTCGTGGGTCAGGACGCCGGCCAGGAAGTGCGCCGGGTAGTGCGCCTTGAGCCACGCCGACTGGTAGGTGGGCAGGGCGAAGGCGGCCGCGTGCGCCTTGCAGAAGCCGAAGGAGGCGAACGCGGCCAGCACCTCCCACAGCTCCTCCACCGCCGCCAGCGGGACGTCGCGGCCCAGGGCGCGGGGGAAGAACCACGTCCGCACCTCGGCCATCCCCTCGGCGTCCCCGAGCGCGCGGCGCTTCTCGTCGGCCTCGGCGAAGGAGATGCCGGTGAACGCGGCGATGATCTCGATGACCTGCTCGTGGAAGACCACGACCCCGCGGGTGCCCTCGAGGATCGGGCGTAGCAGCGGGTGGGCGTAGCGCGGCTGCTTCCAGCCGTGCTTGACGTCGAGGTAGGGGGTGATCATGTCGCTCTTGACCGGCCCGGGGCGGAACAGCGAGATGTCGGTGATGACGTCCTCGAACGTCTCGATGCCGGACTTGCCGACCAGCTCGCGCTGGCCCGGCGACTCGATCTGGAAGACCCCGAGGGTGCGCGAGGAGGAGATCATCGCGTAGGTCGCGGGGTCGTCGAAGGGCACCTGGGCCTCGTCGTCCACGTCGACGACGACCTCCTCGGTGCGCTCGATCGCGGCCACGGCGTGCGCCATCGCCGACTGCATGCGGATGCCCAGCACGTCGAGCTTGAGCAGGCCGAGGTCCTCCACGTCGTCCTTGTCGAACTGGCTCATCGGGAACCCGGCGTAGCTGGCCTCCACGGGCGTGCGGTCGAGCAGCGTGGCGTCGGAGAGCAGCACCCCGCACGGGTGGACGGCCACGTGCCGGGGCAGGCCGTCGAGCCGCTCGACCAGCGCGAACAGCAGCTCCAGCCGGGTCTCCCCCAGCCCGCTGGCCCGCAGCTCGGGCAGCTCGGCCAGGGCCGCGCGGGCGTCGCGGGCGCGGATGTGCGGGAAGGCCTTGGCGATCGCGTCGACCTCCAGCGGCGGCATGCCCAGCGCGGCGCCGACGTCGCGCACCGCGTGCCGGACCCGGTAGGTGTCCATCATCGACACGCACACGCAGCGCTCGCCGCCGAAGCGGTCGAGGATCGCCTCGTACATCCGGGTGCGCTGCGCGGACTCCACGTCGACGTCGATGTCGGGCAGCGCCTGGCGCAGCGGGGACAGGAAGCGCTCCATCAGCAGCTGGTGGCGCACCGGGTCGACCCCGGAGATGCCCAGCAGGTAGGTGACGATGCTGCCGGCGCCCGAGCCGCGCGCCGCCACCCGTACCCCGTGGTCGCGGATGAGGTCGGTGACGTCGGCGACGGTGAGGAAGTAGGAGGCGTAGCCGAGGTCGCGGATGATCGCCAGCTCGTCGTCCAGCCGCTTCCACACCACCGCCAGGCCCTGGCTGCCGTAGCGGGTGCCGATGGCGGCCTCGCAGCGGGCGCGCAGCAGCCCGTCCGCCCCCGTCTCGCGCGGGTCGATCGCCAGCCCGTCGACGTTCGCGAGCTCGAACTCCGGGAAGTGCACCTCGCCCAGCCCGAGGTCGGCGCGGACGTCGAGGGCGCACCGCTCGGCCAGCGTGCGGGTGCGTGCCAGCAGCTGCCAGGCGCCGGACTCCCCCACCCCGGCCGCGTGCGCGACCTCGGCCGCGACCCGGCTCATCTGCGGCCCGGACTTCAGGTGCCCCTCGGCGTTGCCGCGGTCGACGTGGCGGCGGTCGAGCGCGACCAGGCGCCGTGCGGCGTCGAGGACGTCGGCCACCGCCGCGTCGCCGCGGTCGGCGTGCCGGACCTGGTTGGACAGGATGCTCGGCAGCCCCTGCTCGGCGGCCAGGTTGAGCATCCGGGCCGCGTGCGGGGTGCTGCCCGGCCCCCAGCCGCGGGTGCCGTGCGCCCCGTCGGCCGTGCCCGGCCCGCCGGCACCCAGTAGGTGCGAGACGACCTCGACGACCAGGCAGCCGCGCGGCACCAGCGCCCGCCAGCGGGCCACCTCGGCGCGCGCCAGGTCGGGGCGCCCCGCGGTGACCGCGCGACCCACCGACGACGACGGGCCCAGCAGGACGACGACGTCCCCCGCCCCGAGCAGGGCGGCGACCTCGGGGTCCTCCGGGTCGAGCACCGGGGCGCCGCGCTCACCGGCCAGGTGCGTGGCCGAGGTGATGCGGCAGACCGCCGCCCACCCGGCCCGGCCACCGCCCGGCCCCGAGGACTGCGCGAGCAGCGTGACCCGGGGCAGCCGGGCGTCGCGGAAGGCACCGCCGCGCACCGGCGTCCTGCTCCCCCGAGATCCCACCCGTGCCCCTGCGCCACCCGGGACGTCATACGAGCCGGAGGAGCGTCCCTGCGCTCCGTATGACGTCCCGCGGCGGTTCCGGGTCGGGTCGGCGGGGTGGTAGGCGAGGTCGACGCCGAGGACGGGGCTGATCCCCGCGACGTGGCAGGCCTTGGCGAACTTCACCGCGCCGTAGGTGCCGTCGCAGTCGGTGAGCGCCAGCACGTCCATGCCGTGGGCGGCGGCGCGGTCCACCAGCACCGGCGGCAGCGAGGCCCCGTGCTGGAGCGAGTAGCCGGAGGCCACGTGCAGGTGGACGAACGGGTCGGTGGGCACGTCGGGACTTCCCCTCATCGACGTCGGCTCGACCCCGGACAACGACAGGTACAACGACAGGCACGAGGCCCCCGAAGTCGCCTTCGAAAGAGCCGCGCTCCCGATCGAACAGATGTTCGATCGGGAGCACTGAAGGTAACCCCATCCACCGACACCGCGCCAACTACCCAGGTGGGTGCCCTCACCCCTCCCTCACCGCCGAGTCGGCAGCAAGTTACTGCCGACTCGGCACGGGGTGGGGAGGGAGTGGCGGGAGGGGCGGAGGAGGCTCAGCCCCAGATGGCGTCCGCCCACTCGGGGTGGTCGACGAACGGGTTCCGGTTGCCCTGCCACGTGGTGAAGATCGCGTCGTTGCGGGCCATCTCGAAGGCGTCCGGCGGGTCCTCGGCGTTCCAGGCCAGCAGGACGGAGAGCCGGCCGATGTGCGGGGCGGAGCCGTTGCCGACCAGGTCGTTGACCTCGAGGTCGGCGAAGCCGTCGTCGCCCTCGTAGCGCACCGACATGTAGAAGATCATCCGAGCCACGTCGCCCTTGACCGCGTCGCGCGGCTCCCAGGAGTCGGAGTCGGCGTAGTTGCCGGGCGCCTCACTGTTCTCGGTGCCGCCCTCGTCGAAGTCGAGGTTGCCGCGGGCGGAGTTCACCGTGACGTCGGTGGGCCGCAGGTGGTGGACGTCGGTGCCCGGCCCGGTCGTGGTGCCGAAGTCGCCGTGGCTCTTGGCCCACACGTGCTCGCGGTTCCAGTCGTCGACGCCGCCACCGTTGGTGTTCTTGGGCACCGAGTCGCCGGTGTAGAGCTCGATGACGTTGTTGCTGTTGGCCGGGTCCTCGTCGGTGTCCTTGAGCGCGTCCCAGACCTGGGAGTAGCTCAGCCGCGTGACGTCGGTGGAAATGATCTCGTGCAGCTCGGCCTCGAGCGCGGAGCCGCTCAGCCCCAGCGCGGAGGCGTAGTAGGTGTCGTCGTAGTCACCGGTGCCGCCGGTCGGCTCGCTCGTGGGGCTGCCGGTGGGGCTGCTGGTGGGCGTGGGGCTGGACGTCGGCGTGCCGGCCGCGAGCGCGAACGCGCTGGGGCTCTTCAGCCCCGGCGCGGAGAAGTAGGCGGTGAGGCTGCCGGTGACGTCGATCCTCGTCCCCATCAGGTCGGGGTTCGAGGCCAGGCCCCAGCCGCTGCGCCAGGCGCTGGTGACCTGGACGTAGAGCATCGCGTCGGTGTCGGTCTCGCCGGGGCTGTCGGCGAGCGCGAGCGCGTAGTCGTTGGGGAACCCGCTGGTGACGACCGTGTCGGTGGAGGTCGGCTGCCCGACGACGTAGCCGCGGACGGTCGCGGAGGCCCCGCCCTGGCTCGACCGGGCCTGCGCGACGGTGAGCGTCGTATCGGCCGCCCGTGCCGTCGAGCCGGGCAGGGCGCCGGTGGAGCCCGCGAGCACGGGTGCGAGCACCAGGGCCGCGCCGAGCGTGAGGGCCGTGAGGAGGGTGGCGAGCAGCGGGGCTGCGGGGAGGGGCGCCCGACGGCGCGACCGGAGGTCCATGAGCGCACTCCACCGCCTCGGGCCACGGCGCACCAGAGCGGCACAGGCTCCTGTTCTCGCACTGCACGGACCTGCAGGTCCGTGCAGTGCGAGACGTCAGGTCGCGGGCCCGGCCGACGGGCAACAGGTCAGCCCGCCATCCCCCCGACGGAGCCGCCCGCCATGCCGCCCGCCGTGCCGCCGGCCTGGGCGAGCCGCACCACGACGGGCCGGTGCGGCACCAGCCCGAGGCTCTGCTCGACGACCGCGAGGAACCTGTCGGCGTCGCGGACCAGGTCGTCGGCCTCCCGCTCGGTGACCGCGCGGCGCGAGCCCGCCTCGGCCGCGGCCCGCTTGGCGGCACCTGCGGCGAAGAACTGCGCCCACTCGCCCAGCTCGGGGGCGACCTCGGCCAGCAGCACCCAGGCGCTCTTCTGCGGGCGTCGGCGGGCGCCGGCGTCCGGCCTGGCGCGGGCGGCGAGCAGCGCCGCCGCGGCCCGCAGCGCCCCCACGTGGGCGCTCGCGTAGCGCAACGCCACGTCGGTGGCGGTCACCGCCTCGGCGATCGAGTCGGCCGAGCGCAGCAGGTAGGAGTGCGTCGTGGCCGGCAGCAGGTGCGGCGGAGGCGCCTCCACCCAGGGGCTCTCGCCCGAGCGTGCGCGCGCCCGCGTCGTGCGGGCGGGTCGTCGTGTGGTGCTCATGCGTGCCTCCTCAGTCCGCGCAGCCGACGAGCTGCCAGCGGCCGTCGGCGGTGTCGAAGGACAGCTCGACCACGCCGCCGCCGGTCACCGCGCCGCGGCCGACCTCGACGCGCCAGCACTCCCGCTCGACCAGCAGCCGCTCCAGCACGGAGCCCTCCGGTGTCTGCGCCGCCGCGGAGGGCATCGGCTCGTCGGTGCCGCGCAGCGCGTCCGCCTCGCCACTGCCCCACCAGGCGGTCGTCTCGATCCACCGGGCCAGCACGGCGCGCACCCGCCACAGCCGGCCGCGCCACAGCAGCTGGGCCGGGCCGTCCTCACCGGGCCACCCGGGCACCTCGCCGCGTCGGACCTCCACGTCCTCCTCGTACCGCCTCATGCGCACACCTCGTTCCCCGACCCTGCCATCGTTCGAACGGCCGTTCGAACTAGGAAGGACGATAGAGGGGACCTCCGACAGCGACAACCGCCTCCCCCCGAGGACGGGGAGAGGCGGTCGTGGGCGGGCGGTCGGGCCGCTCGGGGCGGGCGTACGTCAGGAGTGCACGTAGCGGCGCGTGTCGTGCAGGAAGCGCGAGGACGGCGGGGTCCAGGCCGCCACGAGGATGCCGGCGATCACCACGAGCCCGGCCACGCCCAGCGCGACGAAGGTGGCCGGCGGGGCCACGCGGATCGCGGCGCCGGTGCCGACGGCGACCAGCAGCAGCACGGCGGTGAGCGCGTACCGCGCCCACGGGTTGCCCTCGAAGAAGAGCAGCGTGAGCACGCCGAGCAGCAGCACCAGCACGATGAACAGCACCAGGGTCACCGGGAAGAACTGCGGCACCGCGATGGGCTGCTCGTCGATCAGGTAGTCCAGGCCGGCGGTCTGCACGATCTCGCGGGCCTCGCGGTGCCCCTCGGCCCAGCTGAGCACCAGGTTCCGGTTCAGCACCCGCACGAGGACGACGGCGAGCAGACCCAGCAGGGTCAGCAGGCCGAAGAGCATCAGGGTCAGTCGCACGGTCGCCGGCCGACGGGGTGCCTCCACGGATGGTCCTTCCTCTCGCCGGCGGCGCCCACCCGGGCAGCCAGGACGTCCGGCACTGCCCCTGACTCTAGGGTCAGGTCCATGAGCACGCAGAACTCCGACGGCTCCCCCACCCGGCAGCCCACCGAGGAGCACCCCGGCATCGCCCGCTTCCGCGCGGCCCACGCCGAGCGCGGGGGCACCGGGGAGGTCGTCGTCCTGCCCGAGGGCGTGCACACGGCCGCGCTGGCCGCCGAGGCGCTGGGCTGCGAGGTCGGGGCGATCGCCAACAGCCTCCTGTTCGAGGTGCCCGCCGAGGGGGACGGCCAGGAGGACAGCGGCGGCCGACCCGTCCTGGTGCTGACCTCCGGCGCCCACCGGGTCGACGTGGCGGCCACGGCGGCGCGCCTCGGGGTGCCGCGGCTGAAGCGGGCGAGCCCCGCGTTCGTCCGCGCGCACACCGGCCAGGTGATCGGCGGGGTCTC
Source organism: Nocardioides bruguierae (assembly GCF_023656415.1). Classification (GTDB taxonomy): domain Bacteria; phylum Actinomycetota; class Actinomycetes; order Propionibacteriales; family Nocardioidaceae; genus Nocardioides; species Nocardioides bruguierae. The sequence goes on from NZ_JAMOIL010000021.1 coordinate 34,304, forward strand.
CCCGCTCGGGCACCCCGCCCCGGTCCCCACCTACCTGGACCCGTGGCTCGAGCGGCACCCGGTCGTCTGGGCCGCGGCCGGTCACCCCGCCGCGGTGTTCTCCACCACCTTCGCCGAGCTCGTGGCACTGACCGGCGCCCCGGTCGTGGACGTCGAGCCGTGAGCGACCTCCCGGTCGTCACCGCGCTGCACCTCGCCCCGCGGCACCACGCACCGACCGAGCAGGTCGACGCGATCGCGGTCGAGGCCGGGCGCGGTGTCGTCGGCGACCGCTACCACGGCAGCCGGCACCGGCACGTGAGCGTGCAGTCGGCACCGAGCCTCGCCGAGGCCGCCGGCGTCCTCGGCGCGCCGGTGGAGCCCGGCGCCACCCGGCGCACCGTCACGGTCTCGGACGGACGGGTGCCCACCGAGCCCGGGGCGGTGCTGCGCCTGGGCGACCCGGCCCGCCCCGACGAGCAGGTCGTGCTGGAGGTCGTGCGGGTCGCGGCACCCTGCGCGCTCATGGAGACCAGCGTCGGCCCGGGCGCCAAGGCGGCGCTGCGCCGACGGGCGGGCTCGGTGCTGCGGGCACTGACCTCGGGCACCGTGCGCGTCGGCGACCCGGTCAAGGGGCTGCTCGGCGACTGACCCGGCCGCTCCCCCTACCCTTCCCCCGTGAGCCGGACGGTGGGGAGCGCGCAGTGAGCAGGGTCGTCGTGGTCGGCGCCGGGCTCGCGGGGCTCGCCGCGGCCCTGCGGTGCGCGAAGCAGGGCCACGAGGTGGTGCTGCTCGAGCGCGGCACCACCCTCGGCGGGGCCCTCGGCACGGTCGCGACCGACGGCTTCACCTGGGACGCGGGGCCCGACCGGACCCTCCTGCCCGCCGTCGTCCGCGACCTGTTCCGCAAGACCGGGCGACCGCTGGAGCGCGAGCTGGACCTGGTGCCGCTCGAGGCCCACCGCGAGCACCGCTTCCCCGACGGCACCGCCGTGCGGCTCGAGGCCGGCAGGGCGGCGGCGATCCGCGCCGTCGAGACGCTGAGCCCCGGCCTGGGCCGCGCCTGGGCCGCGCACGTCGGCTCGTACGCGAGCACGTGGGAGGCCCTGCGGCCCACGTTCGAGCACCCGGTGCCCGACGCCGGCCCCGGTGAGGAGGCGGCACGCCTGCTGCGCTCACGGGCCTCGCTGGCCCGGTCGCTGCGCCGGGCGCTGCCCGACCCGCGCCTGCGTGCCGTGGCCGCACACCCGTTCGTCGCCGACGGCCACGACCCGCGCGAGGTGCCGGCCTGGGCCGGCCTCGTCACCTACCTCGAGCAGACCTTCGGCACCTGGACCCTGCCCGGGGGGCTGGCCCTGCTGGGCGAGCACCTGGCCGCGCGGCTGCCGCTGCGGGGCGTCGACGTGCGCACCGGGGTGCGCGTCACCGACCTGAGGGTCGAGCCGGGGCGCCGGGCCGTGCGCGGGGTGGTCACCGACGCCGGCGACGTCGACGCCGACGTCGTCCTGCTCGCCACCGACCCCCGCACCCTGCCGGTCGGCGCGGCCCTGCTGCCGGGGCTGCGCCGCACGCTGCCCGCCCTGCCTCCGCGCGTGGTGCACCTCGGCCTGGAGGGCAGCGAGACCCTGGACGCCGAGACCGTGCTGCACCCGGTGCACGAGGGACGACGCGGACGGCCCGGCGACCCGCTGCTCGTCGTGCGGCCCGGCGGGACGGCGCCGGCCGGCCGCACCGCCTGGACGGTGCACGTGCGGGGCACCCTCCTCGAGGACGTGCCCACGGCCCTGGCCCGGCACGGCCTCGACGTCCGCGACCGGGTGGTGGCCACGCTCGACCGCAGCCCCACCGAGCTGGTCAGCGCCTGGCACGGCACCCCGCTCGGGGTCCGCTGGGCCGGCCCGCGCACCCTCGCGCAGCGGGCCGAGGTCCGCACGGGGGTCGACGGGCTGCACGTGGTCGGCGCGCACGCCGCGGCGCTGCCCGGGCTCCCGTTCGCGGGGCTCACCGCGGCCGTGGCCGCCGAGCTGGTCGGCAAGGCCTGAGACCGGAGGCCTCGGAGGTCTCGGCGTGCGCTCGCAGGCTCGCTGCTCGCCCCCCGGTGGGTCGCCGGCCACCACCGGGGAGGCTCAGGCCCGGGTGACGTCCAGCTTCTCGAAGATCTCGCGCGTCGCGCGGGACCGGTTCAGCGTGTAGAAGTGCAGCCCGGGTGCCCCGGCGTCGAGCAGGTCCTGGCACAGCTCGGCCGCGATCGCGATGCCCTCGGCGCGCATCGAGACGGGGTCGCCCTCGTGGGCGGCGATCCTGGCCACCACGTCCTCGGGGACCTCGGTGCCGATCAGCTCGCCCTGGCGGCGGACCGCCGCGAGGTTGAGGATCGGCATGATGCCCGGCAGCACCGGCAGGTCGACGCCGCGCTCGCGCACCCGCTCGACCAGGTCCACGTAGTCGGCGGCGCGGAAGAACATCTGGGTGACGGCGAACTCGGCGCCGGCGCGCGCCTTGAGCGCGAGGACGTCGGCGTCGTGGTCCAGCGACGGCGAGGAGGGGTGGGTCTCGGGGAACGCGGCGACACCGATGCGGAACTCGCCCTTGGCTGCGGCCATCTCCACCAGCTCCGAGGCGTGGGTGAGGCCACCGGGCGTCGGCGTCCACGCGGCCCGCGGCCCGTCCTCCGGGTCGCCGCGCAACGCCATCACGTGGTGCACCCCGGCGGCGGCGTAGTCGTCGAGGATCTGCCCGAGCTCCTCGCGGGTGTGCCCCACGCAGGTCAGGTGGGCCATCGGCAGCAGCGTGGTCTCCTCGGCGATGCGCCGCGTGATGCGCAGCGTCCGGTCGCGCGAGGAGCCTCCGGCGCCGTAGGTCACCGAGACGAACGTCGGCTGGTAGGCCTCCAGCTCGCGGACGGTCTGCCACAGCTGCGCCTCCCCCGCCTCGTCCTTGGGCGGGAAGAACTCGAACGAGAACGAGCGCCGACCCTCACGGATGAGGTCGGTGAGTGCGCGTCCACGGCCGATCGTCATGCCCACGATTCTAGGGAGCGGCCCGGGGTTTCCCCGCTTCGCCGTCCACCTCCGGCGTCCGCCCGTGCACCGTCTACGGTTACCTGCGTGACCCCCGACGCCTCCCCCGACGTCCCGATTCCCGAGCAGGCCGACGCCCGGCCGTGGGACGCGGCCGCGTTCCGCGCACGGGTGCAGAGCGCGCTCGAGCAGTTCCTCGACACCCAGGCCGAGCGCCTCGCGCCGCTGGGCCCCGACGCCGACCGGCTGGTCGCCGAGGCCCGCGCCGTCGTCTCGGGAGGCAAGCGGTTCCGTGCCGCCTTCTGCTGGTGGGGCCACCAGGCCGTCGCGGGCGCGTTCGCGGAGGGAGAGAAGGAAGGCCAGGCGGACGCGGCGCACGAGGACGCCCTGGTGCGCGCCTCGGCCGCGCTGGAGCTGCTGCACGCCAGCGCCCTCGTGCACGACGACCTCATGGACGCCTCCGACACCCGCCGTGGCCGCCCTGCGACCCACCGCGGATTCGAGGCCGAGCACCGCGCCGACGCGTGGCGCGGCGACCCCGAGCAGTACGGCGCCGCGGCGGCGATCCTGCTGGGCGATCTGCTGCTGAGCTGGTCCGACGAGCTGCTGCGCACCTGCGGCCTGCCCACCGAGCGGGTCGCCGCGGCGCTGGCGGTGCTCGACGCCTGCCGCACCGAGGTGATCGCCGGACAGTTCCTCGACGTCTCCGTGCAGGCCCGCGGCCGCGCCGACGTCGACGCCGCGATGACCGTCCTGCGCTACAAGTCCGCCAAGTACTCCATCGAGCGCCCGCTGCACGTGGGGGCGGCCCTGGCCGGGGCGGACGAGGCACAGGTCCGCGCCCTCACCGGCTTCGGCCTGCCCCTGGGCGAGGCGTTCCAGCTGCGCGACGACCTGCTGGGCGTCTACGGCGACCCCGCCACCACGGGCAAGCCCGCCGGTGACGACCTGGTCGAGGGCAAGCGCACCGTGCTGGTCGCGCTGGCGCTCGACGCCGCCTCCGAGGAGGACGCCGCGCTGCTCGACCGCTCGCTGGGGCGCCCCCTGACCGACGAGCAGGTCGACCGGCTGCGCGCGGTCATCACCGAGGCCGGCGCCGCCGCCCAGGTCGAGGAGGTCATCACCGCGCTGGCCGACCGAGCCGTGGGCGTGCTGCGGAGCAGCGGCTTCGACCCGCGCGCCATCGCGGTGCTGACCCAGCTGGCCTCGGCGGCCACCCAGCGCGCCCTCTGAGCGCGGGTCGGCCGCGCGGGGCTCAGGGGCCGACGCGCAGGAAGGTCCAGCCCCCGTCGGCGGACCAGTACCACTCGCCGGCCTCGCCACGCACCAGCTGCTCCGTGCGCGGCTCGACGTCGGCCTCGGTCACCGGGTAGAGCACGTAGTAGCCCTCGGCCTTGGCGGGGAGGAGCCCCGCGCCGTTCGAGAACGGCTCGCCGTCGACACCCGTGCTCGCCAGCGTCCCGTCGGTGTGCCGGGCCATCACGTCGAGCGCGGCGTCCGGCAGGTCCGTGGCGGCCACGTAGCGCAGCCCGGACTCCGGGTCGGTCTCGGCCAGCGCGCCGGTGGAGACCACCGCGCCCTGCTCGGCCCCGCCCGTGCCGGTGGGGGTGCCCGGCTCGCGCCCGGAGATCAGCCAGATGCCGATGACGACCACCAGCACCAGCACGATCGCGAGCGCGCCCGAGGGCCCGCCCCGCTGGGGGCGGACGTTCTCGGGCTGGAGCCGGTAGACCATGTCTCGTGCGCCGTGGGGCGCCTCAGAAGGCCATGGCCTGCGCGCGGCGCTTGACCTCGGAGCCGCGGTTCTCGCGCAGCGCGTCGATCGGGCGACCGGGCAGGTCGGCGTCCAGGAAGATCCAGGCGATGCACTCGCGGTCGTCGTAGCCGTTGTCGTGCATCATCGTCAGCAGGCCGGGCAGGCCCTTGACGGGCTCCCCGGTCTCGGTGTCGATCAGCAGCGCGGGCACGCGCTGCCCGGCCTTGGGCCACGGCACGGCGCCGGCCAGCTGGTGTTCCTTGATCATGGTGCGGACCTTCGCGGGGGTCACGCCGAGGAGCTGGGCGGCCTCGGACCACTCCAGCCAGTCCTCGACGAGCACCGCGAGGTCGTGCTCGGCCAGGGGCGTCTCGCTCATGGGTCCATGCTCCCACGACCGGCACGTGCGTCCACCTCCCCGGAGCCCTCCCCGGGACGCGCCCCCGGGGCGGGGCGTCGTACGGCGTGCTTGCAGCGGCACGGAGCGCGCGGACCGTACGATTGCGGCTCACCCGAGCGAGGCGGAGAGGAGCCCGACGTGCCCGACCCGGGAGATCCCCTCCTCGGCCGCGTGCTCGACGGCCGCTACCGCGTCGACGTCGCCGTCGCCCGGGGTGGCATGGCCACCGTCTACGAGGCGCACGACCTGCGCCTGGACCGCACCGTGGCCGTCAAGGTCATGCACGTGGGTCTCGGCGACGACGGCGCCTTCGCCGCCCGCTTCGTCCGCGAGGCCCGGGCGGCCGCGCGCCTGTCCCACCCCAACGTCGTCGCCGTCCACGACCAGGGGGACGACGGCGGCACGCTGTTCCTCGCCATGGAGCTGGTGCGCGGGCACACCCTGCGCGAGGTGATCGGCAAGGAGGCGCCGATGGGCCCGGCCCGCGCCCTCGCGCTGCTGGAGCCGGTCGTCTCCGCGCTGGCCGCCGCGCACCGCGCGGGCGTCGTGCACCGCGACGTGAAGCCGGAGAACGTGCTCATCGCCGACGACGGCCGGATCAAGGTCGCCGACTTCGGCCTGGCCAAGGCCGTCGGCACCGACACCCAGCACACCGCGACCGGCGGCATCCTCATCGGCACCGTGTCCTACCTCGCGCCCGAGCTGGTCGCCGAGGGCGTCAGCGACGCCCGGGCGGACGTCTACGCTGCCGGCGTCCTGGCCTACGAGCTGCTGACCGGCCGCAAGCCGCACGAGGGCGAGACCCCCATCCAGGTGGCCTACAAGCACGTGAACTCCGACGTGCCCGCGCCCTCGGCGCTGGTGCCGGGCCTGCCGGACTTCGTCGACGCGTTCGTCGCCCGCGCCACGGCGCGCGACCGCTCGCAGCGGCCCGCCGACGCCGGCGTGCTGCTGCACCACCTGCACCGGGTGGCGCACGCGGTGGCCGAGGGCAGCCGCAGCGACCCCGAGCTCACCCAGGACCTGGCGCCGCTGCGCCTGGGCACCGTGCCCATCGCGCTGGCCGGCGCCGCCGCACCGGCACCCACCGAGCACCGCCTCGACGACTCCTCCCCCCAGGTGCTGGAGCCCGAGGAGCTCGACGACTTCGCGCGGGGCTACCCCGTGGACACCGGCGCGACCCACCGTGCCGAGGCGACGGAGGAGACCACCGTCGTCCCGTCCGTCCCGGCAGCGGCCGCCGCACCGGTGCCCGCCGTCCGCCCGGCCCCCGAGCCGCCCGCGGAGCAGCACGCCCCGGCCCGCGGGCCCCGGCGTCGTCGTCGCGGGCTGGTCCTGCTCGTGCTCGGCCTGGTGCTGGCCGTCGGCGTCGCCGCGGGCGCCTGGTGGTTCGGCTGGGCCCGCTACACGACCGTGCCGGCGGTGCTGGGCCAGACCCGGGCGGCCGCCGTGGCCGAGCTCGAGGACGCGGGGTTCGACGTCACCGTGGGCGACCCCGTCTTCAGCAACACCGTCGAGCAGGGTCGAGTGGTCTCGGCCGACCCCGGGGCCGGGCAGCGGCTGCTGCCGGGGGCGAGCATCGAGATCATCGTCTCGCGCGGCGTCGAGGAGTACCCGGTGCCCGACGTGGTCGGCTCCGCCCTCCAGGCGGCCCGGCGGGCCGTCGCGGGCACCAGCCTCGCCGTCGGCGACGTCGTCCGCCGCTACTCCGAGACCGTCGCCGAGGGCGACGTCATCTCCACCGACCCGCGGGCCGGGGTCGTCCTGCGCCCCGGCGCGAGGGTCGACCTGGTGGTCAGCAAGGGCCGCCGCCCCATCCCCGTCGGCAGCTGGGTGGGCAAGGACGCCGAGGTCGCCACCGCGCGCCTGGAGAAGCGCGGCCTCGTGGTGGACGCCTCCACGGAGGTCCACGACGACACGGTGCCCGAGGGCGCGGTGGTCTCGCAGTCCCCCACCGACGGCACCCTGTACCGCGGCGAGACCGTCTCGCTCACCGTCTCGCTGGGCCCCGAGATGGTCGAGGTGCCCGGGGTGCGCGCCCAGGGCGTCGACGCCGCGACCGAGACCCTCGAGGCGGCCGGCTTCGTCGTCGAGGTCGAGCAGGTCTCCGACTACCTCGGCCTCGGGTTCGTGTACCGCACCGACCCGTCCGCGGGAACGATGCTGCCGAAGGGCAGCACGGTGACGATCTTCATCATCTGAGCGCCACGCCCGGGGCACCGGGCGCGCTCCGGGATCACAGCCGGGCTCAGACCCTGGCTCAGACCCTGGCCGGCTCCGGGGCGACCCGGGCGAGATGACGCTCGGCCGCGCGCGCGGCCGGGTGCAGCCCGACCGCGGCCACCACCACGAGCGCCAGCAGCACGCCCCACCCCCACGTGCCCTGGCCCATGGTCAGCCACGTGAACGCGGCCGGCGCCCAGACGTTGCCGGCGGTGTAGCCCAGCTGGGCGACGCCCTGGTACTCGCCGCGACGCTCGGGGTCGGAGAGCTCGGCCTGCAGGCCCCACTGCCCGGCCGACTGCCACAGCTCGGAGCCGGTGATGGTCACGTGGCCGAGGACGAGCAGCAGCACGGTGGCCCACCCGAGCGTCTCGTGGGTGGTGAGGAGCACCAGGAAGGACAGCAGCAGGCAGGCGGCACCACGACGCTCGGAGCGCAGCGAGCTGGCGACGTCCGCCACCCCGCGCGAGGCGGCCACCTGCAGCGTCACGGCCATCACCGTGTTGAGGCCGAACAGCACGGCCACCAGCTCGCGCGGCGCGTCGGTCTCCTGGACGACCCAGACGGGCACGACGACGTTGAGCAGCACCTGGTGGGAGCCGAGGACGCCGTCGAGCACGCTGGTCAGCAGGAAGCCCCGGTTGGCCAGGGCGCGGCGCGGGTCCCGCGAGCGTCGCCACCAGGCACGGCCCTCGCCCTGCGCGGCCGGCCGGGCAGCCGCCTCCCGGCCGGGCTCGCGCACGACGGGCAGGCGGGCGACCAGCACGGTGTTGACGAGCAGGACGGCGGCGGTGAGCAGCGGCAGCGCCTGGACGAGCGTGAGCCCGGGAGCGGCCAGCGCGAGGCCCGCCGCGAGCGCGCCGAGGCTGTAGCCGACGTTGCGCGCGGCGCGCATGTAGGCCAGCGACCGGACGCGGGTCTCGCGCGGGAAGACGGCGAACCGGTAGGCGTTGCGGCCCGACCGGGCCCAGCTCTCGGCCACCTCCAGGGCCACCGCGACGACCAGGAACGAGGCCAGCCCCCCGGCCAGCGGCCAGGCGGCGAACACGAGCGCCTGGGCCAGGCTGCCGAGGATCCAGGTGCGGCGGGTGCCGACCCGGTCGGCGAGGCGCCCCAGCGGCACCGCGACCAGGAACGTCACCAGCCCGGCGACGGTGAGGCCGAGGCCGACCTCGGTGCCGGTGAGCCCCACGACGCGGATGAGGTAGACCGCCGAGCCCGCGAGGAACGTGCCCTCGGCGAACGCGGAGAGCACCGACTGGTAGCTCATCGCCCGCACCAGCGGGTCGTCGCTGAGCACCCGGTCCCGCAGTCGTACGGCCCAGCCCCGAGCGTCCGTGCTCATCGACACCTCTTTATCTCGACATCAAGTATCTCGATGTGAAGATATACCCGAGCGTCGGGGACCAGGGAATCCTGGACGGGGTCGGTCGGGCAACCGCATTCTGTCTTCACGCGGTCTTCACTCAGGCGCCTGGCGGGTCCGGCCGAGTGAGAGGGGTGACACCCGCCTCACCGTCGAGGAGAACCATGGCCGCCTCGAACCTCGAAGGCCTCTACCGCGAGCTCCAGTCCCAGTTCACCGGGCACGAGCTGATGCTGAGCCCCGTCTGCACCCGCGTGCTGCTGCGCACCGGCGTCAACCTCAAGGCGCTCCGCCCCGACCAGGCCGCCGACGCCGCGCTGCTCGGCAGCGTCCGCGCCGTGCTGGCCGAGATGGGCTACGCCGCCTGACCAGCGGGCCTCCCCGTCCACGGGGGCGCGCCCGTCGGCGCCGCTCCCCCTCCCTTCCCCTCGAGGAGACCTCGTGACCCAGACCGTCCCGACCGCACCCCGACCCCGCGTCAGCGGTGCCCGCGCGACCTCCGTGCACACCTCCGGCCCCGCGAGCGAGGTCGTCGCCACGCTGAGCGACCGCCTGGCCGCGCAGGCGCCTGCCGCCGTGTGGTTCTTCGCCTCCTCCGACCTCGAGGCCGCCGACCTCGCCGCGCCGCTGGCCGCGGCCCTGCCCGGTGCCGTGGTGACCGGCTGCTCCACCGCCGGGGAGTTCACCGAGTCCGCCGGTGGCACCGGCGGGGTGTCCGCGTTCGCGCTGCCCGCAGCCCACGTCCTGCGTGCCGAGCCCGTGCTGGTCGACCTCGCGGCCGGCGTGCGCGAGGGCGTCGAGGCCGCCGTCGCCCGGCTGGAGACCGCCGTCGGGCCGCTGCGCGACCTCGACCCGACCCGGTGGGTGGGGGTCCTGCTGGTGGACGGCATGCACGGTGCCGAGGAGGCCGTGAGCGCCGCCCTGGGCAACGCCGCTCCCCTGCTGCACGTGGTCGGCGGCTCCGCCGGCGACGACCTGAAGTTCGAGTCCACCTGGGTCAGCGTCGGCGAGCAGGTCTCGACCCGGGGTGCCTCACTGGTCCTGCTCGAGCTGGCCGTGCCCTTCGCCGTCGTCCGCACCGCCTCGTTCCGCGAGCTCGGGCGCAGCGTCACCGTCACCCGCGCCGACGCCGCCACCCGCACCGTGTGGGAGCTCGACGGCCGCCCGGCCGTCGAGGCCTACGCGGACGCCGTGGGCTGCGAGGTCGACGAGGTCGGCTCGGAGCAGTTCATGCGGCACCCGCTGGGGCTGATGATGGACGGCAAGCCGTTCGTCCGCAGCCCGCAGCAGGTCGTCGACGGAGGCGGCATCGTCTTCTACTGCGAGGTCCTCGAGGGGATGTCCGTCGAGGTCCTCGACGCCACGGACATCGTCAGCGAGACCCGGCTCGCGCTGGAGGCGACCCGGGCCGAGCTGGGCGGGGAGGTCTCCGGTGCGCTGCTGTTCAACTGCATCCTGCGGCGCCTGGACCTCGACGCCCAGCACGCGCACGAGTCCTTCCGCGACGTCTTCGCCGACATCCCCGCCGCGGGGTTCCACACCTACGGCGAGACCTGGATGGGCCATGAACCAGACCCTCACCGGCCTCGTCCTCGGCTGAGGGCCCTGGGGGCTCGGAGCCCCGGGGACGTCTGCCCCCTGAGACTTCTGCCCTGCGTCCCCGGGACGGTGCGCAGGTGCAGAGGACGAGACACGGCCCGACCGCGCGGAGCAGCGCGGTCGGGCCGTGACCATCTCCCGACGGGGTGGACCTCAGCCCAGCGCCCGCTCGCGCAGCTTCTTGAGCAGCTCGATGTCGCGGGTCTCCTCGCGGCTCCCCGGCGTCTCCAGGACGAACGGGACGCCGGCCAGCGCCGGGTGCGCGAAGAGCTCGGCGAACGCGTCCTCGCCGATGTGGCCCTCGCCGATCTTCTGGTGCCGGTCCTTGAACGCCCCGCGCACGTCCATCGAGTCGTTGGCGTGCACGAGCCGCAGGCGGTCCGGTCCGCCGATCTCCACGATCCGCTCGACCGTGGCCGCGGCGCCGCCCGCCTCGTCCAGCGGGGCGCCGGCGGCGAAGACGTGGCAGGTGTCCAGGCAGACGCCGGCCTTGGGGTGCATGTCCAGGGCACCCAGGTAGTGCTCGAGGTCGTCGACGCCGGCGCACAGCGAGCGGCCCTGTCCGGCGGTGGGCTCCAGCAGCAGCCACGGGGCGTCGTCCCCCAGCGTCTCCAGCACCGGCAGCAGCCCCTCACGGACCTGGCGCATCGCCGCGGCGAACCGCTCCTCGCCGGCGGCCGGGTCGTGGTCGACGAACGAACCGGTGTGCACCACCACGCCCTCCGCGCCGATCTCGACCGCGCGGCGCAGGTTGTGGGCCACGACCGCGACGGACTTCTCGTAGGTCGCCGGCGTCGGGGACCCCAGGTTCACCAGGTAGGGCGTGTGGATGAACGAGCGCACGCCCAGCTCGGCCGTGCGCTCCTTGAACGCCGCGTCCTCCGCGGGCTTGCCCGCCGAGAGCGCCCAGCCACGGGGGTTGCCGACGAAGACCTGGAGCGTCTCCGCGCCCAGCGCCAGCGCGTCGACCAGCGCGCCGCTCGCCAGGCCCTTGCCGACCGTCACGTGGGTGCCGATCGGGTTGCGGAGGGTCTGCTCGCTGCTGTCCAGCCGCTGCGTGGTGCTCATGGGCGCAGTCTCCCCCGCGACCCCCGGCACCGCCGAGTCGGCGGGAGCCTCAGAGCGAGGCGAGGACGCCGGCGGCCTTCTCGGCCTGGGCCCGGGAGACGTCCAGGTGGGTGACCGCGCGGACCGTGCGCGGGCCGACGGCGGAGATCCGCACCCCGGCCTCGGCGGCCCGGGCGACGAACGCGGGGGCGTCGGGACGCTGGGCGACCACGATGTTCGTGGGGCAGGTGGCCGGGTCGACGCCCAGCGCCTCCGCCAGCAGCCGGGCGTGCGCGTGGTCCTCGGCGAGCCGCTCGACGTGGTGGTCCAGCGCGTGCAGGCCGGCGGCGGCGAGGATGCCCACCTGGCGCATGCCGCCGCCCAGGCGCTTGCGCCGCACCCGGGCGGTCGCGACCGCCTCGGCCGTGCCGACCATGAGCGAGCCGACAGGCGCGCCCAGCCCCTTGGAGAGGCAGACCGCCAGCACGTCGGCGACCTCGCCGTACGCGCTCAGCGGCGTGCTGGTCGCGACGTGGGCGTTCCAGAGCCGGGCACCGTCGACGTGCACGGCCACACCCGCCTCGTCCGCGAAGGACCGCAGACGGCGCAGGTCCTCGATGTCGGTGACGGTGCCGCCGGCGAAGTTGTGGGTGTTCTCCACCGAGATCGCGGCCGTCGCCACGAAGTAGGGGCCCATGTCGGGGGCGAGCATGTCGGCGATCTGCTCGTGGTCCGGGGCGCCGGACGGGTGGCGCCAGGTGCGCATCGTGACCCCGGTGACCGCGCCGTGCGCACCGAGCTCCGCACGGGCGATGTGGGCGCTGGCCTCGCACAGCACCTCCTGGCCCGGCTCCACCACGGACGCCACGGCCAGGACGTTGGCCAGCGAGCCGGTGGGGGTGAAGACGGCCGCCTCCTTGCCGAACAGCGCCGCCACGCGCTCCTCGAGCGCGTTGACGGTGGGGTCCTCCCCGTAGACGTCGTCGCCCACCTCGGCCGCGGCCATGGCCGCGCGCATCGCCTCGGTGGGTCGGGTCAGGGTGTCGGAGCGCAGGTCGATCACTCCCGCATCCTCACACCGGGCCGGACGCGGCGACGCCCCGCCCCCTCGTGGGAGGGGACGGGGCGTCGGTGCGGACCCGGCGGTCTCGAGGCTCGGGCGTGGACGCCCTCACACCTCGACCACCGGTGGGCCTCGCTCAGGCCTGCTGGTCTCGGAGCATCTCCGCGACGAGGTAGGCCAGCTCGATGGACTGCACCCGGTTCAGGCGCGGGTCCACGACCGACTCGTAGCGGTGCGCGAGCCCCTGCTCGTCCAGCTCCTCGCCGCCGCCGATGCACTCGGTGACGTCGTCACCGGTCATCTCGACGAGGATGCCGCCGGGCCAGGTGCCCAGGCCGCGGTGCACGTCGAAGAAGCCCTGGACCTCGTCGATGACGTCGTCGAAGCGCCGCGTCTTGTAGCCGGTCGAGGAGGTGAAGGTGTTGCCGTGCATCGGGTCGCAGACCCAGGCCACCTGGACGCCCTCGGCGGTGACCTTCTCGACCAGGCCGGGCAGCCCGTCGCGCACCTTGTCGGCGCCGAAGCGGGTGATGAAGGTGAGACGGCCGGGCTCGTTCTGCGGGTTCAGCTTCGCGGCCAGGGCGAGCGCGTCGTCGGCCGTGGCGGTCGGGCCGAGCTTGCAGCCGATCGGGTTGCGCAGGTGCCGGAAGTACTCCACGTGGGCACCGTCGAGGTCGCGGGTGCGCTCGCCGATCCACACGAAGTGCCCGGAGACGTTGTAGCTGCCCTGGGTGCGCGAGTCGACGCGCGTCATCGCGTGCTCGTACTCCATCAGCAGCGCCTCGTGGCTGGAGTAGAAGTCGACCCGGCGCAGCTCGTCGGGGTCGGCGCCGATGGCCTCCATGAACGCCAGCGCCTTGTCGATGTCGTGGGCCGTGGCCTCGTAGCGCTGACCGGCCGGCGAGGACTTCACGAAGTCGGTGTTCCAGGTGTGCACCTGGCGCAGGTCGGCGTAGCCGCCGGTCACGAACGCGCGGACCAGGTTCAGGGTCGCCGCGGAGGCGTTGTAGACGTCCAGCAGCCGCTGCGGGTCGGGGATGCGGGACTCGGGGGTGAAGTCGAAGCCGTTGACGGCGTCGCCGCGGTAGGCGGGCAGGGTGATGTCCTGGCCGTCGACCGTGCGGGTCTCCATGTCGGAGGAGCGCGGCTTGGCGTACTGGCCGGCCAGCCGGCCGAGCTTCACGACCGGCACGGAGCCGGCGTAGGTGAGCACGACGGCCATCTGGAGCAGCGTGCGCAGCTTGTTGCGCACGTTGTCGGCGGTCACGCCGTCGAAGGTCTCCGCGCAGTCCCCGCCCTGGAGCAGAAAGGCCTCGCCGCGGGTCACCGCGGCCATCTTGGCGGTGAGCTCGTCGCACTCACCGGCAAAGACCAGCGGCGGCATCGTGCGCAGGCGCGCGACGGCGCTGCTCAGCGCCTCCGCGTCCGGGTACGTGGGCTGCTGCTTGGCGCCCATGGCGTGCAGGGCGTCGAGGGTGGGGATCGTCACCCGGCCAGGGTACGCGCGGGTAGCCGGGCCCCGGTCATCGTGACGCATGCCGGACGAGGCGCGGACGAGGCACGCACAGGGCCCCGAGCACGACCCCTCGGGCGGGCGGGGCGCGGCCGGCCACGCCCTGAGTAGGGTCCGGCCCATGACCTTCTCGATCGTCGCCCGGTCCGCCGACGGTGAGTCCTGGGGCGTCGCCGTCGCGTCCAAGTTCCTCGCGGTCGGCTCCGCCGTCCCCGCCGCCGTCGCCGGCGTCGGGGCCATCGCCACCCAGGCCGCCGCCAACGTGGCCTACAAGGGCCTCGCCCTCTCCCACCTGGCCGAGGGCGCCACCGCCGAGGTCGCGCTCGCCTCCCTGCTCGAGGACGACGAGGGCCGCGAGCACCGCCAGGTCGGCCTCGTCGACGTCGACGGCAACGCCGTGACCCACACCGGCTCCTCCTGCCTGGACTGGGCCGGAGGCCTCACCGGCGACGGCTACGCGATCCAGGGCAACGTGCTCACCGGCCCCGAGGTCGTGCAGGCCGTCGAGTCCGCCTTCCTGGCCGCCGACCCCACGCTCCCCCTGGCCCACCGGCTGCTCCGGGCGCTGACCGCCGGCGACGAGGCCGGGGGCGACCGCCGCGGCCGCCAGTCCGCCGCCCTCTTCGTCGTCCGGGACGAGGCGGGGTACTCGGGCTTCGACGACGTCGCGGTCGACCTCCGCGTCGACGACCACCCCGCCCCCGTGACCGAGCTGGCCCGTCTGCTGGACCTCAACGACCTGTACCTGACCGCCTCGACCGAGGAGGAGAAGGTGCCGATGACGCCCGACCTCGAGGCCGAGCTGCTGGCCCACGCGCAGGCCTCCGGCCAGGAGACGATCGCCGCCTGGGTGGGCTGCGAGAACTACGAGATGCGCGTCGCCGAGGACCTCTCCTGGGTCGACCGCCGCGTCCTCGCCATCGTGCGGGGCGAGGGCTCCTGAGCGTGCCCGCCCCGGCCGCGCTCGGCCTGGACCTCGCCGTCACCGGCGTCACCGCCGTCCTCCTGGACGCCGGCGGCGCGGTGCTGGCCACGCCGCAGGCCGCCCCGCTGGCGACCCGGACCGCGCAGGGGCCGGCCGGCCCCGCCGAGGTGCTGGGCCTGGACGCCGTCTGGCGCGCCGTGGACGAGGCCGGCCGGGCCGTGCTGGCGGGTCGCACCGCCGCGTCCCCGCTGCCCACGGGCGTCGCGGTGGCCGCCGAGGTCTGGTGCTGCTGGGACGCCGAGACCCTGGGCTCGCCCCTGCCGGCGCTGACCGGCGGCGTCGGGCCGGCCTGGTGGGCGGCCGACGCGCCCCGCACCTGGGAGGAGGTGGCCGCGGAACGTTACGTGCTCGGCGACCTCGGCAGCTGGCTGCTGGCCCGGGCCACCCGCGGCGTCGAGCACCTCACCACGACCGCTCTGGCCCGTCGTCCGGCCGACGTGCCCGTCGAGGCGCTGCCCGAGGAGGCCCCGGCCGTCACGGTGCTCACCGACGCGCCGGCGCTCCTGGGCACCGCGCTGCGGGTCGGCGCGCTGCTGGACCGGAGCGCGCTCGACGGCGGAGCGGGCGAGGAGCCCGCGGTGGCCGCGGCCCGCGTGGTGCTCCCGGGCCCCAGGGGCTGAGCCGGCAGGGCGCTCCCCCGGCCGCTGCCTCAGCCCAGGCGGTCGAGCGCGGCGCGGGCCTCGTCCCGCTCGCGCACCGCGTCCTCGAGCAGCACGGTCTGCTCGTCCCGGGCGTCCTCGGCCTCCTCCAGCTCGGCGTCGGCCTCGTCGGCGGCCGCCTCCAGCTCGGCCGCGCGACGGCGCACCTCGTCGAGCTGGGCGGCCAGCTCCATGGCCCGGGCGTTGAGCCGGTCCACGTCCGCCTGGGCCTCGGCGTGCTCGGCCTCCACCGCGCTCACCACGGCCTCGGCCTCGGTGAGCGCGTCCTCGGCCTCGCGGCGGGCCTTGGCGTCCGCCTCGGGATCGGGCACGACGCGCAGCACGGGTGGCGACCCGCCCTCGTCGTCGGTGCCGCCGGTCACCGGCGCCGCCCGGTGCCCGAGCGCGGCGGGCAGGGCCACGGCGGCGGAGACGTCGACGGCCTCGACCCCGGTGCTGGCCAGGGGCGCCACCAGCAGCCCGGAGCGCACCGCCTCGGCGCAGCCGGGGTCCACCATCGCGGCCGTCAGCGTGGCCTCGACCTGCGCGGCGACCGCCTCGGTGACCCGCAGCCCGTGCTCGCGGGAGCGTTGCCGGGCGGTCGTGGTGACGGCCGCGACCAGCTGACGACGCTGCTTGGTCAGCTCGCGCAGCGCGTCCCCCGAGAGCGCGGCCTGGGCCTCCCGCAGCGCCTCGCCGAGGGCGAGGACCTGGTCGACCTGCTCGCCCTCGACCCGCACCAGCAGGTCGACGACCCAGGCGGCCGTGGCGGGCTTGCGCAACGCCTTGAGCCCGGCCGCGAGCGCCGTGCCGCGGTGCTCGCGCACCAGGGCGTCGCGGGCGGCGGTGAACTCCCCGAGGCCGAGCGCGTAGAGGCCGTCGGCGAGGGTCAGCAGCTCGTCGGGGGCCGGCGCGTCGGCGTCCGTCACGAGGGCTCCGGCCAGCGCAGGTAGCGACCGCGCCGGTGGGCCAGGGGCTGGTCGTCGGCGGCGTCGTGCCGCTCCTCGCCGACCTCGGCGTGCTCGAGGACGCAGGTGACCTCGGCCGACCAGCCGACCTCGCGCTCGGACTCCAGCCGCACCCCCGCCCACGCGGCCGCGTCCGCGGGGCGCGGGCCCCACGCGGTGTCGGTGAAGGTGGCGGCGCGGAAGGGGCCACCGGGGCTCGGGGCGAGGCCGGCGAAGACCTCGGCGAGCATCCGGTCGCGCCAGGAGAGCAGCGAGACGGCGGCGGTGCCGGTCTCCCGCAGCTCCTCGGTGAGGTCGGCGTCCGGGTCGAGCAGCGCCAGCAGCCGGGGCGGCTCGCCGTGGGCGAGCAGCAGGGAGGTGACGGTGAGGCCGGCGCGGGTGGCGCCGTCTCCGGCGCACCACAGCGACACGGACCCGCCCAGGCGCCCGCGGAAGCGGCGCACCGGGTCGTCGTCGGTGGCGAACGGGTGGGTGGAGTGGATCGTCACGCAGTGCTCGGCGGGTGGCCCCGGGTCAGGAGGCCTTGCGCTGCTCGTGCGCGGCCTCGATCGCGGCCTCGGCCTCGGCCCGCTTGGCCTCCTCCTTGGCGCGCGTGGCGTACATGTCCACGTACTCCTGCCCGGAGAGCCGCATGATCTCGTACATGATCTCGTCGGTCACCGAGCGCAGGATGTAGCGGTCGTTGGCCAGGCCCTCGTACCGGCTGAAGTCCAGGGGCTCGCCGAAGAGGACGACGGGCCGGGTGAACGCGCCGAACTTCTTGCCGGGGGGTGCCACGACGTCCGTGCCGACGACGGCGCACGGGATGACCGGGACGCCGGTCTCCAGGGCGAGCCGGGCCACGCCCGTCTTGCCGCGGTACAGCCGACCGTCGTGGCTGCGGGTGCCCTCGGGGTAGATGCCGAACAGGCCGCCCTCGGCGAGGACGCGCTTGGCCGACAGCATGGCGCCGGCGGCCGCGTCGGCGCCGGACCGGTCGATCGGCACCTGGCCGGACCCGGAGAAGAAGGTCTTCTGGAGCCAGCCCTTGATGCCCGTGCCGGTGAAGTACTCGGCCTTCGCGACGAACGTGACACGCCGCGACAGGGTCAGCGGCATGAACAGCCAGTCCGCGTAGGAGAGGTGGTTGCTGGCGAGGATCGCGGGGCCCTCGAGCGGCACGTGGTCGGCGCCGGTGACGCGGGGGCGGAAGACGGCGCGCAGGAACGGTCCCAGAGCGATCCACTTCAGGAACCAGTAGAACATCCGCGCACCTCCGCCGAGCCGGGTCGAGGTGACGGACCCCGTGTCCGTCACCCGCACCCTAGAGCAGAACCGTCCGGGGTCCACCCCCCGCCTCCGGCCGGGCCGACCACCGGGCCGACCACCAGCCGACCACCGGGCCGACCGCCAGGCCGACCACCGAGCCGACCACCGGGTCGTGCCCCACGCCCCTGGCGTCGGCCTCCGCCGTGCCCCAGGATGGGCGTGTGCCACCTCACACGACCCCCGCGGACGGGCCCTCGTCGGGCGCTCCCGCGCTGCTGCCCGGGGCCGAGCCCTGGTCCCGTCCGCCCCGGCCCCGAGAGGGCGAGCCCCGCGTGGGCGTGCTCGTGCAGCACGGGTTCACCGGCCAGCCCGCCGCGATGAAGCCGTGGGCCGAGGAGCTGAGCGCACGGGGCTGGGCGGTGGAGGTGCCGCGCCTGCCCGGTCACGGCACCACCTGGCAGGACTGCAACACCACCGGGTGGGACGACTGGTGCGCCGAGGTGCTGGCCGCCCACGACCGGCTGCGGGCGACCTGCGACGTCGTCGTGGCCGCCGGGCTGTCGATGGGCGGGGCGCTGGTGCTGCGCCTGGCGGCCGACCGGCCCGACGCGGTCGACGGCGTCGTCCTCGTGAACCCGGCGGTGGCCACCCACCGCAAGGACGTGCTGGCCCTCCCCCTCCTCCAGCACGTGGTCGGCTCGTTCCCCGGGATCGCGGGCGACATCGCCAAGCCGGGCGTCAGCGAGCAGGGCTACGACCGCACGCCGCTGCGCGCGGCCGCCTCGATGATGCGGGGCTGGGCCGGGGTCCGGCGCGACCTCGGGCGGGTCACGGCACCCGTGCTGTACCTGCGCTCGGACGTCGACCACGTGGTGGACGAGGCCTCGGAACCGATCATCACCGCCGGCGTCGCGGGGCCGGTGACGCGGGTGGCCCTGCCGGACTCCTTCCACGTCGCGACCATCGACCACGACCTGCCGAGGATCGTCTCCTCCTCGATCGAGTTCGTGGAGGGCCTGCCCTCGGTGCGCACCCAACGCCTAGGCTGAGCAGGTGGGTCAGTGGAGCGACGAGGACGACGAGGCGTGGCGCTCGATCGTGGAGAACTACGGCGAGCGGGTGACCATCGACGCCGAGCCCGACGTGAGCCCCGACCAGCTCCGTCGGATCGAGGACGCCCGCCGCGAGCGTGAGGCGCGGGCCCACCGCCCGAGCATCTCCGACCCCGACACCCACCTCTTCGACGAGTCGGAGGACGAGCCGTCGGCGGACGCCGACCCGACGGGCAGCGGCGACCGTGCCGAGCCCACCGAGGCCGTGCTCCCGCCCATCGCCGACCCGCCCGCACCGTCGCGGCCGGGGGCCGACACCGCCGACCGGGACGACCCCGCCCCCGCGGCCGGGAGCGACGCCGCGAACGAGGCCCCGCACGAGCGCCCGACCGAACGGCCGGGCGGGTCCGCGGCCGACGCGGCGCCCGCGCCCTGGGCCGCCCCGGCGCCTCCCCCCGAGGAGCTCGCGGCCGAGGCACGGGCCGGGGAGCACCCCGAGCTGGCCGACCTCGAGGGTCGCTGGGCCGCCGGCCAGGACGCGGACGCAGGAGCGGACGAGGGGGCAGGTCGCACCGGCAGCTGGTTCCGGCGGCGTCGCGAGTCCCGTGCCGAGGAGGCGCGCCGACGCGAGCGCGCGGAGGCGGAGTCCGAGGGCTGGGGCAGCTGGGCGGACCCGCTGCCGAGCACGGCGGACGACGTCGAGCCGGCCGACCGGTTCGTGCCGCCCGCCCCGACGCCGATCACGCGGCCGGAGCCGGACCTGGCACTGGCCTGGGCCGGGGTGCTCGGCGCACCGGCCCTGCTGCTGGTGGTCCTGCTGACCGGCCTCGGCCTGCCGACACTGGTGGGCTACCTGGCGATCGGCTGGTTCGTCGGCGGGTTCATCTACCTCGTCGCGAGGATGCCCCGCGAGCCGCGCGATCCCTGGGACGACGGCTCGAGGCTCTGACCCGCGGCGCCGGCGCGGCCGGGCCACCCAGGCGCACGCCGCGGCGCGGTCGGGCGCCTCGTCCGAGGCCCTCGCGCACCATCGAGGCCGCGCCGACGACGCCCGCCTCGGGCCCGAAGCTGGCGCGCAGCACGGGCGGGACGACGCGGTCGGCGGCACCCACGAGCGAGTCGGCCAGGGCCGTGCGGGCCGGGCCGAGGAGCAGGTCCTCGGCGGCCGAGACGCCGCCGCCGATGACGACGACCTCGGGGTCGTAGGCGGCGACCAGGTTGGCGACCCCGATGCCCAGCCACTCGCCGACGGCGGCGAACGCGGCGAGGCTGACCGGGTCCCCGAGCCGCGCGGCCTCGGTGATCATGGGGCCGGTGACCGCCTCGGCGTCACCGTCGGCCAGGCCGAGGAGCGCCGGTGCGGCGCCCCCGTCGGCGAGGGCGGCGCGGACGTGGCGGACCAGCGCGTTGCCGGAGCAGTACTGCTCCCAGCAGCCCCGGCCGCCGCACTCGCACTCGCGGCCGCCGGGCACGACCTGGGCGTGCCCGAACTCCCCCGCCATGCCGTTGCGGCCGCGGTGCAGCACGCCGTCCAGCACGACGGCGCCGCCGATGCCGGTGCCGAGGGTGATGACGAGCGCGTCGTGGGCGCCGACGGCGGCGCCGTAGTCGGTCTCGGCCCGGGCGGCGCAGTTGGCGTCGTTGTCCAGGAACACCGGCACCTGCCAGCGCTCGGCGAGCCGCGCGCGGACCTGGTGGCCGCGCCAGGGCAGGTGCGGGGCGAACATGACGCGCTCACCGGTGGAGTCGACGAAGCCGGCGGCGGCCAGGCCGACCCCGGCGACGCGGCGGCCGGCTGCCACCTCGGTGACCGCCTGGGTGAGCGCGGCCTCGACGAGCTCGACCTCGACCCGGCGTCCGGGCGTGGAGGCGTGGGCGACCGAGAGGACCTCGCCGTCGGGCGCGATCTCGGCGGCCATGACCTTGGTGCCACCGACGTCGACGCCGATGACGACGGGGCGCAGGCCTGCTCCGGTGTAGGCGAGGGGCAACAGACTCACCTCCGGGCCAGGTCCGCCGCGCCGATCAGCCCGGCACGGTTGCCCAGCTGGGCCTTGCGGATGGACAGCTCGGGGCGGTGGCCCCGGCCGGCGAGCTGGCTGCGGAAGGCGCGGCGTGCGGGCTCGAGGAGCAGGTCCTCGGCCTCGGAGACGCCGCCGCCGATGACGACGACGGCCGGGTCCAGCACCGCGGTGAGCGAGGCGATGCCCTCCCCCAGCCAGCGGCCGAGCTCGGCGAGCTGCTCGGTCGCGAAGGGGTCCCCGGCCTGGGCGGCACGGGTGATGAGCGGCCCGGAGATGCGGTCGACGTCCCCGTCGGCCAGGTCGAGGACCTCGCGGGCCAGCAGCGAGCCGCCGCGGGCGGCGTCGCGCGCCTCGCGCACCAGGGCGGAGCCGGACGCGTACTGCTCGTAGCAGCCGCGGTTGCCGCAGCCGCACAGGACGCCGCCGGGCACCATCCGCATGTGGCCGATCTCCGCGCCGACGCCGAAGGCGCCACGGTAGAGCTCGCCGTCGAGGACGAGCCCGCCGCCGATGCCCGTGCCGACCGTGACCAGCAGCAGGTCGTCGACGTCCTCGCCGGCGCCGAAGCGGAACTCGCCCCAGGCTGCGGCGTTGGCGTCGTTCTCGACGACGACCGGGAGGCCCAGGTCGGCCTCCAGCGCCGCCCGCATGGGCACGTCGCGCCAGGCGATGTTCGGCGCGAACATGACGTTGGAGCGTGCCTTGTCCACGTACCCGGCCGCGCCCACGCCCACCGCGGAGACGTCGTGGTCGGCGCACAGCGCGCGCACCAGGCCGGCGACGGCCTGCTCGATGGCCTCGGGGTCCGACGCCGGGGAGTCGACGCGCAGCTCGGCGAGGATCGTCCCGTCGGGGTCCACGACCCCGCCCAGGATCTTCGTCCCGCCGATGTCGATGCCGCAGGTCAGGGTCACTGCTCCTCCTCCAGGGGCGCCCCGTCGTGGGGGTCGTGCCCGGGCGCGGGGTCCGCTGCCCGGTCGGCGCGGCCCTCGCCCGCACCCTCCGCATTGTGTCCTGCCGGGGTCGGGTCGCCGTCCCCGGGTGAGGTCCGGGACGCCTCGGGGTGACCCGGGTCTGCCTGCCCGGCCAGCAGCCCGACGGCCGCGGCCAGCAGCGAGGAGCCGGCCTGGGCCAGGTGCGCCCGGACCTCCGGGGTCACGTGCCGGGCCAGGTCGGCACCGCGGCACACCGGGCACCAGCCCAGGCACTGGTGCTGCCCGGGTCCGGTGCTCCCACCGTCGCCGGGGCCGTCGCCGGAGCCGTCCCCGGAGCCCTCGGCAGGACCGGGACGAGGACCAGGACGGTCCTGCGCGTCGCCGCCGGCTGCAGCGCCGTCGCCGCCCCGGGCGAGGTCGGTGAGCACGCCGAGCAGCAGCCGGGCCTCCTCGGCGAGGGAGCCCACGGGCTCCTCGGGCCGGTCCTGCCCCGCCGGTGCGTCCGCCCGGCCCACGTCGTCACGACCGTCCGGGTCCTGCCCGTCGGTCCAGGTGCTGGCGCCGATGGTGGCTCAGGCCCCCTGCTCGACGCGCTTCTTGAGCCCCTTGAGCGCGGAGTCGATGAGGATCTTCTCGCCCTTGCGCTTGAGCATGCCGATGAGCGGCAGGCTGACGTCGAGGGCGAGGCTGTAGGTCACCTCGGTCGAGCCGCCGAGGTCGCGCAGCTCGTAGGCGCCGTCGAGCGTCTTGAGCATCCCGCCCTCGACGAGCGTCCAGCGGACCTCGCTGTCGCCGTGCCAGGTGTAGCCGAGGGTGTACTCGTCCTTGATGGGCGAGACGTCCACGGCGAAGAAGACCTGCTCGGCCCGGCCGTCGGGCCCGGTGGAGAGCACCTCGACCTTGGTCATCCCCTTGGCCCAGTCGGGGTAGGAGTCGAAGTCGGCGATGACCGCCATCACCTCGGACGGCGGCGCCTGGACGACGATGGACGACGTGGTCTGCTCAGCCACCGGACTCTTCCCCTCAACGTGTGCGGACGCGGGCACGACCGACCCGCAGCACCCTCGTGCCCGGGCCCGGCCACGCGCCGGTGAGCGTACTAGATCCGGTCGTCGACCTCGTGCCCTCCGCTCGCGGCCCGGTGGTGGCTACCCGCCGGTCGGGCCCTGACCGGACGCGGGCCCGGCGCCGGGCGGTAGCGTGCCCGACGTGCGTGAGTTCACCCACCCGTTGACCCTCCGGCTGCCCGGCGACACCGACCTGACGCAGGCCGTCGTCCGCAACGCCTCCGAGCACCCCGACGACGTCCAGTTCTCCCGGCGCTCCGGCTCCGGGTGGGCCGACGTCACCTGCGCGGAGTTCCTGGCCGAGGTCCGGTCCGCGGCGCGGGGCCTGGTCGCCGCCGGCGTCCAGCCGGGCGACCGCGTGGCGCTCATGTCCAAGACCCGCTACGAGTGGACGCTGCTGGACTACGCCATCTGGTTCGCGGGCGCGGTGACCGTGCCGGTCTACGAGACCTCCTCCGCCGAGCAGGTCACCTGGATCATGAGCGACTCCGGCGCCCGGGTGGCGCTCGTCGAGACCGCCCAGCACGCCGAGCGGATCGCCGAGGTGCGCGGGGACCTCCCGGCCCTCGACCACGTCTGGACGATCGAGGACGGCGCCGTCGCCGAGCTCGACCGCCTCGGCGGCAGCGTCGAGGACGCCGCCCTGGACGCGCGGCGCGAGGCGCTGGGCCCCGAGACCGTGGCCACGATCGTCTACACCTCGGGCACCACCGGCCGCCCCAAGGGCTGCGCGCTGACCCACGGCAACTTCCTCTACGAGCTGGGCGTCGCCGTCGGCGAGCTCGAGGACCTCTTCTCCGAGGAGGACGCGGCCACGCTGCTGTTCCTGCCGCTGGCGCACGTCTTCGCCCGGATCATCCAGGTGGGCTGCGTGATCAGCCGCGCCCGGCTGGGCCACGCCCCCGACGTCAAGAACCTGATGGTCGACCTCGCGTCGTTCCGTCCCACGTTCATCCTCGCGGTGCCGCGGGTCTTCGAGAAGGTGTTCAACGGCGCCTCCCAGAAGGCCTACTCCGAGGGGCGCGGCGCGATCTTCGGCAAGGCCGCGGACACCGCGATCAAGTGGTCGCAGGCCCTGGACGCGGACGGTCGGCCGGGCCTCGGCCTCCGGCTGCGGCACGCGGTCTTCGACCGGCTGGTCTACGCCAAGCTGCGCACGGCGCTCGGCGGCCGCTGCCGCTACGCCATCTCGGGCGGCGCGCCGCTCGGTGAGCGGCTCACCCACTTCTTCCGCGGCCTGGGCCTCACCGTGCTCGAGGGCTACGGCCTCACCGAGACCACCGCCGCGCTCGCCGCCAACCTGCCCGGCGCCATCCGCGTCGGCACCGTCGGCCGTCCCTTCCAGGGCACCACCGTGCGGGTCGCGGACGACGGGGAGCTGCTGTGGCGCGGCGACCAGGTGTTCGGCGGCTACTGGCACAACCCCTCCGCGACGGCCGAGGTCGTGGACGCCGACGGGTGGTTCCACTCCGGCGACATCGGCGAGATCGACGCCGACGGGTTCGTGCGGATCACCGGCCGCAAGAAGGAGATCATCGTGACGGCCGGGGGCAAGAACGTCGCCCCGGCCGTGCTCGAGGACCGGCTGCGCCAGCACCCGCTGGTCGACCAGTGCGTCGTCGTGGGCGACCAGCGGCCGTTCATCGGCGCGATCCTCACCCTCGACCACGAGTACCTGCCGACCTGGGCCGAGAACCACGGCCGGCCCGCCGACCTCGCCGCCCTCGTCAGCGACCCCGACCTGCACGCCGAGCTCCAGCAGGCCGTGGACCAGGCGAACCTCGCCGTCTCGCACGCCGAGGCGATCAAGAAGTTCACCGTGCTCGCCGACCAGTGGACCGAGGAGGGCGGCCAGCTGACCCCGAGCATGAAGCTGAAGCGGGCCGTGGTGATGCGCGAGGTGCGGCACGAGGTCGACGACCTCTACCGCTGACGCACCGGGCGACGCCGCACCTAGCCACGCTGACGCACCGGGCCACGCTGACGCACCGAGCGGCGACACCTGAGGCCCGGACCTCGGGTCCCGCGGGTGGCCCGGGATGACCACCGGCATGGCCCGTTCGGACCATGCCGGTCGACCGTGCGGTCAGAGGTGACGCCGCAGGGCGACAAAGGGGGCGCCGGGCACGGGCCCGGCCCTACGATCGAGGCCACGGGCCGGTTCGGGTCGGCCTCTCCCCCCACTCCCCACGACGGGCGCCGTCCCCCCACCCTCGGCGGTCCGGCGAAAGGTGCGCCCATGGCACGACGTCGTCTCCTGCTGGTCGCCGCGGTGGTGCTGGCGCTCCTGGGAGCGCTGCTCGTGCTGCTGTACGTGCGCGGGGCCGACGCCCGGGCGCGGGCCCGCTTCGACCTCCAGCCGGTGCTCGTGGTCACGACCACCGTGCCGGCCGGCACCCCGCTGTCCTCGGTGGCCACCTCGGTCGCCCTCGCGGACGTGCCGGAGGCGCAGGTGCTGCCGGGAGCGCTGACGGACGTCGCCGAGGCGGGCACCGCGGTCACCCTCACCACCCTCTACCCCGGTGAGCAGGTGATCGCCGACAAGCTCGGCTCCACCGCCGACCTGTCCTCGGCCAGCCTCCAGATCCCGGACGACGGCGAGCTGGCCATCTCGGTCAACCTCACCGACCCGGCGCGGGTCGCCGGCTTCGTCGAGCCCGGCTCCGAGGTCGCCGTCCTGGTCACCGTGGAGGCCGACGGCACGCAGGAGCCCTACTCCCGCGTGCTGCTCCCCCGGGTCGGCGTCATCGCGGTCGGCTCGACCACGCCGACGACGACCACGACGACCACCACCTCCTCCGACGGCACCGAGGAGACCACCGAGCAGCTGCCCCGCACCCTCATCACGCTCTCGCTGGACCAGCGCGAGGCGCAGCGGGTGCTGCTCGCCCAGCAGCAGGGCGAGCTGGCCTTCGCCCTGCTCACCGACCAGTCGCGGGTCAGCGGCGGCCAGGCCGTCACCCCGAGCAACCTCTTCGGACGGGGCTGAGCGCCGTGCCCCTCGTCGTCGACACCGACCCGCCGACCATCACCGCGCTGCTCGCCCAGCTGCCCGCCGGCTCCCAGGCCGTCGACGTCGTCGAGCGGATGCAGGCCTACCTGGACGAGCACCCGGAGGAGCACCTCCTCGTTCTCGGGCCGCACCTGGACGTCACCACCAGCCTCGAGGTCTGCCAGCGGCTCTCCACCAGCCGGCCGCTGCTGTACACGGTGATGGTCCGCCACGACCTCGACGCCCTCGTGCTCGCGCAGGCGATGAAGGCCGGCGTCCGCGACGTCGTCCCCATGGCCGAGCTCGCCAGCCTGCGCACCTCCGCCGAGCGCGCACGCACCCTCTTCGCCGCGCTGCGCGGGGAGGGCGTGGTCTCCGAGGGCAGCGTCGTCACCGTCTTCTCCCCCAAGGGCGGCGTCGGCAAGACGACCCTCGCGGTCAACCTCGCCATGGCCATCGCGGACGGCGGGCGCCGCCGCGTCTGCCTCGTCGACCTCGACCTCGCCTTCGGCGACGTGGCGATCACGATGCAGCTCTTCCCCACGCACTCCATCGAGCACGCCGTGGGCTCCGAGAGCAGCCTCGACCTGGCCCAGCTCCAAGGGATGATGACCCGTCACGCCGGGTCCGTGCAGGTGCTCGCGGCCCCCGCCCACCCCGACGTCCGGGAGCGGGTCACCCCGGCCCTGGTCGCCAAGACCCTCAGCGTGCTGCGCACCGGGTTCGACGCGATCGTGGTGGACACCGCGCCCGCCTTCGACGAGCAGGTGCTGGCCGCCCTCGACGAGACCGACGAGTGCGTCATCGTGGCCACCCTCGACGTGCCGACGCTGAAGAACGTCAAGGTCGCCCTCGAGACGATGGACATGCTCCGCATCGCCGAGGGCCACCGTCACCTCGTCCTCAACCGGGCCGACGACGCCGTCGGGCTGGGCCCGGAGAAGGTCGAGGCCATCCTCCAGATGGCCACCGCGGCCCGCCTGCCCAGCCAGGTCGAGGTCGCCGCCTCCACCAACGCCGGCACGCCCATCGTCGCCTCCTCCCCCGACCACCCGGTCTCCGTGATCGTCCGCGACCTCGCTGCGCGCGTGCTCGGCGAGCCCGTCGGCGCGCCGACCGGCACCGCCGCGTCCGGCACCGCCTCGTCCGGTCCGGACGAGCGCCCCCGTGCCCGCACCCCGTTCTGGAAGCGCCGATGAGCCCGCGCACGCAGCCCCGATCCACGCACGGTCCCACGCACCGTCCCGAGCACCGTCCCGACCCCCGGCCCCGCTTCCAGGAGGCACCGGCATGAGCAGTCTCTCCGACCGGCTGGCCGCCGCCCGCCAGACCCAGCCCGCCGGGCCGGGCACGACGCAGGCCGAGCTCGAGCCCCGGCCCGGTTCCCCGAGCGCCTCCGCCGCGGCCGCCGTGCTCGAGGCCGTCCACACCCCCGAGCCGGCCCCGGCCGCCCCGACCACGGCGCCGACGGCGACGGCCGACGCCGCGCCCGCCACCCGCTCCATGGCCTCGGTGCGCTCGCAGCGGGTCGGTGCCGAGCAGCGCGACCGGATCGAGGAGCTCAAGAGCAGCGTGCACGCCGAGCTGCTCTCCCAGCTCGGCCCGCAGCTCTACGAGGCCGACCTCGACTCCGACGAGCTCGACCAGCGGGTCCGCGCGGTGCTCGCCGACGTCCTGGGCCGCCAGGACCAGCCGCTCTCCTCCGCCGACCGGCGCCGGGTGACGCAGGAGATCACCGACGACATCCTCGGCTACGGGCCCATCGAGCCCTTCCTGCGCGACCCCCAGGTCGCGGAGATCATGGTCAACGGCGCGGACTCGATCTGGGTGGAGCGGGCCGGCCGGCTCGAGCCCGCCGACGCCCGGTTCGCCGACGAGGCGCACCTGCGGCGGGTGATCGACAAGATCGTCTCCCGGATCGGTCGCCGGGTCGACGAGTCCTCGCCGATGGTCGACGCGCGGCTGCCCGACGGGAGCCGGGTGAACGCCGTCGTCCCGCCCCTGGCCGTGGACGGCTCCGCCCTGACGATCCGCAAGTTCGCCACCGACGTCATGCTGGTCGCCGACCTCGTCGCCTCCGGCACCCTCAGCCGCGAGGCGGCCACCTTCCTCGAGGCCTGCGTGCGCGGCCGGCTCAACGTGATCGTCTCGGGCTCCACCGGCGCCGGCAAGACGACCACCCTCAACGTGCTCTCCTCCTTCATCCCCGACGACGAGCGCATCGTCACCATCGAGGACGCCGCCGAGCTCCAGCTCAAGCAGGGCCACGTGGTGCGGCTGGAGTCGCGCCCCGCGAACATCGAGGGCCGCGGCGAGGTGTCGATCCGCGACCTGGTGCGCAACAGCCTGCGGATGCGGCCCGACCGGATCATCGTCGGCGAGGTCCGCGACGCCTCCGCGCTCGACATGCTCCAGGCGATGAACACCGGCCACGACGGCTCCATCTGCACGCTGCACTCCAACGGCCCCCGCGACACCCTCTCCCGGCTGGAGACGATGGTGCTGATGGCGGGCATGGACCTCCCCGTCCGCGCCATCCGCGAGCAGATGGCCTCGGCCGTGGACCTCGTCGTGCACCAGACCCGGTTCAAGGACGGCTCCCGCCGCATCACCCACGTCACCGAGGTGGAGCGGATGGAGGGCGACGTGGTGACGCTCCAGGACGTGTTCGTCTGGGACTCCTCCGCCGGCTTCGACGACCAGGGCCGCTCCCGCGGGACGCTGCGCCCCACCGGGCTGCGGCCGAAGTTCCTGGAGAAGCTCGCCGCGGCCAACGTCGTGGTGGACCCGATGACGTTCGTCGCCCAGGGCTGAGGAGGACGCCGTGGACCCCGCCTCCCTGACCGCCGTCTCCCTGCCCGGCTGGGCCGCCTACGTCGGCGTCGCCGCCCTCGCGCTCGGCCTCGGCGCGCTCCTCGTCGGCCTGGTGCCCCGGCACCGCACCCGCTCGGCCGAGGACGTGGTGCGCGACTACGTGCGCAGCGGCACCGGCCGTCCGGTGGGCCCGGACGCCGACCAGCGGCAGGTGCGCGAGCGGGCCACCGACGCGGCCGCGGAGCTGCTCTCCCGCCAGCGCACGCTCGAGGCGCGGATCGCCCTGCGGCTCGAGGCCTCCGGCTCCGGCCTCAAGCCCGCCGAGTGGCTGGTGGCCCACGTGGCCGTCGTGGTCCTCGCCGGGCTCGCCGGCCTGCTGCTGGGCGCGGGCGACCCCGTCGTCCTGCTGCTCGCGGTGGCGCTGGGCCTCGTGGTGCCCTGGCTGGTGCTGCGTGTCCGCTCGAACCGGCGACGGACGCGGTTCGGCGCCGCTCTGCCCGAGACGCTCCAGATGCTCGCCGGCGCCATCGCCGCGGGCCAGTCGCTGATGCAGGCCGTGGACACCGTGGCCGCCGAGGGGATCGACCCCGTCGCGGGCGAGTTCCGCCGGGCGCTGGTCGAGACCCGGCTCGGCGTCGCCCTCGAGGACGCCCTGGAGGGGGTCGCCGTCCGCTTCGCCAGCGAGGACCTCGCCTGGGTCGTCATGGCCATCCGCATCCAGCGGCAGGTCGGCGGCAACCTGGCCGAGCTGCTGGAGCGGGTGGCGGGCACGATGCGCGAGCGGGAGTACCTGCGTCGTCAGGTCTCCGCGCTGTCGGCGGAGGGACGGCTCTCGGCCGTCGTCCTGGGGGCGCTGCCGGTGCTGTTCGCGCTGTACCTGCTCGTCGCGCAGCGCGACTACGTGATGGTCCTGTTCACCGACCCCCGCGGCCTGGTGCTCGTCGGGTTCGGTGCGGCCCTGCTGGTGCTGGGCATCTTCTGGATGTCGCGCCTGGTGAAGGTGGAGGTCTGAGGTGGAGCTGGTCCTGGCCCTCGTCCTGGTCCTGGGCGCGATCGCGCTACTCGGCCTCGCCCTGCGCCCCACGCCGGAGACCGGCGTCGGCCGGTCGCTGGCGGTGATCGAGGCGATGACCAGCGCCCCCGCCCCGCTGCGCGAGCAGCAGGAGGGCGAGCAGACGTTCCAGGCCAGGGTCCTCCGGCCGGCGGCCGCCCGCTGGCAGCGCGCCGGGCGGCGGCTGACGGGCGCCGACACCGCGGTGCGGCTGCGCCGCAAGCTCGACCTCGCCGGCAACCCGCCGGGCTGGAGCGTGGAGAAGATCGTGAGCACCCGCCTGGGCCTCGCCGTGGCCGGCGGCGTCGCGCTGCCGCTGCTCGCGCTGCTGCTGGGCGCCGGCCCCACCGTCGTCCTGCTGGCCGTGGCCGTGGGTGCGGGCCTCGGGTTCGCGGCCCCCGCGCTGTGGCTCTACCAGTGCGCCTACGACCGCTCCGAGCGGATGCGCCGCGACCTCCCCGACGCCCTGGACCTGCTGGCGATCTCGGTCGAGGCCGGGCTCGGGTTCGACGCGGCCCTCCAGCAGGTCGCCGGCCGCACGCAGGGTCCGGTGGCCGACGAGCTGTCCCGGCTGCTGCGCGAGATGCAGATCGGCTCCTCGCGCAGCCAGGCGCTGCGGGCGATGTCCGAGCGCACCGACGTGCCCGAGCTCCAGCACTTCGTGGGCGCCATGGTGCAGGCCGACCACTTCGGCATCCCGATCGCCCAGGTGCTGCGCGTGCAGATGGGCGAGATGCGGGTCAAGCGCCGCCAGCGCGCCGAGGAGAAGGCCCAGCAGGTGCCGGTGAAGATCACCGTGCCCCTGGTCGTGTGCATCCTGCCGTCCCTGTTCGTGGTGGTGATGGGTCCGGCCGTGCTGAGCATCCTGGACACCTTCTGAGCGGCGCACGAGGTTCTGCACCGCTCGGGGCCCCCGCCCGGGACGGAGCCGCGTACCGGTGTGGACCAGCGGCGCGTACCCAGGATCGGTGAGAGCATGAGCACACCGGCCCCGGTCGGCACCGCGCGAGCGGTTCCCCCCACCCCCCACCCAGCCGGCCACCCGGGCCGGACGAGGTAGCCCCATGCTCCATCCCACCCAGGACGCCGTGCGCTTCGACCTCGCCCTGCGGGTGTTCGTGCTGCTCGCGATGACCGGGCCGGTGCTGTGGACGCGGGAGGTCACCGCGATCGCCGGGCTGGGCTGCGTGGCGATGGTGTGGGCCACCTCCACGCTCGCGCTGACCCGGCCCGCCTCGGTGCCCGGCTGGTCGACCCCGCTGGAGGCGGCGATCGTCGGGGTCGTCGCGGGCCTCACGGTGCACCAGACGGAGTCGCTGCTCGCCGCCACCGCGCTCGCCCCGCTGCTGGCGGGGCTGCGCCGCGGCCTGGCCTCCATGCTGCTGGCCGCCGCCACCTCGGTGGTGGCCGTGACGCTGGCCGCCGCCGCGACCGCCCCCGTCACCGCGGACACCGCCGCGTCGGTGTTCACCTGGGCCGTGCTCGGCCTCGGCCTCGGCCTGGTCGCGACCTTCCTGCACTCCACCTCGCAGGAGCCGCCGGACGCGCTGGCCCCCTACCGGCACGCCAGCGCGCTGCTGCGCCAGCTCAACGACCTGACCGACGGGCTCTCCTCCGGCCTCGACCCCAGCAGCACCGGGGGGCTCCTGCTCTCGACCGTGCGCGACGCCCTGCCGACGTCGGTGCTGGCGGTGTACCTGCCCGGCTCCGGGGCCACCGCGGGGGCGACGCTCACCCCGCTGGTCACCAAGTCCTTCGACGACGACGACCTCCTCGAGTGCTCGCTGGTCGCGGAGACCTGCCGGGCCACGGGCGAGGTCGAGCGCGACGGGCACGCCTTCGCGGTGCCGCTGCACAGCGAGGACCGGCTGATCGCGGTGCTCGCCGGCACCTTCTCCGACCGGGTGCGGCTCGGCGACCCCGAGCTCGAGCGGCGCCTGGCCGACGTCCCCGACCTCGTCGCCGACATGGTCGTCACGCTCGAGGCCGCCCTCCTCTTCGACGCCTTCCGCGACGCCGCGACCGCCGACGAGCGTCGCCGGCTCTCCCGGGAGATGCACGACGGCGTCGCCCAGGACATCGCCTCGCTCGGCTACGTCGTCGACGCCCTCGCCCTGACCGCGATGACCCCGGCCCAGCGGGAGCAGTTCACGCTGCTGCGCGAGCGGGTCAGCGCCGTGGTCACCGAGGTGCGTCGCTCGGTGCTCACGCTGCGCACCACCGTCGGCAGCGCGGAGAGCCTCGGCTCGGCCATCAGCGCCGTGGCCCGCAACATGAGCCAGGTCTCCGGCATCCCCATCGAGGTCACGCTCGACGAGCAGCCCCAGCGCCTGCGCCCCGAGGTGGAGGCCGAGCTGTTCCGGGTGACCCAGGAGGCCGTCAACAACGCCGTGAAGCACGCCCGGTGCAGCGTGATCCGCGTGGCGTGCCAGGTCAGCCCGCCCGCGGCCACGATCACCGTCCGCGACGACGGCCGTGGCCTCGGCGACGCCCGCGCCGACTCCTACGGCCTCTCGATCATGCAGGAGCGGGCCAGCCTCGTCGGCGCCGACCTCGAGATCGAGGAGCCCGAGGACGGCGGCACCCGCGTCACCGTGCGGCTGCGCGCCGAGAACGGCGGGCTCTCCGCCGGCGGCCTCACGGCCGGGGCACCGGCGCCCCAGGCCACCCCCTCCCAGGCCGTCCCGTCCTTCCCGGCCCCGCCGGGGCCCGTCCCCCACAGCGACAGAGAGGTGGCCAGGTGAGCCAGTCCCCCAGCCAGCCCGCCAGCCCGTCCCCCGCCAAGCCGCCCACCACGGTGATGGTCGTCGACGACCACGAGCTCATCCGCAACGGCCTGGCCGGTGTCTTCGACCTCCAGCCGGACATGCGCGTCGTGGCCACCGCCGGCGGCGTGCAGGAGGCGCTCGCGCTCTACGCCAGGGCCCGGCCGCAGGTGGTCGTCACCGACCTCCAGCTCCAGGACGGCACGGGGCTGGACATCGTGCGGGCCCTGCGGCGCACCGAGGAGCAGCTCGGCCTGGTCGTGCTCACCATGCACTCCGGTGACGACCAGATCTTCGCGGCCATGGAGGCGGGCGCCTCCGGCTTCGTCGGCAAGGACGCCCCGAGCGACGAGGTGGTCAAGGCGGCGAGGACGGCGGTGGTCTCCCCGCGCTCGTTCACCTGCGCCGGCCTCATGGGCGCGATGATGCGGCGGGGCACCACCGAGTCCAGCAGGTTGACCGACCGTGAGCAGGAGGTCCTGGTACTGCTCGCCGACGGGTTGGGCGCCGGGCAGATCGGCGCGCAGCTGTACATGAGCGAGTCGACCGCGAAGAGCCACATCGCGCGGATCTACCAGAAGCTCGGGGCACAGAACCGCGCCCAGGCACTCGTGACGGCCATGCGGATGGGGCTGCTGTCCTCCGTGGCACCGCCACGCTGACCGGCGCCCCCCACCTCACTCCCCAGGGCGCCGCGCTCGTGGGGGTCCGTGCTCCTAGTCACTTCGGGCTATCACCCTTCGACTCTTTACCCGATAACACCGCGCGGACCGGCAGGGCAGAGTGGACACGTCGCCAAGGACACCCCCGTCACCCGCCCGGACGCAGCGCCCGGGTCGGCGGACCGGCGACCACACCGCCTCTCCCCCCATCCCCCTTGACCTCAGCCACCGAGGAGTCCGCCATGGTCACCTACCTCTCCGCCCTGATCGCCCTGCACCTCCCCGTCCGTGACGAGGAGCGCGGCGCGTCCGCCGTCGAGTACGGCCTGCTCATCGCCGGCATCGCCGCGATCATCGCGGTGGCGGTGTTCGCCTTCGGCGACACCCTCAGCGGTCTCTTCGACTCCACCGGCGACTGCGTCGGCGGCGACCGCACCGCCTGCTGACCCACCCGGGACCGCCGACCGCCCGCCCCACCCCTCTCCCCCCACCGGGGCGGGCGGCCGGCGCACGACCTGGCGCACCACCTGACGCCCCACCTGACGCCCCACCTGACCTGGCGGGGCCGAGCGGGCCCGACCAGGCGCCGCCCGCGGCACGACACCCGCTGAACGACACCGGCCCGGACGAGATCCTCGTTCGGGCCGGTGTCGTTCAGGGGTGTCGTTCAGCCGCCGTCGGCGATCCGCGCCAGCTCGGCACGCCAGGCGCGCACCAGGTCGCGCTGCGTCCAGCCCGCGACGTCGGCGAGCACGGCGTCCAGGCCCTCACCGGCGCCGGTGCGCTCGTAGACGCGGCGCAGGCCGTCCTCGCCCGCCCGCGCGGCGAGCACGCGGCAGGCGGTCCAGGCGGCCTCGTAGGCGGCGCCGAGGTAGCGCGAGGAGACGCCGAAGTCGGCGGTGGTCGGCAGGGCACGGGGCAGACCCTCCTGCGCGACCTCGGCCAGCACCTGGGCGGAGGTCACCGAGAGCGGCAGGTCGACGTCGCGCAGCGCCACCTCGTCCGCGTAGCCCTCGACCAGCCACAGCGGGGCCAGGCTGGCGGGGGCGTCGGTGAGCGCGTGCACGGCCTCGTGGGTGAGCACGACCTGGGCGCCGGCCGGGCGCAGCTGCCCGAGCTCGTCCGGGTTGACCAGCACGTGCACCGGCCCGTCCTCGCCGTCGACCGGGGCGGTCACCGCGGCGATCGCCGCGTAGGTGCCGGTGCTGACCCCGAGGGCCGCGTCGACGCCGGAGGCGTCCGCCGGCACCTCGACCACCAGGGACGGGGCGGCGGACCGCTCACCCGGCGCCAGCGCCCGCCGCGCCTCCTGGCGGGCGCGTCGGACCTGCGCGGCCAGGACTTCCTCGTCCGCCGCCTCCTCGGCCCGATCGTCCACGCTGCCGTCGGGGGTGGCGACGAGCAGCAGCGTGCCGGCCTCCCGGCGCACCCGCACGGGCCCGGAGAGCCACACGGGCACGCGGGTGGTCGTCGTCTCCGTTGCGGTGTCCTCCGCCGCGGCAGCGGGGTCGACCACGGCCACCGTCGTCCCGTCCGGCCCGTCCTCGGTGCGCAGGCCGACGAGGACCTCGGCCGTGGCGGCCGACTCGTCCACACCGGCGAAGCGCCAGGTGACCTCCGTGGCGGCCCACCAGGTCCCGTCGGCGTCGGGGGTGCCGAGGCTGTCGACGTAGCGCCAGCGCAGGCCGCGCACCCGTGCGTCGGCCGCGGCCTCCGCAGCCGCGCGGAGCCGGTCGGCCGCCTCACCGTCCCCCGCCGCCCCGAGGGCGGCGGCGGCGACGGAGTCCCCGTGGCCCAGCGCGCGCGCCAGGCGGTCGAGGGTGCGAGTGGCCAGCCCGACGGGCATGGCGCCCCCGGAGCCAGGGCCGGCGTCGGTGCCCGAGGACTGCCTCTCGCCCGAGGACGCCGTGGGTGAGGGGAGGACGGTGCGCCCGCCGTCGTCCGCGACGACGTAGGCGACGCCGACGGCGACCAGCGCGGCGGCCACCACCAGCCACAGGAGACGGCGGGGACGACCCGCCCCGGGGGACGACGAACCCCCCGGACCGGTGGACGGTGCGGGGGGCTGGTCGGAGGTGCTCAGCGTCTGCCTCGGTGCCGTGGCGCCGGTCAGCCCGGGCGGACGGCCCCGCTGATCGGCATCGAGTCGACGGCTGCGACCCGCACGCCCGTGCTCGGGTTCGCGGCGTCGACGATCTGGCCGTTGCCGATGTAGATGCCCACGTGGCTGATCGGCGAGTAGTAGAAGACGAGGTCGCCCGGCTGGAGGTCGGAGATCGAGACCTTGGTGCCGCTGGCGTACTGGGCCGAGGAGGAGTGCGGGAGGGACACGCCCGCGGCGGCCCACGCCTGCATGGTGAGGCCGGAGCAGTCGTAGGAGTCCGGGCCGGTGGCGCCGTAGACGTAGCTGTCGCCGACCTGGGCGAGGGCGAACGCGACCGCGTCACCGGCCGAGCCGGAGACCGCGGCGGTGACGGTGCTGACCTCCGGGGCGGGCTCGCGCGCGGCGGTGCGCGAGATGACCTCGCGCCGCTCCGCGGCCTCGAGCTCGTCGAGGACGGCCTGCGCGTCGGCGAGCTTGGAGTCGATCTCGGCCTTGTCCTCGGCCAGCGAGGTGCGCAGGGAGGCCAGGCGGGCGACCCGCTTCTCGGTGGCCTTCTCCCGCAGCGTGAGGGCACGGGCCTGGGTGTCGTAGCGGGAGTACAGCTCGTCGGTGATGTCCGCGTACGAGCTCATCGTCGACATCTGGTCGAGGAAGTCACCGAGGTCGGTGGCACCCACGACCTGGTTGACCGCGCTCATGTCCTGGCCCTGGTAGGCGCGCAGGATCGCGTCCCGGGCCTCGGTGCGCGCGGCGTCGGTGAGGGACGCCTGGCTGCGCTGGTCGGCACGGAGGGACTGGAGCTGTCGCTTGATCTTCGTGACCTCGAGGCGGGCCTCGTTGAGGCGCTCGGAGGCCTGCTCCGCCTCGCGGTACAGGGTGTCCACGCGGGCCTGGGCCGACTCGACGGTCGGCTCGGCCTGGGCCGGGGAAGAGACCCAGAGGACGCCGCTGCCCACGAGGAGGGCGGAGACGGCTGCGGCGGCAAGACGCTGACGGCCGGTGTGCACGGGTGCGGGTACTCCTCGGTTCGGGTGCGTCGACGGCTCACGGGGCAGGGGGGAACCACGTCGACGTGCGCTGACCGGCTTCCCCTCGATCCCGCCGTCGTCGCGGACGGCGGTCCGTCTCCCCCGGAGGGGTGACGGCAACACGAGCGAAGGTAGACGGCCAAGGGGCCGGACTCCAAAAGATCTCGGCCACACCCGGCATGTCTTTACC
This sequence comes from Nocardioides bruguierae, assembly GCF_023656415.1. GTDB lineage: Bacteria > Actinomycetota > Actinomycetes > Propionibacteriales > Nocardioidaceae > Nocardioides > Nocardioides bruguierae. The sequence goes on from NZ_JAMOIL010000021.1 coordinate 70,793, forward strand.
TTTCTCGTGCCCGTGTCCCGCAGCAGCAGCGGGCCGGGGACGGGCTTGCGTCAGGCGGTCGCAGCACCCGTGCCCGGCAGCGGCTCGTCCCCGTCACCTGTCCCGTCACCTGTCCCGTCACCGGCCGGCGCCGAGAGCGGGGTCACCAGTCGCAGCGGCGGCACCAGGCCGCCCTCGGCCAGCAGGTCGAGCGCCGCGCGCTCCTCGTCGTCGAAGGTGAGCTCGGGCGGGGGTCCGAGCAGCACCGTCACCACGCAGTCGCGGCAGGCCAGTCCTCGCACCACGCAGGTGTCGCAGTCGATCCTCGTCGTCATGGCCACACCGTGGCACCGACCACCGACAGCGCCTGTCCAGCGCCCGTCCAGCGCCTCTCCGGCGGGGTCGTGGGTCAGCGGGTCAGCAGGCCCAGCAGGGCGGAGGCCGGCACGGGCCGGGCACCGCGGGCCGTGGCGTGGTCACGCACCTCGCGGTCGTCGCTGACCACGAGCACCACCCGGCCGCGCGGCTCGGCGTCGACCAGGTCGGCCACGACGTCGTCCGCGATGACCCCGGGAGGGCTGAAGAGCACCCGCACGCCCCGCGGGGTCGCGGCGGGCGGGCGGGTGTCGGCGTCGGCGGCGTCGAAGACGACCGTGGTCTCGGCGCGCGTACGGGCCACCACGGGCGCCAGGTCGCGCAGGAGCCGGGCCCGCTGGGCCTCCAGGGTCGAGGACGGCCAGGCGCCCCGGGTCACGTTGTAGCCGTCGACGATGAGCCGCGCGCGCGGCAGCCCCAGGTACTGCTCCAGGAGGGCGGGGCCGATCGCGGCCGCTCCCCCGCCGGGTGCGCCGGCGGGGGTGGTCTGCGCGAGCCGTTCCTCGGCCTCGGCACCGGGCGTGCCCGTCAGCGGGGGCAGGGCCAGCTCGCGGCGCAGCCCGGTCAGCGCGTCCAGCACGGTGTCCAGGAGCAGGCGGGCCCGCTGGTCCGACGCGGCACCGGACTCGCCGGGCTCGTCGGTGCTCACCGGTGCGCCCGCCCCGGCCGGCGCCGGCTGCTCGGCGAGCTGCGCGGTCAGGCGCGCCACCTCGGCGCGGCTGTCGCGCAGCCGCGCGGCCAGGTCGTCGGCACGGCGCCGCTCGGCGGCC
>NZ_JAMOIL010000022.1 GCF_023656415.1 Nocardioides bruguierae
AGAGCGAGGACCTCTCGTTCTACGGACCCGGGATGCTCGATCAGATCGCCGCCGAGCTCAACGCCCGTCCTCGCAAGACACTGAAGTGGCGCACCCCCGCGGAGGAACTCGACGCACTACTGTCGGGCGAGTCAGATCCACCTGTTGCGACGACAGGCTGAATCCACCCCGCGTGGGACCTGCAGAACGTCACGGACTATCCGGGGGCGCCGGGGGATGAGGGCCAGGGATCAGGCGCGGCGGACGGCGCGGAGGATCGCGTCGTGCCAGGTGACCTGCTCGCCGGAGCCGTCGCGGGCGGGCGCGGTGCGGGCGCGGGTCTCGGCGTGGACGTCCCATGCGGCTGGGTCGAGCGCCGGCACGAGCTGCTCGGCGGTGTGCGTGTAGCGGCCGGGGCCGCGGCCGGCGGGCATGTCCACCGGGTGGTGGCCGACGACCAGCAGCGTGCCGCCGGGGGCCACGGCCGCGGCCAGGCGTCGGGTCACGTCGAGCATGCCGCCGTCCGGGAGGTGCACGAAGAAGCTGGTGACCAGGTCCCACCGCTCCTCGCCGGCCTCGAAGGTGCGGACGTCGACGTCGCGCCAGTGGGTGCGCTCGGTGAGGCCGCGGGCCGCGGCGGCCTCGGCCGCGCGCGCCCGGCCGGTGGCCGAGAACTCGAACCCGGTGACGTCCCAGCCCTGCTGCGCCAGCCAGATCGCGTCGCCGCCCTCGCCGGAGCCGACGTCCAGCGCGCGGCCGGGCCTCAGGTGCTCGACCTCCTGCTGGAGGGCCGCGTTGACCCGCCCGCTCCACATGTGGTCTTCGCCGCCGTAGCGCTCGTCCCAGGCCGGCCGCTCGAAGATCTGCGCGCGGGTCGCCGCGACGGCCTTGTCGGCGTCCTCGGTGACCAGCTCCATGTTCACCTGGGCGCCCGCCCACGTGCCCTCGGCCATCGCCGTCACGACCTGCGCCTGCAGGTTGGTCACGTTGCCCGCCGCGTAGACGCCCGGCACGGAGGTGGCGCCGGTGGGCGTGGTCTCGACGCGGGTGCCGAAGACGTGGCCGCCCATCTCGAGGGGGACGACGGCGGCGCCCAGCTGCTCGAGCACCTCGCTGCGGGCGGCCATCGGGGCGCCGACCACCACGAAGTCGCAGGGCAGCACCTCGCCCCCGGTCGTGCGGACGCCGGTGACGCGGTCGCCCTCCACCACCACCTCGGCCGCGGTGCCGGCGACGGTCTCCACTCCGCGTGCGTCGAGCCGCTCGGCCTCGGGCCCGGCGATCTCGACGGCCGGGTCGAGCAGCACCGTCACCTCTGCGGACCACTGCCGCCACAGCAGGCCGGCGTGCCCGGCCATCGGGTTCGTGCCGAGCACGACCACGCGGCCGTCGCGCGCCTCGTAGCCGTGGCAGTAGGGGCAGTGCACGACGCCGCGGCCCCACTGCTCGGCCAGGCCGGGCAGGGCGGGCAGGTCGTCGACGAGGCCCGAGGTGACGAGCAGGCGCCGCGCCAGCACGGTGCGGGTGCCGCCGTCCGGGCTCTCGACGGTGACGGCGAAGCCGGTGCCCTCGTGGCTCCACGGGGTGGCGCCGGCGACCCGGCCCTGCTCCACGACGGCGCCGAAGCGGGTGACCTCCTCGCGGCCGAGCCGGGCGAGCTCGGCGGGCGGGGTGCCGTCGCGGGTGAGCAGGTTGTGCACCGCGCCGGCGGGCAGGTTGCGCTGCTCGCCGGCGTCCACGACCAGCACCGAGCGCCGGGCCCGGGCCACCGAGAGCGCGCCGGCCAGGCCCGCGGCGCCGCCGCCCACGACGAGGACGTCGACGTCCTCGGGACCCGCGGGCACCTCGACGGCCGGCACCTGCGGCTGGTGCCCGTGCCCGTGGCCGTGCTGGTGGCCGTGGCCGTGGTCCTCGTGCGGCTGGGGCTGGGACTGGGGGGACTGCTGCTCGCTCATGGCACGAGCGTGACCCGCCCCGGAGAGAAGCGCAAACATTCTTGCCGAAATAGCAATTCGGGGTGCACGATCGTGCCGTGGACGCTCCCGACGAGACCCGACAGACCCAGCAGGCGCTCGAGCAGGTCGGCCCCCGGCTGCGCCAGCTGCGCCTGGAGCGGGAGGCGACCCTGGCGGACCTGGCCGCCGAGACCGGCATCTCGGTCAGCACGCTGAGTCGGCTGGAGTCCGGCCAGCGCAAGCCGACCCTGGAGCTCCTGCTGCCGCTGGCGCGGGCCCACCGCGTGGCGCTGGACGAGCTCGTCGACGCGCCCGAGACCGGCGACCCGCGGGTGCGGCTGACCCCGCTCAAGCGCCACGGGCGCACCTACCTGCCGCTGACGCGGCGCCCCGGTGGCGTCCAGGCGTTCAAGATGGTGATGCCGCCGCGGCCCGGCGCGGAGCCCGACGAGCTGCGCACCCACGACGGCTACGAGTGGATGTACGTGCTGTCCGGGCGCGTGCGGCTCGTGCTCGGCACCCGGGACCTCGTGCTCGGCCCCGGTGAGGTGGTGGAGTTCGACACCCGCACGCCGCACTGGGTGGAGAACCCCGGCCCGCACCCCGCCGAGGTGCTCGCGCTGTACGGGCCGCAGGGCGAGCGGATGCACGTCCGCTCCTGAGCGGGCTCAGCCCTGGTAGGCGCGGACGACCGTGCCGGTCTCGTCGTGCTCGAGGTTCGCGCGGTCGGTGCGGTGGTCCATCGTCGCCATCGCGCCGGGGCCGAGCACGCGCACGCGCCAGCCGGCGTCGGTGGCGCGGCGCTCCGCCTCGTCCACGGGGAGGCCGACGAGGGTGGGGAGGATCGTGTCGTCGGGCGTCATGCGTCGAGCCTGCCACGTGCGGCTGTGAGTGGTCTGTGGCGCACCGGATGAGATATTCCTTGACGGGAATATGTCGCTGGTCCTAGCGTCGAGCCCGTGACCGCCGCCGCTCTCGCCGCCCCGACGTTCGCGGCGCTGGGCGAGCCCAGCCGCCTGCGGATCGTGGAGCTGCTGCGCGCCGGCCCGCGGGCCGTCGGCGACATCGCCGACGCGCTGGGCCTGCGCCAGCCGCAGGTCTCCAAGCACCTGCGGGTGCTGGGGGAGGCAGGCCTCGTGCGGGTCGAGCCCGTCGCCCGGCGGCGGGTCTACCGCCTCGAGCAGCAGCGGTTCGCCGAGATCGGCGACTGGCTGGAGTCCTTCGAGACCCTCTGGGAGACCCGTCTCGACGCGCTCGGCGCCCTGCTGGAGTCCGGCGCCGCCGACGCGCCGGCCCACCCCGTCCCGCCCACCCGTCCCACCCAGGAGTCCTGACGTGCCCGTGCTCAAGAAGCAGAAGACGTTCACCCTCGAGCGCACCTACGGCGCCGCGCCCGCCGCGGTCTGGCGGGCGTGGACCGAGCCCGACCTGCTCGCGCGGTGGTGGGGCCCGGAGAAGACCCTCGTGCCCGAGTGCCGCGTCGACTGCCGCGTCGGGGGCGAGATCGCGATCGTGATGGAGGCCGGACCGGGCATGGGCAAGTACGCCGGCACCCGCTGGCCGATGGTCGGCACCTTCACCGAGGTGGACGAGCCGCAGCGCCTCGTCTGGAGCGCCGAGTCGTGGACCGACGGCACTCGTGAGGACACCCTGATCGAGCACGTGAACACCGTGACGATGACCGAGCAGGACGGCGGCACGCACGTGCGGCTCGACGTGGTGATCTCCAGCATCGGGCCGAAGGCGCGGATGGCGGCATTCGGCATGAAGTGGGGCTACAAGTCCCAGCTCGGCCGGCTCGAGGGCGTGCTGGCCCCGGCCGCCGCGGGCTGACCCCTCGCTCGCTCTCTCGCCCCGACCGCTCGGCGCGCCGCGGGGCCCGTTCGGCGCACTTCTCGACGCATGTCGATGCAACGCTTGATCCGCGCTCGGAGCGGGACTTGCGTCGGAGGTGACCACTTCACCGAGCGGCCGACGCCCCGGACCCGGGTCGTCGGCAGAGGAGCTGAGACGCATGCGCGCAGCGCGCTACTACGACCGGGGCGACATCCGCATCGAGGAGGTCGACGAGCCCGCCGTCACGCCGGGCACCGTCGGCATCGACGTGGCCTGGTGCGGCATCTGCGGCACCGACCTGCACGAGTACACCGAGGGTCCGATCTTCGTGCCGCCGCACGGCCACCCGCACCCGATCAGCGGCGAGTCCGCCCCGGTCACGCTGGGCCACGAGATGTCCGGCGTCGTGTACGCGGTCGGCGGGGGCGTCAGCGACCTCGAGGTCGGGCAGCACGTCGTCGTGGAGCCCTACATCATCCGCGACGAGGTCGAGACCGGCCCCGCGTCGACCGACTACCACCTCTCCGACGACATGAACTTCATCGGCCTGGGCGGTGGCGGTGGTGGACTCGGCGAGAAGATCGTCGTCAAGCGCCGCTGGGTGCACCCCGTCAGCAACGACGTGCCGCTCGACCAGGCCGCGCTCATCGAGCCGCTCTCCGTCGGCTACCACGCCGCCCAGCGCTCCGGCGCGAAGGCCGGCGACGTCGCCCTCGTGGTCGGCGCCGGCCCGATCGGGCTGCTGACCTCCGCCGTCCTCACCGCCCTCGGCGTCGAGGTGATCGTCTCCGAGATGAGCCCGCTGCGCCGCCAGAAGGCCGCGGAGACCGGGGTCGCCAAGCACGTCCTCGACCCCGCCTCCCAGGACGTCGTCGCCGAGGTCCGGGCGCTGACCGGCGGCAAGGGCGCGGACGTCGGCTTCGAGTGCACCTCGGTGCAGGCGGCCGTCGACACCCTCGTCGACGCGCTGCGCCCGACCGGCGTGCTCACCGTCGTCTCGATCTGGGGCAGGCCCGCCCAGTTCGACATGCAGAAGATCGTGCTCAAGGAGCTCGACGTGCGCGGCACCATCGCCTACGTGAACTCCCACCCGGCCACCATCGAGCTGGTGGAGAGCGGCAAGATCGACCTGGCCCCCTTCATCACCGGGCGGATCGGCCTCGACGGCCTGGTCACTGAGGGCTTCGACACCTTGATCCACCGCAACGAGACCGCCGTGAAGATCCTCGTCTCCCCGTCGGGCCGGGGCCTCTGAGCCCGGTCGACGACGCAGGAACGCCGAAGGCCCCCACCGCACGCGGTGGGGGCCTTCGCTCGCGAGTCAGAGCCTCGCGGTGCTCGTGGGCAGGGGCGGGGTCGAACCGCCGACCTATCACTTTTCAGGCGATCGCTCGTACCAACTGAGCTACCTGCCCGAGCGGGGACGACTCTAACCCAGCCGTGCGGTCGCTCACGAATCGGGTGACGTCAGGACGACGGGGGCGCGGTGCTCGTGCGGACCACCAGCGAGGTGGGCAGCACCCGGTGCAGCGGCTCCCCGTCCGCGGGCTCCGGGACGACGGCCTCGCGGTGCGCCTCGATCGCGTCGACCAGCAGCCGCACCGCCAGGCTGCCCTTCTCGCTGATCGGCTGGGCCACGGTGGTGAGCCCGAGGGCCTCGGCGACCGGGCTGTCGTCGAACCCGACGACCGAGACGTCGCCGGGCACCGCCAGCCCGAGCGACTCCGCGGCTCGCACGGCCTGCCCGGCCATCGAGTCGGAGAAGCAGAGCAGCGCGGTGGGCCGGTCGGGCCGGTCGAGCATCTGGCGGGCGACCTCGAAGGTGCGCTCGTGCGGGGTGGCGGCCGACAGCCGCACCTCGACCGGCTCGAGACCGGCGGCGGCCAGCGCGTCCTGCCAGCCGAGCATCCGCTCGTGCGCCGGTGGGTTGTGGATCTCCTGGGCGCGAGCGGGGGACTCGGTCTCCTCGTGCAGCGGCGCGACCTGGAGGATGCTGACGCGTCGGTGCCCCAGGTCGAGCAGGTGCTGGGCCACGGCCCGGGCCCCGCTGCGGTCGTCGACGTTGATCGCCGGCACGTCGCTCAGCGTCAGCTGGTCGATCGTGACCAGCGGCAGGTCGCGCTTGCGCAGCCAGGCCACGTCCGCGGAGTCGGGCTCGCAGATGTAGACCAGCGCACCGTCCATGGGCACGTCGCGCGCCGGCACGACCTCCTCCCCGGCCAGCCCCGCGGGGATCAGCGTGAGCGCGAGGCCGCGCTCGGCCAGGGCGTCGCCGACCGCCACGAGCATGGCCATGCTGACGGCGTCGGCGGCGTTCTCGCCGAGCCAGCCGGTCATCAGCAGGCCGACGGTGCCGGTGCGGCCGCGGGCCAGGGCGCGGGCGGCGGGGTCGGGGCCCACGTAGCCCATCTCCTCGGCGGTGGCGAGGATCTTGGTGCGCAGCTCCGCGGAGAGCTTCTGGGGTCGGGAGAAGGCGTTCGAGACCGTCATGCGGCTGACGCCGACGGCGTCGGCGATCGACTGCAGGGTCACCTTGCCCACGCTGCTGTCCTCCTCGCCCCGGCCTGCCCGGGCCTCCAGCCTGCCACGCCGGGCTGGTGCGGGTGTGGAGCGCGGCACCGTTCACCGTAGACTCCTCCCCGCCTGGCCCCCATCGTCTAGCGGCCCAGGACCCCGCCCTTTCACGGCGGTAGCACGGGTTCGAATCCCGTTGGGGGTGCCACGTTCCTTGCGGGACGATGGGAGCCATCGTCCCGCGGGCGGGTGTCCGAGGACCCCGCCCTTTCACGGCGGTAGCACGGGTTCGAATCCCGTTGGGGGTGCTCCTGGCTCCGGTCAGGTCCGGTCGGTACGTCCGTGCAGGTCAGCGGCTCACAGTCGCGGGGGACGCCGACGAATTGGGAGCCGTGAGGACTCTGGGTTAGAGTTCTCACGCTTCACCGGCACGGCCGGGAGAGTCACCTGGCCCCGTAGCGCAGTTGGTTAGCGCGCCGCCCTGTCACGGCGGAGGCCGCGGGTTCGAGTCCCGTCGGGGTCGCCACACCACAGGCCCGGATCTCACCGAGATCCGGGCCTGCGTGCGTCCGGAGGCGGTTGCGCCCACCTGGCACGATGTCCGCGTGCCGATGGACCTCGACGCCGCCGCCTTCGACGCGCTGGTCGACGACGCGCTCGACGGCATCCCGGCCGAGATCGCGGCGCTGGTGGAGAACCTGGTCGTCCTCGTCGAGGACGAGCCGCCGGCCGACGAGCCGGACGACCTGCTCGGTCTCTACGACGGGGTCGCGCTCACCGAGCGGACGGACTTCGACGCCCCGCCGCGGCTGCCCGACCGGATCTTCCTGTTCCGCGGGCCCCTGCTGGACTTCTGCGACACCCCGGAGCAGCTCGCGGAGGAGGTGCGGATCACCGTCGTGCACGAGATCGCGCACCACTTCGGGATGCCGGAGTCCCGGCTGCACGAGCTCGGCTACGGCTGAGCCGGCGTGCGGGTGGCGAGCGGGTCGCGAGCGCTCAGGCCAGGGCCGTGCCCGCCACGAACCCCAGGCTGCACAGGGCCAGTGCCGGCACGAGCGTGACCAGCGCGTAGGTCGCGCCCCGCACGATGCCGGCGCCGTCGCGCGGGCTGGTCGGGTGGGAGTGGGTCTGCACCGCGAACGAGGAGTACGTCGAGAGCGCGCCGCAGAACCCGGTGCCGAGCAGGGCCGTGACCGTCCCCGAGAGGGCGAGACCGGTGAAGAGCCCGAGCAGCGTCGAGGCCACCAGGTTGGCCACGAGGGTGCCCCGGTGCAGCCCCGGGCGGTCGAAGACCTGGCCGAGCCAGTAGCGCAGCGGCGCGCCCGCGGCGGCGCCCAGCGCGACGAGCAGCACGTCCGGCATCACTCGTCCCCGCCCTCGGCCTCGACACGGGCCTGCTGCGCCCGGGTCGAGAGCCGGTCGGCCACCGCGACCGCGGCCACGGCCGCGAGCAGCGTCCCCACGACGTAGACCAGGCCGAGGAGCACCTGGCCGGAGGCCAGCAGCACGCGCGCCTGCTCCGAGGCGGTGGACAGGGTGGTGAAGCCACCGAGCACCCCGGTGCCGATCCCGGCCGTGAGAAGCGGCCGGCGCCGCACGGCGGCGACCGCCGGCAGCAGGCCGAGCCCGAACGCCCCGCCCACGTTGATCGCGAAGGTGGTGCCGGGGAAGCCGGCACCGTCCGGGGCGACCTCGCCCAGCCACCAGCGCAGCACCGCGCCCAGTGCTCCACCCACGGCGACGGCGAGCATCGCGGACGGACGGGGAGCACTCACCCGACGATCCTAGGAACCACGGACGACGGCGGGGTGCTCACCCCGCGACCTGGTCGCCCTCCAGCGTGGCTCTCGCCACGGAGCCGGGCAGCAGGGACGGCTCGGCACCGGAGCCTTGGGCGGCCATCTCGGCCAGCAGCCAGGACTGGAAGTCGCGCAGCCGCGCGTCCCGCGCGATCGTCAGCAGCCGCTGCTGGCGGCAGAAATCGTCGGCGAGGTCGAGAAGCGAGACCAGCCGACGCAGGTCGTCCACGGTGTCGACGCGGACGTCGACTGGAGGTCGAGCAGGCCGGCGTGCTGGTCGACCACGACCCGCTCGGGGTCGGTGAGGAGGGGGCGCAGCGTCTGGTCCAGGACGGCCAGCACCTGGTCCAGCTCGTGGATCGCGGGGTAGGTGTCGCCGTGGGCCAGGGACAGCAGTCGCACCTCGCGGCGCAGGGCGCCCTGCTGCACGCCGAGCGCGCGGAACAGGTCCGCGGGCAGGCCGCGCAGGTGCACGGGGCGGGTGGCGGCCTCCGGGTCGGTGACCGTGCCGGCGTCCACGCCCGTGACGACGCCCCGCGGACCTTCGTGGTCCGCGACCTCGGGGGCGGGCGAGAACCACACGACCTTGCCGCGGGAGTCCAGGTCGACGTCCGCGCCCCAGGCCTCCGAGCAGCGGGCGACGATGTCGAGGCCCCGGCCGAAGGTCGCCAGCAGGTCGGCCTCCACGACGTCGACGGACGGCTCGGTCGGGGCGGCCGGGGAGGTCTCGTGCGGCAGGATCGGCGGCTCCGGCGAGCCGTCGTGCACCTCGACGCGAGGGTGCTGGCGGGTGCCGCGGACCCGGACCGAGATCGGCTCGAGGGAGTGGAGGACGGCGTTGGTGACCAGCTCGCTGACCGCGAGCTCCGCGGTCTCCAGGAGGTCGTCGCGCTCGATGTCGCGCAGCGTCTGCACGATCCAGCGACGCGCCTCGGCGACCGCCTGCGGGCCGGGCATCAGCCGACGAGCGGGCCTGTTCAACGGCACGGGTGCTGCCTCCGACTGTTCCTCAGGCCGCGGTCCTGATCGCCGCGTGCCTCGTGACTCCATCCTCTGCTTGCCCTGCCGATGGGGAACACAAACCCCCCTCTAGACCTTTGTGAACTACGAGTGTCGCGCAACTCTGGTCGGGGGGTGGCCATTACCCGACGAAGGGACTCACCGCGACCCCGACGCGCAGCCGTGGCTGCGACCCGCGTCACATGCCCGGCCCTCCATGCCCGGGGGGTAGTGCCGAACGGCCCGGGGACGAGCGAAACTGGCATGGGGTAGACCTGCGAACCGGCCCGTCGAGGGCCAGATGTGAAGGAGCAAAGCCGATGACGTCTGAGCAGCAGGCGCAGAACAAGACCACCCGACCCCTGAACGACTCCGGCAAGCACCGGGTGGTCGTCATCGGTTCCGGCTTCGGCGGCCTCTTCGGCACCAAGGAGCTGAAGCGGGCCGACGTCGAGATCACGATGATCGCCAAGACCTCGCACCACCTGTTCCAGCCGCTGCTCTACCAGGTGGCGACCGGCATCCTCTCCGAGGGCGAGATCGCGCCCTCGACCCGCGAGATCCTCTCCGACCAGAAGAACGCGCGCGTGCTCCTGGGCGAGGTCACCCACATCGACGTGGAGAACCGCACCGTCACTTCCGAGGTCCTCGGCCGCAAGACCGTCACCCCGTACGACTCCCTCCTCGTCGCCGCCGGCGCGGGCCAGTCCTACTTCGGCAACGACCACTTCGCCGAGTACGCCCCCGGCATGAAGTCCATCGACGACGCCCTCGAGCTGCGCGGCCGGATCTTCGGCGCCTTCGAGATGGCCGAGATCGGCGCGAGCCGTGGCGAGAACGTCGACCACCTGCTGACCTTCGTGGTCGTCGGCGCCGGCCCGACCGGCGTGGAGATGGCCGGCCAGATCGCCGAGCTCGCACACCGCACCCTGAAGAAGGACTTCCGGGCGATCAACACCAAGACCGCCCGCGTCGTCCTGCTCGACGCCGCCCCGCAGGTGCTCCCGCCGTTCGGCGAGCAGCTCGGCGACAAGGCCAAGCGTGAGCTGGAGAAGCGTGGTGTCGAGGTCAAGCTCGGCGCCATGGTGACCGACGTCGACGAGCGCGGCGTGGAGATGAAGTACAAGGACGGCACCGTCGAGCGCATCGACTCCGTCGCCAAGATCTGGTCCGCCGGCGTCGCCGCCAGCCCGCTGGGCAAGATGCTCGGCGAGCAGACCGGCGCCGAGGTCGACCGCGCCGGCCGCATCTCCGTGAATCCCGACCTCACGCTGCCGGGCCACCCCGAGATCTTCGTGGTCGGCGACATGATGAGCCTGAACCGGCTGCCTGGCGTCGCCCAGGTCGCGATCCAGGGCGCGAAGTTCGCGGCCAAGGAGATCCAGGGCCGTCTCGAGGGCAAGCCGTCGCAGGGCTCGTTCCAGTACTTCGACAAGGGCTCGATGGCCACCATCAGCCGCTTCAGCGCCGTGGCGCTGATCGGCAAGCTGAAGCTCACCGGCTTCATCGCGTGGGCCATGTGGCTGGTCGTCCACCTCTTCTACATCACCGGCTTCAAGAACCGCGTCACCGCCGTGATGCACTGGTTCGTCTCCTTCCTCGGCCGCGGCCGCTCGGAGCGGACCACCACCGAGCAGCAGGTCTTCGGACGCTCCGCGCTGAAGCGGCTCGACCGCGGAGCGACGGACCTCATCTCCGACCCGGGCGTCTTCGACTCCCGGCGGGCCGAGCTGGAGAAGCAGGCCGCCGAGGAGGCCGCGCTGGCCGACGCCGGCCGTCGCGGTGCCGAGGTCAACGCCTCCTGACGCAGGCCCCCCTGCCGGCCCCCGCCGGCCCCGCACGCGACCGCCGTCCCTCCCCGGGTCGGCGGTCGCGGCGTTCCGGAGGGAGTCGGGCTCACTCCAGGCCGAGCGCCTGGCGCAGGGCCGGGAGCAGTGCGGCAGGGTCCTGTCCGGAGCGCAGGACGACGACGGTGCTGCCGTCGCCCGCCCCGCCACCTGTCCCGCCACCTGTCCCGCCACCCGCCCCGTCGGCCGGGCCGGCGACGAGCCCGGAGGCGACCGTGGCCATGGCCGCCGCGAAGTCCCGCCGGGCGCGTGCGTCCACCTCGGGGCCGGTCTCCTCGCTGCGCAGCCAGGCGCGCAGGATGTGGTTGTGCCCGGCCACCACGGCCCCCGCCAGCAGCTCCGCCCGTAGGTCGCTGCCGGCCTCCTCGCCGGTCCAGCCCCGCAGCGCGTCGCGGAAGACCCGCTGGTAGCGCACGGTGCTGGCGGCCTCGCGGTCGCGGAGCGAGGAGACCTGGCGGATGAGCCGGTACCGCGCCCGGGCGAGGTCGCCCTCGGCCAGGTAGTGCCCGAGCACCAGGCCCGTGGCCTCGGTGACGTCGGTGAGGGTGACCCGGTCCAGCGCCGCGTCCAGGCGCGCGTTCACGCGCGCCAGCACCTCGTCGTGGTCGGGGAAGACCACGTCCTCCTTGGTGCCGAACGCGCGGAAGAACGTCGTGCGGCCGACGCCGGCCGCGGCGGCGATCTCGCCGGTCGTCGTGGCCTCGAACCCCTGCTCCTCGAAGAGCCGGAACGCCGCGGCGCGCAGGCGGTCCCGGGCGGAGGCCGACGAGCTGGTCGACGAGCTGGTCGACGGGGCGGTGGAGGCGCTGGGGGAGGTCGTCTCGCTCACGGTTGCTGGTCCTCTCGGGTGCTGCCGGGCCGGGGGCGGGCCCACGATGATGATCCACGCTCGACCAGCGGACGCCGACGCCCGATATTCAGGTAGCCGAATCTCTTGGTGATACGCAGTTCCAGGAGTACGGTACTCCGTACCAAGGAAAGGGGAGTGACGTGGGACACGTCGAGAAGGTCGGGGTCGTCGGGTGCGGCCTCATGGGAGCGGGCATCGCCGAGGTGTCCGCCCGGTCGGGGCTGGAGGTGCTGGTCGTCGAGTCCTCCCGGGCTGCGGCGGACGCGGGCCTGTCCCGGTTGGAGACCTCCCTCAAGCGGGCGGAGACGCGCGGCAAGATCGAGTCGGCCGCCGACGTCCTGGGCCGGATCTCCGTCGCCACCGACCTCGAGGCCCTCGCCGACCGAGACCTGGTGGTCGAGGCGATCGTCGAGGACGAGACCGCGAAGGTCGACCTCTTCCGCACCCTCGACCGGGTCGTCGCCTCCGAGGACGCGATCCTCGCGTCGAACACCTCCTCGATCCCGATCATGAAGCTCGGCACCGTCACGGGTCGCCCCGAGCAGGTCATCGGCATCCACTTCTTCAACCCGGTCCCCGTGCTGGCGCTAGTCGAGCTGGTGCCCAGCCTGCTGACCGGCGACGACACCACCGCCCGGGCCCGGGCCTTCGCCGCCGACCAGCTCGGCAAGCACCCGATCCTCAGCCAGGACCGGGCCGGCTTCGTCGTCAACCAGCTGCTCGTGCCGTTCATCCTCTCGGCGATCCGGATGCTCGAGTCCGGCTTCGCCTCTGCGGAGGACATCGACCAGGGCCTCGTCCTCGGCGCCGCGCACCCCCAGGGGCCGCTGGCGCTCGCGGACCTCATCGGCCTGGACACCACCAAGGCCGTCGCGGAGTCGCTGTACGAGGAGTTCAAGGAGCCCCTGTACGCCCCGCCGCCGCTGCTGGCCCGGATGGTCGACGCCGGCCTCCTGGGCCGCAAGACCGGCCGGGGCTTCTACACCTACTGACCCACACGCACCAGGCCCGCCGCGCGGGCCAGGAGGAGACAGCACCACCATGTCCGACTTCCCCATGTACGGCCTCTCCGAGGAGCAGCAGGCGGTCCGCGAGGCCGTCCGCGAGCTGGCCGACGCGAAGATCGCGCCGCACGCCGCCGAGGTGGACGAGCAGGCGCGCTACCCGCACGAGGCGGCCGCGGCCCTCCAGGCGTCCGACTTCCACGCACCGCACGTGCCCGAGGAGTTCGGCGGCGCCGGCGCGGACGCGCTCTCCACCGTCATCGTGATCGAGGAGGTGGCGCGGGCCTGCGCCTCGTCCTCGCTGATCCCCGCGGTCAACAAGCTGGGCTCGCTGCCGCTGATGATCGCCGGCTCCGAGGAGCTCAAGAAGCACTACCTCGGCGCGCTCGCCCGCGGCGAGGGTGGCTTCTCCTACTGCCTCTCCGAGCCCGACGCCGGCTCCGACGCCGTGGCCATGAAGACCCGCGCGGTGCGCGACGGCGACCACTGGGTGCTCAACGGCACCAAGCGCTGGATCACCAACGCGGGTGAGTCCGAGTTCTACACGGTCATGGCCGTCACCGACCCCGACGCCCGCTCCAAGGGCATCTCCGCCTTCGTGGTGGAGAAGTCGGACGAGGGCGTCTCCTTCGGGGCGCCGGAGAAGAAGCTCGGCATCAAGGGCTCGCCCACTCGCGAGGTCTACCTCGACAACGTGCGCATCCCCGCCGACCGGATGATCGGCGCCGAGGGCACCGGCTTCGCCACCGCGATGAAGACGCTCGACCACACCCGCGTCACCATCGCCGCGCAGGCCGTCGGCATCGCCCAGGGCGCGCTGGACTACGCGCTCGGCTACGCCAAGGAGCGCCAGCAGTTCGGCAAGCCCATCGCCGACTTCCAGGGGCTGCAGTTCATGCTCGCCGACATGGGCATGAAGGTGGAGGCCGCCCGTCAGATGACCTACGCCGCCGCCGGACGCTCCGAGCGCGGTGACGCCGACCTGACGTTCTTCGGCGCGGCCGCCAAGGCGTTCGCCTCCGACACCGCCATGGCTGTCACCACCGACGCCGTCCAGGTGCTCGGCGGGTACGGCTTCACCCGCGACTACCCGGTCGAGCGGATGATGCGCGACGCGAAGATCACCCAGATCTACGAGGGCACCAACCAGGTGCAGCGCATCGTCATGGCCCGTCAGCTGCTCGCCGGCGTCCAGTCGGAGCTCTGAGCCCGGTCATGGCCGAGAAGATCCTGCTCGTCGACGGGGCACGCACGCCGGTCGGCTCGTTCGGCGGCGCGCTCAAGGACGTCCCCGCCCACGAGCTGGGGGCGGCCGCCGCCACCGCGGCGCTCGAGCGCTCCGGTGTGGCCCCGGAGGCCGTGCAGGAGGTCGTCATGGGCTGCATCGGCCAGGTCGGCCCGGACGCCTACAACGCCCGCCGGGTCGCGATCACGGCCGGGATGCCGAAGAGCACCCCGGCCTACACCGTCAACCGGCTCTGCGGCTCCGGGCTCCAGGCGCTGTGGTCGGCCGCGATGGAGATGCGGTGGAACGGCCTCGACCTCACCGTCGCCGGTGGCGACGAGTCGATGTCGCGGATGCCGTTCTACGACTTCGGCGCCCGCAACGGCTACCGGCTCGGCGACCGTGCGCTCGTCGACGGCACCGTGATGATGCTGACCGACCCGTTCGGCGGCATCCACATGGGCGTCACCGCCGAGAACGTGGCCGAGAAGTACGGCGTCAGCCGCGAGGAGCAGGACGCCTTCGCGCTGCTCTCCCAGCAGCGGGCCGCCGCCGACGCCGCGCAGGCCGCCTTCGCCGAGGAGATCGTGCCGGTCTCCTCGGGCGGACGCCGGCCCGTGAGCGTCGAGCGCGACGAGCACCCCAAGCCGGGCACCACCCTCGAGACGCTGGCCGGCCTGCGGCCCGCGTTCACGAAGGGCGGCTCGGTCACCGCCGGCAACGCCTCCGGCATCAACGACGGCGCTGCCGCCGTCGTCCTGGCTTCGGAGAGGGCCGTGTCCGAGCGCGGCCTGACCCCGATGGTGGAGCTGGTGGCCGTGGCCACCGGCGCCATGGAGCCCGAGCTCATGGGGTACGCCCCGGTGCTCGCGCTGCAGACCCTGTTCGAGAAGACGGGCACCAGCCCCTCGGACATCGGCACGATCGAGCTCAACGAGGCCTTCGCCTCCCAGGCGCTCGCGGTCATCCGCGACGCGAAGCTCGACCCCGAGCGGGTCAACCCCTACGGCGGAGCCATCGCGCTCGGTCACCCCGTGGGCGCCACCGGCGCGATCCTCTCCCTGAGGGCCGCGAAGGACATGGTGCGCCGCGATCTCGAGCTCGGCATCGTCACGATGTGCATCGGCGGCGGCCAGGCCCTGGCCGCCCTCTTCCGGAGGGTCTGAACATGACTGTCACCACCGTCCCCAGCGTTCCCACCACCCGCCTGCGGGCGCGGACGACGGCAGCGCCGGTGCGCCGCCCGTCGACCGGTGCCGCGGCGGCCCCCACCGCCCCGGCCGCCCCCGGTGCCGAGCGTCCGCGCCGGCTCCCGGCCTGGTTCGTCACCGGCCCGATGATCGAGTTCACCGTGCACGGCGACCCGGTCTCCTCCGGGCTCGTGCACGCCAAGAAGCTGGGCACCACCGTCACGGCCTGCGGCATGCCGGCCCTGACCTGGGAGAAGGCCTACGAGCGGGCCTTCCCGCTCCCCGGTGCCCCCGCCTGCCGCGCCTGCCACGACGTGGTCGCCGCCCAGCTCGAGCGTCAGCGCCGCGGCTTGCGCTGAGCGTCGTCCGCGAGCGGGGCTGACGGATACGACCCACCACATTCGTGGTTCCCGCATCGGGAAACCACGAATGTGGTGGGTCGTACCCCGGTTCCCGACGCCGGTCATCCCTGCCACCAGGGGTGACCGGCGTCTCGCGCCCGGAGTGGAATCGCGAAGCGGAGGAGTGGGTTCCGTTTAAGTGTAGGGCAGTCCTCCGCTTCACTCAGGAACCTCTCAAGGAGCACCCGTGACCCAGGCACCGGAGGCGGCACCGCCCGCCGCAGCGCCCGGCGCGGACCGCCGCTGGCTGATCCTGGCCGTGCTCGGCCTCGCCCAGCTGGTCGTCGTCCTCGACGCCACCATCGTCAACATCGCCCTCCCCGACGCCCAGACCGACCTGGGCTTCGACGACGCCGCCCGCCAGTGGATCGTCACCGGCTACTCGCTGGCGTTCGGCTCGCTGCTGCTGCTCGGCGGCCGGCTCACGGGCATCCTCGGCCGCCGCAACACGCTGATGATCGGCGCGATCGGCTTCGCGCTCGCCAGCGCCGTGGGTGGCGCGGCCCCGTCCTTCGAGGTGCTCGTCGCCGCCCGCGTCGCGCAGGGCGTCTTCGGTGCGCTGCTCGCCCCGTCGGTGCTGTCGCTGATGACGGTGACGTTCGCCGGCAGCAAGGACCGCGACAAGGCCTTCGCCGTCTTCGGCTCCATCGCCGGTGGTGGCGGTGGCATCGGCCTGCTGCTCGGTGGCGCGCTGACGTCCTGGGTCTCGTGGCGCTGGTGCATGTACGTCAACCTCGTGATGGTCGCGATCGTCGTCATCGGTGCGCTGGTCTTCATCCCGAAGCAGCCGCGCGACCCGGGTGGCAACCACCTCGACCTGCGCGGCGCGGTGCTCTCCGTGCTCGGCGTCTTCGCGCTCGTGCTCGGCTTCGCCCAGTCCGAGACCGACGGCTGGGCCTCGGTCACCTCGTGGGGCCCGCTGGCCGCCGGCGTCGTCCTGCTCGCGCTGTTCGTGTGGGCCGAGAACCGCAGCGAGCACCCGCTGCTGCCGATGCGCGTCCTGCTCGACCGCACCCGCGCCGCCTCCTACCTGACCGTGCTCCTCGCCGCGGTCTCGATGTTCGGCGTCTTCCTGTTCCTCACCTACTACCTGCAGTCGACGCTCGGGTGCTCGGCGATCCGCTCCGGCGTCGCGTTCCTGCCGATGATCGGCTCGATCCTCGTCACCGCCCCCGTCATCGGCAGCGTGCTGCGCCCCCGCGTCGGCCCGCGCCCGCTGGTACCGACCGGCGCCGTGATCGCCGCGATCGGCATGCTCTGGCTCAGCCGGATCGGCGTCGACACCTCGTATGCCACCCACGTCCTGCCGGGCCTGATCCTCTTCGGCGTCGGCATGGGCTTCGTGTTCTCGAACGCCATGAGCTCGGCCACGGACAACGTCCGGCGCGAGGACGCCGGCGTGGCCAGCGCCGTGGTCAACACCTCCCAGCAGGTCGGCGGCTCCATCGGCACCTCGCTGCTCTCCAGCGTGGCGGCCTCGGCGGCCACCGCCTACGCGGCCGACCACGGGGGTGCGGCGGACGTCGCGGCGGCCGCGGCCGTGCACAGCTACGGCGTCGCGTTCCTGTTCTCGGCCGGGTTCTTCCTGGTGGCCGCCGTGATCGCCGCCGTCCTCTACCCCTCGGGCAGGCCGGCCGGCGACCGCACGCCTGACGAGGTCGGACCGCACGGCGGCAAGCACGAGCGCGTGCCCGAGCACGTGGCCTGACCCGCGGTGCTCCTGAGTAGGGTCCCGGCATGGCTCTGAGGGCGGACGCGGCGGCGAACCGGGAGCGGCTCCTGGTGGCCGCGCGCGAGGTGTTCGCCGAGCGCGGCCTGGAGTCGACGATGACCGAGGTGGCCCGCCGGGCCGGCGTGGGGGTGGGGACCCTCTACCGGAGGTTCCCCACCCGCGCCGACCTGGTGCTCGCGGTGGCCGGCGAGCGACTCGTGGGGCTCCTGGCCACCGCCGAGGAGGCCCTCGCGCTCGAGGACGGCTGGGAGGGCTTCCTGCTGCTCCTGCGCACCATGGTGGACGCCTTCGGCGAGGACCGGGCGCTGCGCGAGCTGGTCATGCAGACCAAGGCCGACGGCCTGCCGGCGGAGCTCGCGGCGCAGGCGCGGGAGAGCGCCGACCGGCTCCGGGTGGCCTTCGCCGCCGTCGTCGACCGGGCCCACGCCGAGGGCGGGCTGAACCCGCGCTTCACCGCCGCCGACATGCCGGTGCTCGTCTCGGCGCTGCTGGCGGCCCGGGAGTTCGGTGCCGGCGTCCGCGACGACCTGGACCGGCGCCTGGTCGGCCTCATGGTCGAGGGGCTGCGCCCCGACGCGCCGGCGCACGGCAGCGCGGAGCGCTTCACGGAGGTGCCGCCGCTCGGTGAGGGCGACCTGCGGGCGTTGCTGCGGCGCCGGCACCTGGAGGCCTGAGCCTCAGCGGCCGAAGGACTCCTCCAGCCGGCCCAGCAGGTGCTCGAACCACGCCTGCGGGTCGAGCACGGCGTTGTTGAAGTGGCCGAACAGCTCCAGCGAGACGGCGCCGACCAGCGCCGACCAGGTGCCGAGCCCGTCGGCGGTCCGGCCCGGCAGCAGGGGTGGCTGCACCGCGTGCGACACCGGCGCCAGCGAGGCGGCCAGGTCGTCGTCGAGGGCCGGCGGGACGGCGGCGTCCGGCCGCGCCTGGGCGGCGGCGAGGGTCTCCAGGAACGGGGCGACGACGCGGGTGGCGGGGCCGACCGTGTCGGCCGGCGCGACGTACCCGGGCACGGGGCTGCCGTAGAGCAGGGCCCACCGGTGCGGCTGCGCGTGCGCCCAGTCGCGCAGCGCGCGGCCCAGCGCGCGGAACCTGCCGCTGACGTCGTCCTCGGCCAGCGGCTCCTGGCTGGCCTCGAGCGCGGCGGCGAGGTCCTCGTACCCCTCGACCAGCAGCAGCGTGAGCAGTGCGTCGCGGGATTCCACGTAGCGGTAGACGGCGCTGGAGGCCATGCCCAGGTCGCGCGCGACGGCCCGCAGCGACAGCGCGGCCGGGCCGACCTCGACCAGCTGGCGACCGGCGCTGGCGAGGATCTCGCGGGTCAGCTCGACCCGGGCGCGCTCACGGGCCGTGCGGGGCGCAGGGGTGGGCTCGGACATGGGCTCATCGTCCCGGACCAGAGCACTGGACGCAAACAAGAGCGGTGCTCTTGCTTTTGTCCGACCGGCGGCGCATGCTCGAGAAGTGAGAGCACTGCTCTCGACCATGAGCACTGATCTGGAGGAAGCGATGAGCACGTACGTGGTGGTGGGGGCCGGCCCGGTGGGTCGGGCGACGGCGAGGCTGCTGGCCGAGCGCGGCGACGAGGTGCTGCTGGCCAGCCGCAGCGGCCGGGGCGAGGACGTGCCGGGTGTGCGGCGGGTCGCCGTCGACGCCGCGGACGCCGACGCGCTGAGCGCCCTGGTGCAGGGGGCGACGGCGTTCTACAACTGCGTGAACCCCGGCGACTACACGCAGTGGGACGAGGCGTGGCCCCCGGTCGCGGCCGCGCTGCTGACCGCGGCCGAGCGCAGCGGCGCGCTGCTCGCGGTGACCGGCAACCTCTACCCCTACGGCCCGGTCGACGGGCCGATGCACGAGGGCCTGCCCGACCGGCCGAACGGGCACAAGTCCGCGCTGCGCGCCCGGATGAGCGCCGACGCGTTCGCCGCTCACGAGGCGGGCCGGGCCCGGGTCGTCGAGGTCCGGGCGTCCGACTACACCGGCGTCGGGGTCGGCGACAACGGCCACCTCACCCTCGCCGGCCGCATGGCGCTCGGTGGCCGCACCGCGTGGATGCTCGGCGACCCCGGGACCCGCCACTCCTGGACCGACGTCCGCGACGTCGCCCGCGCCCTCGTCGCCGTCACCGACCACCCCTCGACGTGGGGTCGGGTCTGGCACGCGCCCACCCACGAGGCGGTCTCCGGCCGGGACGCGGTGGCGGACCTGTGCCGCGCCGCCGGACTGCCCGTGAAGCCGGTGCGGGGCTTCCCGCCCGGCACCCTGGCGGTGGGTGGCCTGGTGGTGCCCCTGCTGCGCGAGCTGCGGGAGACGGCCTACCAGTTCCGCCGCGACTACGTGCTGGACAGCAGCGCGATCACCCGCGAGCTCGGCCTCGAGCCGACCCCGTGGGAGGAGTCGTGCCGGGCCACCGCTGCCTCGCTGCTCGGCACGCCGGAGCCGGCCCTGCGCTGACCTGCTCGACCACCGACGGTCGGCTCAGACGTAGCGCTCGAGGATCGTCGACTCCGCGAGCCGGGAGAGGCCCTCACGGACGCTGCGGGCCCGCAGCTCGCCCACGCCCTCGACGGCCTGGAGGTCGTCGATGCCGGCGGCGAGCAGCTTCTGCAGGCTGCCGAAGTGGTCGACCAGGCGGTCCACCACGGCGCCCGGCAGGCGCGGCACCTTGGCCAGCAGCCGGTACCCGCGCGGGGTCACGGCGCCGTCGAGGTGCTCCCCGTTGCCGAGACCGAGGATGCGGGCCGCGGCGGCGGGGTCGACCAGCTCGGTGCCCGAGAGGGCGGCCATGGCGGCCAGCGGGCCGTCGGGGGACTCCTCGCGACGGTCGGCGGGCAGGTAGTCGCGGACGATCAGCTCGCGCTCGGCGTCGACACCGGTCACCAGCTCCTCCAGCTGGAGGGTGAGCAGGCGGCCGTCGGTGCCCAGCTCGAGCACGTAGTCCTCGATCTCGCGGGCGATCCGGGTGACCATCTCGAGCCGTTGGGCCACGACGGCCACGTCGCGGACCGTGGCGAGGTCCTCGATCTCCAGCGCGGAGAGCGTGCTGGTCACCTCGTCCAGGCGCATCTTGTAGCGCTCGAGCGTGGCCAGGGCCTGGTTGGCGCGGGAGAGGATCTGCCCGGAGTCCTCCAGGACGTGCCGGGTCTCGCCCACGTAGGCGGCGATGATCTGCATCGACTGCGACACCGAGATCACCGGGTGCCCGGTCTGGCGCGCCACCCGGTCCGCGGTGCGGTGGCGGGTGCCGGTCTCGCTGGAGGGCAGTGTGTGGTCGGGCATGAGGTGCACGGCCGCGCGCAGGATGCGCGTGAGGTCGGCGTTCACGATGATCGCGCCGTCCATCTTGGCCAGCTCGCGCAGCCCGGTGGCGGTGAAGGGGACGTCGAGGGTGAACCCGCCGGTGGCGATGCCCTCGACGACGCGGTCGTGCCCCAGGACGACGAGCGCGCCGGTCCGACCGCGCAGGATGCGCTCGAGCCCGTCGCGCAGCGGGGTGCCCGGGGCGATCTTGGCGAGCGTGCTCCGCAGACGAAGCACGTCGTCCGAGCGTTCGGTGGTGGGCACGGTCCTCCTCGGAGGCGAGCATCAGCGGGGGGTGACCGCGGGGCGGGTGCCGCCCGGGGTCGATGAGGGAAGTGTACGGCGCGCCGCTGGACGGATCCTGGCAGGAACCTGCGCCCGGACGGCCCCGGACAACCGGTGGCCGGCAGGCGATCTGCTCAGGTCTCGCGCTGGAGGTTCAGTCCCACGAGGGCCAGGGCCTGGCGCACCGACGGCGCCTCCGCCACCGCCATGCCCTCGACCTCGCGTCGGCGTGGCCCCTTGCTCCCCGGCTCGGGCGGCACGATGGCCATCGAGAAGCCCAGGCGGGCCGCCTCGGCCAGCCGCTGGGGCAGGTCGCGGACCCGGCGCAGCTCCCCGGAGAGGCCGATCTCGCCGATCGCCACCAGCCCCGAGCCGGGGGTCTCCCCGCGCAGCGACGAGGTCAGTGCCAGCGCCACCGCCAGGTCGCTGGCCGGCTCGTGCAGCCGCGCGCCGCCGACCGTGGAGGCGAAGACGTCCTGCTTGTGCATCCGCATGCCGCAGTGCTTCTCCAGCACCGCCACCACCATCGCGACGCGGGCGGAGTCCAGCCCCGAGAACGTGCGCCGCGGCTTCTCCAGCGGGGAGTCGGAGACCAGCGCCTGCACCTCGGCCAGGAGCGGACGCCGCCCCTCCATCGTCACGGCCACGCAGGTGCCCGGCACCGGAGCGTGGTGCTGCTCCACGAACAGGCCGGTGGGGTCGGTGACCGCGAGGATGCCGGACTGGGCGAGCTCGAAGCAGCCCACCTCGTCCACCGGGCCGAAGCGGTTCTTCATCGCCCGCACCATGCGGAAGCGGGAGTTGCGGTCGCCCTCGAAGTGCAGCACCACGTCGACCAGGTGCTCCAGCACCCGCGGCCCCGCGATCGAGCCGTCCTTGGTGACGTGGCCGACCAGCACGGTGGTGATGTTGCGGGTCTTGGCGACCCGGATCAGGGCCGCGGCGACCTCCTTGACCTGCGTGACGCCGCCGGGCACCCCGTCGACGCCCGCGGCGCCGATCGTCTGCACGGAGTCGACGACGAGCAGCTCGGGCCGGGTCTCCTCGATGTGGGTCAGGAGCGCGCCGAGGTCGGTCTCGGCGGCCAGGAAGAGCTCGTCCTGCACGGAGCCCGTGCGGTCGGCGCGCAGGCGCACCTGGGAGGCCGACTCCTCGCCGGTCACGTAGAGGGTGCGGCGGCGGTACCGGGCCGTCTGGGCCGCGACCTCGAGCAGCAGCGTCGACTTGCCGACGCCGGGCTCGCCCGCCAGCAGGATCGCGGCGCCGGGCACCAGCCCGCCGCCGAGCACCCTGTCCAGCTCCGGCACGCCCGAGGACCGGAACGCGGACTCCTCGACGGAGACCTGGCCGATCGGCACCGCCGGCCTGGCGACGGGGGCCGCCTCGGTGCGCGGGGTGGGGGAGGTCGCGGCCTCGGCCACCGAGCCCCAGGCCTGGCACTCGCCGCAGCGCCCCACCCACTTCACCGTCTCCCAGCCGCACTCGGAGCAGCGGTAGGCCGGGCGGGAGCGGGAGGTGGAGCGAGCCATGCCGCACACGGTAGGGGTGGGCGCCGACAACGCCGTGCACGGCACGGCCACGCAGGAGGGGGGAGGGGGAGCAGGGGCCGCGGTCCGGGCGCTCCTGCGGCGCAGGTCACGCCGCGGACGCCGGTGCGCCGATATGCTCCCGCGACAGAGGAGTGACCCGGCGCACAGCAGCGCGGTCGCACAGCAGCGGGACGGCCCGGCAGGGTGGACCACCAGGGAGGGAGGCCGCGTGGCGCGCTCGGGCTCTCGGCCGTCGTCCGGACCGCCCACGCTGGCGGACGTCGCGGAGCGCGCGGGGGTCTCGCGGCAGACGGTCTCCAACGCGGTCAACAACCCCGACCTGCTGCGCGCCGACACCCTGGCGCGGGTGCAGACCGCCATCACCGAGCTCGGCTACCTGCCCAACCGCGCGGCGCGGAGCCTGCGCACCCGCACCTCCCACCTGATCGGGCTGCGCATCCAGCCCGCGCAGGAGGGCACGGCGAACGCCACGATGGACCGCTTCGTCCACTCGCTCGTGGAGACCTCCAAGGAGGCCGGGTACCACGTGCTGCTGTTCACCGGCGACCCCGCGGACCCGTTGGCCGGGTACGACGACCTGCTCCGCTCGACCGCGGTCGACGCCTTCGTCGTCACCGACACCTACCTCGGCAACCCGCAGGCCGGCTGGCTCGACCAGCGCCGCGCGCCCTTCGTCGCGTTCGGCCGCCCGTGGGAGGCCACCCACGGAGCGCACGCCTGGGTGGACGTCGACGGGGCCGCCGGGGTCGCGCTGGCCACCCAGCACCTCCTCGACAAGGGTCACACCCGGGTCGCGTGGATCGGCTGGCGCAAGGACTCGCCCATCGGCGAGGACCGGCGCTCCGGCTGGGTGCGCGCCATGCACGAGCGCGGCCTGCCCACCACCGGCCTGGCCTCCCGCGTCGAGGACACGGTGGTCTCCGGCCGCAGCGCCGCCGAGGTCCTCCTGGACGAGGCGGAGCCGACCGCGTTCGTGTGCGCCTCCGACACCCTCGCAGTGGGCGTGCTGCACGCCCTGCACGAGCGGGGCCTGCGCGCGGGGGACGACGTGGCGGTGGTCGGCTTCGACGACAGCCAGGTCGCCCAGGTCGTCCGCCCCGGCCTGTCCTCGGTGCGCCAGCCGCTGGAGCAGGTGGCGGTCGAGATCGTCGCGACGCTGGAGGGGCTGCTCTCCCACCCGCCCGTGCCGCAGGCGCACGGGGTGCTCCTGGAGCCGACGCTGGAGGTGCGGGACTCCTCCGGCCCGGTCCGGGGCTGAGGTCGGCGGTCGGGTGGTCTCGACGCGCGCTCGTCGCCGGGGCTCCTCGCTGCTCGACCACCGGGACGGCGCGACCACCCGGAGGTGACCACTCAGTACGTGCGGGAGAAGACGTTCACCGCGTAGTCCACGCTGAGCGTGCCGGTGGCCCGCTGCTCCGCCAGCGCCTCGTCCGCGACGGTGCCGGGCAGCTCGATGCGCACCACGGCCTCGAGGTCCTCCCAGGCGTCGAACTCCCACCGCACCATCACGGGCTCGCGGTGGAAGCCCTGGTCGGCCCAGAACCGCTCGACCACGTGGGCGGCGGAGAACTCGGGGTAGCCGCGGCGGAACCACGAGCCGAAGGTGGAGCGGGTGGGGTCGTTGTCGATGACGAACGCCGTGCCGCCGGGTCGCACGACCCGCGCCAGCTCGGCCAGCCCGGGCTCGCAGCCGGGGCCGAAGAAGTAGGCCCAGCGGGCGTGCACGACGTCGACGGAGGCGTCCGGCAGCCCGGTGGCCTGGGCGGTGCCCTCGAGGACGCGGACGGTGCGCAGCGCCCGCAGCCGCCGGGTGCGGCGGGCGGCGATGGCGCGCAGGTCGGGGTGCGGCTCGACGCCGGTGACGGTGCGCGCGGCGCGGGCGAACCGGGGCAGGTGGAACCCGCTGCCGCAGCCGAGGTCGAGGACGTCGGCGCCGGCCCAGTCGTGCACGGCCCGCATCGCGGCCTCGATCAGGCCCTCGGGGTCGACGGCCCGGTTCTCGATCTCGTAGACGTCGGTGTGGTGCCAGATGTTCGGGCTCGGCACCGCCCCGTCGGGGAGCCGCTCACGCAGCTCCTCGGGCACCCCGGTCCACAGCTGCTGGCCGGGGCCGGAGCCGTCCTGCCCGGTCAGAGGCGGACGAGGCCGTGCGGGGTCTGGACCTGCACGGCGACGATGCCGGGGGTGCCGTGCGGGGCGACCCACTCGACCTTGACGTCCTCGAGCGGCTTCTCGACGGGCTCGCCCATCCAGTCGCTCACGCGCTGCGGGTCGCCGGCGATCTCGAGGCACTCCAGCGAGAAGCGCTCGTCGGCGCCGACGGAGGGGTGCAGGTCGGGCTCGATCTCCCAGTGCACGAAGAACGGCAGCTGGGGGTCGGCGGCCGTGCTGGTCAGACCCATCTGCTTCCAGCGCAGCTCGATGCCGTCGGGACGGTGCCGGCTGCCCTGGTAGGCCTTGCGCCCCAGACGCTCCTCGATGGTCGGCAGGTCGGTGACGGCCACGGCCCAGCCGAGCCAGCCGCCGCCGAGGCTGGAGCGCGCGCGCACCGCCTGGCCGAACGAGGCCTTCTGCGAGGCCGGGTGGTCGAGGACCTCCACGACCTCCAGGTACGTGCGGCCGGCCAGCGGCAGCACCATGTTGCGGGTGCCGAAGCGCGGGTGGACGCCACCGTCGACGAAGTCGGCGCCCAGCAGGGTCCCGATCCGCTTCGCGGTGCCCTCGAGGCCGTCGGGTCCTGCGGCGTAGGAAAGGTGGTCCAGGCGCATGCCAGCATTGTGAGCACTGGCCCGGCCGCAGGTCACATCGGGGTCGCCATCTCTCGACGTCGAGATTCTTTACCCGTCGGCGGGCTTCATCGGCGTGCCGCGGTTGACATCCCGGCGGGGGGAGCGCCAAGCGCAGCGCCCGTGCGGTGCCTGCGCGGGATCAGGGCAGGGTCAGTGGTGGGTCAGTGCTGCGGGTCGGCCGGGTGCACCATGAGCGGCAGCCGCCGCCGCTCGTGCGCCTCGCAGTGCCGCACGAGCTCGTCGTAGGCACCCTGACCCATCAGCTCGACCAGCTCGGCGGCGTTGGACCGGTAGACGGGCTCGGAGCCCACGTGCGCCTCCGTGGCACCGGAGCAGTACCAGTCCAGGTCGTGCCCGCCGGGGCCCCAGCCGCGCCGGTCGTACTCCCCGATGCCGACCTCGGTGTAGGAGGTGCCGTCGGGTCGCTCGACCTCGCGGAAGGTGCGCCGCACGGGCAGCTGCCAGCAGACCTCGGGCTTGGTGGTCAGCGGCTCCGCCCCGTCCGCCAGGGCCAGGCCGTGCAGGGCGCACCCGGCGCCGGCGGCGAAGCCGGGGCGGTTCTGGAAGACGCAGGCGGTCTGGCCGTCCACCTCGACGGTGCGGGTGACCCGGGCGCCCTCGTCGTCGGTGACGACCCAGTCGTCCCGCGTCACCTTCCTCCGGCGCGGCCGCAGCTGCCAGGTGTCGGGGTCGAGCCGGTCGACGAACGCGGCCACGCGGTCCTCGTCCTCGGCGTCGGTGAAGTGCGCGCCCAGCGTGCAGCAGCCCATGTCCGGGCTGTCGGCGTTGATGCCCTGGCACCCCCGCCCGAAGATGCAGGTCCACGTCGACGTCAACCACGTCAGGTCGCAGCGCAGCACCTCGGAGGCGTCCTCGGGGTTGAGGAACTCCACCCAGGTGCGCGCGAAGTCCAGGTCCACCTCGGGCACGCGCCCCACCCTATGTGGCACCCCCTCGCCGTCGTGGCGAGTAGCCTCGGGCACATGCGCCTGGGCGTCCTCGACATCGGTTCCAACACCGGCCACCTGCTGGTGGTCGACGCGCACGGCGGCGCCCGCCCGCTGCCGGCGTACTCCTACAAGGAGCCGCTGCGGCTCGCCGAGCACCTCGTGCTGGAGGGCGACGACGCCGGCGCGGTCTCCGCCAAGGGGGTCAAGGCGCTGACGACGTTCGTCGCCGACGCCCTCGTGGTCGCCGAGGACAAGGGCTGCTCCGACATCCTCGCGTTCGCCACCTCCGCGGTGCGCGACGCCACCAACACCGACGCGGTGCTCGACCACGTCTTCGAGACCACGGGCGTGCGGATCGGCATCCTCTCCGGCGAGGACGAGGCGCGCCTGACGTTCCTCGCGGTGCGCCGCTGGTTCGGCTGGTCGGCCGGTCGGCTCGCCGTCTTCGACATCGGCGGCGGCTCGCTGGAGATCGCCGGCGGCGAGGACGAGGCGCCCGAGGTGGCCTGGTCGCTGCCGCTCGGCGCCGCCCGGCTGGCCCGTGAGCACCTCGACGGCGACGTGGACGAGGACGTGATCCGAGCGCTGCGCCGCCGCATCCGCGCCGACATCGCCGCCGACGCGGGCCACCTGCTGCGCGCCGGTGCGCCCGACCGCTCGGTCGCGACCTCGAAGACGTTCCGCTCCCTGGCCCGCATCTGCGGGGCCGCGCCCTACTCGGAGGGCTCGCTGGTCAAGCGGACCATCCCCAAGAAGACGCTGGCGGAGTGGATCCCCAAGCTGGCCGGCATGAGCACCGCCGAGCTGGCGAGCCTGCCGGGCGTCTCGGCCAGCCGCGCCCACCAGATCCTGCCCGGCGCGCTGGTCGCCGAGGCAGCCATGGACATCTTCGACCTCACCGAGCTCGAGGTCTGCCCGTGGGCACTGCGCGAGGGGATCATCCTCGAGCGGCTCGACCAGCTGCCCTTCCGCAGCCGCTGAGGCGGCGAGGAAAGCCACCCGCCCACCCCCGTCCAGGAAAGCGATCTCGTGCCCACCCGCATCGGACTGTCCACCTCCTCGGTCTACCCCGAGTCGACCGCGCACGGCTTCGCCTACGCCGCGCGGCTGGGGTACGACGCGGTGGAGGTGATGGTCGGCATCGACGCGCTCAGCCAGCAGACCTCGGCGGTCAAGCAGCTGAGCGAGCACCACGAGATCCCGATCTGCGCCGTGCACGCCCCGACCCTGCTGTTCACGCAGCGGGTCTGGGGGCTGGAGCCGTGGGGCAAGCTCCAGCGCTCCGCGGAGATGGCGCACGAGGTGGGCGCCGGCACCGTCGTCGTCCACCCGCCGTTCCGCTGGCAGAAGGAGTACGCCAGCGGGTTCGCGGAGGGGATCGCGGCGCTGGAGGCCTCGACCGGGCTGACGTTCGCGGTGGAGAACATGTACCCCTGGCGGGCCACCCAGAAGCGCGGCATGGAGATGTACCTGCCGCACTGGGACCCCACGCACCAGCCCTACGAGCACACCACGATCGACCTCTCGCACGCCTCGATCGCCCGCGACGACGTGGTGGACATGGCCACCGCCCAGGGCGCGCGCCTCAGCCACGTGCACCTCACCGACGGCACCGGCTCGGCCAAGGACGAGCACCTCGTGCCCGGGCGCGGGTCGATGCGCGCCGCCGAGTTCCTGCGGCACATCGCCACCACGGGGTTCACCGGCGACATCGTGCTGGAGATCAACACCCGCCGCTGCGACTCCCGCGAGGAGCGCGAGGCCGACCTCGCCGAGTCGCTGGCGTTCGCCCGCGAGCACTTCGTCCCTGCCGCCGAGCGCGCCGGCGGGTGAGAATGGCGCCATGAGCGCCGAGACCCCGGTCGTCACCGTCTCCGGGCTGGTGGTGCGCCGCGGGCGGCGCACGGTGCTCGACGGCCTCGACCTCACCATCGGCCCCGGCGTGACCGGCCTGCTCGGGCCGTCCGGGTGCGGCAAGTCCACGCTCATGCGGGCGCTCGTGGGCGTCCAGCGCACCCAGGGCGGTGCCGTCGACGTGCTCGGGCTGCCCGCCGGCAGCCGCGCCCTGCGCGAGCGGATCGGGTACGTGACGCAGGCGGCCTCGGTCTACGACGACCTCACCGTCACCGAGAACCTCCGCTTCTTCGCCCGGGTGCTCGGCCTCGGCCGTGCCGAGGTCGGTGCGGCGGTGGCGCGGGTGCTGGACGAGGTGGACCTGGCCGAGCACCGCGACGCGCTCGTGGGGCGGCTCTCGGGCGGGCAGCGCTCCCGGGTCAGCCTCGCCGTCGCCCTGCTGCGCCGGCCCGACCTCCTCGTCCTCGACGAGCCGACCGTCGGGCTGGACCCGGTGCTCCGCGTCGACCTGTGGGGCCTCTTCCACCGCCTCGCCGACGGCGGCACCGCCGTGCTCGTCTCCTCCCACGTCATGGACGAGGCCGAGCGCTGCGACCGGCTCCTGCTGATGCGCGAGGGGGCGGTGATCGCCGACGAGACCCCCGCGGCGATCAAGGACGCTGCGGGGGCCGCGACGGTCGAGGAGGCCTTCCTCAGCCTCGTGGGAGGTGCGCGATGAGCCGGTTCGTCTCGCTGCCGGTCACGCTGGCCGTGGCGCTGCGGGTGCTCGCGCAGCTGCGGCGCGACCGGCGCACCGTGGCCATGCTGCTGGTGCTGCCGACGGCGTTGATGTCGCTGCTGTGGTGGGTGTTCTCCGACGTGCCCGGCGACTCCTTCGACGGGGTCGGGCCGGCGCTGCTGGCGATCTTCCCGTTCACCGTGATGTTCCTGGTGACCAGCGTGACCACGCTGCGCGAGCGCTCCAGCGGCACCCTCGAGCGGCTGCTGGCGATGCCCATGGGACGCGGCGACTTCCTGCTCGGCTACGCGCTGGCCTTCGCACTGACGGCGCTCGCGCAGTCGGTGCTCGCGGTCGGGGTCTCCACCTGGCTGCTGGGGCTGGAGGTGCCCGGGCCGCTGTGGCAGCTCACGCTCGTGGCGGTGGTCGTGGCGGTGCTCGGCACCGCCCTCGGCCTGCTGGTCTCCGCCTTCGCCTCCACCGAGTTCCAGGCCGTGCAGTTCATGCCGGCCGTGGTCATCCCGCAGCTGCTGGTGTGCGGCCTCTTCGTGCCGCGCGAGGCGCTGCCCGGGGTGCTCGGCGCGATCTCCGACGTCCTGCCGCTCTCCTACGCGGTGGACGCGATGACGGCCCTGACGACCGCCGACGCGGTGGACGGGGCGTTCGGGGAGGCGCTCGCCGACCTCGCAGTCGTCGCGGGGTTCGCGGTGGGCGCGCTCGCGCTCGGCGCCGCGACGCTGCGCCGCCGCACGCCGTAACCTGGGTCACATGCCGCTGCTCCGCGCCCCGCTGCTGATGCTCGCCCGCAACGAGCGCGCGCGGGTCGCGCTCACCTCCATGCCGGCCACGGCGCAGCTGGTCAGCCGCTACGTGCCCGGCCCGTGGCTGGAGGACGCGCTGGACGCGGCCAGGGCCCTGGAGGCCGACGGCCTGACCGTCTCGCTGGACCACCTCGGCGAGGACGTCACCGACCCCGCCGACGCCGAGGAGGTCGTCGAGGCCTACCGGCAGCTGCTCGCCGGCCTGGTCGAGCGGAGGCTGACCCCCGGCGCCGAGGTCTCGCTCAAGCTCTCGGCGCTCGGCCAGGGCCTGCCCGACGGTCAGCGGACCAGCCTCGAGCACGCCCGCACCATCTGCCGGGCCGCCCGGAACGCCGGCACGGCCGTCACGCTCGACATGGAGGACCACACCACCACCGACGCGACGCTCCAGACGCTGCGCGAGCTGCGCAAGGACTTCCCCGAGACCGGCGTCGCCGTGCAGGCCCAGCTGCACCGCACCGAGGGCGACGTCCGCCTGCTCACCGGCGAGGGCTCGCGGGTGCGGCTGTGCAAGGGCGCGTACGCCGCGCCGGCGTCCGTGGCCTTCACCGACCCGCTCGACGTCTCCCGCTCCTTCGTGCGCTGCCTCAAGGTGCTGATGGCCGGCGCCGGCTACCCGATGATCGCCACCCACGACCCGCGCCTGCTCGGCGTCGCCCTCGCCCTGGCCGCGCGGCACGGCCGGGAGCCGGGCTCGTACGAGCTGCAGATGCTCTACGGCATCCGCGAGACCGAGCAGCGCCGCCTCGTCGCCGCCGGCGAGACCGTCCGCGTGTACCTGCCCTACGGCGCGCGCTGGTGGGGCTACCTGGTGCGCCGGCTCGCCGAGCGCCCCGCCAGCCTCCGGCTGCTGCTCACCAGCCTGGTGCGCCGCACCTGACTCGCTGCACCTGAGTCGCTGCCCGGCGCGTCCCAGCAGGTGACCCCGGGGTGGGGACGCCGGCGGGCAGCCGCGACAGTAGGACCATGAGCGAGCAGACCGCCGTCATCGGGGCCGGCGTGATGGGGGAGACCCTCATCTCCGGCCTGGTCCGATCCGGGCACGCCCCGTCCTCGCTGCTGGTGGGCGAGCGGCGGGCGGAGCGCGCCGCCGAGCTGGAGGAGCGCTACGGCGTCCGGGTCGTCGACAACCTGACCGCCGCGCGCGAGGCCCAGACCGTCGCGCTGGTGATCAAGCCGCAGGACATGGGTGCCGTGCTCGACGAGATCGCCCCCGCCCTGCGCCCCGGCCAGCTGCTGGTCAGCCTGGCGGCGGGCATCACCACCGCGTTCGTGGAGTCCCACGTGCCCGAGGGCGTGGCCGTCGTCCGCGTCATGCCCAACACCCCGGCGCTGGTCGACGAGGGCATGGCCGCCGTCTCCGAGGGCTCCAGCGTGACCGAGGAGCAGCTGGCCTACGCCGAGTCGCTGATGTCGTCGGTGGGCAAGGTGCTGCGCATCCCCGAGAAGCAGCAGGACGCCGTCACGGCCATCTCCGGCTCCGGCCCGGCCTACCTCTTCTACGTGGTCGAGTCGATGATCGAGGCCGGCGTGCACCTCGGCCTGCCGCGCGCGACCTCCACCGACCTGGTGGTGCAGACCCTCGTCGGCTCGGGCGCGATGCTGCGCGAGACCGGCACCCACCCCACCGTCCTGCGCGAGCAGGTCACGTCCCCGGCCGGCACCACCGCCGCCGCCCTGCGCGAGCTCGAGGTGCACGGCGTCCGGGCCGCGTTCCTGGCCGCCATGGAGGCCGCCCGCGACCGGTCCGCCGCCCTGGGCTCCTAGAACAGACCCAGCGCGGCGGTGGCGGCGTTGAGCACGGGCTCGGTCACGGAGCGAGCCCGCTCGGCCCCCGCCGCGTAGACGGTCGAGACGTGGGTGAGGTCGGCGGCGAGCTCGCGGTAGCGGCGCTGGACCGGCTCGAGCTCGGCGACCACCGCGTCGGCCACGGTGCGCTTGAGGTCGCCGTAGCCGCGGACGTCGGCGGGCGAGCCGCCGCACGCGGCCAGGATCTCCAGCAGGTTCGTGACGCCGGGCTTGGCCTCGCGGTCGGCGCGCACCGCGTCCGGGCCGGTCTCGGAGTCCGTCACGGCCCGGGAGAGCTTGCGCACGATCGTGTCGGGGTCGTCGAGCAGGAGGATCGTGCCCGCGTCGCTCGAGCCGGTCTTGCCCATCTTCGCGGTCGGGTCGTCGAGCGCCATGACGCGTGCCCCGACCGGGGGCGTGGCCAGCTCGGGCACGACGAAGACCTGCCCGTAGGTGCGGTTGAACCGCAGCGCCAGGTCGCGGGTCAGCTCCACGTGCTGGCGCTGGTCGTCGCCGACCGGCACCCGGCGTGGTGAGTAGAGCAGGATGTCGGCGGCCATCAGCACCGGGTAGGTGAACAGCGACGTGCGGGTCGAGTCGACGCCGCGTCCCTTCTCCTTGAACTGGATCATCCGGTTCAGCTCGCCGGTGGTGGCCACGCACTCCAGCAGGTAGGCGAGCTGGCGGTGGGCCGGCACCCGGGACTGCACGAACAGGGTCGAGCGGTCGAGGCCGACGGCGAGCAGCGAGACGGCCAGCTCCAGGCTGCGCTCGCGCAGCTCGGCGGGGTCGTGGCCCACCGTGAGCGCGTGCAGGTCCGCGACGCCGTAGAAGCACTCCGCCTCGTCCTGGCCCGCGGCCATGGGGCGCAGGGCGCCGAGGTAGTTGCCCAGGGTGAGGCGGCCCGTCGGCTTGAGCAGGGAGAGCTGGCGGTCGGCCAGGGTGGTGGCGGAGCCGGTGATGGAGGTGGTGGTCGTCATGGCGGTGTCCTCTCGTGACCCGCACGGTGCGGGCCGGGAGTCCCCGGACGACGAACGCACCGCGCGGAGGCGGTGCGTCTCGGTGGGTGTGCTGGGTACCGGGGGCCGCCTCAGGCGGTCCACCAGCACAGGGGTCGGGTGACGTGCAGCACGATCGCAATCTAGCAGCAGGTAGCGTGGCGCCGTGCCCGAGTGTCAGACGTCCGCGGTCGCCGTCTTCGACGACTCGCTCACCCGCTACAACTTCGGGCCCGGCCACCCCATGTCGCCGCTGCGGGTGGACCTGACGATGCGGCTGGCCGACGAGCTCGGCCTCTTCTCCGGCCCCGGCGCCCTGCAGCGCGTCGACGCACCGGTCGCCGACGACGACCTGGTGGGCACCGTCCACCTGGTGCGCCTGATGAACGCGGTGCGCGAGGCGGGCCACGGCGGCGCGGGCGACGAGCGGCTCGGCATCGGCACCGAGGACAACCCGATCTTCGACCGGATGCACGAGGCGGGCGCCCACGTCGTCGGCGCCACGGTC
Organism: Nocardioides bruguierae; assembly: GCF_023656415.1. Lineage (GTDB taxonomy): Bacteria > Actinomycetota > Actinomycetes > Propionibacteriales > Nocardioidaceae > Nocardioides > Nocardioides bruguierae. The sequence goes on from NZ_JAMOIL010000022.1 coordinate 32,896, forward strand.
GAGGCGTGCCGCCAGGTCTGGCAGGGGGACGCCGGCCACGCGGCGAGCATCGCCGGCGGGCTGCACCACGCCATGCCCGACCGGATCAGCGGCTTCTGCGTCTACAACGACGTCGCGGTCGGCATCCAGTGGCTGCTCGACCACGGCGCCGAGCGCGTGGCCTACGTCGACGTCGACGCCCACCACGGGGACGGGGTGGAGCGGATCTTCTGGGACGACCCCCGCGTCCTCACCATCTCCCTGCACGAGACCGGTCAGGTGCTCTTCCCCGGCACGGGCTTCCCCGCCGACACCGGCGGGCGCCAGGCCGAGGGCTCGGCCGCCAACGTGGCACTCCCGCCCGGCACGGGGGACGCCGGCTGGCTGCGGGCCTTCCACGCGGTCGTGCCGCCGCTGCTGGAGGAGTTCCGCCCCGACGTCCTGGTCAGCCAGCACGGCTGCGACTCACACGTGGAGGACCCGCTGACCCACCTCTCGCTCTCGGTCGATGGCCAGCGCGCCGCGCACGCCGCCGTGCACCAGCTGGCGCACGACCACGCCGGCGGTCGCTGGGTGGCGGTCGGTGGTGGCGGGTACGAGCTGGTCGGGGTCGTCCCGCGGACGTGGACCCACCTGCTCTCCGAGGTCGCGGGTCGGCCCCTGCCGTCCGACCTGGACGTGCCGACGCGCTGGCTCGACCACGTCCAGCAGCGCCTGGGCCTGGACGGCCCGAAGCGGATGACGGACGGCGGCCGCACCGACTACCGGCCGTGGTCGGAGGGCTACGACCCCGAGCAGTGGCTCGACGCGGCCGTGCACGAGGCCCGGCTGGCGGTCTTCCCGCTGCACGGTCTCGACCCGATGCCCTGACGGCCGTACGCCCGATCGGGTATGGATTCAACTCGACACGCCGGTGTGGAGGCTAAGAATCTCGTCCAGCCTTCCCCATGCGTCACAACTGGCACTAGGCTCACTCATGGAACGAGCCCGCGTGCCCGATGGTGGGGAAGCCGTCGAGCGGGCCGAACAGAAAGCGGTGGCACATGGCTCCCAACCCGTCCGGGGACATCTCCGAGGCGAAGTTCCTGACCGTGGCCGAGGTCGCGCAGATGATGCGCGTCTCCAAGATGACCGTGTACCGGCTCGTGCACAACGGCGACCTGCCCGCCGTGCGCGTCGGCCGCTCGTTCCGGGTGCGCGAGGAGGACGCCTCCGAGTACCTGCGCAAGTCCTTCTACGACGCGGGCTGAGCCCGCCGGCGACGGCGTGGTGCCGCCCGGCGCCCGCCCCCGGCTGCGGATTCTGCTGCCGTGAGGCGGGCCGCTAGGCTGGTGCGGTCCTCCGTGCACCCGGAGCCACCCCGAGTCTGAAAGGTTCACCGTGGGTTCTGTCATCAAGAAGCGTCGCAAGCGCATGGCCAAGAAGAAGCACCGCAAGCTGCTGAAGAAGACGCGCGTCCAGCGTCGCAAGCTCGGCAAGTAAGCCCGAGCCCAGCAGCACGGTCGAGCAACGGGGGCTGCGCATGGGGCGTGTCGTTCTCGTCACCGGGGTCTCCAGAGACCTCGGTCGACGATTCGCGCGCTCGCTCGCGGCCGACCCCGAGGTCGACCGGGTCATCGGCGTCGACGTCGTCCCGCCCCGCGGGGACGTCGGCGCCGTGTCGTTCGTGCGGGTGGACATCCGCAACCCGGTGATCGCCAAGGTGATCGCCAAGGAGGACGTCGACACCGTCGTCCACATGAGCATCATCGCGACCCCCGGCAGCGCCGGGGGTCGGCACACGATGAAGGAGCTCAACGTCATCGGGACGATGCAGCTCCTCGCGGCCTGCCAGCGCGCCCGCACGGTGCGCCGGCTGGTCGTGAAGTCGACGACCACCGTCTACGGGGCCTCGCCGGCCGACCCGGCGATGTTCACCGAGGACATGCAGCCGCGTCGCGCCCCGCGCAGCGGCTACGCCAAGGACGTCGCCGAGATCGAGGGCTACGTCCGCGGCTTCGCCCGCCGTCGGCCCGACGTCGACGTGCTCACGCTGCGCTGCGCCAACGTGGTCGGCCCGCACGTGCAGAGCCCGATCACCTCCTACCTGCGGCTCCCGGTCGTGCCGACCGTGCTCGGCTACGACCCGCGGATGCAGCTCCTGCACGAGGACGACCTCTTCTCCGTCCTCCACCTCGCGGCACTGCGCGAGGGCGTCTCCGGCACCGTCAACGTCGCCGGCGAGGGCGTCGTCGTGCTCTCCCAGGCCCTGCGCCGCCTCGGCCGGCCCGCCGCCCCGATGCCCGGCACGGCCGTGGGACGTCTGGGCCAGGTGCTGCGCAAGGCGCACGTCGCCGACTTCTCCCCGGAGCAGCTGGCCTTCCTCACCTATGGTCGGGGCGTGGACACGACCCGGATGCGCGAGGTGCTCGGCTTCGAGCCCGCGTTCACCACCGAGCAGGCGCTCGCCGACTTCGGCTCCACCCTGCCGCCGGTCCTCGGCCCCGCCCGCGCCACCGCCCAGCAGGTCGCCGGCCAGGCGCTCGGCACGCTGGCCCGCCTCGTCCCGACCGGAGGTGCCCGTGGGTGACGCCGAGGTGATCCCGATCGGCACCCGCGGCCGCCCCGGCCGCGGCACCGGCAGCACGACCCCCTCGTCCGCCTCCCGCGGCCTCGCCGGCGGCGCTCGTCGCCCCGCCGCCCAGCGCAGCCCCGAACCGCCCGAGCAGCCCGAGGAGATCTCGGACGCCGCGGACGCGCAGGACACGGCGACCGACCCGGCCACGCACCCGGGGTGGACCGACGAGGACTCGATCGGTGGCGGCGCCGCCGGGCCCACGGCCGGCGCCTCGACCAGCTCGTCCACCACCTCCTCGACCACCACCTCGACCACCACGGCGGACCGGCACCCGCTGGGCAACGTCTCCCCGGCCGAGCTGATGAACGCGCTCACCGGCGCGGCCAAGGAGGTCTTCGGCCCCGAGTGGGAGGAGGAGCTGGCCCGGCTGCTCGCCTTCGTCCGCCGCCGTCTGACCGGCGACTACGCCGTCGACGAGTACGGCTTCGACCCCGAGGTCACCGAGCGCTTCTTCCTCACCGCGCTGCGGCCGGTCGCGCAGAAGTGGTTCCGCATCGAGGTCCGCGGGATCGAGAACATCCCCACCGACTCCGGCGCCCTCATCGTCTCCAACCACTCCGGCACGCTGCCGTGGGACGGGCTGATGACGATGGTGACGGTCCACGACCGCACCGGACGCTTCGTCCGCCCGCTCGGCGCCGACCTGGTCTTCCGCACCCCCGTCGTCGCGCAGCTGGCGCGGATGGGCGGCGCGACGCTCGCGTGCAGCGAGGACGCCGACCGGATGCTCGCCGGCGGCGAGCTCGTCGGCGTGTGGCCCGAGGGCTTCAAGGGGCTGGGCAAGCCCTACGCCGAGCGCTACAAGCTGCAGCGCTTCGGCCGGGGCGGCTTCGTCTCGGCCGCGCTGCGCACCCGCACCCCGATCGTGCCGCTCTCGGTCGTCGGGGCCGAGGAGATCTACCCGATGCTCTCCTCGATGCCGACGCTGGCGCGGGTGCTGGGCGTCCCGTACTTCCCGGTGACGCCGCTGTTCCCGTGGCTGGGTCCGCTCGGCATGGTGCCGCTGCCCAGCAAGTGGCTGATGGAGTTCGGCGAGCCGGTGCGCACCGACGAGCTGGAGGACGGCGCCGCGGACGACCCGATGCTGGTCTTCGACGTCACCGACCAGGTGCGGGAGTCGATCCAGCAGACGCTCTACCGGCTGCTGATGGAGCGGAAGTCCGTCTTCGGCTGAGCCGGAGGACGCACGGCAGGGGTGGGATGGTCCCAGCCCCGCCGGGGGTCACTGACCGAGCAGCGGGTCCGTCAGGTCCCCGACGCCGTCCCCGACGCCGTCCACCAGGTCACCCACGCCGGAGGTGACGTCGTCCACGACGTCGCCGGCCACCGACGAGACCGCCTCGGCGGGGTCCTCCACGACGTCCTCGACGGTGTCGCCGACCTGGCCGAGCACCTGGCCGTCGCCGACGCCGGTCGGCCCGGAGGTGGGCACCTGGACGTCGCCGGTCGTGCCCCCGCCACCCGAGCCGGAGCCCGAGCCGGAGGACCCGCTCGAGCCGGACGTGCCGCTGCCGCCGGAGCCGGCCGTGGAGCCCTGCTTGCCGCCGCCGGAGGAGCCCTGCTTGCTTCCGTTGCCCCCGCCGGAGCCGGACTTCGGGACGACCAGGGCACCCTCGACCAGGTCCTGGACCCCGCGGGTGGCCTCCTCGGTGGCGCTGGAGAGGAACAGCGGGACGTCGACCAGGCGGCCGCCGTCGCAGGACGGGCAGAGCTCGCTGGTGCGGGTGTCGAGGTCGGAGAGCACCTGGCCGGCGGCGACGAGCGCCGCGTCCGCCTGGCCGGGGAGCAGGTCGGCGAGGTCGGCGAGGGAGCCCATGCTCTCGACGGTCCAGGCCTGGAGCTGGCTGATGGTGGCCTCGTCGCCGTTGGCGGCGTAGTCCTCGAGCAGGAGGTCGGCGCCCTCCTGGGTCTGGGCGCGGAAGTCGGCCAGCACCTCGTCGGCGGTGGCGCCGTCGCCGCGGCCCTGGCGGGAGAGCTCGGTGAGCTCGGTGAGGCGGTCGGTGGCGCCGGCCAGCAGCACCTGGCCGCGGTCGGCCTCGCCGACGCTGAAGCCGGTGTGGATGTTCTCGATCGCCCGCTTGACCGGGTAGAGCGACTCGCCGGGCAGCGCGGACTGTGCGGCGACGGCCACGGACGTGGTCGCGCCGAGCACGGCGAGGCCTCCGACGGCCACGGCGAAGCGGCGTTCGCGGGTGCGGGTGCCTGAGCGGCCGGCGGTGCGGCGGCTGCCCACCTGGAGCGGGTCGTCCGCGGCCTCCTTGCCGGGCACCAGCTCGGTGGCGGCGGCGGCCATCAGGCGCTCGCGCAGGTCGGCGGCGACGTCGGGACGCTGTGGGGGAGCAGACATGGCGCGCAGGGCCGCGGCGACCTCGACCAGCTCGGCGAACCGGGGGTCGTCGACGCGGCGGCCGGCCAGGGCGGCCTCGACCTGGGCGTCGAACTCCTCGGCCCGACGCCGGGCGGCGAAGACGGGGCTCATGAGCGGTGTCCCTTCGTGGGAGCGGCGGGGTGCGACGGAGCGGACCCCGCGACCGGGTGCTCGCGACCCGGCACGCTGCTCAACGACGGTCGTGCACCCGGAGTTACGGCGCCCCGCAGGGTGACGTCCGTCATCTCGACCGACGCGGTGCAGGGGCTCATCGCAGGCCCTCCGGCATCAGCTTGGCGAGGTTGCGCACGCCCCGCAGCTGGAGCTGCTTGACGGCGCCGTCGCTGCGGCCCAGCACGGCCGCGACCTCGGCGATGCTCATCCCCTGGAGGAAGCGCATGACGATGCAGTCGCGCTGCTCGTCGGGCAGCTGCTTGAGGGCGCTCACCAGGACCTCGTGGGTCAGGCCCTCGATGGCCAGCCCCTCGGGCGTCTCCTCGTCGGCGTCGTCGTGCAGGCCCATGTCCTCGGTGGTCATCTCGAGGCGGGTGCGGCTGGCCTTGAAGTGGTCGGTGGCGAGGTTGCGCGCGATGGTCATCAGCCAGGCGCCGAAGTCGCGGCCCTGCCAGCGGAAGCCCTGCATGGAGCGCAGCGCCCGGAAGAAGGTCTCCGAGGTGAGGTCCTCGGCCAGCGGCACCGAGCGGGTGCGGTAGTAGAGGAAGCGGTAGACCGAGGCCTGGTAGTGGTCGTAGAGCAGGCCGAACGCCTCGGCGTCACCCTTGCGTGCCAGCTCGACCAGGGCGATGAGGCGCTCCCGGTCGGCGGCGGACTCCTCCGAGGACGTGGCCAGGCCGCTGTCGTCGCCGGGGCCGCCCGGGCCCGGCACCTCGGCCACCGCCGGGTCGGAGGAGAGCGCCTCGCTGAGCAGGCCGAGCGCGGCCAGCACCCGGTCGGCGTGCGCCCCCGGGGCGGGGCGGGCACCCGCCGGCACCGTGCACAGCACGGGCGCCGGCGCCGGCGGCAGGAGGTCGGCGCAGGCCGTGCGCAGGGCGCGCAGGCTCCGCACCACCTCCGCGGCGTACCCAGCCATCCGTACGTCCTCCCGGTCACTGCTCCCTCACAGAGCGTGACCGAGGGTACGTAAATCCCTGCGCTGCGGGAACGGTGCGAGCACAAACGTGACCGGCCGGTAGGTCCGTCGGTGGCCCGAAGGGACTAGTCCCGCGTGGTCCCCCTCGCCGGGACGAGGCTCAGCGCCGCCCCCGCAGGGCCCCCGCGGCCGCGGCCGCACCGGCGGCGGCACCCGCGGTGGCGCCGGCGGCCGCGCCCACCATGAGACCGGCCCGGGCGGCCTTGCGGGCGGTCCGGTAGTCGCGGACCCGCCAGCCGTGCGCCTTGGCGTGCACGCGGAGGCGCCGGTCGGGGTTCACCGCGCACGGGTCGCCGACCATCGTGAGCATGGGCAGGTCGTTGTGGGAGTCGGAGTAGGCCGAGCAGCGCTCGAGGTCCAGCCCCTCCCGCTCGGCCAGCGCCCGCACGGCCTCGGCCTTGGCGGGCCCGTGCAGCATGTCGCCGACGAGCCGGCCGGTGTAGACGCCGTCCTCGTGCTCGGCCACGGTGCCCATCGCGCCGGTCAGGCCGAGCCGCCGGGCGATGATCCGCGCGATCTCCACGGGCGCGGCGGTGACCAGCCAGACCCGTTGGCCGGCGTCCAGGTGCATCTGGGCCAGCGCCCGCGTGCCGGGCCAGATCCGGTGCGCCATCGCCTCGTCGAAGATCTCCTCGGAGAGCTCCTCCAGCTCGGCCACGGTGTGCCCGGCGATGAACTCCAGCGCCGAGTTGCGCGCGTCGGCGACGTGCTCGGGGTCCTCCACGCCGACGACCCGGAAGTACGCCTGCTTCCACGCCGCCGAGGCGATCTCGCGGGTGGAGAAGAACTCGCGCCGGTACAGGCCGCGGGCCAGGTGGAAGATGCTGGCGCCCTGCATGATCGTGTTGTCCACGTCGAAGAACGCGGCCGCGGTGGCGTCCTCGGTGCTCTCCAGCGCCCGCTCCACCTCGGCGGAGGCCGCGGCGGCCTCGCCCGCGAGCGTCGAGCGCGCACGCAGGTCCGGGAGGCGTCGCCGCTGCGAGGGTGCTGCCACCCGCTCACCATAGGGCTTCGCGGGCCCGCGCGGCATCGTCCGTCCGGCTCGACCGGACGTGTCCGCCGACGCGTCCCGGGCAGGGCGCCGGGGCGGGTGCCGGGGCGGCCGTCGGGCCGGTGTCGCAGCGGGGGCCGGCGCAGGTGGGGGAAGCGGGTGGGAGCCCCCTCGCACGCGTCCGGGCGCGTGGCACCATGGCCCCCATGCCCGCGAGCCCGGTCGCCGACCTCACCGACCTCCTCGCCTCCGCCGCGCGCGAGGTGCCCGAGCGCGTCGCCCTCGTCGAGTCCGGGGGCCGTCGCGTCACCTGGGCCGAGCTGGAGACCGAGACCAACCGGGTCGCCCGCGGCCTCGAGGCCGCCGGCCTGGTCGCCGGCCACCGGGTCGCCATCGCCTCGGCGAACCGGCTCGAGTTCGTCACCACCTACCTGGCCGTGCTGCGGCTCCAGGCCGTCGCGGTGCCGGTCAACCCGCGCAGCACGGCCGTCGAGGTCGAGCACGTGCTCGAGGACTCGGGCGCCCGCCTCGTCCTGGCCGACGAGGTGGCGGTGCGCGCGGTGCGCCGCGCGGTCGGCGTGATCGCGGAGCGCCGCGCGGAGGACGGCACGCTGCCGCGTCCGGGCGTGCGCAAGGCGCCGCGGGTGGTGCTCGTGGGCAGCACCCTGGCGCCCGGCGAGCGCTCCTACGACCACCTGCGCGCCACCGGCGGCAGACTCACCGCGCGCCAGGTGCCGGACCCGGAGAAGCTCGCGGTCCTGCTCTACACCTCCGGCGCCACGGGGCGGCCGCGGGCGGCGATGCTCTCCCACCGGGCGCTGCTGACCAACGTCGAGCAGCTGGCGCAGGTGGACCCGCCGCTGATCCACGGCGACGACGTCGTGCTCGGCGTGCTCCCGCTCTTCCACGTCTACGGCCTGGGCGCGGTGCTCGGGTCGGTGCTGCGGCACCGGGCCCGCCTCGTCCTGGTCACCGCCTACGACCCCGTCGACACCCTCGAGCTGATCGAGGACGAGGCGTGCAGCGTCGTGCCGATCGCGCCGGCCGTGCTGGCGCAGTGGCGCACCGAGGAGCACCTGCGCGAGCGGCTCGGGCCGGTGCGGCTGCTGCTCTCGGGCTCCGCGACGCTGGAGACCGAGGCGGTCGAGGAGATCACCAGCATCACCGGCGTCCCCGTGCACCAGGGCTACGGGCTCACCGAGGCCGCGCCCGTCGTCACCTCCACGCTGTGCTCCGCGCACGCCGCGCCCGGCTCGGTCGGCGCCGCGATCCCCGGGGTGGAGATCCGGCTGGAGGACGCCCTCGGCTCTGCCCCCGAGCCCGGCGACCCCGGCCAGGTGGTCATCCGCGGGCGCAACCTGTTCTCCGGCTACTGGCCCGACGGCGCCGACGGCCCGGACGCCGACGGCTGGTGGGCCACCGGCGACGTCGGCTTCCTGGACGAGGACGGCGACCTCTGGCTGGTCGACCGGGTGAAGGACCTCGTGGTCGTCTCCGGCTTCAACGTCTACCCGGTCGAGGTCGAGGAGGTGATCCTCGGCGTCGAGGGCGTCCGCTCGGCCGCCGTCGTGGGGGTCGCCGACGAGGCGACCGGCGAGGCCGTCGTCGCCTACGTCCTGGCCCCGCACCAGGACGCGGCGGGCGTGGTCGACCTCGAGGAGCGGGTGCGGCAGCGGTGCGCCGAGCGGCTGGCCCGCTTCAAGCGGCCCTCGCGCATCGAGGTGGTCGAGGTGCTGCCGATGACCGTGACCGGCAAGGTGCGCAAGGGCATCCTCCGCGCCGCGGCCCGGCGCCGCGACACGGAGCTGTTCTCGTGAGCGCGCCCCGCGTCACCGTCTACTCCCGCCCCGGCTGCCACCTGTGCGAGGTGGCGCACGAGACCGTCGCGGCGGTGTGCGCCGAGACCGGCGAGGAGTACGAGGTCGTGATGATCGACGACGACCCCGCGCTGGTCGAGCGGTTCACCGACGAGGTGCCGGTGACGTTCGTCGACGGCCGCCAGCACGACTTCTGGCGGGTGGACCCCGTCCGCCTGCGGGCCGCGCTCGCGCGCTGACCCACCCCGGCCCGTGGGCGGCCACCCCCCTGCGGACGCCCACGTCCGCCTGTGGTAGCCCGTCGGCTGAGACCGGGGCCACTCATTTTGTTCCTGCGTTCACGAACTCCTACAGTGATCGGGCCGTAGCGGCGACCGGGGGGTCAGCAGAGACCCTCCCAGCACGCGCGGCTGGCAGGGAGTGAGCACGTGTCGGAACGGACCCCCGCGGAGGCGAGCCGGGACATCCCGGAGGCCACCGTCGCGCGGCTGCCGCTCTACCTGCGTGCACTCACCGCCCTGGCCGACGCCGGCACCGCACGCTGCTCCTCCGAGGACCTCGCGGCCGCGGCGGGCGTGACCTCCTCCAAGCTGCGCAAGGACCTCTCCTACCTGGGCAGCTACGGCACCCGGGGCGTCGGCTACGAGGTGGAGTTCCTGCGCCACCAGATCGCCCGGGAGATCGGCCAGACCCAGGACCACCACGTGGTCATCGTGGGCATCGGCAACCTGGGCCAGGCGCTGGCCAGCTTCTCCGGCTTCCGCAGCCGCGGCTTCCGCGTCGTGGCGCTGCTGGACGCGGCCCCCGCGCGCCAGGGCGACGAGGTCGCCGGCCTGGTCGTGCGGCCCTTCGAGGACCTCGCCGCGGTGGTCGCCGAGCACCGCGTCACCATCGCCGTCGTCGCCACCCCGGCGCACGCGGCCCAGGACGTCGCCGACGCACTCGTCGCCGCCGGCGTCCGCAACATCCTGAACTTCGCGCCGACCGTGCTCTCCGTCCCCGACGACGTGGACGTGCGCAAGGTCGACCTCTCGATCGAGCTCCAGATCCTGGCCTACCACGAGCAGCGCAAGGCGTCGGCCGAGGTCGAGGAGCCGGACATGGAGAGGGGACTCGCTTGAGCGTCCTCGTCGTGGGGATCTCCCACAACACCGCACCCGTCTCGCTGCTGGAGCGGGTCACCGCCGCCGACGGCGACTCGCTGCACGAGCTGGTGAAGCAGGCCGCCGGGTGCGGCCACGTCACCGAGGCCGCCGTCATCTCGACGTGCAACCGGCTCGAGCTCTACGCCGACGTCGACCGGTTCCACGGCTCCGTGGAGGAGCTCAGCAGCCTGCTGGTCGGCCGCGCGGGGGAGCGGACCGAGGCGATCCTCCCGCACCTGTACGTGCACTACGACGACGGCGCCGTCTCCCACCTCTTCCAGGTGGCCGCCGGGCTGGACTCCATGGCCGTCGGCGAGGGCCAGATCCTCGGCCAGACCCGCGAGGCGCTGCGGCTGGGCCAGGAGCTCGGCACCGTCGGCCCCGCCCTGAACTCGCTGTTCCAGCAGGCGCTGCGGGTCGGCAAGCGCAGCCGCGCCGAGACCGACATCGACCGCGCCGCCCCCACGCTCGTCGGGGCCGCGCTGGAGCAGGCCGGGGCCGCGCTCCCCGCCGACGCCGCGGACGGGTCGGGCATGCTCGCCGGCGTCGCCACCGCCGTCCTCGGCGCCGGTGCGATGGCCGGCCTGGCCACCGCCACCGTCCACCGCGAGGGCGTGCGCGACCTGGTCGTCATCAACCGCACCCCGGCCCGCGCCGAGCGCCTCGCCGAGACCTACGGCGGGCGGCCCGCCCCGGTCGACGCGCTCGAGGCCGAGCTCGCCCGGGTCGACCTTCTGGTCACCTGCACCGGCTCCACCGGCGCGGTGGTCACCGCCGACATGCTCCGCCGGGCCCGCCCCGACGGCCGTCCGCTCACCGTGATCGACCTGGCGCTCCCGCACGACGTGGAGCCCACCGCCGGCGCCGTGCCGGGCGTGACGCTGGTGAACCTGGCGTCCCTGGCCGCCGAGGTGCACGGCTCGGACGCCGCCGCGGAGATCGCCGCCGTCCGCGAGATCGTCACCCAGGAGGTCGCGGCGTTCCTCACCGCGCGCCGCCAGGCGTCGGTCACGCCCACCGTCGTCGCCCTGCGCACCATGGCCACCTCGCTGGTGGAGGCCGAGATGGCCCGCCTCGAGGGCAAGCTGCCCGACCTCGACGAGCACACGCGCGGCGAGGTGCTGCACACCGTGCGCCGCGTCGTCGACAAGCTGCTGCACGAGCCGACCGTCCGCGTCCGCGAGCTGGCCAACACCGACGGGGCCGTCTCCTACGCCGCCGCGCTGGCCGACCTGTTCGCGCTCGACCCCGACTCGGTCACCGCCGTCACCCGCCCCGACGTGCCCGACGCGACCGTCAGCCGCACTGAGCACCGGGGGAGCCAGGCATGAGCGCCCCCGCCCTCCGCCTCGGGACCCGGCGCTCGCTGCTGGCCCGCACCCAGTCCGGCCACGTCGCCGACCTCGTCCGCGCGCGGCTCGGCCGCGAGGTCGAGCTGGTCGAGGTGACCACCGACGGCGACCGCAGCCAGGCGAGCAACACCAGCCTCGTGGGGTCGAGCTCCACCGGCGTCTTCGTCTCCGCGCTGCGCGACGCGCTGCTGGCCGACGAGGTCGACCTCGTCGTGCACTCCCTCAAGGACCTCCCCACCGCCCCGCACGCGGGCCTGGCGCTGGCGGCCGTGCCGACCCGCGAGGACTCCCGCGACGTGCTGGTGGCGCGCGACGGCCTCACGCTCGGCGAGCTGCCCGTCGGCAGCCGCCTGGGCACCGGCTCGCCGCGACGCGCCGCCCAGGTGGCCGCGCTCGGGCTGGGCCTGGAGATCGTCCCGATCCGGGGCAACATCGACACCCGGGTCGGCAAGGTGACCGCGGGCGAGCTCGACGCCGTCGTCCTGGCCCGCGCGGGCCTGGCCCGGATCGACCGCCTCGACCTGGTCACCGAGACCCTCGACCCGCTCCAGGTGCTCCCCGCGCCGGGGCAGGGCGCGCTCGCGGTCGAGTGCCGCGAGTCCGACACCGACCTCGTCGCCGCCCTGGGCGAGCACCTGGACGACGCGGGCACCCGCGCCGCCGTGCTCGCCGAGCGCGCGGTGCTGGCCACGCTCGAGGGCGGCTGCTCCGCCCCGATCGGGGCGCTCGGCGAGGTCGTCGAGGGCGAGGACGGGGACGAGCTCTGGGTGAGAGCAGTGGCGCTCTCGCCCGACGGGGCGCTGTCGGTGCGCAGCTCTGCCGCCGGCCGCCTCGACGACGCCGTGGGCGTCGGCACCCGGCTCGGCGAGGAGATGCTCGCCGACGGGGCAGGACAGCTGGGCCAGCCAGGTCCGGTCGACACGCAGACAGAACAGGGTGAAGAACGATGACGCGCACCAGCGAGTCCGCCACGCCTCACGGCTGGGTCTCGTTCGTCGGAAGCGGACCGGGTGACCCCGACCTGCTGACGGTCCGCGCCGTGGAGCTCCTCCGCGACTGCGAGGTCGTCGTCACCGAGGCGCCCGAGCAGGCCGAGATGGTCGCCCGGCTCCTGGGGACGCACCTCGACGAGGACGGCGAGGCCACGGGCCCGCTCGTCGTCGACGGGGGCTTCGGCGAGGACGGGCAGCCGCTCACGCACGCCGCCCGCGCCAAGGTCGTGCTCAAGCACGCCAAGAAGGGCCTCCGCGTCGTCCGCCTGCTCGGCGGCGACCCGTTCACGTACGCCTCCGGCCCCGAGGAGGCCCAGGCGGTCGCCAAGGCCGGCATCGGCTTCGAGATCGTCCCCGGCGTCTCCTCGGTCTCCGGCGTCCCGGCCTACGCGGGCATCCCGCTGACCACCCGCGACCACCGCGAGGTCACCGTCGTGACCTGCGACGGCACCGTGGACTGGTCCCGCTACGCCGACGACCGCACCCTCGTGCTGCTCTCCGGCGTCGGCCAGATCGGCGAGACCGCCAAGGCGCTCGTCGCCGCGGGCCGCCCGGCCTCCACCCCGGTGGCCGTCACCCGCGTCGGCACCACCACCGAGCAGGCCACCGTCTGCTCCACGCTGGCCGACGTCGCCGAGGACGTCCGCGCCGCCCGTGTGGCCCCGCCCGCGATCATCGTGATCGGCCAGGTCGTCGGCCTGCGCGACACGCTCTCCTGGTTCGAGACCAAGCCGCTGTTCGGCTGGCGCGTCCTGGTGCCCCGCACCAAGGAGCAGGCCGGCACCCTGGTCACCCGCCTGCGCGGCTACGGCGCGGTGCCCGAGGAGGTGCCCACCATCTCGGTGGAGCCGCCCCGCAACCCGCAGCAGATGGACAAGGCACTGCGTGGCCTCGTCGAGGGCCGCTACGAGTGGATCGCGTTCACCTCGGTCAACGCCGTGCGGGCCGTGCGCGAGAAGTTCGAGGAGTACGGCCTGGACGCCCGCTCCTTCTCCGGCCTCAAGATCGCCGCCGTCGGCCACAAGACCGCCGAGGCCATCGCCCAGTGGGGCCTGCGCGCCGACCTGGTGCCCGAGTCCGAGCAGTCCTCCGTGGGCCTGCTCGAGGACTGGCCCGAGTACGACGAGGACCTCGACCCGATCAACCGGGTCTTCCTGCCGCGCGCCGACATCGCCACCGAGACCCTGGCCGCCGGCCTCGTGGAGCTCGGCTGGGAGGTCGACGACGTCACCGCCTACCGCACCGTCCGGGCCGCCCCGCCGCCGGCGCCGACCCGCGAGGCGATCAAGACCGGCAAGTTCGACGCGGTCGTGTTCACCTCGTCCTCGACGGTGCGCAACCTGGTCGGTATCGCCGGCAAGCCGCACGCCTCGACGATCATCGCCTGCATCGGGCCCGCCACCGCCAAGACGGCGGAGGAGCACGGCCTGCGCGTGGACGTCATGGCGCCGAGCCCGAGCATCGAGGTGCTCACCGACGCGCTGGCCGACTTCGGCTCCGCCCGTCGTGCCTCGCTGGTCGAGCAGGGCCTGCCGGTCACCAAGCCGTCCGACCGCAAGCCGTCCGCGCGGCGCAAGGCCACGTCCTCCCGCTGACCCACCCGCCGAGTCGGCAGCAGCCTTCAGCAGAACCGTGAAAGGTGCTGCCGACTCGGCGGTGGGCACCCCGCCGGTCCGGTCCGCACGGGCAACCGCACGGGCCTCTCCGACGGGTCATCCCCGACCCCGAAGGAGCACTCCCCGATGACCGACCCCGACGGCTACGCCCTGCGGCCCGCCCCCGGTGCGACCGCACCCGTCGTCCGGCCCCGCCGCCTGCGCACCACCCCCGCGATGCGGGCGATGGTCCGTGAGCAGCAGGTCCGTGCCGGCCAGCTCATCCTGCCCGCGTTCGTCAGCGAGGCGCTGAGCGAGCCGAAGCCGATCTCCTCGATGCCCGGCGTCGTCCAGCACACGCAGGACACCCTCAAGCGTGCGGCCGCCGAGGCCGCCGAGGCCGGCATCGGCGGCATCATGCTGTTCGGCGTGCCCGCCGTCCGGGACGCGTGCGGCACCGCGGGCGTCGACCCCTCCGGCGTCCTCAACCTCGCGATCGAGAACGTCAAGGCCGAGGTCGGCGACGCGCTGACCGTGCAGGCCGACCTCTGCCTCGACGAGTTCACCGACCACGGCCACTGCGGCGTGCTGGCCGCCGACGGCTCGGTCGACAACGACGCCACGCTCGCGATCTACGCCGACATGGCCCGCGCGCAGGCCGCGGCCGGGGTCGACGTCATCGGCCCCAGCGGCATGATGGACGGCCAGGTCGCCGTCATCCGCGACGCGCTCGACACCGCCGGGCACACCGACGTCGCGATCCTCGCCTACGGCGCGAAGTACGCCTCGGCCTTCTTCGGGCCCTTCCGCGAGGCGGTCGACTCGGCCCTGCAGGGCGACCGCCGCACCTACCAGCAGGACCCGGCCAACGCCCGCGAGGGCGTGCGCGAGACCGTGCTCGAGGTCGAGCAGGGCGCCGACATGGTCATGGTGAAGCCGGCCCTGGCCTACCTCGACGTGATCCGCCGCGTCCGCGACACCGTCGGCGTCCCGGTCGCGGCCTACAACATCTCGGGTGAGTACGCGATGGTCGAGGCGGCCGCCGCGAACGGCTGGATCGACCGGCAGGACGCGGTGCTCGAGACCCTCACCTCGATCCACCGCGCCGGCGCCGACGTCATCCTGACCTACTGGGCCACCGAGGCCGCGGGCTGGCTGCGCTGAGGATCGTGCCGGGGATCAGGGGTTGAGCAGCCCCTGGATGCAGGCCTCCAGCTCGTTCGCGGCCGTCAGCGGGTTGTCGATGACGCCCTCGAGCGTGCACTGGGCCAGAGCCTCTGCGCGGGTGAGCGTCTCGTCGACCGGGTCGACGCCCGTGGAGGGCACGGCCGAGGCCACGTCCTCGACGACCTCGCCCACGGCCTCGCCGGCGCTGCTGGGCGCGGTGGTGTCGACCGGGGTGTCGTTGCCCGAGGAGCCGCCCGACCCGCCCTGGCCGCCCTGGCTCCCGCCCCCGCTCGGCGTCGGGGACGAGGAGGGCGCGGGCGCCGAGGGGGCGGAGGACGAGCCCGAGCCACCGGAGGACGAGGCGGGCTGAGTGCCCTTGCCGCCCTGGTCGCCGCCGCTGCCGGCGACCGGCTGCGGCTCGGGCAGCGCCTGGATCAGGTCGCCGCCACGCACCGAGGTGGGGACGGCGGAGTAGTCGCCGGCCGCGTAGGAGTCCATGATCTCCAACACCAGGTCGACGTACTCGTCGCTGTGGTTGTAGCGGTACACGGCCTCGCGCAGCCCGCTGGTGGTGCCGAGGTCGGTGTCGCCGGCGCACAGGTACACGCCGGCGGCCAGCGCCGCGTCGTCGATGTCCTGCGGGTCGCGGCGGTCGTCCCCGTCCGCGTCGACGCCCACCAGCGACCAGGTGGACGGGATGAACTGCATCGGCCCGACGGCCCGGTCGAGGCCGGTGTCGCCGTCGAGGCGTCCCTTGTCGGTGTCCTCGACGCGGGTGGTGCCGCCGGCGCCGGTCAGGCGCGGGCCGAGGATGCCCGGACGGGCCACGCCGTCGGCGTCCAGCACGTTGCCGCCGTAGCGGCCGTGGTCGGACTCGACGCGGCCGATGGCGCCCAGGAGCGTCCAGTCCAGGCGGCAGCCGGCGTCGGCCGCGCCCATGATGCTCTCGGCCCGCTGGTAGGCCACGAGGGCCGCGTCGGGGATCGCGGCGCTCGAGGTCGAGGCCGCGGTGGCACGGGCGCTGCGGCTGGCCAGCGCGGTGGAGCTGGAGCGCCGCGAGGAGACGGTGGCCGGGTCGCGCAGCACCGCGGAGGGCAGCGAGGTGCCGTCGGGCAGGACGCCCTCGGTGGCGGTCTCGGACTCCGGGGTCGTCTGCGCGGTCAGGGTCGGGCCGGCGTAGGTGGCCGGGTTGACCAGCGCGGCGGTGACCGCGGCGGAGACGATGCCCAGCGGCACCAGCGCGGTGACCCGCTGCCAGGTGGTGCGCTCGCCGGACGTGCGTCGTCGGCCGCCGGTCGGCGTGCCCTGCGTCATGGTGGTTCTCCCTCGTCCTGCTGGTGCCGGCCCGCGTCGTCGCGGGGAGCACGTGTGTCGCGGTGCCGGCCGGTCGGGCCGGGCACCGTCCTCTCCTACCCGTGCTGAGACCAACGACACATGCGGGTCGACGTTACGGGTCGGTAACCCGACCTCGCCTCGGCCGATCGGTCAGACCTGCCTGGCCCGCCCGGTGGTGGCCGGTCGCGGTCCCCGGGCGGGCCCGCGTCCTCAGAGCCCGCTCAGTGGTGTCTCACGAGGCTCTCAGCCCCCGTGGGCACCACCGGTGACGAGGCGTGGGAGCGATTCGCAGCGCTGGGCGGCGCCTTGCACAATGACGGGGTGTCCTCCACGCCGCAGACCCCTGCCCAGCCGGTGACGACCCTCGCGACCCAGGCCTCCGCCGACCTCTTCGAGCGGGCCCGCACGGTCACCCCCGGCGGCGTGAACTCGCCGGTGCGCGCGTTCAACGCGGTCGGCGGCACGCCCCGGTTCATCCGCTCGGCGAAGGGTGCCTGGCTCACCGACGTCGACGGCAACGACTACGTCGACCTCATCTGCTCCTGGGGCCCGATGCTGCTGGGCCACGCGCACCCCGAGGTCCAGGCCGCGGTCGCGGACGCCGTCGCCCGCGGCACGTCCTACGGCACGCCCACCGTGCCCGAGGTGGAGCTGGCCGAGGAGATGGTCGCCCGCACCCCGGTCGAGAAGATCCGCTTCGTCTCCTCCGGTACCGAGGCGACGATGAGCGCCATCCGCCTCGCGCGCGGCTTCACCGGCCGCGACGTGGTCGTGAAGTTCGCCGGCTGCTACCACGGTCACGTCGACGCGCTGCTGGCCAGCGCCGGGTCGGGCCTGGCCACGTTCGCCGTGCCGGGCACGCCGGGCGTGCCGGCGTCCTCGACCGAGCTGACCCTCGTGCTGCCCTACAACGACCGGCAGGCGGTGCTCGACGTCTTCGCCGAGCACGGCTCCCGGATCGCCTGCGTCATCACCGAGGCCGCCGCCGGCAACATGGGCGTCGTGCCCCCGGAGCCGGGCTTCAACCAGTTCCTCGCGCAGACCTGCCGCGAGAACGGCGCGCTGTTCGTCTCGGACGAGGTGATGACCGGCTTCCGCGCCTCCAAGGAGGGCCAGTGGGGCCTGGACGGCAAGGTCGAGGGCTGGGTGCCCGACCTCGTCACCTTCGGCAAGGTGATGGGCGGCGGGTTCCCCGCGGCCGCGTTCGGCGGCCGCGCCGACGTCATGGCCTCCCTCTCGCCCGAGGGGCCCGTCTACCAGGCCGGCACGCTGTCGGGTAACCCCGTCGCCACCACCGCCGGCCTCACCACCCTGCGCCTGGCCACCGACGAGGTCTACGCCCACATCGGCTCCGCGGCCGACGTCATCAAGACCGCCGCGTCCGAGGCGCTCACCGCAGCCGGGGTCACGCACACCGTGCAGTCCACCGGCACCATGTTCTCGGTGTTCTTCTGCGAGGGCCCGGTGAAGGACTTCGCGGACGCCTCGCGCACCGACTCGGCCGCGTACAAGGCCTTCTTCCACTCCATGCTCGACTCCGGCGTCTACCTGCCGCCGTCGGCCTACGAGGCGTGGTTCCTGTCCTCCGCCCACGACGACCGCGCCGTCCAGCACGTGCTCGACGCGCTGCCCGCCGCCGCGCGGGCCGCCGCGGCCGCCGGCCAGGACGCCTGAGCAGCACCGAGAGACAGAGGGGGAGAGCCATGGTGAGCACGACGGTCCACCTGCTGCGGCACGGCGAGGTGCACAACCCGCAGGGCATCCTCTACGGGCGCAGCCCGGGCTACCACCTCTCGCGCCTGGGCAACCGGATGGCCGAGCGGGTCGCCGAGCAGATCGGTCACCGCGACATCGTCCACGTGGCGGCGTCCCCCCTCGAGCGCGCGCAGGAGACCGCCGCGCCCCTGGCGCAGGCCCTCGACCTGCCGGTGGGCTCCGACCCGCGGCTCATCGAGTCCGAGAACGTCTTCCAGGGCGAGACCTTCACCCGCGGCGGGCTGCTGCGCTCGCCGAAGAAGTGGAAGCACCTGCGCAACCCGTTCGAGCCCTCCTGGGGCGAGCCGTACCGCGAGATCGCCACCCGGATGCTCGCCGCGGTCGAGGCCGCGCGCGTCGTCGCCGAGGGGCACGAGGCCGTGCTGGTCTCCCACCAGCTGCCGATCTGGACGACGCGACTGCACCTCGAGGGCAAGCGCTACGTGCACGACCCGCGCAAGCGCCAGTGCACCCTGTGCTCGGTCACCTCGCTCGTCTACGAGGGCCCGACCCTGACCCGGATCACCTACTCCGAGCCCGCCGGCGACCTCGTGCCCGCGCACGCCCGCAAGGCCGCGTTCAGCGCCGGTGGCGCCGACGAGGAGCCCCCCGCCGCGCCCGGGGTCGGACCCGACGCCGGACCTGACGACGAGGACGCCCGCTGATGCCCCACCCCCGCGGACGCCGGCAGCGCTCTGCGCTCCTGGCCCTGCTGCTCACCGGCGTGCTCCTGCTCAGCGCCTGCTCCGAGCTGGGCAGCACCGGCGACCTCGACTACGTCGCCGGTGACGGCCAGATCGTCGAGTACGACGCCGCCGACCGGCTCGAGCCCGTCGACCTCTCCGGCGAGACCGTCGACGGCGGCACCTGGGACATCGCCGACCACGAGGGCCAGGTCGTCGTGGTCAACGTGTGGTGGAGCCTGTGCGGCCCCTGCATCACCGAGATGCCGATGCTGACCGCGCTCGAGTCCGCCTACAGCGACCTCGGCGACGAGGTCACCTTCGTCGGCATCAACGTCCGCGACTCCTCCGTCGACCTGGCCGCCGCCTTCGAGCGCGACCGGGGCGTGGAGTACCCCTCCATCTACGACCCGGCGGGCAAGGCGCTGCTCTCGTTCCCCGGGCGCACGGCGCCCCGCTCCATGCCCACCACCCTGGTGCTCGACACCGAGGGTCGCGTCGCCTCGATCATCTCCGGCCCGGTGCCGTCCGCGATCACGCTGGCCTCCCTCGTCGAGACCGCGGGCGGCCCGGAGGCCTCCGAGGTGGACGTCACCAGCGCCGCCGAGGCCGAGGACGACGCCGAGGACGAGACTGCGGACGGCGCCACGGAGTCAGAGTCAGCGGACGGATCGGGGTCCGGCTCCGATGGGTGACTGGTTCGCGGCGACCACCTACTCGGGGTCGCTGGCGCTCGCGATCCCGGTGGCGGTCATCGCGGGCCTGGTCTCGTTCTTCTCCCCGTGCGTGCTGCCGCTGCTGCCGGGCTACCTCTCCTACGCCACCGGTCTCTCCGGGGCCGACCTGGCCAACGGTGAGGCGGACTCCCGGCGGGGCCGGATGCTCGCGGGCTCGCTCCTCTTCGTCCTGGGCTTCACGGTCTGGTTCGTCATCCTCGGCGCCCTCGTCGGCTCCCTGCGGACCTGGGTGCTGGTCAACAAGGACTACCTGGACATCGGCCTCGGCGTCCTCGTGATCGTGCTCGGCCTGGCGTTCATGGGCCTGCTCCGCGTCCCGTTCCTGCAGCGCGACCTGCGGGTGCACAAGGTGCCCGCCGTCGGTCTCGCGGCCGCCCCCGTGCTCGGGTTCCTCTTCGGCCTGGGCTGGGCGCCGTGCATCGGCCCGACGCTCGGCGTCATCCTGGGCCTCGGCTACGACCAGGGCACCGCGAGCCGCGGTGCGTTCCTGCTCGTCTTCTACTCCCTGGGGCTCGGCATCCCCTTCGTCGCGGCAGGTCTGGCCTGGGGCCGCATGACCCGCGCGATCGGCTGGATCCGCCGCCACCAGGTCTGGGTCACGCGGGCGGGCGGCGCGATGCTCGTGCTGGTCGGCGTGCTGATCCTCACCGGATGGTGGGACTGGGCCGTCACGTGGCTCCAGTCCCACGTCATCAGCGACTACGAGGTGAGCCTGTGAGCACGACCGAGGGCCGGATCTCCGACCTCGACCCCAGCGAGGACAGGGACGCCCCGGCCTCCTCCAGTGACGGCGGCGACGGCGGGCGTCGGCCCGGCGACCTGGGTGCCCGCGAGCTGGGCCGCTGGGCCTGGCGCCAGCTCACCTCGATGCGCACCGCGCTGATCCTGCTGCTCCTGCTGGCGCTGGCGGCGATCCCGGGCTCGATCATCCCCCAGGAGGACGTCGACTCCCTGGCGGCGAGCAACTGGAAGGACGCGCACGAGACCCTCGCGCCGATCTACGAGAAGCTCGGCCTCTTCGCGGTCTACGACTCCCCGTGGTTCGCCGCGATCTACGTGCTGCTGATGATCAGCCTCGTCGGCTGCATCCTGCCGCGCACGAAGGTCTACTGGCGCGGCCTGCGGGCCCAGCCGCCGCGGGCGCCGCGCCACCTCACCCGGCTGCCCGAGCACGCCTCCTTCGTCACCGACCGCTCGGCGGCCGACGTCCACGAGGCCGCCCGTGCCCTCCTGCGCTCGAAGCGGTACCGGGTGCGCGGCGAGGTCGAGGGCGAGTCGGGGGTCTCCGCCGAGCGCGGCTACCTGCGCGAGGCCGGCAACCTCGTCTTCCACCTGGCGATCCTGGTCGTGCTCGTCGGCTTCGCCATGGGCTCGCTGTTCGGCTACCAGGGCGCCGTCATCGTCATCAACGGCAAGGGCTTCTCCAACAACCTGACCCAGTACGACGACTTCAACCCGGGCACGTTCTTCTCCAGCGACGACATGGAGCCGTTCTCGTTCGACGTCGACGACTTCGACGTCGAGTGGATCATGGAGGGCCGCGGCGCCGGCCAGAGCCAGGGCTACTCCGCCTCCCTCACCTACTCCGAGTCGCCCACGTCCGAGGAGCAGACCTACGACCTGCGGGTCAACCACCCGCTCGACATCGGCGACACCGAGGTCTTCCTCGTGGGCCACGGGTACGCCCCGATCATCACCGTCACTGACGGCAACGGCGACGTCGCCTGGTCCGGGCCGACGATCTTCCTCCCGCAGGACGCCAGCCTGCTCTCCTTCGGCGTCGTCAAGGCCCGCACCGCCGAGCCCGAGGCGATCGGCCTCGAGGGGCTCTTCTACCCCACCTACGTGATGGCGGACGGCGACCCGATCAACGTCATGGGTGACGACCTCAACCCGACCCTGTCGATGCTCGCCTACGTCGGCGACCTGGGCCTGGAGGACGGGCAGTCGCAGTCGGTCTACGTGCTCGACAAGTCGAACGCCACCCAGCTCACCAAGGACGACGGCAGCCCGCTGCGTCTGGACATGCAGGTCGGTGACTCCATCGACCTGCCCGACGGCCTCGGCACCGTCACCTTCGACGGCGTCGAGCCGTGGGTGCGCGTGCAGATCAGCCAGACCCCCGGCAAGCTCATCGCGCTCGGCGGTGTCGTGCTCATGCTGATCGGCGTCATGGGCTCGCTGTTCATCCGCCCGCGCCGCGCCTGGGTGCGCGCCCGGGAGACGGACGACGGCACCGTCGTCGAGCTCGCGGTGCTCGACCGCTCCGGCGGCGGCGACGTCAGCCTGGTGCTGGCGGATATCGTGGGCACGCTCCGTGCCGACGACGACCGCGACGCACCCGCCGCCGACGCGCCGGCACCGACCACCCCCACTGCGACCGAGGACGACTCGGCCACGAAGGAGCAGGCATGACCCAGACCGCCTGGGAGTCCCTCAGCCAGCAGGCCATCGCCGCCGCCGGCGTCGTCTACTTCCTCGCGCTGCTCGCGCACCTGGCCGAGTGGGCGATGCTGCGCAAGGTGCCGGCGAGCGCCGCCGTGGCCGAGCCCGCGCTGGTCGGTGGCGGCGCCGCGGCCCCCTCGGACGCGGACGCCCCCGGCGACGCCGACGCAGCGGCGGCCACCGCCGAGCGGGACGCCGACCGGCTGGAGATCGCCGGGCGCGCCGGCGTCCTGCTGACCGCGCTGGCGGTGGCCGTGCACCTCGTGGGCCTGGTGGCCCGCGGCATGGCCGCCGAGCCGCACCGCGTGCCCTGGGGCAACATGTACGAGTTCACGCTGACCGGCACGTTCGTGGTCGCGTTCATCTACCTGGTGGCCTTCCGGAAGTTCAAGCTGCAGTGGATGGCGATCCCGGTGCTGGCCGTCGTCCTCTCGATCCTCATGGTCGCGGTGATCTGGCTCTACGCGCCGGTGCAGCCGCTGATGGAGTCGCTGCAGTCGTACTGGCTGGTCATCCACGTCGTCTCGGCCGTCATCGCCACGGGCGCGTTCACCGTGGGCGGCATCGCGTCGGCGTTCTACCTGGTGCAGGCCCGCCGCGAGGCGCGTCGGGCGGCTGCGCTCGAGGCCGTGGCCGCGCGTCGTGCGGAGGGGGAGGACGTCGAGGACGTCCCTGCGCAGAGCGGCTGGTGGGCCCGGGTGCCCGGCACGTCCCGGCTGGACCTGATCTCCTACCGGATGCACGCCTTCGCGTTCCCGGTGTGGACCTTCGCGGTGCTCATCACCGGCCCGATCTGGGCGCACGAGGCGTGGTCGCGGTACTGGAACTGGGACCCCAAGGAGGTCTGGGCGTTCATCACCTGGGTCGTCTACGCCGCCTACCTGCACGCCCGCGCGACCGCCGGCTGGCGCGGCCGCTCGGCCGCGATCCTGGCGCTGGTCGGCATGGCCACGCTCTGGTTCAACTTCATCGGCATCAACTACTTCTCCACGACGTCGATGCACTCCTACGCCGACGCGCCCACGACCTCGGTGGTGGCACCCCCGCCAGGGGCCTCGTCGGGCCTCTGAGCCGGCCGGCCCTGGAACCGGCCCTGAGACGAGGGCACACGCGCACGAGCCCCTGACCGAGTGGATCGGTCAGGGGCTCGCGTGCGGTGTGGGGCGGTGTGGGTGAGCGCGGGAGAGCCGGGCACTCAGGGGCTGTCGGGGTCGTCGCCGTGCAGGCGGCGCCGGTCGAGCTCGCGCAGGAAGTCGGGGTCGTCGTCGGGGGCGACCGTGCGCGGGGGCTCGCGCCGCACGCGGCGTGGCCGTGCCGAGCCCGACCCGGGGCGCTGCGCGCCCTGGGACAGGACGCCGCGCTTCTGCAGGGTCCGCACCACGTAGTAGGTCACGAGGGCGACCACGGCCACGAACAGCAGCAGCTTGATCACTCCTCCACTGTAGGCCGGTGGACCCAACCGTGGGCGGGTCCGAGGTCATCGGCTTTCGCTGCACCCGCGCGGCACCACCTACGCTGGGGGCGTGAAGGAGTTCGCGATCTACACCGGCCTGCGCATCCTGCTCTTCCTCGCCTCGCTGGCCATCGTCATGGGTGTCTGGGCCCTCCTGGGCACGCCGAACCTCCTGGTGGCCATGATCGCGGCCCTGCTCGTCTCCGGCATCGCCGGCTACTGGGTGCTCGACGCCCCGCGCCGCGCGCTGGCGGCCAACGTCGAGCGCCGGGCGCAGCGCGCCTCCTCCCGGTTCGAGGAGATGAAGGCGCGCGAGGACCAGGACTGAGCCGGTCCGACCCCTCGTCGGCTCACCCGCCTGCCCGTAGGCTGGTCGGCATGAAGTTCCTGCTGCTCATCGCCATCGTCGTCGCCGTCGTGGCCGCCTGGCGCATGCGCGCGGTCATCCTCGGCAAGATCCTCGGGCAGGACCCGGCGCGCATCCAGCGGCAGATCGACCGCAAGAAGCGCTGACGCCCCACCGGTGGTCGAGGAGGTCGCGCGGCCACCGTCTCGAGACCAGCACCGAAGACCAGCGCCGAGGTCAGCCGACGATCATCAGCGGCACGCCCGCCCCGAGCGACCACAGCAGCTCCGCCGCGCCGGTGGAGGCCAGCACGGGGATGAGCGCCGGGCCCTGCGCGCCGGAGAGGATCGTGTTCACCCCGCGCCGCGCGGGCAGCACGAACACCAGGGCGAGCAGCGCCCACCACGAGGTGAGGGCGGCGAGCACGACGGCGCACGCGGCGGCGCCGGCCATCATCGCCAGGAAGGTGCGCCGGGTGGCGGCGTCCCCGAGGATCACGGCCAGCGTGCGCTTGCCGGTCTCGGTGTCGGTGGGGATGTCACGCAGGTTGTTGGCCACCAGCAGGGCGCAGGCGATGAGGCCGATGCCCACGGCGGCCACCCACGCGGCGGCAGGGAACGCCTCGACCTGCACGTAGGTGGTGCCCAGCACGGCCACCAGGCCGAAGAACACGAAGACCATGACCTCGCCCAGCCCGGCGTAGCCGTAGGGGCGGGGGCCGCCGGTGTAGGTCCAGGCGGCCACCACGCAGACGAGCCCCACCAGGACCAGCCACCAGGCCGTCGTCGCGGCGAGGACGAGGCCCGCGACCCCGGCCACGCCGAAGGCGGCGAACGCGGCCGCCTTCACCTGGCCCGGGCGGGCGGCGCCGGAGCCGACCAGCCGCATCGGGCCGACGCGGACCTCGTCGGTGCCGCGCACCCCGTCGGAGTAGTCGTTGGCGTAGTTGACCGCCACCTGGAGCGCGAGCGCCACGACCGCGGCGAGCAGCGCCTTCCACCACACGGCCTCGCCGACGGCGGCGGCGACGCCGGTGCCGGCGATGACGGGGGAGACGGAGGCGGGGAGGGTGCGGGGCCGGGAGCCGGCGACCCACTGTGCTGCGGTGGCCACGATCCACGATTGAACCAGTCCGACGCCGCCGACCTGCACGGGGCCCGGGAGGACGGCCGGACCCCGTGCACGGCCGAGCCCGCGGCTCGGCCCCGGACGATCAGCTCTGGGGGGAGTGCCGACCGGCCGGGTCGCTGGCCACAACGACGGGCGCGCCCCCGGGTCACGGCGCGGGTGACGATCGGTGGCACCGGTCTGGACGAGTGCTCTGGACCGGCCCGGGAGTACGTTGCCCTACGTGGACCCCGCTGCACCGCCCGTGACGCTGCCCGCGGAGCCCGCCGAGGTCGTCGACGTCCTCGAGGCGTGGCTGTCCGCCCCGCACGAGCCGGGCCCGCTGGTCGTGCGCACCTCCGGGTCCACGGGCACGCCCAAGCGGGTGCTGCTCCCGCGGGCCTCGGTGCTCGCCTCCGCCCGGGCCAGCGCCGCCCGCGTCGGTGCCGCGGGGCCCTGGCTGCTCACGCTGCCCGCCGGCTACGTCGCCGGCGTCAACGTCGTCGCGCGCTCCCTCGTCGCCGGTCACCGCCCGGTGCTCGCCGACGACCACGGCTCCTTCGCCGAGGCAGTGGCCGCGCTGGTGGCGGCGCATCCCGAGAGCCCGCGCTTCGTCTCTCTGGTGCCCACGCAGCTGCACCGGATGCTCGGTGGTGCGGGGGCCGCCGCGGAGGGTGCCACCTCCGACGACGTCTGGGCGCTGCGCACGTTCCACACCGTGCTGCTGGGCGGAGGGCCGGTCGACGCGGCGCTGCGCGAGCGCGCCGCGGCGGCGGGCGTCCGCGTCGTGGCCACCTACGGCTCGGCCGAGACCAGCGGCGGCTGCGTCTACGACGGCCGCCCGCTCGACGGCACCCGCGTGCGGGTGGACGACGACGGGCGGGTCCTGCTCGCCGGCACCACCCTGTTCGCCGGGTACGAGGGCGAGCCCGGGCGAGTCGACCGCGACCTCACCGACGCGGCGGTCGTGGGCGGCTGGTTCCGCACCTCCGACGCCGGCCGGATCACCGAGCACGGGCGCCTCCAGGTGCTCGGCCGCCTCGACGACGTCGTGGTCACCGGCGGTCTCAACGTGCCCGCGCCGGCCGTCGCGGCGGTGCTGCGGGCGACGCCCGGGGTGGCGCAGGCCGAGGTCGTGGGGGTGCCGGACGAGGAGTGGGGCAACGTCCTGGTCGCGCTCGCCGTGCCCGCGGACGCCGACGCGCCCCCGCCCCTGGAGACGCTGCGCGACGCCGTGGCCGAGACCCGGCCGCGGGCGTGGGCGCCGCGCCGCCTCGTCCTGCTGGAGGAGCTGCCGCTGCTGGCCAACGGCAAGCCCGACCGCCTCGCCCTCCAGGCCCTCGCCGCCGCAGCGGTGGTCGAGCAGCGAGGAGCGCAGGCGACGAGCGCACGTCGAGACCCCGCCACCGAGGACCGCTGATGCAGGCACACGTCTGGTCGATCCCGCTCACGACCCGGTTCCGCGGGCTGACGGTCCGCGAGGGCGTCCTGCTGCACGACCCCGACGCGCACGACGGCGCCGGCGGCTGGGGCGAGTGGAGCCCCTTCACCGAGTACGACGACGCGGTCGCCGCGCCCTGGTTGGCCTGCGCGCGGGAGGCAGCGGCCGGGGAGTGGCCGACGCCGCTGCGCGAGCGCGTCCCGGTGAACGTGACCGTGCCTGCCGTCGGACCCGAGGAGGCCCACGCGATCGTGCTGCGCGGCGGCTGCCGCACCGCGAAGGTCAAGGTCGCCGAGCGCGGCCAGGCCGAGGGCGAGGACGAGGCCCGGCTGGAGGCCGTGCGCGCCGCGCTCACCGCGCTGCACCCCGGCGAGGAGACCCGGGTGCGCATCGACGTCAACGGCGGGTGGGACGTCGACACGGCGCTGCGCCGGCTGCCGGTGCTCGACCGCGCGGCGGGCGGCCTGGAGTACGTGGAGCAGCCGTGCGCGTCGGTCGAGGAGCTCGCGGAGGTCCGCCGACGCCAGCACGTCCCGGTGGCCGCGGACGAGTCGATCCGCCGGGCCGCCGACCCCTACCGCGTCCGCGACCTCGAGGCCGCCGACGTGGCCGTGCTCAAGGTCCAGCCGCTCGGCGGCGTGGCGGCCTGCCTGCGGATCGCCGAGGACATCGGCCTGCCCGTCGTCGTCTCCTCGGCGCTGGAGTCCTCCGTCGGGATCGCGGCCGGGGTCGCGCTCGCGGCCGCCCTGCCCGAGCTGCCGCACGCGTGCGGCCTGGCCACCGTCCAGCTCTTCACCGGCGACCCCGTCACCACCTCGCTGCTGCCGGTCGACGGGGCCCTGCCGGTGCGTCGCCCGCAGGTGGACGCCGCCGCCCTGACGCGCCTCGCGGCGCCGCCCGACCGCGCGGACTGGTGGGCCGCGCGCCTGGCCCGCACCGCCGCGGTGCTAGAGAGGTCCTCGTGACCGACCAGCCCGAGCCCGCCGCCGTCCTCGCCGCCCGGGGCGTCCTGGCCGCCCTGGTGCGCGCCGGGGTCCGGGAGGTCGTGCTCGCCCCCGGCTCCCGCAACGCCCCGCTGGCGCTGGCCCTCGTCGACGCGGACGCGGCGGGCGTGCTGCGGCTCCACACGCGGATCGACGAGCGCTCGGCCGGCTTCACCGCGCTCGGGCTCTCGCGCACCGGGGCGCCGGCTGCGGTCGTGTGCACCTCCGGCACGGCGGTGGCCAACCTGCACCCCGCCGTCCTCGAGGCCGCCCACGCCGGGGTGCGACTGGTGGCCCTCACCGCCGACCGCCCCGCGCGGCTGCGCGGCACCTCGGCCAACCAGACGACCGAGCAGGAGGGCGTCTTCGGGCCGCTGGTGCCGACGCTCGACCTCGACGCGGCGCCGGAGACCCTCACCATCGGCCCCGGCCCGCTGCACGTGAACCTGCGCCTGGACGCACCGCTCGTGCCCACCGCCGCCTGGAGCGCCGACGCCCTGGCCGAGCTGGCGGCCGTGCCGCCCTCGCCCGCGCCGCCGGTCGTGCGGGAGGGGTCCCTGCCGCTGCTCGACCCCGCCCCGCGCACCGTCGTGGTCGCCGGGGACGACGCCGGCCCGTGGCCGCGCATCCTGGCCGAGCGCGCGGGCTGGCCGCTGCTGGCGGAGCCGTCCTCGGGCGCCCGCACCGGCACGCACGCGATCCGCACCTACCGGCTGCTGCTCGCGGGCGTGCTGGGCGAGCAGGTCGAGCGGGTCGTGGTGGCCGGCAACCCCACGCTCTCCCGGCCGGTCTCGGCGCTGCTCGAGCGCCCCGGGGTGGAGGTGCTCGCGGCGCCGCTCGCCGGGGTCTGGACGAGGCGCCCCCACCCGGTCGCGGGGACGCTGGACCCGGCTCGCCCGCACCTCGACCAGCCCGCCGGAGACCCGGCGTGGCTGGAGGCCTGGCGGGCCGCCGACGCGGACGTCTCCCGCCGGCTCGACGCTCTGCTGGCGGCGGAGGAGGGCATCACCCCGCACGAGGCCGCCGGTGCGGTCGCGGCCGCCCTGCCGTCGTCCGGGCTGCTCGTGGTGGGCCCCTCGAACCCGGTGCGCGACCTGGACCTCATGGTGCCGCGCTACCGCGTCGGCGACCGGCGCAAGGTGATCGCCAACCGCGGGCTGGCCGGCATCGACGGGCTCGTCTCCACCGCCCTCGGTGCCGCCCTGGCGCGGAACTCCTCCCGGGCGCTGGCGCTCGTGGGCGACGTGACGTTCCTGCACGACACCAACGGCCTCCTGCTCGGGCCCGCCGAAGCCCGCCCCGACCTCACCATCGTGGTCGTCAACGACGACGGCGGCTCGATCTTCGCGACCCTCGAGCAGGGCGCCCCTGCCTACGCCGACGCCTTCGAGCGGGCCTTCGCCACGCCGCACGGTGCCGACCTGGCCGCCCTGTGCGCCGCCACCCGGACCCCGCACTGGCGGGTCGAGTCGCTCCCGGAGCTGCACCAGGCCCTCGCATCCCCGAACGGTGGCGTCGAGGTCGTCGAGGTCCGCGTGCGGCGCAGCGACCGCCGCGACCTGGACGCCCGCATCCGCGCCCTCGTCTGACCGCCCACCGGTGATCGAGGTGTGACGAGCGCCGGCGAGGAGCCTCGAGATCGCCGCACGTGTCTGTGGTGCTCGCGGTGGTCGGGTGCGGGGGTCTCGTGGCTCGGCCGTGGGCGGCCTCGCACCTCGACCACCGGTGAGGCCGTGGGCGGCCTCGCACCTCGGCCACCGGTGGGGCCGGGGGTGAGGGCGGTGCTGGGAGGATGGGGGCGTGGAGGTCGCGCTGCTGCTCATCTCGCTGACGCTGGTCGTCCTGGTGGTCACGGCCGTGAGCCGTCGCCTGGACGTGCCGGCGCCCCTGGTGCTGACCGTGGTCGGGGTGATCGGCTCCTACCTGCCGATCCGCGACCTCGAGCTGGAGCCGGAGATCGTGCTGCTGTGGCTGCTGCCGCCGCTGCTGTACTCGGCGGCGCTGGAGACCTCGCTGGTCGACTTCCGCGCGCAGAAGCGGCCCATCCTGCTGCTCTCGGTCGGCCTGGTGCTGTTCACCACCGCCGGCGTGGCGGTCGTGGTGCACGCGCTCGCCCCGGTCAGCTGGCCCGCGGCGTTCGCGATCGGTGCGGTGGTGGGCCCGCCGGACGCGGTGGCCGCGATCGCGATCGGTCGCCGCATCGGGCTGCCCCGCCGGATCGTGACGATCCTCGAGGGCGAGTCCCTGTTCAACGACGCGACCGCCCTGGTGGCGCTGCGCACCGCCATCGCGGCGGGCGCGGTCGGCATCTCGGCGTGGGACGTCGGCTGGGAGTTCGTGGTGGCCGCCGGCGGTGGCGCGCTGGTCGGGTTCGTCGTCTACAAGGTGGTGGCCCTCGTCCGCCTGCGCCTCGACGACTCCCCGGTGGACGTCGGGATCTCGCTGGTCATCCCGTTCACCGCCTACGTGGCGGCCGAGGAGTTCGGCGGCTCGGGCGTGATCGCGGTGGTGGTCGCGGGGCTGCTGCTCGGGCACCGCGCCCCGGTGCTCCAGACGGCGCAGTCGCGGATCGCGGAGCGGACGACCTGGGGCACCGTTGCGTTCCTGCTGGAGAACAGCGTCTTCCTGCTCATCGGCCTCCAGGCGCACGCGATCATCGGCGCGGTCGGGGAGAGCGAGCTCTCGGGCGGCACGATCGTCGCCGTCTGCGCGGCCACCCTGGCGGCCGTCATCGTGCTGCGGCTGGTCTGGGTCATGGGGACGCGGGCGGCGCTGCGCATCCCGGGCGCCGACCCGGCCGCACGCGCCCAGACGCCGTGGACGTACAGCCTCGTGCTCGGCTGGGCCGGCATGCGCGGCGTGGTCACGCTCGCGGCGGCGTTCATCATCCCGGCGAGCACCCCGCACCGCGAGGTCCTGCTGCTCGCTGCGTTCACGGTGGTGGCGGGCACGCTGCTGCTGCAGGGGCCGACCCTGCCGCTGCTGGCACGTCGCCTGCAGATCCCCTCGCCCGACCCGATGGACGACGCCCTGGCCCGCGCGACGCTGCTCCAGCAGGCCTCCAAGGCCGGCTTCGCCCGGCTCGAGCAGCTCGAGTACGACGACCGGCACGGCGTCATCGACACCATCAGCGCACGGATCGACCAGCGGAACTTCGCGGCCTGGGAGCGGCTCTCCACGATCGCCGACGCCGAGGCGCCCTCGGACCTCTACGCGCGCGCCCGGCTGGAGATGATCGACGCCGAGCGGCGCCGGGTGCTGGAGATCCGCGACGGCGGGACGGTGCCGGCCGACGTCGTCTCGGACGTGCTGGCCTCGCTGGACGTGGAGGAGTCGATGATCGACCGCGCGAACGAGCAGCGGGCCGCCGTCGTCCGCGCCCAGGCCCGCACGGTGCTCGAGGGTGGCTGCGACCACCTGGCCGAGCACCCCGCGATCCCGCCGGTGCGCAACCTGGAGAAGGAGGGGACGGGGGAGACCTGCCCCGACTGCCTGCGCGAGGGCACCACGCCGGTGGCGCTGCGCCGCTGCCTGTCGTGCGGCTACGTGGGCTGCTGCGACTCCAGCCCCGGGCAGCACTCGACCAAGCACTTCCACGAGACCGCGCACCCGGTGATGCAGTCCGCGGAGCCGGACGAGGACTGGCGCTGGTGCTACGTCCACCACCTCACGGCCTGAGTCCGCGACCACCGGCGGGAGTCACCGGCGGCGCGGGGCCTCCCAGGCGGCCGCCTCGGCCAGCGCCTCCTCGAGGGTGCGGGCGGGGTGGCCGGTGAGGGTGGCGACGGCATCGGTGACCTCGGCGCAGGAGCCGTCGGCGATGGCGGTGTAGGTCGAGACCCACGCGTCGAGCTGCCAGTCGGGGGTGCCGGGGTAGGCAGCCGCGCGGGAGGCGTAGGCCTCCTCGACGGTCTCGTCGACGAACCGCACCTCGTGGTCCAGCACGGCCGTGGCCCGCGCGGCCACCTCGGTGAGCGTGAGGGCCTCGGGGCCGGTCAGCGTGTAGGCCGCACCGCGGTGCGCGTCCGAGCCACCGGCCGTCTCGGCGAGCACGAGGGTGGCGACGTCCGCGACGTCGGCCCGCGCCACGGCCGCCACGCGACCCGAGCCCGCCGGTCCGCGCACTGCCCCGCCGGCGTCCGCGAAGAAGGGGAGCAGGTCGGCGTAGAAGTTGTCGCGCAGCAGCGTGGCGGTCATGCCGGTGCGGGCGCAGGCGTCGGCGATGGCGGCCTCCGCGTCGGCGTGGTCGCGGCCGAGGGTGAAGGTGGCGTCGGGCGCGGCGCCGGCGAACGAGGTGTAGACGAGGTGGCCCACCCCGGCGTCGGCCGCCGCGTCGACGAAGGTGCGGTGCTGGGTGCGGCGGTCGGGGTCCTCGGCCGCGGAGACCATGAGCAGCACGTCGACGCCGCGCAGTGCCTCGAGCGCGGACGCCCGGTCGGCGTAGCTGATCTTGCGGACGTCGTCGGCGTCGGGGGCCCGGGCGACGTCGCGGACCAGCAGGCGCAGGCCGAGCGAGCCGCGCTGGTCGGCCAGGGCGCCCTCGCGTCCCAGCGCCTCGTCGAGGGTGCGCGCCACCCGTCCGCCGATCGCGCCCGTCGCGCCGGTGATGCCGATGGTCGTCATGCCTGCTCCTCCTGGGTGTTCCGTGCTGCTCCGTCGCGGGGCCGGGCCTGCCGCACCATCCGCAGGTGCCGGCCCTCCGGCTCGTCCTCGCCCACGCCGTCCAGGGCGAACCCGTGGCGGGTGTAGAACGCGATGGCCCGGTCGTTGCCCTCCAGCACCCAGAGGTAGACCGCGTCGTCGGGTCGCACCCCCGCGTCGGCGAGCGCGGCCTCGAGCAGCCGTCGGCCGAGGCCGGTGCCGTGGTGGGAGGCGCGGGCGTAGATGGCGGTGAGCTCCACGGGGGCGGGCGGGTCCTCGTCGCGCGCGGGCCCGGCACTGGCGAAGCCGACCAGGTGGCCGTCGTCCTCGGCCAGCAGGACCCGCGCCCCGGACTCGAGCATCGTGCGCCGCTTGCGCACCCCCTCGTCCCTGCGGGACCGGCGGCCGGTGAGGACCTCCGGCGGCATCAGCCCGGTGTAGGCCTCCTCCCACACGACGAGGTGCAGGTCGGTCCAGGCCTCGGCGTCGCCGGGCACGGCCCGCCGGATGCTCACGCTCACACCAGCACGGTAGCCAGGGGCTGGAGCGCCAGCCAGGCGAGCAGCCCCGCTGTGACGAGACCCGTCACCCGCCGCGCGCCCTCGGTCGACACCCCTCGCCCCAGCATCGCCCCCACCCCCGCCGGCAGCAGGTGGACGCAGGCCGAGACCACGAGCACCGCCGGCACGAGCACGGCTCCGCCGGCCCTGCCGGCCCCGCCGAGGTCCGTGTAGGAGTCCAGCGCGAGGGACACGACGACCACGAGCATCATGGGCCGCACCGCGGCGCCCACGACGAGGAGCAGGTAGGCCCGTAGCGGCGTGATCCCTCGAGGCTGTTCCGCGACCGCTCCTGTCGGGGCCCACGCCGCGCGGGCCATCAGCAGCGCGACGACGAGCAGGACGACCGCCGCCGCGACGGACAGGGCGTACGCCACGAGAGCGTGGGTCGGCGACACCGGGATCACGACGAGGACGATCGCCGCGAGGAGCCCGTCGAACGTCGCTACCCCCAGCGCGCCTGCGGCAGCGACCCGCCAGCCCCGGTACGCCCCGAGGCTCACTAGCAGGAGTCCGAACACCCCCGACCGCAGCACGAGGCTCCCACCCAAGAACAGCGCTTCCATGGTGCGCATCCTGGCAAGGTGGCCCGTACGCGTGGCGGCCGGGTCCTGGTTCCGTCGAGGGTCAGAGGAGCACGGTGGCCAGGGCCCGGACGGCCAGCGCCGCGACCACCCCTGCCGCCACGAGACCCGTCAGTCGTCGGGCACGGTCGGACGAGGCCACCCGCCCCAGCAGCGCCCCCGACCCGGCCAGCACCAGCTGCCAGGAGGCCGAGGCCGCGAGGGCTGCTGCGACGAACACGGCTGCTGCCGACGTCCCGCTGACCACCGCGTCGTTGCCGAGCACGACCGCCACGAAGTAGACGACCGTCGTGGGGTTGACCGCCGTCAGCCCGAGCAGCAGCAGGTAGGCGCGCAGCGGTGACAGCAGGCGTGGCTGCGCCCGTGCCGGCCCCGCCGGCCGCAGCGCCGCCCGGGCCATCAGCAGCGCGACGGCCAGCAGGACCATCCCCGCCAGCAGGGTCAGTGCGTCCGCCACGGGGGCCAGCGCGGCTGCGGCGGCCGCGCCCGCGAGGACGGCGACCCCGGCGTAGAGGCCGTCGACCGTCGCCACGCCCAGCGCACCCGCCGCCGCGACCCGCCAGCCCTGCTGCGCCCCCAGACTCACCAGCAGGGCCCCGATCGCCCCGACCGGCAGAGCGATCGCCCAGCCGGTCACCAGCCCGGCCAGCAGCGCGCTCCCCACGCGCCCATCCTCACCAACCGCCGTTCCCGGGGCCACCGGATATCCGCCTGCACCGGACGGGCGCGGTCGTGGCACGTTCGGACGGCCGCAAGGCCCGTTCGACCGTCCAGACGTGTCACGACCCGACGACGAGGTGGTGCAGCCAGGAGTCGAGCCGGTCTCGCTCGGGTGGGTCCTCGAAGAACCCTCGTCTGCCCGGGGGAGGGAGGAACCCCACCGCGTCCATGACGAGCCAGTGGCGCTCCGGCGCGGTGCCGCTCACCGCGGCGTGCTCGCGGACGAACGAGAGCGCAGTCGGCACTCCCAGTGCGACCGCCAGGTTGGTGGCCACGTGCGCCGCGTCGAGCCAGGCGGGGCCAGTGGAGGTCTCCACCCAGTCCACGACCCCGGTGATCTCGTCACCGGTCCACAACAGGTTGTGATGGCCGAGGTCGCGGTGGAGGAAGGTCGGCTCGAAGTCAGGCGCGGGTCCGGCCAGCAGCTCGAACGCTCGCCGCCACGACCTCGGGTGCCGGGTCCAGGTGGGGACGACCCACTTCGCCTCCCAAGCCCAGGACTGGAAGGGCCGGAACGGTTGCGCGGGCCGGACGGCATGGACACCTGTCACGAGGCGAGCCAGTGCGCCGACGTGGCCGGGGCCGAGGTCGTCGCGCCGGCTCCCCGGGAGCCGCGTCATCAGATGGGCGGCGACGCCGCAGTGCTCCCCGTCCGGGTCCACGGCCAGGCTGACGGGGGCGGGCACGCCGGTCCCGGTCAGCTCCCGCTGGGCCTCGCGCTCACGGGCCACCAGATCGGGCCCGTGGGTGCGCCACGGCTCCTGCGTCATCAGCCTGAGGACCGCGGAACGACTGGCAGTGGTGAGGGCGAGCATCGTGGAGGTGCGCCCTCCGACCAGCGGCTCGACGTCCAGCACCTGCTCGCCGAGCCGGCCCTCGGCCCAGGTCGTGGCGGCTTCGTGCACGGAGGAAGTCTAGGCAAGCCTGTCGCGCAGGGCTTGGCGGCAGTGGGTGCGGGCCGCGGGCCGCGGGCCGCGGGGTTGTGTCACCGCAGGCACCGTCGGGGCGGGCGAGGAGGTGCGTGCGGTGACAGAATCCCGGCCGCGGGCCGGCCGCAGGAGACGGGGCTAGCGTGGTCGGCATGCGGATCACCAAGTTCGGCCACGCCTGCGTCCGGATCGAGCACGAGGGCGCCACGATCGTGCTGGACCCGGGCGGGTTCACCTCGCCCGAGGCGGTGGACGGGGCGGACGCGGTGCTCATCACCCACCAGCACCCCGACCACCTGGACGCCGCGAACCTGCGTCGCACGGACGCGCCGGTGCTCACGATCGGCGCGGTGGCGGCCGCGATCGCCGCGGACGCGCCCGACCTCTCCGAGCGGGTGAGCGTGGTGGCGCCGGGGGAGCGGTTCACGGCCGCCGGGGTGCAGGTCGAGGCCGTGAACGAGAAGCACGCCGTCATCCACCCCGAGTACGACCGCTTCGACAACTCCGGCTACCTGCTCACGCTCCCCGGCGCCGGGCAGAACACGGGGCAGGACGGGGCGGCGACCACGGTCTTCCACCCCGGCGACAGCCTCGACGGGCCGGGCCGCCCCGTCGACGTCCTGCTGCTGCCGGTCTCCGCACCCTGGCTGCGGATCCGCGACGCCATCGACTTCGCCCGCGACACCGCGGCGCCGCGCAACCTGGCGATCCACGACCAGGTGTACAGCGACGCGGGCCTGGCGATGGCCGACGCTCACCTGCGCACCTTCCTCGAGCCGGCCGGCCTGGAGTACGCGCGTCTCGCCGAGGGTCAGGACCTCTGAGCACGCGCACGTGCTAGTGGTCTGGACCCCAGGTGTCCTTTACCTTCACGCAAACGGTTCCCCCGTTTGCGTGAAGGTGTTGTGAGGACGAATGCCTCAGGGCCCCCGGGGCCGGGACGAAAGACCCGGTGCCCCCCCAGCCCGACGAGAGGAACCGGCCGTGACCGCGCGAACCTTCCCCTCCAGCGACACCACCGCCGCCAAGACCGCCCGCAGCACCGCGGCCCCCCACCGCCAGGCCCTCGCGGACGCCGGCGTGCGCACCGCGCTCGAGCAGAGCTGCCTCGTGCTGGAGTGCCAGCCCGACGGGGTCATCACCCACGTCAACGCGGCGCTCGCCGAGACGCTCGGCTACACGGTCGAGGAGCTGGTCGGCCAGCCGCGCGAGGTGCTGCTGCGCGACAACGCGATCCGAGAGGAGCAGCTCCTGTGGCAGCTGCTGCGCGGCGGCGGCCACCGCACCGACGTCTTCGGCCGCGTCGCCCGCGACGGCCGGGTCCGCTGGCTCCAGGGCAGCTACCTGGCGCTGGGCGACGGCCACGAGGCCGAGACCGTGCTCGCGCTGCTCACCGACGTCAGCCACGAGCGCGACACCGCCGCCGAGCACGCGGCCAACGTCTCCGCGATGCACCGCTCGCAGGCCGTCATCGAGTTCGACCTCGACGGCACCATCCGCTTCGTCAACGACAACTTCCTGCGCGCCACCGGCTACCAGCGCGGCGAGGTCGTGGGCCAGCACCACCGGATCTTCTGCGACCCGGCCTTCGCCTCGTCCTCGGACTACGTGGACTTCTGGAACACCCTCGGCCGCGGCGAGTTCGTCTCCGGGGAGTTCCAGCGCCGGCACAAGTCAGGTCGCGAGCTGTGGCTCCAGGCGACCTACAACCCGATCCTGGACGCCGAGGGCAAGGCGACCGGCGTGGTGAAGTTCGCGACCGACATCACCGACCAGAAGACCCGCAACGCCGAGTTCGTCGGCAAGGTGACCGCCATCGACGCGGCCCAGGCCGTCATCGAGTTCGACCTCGAGGGCCATGCGCTCAGCGCCAACGACAACTTCCTGCGCGCCATGGGCTACTCGCTGCGCGAGATCACCGGCCAGCACCACTCGATGTTCTGCACCGAGGAGTACGTGCGCACCGAGGAGTACCGCGACTTCTGGCTGCGGCTGAGCAAGGGCGAGTTCATCGCCGGCCGCTTCGAGCGCGTCGGCAAGTTCGGCCGCTCGGTGCACCTCCAGGCCACCTACTCGCCGATCCTGGACGGCCACGGCCGGCCGTTCAAGGTCGTCAAGTACGCCCACGACATCACCGCCCAGGTCGAGCGGGAGCGCTCGATCGCCGAGCGCACCGCCCGGATGGCCGAGGCCATGGCGTTGATGGAGAGCGGCCTGCTCGAGGTCAACCGGCACACCGAGGAGGCGGGCCGCTCGGCGGCGCAGTCCTCCGACGACGCCGCCCAGGGCGCCGAGGCGCTGGCCACCTCGCTCGAGGCGATCGTCGCCCTCCAGCGCTCGAGCCACTCGATCAGCGAGATCGTGCGGGTCATCGCCGAGATCGCCGCGCAGACCAACCTGCTGGCCTTCAACGCCTCCATCGAGGCCGCCCGGGCCGGCGAGCACGGCATCGGGTTCTCGGTGGTGGCGGGGGAGGTCCGCAAGCTGGCCGAGCGCTCCTCGGAGGCCGCGCACCAGATCGGCGGGCTCATCCTGCAGTCCACGGAGCGGATCGACACCGGCCACGACGTCGCCAAGCGCGCCGAGGCCTCGTTCGAGCGGATCGCCGGCAGCGTCACCTCCACCTCCGAGGCGATCGCCCAGATCCTCGGCTCCACCGTGACGCAGCGCGAGGCCGCGTCCGAGGTGCGGGTGCTGCTCGACGAGCTGGCCGCCGGCCGCACCGACTGACGCCATGACGCTCCACGCCCTGCCCACCCACCAGTCCACCCACCAGTCCACCGACCAGCGCCCCGTCGCGCTCGTCGGTCACCTCGACCCCGCCCACCCGGCGGCCGTGCCCACCGCCACCGGGCACGCCGCACCGGGCGGGGTGATGGGGGCCGCCCCGGTCGCAGCAGCCCAGGGAACTGCTGCGGCCGGGGGAACGGTCCCCGGTGCCGGAGAGGGTGCTGGAGATGGCGACGTGGTGCTCGGCGGCCTGGTCGTCGGGGGCGTTGAGCTGGCGCTGCCCATCGACGCGCTGCGCGAGGTCGTGCCGGTGCCGTCGTCCTTCGTCCCGCTGCCCACCCGGGCCGCGGGCCTGCGCGGCGCGATGCGCCTGCGCGAGCACATCCTCCCTGTCGTCGACGCCCGGGCCTGGTTGGGTCTGCCCAGGCAGGACGAGCCCGAGATCGTCGTCGTCGTCTCCGACGGCGACCGGATGATCGGCGTGCTCGCCGAGCGCGTCCGCTCGGTGCTCACCGTGCCGGCGGGGGAGATGGTCCACTTCGGTGCCGCGGAGGCGGTCGGGACGGGCCAGGAGGCCGCCCCGACCGGCCCGACCGCCGCGTCGCCGTCGGGGGCCGACCACGGTGACGGGCCGGGCGCTGGGAACCTCGGCCCGTCACCGCTGGTGCTGTCGTCGGACGCGGCCGAGGAGCCGGCCGCCTGCACCGCCGCCTTCGTGCACGACGCGCTGCCCGGCGGCATCGTCTCGGTGCTCGACGTGCGCGCCCTGCTGGGTCACCGCGGGTGGCCGAGCGTGCCGGTGCCCGTCGACGCGGTCGCGCCGGTGCGCAGCGGGGACGTCGCCAGCTGCACCCTGCTGCGCTGCGGCGAGGTGCTGATGGCCGTCGACATCGCGACGGGCCGCACCACGCTGCCGTCCTTCCACGCCACGCCCTCCGTGCTCGACGGCGAGCTGTGCCGCGGCACCACCGAGGTGATGGGTCGCCCCACCGCCGTCACCGACCTGCTCACGCTGCTCGGCCTCGGCGTCACCGAGCGCGAGGAGGGCGGCCCCGGCCTGGTGGTCGACGCCGGCGACGGTCACGTCGTGCTCGGCATCACCGACCTCGTCACGATGGTCGACGTCGACCTCGCCGACCTCATGCCCGTCCCGTCCTTCACCCTCCCGCACCCGCACCTGGTGCGGGGCATCACGCAGGTCGAGGGGCACGGCCGGGTGCTCGTCATCGACGGCCCCGCGCTCGCCGCCGACGACCGGGTGGCCGTGCTCGGCACGGTGATGAGCGAGGAGGCCGCCGTGCTCGACGGCACGCAGGACGCCGGCGGCGCCGATGAGTCTGAGGACGGGGCGGGTCACCTCGGCGAGGCGCACCTCGTCCTCGGGTCGGGCGGTGCGTTCGCGGCCGTCCCGCTGGAGCAGGTGCGCGAGATCCTGCCGTGGCCCGAGACGCTGCTCAGCACCCACGTGGGCGGCGGCGTCCTCGGCCTGCTCACCCACCGCGGTGCCGTCGTGCCCGTCGTCGACCTGGCGCCACAGCTGGGTCGCGTCGGGCTGGCGGCCGGGCCCCGCCGGACCGACGCCGGTCCCCTGCTCCTCGTGGACGTCGACGGCGAGCCCCTCGCCTTCGCGATCGACGAGCTGACCTCCATCGAGGCCCAGCGCTGGGCCCAG
This sequence comes from Nocardioides bruguierae, assembly GCF_023656415.1. Lineage (GTDB taxonomy): Bacteria > Actinomycetota > Actinomycetes > Propionibacteriales > Nocardioidaceae > Nocardioides > Nocardioides bruguierae. The sequence goes on from NZ_JAMOIL010000022.1 coordinate 72,190, forward strand.
GCCGAGCCCGACCCGGACGGGGTCGAGTGGATCACCGTCGGCGCGGACGAGCGGCTGCTCGCCCGCGTGGACCTGCGCGGTCTCGCGGCGACGGTGCTGGCTGAGGGGCGCATGCTGTACGCGGTGTAGTCGGTCGCCGCGGGGGTGGTCTCGACGTGCGCTCGTCGCTGCTCGACCACCGGAGGCCGCGTTCGGGTGCGGGGATCTCGTGGCTCGTCGCCAGGGCTCCTCGCACCTCGATCACCGGTTCCGGCGGACGCCGTTGCGACGATTCGCAACTGCCTCTGGAGATAGATCTATCCGAGGCTCATGAAGCGTTCGCGCGCGCCGCCTGTTCTGCAGCGACGAGACGAGCGTGCGGGCCGTGAGCCTGCGAACGCCCGTGCCGAGTCGAGGAGTGAAGAACAGGGGTACAAGCGCGCGGACATGTCGCCGGAGGCGACCAATCAACCCAGCGCGTCCCGCATCGGCAGCAGCTTGGCCTGGGACTCGGCCAGCTCGTCGGCCGGGTCGGAGCCGGCGACGATGCCGCACCCGGCGAAGAGCCGCACGGTGCGCCCGTCGACGGCCGCGGAGCGCAGCGCGATGCCCCACTCGCCGTCGCCGGCGGCGTCGATCCAGCCGACCGGGCCGGCGTAGCGGCCGCGGTCCATCCGCTCGACCTCGGAGATGACCGCGACGGCCGCGTCGGTGGGGGTGCCCCCGACGGCGGCGGAGGGGTGCAGCGACTCGGCGAGCCGCAGCGAGGACGCGGCGGCGGGGTCGGCGACGACGCCGGCCACGTCGCTGGCCAGGTGCATGACGTTGGGCAGGTGCAGCACGAACGGGGCGTCCGGCACGTTCATCGACGAGCAGTGCGGGCCGAGCGCGTCGGCGACGGAGCGGACCGCGTACTCGTGCTCCTCGAGGTCCTTCGACGAGCGGGCCAGCGCGCCGGCGAGCTCGGCGTCGCGGCGGTCGTCGCCGGTGCGCCGGATGGTGCCGGCGAGCACCCGCGAGGTGACGAGGCCGCGCTCGCGGCGCAGCAGCATCTCGGGGGTGGCGCCGATCATCCCGTCCACGTGGAACGTCCAGGTGGTGGGGTAGCTGGTGGCGAGGCGACGCAGCGGCCAGCGCACGTCCACGTCGTGCTCGGTGGTGGCGACGAGGTCGCGCGCGAGCACGACCTTGTCGACGTCGCCGGCCTCGATCCGCGCGACGGCGTCGGCGACGGCGCTCATCCAGGACTCGCCGTCCAGGGCGCCGTCGGCGTAGGTGACCTCGCCGGGGCAGCCGGGCTCGTCGGCGGGGTGCAGCACGGAGGCGCGGTGGTCGAGGTCGTGCCCGACGGTGGTGACCCAGGCCCGGTCCCCGCGTCGTCCGACGACGACGGAGGGCACCACGAGCACGGAGTCGCCGGGGGCGTCGGCGAAGGCGAAGGAGCCGAAGGCGACGAGACCGGTGCCGGGCAGGCCCACCTCGTCGCGGACGACGGCGCGGTCGACGACCTGCGACCACCAGCTGTCGGCGTCGGCGAACCGGTGGGCGCCGGTGGTGCGGACGACGGCGGCCTGCCCCCACCCGACGAGGCCCTCGCCGCGGCGCAGCCACGTGACGGGCTGCTCGGCGGGCAGCAGACCGAGGAGGTCCGCGACGGCCCCGGGCTCGACGGCGACGGTGCGGGCGACCAGCCGCGGGGCGGGTGCGCCGCTGCCGTCCCCGGTGCGCTGGTGCGCGGCGCCGGGAAGGCCGTCGGGCTCGCTCGTCACGTGGCCGAGAGTAGCGCCGGGGCTGCACACCCCTGCCATCCGCCTACGTCGTGGCGGGTCCCGACGTGGCCCCCACTACGCTGCTCGACGTGGCACGCGCAGACCTGGACAAGCAGCCGACCGACGTCCGACGCATGTTCGACGCGGTGGCCAAGCGCTACGACGTCACCAACGACGTGCTCTCGCTGGGTCAGGACCGGCGCTGGCGCACCGCGGTGATCGCCGCGGTCGACCCGCAGCCGGGGGAGCGGGTGCTCGATCTCGCGGCCGGCACCGGCACGAGCAGCCTGCCGTTCCACGACGCCGGCGCCACCGTCGTCCCGTGCGACTTCTCGCTCGGCATGCTGCGCGTGGGCAAGCAGGCCCGCCCGCACCTGCCCTTCACCGCCGGTGACGGCACGAGCCTGCCCTTCGCGGACGCCACCTTCGACGCGGTGACGATCTCCTTCGGCCTGCGCAACATCGTCGACCCGCTGGCCGGCCTGCGGGAGCTGCGCCGGGTGACGAAGCCGGGCGGCCGGATCGTGGTGTGCGAGTTCAGCCACCCCACCTGGGCGCCGTTCCGCACCGTCTACGTGGAGTACCTGATGCGGGCGCTGCCGCCGGTGGCGCGCGCGGTCTCCTCGAGCCCGGACGCCTACGTCTACCTGGCCGAGTCGATCCGCGCGTGGCCCGACCAGGCGGGCCTGGCGGAGCTGCTGGGCGAGGCCGGCTGGGCCGACGTCGAGTGGCGCAACCTCTCGGGCGGCATCGTCGCCCTGCACCGCGGCCGCGCCTGAGCGAGCCGCGCACGACCGCTCGCCCCGGCTGGGGCCGGGCGCGTCCCGACACGCGTCGGCAAGGTCACGTCGGCCGGTGACCAAGGGCCCCCGGCCCTCCGCAGAGGTCCCGTGCGGGGCCCCTGCCGGCCTGCTGTGGGTCACCTGTGTGAATCTGCACACATACCCCCAGGTCAGGAGGGGTCCTAGGTCCCGGACGGGGTGTGTCGCCGGGCCCTGTCGCGTACCCCCGCGGGCAATTACGCAACGTTTGCGTTGATTAAATCCGCAGGTCAATGGCGGTTTCGAGGGCCACCCCCCGTTCACTAAGGTCCCCTGTCGGTGGCAGTATGGCCGCCGTACCACTCGTGATGTGTTTCACAAGCGTGCGAGGCAAGGCCGTCCACCCGCGAGGGTGAGCGGGGCCCCGTGGAGGGAGAAGCAGATGGAGCTCTACGTCTCGGTCCTGGTGCTGGGAGCCATCGCTGCCGGGTTCGCCGTCTTCTCGGTCGTGGTCAGCACGCTGACCGGCCCCAAGCGCTACAACCGCGCGAGGCTCGACTCCTACGAGTGCGGCATCGAGCCGACGCCGCAGCCCGTCGGCGGCGGCCGGTTCCCGGTGAAGTACTACACGATCGCCATGACCTTCATCGTCTTCGACGTCGAGATCATGTTCCTCGTCCCGTGGGCGGTGCACTTCGACGCGCTGGGCGGCTTCGCGCTGCTCGCGGTCTTCCTCTTCCTGCTCAACCTCACGCTCGCCTACGTCTACGAGTGGCGACGCGGCGGCCTGGACTGGGACTGAGGCCCACGATGCGCTGCTGCGCCCGCCCGCGTCCTCCTCGCTCGGGGACGACCTCCGACCACGCAACGGAAGGAACCATCTGATGGGTATCGAGGAGAAGCTCCCCAGCGGTGTCCTCCTGACCACCGTCGAGGGGGTGGCCGGCTACTTCCGCAAGGCGTCGTTCTGGCCCGCCACCTTCGGTCTCGCCTGCTGCGCGATCGAGATGATGACCTCGGGCGGCCCGAAGTACGACCTCGCCCGCTTCGGCATGGAGGTCTTCCGTGCCAGCCCGCGCCAGGCCGACCTGATGATCGTGGCCGGCCGCGTGAGCCAGAAGATGGCCCCGGTCCTGCGCCAGATCTACGACCAGATGCCCGGCCCCAAGTACGTGCTGGCCATGGGCGTGTGCGCCTCCTCGGGCGGCATGTTCAACAACTACGCGATCGTCCAGGGCGTCGACCACGTCGTGCCCGTCGACATGTACCTCCCCGGCTGCCCGCCGCGCCCGGAGATGCTCATCGACGCGATCCTCAAGCTGCACGACCAGGTGCAGCACACCAAGCTGGGCGCCCACCGCCAGGCCGAGATCGCCGAGCTCGAGACCAGCGCCCTGCAGGCCCTGCCGACCTCGGAGATGAAGGGGCTCATGCGGTGAGCGACGACGACACGAACGCCCCCGACCAGGCGGCCACCGACCAGTCGCCGGAGAACGTGCCGGCCCCCGTCGGGACGCAGCACACCGCCGGCGTCCGCACCGGCATGTTCGGCGTCCACGGCACCGGCGACACCTCGGGCTTCGGCGGTCTCACGCAGGCCGTCGACTGGCCGCGTCCCAGCCAGGCGCCCTACGGCGGCTGGTTCGACCAGGTGGTCCAGTCGCTGGTCACCGGCACCCGGGCGCAGGGCGTGGAGAGCGCCCTCGGCTCCGTCGTCGTCCACCGCGGGGAGCTGACCCTGCACGTGCGCCGCGAGGACCTGCTGGTCGTCGCCCGCGTGCTGCGCGACGACCCGGCGCTGCGCTTCGAGTTCTGCGCCGGCGTCAACGGCGTGCACTACCCCGACGACACCGGCCGCGAGCTGCACGCCGTCTACCACCTGCTCTCGATGACCTACAACCGGCGCGTGCGCGTCGAGGTCGCGGCGCCGGACTCCGACCCGCACGTGCCCTCGCTGGTGGCGGTCTACCCGACCACCGACTGGCACGAGCGCGAGGCCTTCGACATGTACGGGATCGTCTTCGAAGGCCACCCGTCGCTGACCCGCATCCTCATGCCCGACGACTGGCCGGGCCACCCGCAGCGCAAGGACTACCCGCTGGGCGGCATCCCGGTGGAGTACAAGGGCGGCACCGTCCCGCCGCCGGACCAGCGGAGGAGCTACAACTAATGGTCTCGACAAGCTCGACCACCGGAGGCTCCGTCGGAGCGGAGGACGTCTACGCCGGCTCGTCCGAGACCAGCGACGGCAAGGTCTTCACCGTCACCGGTCAGGACTGGGACTCCATCGCGGAGGGCCTCGGCGAGGCCGCCGAGGAGCGGATCGTCGTCAACATGGGTCCGCAGCACCCGTCGACGCACGGGGTGCTCCGCCTCATCCTCGAGATGGAGGGCGAGACGGTCACCGAGGCCCGCTGCGGCATCGGCTACCTGCACACCGGCATCGAGAAGAACATGGAGTTCCGCTCCTGGACGCAGGGCGTCACGTTCTGCACCCGGATGGACTACCTCTCGCCGTTCCACAACGAGGCCGCCTACGTGCTCTCCGTCGAGCGGCTGCTCGACATCGAGGAGGACGTCCCCGAGAAGGCCCAGGTCATGCGGGTGCTCCTCATGGAGCTCAACCGCATCTCCAGCCACCTCGTCGCCATCGCCACCGGCGGCATGGAGATCGGCGCCCTCACCGTCATGACGATGGGCTTCCGCGAGCGCGAGCTGGTGCTGGACCTCTTCGAGCTCATCACCGGCCTGCGGATGAACCACGCGTTCGTCCGCCCCGGCGGCGTCGCCCAGGACCTGCCCCCGGGCGCCCTGGAGGAGATCCGCTCCTTCATCGCGCTGATGAAGAAGCGGCTGCCCGAGTACGCCGCCATGTGCAACGCGAACCCGATCTTCAAGCGGCGCCTGGAGGGCGTGGGCCACCTCGACCTCGAGGGCTGCCTGGCGCTCGGCATGACCGGCCCGGTGCTGCGCTCCACCGGCTACGCGTGGGACCTGCGCAAGACCCAGCCCTACTGCGGCTACGAGGACTACGAGTTCGACGTGCAGACGTGGGACACGGCCGACTCCTACGGCCGGTTCCGGGTCCGGCTGGGCGAGATGTGGGAGTCCCTGCGGATCGTCGAGCAGGCCGCCGACCGGCTGGCCGGCCTCGAGGGCGCGCCCGTGATGGTCGCCGACAAGAAGATCGGCTGGCCCAGCCAGCTGGCCATCGGCTCCGACGGCATGGGCAACAGCCTCGACCACATCAAGCACATCATGGGCGAGTCCATGGAGGCCCTCATCCACCACTTCAAGCTGGTGACCGAGGGGTTCAAGGTGCCCGCCGGCCAGGCCTACGTCCCGATCGAGGGGCCACGAGGCGAGCTCGGCGCCCACGTCGTCTCGGACGGCGGCACGCGACCGTTCCGGGTCCACTTCCGCGACCCGTCCTTCACCAACCTGCAGGCGACCAGCGTGATGAGCGAGGGCGGCCAGGTGGCCGACGTCATCGTGGCGATCGCCTCCATCGACCCCGTGATGGGAGGCGTCGACCGATGAGCACCACGAGCGCGCTGGAGCAGACCACGCTCGACGAGCTGGCCGAGATCGCCGCCCGCTACCCCGAGAAGCGCTCGGGGCTGCTGCCGATGCTGCACCTGGTGCAGTCCGCGCAGGGCAAGGTGACGCCCGAGGGCATCCAGGCCTGCGCCGACATCCTCGACATCAGCCCCGCCGAGGTCAGCGGCGTCGCGACGTTCTACACGATGTACAAGCGCCGCGAGCCCGGCGACTTCCACGTCGGCGTCTGCACCAACACCCTGTGCGCGGTGATGGGCGGCGACGAGATCCTCGCCCGGCTCCAGGAGCACCTGGGCGTCGGCAACGACGAGACGGCGGAGAAGCGCGAGGGCGACGCCCACACCGTGAGCCTCGAGCACATCGAGTGCAACGCTGCCTGCGACTACGCGCCCGTGGCGATGGTGAACTGGGAGTTCGTCGACAACCTGACGCCCGACACCGCCGTCCAGCTCGTCGAGGACCTGCGCACCGGCAAGGAGGTCCGCTCCACGCGCGGCCCCCGGCTGTGCAGCTGGCGCGAGGTCGAGCGCGTCCTCGCCGGCTTCCCCGACGGGCGGGCGGACGAGGGGCCCAGCGCCGGGCCGTCGTCCCTGGTGGGCCGGGAGATCGCCCGCGAGCGCGGCTGGTCCGCCCCGCCGGGCGCGGCGAGCGGCACCACCGGCACCGAGGACCTGTCGGCGTCGGAGGCCGCAGCGGAGGCCGACACCTCGCGCGCCGAGTCGGAGACCGTGGAGGCGGACGTGGAGTCGACCGTGGAGGAGCCGAGCGATGACTGACACCCTGACCCCCGTCCTCACCGAGCCGTGGGGCGTCGACCGCTCCTGGACCCGCGAGGTCTACGAGTCGCGCGGCGGCTACCGCGCCCTCGACACGGCGTTCGCGATGAGCCAGGACGACGTCATCGCCGCCGTGAAGGACTCCGGCCTGCGCGGCCGAGGCGGGGCGGGCTTCCCCACCGGGATGAAGTGGTCCTTCATCCCCCAGGACGCTAGTACCGAAGCAGGGCGGAACCCGAAGTACCTCGTGGTCAACGCGGACGAGTCCGAGCCGGGCACCTGCAAGGACATCCCGCTGATGATGGCCAACCCGCACGTGCTGGTGGAGGGCGTCATCATCGCCTCCTACGCCATCCGCGCGCACAAGGCCTTCATCTACATCCGCGGCGAAGTCGTGCACGTGATCCGTCGGGTCCAGAACGCGGTGCGCGAGGCCTACGAGGCCGGCCACCTCGGCACCGACATCCACGGCTCGGGCTACGACCTTGACGTCGTCGTCCACGCCGGGGCCGGCGCCTACATCTGCGGCGAGGAGACCGCGCTGCTCGAGGGCCTGGAGGGACGCCGCGGCCAGCCGCGCCTGCGCCCGCCGTTCCCCGCGGTCGCCGGGCTCTACGCCAGCCCCACGGTGATCAACAACGTCGAGTCGATCGCCTCGGTGCCCTCCATCGTCGGCAACGGCGCGGAGTGGTTCTCCTCGATGGGCACCGAGAAGTCCAAGGGGATGGGCATCTTCTCCCTCTCCGGCCACGTGAAGCGTCCCGGCCAGTACGAGGCGCCGCTGGGCATCACCCTGCGCCAGCTGGTGGAACTCGCCGGCGGCATGCGCGACGGGCACGAGCTGAAGTTCTGGACCCCGGGCGGCTCCTCCACGCCACTGCTGACCGCCGAGCACGTCGACCTGCCGCTGGACTTCGAGGGGATGGCCGGCGCCGGCACCATGCTCGGCACCCGCGCCCTCCAGCTGTTCGACGAGACCACCTGCGTGGTGCGGGCCGTGCTGCGCTGGACGGAGTTCTACAAGCACGAGTCCTGCGGCAAGTGCACCCCGTGCCGCGAGGGCACCTGGTGGCTGGTGCAGAACCTGGCGCGGCTCGAGAAGGGCCAGGGCAGCGAGGAGGACCTCGACCTGCTGCTCGACCAGTGCGACAACATCCTGGGCCGCTCGTTCTGCGCCCTCGGTGACGGCGCCACCAGCCCCATCTCCAGCTCGATCAAGCACTTCCGCGAGGAGTACCTCGCGCACCTCACCCACGGCGGCTGCCCGTTCGACCCGGCGCGGTCGACGGCGTGGGCGTCGAGCCAGCAGGAGGTCACGGCATGACGGTCTCGACAAGCTCGACCACCGGGGGCGAGCCGCGGGCCGACCTGGTCACCGTCACCATCGACGGCGTCGAGGTCTCCGTCGAGCCCGGCACCCTGGTGATCCGGGCCGCCGAGCAGGCGGGCGTGCAGGTCCCGCGGTTCTGCGACCACCCGCTGCTGGCGCCGGTGGGCGCCTGCCGCCAGTGCCTCGTCGACGTCCCGGACGCCGGCAACGGCCGCGGCTTCCCCAAGCCCCAGGCCTCGTGCACCCTCCCGGTCGCGCCCGGCATGGTGGTCAACACCCAGGCCTCCAGCCCGGTCGCCGACAAGGCGCAGCAGGGCGTCATGGAGCTGCTGCTGGTCAACCACCCGCTGGACTGCCCCGTCTGCGACAAGGGCGGCGAGTGCCCGCTGCAGAACCAGGCGATGAGCAACGGCCGCGGCGAGTCACGGTTCGCCGCCACGAACGGCACCAAGCGCACCTTCCCCAAGCCGATCAACCTCTCGCCGCAGGTGCTGCTCGACCGCGAGCGCTGCATCGTCTGCCAGCGCTGCACCCGGTTCGCGGCCGAGATCGCCGGCGACCCGTTCATCGCGCTGGTCGAGCGCGGCGCGCAGCAGCAGATCGGCATCGCCGAGGACGCGCCCTTCTACTCCTACTTCTCCGGCAACACGATCCAGATCTGCCCGGTGGGTGCGCTGACCAGCGAGTCCTACCGCTTCCGCAGCCGTCCGTTCGACCTGGTCTCCACGCCGAGCATCGCCGAGCACGACTCCTGCGGCGCCGCGATCCGCGTCGACCACCGTCGCGGCACGGTGATGCGCCGCCTCGCCGGTGACGACCAGGACGTCAACGAGGAGTGGATCACCGACAAGGACCGCTTCGCCTTCACGTGGGCCAAGCAGGACGACCGGATCGGCTACCCGATGGTCCGCGAGGACGGAGTGCTGCGTCCCGCGTCCTGGCCCGAGGCGTTCGCCGTGGCCGCCCGCGGCCTGGCGGCGGCCAAGGACGCCGGGGGAGTCGGTCTCTTGCCCGGCGGCCGGCTCACCGCCGAGGACGCCTACGCCTGGTCCAAGCTCGCCCGCACCGGGCTGGGCACCAACGACGTCGACTTCCGCTCCCGCCCGCTCTCGGCGGAGGAGGAGTCCTTCCTCGCCGCGCACGTGGTCGGCAGCGGCGTCGAGGGCTGGAAGGACGGCGCGGTCACCTACGCCGACCTCGAGTCCGCCCGCACCGTCGTCCTCGCCGGCCTCGAGCCCGAGGACGAGGCGGGCACGATCTTCCTGCGCCTGCGCAAGGCCCACCTCGCGGGGCCGCTGCGGGTGCTGGCCATCGCGCCCTTCGAGACCCGCGGGCTCACCAAGGTCGGCGGCACGCTGCTCCCGACCGCCCCCGGTGACGAGCCGGCTGCGCTCAGCAGCCTCCTGGGCCACGCCGACCACGGCGTCGACAAGGACACGATCATCCTGGTCGGCGAGCGCCTCGGCCTCGTGCCGGGCGCCCTCAGCGCCGCCGCCGAGCTGGCCGCCAAGTCCGGCGCCCGGCTCGTCTGGGTGCCGCGTCGGGCCGGTGACCGCGGCGCGGTCGAGACCGGCGCCCTGCCCGGGCTGCTGCCCGGCGGCCGCCCGGTCGCCGACGCCGCCGCCCGCGTGGACGCCGCCGCCCACTGGGGCGTCACCTCGCTGCCCGAGGCGCCCGGCAAGGACGCCGACGCGATCGTCGCGTCCGCGGCCGCGGGCGGCCTGAGCGGCCTGCTCGTCGGTGGCGTGGACCCCGACGACACCGCCGACCCGGCCGCGTTCCGCGCGGCCCTGGCGGCCGCCGACTTCGTGGTCAGCCTCGAGGTCCGGGCCACCGACGTCACCGCCGCCGCCGACGTGGTGCTGCCCGTCGCGCCGCCGGTGGAGAAGGCCGGCTCGTACGTCACCTGGGACGGCCGGGTCCGTCCCTTCGAGGCCGTGCTGCACACGCCGGCCGCGCTGCCCGACTGCCGGGTGCTCGCCGGCATCTCCGAGGAGCTGGAGGCGCTGGGGCGCGGCCGCCGGCTGGGCTTCCGCACCGTCGACGAGGTCCGCGCCGAGCTCGGCCAGCTGGGCCCCTGGGACGGGGAGGCCCCGGCGTTCACCCCGGTCGCCCCGGTGACCGGTGGGGGCGAGGGGCTGGCGCTGGCCACCTGGAAGACGCTGCTCGACGACGGCTCGCTGCAGGACGGCGACAAGCACCTGGCGGCCACGGCCCGCCCCGCCGTCGTCCGCCTGAGCCCGGCGACCGCCGCCCAGGTCGGCGTGGCCGACGGCGCGAGCGCCGTGGTCACCGGTGACCGCGGCAGCCTCACCCTGCCCGTCGAGGTCGAGGCCTCGATGGTCGACGGCACCGCCTGGGTGCCGACCAACTCCTACGGCACCGCGGTGCTGGCCCGCCTGGCCTCGCCCGGCAGCCGGGTGAGCGTGAAGGGAGCGGACCAGTGAGTCCCCTGACGGCCCTCACGGGCATCGGCACCATCAGCCCCGGGGTGCTGCGGATCGAGGACCTCGACCTCAGCGCGTTCGGCCAGGACGTCTGGTGGATCGTCCTGGTCAAGGCCCTGCTGATCTTCGTGGTCCTGGTGCTGCTGACGCTGTTCAACATCTGGTGGGAGCGCCGGGTCGTGGCCCGGATGCAGCACCGCATCGGCCCCAACGTCCACGGACCCTTCGGCCTGCTCCAGTCCCTCGCGGACGGCGTGAAGCTGGCGCTGAAGGAGGACATCATCCCGACGGCGGCCGACAAGGCGGTGTTCCTGCTGGCCCCGGTGCTCGTCGTCATCCCGGCGTTCACCACCTTCGCGGTCATCCCGTTCGGGCCCGAGGTCAACCTGTTCGGCCAGATGACGCCGCTGCAGCTGACCGACATGCCGGTGGCCGTGCTCTTCGTGATGGCCATCGCCTCGATCGGCATCTACGGCATCGTGCTCGGCGGCTGGTCGTCGGGCTCGACGTACTCGCTGCTCGGCGGCCTGCGCTCGAGCGCCCAGATGATCTCCTACGAGATCCCGATGGGCCTCGCGCTGATCGCGGTGTTCATGTACGCGGGCTCGCTGTCGACCTCCGAGATCGTTGCGGCCCAGGACGACCTCTGGTTCGGCCTGATCCTCTTCCCGTCCTTCGTCATCTACGTGCTCTCGATGGTCGGCGAGGTCAACCGCGCCCCCTTCGACCTGCCCGAGGCCGAGGGCGAGCTGGTGGGCGGCTTCCACACCGAGTACAGCTCGCTGAAGTTCGCCCTGTTCTTCCTCGGCGAGTACATCAACATGGCGACGGTCTCGGCGATCGCGACCACGCTGTTCCTCGGCGGCTGGCACGCCCCGTTCTGGCTGGACAGCCTCTACGCCGGCTTCAACGAGGGCTACTGGCCCGTGCTGTGGTTCTTCGGCAAGGTCCTGCTGTTCATCTTCATGTTCATCTGGCTGCGCGGCACGCTGCCCCGCCTGCGCTACGACCAGTTCATGGCGCTGGGCTGGAAGGTGCTGATCCCGGTCTCGCTGGCCTGGGTCGTCCTGGTCGCCGCCATGCGCTACGCCAGCACCAGCCTCACCCTCGACACCACCGACTACCTGATCGGTGGCGGCGCGATCGTCGTCGTCATCCTGCTCGCCGGCTTCCTGCCGCTGGGCAGGCGCGAGGACGACGTCGTGGTCGACGAGGCGCCGCAGCCCACCGGCACCTACCCGGTGCCGCCGATGCCCGGCCGGGCCGTGCGCGGCGCCGCCGCCCCGCTGACCTTCCCCACCGGCCCCGACGAGACGGTGCCCGCCGGCACCACCCAGGAGAGCTGACATGGCAGACGAGAAGGGCTCCCCGAGCTTCAAGGAGCAGTTCCTCGACCCGGTGGCCGGCTTCGGCGTGACCTTCCGGACGATGTTCCGCAAGGTCGTCACCGAGCAGTACCCGTTCCAGAAGGAGCCCACGGCCCCGCGCTTCCACGGCCGGCACCAGCTCAACCGCTGGCCGGACGGCCTGGAGAAGTGCGTCGGCTGCGAGCTGTGCGCGTGGGCCTGCCCCGCGGACGCCATCTACGTCGAGGGCGCCTCGAACAGCGACGTCCCCGACGAGGACGGCGCCAGCCAGCGCTTCAGCCCCGGCGAGCGGTACGGCCGCGTCTACCAGATCAACTACCTGCGCTGCATCCTGTGCGGCCTGTGCATCGAGGCCTGCCCGACCCGGGCGCTGACGATGACCAACGAGTACGAGCTGGCCGACGACAACCGCGCCGACCTGATCTACGAGAAGTCCGACCTCCTCGCCCCGCTGCTGCCGGGCATGGAGGCGCCGCCGCACGCGATGACGCTGGGCGACGACGAGGGCGACTACTACCGCAGCGCGTACGCGGCCCCGGCCCCGTCCGCGCGGGAGGGGGAGAAGTGAGCGTCGCCTTCTGGGTGCTCGCCGTCGTGGTCACGGCCGCGGCGCTGGGCGTCCTGTTCGTCCGCAACGCCGTGCACGCGGCGCTGCTCCTGGCCGCCGTGATGATCGGCCTGGCCGGCCTGTACCTGACGCTGGAGGCACCGTTCCTCTTCGCCGTGCAGATCATCGTCTACACCGGCGCGGTGATGATGCTGTTCCTGTTCGTGGTGATGCTGGTCGGCGTCGACGCCTCCGACTCGTTGACCGAGACGATCCCCGGCCAGCGGGCGCTGTCGATCCTCGGCGGCGTGGTTCTGGGCTCGCTGCTGGTCGTGGGCACCGCCCAGATCAGCCTCGGCGCGGCCACCGGCATGGGCGCGGTGAACTCCGACGGCAACATCCAGGCGATCGCGGCGCTGCTGTTCTCCCGCTACGTCCTCGCCTTCGAGGTCACAGCCGCGCTGCTCATCACCGCCTCCCTGGGCGCGATGGTGCTGGCGCACCGCGAGCGGCTGGAGCCGCGCACGACCCAGGCTGACCTGGCCGCCCAGCGCCTGCGCGACTACGCCGAGACCGGCAAGCCGCTCGGCCCGCTGCCCTCGCCCGGCGTCTACGCCCGGCACAACGCCGTCGACACCCCGGCGCTCCTGCCCGACGGGACGCCGGCACCCACCTCGGTCTCCGCGACCCTGGTGGCGCGCGGCACGGTGCGCACCGCGTCCGTCTCCGACGTCGAGGCGACGCTGGCCGAGATCACCGGCGGCGAGTCCGCCCCCGCGGGCGGTGCCACCGGAGCGACCGACGCCTCCGCCGGCAGCGGCCACAACACCGAGAACCCCGAGGTGCACCCCAGCACCACCGACGGCGAGGGAGGTGACCGATGACCGACGTGACGCCCTACATCGTGCTCAGCTCGATCCTGTTCACCATCGGTGCGACCGGCGTGCTCGTGCGGCGCAACGCGATCGTGGTCTTCATGTGCGTCGAGCTGATGCTCAACGCCTGCAACCTCGCCCTCGTCGCGTTCGCCAAGCAGCACGGCGACCTCGAGGGCCAGATCGCGGCCTTCTTCGTGATGGTCGTGGCCGCCGCCGAGGTCGTGGTCGGCCTCGCGATCATCATGACCATCTTCCGTACCCGCCGGTCGGCCTCGGTCGACGACGCGAGCCTACTGAAGTTCTAGGAGCGCGGAGACGATGCACTACTTCACCGCGGACGGCCACGCCGCCGTCCCCGTCCTCGACCCGAGCGCCGCGGACGGCGTCACCGCCCTGCTGTGGCTCGTGGTCGCGCTGCCGCTGCTCGGCGCCGTCGTCCTGCTGCTCGGCGGCCGACGCACCGACGCGTGGGGCCACTGGCTGGCCACGGCGCTGCCGATGGGCTCGTTCGTGCTCAGCGTCCTCATGCTCGTGGACCTCATGGGCCGCGACGAGGCCGAGCGCAGCGTCACCCAGCACCTGTGGACCTGGCTCTCGGTGGGCGACCTCGACGTCGGCCTCGACCTGCTGCTGGACCCGCTCTCGGTGCTGTTCCTGCTGCTCATCACCGGCGTCGGCTCGCTGATCCACGTCTACTCGATCGGCTACATGAGCCACGACCCCCGCCGTCGTCGGTTCTTCGCCTACCTCAACCTGTTCGTCGCCGCCATGCTCACGCTGGTGCTGAGCGAGAACTACCTCGGCCTGTTCCTCGGCTGGGAGGGCGTGGGCCTCGCCTCCTACCTGCTCATCGGCTTCTGGCAGCACAAGCCCTCGGCGGCCGCGGCCGCGAAGAAGGCGTTCGTGATCAACCGCGTCGGCGACATGGGCCTGGCCCTGGCGCTCGGCCTGATGTTCGTCACCTTCGGCACCTTCAGCTTCACCGAGGTCTCCGCGCTGGCCTCGGGGGCGAGCAGCACCGTGCTGACCGCGCTGGGTCTCCTGCTCCTGCTCGGCGCCGCCGGCAAGTCGGCCCAGGTGCCCCTCCAGGCGTGGCTGCTGGACGCGATGGAGGGCCCGACCCCGGTCTCGGCCCTCATCCACGCGGCCACGATGGTGACCGCCGGCGTCTACCTGGTGGTCCGCTCGAACTTCATCTTCGAGCGTGCGCCGCACGCCCAGACCGTCGTCGTGGTCGTCGCCACCGTCACCGTCCTGTGGGGCGCCGTGATCGGTTGCGCCAAGGACGACATCAAGAAGGCGCTGGCCGGCTCCACGATGAGCCAGATCGGCTACATGATGCTGGCCGCGGGCCTCGGCGTGTACGGCTACGCGTTCGCGATCTTCCACCTGATCACGCACGGCTTCTTCAAGGCCAACATGTTCCTCGGCGCCGGCTCGGTGATGCACGGCATGGACGATGACGTGAACATGCGCCACTACGGGGCGCTGCGCAAGGCCATGCCGGTCACGTTCCTGACGTTCGCGATGGGCTACCTGGCGATCATCGGCTTCCCGCTGTTCTCGGGCTTCTGGTCGAAGGACAAGATCATCGAGACCGCGCTGGTGGAGAACCCGGTCGCCGGCGTCTGCGCGCTCGTCGGCGCGGGCGTCACCGGCTTCTACATGACCCGGCTGATGCTGATGACGTTCCTGGGCAAGCAGCGGTGGCGCGACGGCGTGCACCCGCACGAGTCGCCCTCGGTGATGACCGGGCCGCTCGTCGTCCTCGCCGCGCTGTCGGCGCTCGGCGGCGTGCTCTACCTCGGTGGCTGGATCGTCGACTGGCTGGCGCCGGTCGTCGGCGAGGCCCCCGAGCACGAGCTGCCGGTGCCCGCGATCGTCTACACCCTCGTCACCCTCGTGGTGGTCGCGGTCGGCGTTGCCGTCGCCTGGGCGATGTTCGGGCGCCGCGAGGTGCCGGACACCGCCCCGGAGAAGGTCAGCCCGTTCACCACCGCCGCGCGCCACGACCTCTACGGCGACGCGATCAACGACAGCCTGGTCGTCGGCCCCGGTCGCGGGGTGACCCGCGGGCTCGTGGCGCTGGACGAGAAGGTCGTCGACCCGACCTTCACCGACGGTGCGTCGGTGATGGGCGGCGTCGGCCAGGTGATCAAGCGGCTCCAGACCGGCTACGTCCGCTCCTACGCACTCTCCGTCCTCGCAGGCGCCGTCCTGCTCCTCGCGGCTCTCCTGGTGGTGAACCTCTGATGGACCTCCCCTGGCTCACGCTGCTCGTCGCCGTGCCCCTCGTGGGCGCGCTGGCGACCGCGCTCAGCCCCCGCAGCGGACGCCTGCCCCAGCAGGTCGCGCTCGGCTTCTCCCTGCTCACCCTGGTGCTGGCCGCGGCCGTGGCGCTCTCGTGGAACCTCGGCGAGGGCATGCAGCTCACCGAGACCTACGCGTGGATCCCCGCGCTCGGCGTGCACCTGGCCTGGGGCGTGGACGGCCTCGGCCTGCTCATGGTCGGCCTCACCGCCGTCCTGGTGCCCGTGGTGCTGCTCGCCGCCTGGCGCGACACCGAGACCGACCTGGACGGGGTCGGCCAGGGCAGCGCCGCCGGCTTCGCCGCGCTCGTGATGGCGCTCGAGGGCCTCTCGATGGCGGTCTTCCTCGCCACCGACGTGTTCCTCTTCTACCTGGTCTTCGAGGCCACGCTGATCCCCGCGTACTTCCTGGTCGGCGGCTACGGCCGCGCCGGGCGCTCGGCCGCGGCGATCAAGTTCCTGGTCTTCCAGCTCGGCGGCGGGCTCGTCATGCTCGCCGGCGTCCTGGGGCTCTACGTGGTCTCCGCGCAGGCCGGCTCCCCGAGCTACCTGCTCTCCGACCTCATGGCCCTCGACATCCCGACCGAGGCCGGACGCTGGCTGTTCGCCGCCTTCTTCGTGGCGTTCGCGGTGAAGGCGCCATTGTTCCCGGTGCACACCTGGCTGGCCGACACCACCGGCAAGGCCACCCCGGCCACCTCGGTGCTGCTCGTCTCCGTGCTCGACAAGATCGGCACCTTCGGCATGCTGCGCTTCTGCCTGGGGATCTTTCCCGAGGCCTCGCAGTGGGCCACCCCGGTCGTCGTCGCGCTCGCGCTGATCTCGATCGTCTACGGCGCGGTCCTGGCCATCGGGCAGGACGACGTGCTCCGCCTCATCGGCCTCACCTCGCTGAGCCACTTCGGCTTCATCGTGCTCGGCATCTTCGTCTTCTCCACCGCCGGTGGCTCGGGGGCGGTGCTCTACATGGTCAACCACGGCGTCGGCACGGCCGCGCTGTTCCTGGTGGCCGGCTACATCACGGCCCGCCGGGGCACCACGTCGATCCGTGAGCTCGGCGGCCAGGAGAAGGTCACCCCGGTGATGTCGGCGATGCTGCTGATCGCGGGCCTGGCCACGCTGAGCCTGCCCGGCCTGAGCCCGTTCGTCTCCGAGTTCCTGGTGCTGATCGCGGCCTTCCAGTACGCCTGGTGGGTCGGCGCCATCGCGGTCACCGCGATCGTGCTCGCCGCGATCTACATCCTCTGGATGTACCAGCGCTCCATGACCGGGCCGCCGCCGGAGCTGCCCGAGGGCAGCCCCGCCCGTCGTGACCTGGGCGTGCGCGAGGTCGTCGCGGTGCTGCCGCTGATGGTCGCGCTGGTCGGCTTCGGGTTCTTCCCGCAGCCCCTGCTGGACGCCAGCAACGACTACGTCGGTGACCTGCTCACGCACGTGGGCGTCACCGACGAGTCCCCGACCGTGTCCGCGCCGGCCGCGGACGCGAGCGCCGAGGAGGGCGAGCACTGATGTCGGAGTTCACCACGCCGTACATGGCCTACGCCGAGATCTGGCCGATCATCGTCGTGCTCGGTGCCGGCATCATCGGCCTCGCGCTCGAGGCGTTCCTGCCCCGCGGCTCGCGGTTCCTCCCGCAGGTCGCGGTGGCGGCGCTCGGCCTCGTCGCTGCGCTCGTCGGCACGGTCTACGTGGGCGCCAACCTGGACGAGGTGGCCGACCGCGACGCCCAGGGCGTCATCGGCGGCGCCGGCTCGGTCGTCGTCGACGGCCCGACCGTGTTCCTCTGGGGCCTCGTGCTGGTCTTCGCCGGGCTCGGGCTGCTGCTCTTCGCCGAGCGTCGCCTCGAGCAGGGCGTGAGCGCCTTCGCCGGCCAGGCCGCGGCCCTGCCCGGCACCGAGGCCGAGAAGCGCACCCAGGGCCTGGAGCACACCGAGATCTACCCGCTGATGATGTTCGCGGTCGGCGGCATGCTGCTGTTCCCCGCCTCCGGCGACCTGCTGACCATGTTCGTCGCGCTCGAGGTGCTGAGCCTCCCGCTGTACCTGATGACGGGCCTGGCCCGCCGACGCCGCCTGCTGAGCCAGGAGGCGGCGCTGAAGTACTTCCTGCTCGGCGCGTTCTCCTCCGGGTTCTTCCTCTACGGCATCGCCCTCACCTACGGCTTCGCCGGCTCGATGGACCTCGCGGCCATCGACGTGGCGGTGCGCAGCGACCTCGGCAACCGCGGCCTCATGCTCATGGGCCTGGCGATGCTCGCGGTCGGCCTGCTGTTCAAGGTCGGCGCCGCGCCGTTCCAGGCCTGGACCCCGGACGTGTACCAGGGCGCCCCGACCGCGGTCACCGCGTTCATGGCGGCCTGCACCAAGATCGCCGCCTTCGGCGCCCTGCTGCGGCTCTTCTACGTGGCCTTCGGCGCGGAGCGGTGGACGTGGATGCCGGTGCTGGGTGGCGTCGCCGCCCTCACCATGCTGGTCGGCGTCCTCATGGCCATCGTCCAGACCGACGTGAAGCGGATGCTCGCGTGGTCCGCGGTGGCGCACACGGGCTTCCTGCTCACCGGCGTCATCGGCGTCCAGAGCCCCACGGAGCTGGCCGACGGCCAGGTCACCTCGCTCCAGGCGGTCATGTTCTACCTGGCCACCTACGGCTTCGCCACGGTCGGCGCCTTCGCGGTGGTCATGCTGGTGCGCGACGCCTCCGGCGAGGCCACGGGCATGGACCGGTGGGTCGGCCTAGGCCGTCGCTCGCCGCTGGTGGCCGGCGTCTTCTCGCTGTTCCTGCTCTCCATGGCGGGCATCCCGCTCACCGCCGGGTTCACCGGCAAGTGGTCGGTGTTCGTGGTCGCCATGTCCGCGGGCATGTGGCCGGTGGTGCTGGTCGCGATCCTGGCGTCCGTGCTGGGCGTGTTCTTCTACGTCCGCCAGATCAAGATCATGTTCTTCTCCGCCCCCACCGAGGCCTCGGCCAGCGTCGTCACCCCGTCCCCGCTGGTGGTCACCGTCATCACGGTCGGCGTGATCGGCACCCTCGCCCTGGGCCTGGTTCCTGGGCCGGTGCTCGACCTCGCGAGCCATGCCGGACAATTCATCAGGTGAGCACCACCCCACCGCCGGCCAACCTCGCCCTCCCGGTCACCGACCCTGAGCTGGCCCACCGTCTGCAGGAGCGTCTCGACCGCGTCGAGACGCTCCTGGCGGGTCACGTCCGTGCCCACTCCAGCTACGTCACCGAGGCCGCCAGCCACCTGCTCGACGCCGGCGGCAAGCGGTTCCGGCCGCTGCTGGTGCTGCTCGCGGCCGAGGCCGGCAGCGACCCCGAGAACGACGCCGTGCTCACCAGCGCCTGCGTCGTCGAGATCACCCACCTCGGCTCGCTGTACCACGACGACGTGATGGACGAGGCGGACGTGCGGCGCGGTGCGCCCAGCGCGAACGCCCGGTGGGACAACAACACCGCCATCCTCGTCGGCGACTTCCTCTTCGGCCGCTCCTCCGAGCTGACCGCCGAGCTGGGCCCCGAGGCCGTGCTCATCCAGGCCCGCACATTCACCCGGCTCGTCGAGGGCCAGATCCTCGAGACGGTGCCCCCGGGTGCCGACGAGGACCCGCTCCAGCACTACCTCGAGGTCGTCGCCGGCAAGACCGGCTCGCTCATCGCCACCTCGGCGCGCTACGGGGCGATGTTCTCCGGCGCGCCCGCCGAGGTCGTCGAGGCGCTGGCCGCGTACGGCGAGATCGTCGGCAGCGCCTTCCAGCTCTCCGACGACATCCTCGACATCGCCTCGGAGACCGGCGAGTCCGGCAAGACGCCCGGCACCGACCTGCGCGAGGGCGTGCCCACGCTGCCGGTGCTCATGGCGCAGTCGCAGGCCGTCGGCTCCACCGACGCTGCCGACGTCCGCCTGCTCGACCTCCTCTCGCGGCCCCTCACCGAGGACGCGGACGTGGAGGAGGCGCTCACCCTGCTGCGCGCCCACCCGGCCATGGACGAGGCCCGCAGCTACGTCGTGGCGCAGGCCGAGGCCGCCAAGAAGCACCTCTCCGTGCTGCCCGCCGGCGCCGTGCGGGACGCCCTCGAGGCGTTCGCGGACGTGGTGGCGGTCCGCACCGGCTGAGTGGGATGGCCGCCTCCGGCGGCATGTCCTCGGGCGACCACCGGTGATCGAGGTGTGAGGAGCGCCAGCGACGAGCCTCGAGATCGCCGCACGTGCCTAGGACCTACGCGACCGGGGCGACGACCCTGCGTCGTGACCCGCGGATCGCCTCCACGGTGAACACGACGAGCCCCAGCCACACGAGGGCGAACCCGACCCACCGCTCGGTCGGCATCGCCTCGCCCTGGACGTAGACGCCGATGAGGAACTGGATCGTCGGGGTCAGGTACTGCAGCATCCCGATGGTCGTCAGCGACAGTCGGATCGCCGCAGCGCCGAAGCAGAGCAGCGGCACGGCGGTGACGACACCGGTGGTGGCGAACAGCAGCGCGTGGCCGGTGCCGTGGGCGCCGGCCTGTGCCTGCCCCGCAGCGCCGAGCCAGACCAGGTAGGCGAGGGCCGGGCCGGCGACGACCGCCGTCTCGACGGTCAGGGACTCCACCGCCCCGGCGGCGGCCTTCTTCTTCAGCAGCCCGTAGGTGCCGAACGAGAACGCCAGCACCAGGGCGATCCACGGCAGCCGCCCGTAGCCGATCGTGAGCACCAGGACGGCCAGCACGACGAGTCCGATGGCGACCCACTGGAGCCGCCGCAGCCGCTCGCCGAGGAACAGCACGCCGAGCAGCACCGAGACCAGCGGGTTGATGTAGTAGCCGAGCGCGGTCTCGACGACGTGCTGTGACGACGCCATAGATGTACATGCCCCAGTTGGCGGTGATGGCGAGCGCCGCCAACGCCAGGAGGCCGACCTTGCGCCGGTCGCGCAGCAGGGCGGCCAGGGAGCGGCGCTTGCGCAGCACGAGCACGACCAGCGCCATCGTGAGCAGCGACCACACGAGCCGGTGGGCGAGGATCTCCAGCGCCCCCGCGGGCTCCAGCAGCGGGAAGTACAGGGGGAACAGGCCCCACATCGCGTAGGCGGAGATGCCCAGCAGCATCCCGCGACGACCGTCGCTCACCAGCGCAGCCTAGGGGCGCGGGAGCCGCCCACGAACTCCTCAGGCGGGGTACGGTGCTGGCCGATCAGGGCGGCGGTCGGCGAGCCCCGCCCCGGCCCGTTCCCCTCAGCCCAAGGCACCCAGCCCAGGCACACCCAGCAGAGCCGTCCCACCGGGAGGACCTCGTGACCCGCACCGTCCCCACCGCCCCCTCTGACTCCGCGGCCCTCGTGGCCGCCCTCGTCTCCGCGCTGCTGGCACTGGGCGTCGTCACCGCCCCGGCCGCGCACGCCGCCCGCGCGAACCGGGAGGTCTCCATCGCGGGCAAGGAGCCGAAGGACAACCGCTTCGTCGTGGTCGGGCGGGTCAGCCCCGTGCCCGGCAGGTCCATCAACGTCCGCATCCAGGTCATGGACTGCAAGCGCGACCTGCGCTGCTCGTCCGGCTGGCGGCTCTTCGGCAAGGCCCGCACCAACGACAAGGGGCGCTACCGGATGAAGGTCCGCGGCCCCAAGGACGGCTACAACCGCGTCTACTACCGGGCACACGTCGTGCGCACCCCGAAGTGGCAGGCCGACGTCTCCCGGGAGATCTACATCCACCGCGTCAGCTGACCCCCCCCGCAACGACGCGAGCGCCGAGTCGGCAGCAACTGTCTGCCGACTCGGCGCTCGCGCACCTCGAAGGGGGACGTCTCAGACGACCGTCCAGGTGTCGCCGCCGCCGATGAGGGCGGCCAGGCGGTCGGACTGCTCGCCCGGGGCGGCCTTGCGGGCCGAGTCGACCTGGCCGCGGGCCTGGTCGTCGTAGGTCGGGCGCTCGACCTGGCGGAAGATGCCGATGGGGGAGCGGTTGAGGTAGCCCGCGTCCGTGAGCCGGCTGATCGCGAAGGCCAGGGTGGGGTCCTGCTGGTGGGCGTCGTGGACGATCACCTGCTCCAGGCTCACCTGGCCGTCGGCGTCCCCGATCTCCGCGACCTCGACGCCACCGTGGGCCGCGCGGACGAGGCCCTTCGTGCCACCGCCGAACACGATCGGCTGACCGTGCTCGAGCGGGATGATCGCGTGCTCCTTGGTGTCGCGGTCCTTGATCGCGTCGAACGCGCCGTCGTTGAAGATCGGGCAGTTCTGGTAGATCTCGACCAGGCTGGTGCCGCGGTGGGCGGCGGCGGCGGCGAGCACGGAGGTGAGGTGCTTGCGGTCGGAGTCGATGGTGCGGGCGACGAAGGAGGCCTCGGCGCCGAGGGCGAGGGAGACGGGGTTGAAGGGGTGGTCGACCGAGCCCATGGGGGTGGACTTGGTGATCTTGCCGGCCTCGGAGGTGGGGGAGTACTGGCCCTTGGTGAGGCCGTAGATGCGGTTGTTGAACAGTAGGATCGTCATGTTGACGTTGCGGCGCAGGGCGTGGATGAGGTGGTTGCCGCCGATGGAGAGGGCGTCGCCGTCGCCGGTGACGACCCAGACGGAGAGGTCTTCACGGGACGTGGCGAGGCCGGTGGCGATCGACGGCGCGCGGCCGTGGATGGAGTGCATCCCGTAGGTGTCGAGGTAGTACGGGAAGCGCGAGCTGCAGCCGATGCCGGAGACGAAGACGATGTTCTCGCGTCGCAGGCCGAGGTCGGGGAGGAAGCCTTGGACGGCCTTGAGGACGGCGTAGTCGCCGCAGCCGGGGCACCAGCGGACCTCCTGGTCGCTGGAGAAGTCCTTGCCGGTGAGCTTCTCGCCCTCGTTCAGGACGGGGACGCCCTCGGTGCCTCGCAGGCTGGGCAGGCCCAGGTCGGTGGCAGTCATCGTGCGTCCTCCTTCTCGATCTGCTCCACGAGGCCGGTGATGGCCTCGGCGAGCTCGGCGGCCTTGAGCGGCAGGCCGCGCACCTGGTTGAAGCCGACCGCGTCCACGAGGTACTTCGCGCGGATCAGCATCGAGAGCTGCCCGAGGTTCATCTCGGGGATCAGCACCTTGTCGTAGCGCTTGAGGATCTCGCCGAGGTCCTTCGGGAACGGGTTGAGGTGGCGCAGGTGCACCTGCGCGGCCTTGCCGCCCTCGTTGCGGACCCGGCGCACCGCGGCGCCGATCGGGCCGTAGGTGGAGCCCCAGCCCAGCACCAGCACGCGCGCGTCGCCGGTGGGGTCGTCCACCTCGAGCGGCGGGAGGGACTCGGCGATCCGGTCGACCTTGGCCTGGCGCAGCCGGGTCATCTTGTCGTGGTTGGCCGAGTCGTAGGAGATGTTGCCCGAGCCGTCCGCCTTCTCGAGACCACCGATGCGGTGCTCGAGGCCGGCGGTGCCCGGCGGCGCCCACGGGCGGGCCAGGGACTCGGGATCGCGGCTGTAGGGGAGGAACTCCTCCCCCTCGGCGGGAGCGGTGGCGAAGTTCGCGTCGATCTTCGGCAGGTCGGCGACCTCGGGGACGTGCCACGGCTCGGAGCCGTTGGCCAGGTAGCCGTCGGAGAGCAGCATGACCGGCGTCCGGTAGGTGACGGCGATGCGGGCGGCCTCGAGCGCGGCGGAGAAGCAGTCGCCCGGCGACTGCGGCGCCACGATCGGGACGGGCGCCTCGCCGTTGCGGCCGAACATGGCCTGGAGCAGGTCGGCCTGCTCGGTCTTGGTCGGCAGGCCGGTCGAGGGGCCGCCGCGCTGCACGTCGATGACGAGGAGGGGCAGCTCGGTCATCACGGCCAGGCCGATCGCCTCGGACTTCAGCGCGATGCCGGGGCCCGAGGTGGTCGTGACGCCCAGCGCACCGCCGTAGGCCGCACCGATCGCCGACCCGATGCCGGCGATCTCGTCCTCGGCCTGGAAGGTCGTGACGCCGAACGCCTTGTGCTTGCTCAGCTCGTGGAGGATGTCCGAGGCCGGGGTGATCGGGTACGAGCCCAGGAAGACCGGCAGGTCGGACTGCACGCCGGCGGCGACGAGGCCGTAGGCCAGCGCCAGGTTGCCGGTGATGTTGCGGTAGGTGCCGGCCGCCATGGGGGCGGGCTTCACCTCGTACTGGACGACGAAGGTCTCGGTGGTCTCACCGAAGTTCCAGCCGGCCTTGAGCGCGGTGAGGTTCGCGTCCCGGATGTCGGCCACGCGGGCGAACCTCCGGTGCAGGAACTGCTCGGTCGGCGCGATCGGGCGGCCGTAGAGCCAGGAGAGCAGGCCGAGCGCGAACATGTTCTTCGCGCGGGCGGCGTCCTTGCGGGAGAGGCCGAACTCCTTGACCGCCTCGACGGTCATGCCGGTGAGGTCGACGGGGTGCACCGAGTAGCCCGCGAGCGGGCCCTGGTCGCCGCCGTCCTCGGCGTCGAGCGCCTCGAGCGGGTTGGACTCGTAGCCGGCCTTGGTGAGGTTGCGGCCCGTGAAGTCGTGGGTGTCGACGATGATCGTCGCGCCCTTCGGCATGTCGCCGAGGTTCGCCTTCAGCGCCGCGGGGTTCATCGCGACGAGGACGTCGGGGGCGTCACCGGGGGTGAGGATGTCGTGGTCGGCGAAGTGCACCTGGAACGACGAGACACCGGGGATCGTGCCCTGGGGGGCGCGGATCTCCGCGGGGAAGTTCGGCAGGGTGACGAGGTCGTTGCCGAACGACGCCGACTCCTGCGTGAACCGGTCTCCGGTGAGCTGCATGCCGTCACCGGAGTCGCCCGCGAACCGGATGACGACCCGGTCGAGCTGCTTGACCTGCTTGGACACCTGCGTCCGCTCCTCAACATCGCTGCGCCGCGCGGGATCGTGGTCCGGGGTTGCCGGTGTGCCGGGGGTGCGCCCACGTCCCGCGAGGCGGTCCGGGGCGTCGGCTGGGCGGCGACGCTCTTCCACTGTAGACAAGAAGTGAGGCAGACCTTTCCTCCGCAGGGGTGCGTGGACAGCCCCGACGGTCGGCCGCGATCTGTGCTCCACTACGCGCAGGTCAGCCCGGGTGTCCGGGGGTGGGGATAGCCCCCTCGTAGGCTCGGCCCCTGTGAGCAGCGCATCCGAGGAGTTCGACGTCGCCGTCGTGGGCGCCGGGCCGGCCGGCTCGTCGGCGGCACGGGCCGCCGCGCAGGCCGGTGCGCGGGTCGTCCTGCTCGAGCGAGCGGCCTTCCCGCGGTACAAGACGTGTGGCGGTGGTCTCATCGGGCCGACCCTGGCGGCCCTGCCCGGCACCCCGCCCGCGCGGGCCGAGGTACTGCGGGTCTCCCTGACGTTGCGCGGTGGCGCGCCACGCGAGCGGCACAGCCCGGACGGCGGCCCCGTGCTGCGCACCGCCGCGCGGACCGAGCTCGACGCCTGGCTCGCCGACGCCGCCGCGTCCGCGGGCGCCGACGTGCGGCTGGGGGTGGGGCCGGTGACCGTGCCCGACGACGCCGCCACGTCCGCCGGGCCGATCGAGCTGCGCACCGCCGACGGCGTCGTGCGCGCGAGCACCGTGATCGGCGCCGACGGCACCTCGAGCCGCGTCGCGCGCGCCGTGGGGGTGCGGGTCGCGGAGACGGACCTCGGCCTCGAGGTCGAGCTGGACGCCGGCGGGCAGGCCGCGGCCTGGGCCGACCGGGTCCACCTGGACTGGGGGCCGCTGCCAGGCTCCTACGGCTGGGTCTTCCCGAAGGGCGACTCCCTCACCGTCGGCGTGATCGCGGCGAAGGGCCGGCCGGCCGAGACGCAGGCCTACCTGCGGGCGCTCGTGGAGCAGCAGGGGCTGGCCGGGCTGCGCGTGCTGCACGACTCCGGGCACCTCACCCGCTGCCGCACGCCCTCGTCGCCGCTGGGTCGCGGGCGGCTCCTCGTCGCCGGGGACGCCGCCGGCCTGCTCGAGCCCTGGACGCGTGAGGGCATCTCGTTCGCGGTCCGCTCGGGCCTCGCAGCCGGACGCGTCGCGGCCGACGCCGTGCTCGGTCGCGGGCCGTCGTCCCACCTCGGGTCGGTGGTCTCCGCCTACGAGGCGGCCCTCGCCGCCGACCTCCTGCCCGAGATGGAGGCAGGACGCCGCTGCCTGGCCGCGTTCGAGAAGCGCCCGTACGCCTTCCACCACCTGCTCGCCGGCCCCGGCTGGGGCTCGTTCACCCGGCTGACCCGCGGCGAGACCACCCTCGCCCGGGCCTGGGAGCACCGCACCGTGCGCACCGGCATCGCCCTCCTCGCCGCCACCGGTGGTCGAGGTGCGAGGAGCGCCAGCGACGAGCCACGAGACCCCCGCACCTGACTGCCGGCCTCCGGTGGTCGAGCAGTGACGAGCGCCAGCGAGGAACGTACGTCGAGACCTCCGCACCTGACCGCCGACCTCCGCTGGTCGAGGAAGGACGAGCCCGCGGCCGGCGGTTGAGGAAGGACGAAGTCCTGTCTCGAAACCACCGGCACCCAACCACCCCCCCCGCTGGTCGAGCAGTGACGAGCGCCAGCGAGGAACGCACGTCGAGAGGTCCGGTGTACGTGCCTCGGTGCGGCTCAGAGTGCGGACGCCGCCGCCATAGCCCGCACGTGCTCGGTGGCTGCCTCGTAGTGGGTGAGTGCTTCCTGAAGTAGCTCGGTCTCGGACCTGCTCACAGCGGAACGGCCTCAGCGAGGACGCGATCACGCAGGTCTGCTCGCAGGTCGCTGGACGACACGAGATCGACGGAGTAGCCGAGGATGTCGGCGAGAAGCCGCTCGGTGCGCGCGATCCTCAGCATGCCGACGTCGTCCGACAGGTCGATGAGCAGGTCGATGTCGGAGTCCGGCCCGTCGGTGCCCGTCGCCACGGAGCCGAACACTCGCACGCGGCCCCCGCCGATCTCGGAGATGAGAGCGAGGACCGCGGGCTTGTTGCGTCGCAGTGCTCGACCTCGGGCGCTACGCCCGTGGAAGTGCAGCAGGCGGGATACCTCGGGCTGGCTGCGTCCGATCTCGCGGGCAATCTCCGCCTGGGTCAGACCTGAGGCGTGAGCAGCGCGCACACCCGTGACCAGCTCTGCCCGGGCTCGCTGGACCGCCGCGTCCGTGCGCCGTGCAAGCTCGGCGAGGGCGGTCATGCAGCAAATATGACCACTGCTATGAGCGAGGCCTCCGGAACGCAACGGGGAGCCCCGTCGGGATCTGATCCCCGAGGAGGCTCCCCGTGTTGTTCGAGAGTCGAAGCAGAGCGCAGCCCTGTCGCGAGACCTCAGCGGTAGTTCGTGAACTGCACCGCGAAGTCGTAGTCCTGCTCCTTGACCAGGGCGATGATCGCCTGGAGGTCGTCGCGCTTCTTGGACGAGACGCGCAGCTCGTCGCCCTGGATCTGCGCCTTGACGCCCTTGGGGCCCTCGTCGCGGATGAGCTTGGAGATCTTCTTGGCGTTCTCGGAGGAGATGCCCTCCTTGAGCGCGACCGCGATCTTCGACTGCTGGCCGGACTGGCGCGGCTCGGAGGCGTCGATCGTCTTGAGGGAGACGTTGCGCTTGATCAGCTTGCCCTTGAAGACGTCGAGGACGGCGGTGGCACGGTCGTCGGCGGAGGCGCTGATCTCGATCGCCTCCTCGCCCTGCCACTCGATGGTGGCGCCGGTGCCCTTGAAGTCGTAGCGGGTGGCGATCTCGCGCGCGGTCTGGCCGAGCGCGTTGTCGACCTCCTGACGGTCGATCTTGCTGACGATGTCGAACGACGAGTCGGCCATGAGGCTGGTGTCTCTCCTGCTCGGGTGGGGTGCTGCGGGGTGGGCCGCGCGGATTCCGCACCGGCCCGGGTGCCTTGCTATTGTCTCCTCTCGTTGTGGCACCGCCCAAACGCGGCACCACGACATGGCAGATTGCCCGAGCGGCCAATGGGAGCGGACTGTAAATCCGTCGCGAAAGCTTCCCAGGTTCGAATCCTGGATCTGCCACCAGCAGGAAAAAGAGCCCCTGACCAGCGGAAACGCCGGTCAGGGGCTCTTTCGCTGTGTCCGGCTGTGCCTGACGGTGACCGGCTGTGTGCGGGGGTCTGTCCCAAATGTGTCCCAAAGTTTGGGGCGGTTCGGGGCGAGTGGACGCGGCGCCGGTGCGGCTCAGCTCCGCTCGGCGCGTGCTCGTGCGCCGATGCGGACTCCGAGGTCGTCGAGCTCGTCGAGGAGCGCGGCGGCGCCCCACACCTGGTTGCGGGTGCGCTGGGTGAGCGGTCGGAGGACCCCGCTGGTGTGGAGGCGGTCGATGGCGGCGTAGACCGAGCTCGGTGGCCCGCCAACGTTGGTGGCGATCTCGTCGGTGGTGAAGACGGGCGTCTCGAGCAGCGTGTCGAGGATTCGGCGGGCTGCGGACCCGTTGCGGGGCCGGCGCGCCGCGTCCAGCCAGGTGTCGGGCAGCTCGGCCAGTCGAGTGGCGGTGGCTGCGGACTCCTCCGCAGCCAGGGTGGAGGCGTGGGTGAAGGCGCGGATGATCGGCGCCGCGGCGCCGGCCCGATAGGCGCCAAGGGCGTCGAAGTAGTCGTCACGTCGAGCCACCAGGGCCGAGGCGAGGGGGACGACGACGCGGCTGGTGATGCCGCGTCGCCGCAGGATCGTGTTGATGAGGGCGCGTCCGATCCGGCCGTTGCCGTCGGTGAAGGGGTGGATCGACTCGAACTGCGCGTGCGTCAGTGCTGCCTGGGTGAGGACGGGTACGTCGGTCCGTCCGGCGTAGGCGAGCAGGTCGTCGAGGTGTGCGGGCACGGTCTCGGGTGGGGGCGGCACGTAGAGGGCGCCGCGGGGGGAGTGGTCCGACCCGCCGATCCAGTTCTGCATGTCCCGGAGGCGGCCCGCGTAGGCGCGCTCCTCGGGGTCGTCTGCCATGAGGATGCGGTGGGCGGACAGGATGGCCCCGAGCGTGAGGGCGCGGCCGGTGCCAGTGCTGCGGCCAGCGGTGCCCGGTGGGTGCGCGTCGGTGTTGGGTCCGACGGAGTCGATGAGGTCGGCCAGCGCCTGGGTGGAGGCCACCATCGACATCGCCGAGGCGTTCGCCTTGATCCCGTGCAGGGCGCGGGCGTAGTCGTCCGTGGACGCCTCGACCCGCTCGATCTTGGACGACGCGACGGACTCGGCTCGCAGCAGCATCGTCGCCAGGGGAGCGAGGTGCTCGCCGTGAGTGTCGTCGAGGCGGCTGATGGCCCGCAGCGCGGCGTCCATCTCCGCGCCGAGCGCGGACGGCGTCGCGAGGTCCAGGTCCGCCAGTCGAGGCGGCAGGCTCACCTCGACCTCGCGCATCGTCCGGTCCTCGCGGGTGCCTCCCCGGAACGACTGACGCCAGGGCGTGAACCGACGCTCGTGGGCAGGGATGGGCAGGGCCGCTGGGCTCGGACCAGGCATCGGGACCTCCTCCATCGTGACGTGCCCTGTAAGTCGGAACACTGCCGCGCTATTCCGAGTTAGTCTACTCTATTCCGGAATACTGCCGAGCTGTTCCGAGATGCGAGGGGTCACCGATCCGCGCGATCTCGGACGTTGCCGTGCACGTAGGCGTCGATCTGCGCTTGCGCGGTCTCGAGCTGCCCGTCGACGCAGCCGGCGTAGACGTCCAGGAGGACGCGGGTGCTGTGCCCCGCCCAGCTGGCGACCTGGGCGGGTGCGACGCCGGCGTTGAGCCAGGTGGTGAGGCAGGCGTGGCGGAGGTCGTAGGGGCGGCGTGCCAGCGGGGAGGCGCACTGCTGCTCGGTGAACGTCGCCTCGCGGGCGGTCTTCCACGCCAGTGACAGGGTCGACTCCGAGACGAGGGTCTTGTATGGCTTGGGCAGCGGGACGCCGGAGCGTCCGGTGCGGGCGGCGAAGAGGTGGCCGTCGACGTCGCACTCGAACCGGTCGAGGTGGCGGTTCAGCAGCTCGACGAGGCGTGGGTCCGCGGGTACGACCCGGTAGTCGCCGGGTGCACGGTGCTTGAGCTGACGGGTCTCGACGCCGGTGCCGTCGTTGGTCCAGGACTTGCCGGGGCGCTGCTGGGTGCGGCTGAGGGTCAGCTCGCCCCAGCCAGTGGTGGGGAGGGTCAGGTCGCCGCGTTGGAGGGTGCGGGCCTCGGCGGGGCGCAGGCCCGCGTAGAGCATGAGGCCGAAGTAGGCGGCGAGGTGCGGGGACCGTTCGGCGACGGCGCTGATGAGCGTGGCTCCCTGAGCCTGGCTCACGACGACCCGGGGGTCGATGCGGGTGACACCGGCGTAGGTGCGGTTCTTGATGCCGTGGAGCGGGTTGGTCGACAGCACCTGGGTCTCGACGGCGAACTCGAGCAGGTTGTGCAGGGTGGCTCGCCGCCGGCGCACGGTGGACGCGGCACAGGGCCGGCCGTCGATGCGGGTGCCGAGGGTGGTGAGCACCTGGCGCAGGACGAGCGGGTCGGCGATGCGTGTGGCCGGGACGTCGCCGGCGCGGAGCGCTGACAGTGCGGTCGGGTCGTAGGTGGCTGCGGTGGCGCCTCGGGCGCAGATCCCGTAGCTGACGGCCGAGGTCAGGTCCGTGCGCGTGTGACGCCCGAGTCGGCTGGCGTCACCCAGGACGCCGAGCGTTGCCAGCGAGAGGGCCTCGGCGATGCCCTTGCGGTGGCGTGGTGAGGCGAAACCCCACTTGGCCTGGCAGTACGTCTCGACCAGCCCGAGCCAGGTCATGGTGCGGGCGGGGATCGCGGCTCGCACGGTCGACATCGGGAGCCCGCTGGTGAGGTCGAACGCCTCGCCGGCGCGCACGGCTGCGAGCAGCTGACCGCGGAAGACATCGGCCTGCTTCTTGGTGGGGAAGGTGGTGCCGTGCCGCCGGCCTTCGACGGCCCATCGGACGCGGTAGCTGGTGCCCCGGCGCCCCTCGTACTTCTCCAGGTCCCAGACCCGGACCCTCAGGGATGAGTCGGTGTCGTCGTGCATGGTCGGCCTCTCGTCGTGGATGTGCCCACGACGGTGGCTCCGTTGCAGATCGCCCGCTCCGAGGCGGACTTCTTCTGTGGAGAGGGGCGCGTTCTCCACAGGCCGGGGCCGTGGTGAGACCTGTGGTGAGGGCTCACCACCACGCTCGCGTCATGACGGACGAACCTCCGGCACCCGCGCGTGCCGGCGCCTGCCCGCGGTGCGGTGACCTGTTGCCGCGCTCGGACCGTGGACGTCCTCGTGTCTGGTGTTCCCAGCGGTGTCGGCGGGCGGCCTACGAGGAGCGCCGCGCCGCTGCTGCGGGTGCGATCGCGGTGGAGGTGCGGCAGGTGGCCGCGAGCCATGCCCTGGAGCAGTGCGTCGCCGCGGTCGCCTCGTCACCGGCTGCCGTGCGGCGCCTGCTCGACGCGCTGACCGAGCAGGCGAGCGCCGTCGCCGACGAGCCACGGTGGGAGCCGACCTTGCGGGCGCTGGAGCGACTCGTGCGCGAGCTGAACCAAGGGAATGCGTCGGGCCGGTACCGCGGGCGACGCTGATATCTCGGATGCCTCGACGCGAGCCGGATGCCACAGTGGCGGCGTGGCCGTTGACGAGCAAGCTGCGATCAGCGTCCTGCGGGCTGCCGGCCTGACCTCCGTCGGCGTCCTCGGTCGGGGCGTGGAGGGCGTCGTCCTCGACCTGGGCGACGGCACCGCGGCCAAGGTCTGGTCGAGCCGCTCCCGCGCGGACCTCGACCTGCTGCGGACCTTCTACGAAGGCATCGAGGCAGGACGCCTCGCCGACTCCTCGGTGATGCTCCCGCTCATCGTGGACGTGCTGGAGGTCGAGGGGCACCTGGTCTCCATCGAGCGTCGCCTCGACGGCGAGCCGGTCTGGCAGGCCGACGGGTCGTCGCCGGACCTGTCGACCACCGACATCGACGTCATGACCGAGGCCCTCGCCGCGCTGGCCGCGATCCCCGCGCAGCCGGCGTTTCTCGCGCTCCCGATGCTGCCGGGTGAACCGGCCTTCGGTCCTGGCGCCGCGTTCGAGACGCAGCTCGCCGACCTGGTGGCACGCCGGGTGACGCGGTTCGAGCAGGCGCTGGCCGCGGCGCATCCGCGGGTGGCGGACACCGCGGCGAGCACGATCGCTGCGCTGCGCTCCCTGGAGACAGCGCCTCCGACGTTGGTGCACGGCGATCTGATCGCTGCCAACGTCCTGCGGACGGGAGGCCGGGCCACCGCCGTCCTCGACTTCGGCTTCCTCAGCACCGCCGGCGACCCGGCCTTCGACGCTGCGATCGCCGCCAGCGTCTACGACATGTGGGGCCCTCGCGCACGGGACGTGGAGCGGACCCTGGACGACGCCTGGTGCGCGGCCTTCGGCTACTCGCGCGAACGACTGCTCGTCTACCGAGCGGCCTACGCGCTCATCACCGCGTGCTGCTTCGGGGAGGACGGCTCGGACGGCCACTTCGCCTGGTGCATCGCGATGCTCGATCGACGAGACGTGCAGGACGCTATCCGCGGCTGAGCTGGCGGCTCGGTGGCATCCGAGCCACGTCTCGTGGTGCGAGGCGCTGGCCCGTGGGCTGCCTGTGGGGTGAGGCCGCGGTGCCGAGCCGATGATGGGCTGTTCTCCGCTGCCAACTACCCAGGAGACGTGCGTTGCGTCGGAACTATGAGTGGACGCTCGAGTCCGCTGTCCACGGCACGATCCCTTCGGGTCCGCATGTCGGCCAGGACTGCCCTTGAGGCGCTGGAGAAGCTGGCTGGCAGTCGTGGTGGCAGTTGGCTGGGGAGTCCTGGCTGTGCGCCAGGTAGTCGGCATTGCCAGCGGGGTGGATGAGCCGGGCGCATATGTTGCTGCCTTCGTGTGGGCGGTGGGGGCGTGCGCCTTTCTTACGCTTGGATTGAAGCGGAAACCTGACAGCCGCCGCTGACGGGACGGATCTGCTGCGGCACGGTGCGGCGTCATCGGTCCGCCTTCTGCCAACTCGCCTGAGCGGAACCGCTAGTCGATCTCCCGGATCTCCGTTATGCCCATGAGCTTCGGCCACTCTCTATCCCGGCTCCACGGGAGGTGCCGCCTCGGTCGCCGACCGACGCGCCCCACTCAGTTGCCGCTTTCGCGCCCACCAGGCACTAGCCGGTGACTGGCTGCGTCGTAGGTGAGGAGGGACGAGGAATCGCGGACGAAGGAAGAGATAGAGCAGTCCTGCCAGGGGCCAGCAGGCGAACCCCGCCACCAGCACCCACCACAAGATCCACGTCACGGTTTCCGAGTTGCCGTTCGCGCCGTTGAGCACCATGCCCCAGAAGACGACTCCACCGCCCTGCGACCCGCGGACCGTAATTGGGACCAGTGGCGCGGGTTTGGGCGTGTGGTGGCCACAGTTGGCACCAGCGTGAACGCGGTGGTCACCGAGACCCGCTACTACCGAGGGCTTTTCGAGGACCGCGACAGCGACGGTGAACGTCGAGAGACACAAGTCACCACGAGCGACGGGACCGCATTCAACGACTACCGCGGGCTGGCTGGCGCCACCTTGGAGACCCGGAGCTTCAACGGCCCGGTCAGCGCCGCGAACGAACTCTCCTCGACGGTCAACGAGTACGTCAGCAGCGATACATCGACTCCGCAGGAGGACGGCGACTATCAGCCGCAGATGCAGCTGATCACGGCGACCGAGACCCGCACCCCGGAAACCGCCGGCAAGGAACAGGTCGTCCGGATCAACTACACCTACGACGACCGCGGACGCGCCATCGCGGTCAACGACCGGGCCTGGGACAACGTGACCGTGGGAGCAGCTGGCTCTACCGGCGATCTCGTCGACCGCACGTGCACCGTCACCAAGTACACCGAGGACCCGGCTAAGTGGATTCTCCAGACCGCGCGCAACCAGACGGTGTACGCAGGGCTTTGTCCCAGCGATCTGTACTCCCCGACGACGACTGAGGCTGACCGTCGGTTGTCGGCGGTCAGGTACGCCTACGACAACGGCGACCTGTCCACCTCGCCTACGGTCGGTTATGTCACCGAGACACAGGTGTTGGACGGTGCGCGTGGCGACGCTTCCTCGATGGCTTTCCAGACCGCCTCGAAGACGACGTATGACCGCTTCGGGCGGGCAACGAAGCAGACGGACGCCGACGGCGTCTCGACCCACATCGCTTACACCGCCGCTCCTGGCGCGCCGGAGGGCGCGTACGCGACGACCATCTCCGAGACCGGCCCCGACCCAGACGGCAACGGGCCTGGACAGGCGCTGACCTCGACGACCACCTTTGACCCCGACCGGGGGCTCCCGGTCGAGGTTCAGGGCAGCGACGGGGCCGTGACCGTGGCTGAGTACAACGAGATCGGGCGCCTGTCCAAGGTGTGGCTGCCGGGGCAGGACGCCGACGACACCCCCAGTCTGAGCTACTACTACGGTCTGTTCCAGACCAACAGCAGCGGCGTCGTCACCTCCCCCAACCGGATTCGTACCGACACGCTGCTCCCCAATGGTCAGACCTCGACGGCCTTTGAGTTCTTCGACGGCCTCGCCCGGACGGTCCAGACGCAGACCCCCACGTTGCGCGAGAGCGACGACACGATCGGCAGCATCGTGTCCACGACCGACTACAACGGGCGAGGGCAGGTCCTGCGGACTCGGAGTGATGCATTCGTCGCGGACGAGCCGACCAACGACATGCTGGCGATCTCCAGCCAGTACCCGATCGAGACCTCCTTCACCTACGACGGTGCCGGACGCTCCACGCAAACCTCGACCGACTACAAGGGCCACGCCGACCCGGTCGTGGTGACCACCGCCTACCCCGGCAACACGGTCAAGTTGAATCCCGGCGATGGTTCGGTGCTGAGCAGCACCAGCACCGACGCACGTGGACGCACCATCTCCAGTGTCGAGTACAACGGGAACACCTTCACCGCCCCCGACATCGAGACCACCTACGCCTACACCCCGGCCGGCGAACTAGCCTCGATGACAGACCAGGCCGGCAACGAGTGGACCTACACCTACGACCTGAAGGGTCAACTGGTCGAGTCCACCGACCCCGACACCGGGACCACCACCAACAGCTACACCGCTGTGGGGCTGCCCGAGACCACCACCGATGCCCTGGGCACCGAGATCACCACGGTCTACGACAAGCTCGGACGGGCCACCACGCTGCTCGACACCACCAGTGCCGGCGACCCGATCACGTTGGCGCAGTGGACGTTCGACTCGGCCACGGGCCGCGCCGACAGCTCCATCACCTATGACCAGGGTCTGCAGGTCCACTCCGAGACCATCACTGGTTACACCGACGCCGGGCAGGTCTCTGGTGTCGAGACCACCATCGGTGACCCGGACGCCTCGGGCGATGCAGCCACAGCCGGTGGCCTGATCCCGCAGGCCATGGTCGGTAGCTACAACACCAGCTTCGGGTACAACCCTGACGGCTCCTTGAAGTGGACCGACTACGAGAACAGCGACGACCTCGACATCGGGCTCCCACAGGAGCGGGTGCAGGTCGACTACGACTCCGTCGGTCGGCCGACCTCGTTGGCTGGATCGCTGGGTACCTACGTGCCCGAAGCGAAGTGGTCGGTCCGCGGGCAGCTCGACCAGCTGGCCCTGGGCAACACCTACGGCAACCTCTTCTGGCAGTCGTTCAAGTACGACTCCGGCACCGGCCGGCTGCTGTCGAGCCAGGTCGACCGCCAGACAGAGTCCTACTACGACGAACGCACCACCTACACCTACGACACCGCAGGAAACCTGACCAGCAGCACCATTGACGCTGCGGACACCAACAGCGGCGACGCCGTCCACGTCGAGACCCAGTGCTACCGCTACGACGCGCTCGTCCAGCTCACCGACGCCTGGACGCTGACGGCTCAGAACGGGTGGGAGGCCGGGGACGACCTGTGCTCCGCGGCCCCGAACGTGGGCAACCTGGTCGCTGACGACTCCTCGTACTGGAACAGTTGGACGTTTAGCCAGGCCACCGGTAACCGCAAGGCGGTCACCCTCCGCGGCCACGACGGCAACGAGGTCGTGGCCGTTGAAGACACCTACGCCTACGCGGACTCCGCCCACGCCCACGGCGTCACCAGCGTCACCGACGAGGTGACCGACGGGGCGGCGACCGGAGTCACGGACGCAGGTATCGAATCTGCCTCCGGCAACTACGCCTACGACGCTGCCGGCCGCATGACCCAGCGACGCAACCAGACACTCACCTGGGACACCCAGGGCCGGCTCCGCACCATCACCGCCCCAGCGGTCGGCGCGCAAGGGGGCTCGGAGCAGACCAACCTCTACACCTCCTCAGGAACCCGGTTCCTGCGGGTCGTGCAGTCCACCGACACCACCGGAAACACCGGTGACCCCCAGGTGACGCTGTACCTCAGCGACGGCACCGAGGTCTCTACCGACGACGACGGTCAGAGTGTCGAGGCGTTGAGGTACTACTCCTTCGCGGGGAACTCAGTCGCCGTCCGATCCGGCCCCAACCGCTCCGACGTTGACACACTGCTCAACGACCCCCACGGCACCGCGTCCTACTCCCTGACCAATGGGGACGTCGACAGCGACACCACCGGGGTTCTGTCCAGCAGACGCACCAGTCCCTACGGGCAGATCAGATCCACCAACGGCACCTGGACCGGCGACCAAGGCTTCATCGGCGGCACCATCGATGCTGACGCCGGGCTCATGAGCATCGGTGCTCGCCCCTACGACACCGCCCTCGGCTCGTTCCTCACCGCCGACCCCGTCGTGCAGGCCACGAACTCGCGGCAGATCAACGGATACGTCTACGGCAACAACAACCCCCTGACCTACGTCGACGCCAGCGGCATGCTCGCCATGAAGTGGACCGTGGGGCTCATCGACCACAACGCAGTACCCGTCCAACCACCAGCCCCCGAGCCAGAGCCGAGCGTCTTCGAGAGGATCGGTAGCGCCGTTGGTGGCGGTCTGTCTGCGGCGGCAGACTTCGTTGAGGACAACAAGGCCGCGATCACAGGAATTGCTACGGGCATCGTGGTCACGGCCGGATGCACAGTCGCCACCGGTGGAGTAGGGGTCGTTGGATGCGCCGTCGCCGGCGGCATGGCCGGAGCCGCTGTCGAGAACGCACTCGATCCCACCGCCGACCACAGTTTCGGCGGCTACGCAGAAGCCATCGCCATCGGCGGAGCAACAGGACTCCTCGGCGGAGGCGCAGGCAAGGTCGCTGGCGTCATCGGGAAGAAGGCCCTCTCAGGCCTTGGTCGTAAGGCCGAGAGCCTCGCCGTCCGCAGCGCTAAATCGAAGAGCCTCGCAGCCCGATCTGCAGCCGACACCAGCGCCGCAAAGAGCGGATGTCGATCTGGCACTTGCGGCATTCCAGGGAAGACGTGCTTCGTTGCTGGAACACTGATCCGGACCGAGGGCGGACTCAGGCGGATCGAGGACATCCAAGTCGGCGACAAGGTCTGGGCGCGGAACTTCGAGACCGGTGAGGACGAGTTGCGCCGCGTGGAC
Organism: Nocardioides bruguierae; assembly: GCF_023656415.1. Lineage (GTDB taxonomy): Bacteria > Actinomycetota > Actinomycetes > Propionibacteriales > Nocardioidaceae > Nocardioides > Nocardioides bruguierae. The sequence continues at coordinate 109,285 of NZ_JAMOIL010000022.1, forward strand.
CGGACGTACGTGCGTCACGTGGAGTCGCTGCTCACGTTGACCGTCGGCGGAGGAACGCTGACTACCACGGCTGATCACCCGTTCTGGGTCGTCGGCTCCGGATGGAAGCGAGCTGGCGACCTCGTTGTCGGCGACACGCTCGCGACGCCGGAGGGCGTCGCCGTCTTGCAGGCGCGTGAGATCGAGGAGCGGTCGGAGACCGTATACAACTTCAGGGTCCCTGGGGATCACAACTACTACGCAGTCGCGGGCGATACGCCGATCCTGGTCCACAACGCGAACTACTCACTGAGCCCTCGGACTGAGTCTGCCGGTGACCTCGCGCGCTACACGGAGAGCCAGGCAACGCGGGACGCGTTCCCGCACTACGAGCACATGACCAACGACGAGCTGCTCGGCTCGATCAATCGCGCAGCCGAGGGCGAAGGGATTATCGTCTCGCGAGGCGGGCAGATTCTGGACGGGCATCATCGCTGGGACGAGCTGCTTCGCCGCATCGACGACGGTTCGATCTCCCCAGATACGCCCATCCAAATCTGGGGCTTGGAGTAGGCGCGGCGCCATGACCCTCATTCAAACTTCCGATCCCGACTTCAGAATCTGTGAACTGGACTTTGAGACCCTGATCGAACTTCAGCAGGAGGCCGAAGAACGCGGCTGGGGAACGAGGTGGACCTCAGCGGAAGCGCTGCGTGGCCAAGTGAGCCACGACGAGGTAGCGCTGCTGCAGCCGTTTCTGCGACAGCGGCGGGGACGGGATCTGCATGTGTTTCGATGCTTCATCCTGTTCTCGAGCCTGGGGAGCGACCAGCGGGGAGCAATCACAACGATGGATGTCGCTGCCGAGCGCGTTGGCGGGATGCGCCGGGTTGATCGCGATCCCGACGTACGTAATGCGCTGTCGCTGGTGTTCAAGTTGGCATCGAGCGGCATCGGCATGGTCCCGAAGGCTTGATCTGAGTCGCCCTGGGTTGGTTGGAGTCTCCTTCGTTTGGAAACGAGGATGTACTCATGCCGAAGGACAGCAGCCCGGGGAAGCCGACCACGCGTCGCTACAGCCCTGAGGAGAAGGCCGCCGCGGTGCGGATGGTCAGGACTCTGCGTGCCGAGCTGGGCACCGAGCACGGCACCGTTCAGCGCGTCGGGGACTGCTGCACGATGAGGGGACTTCTCGTCTGCTGCCTCCAGCCGAGCTCTTGCGGCTCGAACGCCGCTGGGGGTGAAAGGATACCGAGAGGCTTCCGTGGGCACGATGGCGAAACCTCCCCACGTATTCCGCACAGATGCCCGCTGACCGCCCTCGTCAGTGGCCATGAGTCGGACAGGGGACTGCTGAAGGTGTGGTTGTCACTCTGACCTGCCCTACGGGTTGGTTTCCAGATCGGGTGATGAGTCTCGGGCCTGACTGAAAGGCTCTGAGAGTGCCCCGTCCCTATCCGCCCGAGTTTCGTGCCCGCGCCGTCGCGCTGGTCCGATCGGGCAAGCAGGTCAAGCAGACCGCCTACGAGCTAGGCATCAGCGCAGGCTGTCTCCACGGCTGGGTGCGCCAGGATCAGATCGACCGGGGCGAGCGTCCGGGCATCAGTACCGGCGAATCCGCCGACCTCCGCGCAGCACGCAAGCGAATCAGGGAACTCGAGACCGAGTTGGCGATCGTCCGGCAGG